>NZ_ATYO01000006.1 GCF_000427725.1 Mesorhizobium sp. WSM3224 | reverse complement strand
TCTCGAGGACACCCACATCACCAATCCCGAGAAGCTCGCAAGCCTCATCGTCATCGTGATGCTCGCCATCACATGGGCCTACCGATGCGCCACCCAGACCATGGGCATGAAGGCCATACCCCGCAAAAGCCACGGCCGCCGCGAAAAATCCTGGTTCCGCATCGGTCTCGACGCACTCAGAGACTGGATCGTCAACTGCCCCAAAGCAGCCGCCCACGCGTGGCTCGAAAAACCACCCCGAAGATCGATGATAAGCTCAAAAAACGCCTGAGTCGTGTACCGTGAACGGATTCAGGCGACACGCTTTAAGTCTTTGTTTTTATGCATGTCGTTGTCCCAGAACCGCTGCACACTTCTGGGCGACATGCATTAGTTGTTTTCAGGATAGCCGGTGATGTGGGTGCGGGTCAGCTGCCAGTGGACCTCGGCAACCTCCGAGGCCTTGAAGGCGAGCACGATCTGCCGGTTGCGCCGCGGGCCGCTCAGCCCGGCGAAATAGATCGATTCCTCGACCTCCGGCGCCACTTCGGCGCAGGTGAAGACCCAGGTGTCGCCTTGCGCGGCGGTAAGGGTCAGGCGGTCGTGGTCGTCCTGCAGCAGGCTGATGTCGGGGTGCACGTGGAAGCGCACCGTGACGAAGTCGCGGCCGCTGTTGCGGATCGCCGTGCCGCCTGGGCGCAGGAAACGGTCGCGGCCGGCAAGCACGTTGCCGTTCGTGGTCAGCTTCAGCTCGCGCTCATGCAGGAAGCCGAATTGCGGGATATAGCCGTCGTGGCGGGCGATGAAGCCATGCACACCCTTCTGGTCGAGGCGCTTGCAAGGCACGTGCTGCGGGCCGCCGATCAGCGGTGAACCCAAAAGGTCGCTGACGCGCAACGAGTGGCTGAAGCGCGCCGACGAGGTGTCGTTGACCGTGGCGGTGGAATGCGCGGCGGTGGCGCGCGCCAGCGGCCGGAATTCCGGAGCGCCGTAAGTGTCGATGCCGGCATTGACGATGAAGTGCTGGCGCCCGGAGGAGAGCTCGAAGGCGAGGCAGCCGGCATGCGCGGCGTTGGAGACGTCGACCGGCGGCGGCAGGCCGGTGTCGGCGATCACCGTCACGCCGCCCATCGAAAGGCGTTCATAGCCGGAATGCGGCGCGTGCAGCAGCGGCGCGCCCACCGTGTCGTCGTGGCGCATGATGGTGGCGATGCGGTCATGGATGGTGGCGCCCATGCCGTTGAAGCGGGCAAGGCTGCCGTCCTGGTGACGGAAGAAGCGCAGCGCCGGCAACATGCGGTCGATGGCTCCGATCAAGGCCGCGGGCGGCGCCTCGGCCTGGTTGGCGTAGGTCTGGCGCAGCGGCAGAAGATCGGCCAGCAGCTCCAGCACCGCCATCGGGTTGCGCGAGATGTGGCCGCCGTCGGGAAGGATCTGATGCTCCAACTCTTCGGCCAGGTTGCGCGTCGCGGCGCGCAATGCCGAGGCCGGCGCCGGCAGGGACAGCGCGGCGAAGGCGAGCGCGATGCGGGCGCGCAGCCTGCCCTCGCCATCCGGCATCTCGCGCGTCACCGAGCGCAGATAGCGGATCTGCACGGCAAGCGATTTGAGGAAGGCGCGATAGAAGGGGAATTCGGCGCCTTGCAGCACCACCGAGGAATGCTGCAGCCAGGCGATCACCCGCTTGGCCGTTGTTCCCGGTTCCCAGGCGATGCCGGAGATCTGGTTGCCGTGCACGGCGATCCAGTCGCTCACCAGCGCCCTGGCGTTGGCGGCGGCGAGCTCGGTGCCGGTGGCGCGCATGTGGCGCAGCCAGCGGAAGCCGTGCAGCGATTTCTGCCAGCCGCGATTGGGCACGTCGAGCTGAAAGGGCGAGGTGCCGCCGGTCTCGACCAGATGGCCGGACAGCGGATAGCGGCCGTAATAAATCTCCAGCGCGATCTGCGGATCGGCGAGCCGTAGATCCGGCGGGGCGATCAGGACGCGTTCGGGCGTGCGGCCGGAATAGCGCCAGCGATAGACCGGGCCGGCGCGCAAACGCCGGCGCGTCTTGCGCCAGAACTCCTTCGCGACAAGCGTCCATAGACGCGTCGTGCTGCCGGCAACAAGTGCCAAAAGCCCTCCTGATGTCCCCATAACCCGAGCACAAGCTTATGCGATTCAAGAACTTATGCGAAGGCGGATTTCGCCGAAGTGAACCACTTCACGCCGTCGCAGCGGGTCGTCCCGAAAAAAGTCATGGCTTTCCGGCGATATCGCCGGTTGCGCCGCGGCTTAGGTCCTCCTGTGGCGGCGGCGGAACTCGCTCGGCGAACAATCTTCCCGGCTCCGAAAAAGCCGGGAAAAGTAGAAGGCATCACGAAAGCCTACAGCCTCCGCCACCGCATCGACGGGGGAATCGGTCGCGGCCAGCAACTGCTTGGCGCGGTCGAGCCGGATGCGCAACTGGAATGACTTTGGCGATAGGCCGGTGTGCAGCGCGAACCTGCGCCGCAACGTCGCCGGCGACATGCCAAACCTGGCGGCAAACGCGCTGAAATCGATGGGCTCGGCAGCGCGGTCGCGCAAACCCTCGATGGCGTCGCGGAAGTCGGGATGGACGTCGCCGCCGCTTCGGTCCGCTCCTTGGCGGGCGGCCTGCACGACCAGCCGATACATGGTGGCGGCAGCCTCCGCCTGGCTGAGCGGCGTGTCCGGGGACAGCTCCGCATGGAGCCTGTCGAACAGAAGGCGCATGCCGCCGAGGTCGGACAAGGGAACGACCGGGGCCGGCTCGACGATGAGCCGCATGCGGGTGAAATCCCGCGTCAGGGCTCCACCGAAAAGCGCCCAGCGTTCGCTCCAGCCCGGGCCGTCGGGTCCATATGAATGGGTCGTGTCCGGGAACAGCCAGAAAAGACTGGGCGCAACGATCGCCTGCCTGCCGGCGGCCCTGGTTTCCAACCAGCCTTGGCCTTCTTCAACCAGGACAACTGCAAAATCCAGCAGCTTTCGCCTGATGATGGCCCGGCCGACGTGATGCCGGCCTATTCCCCTCACCGACAGCCCACCCATGGCGGCCGGCGGCGATCGGTACAGCGCGTAGGACGAGTCCGGCATGAGCGAAAAATCCAGGTAGGAATTTCTGTCCATGGGAGATGTCGTGAGATTAAGCCATTGTCCGGGGCAATTGGAAGAAGGCTGGATGATTGAAATGTCGATATCTTCCCTCGGGAGCGTTTCCGCAAATGAAGTATCCAAGATCGCCCTGTCAGCCAACGGCAAGGCATTGTCCACGGCGCCGGACAGGCTGGGCTATCTCTCGCCAACCGATCCCTCGGTCGGCATCGAGACCATTCGCCATCTCTATGCAATGCAAGGCTATGTCTGGCTGAAGGGCCTTTTGCCGCGCCGCGAGGTGATCGATTTTCGCGGCTTCGCGCTTTCGCATCTTGCCGCAAGCGGGCTGCTGAAACCGGGGACCGACGCTTCGCTCGGCACGGCGTCAGCCGGCGCGTTCGATCGCCAGCTCGCCGATCGCCGGCTGATGTCGCTGGTACGCTCGAGCGCCTATGAAGGCTTTTGCGCGCAGCCCCGTCTGTCCCGCCCGATGGATGCGTTTGTCGGAGGCCTGTCCTATCTGCACAAGCGAAAGATCATGCGCTTCACCATGCCCGGAACGGCGACCGCCACACCGGCGCATTACGACCTCGTCTACCTGCGCGGCGGCACGAGCCGCGTGGTGACGGTATGGATTCCCATCGGCGATACCTCCATCGACATGGGCGGGCTTATCTACCTGGAGGGATCGCACGCCGTCGGCGCCGCGATGGAGGCCCGGTTCAGCAGCGACAATGCCGGGCTTAGCCCGGAGGAACGCGTCAGCGCCTACAACCGCAACATGAGCGAAGGCGGCTGGGTGTCGAAGGACCTGCCCGCGATGGCTGAGCGGTTCGACACGCGCTGGCTCGTGGCGGACTACGAGGCGGGCGACGTCGTGCTGCACTCGCCCTACATGATCCACGCCTCCACGACCAACCAGAGTGTCGACGGTTTGATCCGGCTGTCGACGGACATCCGTTACCAGAATGTCGACGACGAAATCGACGCCCGCTGGGGGAGCCATTGGAGCCTCGACGACATGCTTTAGGGCGGGCTGGTACAGAGGTTCGCGATTGGGCAGAGCCTCCCGACGTCGTCATCCACGGGCGGAGCGACGCGAAGCGGAGCGCAGACCCGAGGATCCTGTGACGTCCGCCGAAGGGCGCAGCGGAGCAGAATTCTGCACCGTCGCAACGCCTCGAAGTCACGGCATGGATTCTGTGGTCTGCGCCGCGTCGCTTCGCTCCTTGCTCCGCCATAGAATGACGATGTCCGAAAGCTTCGGCCAATCGCGAAAGCGCGGTTGGTCCGCGCGGGCACGGCCTTCTGCCTTCCTACATCGTCCGCCGCATACGGGCCGCAAAAAAACCGTCCAGGCCTGAAATGCCAGCCGACCCCAAGTCCAGGTCTGCAGGTGTCGTACGCAGCGTGCCCTCTGGCGTCAGAAACGGATCGACGCCGGCAATTTCGCCTGGCCGGATCGGATCGGCGGCCACGTCAGGGGTTCCGGCGAGGAAAGCGCCATAGAGTTCCTCTCCTTCGATAGGGTCGAGCGAGCAGTTGGAAAAGACGATGCGGCCGCCGGGCCTGACGAGACCGACGGCATGGGCGAGCAGTCGGCGCTGGAGGTCGGCGAGCTTTTCGACATCGGCCATGGTCTTGGTCCACGGCACGTCGGGATGGCGGCGCACGGTGCCGGTCGAGGAGCAGGGCGCGTCGAGCAGAACGGCGTCGAACAATTGCGCCGGCCGGTAATCCAGGAGGTCGGTCTGGACGAGATCGGCTGCCAGGCGCAGGCGGTCGAGGTTCTGCGCCAGCCGCGCCAGCCGGTTCTTCGAGGTATCGACCGCGGTGACCTCGGCGCCGGCCAGGATAAGCTGCGCCGTCTTGCCGCCGGGCGCTGCGCACAGATCGGCGACGCGCTGTCCACGGATGTCGCCGAACAGGCGCGCCGGCAGGCTTGCCGCCGCATCCTGCACCCACCAGGCGCCATCGCCGAAACCGGGCAGGTCGATAACGTTGGCGGAGAGCTTCTCGACACGCACCGTGCCGATCGGCAGCACGATGCCGCCCAGACGCTCGGCCCAGAACGCGGGATCGGCCTTGACCGTGAAATCGACCGGCGCCTCGTGGCGGTGCGCGGCAAGAATGGCGCGCGCCTTGTCGGCTCCGTGGGCGGCGGTCAATCGCTCGGAAAACCATTGCGGCGCCTCGTTGGTGGCGGCAAGCGCCGGGGCAAGCTCGGCTTCCTTGGCGCGGGCAAGCGAACGCAGCACGCCGTTGACGAGGCCCGAGAAGCGCAGCGTTCGCGGATCGGATTTGGCGTGGGTGACGGCAAGGTCGACGGCGGCGCTGTCGGGAACGTCGAGGAACAGGATCTGCGCTGCGGCGACATGCAGGATGTGCGAAAGCGCGGTGGCGTTGGGCGGCAGCGGCTTTTCCAGCCGCTTTGACAGCAGCCCGGCAATGGTCGTGCGATAGCGCAGCGCCGTGACCAGGATGGCGCGCACCAGCGCGCGGTCGCGGCCATCGAGCGCCTTGTATTGCGGATGACCGTGCTCGTTGTCGGTCAAGCCGTCCAGCGGCGTTCGGGCATCGATGACGGCGGCAAGCAGGCGCGCCGCCGCCTTGCGCGCGGCAAGGCCGGCAACGCTCTCGTCATCGGCCGTGTGTTGCGGATTGCCTGGATGCCGGCGCCTCGGCGGCGTCATGACCAGGGACCCTTCGGCCGCACATTGCGCGGCCCGGTCGGGTTGCGGCCCCAGGGATTGGGTTTCGGCCGCGCCGGTTCGGCAGGCGGCGCGGGCTCCGCCGGCTTGCCCCATGGACCGGCCGGCGTCTCATCGGCGGCGGTCGGCGCCGGCGCTTCGCGCCGGGCGGCCGCCGGTGCGCCACCCATGGCGCGCGCCATGTCCTGCAGCGCCGCGATGCGGTTCTCGGTGCTCGGATGGGTCGAGAACAGACTGTCCATGCGCTCGCCGGAAAGCGGGTTGATGATGAAGAGATGCGCCATCGCCGGATTGCGCTCGGCGTCCGGGTTGGGGATACGTTCGGCCCCGCGCGCGATCTTGTTGAGCGCCGAAGCCAGCCACAGCGGGTGGCCGCAGATCTCGGCGCCGCGCCGGTCGGCTTCGTATTCGCGGGTGCGGCTCACCGCCATCTGCACGATCATGGCGGCGAAGGGCGCCACCAGCATGGCGACCAGCACGCCGACGAAGCCGAACGGGTTGTTGTTGTCGCGGCTGCCGCCGAAGAAGAAAGCGAAATTGCCGAGCAGGGAGATCGCGCCGGCAAGCGTCGCCACGATCGTCATGGTCAGCGTGTCGCGATGCTGCACATGGGCAAGCTCATGCGCCATCACCGCCGCGACCTCTTCATGGGAGAGCCGCTCAAGCAGGCCCGTGGACGCTGCCACGGCGGCATTCTCCGGGTTGCGGCCGGTGGCGAAGGCGTTGGGCTGCGGACTGTCGATCAGATAGGTCTTCGGCATCGGCAGGCCGGCTTGCTTGGCCAGCGCCTGGACGATCGCGTAATATTCGGGCGCGTTCTTCTCGTCGACCTCGACGGCGCGGTTCATCGACAGCACCATCTTGTCGGCGTTCCAATAGCTGAACAGATTGGTGCCGGCGGCGATCAAAAGCGCGATGATCATGCCGCCCGAGCCGCCGATCAGGAAGCCGACGCCCATGAACAGCGCCGTCATCGCGGCAAGGAGCATGGTGGTGCGAAGCGTGTTCATCGTTTCATCCGTCTGACTTGGTGTCGGAAGGGGCCAGAGCATCGGACCGAAAAGTGGAATCCGGTTTTCGGAATATTCCGATGCTCATCAATAGGGGTCGATCCTTCCAGCGTCATGGCTATATGATGGGAGACGCCGGTCCCGGTTTCAATCGGCGGGAGTTATCGCATGACCGAAGAGCCAAACAAAACCGAACCAGTTGCAGGAACCGGCGAGCCGCGAAGGACGCCGACGCCGGAAGCACAACGGGCGTTAGCAGAGGCGGAAGCCCGTCGTCAAAAGTATCGAGCGGCGGAAGCGCAATTGCCGAAGGAAATCGGCGGCCGCGGCGGCAAGGAGCCCGGGCGCTACGGCGACTGGGAGGTCAAGGGCCTGACCAGCGACTTCTAACGCGTGTCGCGCTGAAACGGATTCAGGCGACACGCTTTAAGTCTTTGTTTTTATGCATGTCGTTGTCCCAGAACCGCTGCACACTTCTGGGCGACATGCATTAACGCGCTTCAAGCCGCGTCCCGCTGCGGCTCCAGAACAATCCAGCCATTGTCGTCGAGAGCGATGCCGAGCCTGTCGTAGCCGGCAATGCTGACGTGCGGCGTTTTCAGCGGGTGGACATGGGTGGCGCTGATCACCATCACCGAGGCGCCGGAAGCCTCGCCGGCCGCGATGCCCGCCGGCGCATCCTCGAAGACCAGGCAGTCGCGCGCCTCGACGCCGAGACGCTTTGCCGCCAGCAGAAAGCAGTCCGGCGCCGGCTTGCCGTGGGTCACATCTTCCGCCGTGACCATCATGGCGGGAACCGGAATGCCGGCCGCCTTGAGGCGCAGCAGCGCCAGTTCGCGCGGCGCCGACGTGACGATCGCCCAGCGCTCCGGCGGCAGCGATTCCAGGAAAGCGACGGCGCCGGGAATCGGGACGATGCCTTCGAGGTCGTCGGCTTCGGCCTTGAGCAGCGCGTCGGCTTCCGCAACCGCGTCGACGCCCGGAAGCATCAATCCGGCGATCGTCTCGATCGCCCGCTTGCCGTGGATCGTCGGCAGGAAGGTCGCCACATCGAGGCCGTGAAGCTTAGCCCACTTTGTCCACACCCGTTCCGCGGCGGCGATCGAGTTGAGCACCGTGCCGTCCATGTCGAACAGGAAGGCGGCGAACTTTAAGCCTGCGAACATTCGAATTTCCTGGTGAATCGTTTTCGGGGAGGGCGAAAAGCAAGCTCCAGCTTAAACCGGCCAGCACCGGCTGAGAAGCGAGATGCCGCCATTTCGACCTGGCATGGGAACAACCTCGGTTTCGTGGCGTTGAACCGAAAGTCTTTCCAAAATCGTGACGGGGGGAATGCGATGCTGATCCGGCTCGGCTATGAAATCGCCATCGAATGCGCGGCGGCGACGCCGATCATCTCGCTTCTCGACATCCATCCCGACCGGCACGCCGACATCAAGCGGCAGACGCGGGTCCTGACCTCGCCCTCGGTGCCGACCCGGGTCTATCGCGACCGCCACGGCAATATCTGCCGTCGTTTCACAGCGCCCACCGGAAGTTTCCGGGTCCTCTACGATGCGGCAATCGAGGACAGCGGCGAGACCGATACGGTCAATGTGCTCGCGCAGGAAACCCCGGTCGCGGAACTGCCAGACGACGTGCTGGTCTATCTGCTCGGCAGCCGTTACTGCGAGACCGATCACCTCAGCAACATCGCCTGGCAGCTCTTCGGCCAACTGCCGCCCGGCTGGGCGCGCGTCCAGGCCATCGTCGGCTACGTCAACAGCCGGCTTTCCTTCGGCTACGGCTATGCGCGCGGCACCCGCACGGCGGCCCAGGCGCATGATGAACGGGTCGGCGTCTGCCGCGATTTCGCGCATCTGGCGATCACGCTTTGCCGCTGCATGAACATTCCGGCGCGTTATGTGAATGGCTATCTCGGCGATATCGGCGTGCCGGCCGATCCGGCGCCGATGGACTTCTCGGCCTGGATGGAAGTCTTCCTCGACGGCAAATGGTACACGTTCGATCCGCGCCACAACCGGCCACGCATCGGCCGCGTCGTCGTCGCGCGCGGGCGCGACGCTACCGACGTGCCGCTCCTTCATAGTTTCGGTCTGCACCGGCTCACCTTGTTCAAGGTCTGGACCTACGAGCAGGAAGGCAACCGCTTCAATCCTCCGCACCATGGCGTCGACCGGACGGCCAGCGCGCAGATGCTGGCGTAGGGTCTGTAGATATTCAGGTGAGCCCGGCCTGCGAATGGTGGCTCCCTGCGCTTCCACAGACCCCTGCGCTACGCCTGTTTGATGGCTGCCGCTGATCCGCTTCGGCACAGCCCGTTTGTGCCGAAGCGGGAACGCCCGCGACAGCCGCCGGCGTCATGGTAAGCGCTTCGTGAACGTCTCTCTGCCAGCGCATTTTCGTTTACTTCCCGTTCACCGAAAAATTCGCCGAAAACTAGCAAAAACAATGAATTGACCGACTGCTAAGTGTCTTTCGGCGGCCGTCGGCCGGGTCTGGCCGAAATCCTGCAGCGCCTTTGCCGAGCGGCACGGTGCCGCAGACGGTGGAGGCGGAAGGGATGCGGCAGTTCAAAGGTGTCGTTCGTGGGGTGGACGGCTTTATTCGGAATCGCGAAGGCAATTTCGCGGTTCTGTTCGGAGTTGCCGCATCGGTCCTCGCGCTGGGGGCGGGGTTCGCGGTCAATATCTCGCAGCTCTACAATGCGAGGTCGAGCTTGCAGGGCGTCGTCGACGCCGCTGTGACCTCGACGGCCCGCGATCTCACGCTCGGCGTCATCCAGGAGGCCGATGCCAAGGCGACGGTGCAGGCGTTCCTCGACGCCAACAGCGCGGCAGGCCTCCTGCAAGCCAACGGGATCGTGCTGGACAAACTCACCGTCGACAGGACAGCCAGCACCGTAAAGGCCGATGTGCATACCGATATCAGCCTCTATTTCCCGCTGTTCAGCATCGGCAACATGCAACGCGTGACGTCTTCGACCACCGCGCTCTATTCGGACAAGACGGTAGAGGTCGCGATGATGCTCGACGTGACCGGCTCGATGGCGGGCCAGAAGATCAAGGATCTGAGGACAGCGGCGGGCAACGCGGTCGGTTCGTTCCTCGACGGCCAGAACGCCTCCCGGCCACGGATGCGGGTGGCGATCGTGCCTTATGCCAATTCGGTCAATGTCGGCTCGCTTGCCGCAAGCACCGTGTTTGTCGAGACCAAGGCCAGCGAGCGCAAGCAGGCGCCGGGAAATGACGACCCGAAATATGTCTCGGCTTCGACGCGGCCGGACAATTGCGCCACCGAGCGCAAGGGCGCCTATCAATATTCGGATGCGGGTCCGGATGTCAGCATGGTCAACCGGGACCTCTATCTGTCCGACTTCGCCAGGTCGAGCCACACACGAGCCTGCCCCGTCGCGACAATACAGCCGCTGACCACGGATGCGTCGGCTCTGAACAATGTCATCAAGGACCTGGATGCTTCCGGCGGCACCGCCGGCCATATCGGCGTGCAATGGGCGTGGTACATGCTTTCGGAAAACTGGGGCAGCGTCATGAAGGCCTCGCAGCGGCCTGCCAAAATGGATCCGAAGAAGGTGGCGAAATACGTGATCCTGATGACCGACGGCGAATTCAACCTGTCCTATTTCGACGCCAACGGTCCGGATCAGGTCTATAACGACGCCGGCAAAGTGCAGACGCGGACCGCGGCAACGACGCTCTGCGCGGCAATGCGCGACCAGGGCATAGAGATATTCACCATCGGCTTTGCGCTCACCGAGAAGAACGCCAAGTCGACGCTGCAGTCCTGCGCCAGTCCCGATACCGGCACCAGCAAGCATTTCTACCAGGCGGCCAACGGCAGCGAGCTCAACCAGGCCTTCCAGGATATCGTGCGCAACATCGACAATCTGACGGTGACCAGATAGCGGCCACTGATCGAAAGCCGACGCCAAAAGGAAAAGGCCGCCGCTTCTTGCGAAGCCGGCGGCCTTCCGTGTTTCCGTCCATGACGCGGCTCCTGGCGGCAGCCCCTCCGGGCTACCTGCCGCGCGTCTCGCGCCTTAACGGGAAGACTGCTTCCCGGAAGTGCAATCCGCTGAGCTCACGTTATGGAAAACGAAATCACTCGACATCGGATCACCTCCTTTCGGTTTGTTGAACACAACCAGATGATGGGGTGCGTCGCGGCAAAAGACAAGATGACGCGACGGAATGGCCATGCTTCGGGTGGGAAATCCTTCGCCCGCGGTGTTTTTGCGCAACAGATCGGGATTGCGGTCCACAGGCCGGTGGACGACAGTGGCGCTAGGGGGTGGGTACCGGGAGGTGGGAATGGACGCCGCCGACAGAGCCGCGCGGATCGTAAGAACGGTCATCGAGACGCTGCAGCCGGGTTTCGCGGTCAGGCTGTGGACCGGCGAGCGGATCGGCCCCACCTCCGGCCCGGTGCTCACCATCAACGACCAGGACATCGTCTGGCAATTGGTGCGCCGACCAGCCTTCTCGACGCTTATCGAGATGTGGATCTCCAAGACCGTCGACATCGAGGACGGGACGCTGTTCGACTTCTACGCGCTGCCCGCCCAAGGCAAGCTCAAGACGAAGCTCAAATCCCTGCCGAAGCTGGCGATCCTGCGCGACCTGCCGGCGGTGCTGTTGTCGCGGAAGCAAATGACGGCGCGCAGCGATCTTTCCGGTCGCAACCCTTATGTCAGCGGTTCGAGCCAGGAAGCGATCCAGCACCACTACGACATCTCGAACGCTTTCTACCGGCTCTTCCTCGATGAGCGCATGGTTTACAGCTGCGGCTATTTCACGGATTTCGCCAACGGCATCGACCAGGCGCAGCAAGACAAGCTCGACCATATCTGCCGCAAGCTCAGGCTGAAGCCGGGGGAGCGGCTGCTCGACATCGGCTGCGGCTGGGGCGCTATGCTGATCCATGCGGCGAAGAATTATGGCGTTATCGGCCATGGCGTTTCATTGTCGCAGGCCCAGACCGAGCTAGCCCGCGAGCGCATCCGCGCCGAAGGGCTGGAGGACCGCATCACCATCGAGATAAAGTCCTATGCCGAGCTTTCCGGCTCTTTCGACAAGATCTCGTCGATCGGCATGTTCGAGCATCTCGGGCTCGCCAACCACGCGACCTACTTCTCGACCGTCCACCGCCTGCTGAAGCCGGGCGGTGTCTATCTGCACCACGCCATCACCAGGCGCAGCAAGGGCGACATCAAGAAGACCCTGCGCAAAGGGCCGGAGTACAAGGCGCTGATCAAATACATCTTTCCCGGCGGCGAGCTCGACACGATCGGCATGACGCTCGGCAATCTCGAGGCGCACAGCTTCCTCGTCTACGACGTGGAGAATCTGCGCGAGCACTATGCGCGCACCTGCCGCCTGTGGGCGGAGCGCCTGCAGGCACGTTTCGACGAGGCGATCGCCGAAGTTGGCGAGGCGAAGGCGCGGCTCTGGCTGCTTTATCTGACGGGCTGCTCGATCACCTTCGAGCGGGCCTCGGCGCAAGTCTTCCAGACGGTCGCAACCAAGCGGGCGAGGGGGCCGAGCGGCCTGCCTCCGACACGGGCGGATTTGTATCGATAACCCTAAACGAAGCGCATGGGCGCGCCGATCCCGACGCGCGCCGGCCGGTCGACGGTGCAATAGACCCCGAGATTGTGGGCGTTGTGGCGCACCAGGTTGCGCAGGATGCCGGGATCGGTGTCGAAGCCGTCCTGGGCGATGATGGTGAAGCCGCAGCGGCGGCAGGGTTCGGAGACGGTGAGCCGCAAATCGCCCACCGCGAGTTTCCTGCCGATCCACTCCGTCTCCGGAAAGGCGCCTTCGACCGGGTCCATGTCGACGACGATGTTGGGGCGGAAGCGGCGCGGGTCGGGCGTGCCTTCAGGATGCAGCGCCTTCAGCCTGGCCAGCGAGGCGGTGGTGAGCAGATGGATCGGCGCCTTGGCATAGCGGGCCTCGGTCAGCGGGCCGGGATACAAGGGCGCCGCGTTCTGCGAGCCGAACGGCCGGATCGAGGCGTCGAAGCCGAGAAAGGCGGATACCGCGCGGTCGCTTTCCTGACCGGGCGCCGGCAGCCAGACGCCGCCGGGCACGGCCACTTCGAGTTGCCGGTCTTCGCTCAGCCGGGTGCGGATCAGCGGCACCTTGTGCCATCTGGCTTCGCGGTCGGGCCTGGCGATCTCGCCGTCGGAGGCATCGACCAGACCGAACAGCCGGTCGCCGTCGACGGTCTTCAGCCCGACGGAGATGGCGTCAAGCCGCTCTCCGGCGAGCGAGCTTGCCGGATAGCGCCAGAGCTGGCTGACGGTGCCGAGGATGGCCTCGCCGGTCATCAGCCCTTCTTGTTCTGCCGGTTGGCGACGAGGTCGTCGACCACGGCCGGGTCGGCCAGCGTCGAGGTGTCGCCGAGCGCGCCGTAATCGTCCTCGGCGATCTTGCGCAGGATGCGGCGCATGATCTTGCCCGACCGGGTTTTTGGCAGGCCCGGCGCGAACTGGATCTTGTCAGGCGAGGCGATGGCGCCGATCTCCTTGCGGACATGGGCGACGAGCTCCTTGCGCAGGTCCTCGCTCGGCGCCTCGCCAGCCATCAGCGTGACGTAGCAATAGATGCCTTGCCCCTTGATGTCGTGCGGATAGCCGACGACGGCGGCCTCCGAGACCTTGTCGTGGCTGACCAGCGCCGATTCCACTTCCGCCGTGCCCATACGATGGCCGGAAACATTGATGACGTCGTCGACGCGGCCGGTGATCCAGTAATAACCGTCTTCGTCGCGGCGGCAGCCGTCGCCGGTGAAGTACTTGCCCTTGTAGGTCGAAAAATAGGTCTGCACGAAACGGTCGTGGTCGCCATAGACGGTGCGCATCTGGCCAGGCCAGGAATCGGCGATGCAGAGATTGCCATCGGCAGCACCTTCGAGAACCGTGCCGTCGCCATTGACCAGCTGCGGCTGGACGCCGAAGAAGGGCCGCGTCGCCGAGCCGGCCTTGAGGTCGGTGGCGCCGGGCAGCGGCGTGATCAGGATGCCGCCGGTCTCGGTCTGCCACCAGGTGTCGACGATCGGCACCTTGGCGTTGCCGACGACGTTGTAATACCACTCCCAGGCTTCCGGATTGATCGGCTCGCCGACCGTACCAAGCACGCGCAGCGACTTGCGCGAGGTCTTCTTCACATGGCTGTCGCCGGCGCCCATCAGCGCGCGCAGCGCCGTCGGCGCGGTGTAGAAGATATTGACCTTATGCTTGTCGATCACTTCCCAGAAGCGCGACTGCGAGGGATAGTTAGGCACGCCTTCGAACATCAGCGTGGTGGCGCCGTTGGCCAAGGGCCCGTAGACGATGTAGCTGTGGCCGGTGACCCAGCCGACATCGGCGGTGCACCAGTAGATGTCGCCGTCATGGTAATCGAAGACATATTGGTGCGTCATCGAGACATAGACGAGATAGCCGGCGGTGGTGTGCAGCACGCCCTTCGGCTTGCCGGTCGAGCCCGAGGTGTAGAGGATGAACAGCGGGTCTTCCGCCTTCATCTTTTCCGGCTTGCAGTCGGCCTTAACGGTCGCCGCCTCGTCGTGGTACCAGACGTCGCGCCCTGGAACCCAGTGGACCTTGCCGCCGGTGCGGCGCACGACCACCACCTTCTCGACCTTGGTGCCGGCCCTGGCGGCGATGTCGACCGCCTTGTCGGTGTTGTCCTTGAGCGGGATCGGCTTGCCGCCGCGCAGGCCCTCGTCGGCGGTGATGACGATGGTCGACTTGCAGTCGTCGATGCGGCCGGCCAGCGCGTCGGGCGAGAAGCCGCCGAACACCACCGAATGGATGGCGCCGATGCGCGTGCAGGCCAGCATCGCGTAGGCCGTTTCCGGGATCATCGGCATGTAGATGGTGACGCGGTCGCCCTTCTTGACGCCATGCTTCTTCAGCACGTTGGCGAAGCGGCAGACATGCGCGTGGAGCTCGTTATAGGTGACCTTGCGGTCATCATAGGGATTGTCGCCTTCCCAGATGATGGCGGTCTGGTCGCCGCGCTTCTTCAGGTGGCGGTCGATGCAATTGTAGGAAACATTGGTCTGGCCGTCCTCGAACCACTTGATCGAGACCTTGCCGTCGAAGGAGGTGTTCTTGACCTTGGTGAAAGGCTTGAACCAGTCGATGCGCTTGCCGTGCTTGCCCCAGAACTTGTCCGGATTTTTGACGCTGTCGGCATACCATTTGAGATAGGTATCGTTGTCGATCAACGCGTTCTTCTTCCACGCCGGCTGAACGCGGTGGACATGCACATCGGACATTTCTTGCTTTCCTCCCGAACCATTCCGCCGGCTTGACGACCGGCGGCATCGCGGCGAAGCGGCCACGAATTCGCGGGCATTATTAACAGTTCCGCCGTGACGGCAACATTAGACGTTGGATTCGCGCGGCGGGATGACGCAGGGGCAAGCGCCAACCACTGTCAGCACTCGCCATACGTCGCTGCTAACTAACTGTTTTGGCGAAGGAAATGCCGGGAAGGATCAACAAAAATCAATAGACAGTTAAGCAACTAAGCGCAGAATCGACATCGGGAGGAAGGAGATCGACCCTAAGGGGGCTGCGATGCACGACCATTCCGAAATGGACCTGATGCTCAAAGGCTATGGGCTGACCACGGCCAAGATTCTCTACCATTACCCCGATCACCCGCATTTGCTGCAAAGCTATATCTGGCAGGACTACGACATCGCGCCGACGTTTCCGGTGCTGATCCGCTTCATCGAGTTCTGGAAGACGAAGCTCGACGGACCGCTGCATTCGATCACCTATACGCACCAGAAGCTGATCGCGCCGAATGAGTGGCACAAGGTCGATGGGGAGTTTTTGGTGCATTGAGGGCTGGTACAGCTGATCTCCCCCCTTGCGGGGGGAGATTGGCAGCTTCAGCGCTGGCGCTCACACCGCCGGCGGATTGAGCCGGGCGAAACCTTCCTGGCGTCGAGAAGGGAAATACGGGTAGGGCGCCGTCACCGCGCTTGCGTCATCGAGCGCCTTGATCTGCTCCGGCGTCAACGCCCAGCCGACGGCGCCGAGGTTCTGGCGGAGCTGCTCCTCGTTACGGGCGCCGATGATCACCGACGACACGGTCGGCCGCTGCAATAGCCAGTTGATGGCGACCTGCGGCACGGTCTTGCCGATCTCGGCGGCGACCACTTCCAGCGCGTCGACCACCTTGAAAAGATCTTCGTCCTCGACCGGCGGGCCGAAATCGGCGGTGTCGTGCAGCCGGCTGTTTTCCGGCAAGGGCTGTCCGCGGCGGATCTTGCCGGTCAGCCGGCCCCAGCCGAGCGGGCTCCAGACCAGCGCACCGATGCCCTGGTCGAGGCCGAGCGGCATCAGTTCCCATTCATAGTCGCGGCCGACCAGCGAATAGTAGACCTGATGCGCGACGTAGCGCGGGTAGCCGTGCTTTTCGGCCAGGCCGAGCGATTTCATCACCTGCCAGCCGGAGAAATTGGAGACGCCGACATAGCGCAGCTTGCCTGAGCGCACGAGCTGATCAAACGTCGAGAGCACTTCCTCGATCGGCGTCGAGGCATCGAAGGCGTGAAGCTGCAAGAGGTCGATATAGTCGGTGCCAAGGCGCTTCAGCGCCGCGTCGACGGAGCGGATCAGCCGCGAACGGGACGAACCCCAGTCGGCCGGCCCGTCGCCCATCGGCAGCGCGGTCTTGGTCGAGATCAGCACCGCGTCGCGGCGGCCCTTGATCGCCTCGCCAAGCACCTCCTCCGAGGCGCCGTTGGAATAGACGTCGGCCGTGTCGAACAGATTGACGCCCACTTCCAGGCAGATGTCGACAAGGCGGCGCGCTTCTCTCGCGTCGCTGTTGCCCCAGTGGCCGAACAGCGGGCCAGAGCCGCCGAAGGTTCCGGCGCCGAAGGAGAGTGCGGGCACTTTCAGGCCGGACGCGCCGAGAGGTCTATATTCCATGATTTTTCTCCTTGGGATGCCTAACGCGGAATTCAGCCGGTCAGCACTGCGCCGTGACCGGCTTGCCGATCGAGCGGCCGCGTTCGAGACGCAGCGCCATGAGCACCACAGCGAGCGCGGCGAGCGGCACCAGGGCGGCGACGAGGGGGACGGCACCGAGGCCGGGGCCGTGATCGATGACGAAGCCGCCGAGCCAGGCGCCGATGGCGTTGCCGAGATTGAAGGCGGCGATGTTGAAGGAGGAAGCGAGGCCCTGGCCGGCGCCTTGCGCCTTGTCAAGCACCCACATCTGAAGCGGCGCGACGGTGGCGAAGGCGGCAGCACCCAGCAGGCCGACGGCGACGATCGCGGCGATGGGCTGATGGATCGCGGCTGCCATGACGAACAGGACCGCCGACAGCGCGACCAGAGTGCCGATGACCGTCGGCACCAGATGGCGGTCGGCGAGGCGTCCGCCAAGCAGGTTGCCGGCGACCAGCCCGCCGCCGAAGACGAGCAGGATCGGCGACACTGCGGCCTCGGAAAAGCCGCTGACGCGGGTGAGGATCGGCGCCAGATAGGTGAAGGCGGCAAAGACGCCGACCCAGCTTAGCACCGTGGTCAAAAGGCCGAGCAGCACTGGCCGGCGGCCGAGCACGGCGAGCGTGCCTTCGGAGTTCTCCTCCTCGTCCACTGCTGCCGGCTCGTCGCGCGGCACCAGCAGCGCGATCACGGCAAAGGCGATGACGCCGACCAGCGTGACGGCAAGGAAGGCCGAGCGCCAGCCATAGGCCTGGCCGAGCCAGGTGCCGAAGGGCACGCCGAGGATGTTGGCGACGGTGAGGCCGGTGAACATCAGCGCGATGGCCGAAGCCTTCCTGTTGGGCGCGACAAGGCCGGTGGCGACGACCGAGCCGACACCGAAGAAGGACGCGTGGGCGAAAGCGGTGAGCACGCGCGCGACCATGAGTGTCCAGTAGCCGGGCGCCAGCGCGCAAGCGAGGTTGCCGACCGTGAAGACCACCATCAGGGCAAGCAGCAAAGTCTTGCGCGGCAGGCGGCCGGTCAGCGCGCCAAGCAGCGGCGCGCCGACGACGACGCCCAGCGCATAGCCGGAAATGAGCAGGCCCGCCGCCGAGATCGAGACGCCGAGATCGGCGCTGACATCGAGTAGCAGGCCCATGATGACGAATTCGGTGACACCGATGCCGAAGGCGCCGGCGGTGAGGGCATAAAGGGCAAGAGGCATGGCGATCGTCCGTTGGGTGCTGACGGGCGCTTCGGTCCCGCGACCCGGAAGATCGTGATCCGCCAAGCTGTGAACCAGCCTTGCATCAGGCATATTTTCTGTGAAATAGATTCACGAATGGCGAGACCCGAAACCAACCGTTCCGGCGAGATCGAAGTGTTTGTCCGCGTCGTCGAGGCGGGCAGTTTTTCCGCAGCGGCGCGGGCGTTGCGCATGACGCCGTCGGCGGTGAGCAAGCTGATGGCGCGGCTGGAGGCGCGGCTTGGCGCGCGGCTCATCAGCCGCTCGACGCGCCGGCTGCAACTGACACCCGAGGGAACCGCCTTTTACGACAGTGGCATGCGCATCCTTGCCGACCTCGACGCGGCCGAACGGGAAGCCGCGGCGGGTGCGGCGCCGCGCGGCAGGCTGAGGGTCAATTCCTATGTGCCGTTCGGCCAGCACCGGCTGATGCCGCTGTTGCCGCGCTTCCTCGAGCGCTACCCGGAAATCTCCATCGAGGCGGTGCTGACCGACAGCGTCATCGACCTGATGGAGGAGCGTGCCGACGTTGCGATCCGCGCCGGCCCGCTGCGCGAGTCACGGCTGGTGGCGCGCAAGCTCGGCCAGAGCCGGATGGTGGTCGTCGCCGCGCCCGCCTATCTCGAAGCGCGCGGCACGCCTCGGACGCCTGCCGATCTCAACCGTCACAATCTGCTCGCCTTCGGCTTCGTACGGCATATCGACGGCATGCCGTTCTTGGGTGGGAAAGGCACGTCGCTCATGATTCCGATTGCCGGCAATTCGACGGTGAGCGATGGCGAGGCCATGCGGCTGACCGCGCTGGCCGGCGCGGGCATCGCAAGGCTGGCACGCTGGCATGTCGAGCCCGACATCGCCGCCGGGCGGCTCGTGCAATTGCTGGAAGAGTTCAATCCCGGCGACGAAGAGCAGACGCATGCCGTCTATGTCGGCCAGGGCAAGCATCTGCCGGCCCGGGTGCGCGCCTTTCTCGATTTCCTCGCGGAGACCGTTCGTATTTGAAAGAAAAGCCGCGCGTCCAGGGACGAGCGGCTGTCGAAGGGGGTCGGCTTGCTTGCGAAGACGGATTACGCCTTCGGCACGAATGGCGCCGGACGCCGGCCGGCGTCCTGCCGCTCCAGCATCCAGCCGGGATATTCGGCAGGCAGCGCGCTCACCTCGTCGAGTCTGGCGAGGTCGTCGGCATCGAGCTCCAGACCGGTCGCGGCGAGGTTCTGCTCGAGCTGGTCCATGCGGCTGGCGCCGATGAGGACGCTCATGACAAAAGGTTTTGCGAGCACATAGCCCAGCGCCACGGTGGCGACGCTGACATCGTGTTTCTTCGCGACCTCGCGCATGACGGCGACCGCCGCCCAGGCGCGATCCTCATTGACCGGCGGGAAGTTGAAGGAAGCGCGGCGGCCCTCGCCATTGCCAGGCGCGCCGGGGCCGTATTTACCGGAGAGCAGGCCGCCGGCCATCGGCGACCAGACCATCAGGCCGAGCTTCTCTGCGTTGATGAGCGGCACGATCTCGCGCTCGAGATCGCGGCCGGCGATCGAGTAATAGGACTGGATGGTCTCGAAACGGGCAAACCCCTTGCGCTCGGCGATGCCCAGCGCCTTGGCTATCCGCCAGGCCTGCCAATTGGAGACGCCGACATAGCGCACCTTGCCGCTGGCGACGAGATCGTCGAGCGCGCGCAGTGTCTCGTCGATCGGCGTTACCGTGTCGGTGCCGTGCAACTGGTAGAGGTCGATATGTTCGAGCTGCAGCCGCTTCAGGCTGCCGTCGACCGAATCCATGATATGGCCGCGCGAGGAACCGCGCTCGTTCGGCCCGTTGCCCATGGCGCCATGCACCTTGGTGGCGATGATGACGTCCGAACGCTTGACGCCGAGGTCCCTGAGCGACTGTCCCAGCAGTTGCTCCGACTGGCCGAAGGAATAGACGTTCGCCGTGTCGAAGAAATTGACGCCGGCGGCAATCGAGCGGCCGACGATCTCGTTGACGCCTTTCTGGTCGAGGCTGGCGATGAGGCCCCATTGGGCATTCTCGCCGGCGGCGCCGAAGGTCATGGTGCCGAGGCAGAGTTCGGAAACGAACAAGCCGGTATTGCCAAGCTGGTTGTAGCGCACGTGGATTTCCCCAGGAGAAAGACTGAATGACACGAGGCAAATAGGAACGGCCCGTTTCGTTTCAAGCTTCGGCGAAACACTATTGGCGATTTTGGCAGGGCCGGTAACGGGATCGTGACAACGAGCCCGCGGCCGGATCGCTCAGCTTTCAACCATTGCGAGGATCGCAAATGCCATCATGCCGAAGGCGACAGCCGCCAGCGGCAGCAGGATCTCGATCGTCGCCGTGCTGGCCTTCACCGGGCGGTCGCCGGTGTCGAATTCGCCGGCCATCCAATCGGGAAAAGCCTTGGTTCTGCCAGGAGCGTTAATTCGGTGATGGCGCCAGACGCGACCGGCGATGGCCGGCAAAGCCACCGACATCACGATGAATCCGGTCACGACGAAAAGCAGGTAGTTGTCATAGTCGCTGCCTGCGAAGCCGACCCAGGCAGAGAGCGCATAGCAGACTGCAAGCCCCACCATGGCGAAATAGACCCATCGGTGCAGCCCGCGGGAGACTTGCCGGTTCTGTGAGATATGCTGGTCGTGGCGTGGGACGGTCATAGAGGCCTCCTTTGGCTTGAAGGAGCCGCTCGCTCGCTCGTTTCCTACGCCCGCAGCTAACGCGAAGTCCCTGCACGACAATGCGGTGGGATGACGCGCCCGCCCCAAGGAAAAGAGTGCTTACGCTTCATTGAAGCGTTCTATGTCCGGTTGCCGAAGATCGCCGAGCCGACCCTGACGCTGGTCGCGCCGAAGGCGATGGCGGTTTCGTAGTCGCCGGACATGCCCATCGAGAGTTTCGCGACGCCCGCTTCGCGCGCGATCTTCTCCAGCAGCGCGAAATGCGGGCCGGGGTTTTCATCGGCCGGAGGGATGCACATTAGGCCTTCTATGGCGAGGCCGTGCACGTCGCGGCAGCGTTCGACGAAACGAACCGCCTCGCGCGGCTCGATGCCGGCCTTCTGCGGCTCGGAGCCTGTGTTGACCTGAACATAGAGCTTCAGCGCCCGGCCCTGCCTGGCGATCTCCTTGGCGAGCTCGGCGGCGATCTTCTCGCGGTCTACGGTCTCGATGACATCGAACAGCGCCACCGCTTCCTTGGCCTTGTTGGACTGCAGCGGGCCGATCAGATGCAGCTCCAGATCGGGGAATGCCTGCTTCAGCGCCGGCCATTTGCCCTGCGCTTCCTGCACCCGGTTCTCGCCAAAGACGCGCTGGCCTGCCTCGACGACCGGGCGGATATCGTCTGCCGCGAAGGTTTTTGACACCGCGACCAGCGTGACGGCGCCGGGGTCGCGTTTGGCCTCGCGTTCAGCGCCTGCGATCTTTGCCTTGACCGCGTGAAGCTGCTCTACGGCGCTCGTCATGCCTATATCCTGCCTATAGTTTTCGTGGCCGGGCCGGCTCGCCGCAGTTGACGGGTCCGGCAATCCATGGTGAACACCGCGACGACATTTCCCAGGCTGCCGGCCATGTCCGGCGCCTTGTGCCAGCTTTTAAGTGAAAAACATCCGATGGCAACCGAACGTTACAATCCGCGCACGTCAGAGCCCAAATGGCAGAAGGCCTGGGCCGAAAAGAAGCTGTTCGAAGCCCAGAACGACGACCCGAAGCCGAAATACTACGTGCTCGAGATGTTCCCCTATCCGTCGGGCAAGATCCATATCGGCCACACCCGCAATTACACGATGGGCGACGTGGTGGCGCGCTACAAGCGCGCCAGGGGCTTCAACGTGCTGCACCCGATGGGCTGGGACGCTTTCGGCATGCCGGCTGAAAATGCCGCCATGCAGAACAAGGTCCACCCCAAGGACTGGACCTACGAAAATATCGCCGT
Organism: Mesorhizobium sp. WSM3224; assembly: GCF_000427725.1. Classification (GTDB taxonomy): domain Bacteria; phylum Pseudomonadota; class Alphaproteobacteria; order Rhizobiales; family Rhizobiaceae; genus Mesorhizobium. Next base: position 325,541 of record NZ_ATYO01000006.1, on the reverse strand, counting down.
CATGCGCGAGCAGCTCAAGATGATGGGCCTGTCGCTCGACTGGGCGCGCGAGTTCGCCACCTGCGACGTCGACTACTACCACCGCCAGCAGATGTTGTTCCTCGACTTCGTCGAGAAGGGGCTGGTGACGCGCAAATCCTCCAAGGTCAACTGGGATCCGGAGGACATGACCGTGCTCGCCAACGAGCAGGTCATCGACGGCCGCGGCTGGCGCTCGGGCGCGCTGGTCGAGCAGCGCGAGCTGACGCAGTGGTTCTTCAAGATCACCGAGTTCGCGCAGGATCTGCTGGACTCGCTCGACCGGCTCGACGAGTGGCCGGAAAAGGTCAAGCTGATGCAGCACAACTGGATCGGCCGCTCGGAAGGGCTGCTGATCCGCTGGCCGCTGGCCGTGGCAAGTTCCGACAAGATTGGTGGCGACACCCGCGAGTTGGAGGTCTACACGACAAGGCCCGACACCATCTTCGGCGCTTCCTTCATGGCGGTCGCGGCTGACCACCCGCTGGCCAGGAAGGCGGCCGAAAGCAATGTCGAGCTGGCGAAGTTCATCGAAGAGGTCCGCCACATGGGCACCTCGGTGGCCGCGCTGGAGACGGCCGAGAAGAAGGGCTTCGACACCGGCATCCGCGTCGTCCATCCGTTCGACGAGACCTGGACGCTGCCGGTCTATGTCGCCAATTTCGTGCTGATGGAATATGGCACCGGCGCCATTTTCGGCTGTCCGTCGGGCGACCAGCGCGACCTCGACTTCGCCAACAAATACGGTCTGCCGGTGATCCCGGTGGTGATGCCGGAGGACGCCGACGCAAAAACCTTCCAGGTCATCGAGGAGGCCTATGTCGACGACGGCGTGATGATCAATTCGCGCTTCCTCGACGGCATGAAGCCGGAGAAGGCCTTCAACGAAGTGGCGAAGCTTCTGGAAGAAAAGACGATCGGCGGCCGGCCGATGGCGGAGCGCAAGGTGAATTTCCGCCTGCGCGACTGGGGCATTTCGCGCCAACGCTACTGGGGCTGTCCGATCCCGATGATCCATTGCGAAGCCTGCGGCGTGGTGCCGGTGCCGAAGGCCGACCTGCCGGTGAAGCTGCCCGACGACATCGAGTTCGACCGTCCGGGCAATCCGCTCGACCGTCATCCGACCTGGCGGCATGTGAAATGCCCGCAATGCGGACGCGATGCGCGGCGCGAGACCGACACGATGGACACGTTCGTCGATTCGTCGTGGTATTTCGCGCGCTTCACCGCGCCGTGGGCGAACGAGCCGACCGAGCCGAAAGCGGCCGACGAATGGCTGGCGGTCGACCAGTATATCGGCGGCATCGAGCACGCGATCCTGCATCTGCTCTATTCGCGCTTCTTCACCCGCGCCATGCGCGAGACCGGTCACCTGAACCTTGCCGAGCCGTTCAAGGGCCTGTTCACGCAAGGCATGGTGGTGCACGAGACCTACCGTGTCGGCGGGCCGTCCAACAATGGACGCTGGCTGTCGCCGAGCGAGGTCAGGCTCGAGGACATCGACGGCAAGCGCCACGCCGTCGAGATCGCCACCGGCGAGGAAGCGACGATCGGCGCGCTGGAGAAGATGTCGAAGTCGAAGAAGAACACGGTGAGCCCTGAAGAAATCACCGACGGCTACGGCGCCGACACGGCGCGCTGGTTCATGCTGTCGGACTCGCCGCCGGAGCGCGACGTCGAATGGACCGACGAAGGCGCCGCCGGCGCGCATCGCTTCGTGCAGCGCGTCTGGCGCCTGGTGCAGATCGCGGCCGAGCAGCTTCCCGGCGTGAAGCCCGTGGCAGCCAAGGACGGCGAGGCGGGTGCCGTTTCCAAGTCCGCGCACAAGATCCTGAAGGCGGTTGGCGAGGACATCGAGAAGCTCGGTTTCAACCGTGCCATCGCCCGCATCTACGAGCTCGCCAATGTGCTGGCGACGCCGCTCAACGACGTTGCCGAAGGCAAGGCCGACGCCGCGCTGAAGGGCGCCTGCCGCGAGGCGGTGGAAATCATGGTGCACATCATCGCGCCGGTCATGCCGCACCTGGCGGAGGAATGCTGGCAGGCGCTGGGCGGCGCCGAGATGGTCGCCGAGCGGCCCTGGCCGGTCTTTGATCCGGCGCTGGTCGTCGACAACGAGATCGTGCTTCCGGTGCAGGTCAACGGCAAGAAGCGCGGGGATTTGACAATTGCCCGCGACGCGGATCAAGGTGCCGTCGAAAAAGCGGTGCTGGCCCTCGACTTCGTGCAAAAAGCACTGGAAGGTAAGGCTCCGCGCAAGGTGATCATCGTCCCGCAGAGGATCGTCAATGTCGTTGCCTGATCCGGTGAAGTCACAAGCGGCCCGCCTGCGCGGCCGCGTGGCGGTTTGCGGCATGGTCGCCGCGCTGGCGCTGGTCTCGGCCTGCACCGTGCGGCCGCTCTATTCCAACCAGCCGCTGTCGCCCGGATCGCAGCTCAGCGCGTCCGCCGAGCTCGCCTCGATCTCGATCAAGCCGGTCGGCACCCGCTACGGGCAACAGGTGCGCAACAACCTGATCTTCGCCTTCGGGCAAGGCTCGGGCGAACCCGCCTCGCCGGCCTACACGCTCGATCTCGGCGTCACCGAGCTGGTCGAATCGGCGGCCATCGTGCAGGTGCAGACCCAGGAAGACGAGCCGACCGCGGGCACGGTCACGCTGACCGCCAATTACGTGCTGCGCGATACCGCGACCAACACGGTGATTGCCGTCGGCAAGCGCTCGATTCCGTCGTCCTTCGACCGGCCGCGCCAGGAATACGCGGCCTACCGGGCGCAGATCGACGCCGAGAACCGCGCGGCGCGCGAACTGGCCGACCTGCTGCGGCTGTCGATAGCCCAGGACTTGGCCAAGCACGGCAAGAAAGCCTGAGGCGTGCCGATATTCAGGTGAGGCCGGCCTGCGAACGGCGGTTTCCTTCGCTTCCGGTGCTCACGTACTTTAAGTACGCTCCGCTCCGGTTCTCGGAAACCACCATTCTCGGCTTCGCCTGACCTGAATCTCGACGCGCCTCCCCGCATTGCTTGCATTCACAGAAAAAGGCCGGTCACCCGGCCTTTTTCTGTTTCTGACGAAGGGGTGTCAGCTGATCTTCTGGCCGGTCTTGGCCCAGTCGGCGAGGAAGGCGGCGAGGCCCTTGTCGGTCAGCGGATGATTGACCAGCGCCTTCAGCGTTGCTGGCGGCGCCGTGATGACGTCGGCGCCGATGAGCGCGGCCTGCTTGACGTGGTTCACCGTGCGCACCGATGCGGTCAGGATCTCGGTCTTGTAATCATAATTGTCGTAGATCTGCCGGATCTCCTGGATCAGCTCCATGCCGTCCGAGCCGGTGTCGTCGATGCGGCCGACGAAGGGCGAGATGAAGGAGGCGCCGGCCTTGGCGGCGAGCAGCGCCTGGTTGGCCGAGAAGCAGAGCGTGACGTTGACCATGCGGTTCATTTCGGTGCGGATCGTCTTGCAGGCCTTCAGGCCGTCCAGCGTGAGCGGCACCTTGATGCAGACGTTCGGTGCGATCTTGGCCAGCACCTCGGCCTCGGCCATCATATCCTTGAACTCGGTCGCCACGACCTCGGCCGAGACCGGGCCTTCGACGATATCGCAGATCTGCTTGGTGACTTCGGAAATCTTGCCGCCCGATTTCAGGATCAGCGACGGGTTGGTGGTGACGCCATCCAGCAGCCCCAAATCGTGCAGCTCCTTAATTTCCTTGATGTCAGCGGTGTCGACAAAAAACTTCATGGCTGTCTCCTTGGGGATCGCCTGGCGCCCGCCAGGCACATAAGAGGGTCCTCTTTGATCTAGAGCAAAGTCGGGGCAAGGTCACGCCTGATGATGGAAGATTCGCCCTTTGTCGCAGCCGCACCCGTGCTGGTGCCGATGCCCGCCGAACGACCCTACACCTATGCCGTGCCGCCCGGCATGCGCGTGGTGCCGGGCTCGATCGTGCGCGTGCCGCTGGGGCCGCGCCAGGTCGCGGGCATCGTCTGGGACGGCGTCGTCGAAACCGTCGATCCGAAGAAATTGCGGCCGATCGAGGAGGTCTTCGACTGCCCGCCGATCGACAGGGTGATGCGCCGCTTCGTCGACTGGATCGCGCAGTACACATTGTCGGCCCCCGGCATGGTTGCGCGCATGCTGTTGCGCGCGCCGGAGGCTTTCGATCCGGAACCCTGGATCGAAGGGCTGCACCGCACACTGGCCGAACCGGATCGGTTGACCGACGCGCGGCGGCGCGTGCTGGAGACGGCGGAAGGCGGGCTCGCCTGGACACGCTCGGGGCTGGCGCATGCGGCGGGCGTATCCTCCACCGTCATCGACGGGCTGCGCGCTCAGGGCGTGTTCGAGACGGTGATGATCCCGCCGCGACCGGTGGTGGCGGCGCCAGACCCCGATCATGCCGTGCCGGAGCTGATGCCCGACCAGAGGACCGCCGCCGAAAAGCTGCGCGCGGCGATTGCCGCCGATGCCTTCAACGTCACCCTGCTCGACGGCATCACCGGATCGGGCAAGACGGAAGTCTATTTCGAGGCGGTGGCGGCGGCGCTCGACAAGGGCAGGCAGGTGCTGATCCTTTTGCCGGAGATCGCGCTCACCCATGCCTTCCTCGAACGTTTCCAGGACCGGTTCGGCGCCAAGCCGGCGGAATGGCATTCCGACCTGCCGCCCCGGATGCGCGAACGCGTCTGGCGGCAGGTGGCCGAAGGCGGCGTGCGCGTCGTTACCGGCGCACGCTCGGCGCTGTTCCTGCCGTTCAAGGAACTCGGCCTGATCGTCGTCGACGAAGAGCATGACCCTGCCTACAAGCAGGAGGACCGCGTCTTCTACAATGCCCGCGACATGGCGGTGGTGCGCGGCCATATTGGCGGCTTCCCGGTCGTGCTCGCCTCGGCGACGCCGTCGGTGGAAAGCCGGGTCAACGCCAGCCAGGGCCGCTACGAGCGGGCCGTGCTGTCGTCGCGTTTCGCCGACGCCGCGCTACCCGACCTGAAGTCGATCGACATGCGGCGCTCGCCGCCGGCGCGCGGCGGCTTCCTGTCGCCGGTCCTGGTGGAACAGATGCAGCGCACGCTGGAGAGAAAAGAGCAGTCGCTGCTCTTCCTCAACCGGCGCGGCTACGCGCCGCTGACGCTGTGCCGCGTCTGCGGCCATCGCTTCGGCTGCCCGGTCTGCTCGGCCTGGCTGGTCGAGCATCGGTTTCGCGGCCAGCTCGTCTGCCATCATTGCGGCCACAATGAGCGACGGCCTGAGGCCTGCCCGGAATGCGGCACGCTCGATCACCTCGTCGCCTGCGGACCCGGCGTCGAGCGCATCGCCGAGGAGGTGGTGGGGCATTTTCCGGATGCCCGTACCATCGTGCTTTCCTCGGACCTCCTGGGCGGCGTGCGCCGGCTTCGACTCGAGCTTGAGGCCGTCGCCAATGGCGAGGCCGACATCGTCATCGGCACGCAACTGGTGGCAAAGGGACACAACTTCCCGGGCATGACGCTGGTCGGCGTGGTCGACGCGGATTTGGGATTGGCCAATGGCGATCCGCGCGCCGCCGAGCGCACCTTCCAACTGCTCAGCCAGGTGACGGGGCGCGCCGGCCGCACCGGCAAGAAGAGCCTCGGCCTCTTGCAGACCTATCAGCCCGACCATCCGGTGATGCGGGCGATCGTATCGGGCGATTCGGAAGCTTTTTACGAGCGCGAGATCACCGAGCGGGAACGAGCGGCGCTGCCGCCCTTCGGCCGACTCGCCGGCATCATCATCAGCGCCGCTACGCGGGGCGAGGCGGAAAGCCATGCGAGGGCCTTAAGGCGCGCGGCGCCGACGGCTTCCGATCTCTTCGTGCTCGGCCCGGCCGAGGCGCCGCTGTCGCTGATCGGCGGTCGCCACCGCTTCCGCCTGCTGGTGCAGGGCGAGCGGCGCGCCGACATGCAGGGCTTCATCCGCGCCATGCTGGCCGATGGGCCGAAGCTGCGCGGCTCGGTGCGGGTCCAGGTCGACATCGATCCGCAGAGCTTCCTATAAGCGTGAGAGACAGTCTCGACGGAGTGCCCACCATGAAAACCCTTGGCCTCATCGGCGGCATGAGCTGGGAATCGACGGCGATCTATTACCGGCTGCTCAACGAGATCGTGCGCGAGCGTCTGGGCGGTTTGCATTCAGCGAAGCTCTTGTTGTGGTCGTTCGATTTCGCCGAGATCGCCGAACGGCAGCACGCGGGCGACTGGGAAGGCGCCGGCGCTCTTCTGGTGGAAGCGGCGCGCAGGCTGGAGTCGGGCGGCGCCGAAGGATTGGTGATCTGCACCAACACCATGCACAAGCTGGCCGATTCGGTGCAGGCGGCCGTCTCTATCCCGCTCATCCACATCGCCGACGCAACCGGGCACGCCGTTGTCGGCGCAGGCGCGAAACGGCCGGCGCTGCTCGCGACACGCTTCACCATGGAGCAGGATTTCTACAAGGGCCGGCTCGCCGACAAATACGGCCTTGAGCCGATAGTGCCGAACCAGGCCGGCCGCGACATGGTGCACAAGGTGATCTATGACGAGCTCTGCCAGGGCATCGTCAAAGGCGAATCGAAATCCGCCTATCTCGATGAAGTCGGCCGGATGCGGCGCGACGAGAACGTGGATAGCGTCATCATGGGCTGCACCGAGATCACCATGCTGATCGGCCAGGACGATTTCGACGTTCCGGTATTCGACACCACGCGCATCCATGCCGAAGCCGCGGTCGATTTCGCGCTCTCCTGATGCGCGATCCCTAATGTGTGCGCCCTCCTCTGGCGAACTGCTTTTCCCTCGCTAGAATGCCGGCGTTTCAGAACAAGAAATAAGAGGGGGATTTTATGGACTTTGCGTTTCCATGGCCCGTGAGCCAGGGCGAATGGCTGGCCTGGTCAAGCGCCGTCGTGACTTTGCTCATCGGCCTGTTCCTGTTCCTGGCGCCGGCGCTTGCCTTTCGCGTGCTGCGCCTGCAGCCAAGGCCGGAGAAAGCGGCGGCGATCGCCGAGGGCCGCGGCCGCATGTCGGGCTTCTATCTCGGCGTCAGTCTGTGCTGCATCCTTTTGGCGCAGCCGCTGCTTTATATGGCGTTGGGCTTCTCCTGGCTGTTCACCGCGTTCGGCCGGCTCTTGTCGATGATGTCGGACGGCGCCAACACCCCTTTCAACTGGGCTTCCATCGTGGTTGAATTGGCGCTGGCGGCGCTGCCGCTGGCCTTTGCCTTCGGCTTCGTGCCGTGAATTCGTGACTAAAGCGCGTCGCGTTGAAACGGATCCCAAGCGACGCGCTTCAGGTCGTTGTTTTGATGCATGTCGTTCTCCCAAAACCGCTGCGCACTTTTGGGCGACATGCATTAATCCTGCGCTTAGGGTTGGTCTTCTTCGCCTGATGCGACAAAAGTGCCTGAAAAGCATGCCGGACGATGCATTGCGGTCTTAAAAAGCCTGTGCTAGACGGCAATCGACTTTCGACCGGGGATAGCGGAAGCCGCGCCTCCGTGCTTGGAAAAATGCAGTAAGGTCAAAGATTTAGCCAGAGTTTTCGCTCGCGCCAACAATCTGCGGCCTGTCAGACAAGAGAAAAGACGGTCCGTGGCCCAATCGTCATCGCCAATCTCAGCTGTCGCAGAGCGCTATGCAGGTTCGCTGTTCGAGCTCGCGCTGCAGGACAATTCGGTCGCCAAGGTCGAGGCCGACCTCGGCAGCTTCGAGGCGATGCTCAACGGCAGCGACGACCTTTCGCGGCTGATCAACAGCCCGGTGTTTTCCAGCGAGGACCAGGCAAGGGCCATCGCTGCCATCGCCGACAAGGCCAAGATCACCGGCCTGGTCGGCAATTTCCTGCGCGTCGTGGCCAAGAACCGCCGCCTGTTCGCGGTGCCCGGCATGATCAAGGCGTTCCGCCAGATCGCCGCCGACCATCGCGGCGAGACATCCGCCGAAGTCACTTCGGCGCATGCGCTGACGGCCGCGCAGCAAACTGAACTCAAGGCGGCGCTGACGGGCATCGCCGGCAAGGACGTGGCCATCGCCATGACCGTCGATCCGTCGCTGCTCGGCGGCCTGATCGTCAAGATGGGCTCGCGCCAGATCGATACGTCGCTCAAAACCAAACTCAATTCGCTCAAGCTTGCACTGAAAGAGGTCGGCTGATGGACATCCGCGCCGCGGAAATTTCCGCAATTCTGAAAGACCAGATCAAGAATTTCGGCAAGGAGGCCGAGGTCTCCGAAGTCGGCCAGGTTCTGTCCGTCGGTGACGGCATCGCCCGCGTCTACGGCCTTGACAATGTCCAGGCCGGCGAGATGGTCGAATTCCCCGGCGGCATCCGCGGCATGGCGCTGAACCTCGAAGCCGACAATGTCGGCGTCGTCATCTTCGGCGCCGACCGCGACATCAAGGAAGGCGACACCGTCAAGCGCACCGGCGCCATCGTCGACGCGCCTGTCGGCATGGGCCTGCTCGGTCGCGTCGTCGATGCCCTCGGCAACCCGATCGACGGCAAGGGTCCGATCAAGGCCACCGAACGCAAGCGCGTCGACGTCAAGGCGCCCGGTATCATCCCGCGCAAGTCGGTGAACGAGCCGATGTCGACGGGCCTCAAGGCTATCGATGCGCTGATCCCGGTCGGACGCGGCCAGCGCGAACTGGTCATCGGCGACCGCCAGACCGGCAAGACCGCCATCATCCTCGACACGATGCTGAACCAGAAGTCGGTGCACGACAACGGCCCGGAGAAGGAGAAGCTCTACTGCGTCTACGTCGCCGTCGGCCAGAAGCGCTCGACCGTCGCGCAGTTCGTGAAGGTGCTGGAAGAGCGCGGCGCGCTCGACTACTCCATCATCGTCGCCGCCACCGCCTCCGATCCGGCGCCGATGCAATTCCTGGCGCCGTTCACGGCGTGCACCATGGGCGAGTATTTCCGCGACAACGGCATGCATGCGCTGATCAGCTATGACGATCTGTCGAAGCAGGCCGTCGCCTATCGCCAGATGTCGCTCTTGCTGCGCCGCCCGCCGGGCCGCGAAGCCTATCCGGGCGACGTCTTCTACCTGCATTCGCGCCTGCTGGAGCGGGCCGCCAAGCTCAATGACGACAATGGAGGCGGCTCGCTGACCGCGCTGCCGATCATCGAGACCCAGGCCAACGACGTGTCGGCCTACATTCCGACCAACGTGATCTCGATCACCGACGGCCAGATCTTCCTGGAAACCAACCTGTTCTTCCAGGGTGTCCGCCCGGCGGTCAACGTCGGCCTGTCGGTGTCGCGCGTCGGCTCGTCGGCGCAGATCAAGGCGATGAAGCAGGTCGCCGGCTCGATCAAGGGCGAGCTCGCGCAGTACCGCGAGATGGCGGCCTTCGCGCAGTTCGGTTCCGATCTCGACGCCGCCACGCAGCGCCTGCTCAATCGCGGCTCGCGCCTGACGGAGCTTCTGAAGCAGCCGCAGTTCTCGCCGCTCAAGGTCGAGGAGCAGGTCGCGGTGATCTTCGCCGGCGTCAACGGCTATCTCGACAAGCTGGCGCTCGGTCAGGTCGGCAAGTTCGAGCATGGCCTGCTCAGCCACATGCGCTCGGCCGGCAAGGACGTGCTCGACGGCATCCGCAAGGAGAAGGCGCTGTCGGACGATTTGCGCGCCAAGCTCAAGGCCGAGATCGACGCCTTCGCCAAGACCTTCGCTTGAACGAAGTCGAACGGGATCGGGTTTGAAGCATGGCTTCGTTAAAAGACCTTCGTAACCGTATCGCCTCGGTCAAGGCGACGCAGAAGATCACCAAGGCGATGCAGATGGTCGCCGCGGCGAAGCTGCGTCGCGCGCAGGAAGCGGCGGAAGCAGCGCGTCCCTATTCCGAGCGCATGGGCGCGGTTCTGGCCAACATCACCCAGGCGATCGGCGGCGGCGGCGATGCCCCGGCGCTGATGACCGGCACCGGCAAGGACGACGTGCATCTGCTCATCGTCTGCACCGCCGAGCGCGGCCTGTGCGGCGGCTTCAACTCGCAGATCGCGCGTCTTGCTCGCGACCACATCCGCAGGCTTCTCGCCGACGGCAAGCAGGTGAAGATCATCTGCGTCGGCAAGAAGGGTTTCGACATCCTGCGCCGCGACTATGCCTCGCTGATCCTTGAGCGTGTCGACCTGCGCGAGGTCAAGACGCTCGGCTTCGTCAACGCCGATGCCATCGCGCGCAAGGTCATCCACCTCTTCAACGAGGGCAGCTTCGACATCTGCACGCTGTTCTATTCGCAGTTCAAGTCGGTGATCAGCCAGATTCCGACGGCGCAGCAGATCATTCCGGCGGGGCAGGCTTCGGCCACTGCCGAGACGGACAACGGCGCCGGCGGCGCTGTCTACGAATACGAGCCGGAGCCGGGCGAAATCCTCTCCGATCTCATCCCGCGCAACATAGCGGTGCAGATCTTCCGCGCGCTGCTGGAAAACGCGGCCGGCGAGATGGGCGCCAAGATGAGCGCGATGGACAATGCGACGCGCAACGCCGGCGACATGATCAACAAGCTGTCGATCACCTACAACCGCCAGCGGCAGGCGCAGATCACCAAGGAACTGATCGAAATCATTTCGGGCGCCGAGGCGCTCTAGGCGCGCCGCACGGGATCTCCCGGCGGGCAGCGTGAACAACGGATAGACGAGAAGGGCAAAGACGATGGCGAAAGCAGCTACCCCGAAGACCGCCGCCAAGGCGGCACCGGCCTCCAAGGCGGCACCGGCCGCGAAGGCCGCCGCTCCGGCGAAGAAGGCTGCGGCTCCGGCCAAGGCGGCGAGCGTTGCGACGAAGCGGGTCGGCGCCGCCGGCAAGGTCCGCCAAGTCATCGGCGCCGTCGTCGACGTGCAGTTCGAAGACCATCTGCCGGCCATTCTGAACGCGCTGGAAACCCAAAATGTCGGCAACCGCCTGGTGCTCGAGGTTGCCCAGCATCTCGGCGAGAACACGGTGCGCTGCATCGCCATGGACTCGACCGAAGGCCTGGTCCGCGGCCAGGACGTCTACGACACCGGCGCGCCGATCACCGTGCCGGTCGGCCCGGGCATGCTCGGCCGCATCATCAACGTCATCGGCGAACCGGTCGACGAGGAAGGCCCGGTCGACGGCATCGAAATGCGCGCCATCCACCAGCCAGCTCCGTCCTATGTCGAGCAGTCGACGGAAGCGCAGATCCTGGTCACCGGCATCAAGGTTCTCGACCTTCTGGCGCCTTACGCTCGCGGCGGCAAGATCGGCCTGTTCGGCGGCGCCGGCGTCGGCAAGACCGTGCTGATCCAGGAACTGATCAACAACGTCGCCAAGGCCCACGGCGGCTTCTCGGTGTTCGCCGGCGTCGGCGAGCGCACCCGCGAAGGCAACGATCTCTATCACGAGTTCATCGAGTCCGGCGTCAACAAGAAGGGCGGCGGCGAAGGCTCCAAGGCGGCACTGGTCTATGGCCAGATGAACGAGCCGCCAGGCGCGCGCGCCCGCGTCGGCCTGACCGGCCTGACGGTCGCCGAATATTTCCGCGACCAGGGCCAGGACGTGCTGTTCTTCGTCGACAACATCTTCCGCTTCACGCAGGCGGGCTCGGAAGTGTCGGCGCTGCTCGGCCGCATCCCCTCCGCCGTGGGCTATCAGCCGACGCTGGCCACCGACATGGGCGCGCTGCAGGAACGCATCACGACGACGACCAAGGGCTCGATCACCTCGGTGCAGGCCATCTACGTTCCGGCCGACGATTTGACCGACCCGGCGCCGGCGACGTCGTTCGCCCACCTCGACGCCACGACGGTGCTCAACCGCGCGATCTCGGAAAAAGGCATCTACCCGGCCGTCGATCCGCTCGATTCCACCTCGCGCATGCTTGACCCGATGGTCGTCGGCGAAGAGCACTACCAGGTCGCCCGCCAGGTGCAGTCGATCCTGCAGCGCTACAAGTCGCTGCAGGACATCATCGCCATCCTGGGCATGGACGAGCTTTCGGAAGAGGACAAGCAGACGGTGGCCCGCGCCCGCAAGATCGAGCGCTTCCTGTCGCAGCCGTTCTTCGTCGCCGAAGTCTTCACCGGCTCGCCGGGCAAGCTGGTCGACCTCGCCGACACGATCAAGGGCTTCAAGGGCCTTTGCGCCGGCGACTACGATCACCTGCCGGAAGCCGCCTTCTACATGGTCGGCGGCATCGACGAAGCGGTCGAAAAGGCGCAGCGCCTGGCGGCTGAAGCGGCGTAACGAAGCGAATAGCGAATAGGGAGTAGCGAATAGGGATCAGTGGGCCGGCCGAGTTTCTTACTACTCGCTACTCGCTATTCCCTACTCGCTAATTTGATCATGGCTGAAGCTTTCAAGTTCGAACTGGTCTCGCCGGAACGGCTGCTCGTTTCCGAGCAGGTCGAGTCTGTCGTCATTCCGGGCGCCGAAGGCGAAATGACGGTGATGGCGCAGCACGCGCCGGTCATGACCACGATCAAGCCCGGTGTCGTCGCAATCAAGGCCGCGTCCGGCAAGGAAGACCGCTATGTCGTGTTCGGCGGCTTCGCCGACATCCTGCCGTCCGGCTGCACGCTGCTCGCCGAATCGGCCGTGCATGTCAACGACATCGACCGCGCCGACCTTGCCCGCCGCATCCAGGACGCCAGGGAAGACGCCGCCGACGCCAAGGACGACGTGGCGCGCAGCCGCGCCGAGCAGTTCCTCAGCCAGCTCACCACGCTGGAAGCCGCGCTGCTGCCGGCCTGAAGTCACTCCTGACGATGGATTGAAAAGGCGGGGCTTGTCCCGCCTTTTTGTTTGCCCGTTTTCGGCTTGGGACAGTCCGCCCCGCTTTGCCAGAGCGCTCGCTGTTTGCGCTGAAAACGGCGAGCCGCTCCGTCTCGTTGTTTGGCCTCAAGTCCTACGGAAACCGCTACTCGGCTGTACCGTTCTTGTCGCCGATCCCTAGGGCCGCAAAGGCAAGCGCCGGGCCGCCCTGCTTGAAGCAAGCGAGGTGAGTGGCGACAAATTCGACCAATCTCTGTCGTTCCGCATGGCCCTTGGCAAAGCCGGCGAGGTCGAACACGGCCGCCGCCATCTCTGCCGTCGGCAGGTTGCGGCCGAGCAGGTCGTTAAGGGCGGCATCGAGCGGGTCGGTGAAGTGGCCCTCGGGCAGGGTTCCGCCGCGCGCGGCGCATGCGGCAATCCAGGCTGCGACAACCAGCGACAGATGTTCCGGCAGCAGGCCCGCCTCCAGCCGGGCAAGGGCGGAGGCAACGATGCGCTGCGGCAATTTCTGGCTGCCGTCATTGGCGATCTGCGCGGTGCGGTGGGCGAGCGCCGTGTTGGAAAAGCGCGCGGCGAGCTCGGCCGTGTAGGCGCTTGTGTCGAGCCCGGCATCCTGCGGCAGCGTTGGAACGGCCTCGGCCCAAAGCCTGTCCACGAACTGCCGGATCAACGGATCGGCAAAGGCACGGTCGACGGTGGCGTGGCCGCTGAGCAGGCCAAGATAGGCGATGCCCGAGTGCGCGCCGTTGAGCAGCCTGAGCTTCATGTCCTCGAAGGGACCGACATCCTCGACCATGGTGACGCCAAATTTTTCCCAGGCCGGCCGTCCGGCGGGAAATCTGTCTTCGACCACCCATTGCCGGAACGGCTCGGTCATCACCGGCCAGGCGTCCTCGATGCCGAGCTGTTGCGCAATGCGCGCCCGGTCGGCATCCGTGGTCGCCGGCACGATGCGGTCGACCATAGAAGACGGGAAGGCTACGTCGTCGGCGACATAGCTGGCTAAAGCCGGGTCGCCGGCGTTGGCAAGGGCGTCGCGCAGCTTCGCGAACTCGATCAGCAGCCGGTGCAGCGTGGCGCCGTTGGCCGGCAGGTTGTCGCAGCAGAGCACGGTGAAGGGGGGCGTGCCGGCAGCGCGGCGCCGCGCAAGCGCTTCGGCGAGAAAGCCATGCGCCGTCTTCGGCGATCCGCGATTGGCGAGGTCGTGGACGATATCGGGATGGGCGCCGTCCAGCGTGCCATCGGCGGCGCGAAGATATGCCTTTTCCGTAATGGTCAGTGTGACGATGCGGATGCGCGGATCGGTCAGGGCGGCGAGCACCGCGCCTGGGTCCTCGGGGGCGACGAGCAAGGACTGGATCGAGCCGACGACCTGCAACTGTTCGCCCGCGCCATCCCTGATTGCCAGCGTGTAGAGCCCATCCTGCGGCGCCAGCGCATCGCGCGTGTCGGGGCTGCGCAGCGACACGCCGATAATGCCCCAATCGGTTTCGTCGTCGGCTAGGCAAGCGTCGACATACGCCGCCTGGTGGGCGCGGTGAAAGGCACCGACGCCGAGATGGACGATGCCGGGCATCACGGTAGTGCGATCGTAGCGCGGTATGGCAATGGTGCCCGGCAGCTTCGCGATCGTGGTGCTGGAAAGACGGCTGTTCATCGGCGTGTGAGTCTCCGGTCGGCGCGTCAAACCGTTAGCCTGGCAGCAACGGGACGGCAGCGGGTTACCATCCGCGGTATTCTCGCACAATGGCCGGAGTTTATGCAAAAGTCATCATACAACAAACTAATTTTTGTATGTTGACATTATTTCGTGTGCAGCTACCAATAACGCAGCCTGGGAGGAGCTGAGTGGCATCACTGACCGATCCGGACCTGCTGTTCGCGCCGGAAACGCGATCATTGGCGCGCGCCCTTTACGCAGGTGTGAAGGATCTGCCGATCGTCAGCCCGCACGGCCACACCGACCCAAGCTGGTATGCTCTGAACGAGCCGTTCCCCGATCCGGCGCATTTGCTGATCGTGCCGGACCATTACATTTTCCGCATGCTGCTCAGCCAGGGCGTGCGGCTGGAAGAACTCGGCGTGCCCACGCAGGATGGGGCGCCGGTCGAAACAGACGGCCGGACGATCTGGCGGCGCTTCGCCGAGCATTATTATCTCTTCCGCGGCACGCCGACACGGCTGTGGCTCGACCATGTGTTCGAGCACCTGTTCGGCATCGAGGAGCCGCTCACCGCTGCGAGCGCCGACCGTACCTACGATACGATCGCGACGCTGCTGCAACGCGACGACTATCGCCCGCGTGCGCTGTTTGAGCGCTTCAACATCGAGGTGATCGCCACCACCGAGGGTGCGCTCGACGATTTGAAATGGCACCGGATCGTCCGCGACAGCGGCTGGAATGGCCGTGTCGTCACCGCTTACCGGCCGGATAGTGTGGTCGATCCCGATTTCGAGGGTTTTTCCGCCAATCTCGATCGCCTCGGCGAAATCACCGGGTACGATACCGGCACATGGGCCGGCTATCTCGAGGCGCATCGGAAGCGTCGCGCCTATTTCAAGGAATTCGGCGCGACTTCCACCGACCACGGCCATCCGACCGCCGAGACCGCCAATCTGTCCGACGCGGCTGCCGAGGAGCTGTTCAACCGCATCCGCCGCGGCTCCGACGATGAGCGCGAGCGGCGGCTGTTCCGCGCCCAGATGCTGACCGAGATGGCCAGGATGAGCCGCGACGACGGCCTGGTGATGCAGATCCATCCGGGCTCCTGGCGCAATCATTCGCCTTCTGTCTTCCAGAAGTTCGGCCGCGACAAGGGTTTCGATATCCCGACCAGGACCGATTATGTGACGGCGCTGAAGCCCCTGCTGGACTGCGTCGGGCTGGAGCGCGATCTTACGGTCATCCTGTTCACGCTGGACGAGACAAGCTATGCCCGCGAGCTGGCGCCGCTCGCCGGCGTCTATCCGGCGCTGAAGCTCGGGCCGGCCTGGTGGTTTCACGACAGCCCGGAAGGCATGCGCCGCTTCCGCGAAATGACCACCGAGACGGCGGGCTTCTACAACACTGTCGGTTTCAACGACGACACGCGCGCCTTTCCGTCGATCCCGGCGCGCCACGACGTCGCGCGCCGGGTCGACTGCGCCTTCCTGGCGCGGCTGGTCGCCGAGCATCGCCTCCGGGAGGAGGAGGCGCATGAAGTGGCGCGGGAGCTTGCCTACACGCTTGCCAAGCAGGCGTACCGGCTCTGAGCCGGGCGCCGTGAATTCAGAAGGGAGGAAGTTATGTTGCATCTTTCAAAGTTGGCGGCAGCCATATTGGCCTTCGGCTCGCTGCTGGTCGGGATCGCCAACGCCGAGACCGTATTGAGGTCGTCGGACACGCATCCCGACGGCTATCCGACCGTCGAGGCGGTCAAATACATGGGCGAACTGATCAAGCAGCGCACCGATGGCCGCTATTCGATCGAAGTCTATCACTCGGCCCAGCTCGGCGAGGAGAAGGACACGATCGAGCAGACGCAGTCGGGCGTCATCGACCTCGATCGCGTGTCGATGGGGCCGTTCAACGGCATCGTTCCGGAGACGGCGGTGCCGTCGCTGCCTTACATCTTCCGGTCGGTCGAGCACATGCGCCATGTCATGGACGGGCCGGTCGGCGACCAGATCCTCAAGGCCTTCGAGGCGCATGACCTCGTCGGGCTCGCCTTCTACGATTCCGGCGCGCGCTCCTTCTACAATACGAAGAAGGACATCACTTCGCTCGCCGACCTGAAGGGCATGAAGTTCCGCGTCATCCAGTCGGACGTGTTCGTCGACATGGTCAACGCGCTCGGCGCCAACGCCACGCCGATGGCTTACGGCGAAGTCTATTCGGCGCTGCAGACCGGCGTCATCGACGGCGCCGAGAACAACTGGCCGAGCTTCGAATCCGCCAAGCACTACGAGGTCGCCAAGCACTACACCATGGACCAGCACCAGATCGTGCCGGAAGTGCTGGTGATGTCGAAGGCAAGCTGGGACAAGCTGTCGCCGGAGGACCAGGCGATCGTGCGCCAGGCGGCCAAGGACAGCGTGGTCAAGATGCGCGAATTGTGGGACGCGCAGGAGAAGAAGTCGCGCGACATCGTCGAGAAGGCCGGCGTCAAGGTCAGCGAAATCGACAAGCAGCCGCTGATCGACGCGATGAAGCCAGTCTACGACAAGTATCTGGCGACGCCGGAGCTCAAGGATCTCGCCGCACGCATCCAGGCCGAGAAATGAGCAGGACGGACGAGACATCGGGTGGCGCGGGCATGTCCGCGCCGCCTGCCAGGGTGCTGAACGCCTTCTGGCGGCGCGTCGAGCGGATGCTGGCGGCTCTCGCCCGGCTGTCTCTATGGATCAGCGGCGCGGGGCTGACGCTGATGACGATCATCATCTTCTGGCAGGTGTTCTCGCGCTATCTGCTCAACCGCTCGCCAAGCTGGACCGAAGCCTTCTCGGTGCTGCTGATGGGCTGGTTCATCTTTCTGGGCGCCGCGGTCGGCGTGCGCGAGCGCACCCATCTCGGCTTCGACGTGCTGCTCTATTTCCTGCCGGGTTCGGCAAAGGCGGTGCTGCGCAGCATCTCCGACATCGTCGTGCTGGCGTTCGGCGCCGGCATGATCGTCTACGGCGTGCAGCTGGCGAGGCTGACCTGGAACACGGTGATGCCTTCGCTCTCGCTGCCCGGCGGCGTCAGCTTCCTGCCGGTCATCCTGGGCGGCGCGCTCGTCTGCCTGTTTTCGCTCGAGCGGCTGGCGGGGCGCTTTGCCGGCCTGCCGGTCGACGCCGACATTTACGCCACGGGCGAGGAGGTTTAGGCGATGGCCCTGATGGTCCTGTTCGGCGTCTTCGTCTTCCTGCTGATCATCGGCACGCCGATCGCCTTCTGCCTCGGCGTAGCGAGTTTCGCGACGATCATCGTGCTCGGCCTGCCGCCGGTGGTCGTGTTCCAGCGGCTGAATTCGGGCGTCAGCGTCTTCTCGCTGATGGCCATCCCGTTCTTCATCTTCGCCGGGGACCTGATGGTGCGCGGCGGTATCGCGGCGCGCCTGGTGGCGCTCGCCGGCTCGCTGGTCGGGCATCTGCGCGGCGGCCTCGGTCAGGTCAACATAGCGGCATCGACCATGTTCGGCGGCATTTCGGGCTCGGCCGTGGCCGATGCGTCCGCCGTCGGCGGGCTGATGATCCCGCAGATGAAAGCGCGCGGCTACGGCATCGACTATGCCGTCAACATCACCTCGGTCGGCGCCATCATCGCCCTGCTGATCCCGCCGTCGCACAACATGATCATCTATTCGATCTCGGCCGGCGGCCGCATCTCGATCGCCGATCTGTTTACCGCCGGCGTCATACCAGGCCTGCTGCTGGCGCTGTCGCTGATGATCACCGCCTACTGGGTTGCCAGCCGGCGCGGCTATCCCACCGAGCCCTTCGCCGGCTTCGGGCGCGCCTTGCAGCTACTCGTTGCCGCCGTTCCCGGTCTTATCCTGATCGCGATCATCTTCGGCGGCGTCCGGTCCGGCATCTTCACCGCCACGGAAAGCTCCTGCATCGCCATCGTCTACGCTTTCCTGGTGACGCTCATCATCTACCGCTCGATGAGCTGGAGCGACTTCGTGGCCGCAACCACCGCGGCCGTTCGCACGACGGCGATGGTGCTGATGATCATCGGTTGCGCGGCGGCCTTCGGCTGGCTGCTCGCCTATCTCAGGGTCCCGGCGGCGCTCGTGGCGTTCCTGCAATCGGTGTCGGACAACAGGCTGGTGATCCTGCTGTTAATCAACATCGTGCTTTTGATTCTCGGCACCTTCATGGACATGTCGCCGCTGATCATCATCACCACGCCTATCTTCCTGCCGGTGGTCATGGCTTATGGCGTCGACCCCGTGCATTTCGGCGTCATCCTGATCCTCAATCTCGGCATCGGCCTGTGCACGCCGCCGGTGGGAGCGGTGCTTTTCGTCAGCTGCGCCATCGGCCGCATTCCGATCTGGACGGCGATGCGATCGATCTGGCCATTTTACGGCGCGGCTTTCGCGGTGCTGATGCTTGTGACCTATGTGCCGGAAATATCATTGTGGCTGCCAAGCCTTTTCCACTAAGGGGCCTTTTCCATCAGGAGACATTCAGGTGGCCGATAGCACAACGGATCTCAGGGTCGAACGAAAGCCGAAACTGTCGGAGACGGTGGTGGCGGCGATCCGCAGGCAGCTGTTGGCGGGCGAGATCCCGCCCGGCAACAAGCTGCCGACCGAGGGCCAGCTGACCGAGACGTTCGGGGTCAGCCGCACCGTCATCCGCGAGGCGCTGGCCAAGCTCGCCGCCGATGGCCTGGTCGAAGCGCGGCAAGGCGCCGGCGTCTTCGTCACCGAGCATATCTCGACCACCTTCGGGGCTTTAGCCGCCGACATGGGCAGCAAGGATTCGATCGCGCTCAACGTGCTCGAGGTGCGGCTCGCCATCGAGATCGAATCGGCAGGGCTTGCCGCCATCCGCCGCAACGCCGCGCAGGAAGCTGCGATCCAGGAGGCCTTCTTCGAGTTCGAGCGGCTCCTGCTCGCCAGCCAGCCGACCGGCCCGGCCGATCTTGCCTTCCACCGGGCGATCGCCAGCGCCACCAACAACCCGTTCTATGTCGAGATGCTCGACGTGCTCGGACGCCGCGCCATTCCCTGCGACGTGACCTCGCCCTGGTCGACCGAGCTCGTCCAGTCGGACGATTACCAGCGCGGCCTGCAGCGCGAGCATCTCGTCATCCTCGATGCGATCTCGGCGGGAGATGCCGGTGCCGCGCGCGAGGCGATGCGCACGCATCTCACCCGCAGCCAGCAGCGCTATCGCGAGCGGCTGCAGGCACGACAGGCCTATTACGCCAAATCGGTGAAAGCCGCGGCGACCGAGTGATCATTCGAGCAAGGTAAAATGGCGAGCAAGGTAAAATGGACCACAAACACACCGAATTTTCGTCGCGCTTCGCCATCGATCCTACCGCCGCCGCAGCCATGGGCACCGACGAACTGCGCCACCATTTCCATATCGAAGGGCTGTTCCAGCCCGATGTCGTCAGCCTGACCTACACCCATTACGACCGCATGATCGTCGGCGGTGCCATGCCGGTCGACAAGGTCCTGCCGCTCGAAGCGATCAAGCCGACCGGCACCGAGGCATTCCTCGACCGCCGCGAGCTGATCGCCGTCAATATAGGCGGCGCGGGAACGGTGACGGCGGATGGCCTGCCTTATGAGATGGCGGCGCGCGACATGGTCTATCTCGGCATGGGCACGAAGGAAGTTTCGTTCGCCTCGGCGGATCCCGACAAGCCGGCAAAATTCTATCTGCTGAGCGCGCCGGCGCATCAGGCCTATCCCAGCCAGCTGATCCGCATCGGCGACGCAAAACGGCTCGACCTCGGCAGCCAGGCGACCAGCAACGAGCGCTCGATCTTCCAGTTCATCCATGCCGATGGCGTCAAGACGTGCCAGCTCGTCGTCGGCATGACGCAACTCGCGCCCGGCTCGGTGTGGAACACCATGCCTTGCCATGTGCATGACCGGCGCATGGAAGCCTATCTCTATTTCGATCTGGCGGAGGGCCAGCGCGTCTTCCATTTCATGGGCGAGCCGGACGAGACGCGGCATATCGTCATGCGCAACGAGGAGGCGGTGCTGTCGCCCGGCTGGTCGATCCATTCGGGCGCCGGCACGTCCAACTACGCCTTCATCTGGGCGATGGCCGGCGACAATGTCGACTACACCGACGTCGACCAAGTGACGATGGACCAGCTCCGGTGAGCGATCTTTCCGCCTTCAGCCTCACCGGAAAGCGCATCCTGGTCACGGGCGCCAACACCGGTATCGGGCAAGGCATCGCCGTGTCGGTTGCGCGCGCCGGCGGCCTGGTCGTCGGTGTCGGCCGCTCGGCGATGGACGATACAGCACAGAAAGTCGTGGCGGCGGGCGGCAGCTTCGAGGCGGTCAAGGCCGATCTTGGCGATCCGGCCGCGGCAGTCGCCATGCTCGACCGGGTCTGGGCGCAGAGCGGCCCGCTCGACGGATTGGTCAACAATGCCGGCATCATCCGACGCGCGGACGCGGTCGACCTTACCGAAGCCGATTGGGACGAGGTGATGGACATCAACCTGAAGACGGTGTTTCGCCTTTGCCAGGGTTTTGCCAGGCGCGTGCTGGCGCAACCAGGGCGGCGCGGCAAGATCGTCAACGTCGCCTCGGTCCTGAGCTTCCAGGGCGGCATCCGCGTCGCCTCCTATACGGCCTCGAAACATGGCGTGCTCGGCCTCACAAGGCTGCTCGCCTGCGAGTGGGCGGCGAAAGGCATCAATGTCAACGGGATCGCGCCGGGCTATATCGAGACCAACAACACCGAAGCCCTGCGCGCCGATCCCGATCGCAGCGCCGCCATCCTCGGGCGCATCCCGGCCGGGCGCTGGGGCCAGCCCGGCGATATAGGCGACGCGGCGGTGTTCCTGCTCGCGCCAGCGTCGGACTACGTGCACGGCACGGTGATACCGGTCGACGGCGGCTGGCTGGCGCGGTGACTGTTTCCCACCAAATCCAAACGGAAGCCAAGCGATGACCGAGATTTTTTCCCATGCAGGCGAGAAGGTCTGGGAGCCGACGCCGGACGGTAACCGACGGCGCGTGCTGGTGCATACAGATGAACTGATGATGGTCGAGTTCGCCTTCGAAAAGGGCGGCGTCGGCGCTCTGCATTCGCATCCGCATGTGCAGGCAAGCTATGTCGCCGAGGGCCGCTTCGAGGTCACTATCGACGGCCGATCGGAGGTGCTGGAAACAGGAAGCAGCTTCATCGTGCCGTCCAATCTCGTGCATGGCGTCAAGGCGCTGGAGGCCGGGCGGCTGGTCGACAGCTTTGCGCCTTGCCGGGTGGACTTCCTCGGTTGAGGGTCAGCCATTCAAAGGAAAACCCGCGCCGTTAAGCGCGGGTTTGTTGCCTGGGCGCTCATCGCGCCGCCGCGGTACTCAAACATCGCCGCCGCAGAAGGGCAACGGTGCCGCAGCAGGGTAAAGATAGGTTTAACGGCGGGGTATCGCCAAGCCGGCAAGATCAGCGGTGCTGCAGGGCAAGCCGAACGCCGAGCCCGCAATAAATGCCGCCGACCACCTTGCCCTGCCATTTCAGCACTGCCGGATTGCGGCGTAGGAAGGAACCCAGGCCGCCCGCGCTGACGGCGAAGACGACTGTGCTGAAGAGCCCGAGCAGGACAAAGATGGTGCCCAGCGCCATCAGCTGCAGCATCACGAAACCGCCTTGCGGGTGCACGAACTGTGGCAGGAAGGCCAGGAAGAACAAAGCGGTCTTCGGATTGAGCACTTCGGTCAGGATCGCCTGCCGGAAGGCCCTGCCGGCCGAGATGGGCAGCGACCTGCCCGCCAGATCTGCCGGCGCCTTTTCGACAATGGCGCGGATGCCGAGATAAACGAGATAGGCGGCGCCGATATATTTGATGATGCTGAACAGCATCGCCGAGGCGGCGATTATGGCGGAGATGCCGACAATGGCCATGATGGTGTGGATCACGTCGCCCGCGGCGACACCGGCACCGGTGGCAATGCCGACCTTCGTGCCCGAGCTGGTCGCGCGCGCGACCGTAAGCAGCGTGGCGGGTCCCGGAATGAAGACAAAGCCGAACACGACCGCGACGTAGGTGACGAGCGTGGCGGGGTCGATCATGCGAAGTCTCCTCTTGGCATTCGGCTGCCGCCGGCGGTGTCGGGTGGCTCGACGTTATAGCACTGCAGAATACGCCGGCGGAACTCTCAGGCCGATATGCCAGCGATGGCTTTCCGATGACGAACTAAAGCGTGTCGCGCTGAAATGGATTCAGGCGACACGCTTTAAGTTTTTGTTTTTATGCATGTCGTTGTCCCAGAACCGCTGCACACTTCTGGGCGACATGCATTAGGCGCGAGGCGACAGGTTCCCGCAAAGCGCGGTTGTGGCCGGATGACGGCTGCGCTACTCCAAGGCATCACGCGGTGAATCACTTGGCTGGTCTTAACATCCTCCCGAAAACGAACTCCTCGGCGTCAGCCTGATGCCGGCACAGGCAGCAGGCATGCGGGTGGAGGATCACGAGCGGCGCGTCCTGAAGGACGTGTTCGGTTTCGACGACTTCCGCCCTGGACAGGCCGCCGTCATCGAGGCGTTGCTCGCCGGGCGCCATGTGCTGGCGGTGATGCCGACCGGTGCCGGCAAATCGCTCTGCTATCAGGTTCCGGCGCTGGTCAAAGGCGGGCTGACCATCGTGGTTTCGCCGCTGGTGGCGCTGATGCAGGACCAGGTCGCCGCCTTGCGCCTTGCCGGCGTAGCCGCCGAGACGATCAATTCCGCGCTCGACCGCGAGGCCAATGTCGCGGCCTGGCGCCGCGTGGCGGCAGGGCAGACGCGGCTGCTCTACATGGCGCCGGAGCGGTTGATGACGGATCGGATGCTCGAGGCACTGTCGCGGCTCGACGTCGGCCTGATCGCCATCGACGAGGCGCATTGCATCTCGCAATGGGGGCCGGCCTTCCGGCGCGAGTATGAGGACCTGTCGCGATTGCGCGGGCTGTTTGCCGACGTGCCCATCATCGCGCTGACGGCGACGGCCGACGAGGCGACGCGCGCCGATATCGAGGCGCGGCTGTTTGCCGGGCGCGCCGAAACCCTGGTGCTGGGTTTCGACCGGCCCAACATCAAGTTGGCAATGGAGGCCAAGCAGGACAGCAAGCGCCAGCTGCTGCGCTTCGTCGAGCGTCACCAGGGCAAGAGCGGCATCATCTATTGCCTGTCGCGCCGCAAGACGGAGGAAATGGCGGCTTTCCTGGAGAAGAACGGCGTGCGGGCGCTTGCCTATCATGCCGGCATGAGCAAGGAGGCGCGTGAAGCGAACCAGAACGCGTTCATGACGCTCTCCGGCGTCGTCATGGTGGCGACCATCGCTTTCGGCATGGGCATCGACAAGCCCGATGTCGCCTATGTCTTCCATACCGACCTGCCGGGCAGCCTGGAGGCGTATTACCAGGAGATCGGCCGCGCCGGTCGCGACGGCCGGCCGGCGGAGGCGCATATGCTCTACGGCCCCGGCGACATCCGCACGCGCCGGATGTTCATCGACGACGAGGATACCTCACCCGAGCACAAACGGCGTGCGCATCGCCGGCTCGACACGCTGATCGGCTATTGCGAGACGGCGCAGTGCCGGCGCCAGGTGCTGCTCGGCTATTTCGGCGAGGAGGCGCAGGCCTGCGGCAATTGCGACAACTGCCTCGACCAGGCGCCGCGCGCGGATGGCGGGACGGAGGCGCGGATCATCCTTGCCGCGGTCGCGCAGAGCGGCGAGCGCTTCGGCGCCGCCCATGTCATCGACATCCTGCTTGGTCATGAGACCGAAAAGGTGCTTGCGAGAGGCCATCAGAAGCTCGCCAGCTTCAGAACCGGCATCGTGCACAGGAAGGCGGTGTGGATGTCGCTGATGAGGCAACTTGTCGCCGGCGGCTTCCTGGTGCCTGATCCCGACGGCCATGGCGGGCTCGCCATCTCCGAAAGCGGCCGCGCGCTCGGCCGTGGCGAGGTGGCGTTCCAGTATCGCGTCGAGACGCGGGATCCGCTGGCGCGCGGCAGGAAGCGCGCCGCGCAGGGCTCCACCACAGGTGGCGAGGGCGTGGACGCTTCCTTGCTGGCCGCGCTCAAGACGCTGCGGCTGCGGCTCGCCAAGGAGCGCCAGGTGCCGGCCTATGTGGTTTTCTCCGACCGCACGCTGATCGACATGGCCGAGCGCCGCCCGCGCGACCTCGACGATTTCGCCGAGGTGAACGGCGTGGGGGCGGCGAAGCTGAAGGAGTTCGGGGAGGTTTTTCTCGCAGCGATCGCGGCGCATCAGTCCGGGGGACCAGGCTAAGGCAGAAATCGGCCGGCGCAATGTACGAAGGATAGCACCCGTAGATTTTGACAAAATTTGTCAAAATATGCCATACTGTCTGCATGGAGGGCGATGTGGCGACGATGAACGTATCATTGCCCGATCCCATGAAGGAATGGGTAGAGGCTCAGACTGAAACGGGGCGCTATGCCAATGCGAGCGACTATGTGCGCGACCTGATCCGCAGGGATCAGGAGCGCAACGACAAGATCGCGGCTATGCAGCGCTTTGTTGATGACGGCCTGAAGAGCGGAGTCGGCAGGCGCTCCAAGGACACGCTTTTTGCAGAGGCGGTCAAACGGGCAGAGGCATCGCGCGGCGATCGATAATGGGGTTCCGCCTTTCAATAGCGGCGGAAGAGGACGTTATCGGGATTGCCGAGCAGGGTGTCCGCCTGTTCAGCCCAAAGCAGGCCAGACAATATCATGATGAATTATTTGCCATCTTCGATCTGATCGCCGCCAGTCCGCGCATCGCGCGGGAGCGATTTGAGTTGTCGCCGCCGATGCGAGTCCATCCGTGTAAGGCCCATCTCGTCGTCTACCGGATCGAGGAAGATGGTGACATCCTCATTATCCGCGTGCGCAATGGACACGAGGATTGGGCGAGAAACTGATGGGCCGGAACGGTTCTGGGGGATTCCGCAGTCCGCCACGGCTTTCAATAATGCGCGTAGCCGCTCAACGGACATCTCTGCGACGCGGGGACCTCGAAGGTGCCGTCTATGCCGCTGCAGGTGCGGAACCTGGACTTTCGTGCAGTCTTTGATTTCGGCGCCGGTCTTGGATTGGCTGCCTCGCGTTGTTGTCTCGGCTTCGCACGGACGGCGGGCTGCGGCTTCTCGGTCTTTTGCGATGCGGCGCTTTCCGGTTGCTTCGCTTCCGGCGCCGGCTGGGCGCGGTAGCTCTTCAGGGCATCGTCCGTGTCGAGTTTCAGGCGAGCGTATTGCCTCGGGGTCAGAAAGGTGGTCGGGGGCAACCGGTTTTCTTCCTGCCAACCGCGGATGGCGCGGCGCGTCTTGACGCCGAAGTCGCCGTCGGCCTCGTCCAGGTCGTAACCGATCGCCAGCAGCCTTTCCTGCACATCGATCTTTTCCTGACGATCAAGGCCGATCAAGCCTTCCGTCAGCTCGGTCCCGACGTCGGTTTCCGGATTGCTGGCCGCGGCAGGAGGTTGCGCCGCGGTGGCCGATCCCGCCGCGTCGCTCTCAGTATTGGCGACAACGATCGGTGTATTGCCGATGGGGGGCTTCTTGAGCTGATCGATGTTGAGGCGGGCGAGATCGGCGAACGCGCCCTTCGGAAATTGCTGCAGATAGGCCTCGTAATGCGCCAGCGTGTTGCGCTTCGAGGCCTCGTCCCAGACGCGCTGCTCGATTTCCCATCCGCGCGCGTCTGAGCTTGGGGGCTGGGTCGGATTCTCCGTGGCCGACGGTTGCGGAGCCGGGGTGGCCGGTGGCGGCGCTTGCGGGCCGACAAAGACCTCGCGGCCGAGCGAGGCATTGTGCCAAGGTCGCTGGCGCCCGTCCGTTTCAGCCGTCACTTCACCGCGAACTCGGGTCAGAGCGCTCTGGATCTCCACGCCCGGTTCGGCAAGATGCCTGGCCAGCGACATCGTGTAGGGGCTGTTGGCGCCATTGCCGTCGTAGGACACGGCTCCAGGATCTGTCGCAAAGGCGATCAGCACGCCGCCGGTGCCGACATCCGCAGTGACGTCGATGGGCGCCAGGCCCGGCGCGGTGGTCGAGCGGCTCTTCGGCAACGAAGCCGCCAGGGTCCTCGCCAGCGGATTGTCCCGGCAGGCATCGAGGATGACGATGCCGACGGCCGGGTCCGGCGGGAGAGCTGAGAGCAACTCGTCGATCTGGATGGTGCGGGTTTTGAGATGCGCGGGCGCCGTGAGCTCCGCATCGACGGGAATCAGATAATTCTTGCCGTTCACCTGCATGCCGTGGCCGGCGTAGTAGATCAGTGCCGTGTTCGCGTCGTACGAGGCTTCGGTGAACTTGTTCAACCGATCACGCATTCCGGCATAGTCGAGATCGACGCCTTCGATGACGTTGAACCCCGCCTTGCGCAAGACTTCGGCCATCAGGCGAGCATCGCCGGCGGGATTGGGAAGGGCCGGAGCGTAGACATATTTGCTGTTGCCGATGACCAGGGCGACTCGGTTGTTGCCGGCGGCAAGGGCACCTGCCTGCAGCAGATCGGCTGCAGCCAGGAAAAACAAACCGACAATGGCGGCCCAGAACCTCATCGCGCGCACTCTCAATGCACTCTCAATTCAATCAAGTCGCGGCTTTCCCTGCCAGTCGCAATTCCATGTGGCCCCTTCCATGAAATACATAACACATTAGCGCCGTCGAATGCGCAAACCGTCGCGCTTTGAGCCGTTGCCAGATTGCCCGGCGAGCCGGCCCAGCGGGATGCGCTCGGAAGGCAGCGTACTCGTCAAACGAAGGCCGCCGCCGAAGGTGTGGCTGCTGTCTCAAATCCCGCGCCGGGTCATCGCCGTCGCTGTGGGAACATTCCTTATTGCAATCATCGAGAGAAGAGGGTTCGAATAAGTCTCCGGGAGAGACGCAATAAGTGAACAGGGGTGTGGGGTACGGCTTATTCCAAAGCCGAAAGCTTCCATATTTATCTGTGGTGTGGCCATACCGGCTCGACCTTGCTCGCCCGGATATTGGCCGCCCATCCCGATGTCTTCATCGTGCCACGGGAGACAAGCGCTTTGTCTCGGACAAAGGCGCCAGATGGACGAAGCTAGGCTTGCTTTTGCTGGAGGCGGCCATTTCGAGCCGGAGCGGGGGCTGCTGGAGATCGAAGCTGCCCGGGGCGAGTTCTCGGGCAATGTCCAGAGCTATGCCGGCAAGGCGAAGGTCGGGATCAACTGGCAACGATCGGGATCAGTAGAAAGGTCGTCGCCACCACGGGTCGCCCTCCTTCGCCGAGCTTCGGAGGGCATCCTGCTTCGCGCGACCGCTGCACCAAATCCTGCGAAGCTCGAAGAGCGAAGCAGGATGGCGGAGAGGGAGGGATTCGAACCCCCGATACCCTTGCGAGTATGCCGCATTTCGAGTGCGGTGCATTCGACCACTCTGCCACCTCTCCGCAAGGTCATGGTCGGCCGTTGCCGGCGCGGCGCACTAGATAACGGCTGGCTGCTTCGGTTACAAGGCCCTATTCGTGCGATTCCCGGCTTCTTCGAAATGCGGTCGCGACGTGATGGCCGGAGCCTCGCCGGCTTACGGCTCACAATGCGGCCCGGTGGTGGCGGCGAACGGCTGACAAGCGGCGCGGTTCGTTCCTGCACCAGTCGTGAAACCCGGGCTTGCCTTGACTCCAAAGCAACCTTCGGTTAGGGACAGCCCGCATTCGGCGTGGAGGGCTCTTCCGCGCCGCTTGTTTATTGAACCCGCAGACTGACAAAAAGACGGCCGAACCGCCCTGAAGCGGCTCATCGAGGCCGACCGAACAGCGAAAGGCAAAAAATGTTCGCAGTCATCAAAACGGGCGGCAAGCAGTATCGCGTCGCCGCCAATGATCTGTTGAAGATCGAGAAAGTCGAAGCCAAGGTCGGCGATATCGTCGAGATCGGCAATGTGCTCGCGCATGGCGAGGGCGAGAATGTCACCTTCGGCGCACCGTTCGTCGATGGCGCCATGGTCACGGCGGAAGTCGTCGAGCAGGGCAAGAACCGCACCGTCATCGCATTCAAGAAGCGCCGGCGCCAGAATTCGCGCCGCAAGATCGGCCACCGCCAGCTTCTGACCACCGTCAGGATCGCCGAGATCCTGCTGGGTGGCGCCAAGCCGGCGAAGAAGGCAGCCGCGAAGCCGGAAGCCAAGGCTGAGGCCAAGGCGCCCGAAGCCAAGGCGGAAGTCGCCGCCGAGGCGAAGGCCGAGGCCGCGCCGAAGGAGGCCAAGGCCAAGAAGGAACCCAAGGCAGAGGCCGCCCCCAAGGAGGCCGCTGCCAGCGAAGAGGCAAAGGCCGCGCCGCTGTTCAAGGCGCCGAAGGGCGAGCCGGACGACCTGACCGTGATCAAGGGCATCGGCCCGGTCGCGGCGAAGGACCTTGCCGAGCAGGGCATCGTCACCTTCGCGCAGCTCGCCAAGCTGACCGACAAGGACGTCGCCAAGATCGACGAGCACATGCCGTTCAGCGCCGACCAGATCAAGGACTGGCGCGAGCAGGCCAAGGAACTGGCGAAGAAGTAAAAACGAACCGGCGACAAGGTCGCCGGATCGGACTTGAAACGGAACGCGAACGCGTTCATAAGACCATTCAAGCGCCCCTAGGGCGCATCGGAGTTAGTTAGATGGCACACAAGAAAGCTGGCGGCTCGTCGCGCAACGGTCGCGACTCGCATTCCAAGCGTCTGGGCGTGAAGAAGTTCGGCGGCGAAGCCGTCATCCCGGGCAACATCATCATCCGTCAACGCGGCACGACCTGGCATCCCGGCGTCAATGTCGGCATGGGCACGGACCACACCCTTTTTGCGCTCGAGACCGGCGCGGTCACCTTCAACAAAAAAGCCAACGGCCGAACCTACGTATCGGTCAACCCGATTACCAAAGCCGCGGAGTAGCCGGTTCCGCACCATAACACCGGCGCCCATCTCGGGAACCGGTGTCTGGCCAGGCCAGGAAAAGGATCAGGAGAGATGGGCTTGCCCTCTCTCCTTTTTCATTTTTCTTTGCCCTGGAGGACTAAAATGGTTGCCGAAGCGGAAGATACCGACGACGAAAGTTACGCGATCGATTGCCCTGTGCTTGCCACCGAGCGTCTGATCATGCGCGCCCCGCGCCACGACGATCTCGAGCAGCTCGTTGCGCTTGCCGACAACCGTCACGTTGCCGAGATGCTGGCCCGCATGCCGCATCCCTATGGCGAAGCCGAAGCCAGAGCCTTCCTGGCCATGGCAGCCTCGCGCCGCGCCGGCATCGTCTATGCGCTGACGCTTGCCGGCACCGGCACCTTCGTCGGCTGCGCGGGGCTCAACACCACCGATCGCGGGCTGGAACTGGGCTACTGGATCGGCGAACCCTACTGGAAGCGCGGCTACGCCACCGAGGCCGCGCATGCGCTGGTCGACCTCGCCTTTCAGAAGACCTCGATCCAGGTGCTGCATGCCTCGACCAGGGTGATCAACCCGGCCTCGCGCCGCGTCATCCACAAATGCGGCTTCCAGTATGCCGGCCAGGGCATGCTGAACTCGATCGTCGCCGGCCAGGTGCCGGTCGAGCGCTATCGCCTGGATCGCAAGACCTGGACGAGCCTGCGCAACTGGGTGCATTTTTGATGGTTGGCGGCGGTCAAGCTAATGGTTGATGAGAGCAGCCGTATTAAGACGATCGAGATCGAGATCGAGCCGTTGACGTTGGCGCATGTTGAAAGCTTTCATCGCGCGCTCGATCTCGTTTCGCGTGAGCGAAAATACCTGTCCTTCCTCGAGGCGCCGCCGCTGGATCAAACCCAAAGATTTGTGGAGGAACGTATCGCGAGAGGCGACCCAGGGTTCGTGGCCGTTGTTCGTGGCGACGTTGTCGGCTGGTGCGATATCACCCGCCATGATCGGCCCATACATGCTCATCGCGGCGCGCTCGGAATGGGGATTGTTCACACTTACCGGGGGCGTGGCCTCGGGCTGCGGCTTATCGATGCTACCTTGACGCAAGCGCGCAAGGCCGGCTTTGTCCGTGTCGAGCTTTCGGTGCATTCTGACAATGCGCGCGCCATCTCTCTTTACGACAAGGTCGGGTTCGTAAGGGAAGGTGTGCAGCGCGACGCCGTCTATATCGATGGGGAATACCGCGATGCGATCATGATGGCGATCGTCGAACGCAAAAACGTCGATAGATAGCCATCAGCCCATCTCGACCCACACCGGCAGGTGGTCCGAGCCTACCGCCTGCCGATCAACCCACAGGCGCTTTAGCGATCCGGCGAGCGAGGCTGAGGTAAAGATATAGTCGATGCGTTTGTGGCGACTCACATCGCCAGGCTGTTTCGGATCGACCCAGGTGATCAGATCAGCGATGTCGAGCCGCTGGGCGACATCGACGGCGAGATCGGCGGTCAAGGGCATGCCGAACTCATGGTCGGGGCGGCCGGCGAGCTCGACATATTCGGGCGAGCCCGGCAGCATGTTGAAGTCGCCCATGACGATGAAGGCTTCCGGATAGGGCAGGTCCGGCAGGCCGATTTCGGGAATGCCCGACAGGCCGCCGCCTTCCAGCGCGTAGTTCAACAGGCGCTGGCGCAGGAAGCGGATCTGGCCCTGACGCTCGACCGGGCTGCGGTGGTCGAGATGGGTCGAGTAGAAGCGGATGAAGCCGAGCGGCGTTTCGATCAGCGCTTCGAGCGCGCCGCGCTGGAAGTTCATGGTCTCGAGGCTGCGGCTGCGCGGCAAAAGGAGATTGCGCGACAAATGAATGGGCGTCTTCGACAGCACCATGTTGCCGAGCTGGAAACTGGTCGAGATGGCGCGGCCGTTCTCCAGCCGCGAGCCGATATTGACCTCGAAATTGCTGCCGTAGGCGGCAAAATAATCGGGCAGCGCCTCGCCGATCTCGGCCACCATGTCGTGGTCGCCATTGCGCGGGTTGTTGCGGGTGACTTCCTGCAGCGCGATGACGTCGGCGTCGCGCACGGCGTCGGCGATGCGGCCGACATCGTATCTGCCGTCGAGGCCTATGCCGTACTGGATGTTGTAGGAAACGATCTTCATTGCCGTGCCCCTTCAGTCACGCCCGCGCAGTGCTACCGCGTCCCCGGCAAAAGGGCATCCGGCGCTTTAGTCGCAAATCGGCCTCGCCCCAGGCTCCGCCTTGGTTTAAGGCATGTCGAGATTCAGGTGATGCCGGCCTGACGTGAATCTCAACCTGCCTTAGAGCAATCGCGCAAGTGCAATAGCAGAAACCGAAACGCCGATGAAATTCCTCGACCAAGCCAAAGTCTATATCCGTTCCGGCGACGGCGGCGCCGGATCGGTGTCGTTCCGGCGCGAGAAGTTCATCGAGTTCGGCGGCCCGGACGGCGGCGATGGCGGCCGCGGCGGCGATGTCTGGGCGGAAGCGGTCAATGGGCTCAACACGCTGATCGACTACCGCTACCAGCAGCATTTCAAGGCCAAGACCGGCACGCACGGCATGGGCCGCAACATGACCGGCGCCAAAGGCGCCGACATCACGCTGAAAGTGCCTGCCGGCACCCAGATCTTTGCCGAGGACAATGAGACGCTGATCTGCGACCTGACCGTCGTCGGCCAGCGCTTCCTGCTCGCCAAGGGCGGCAATGGCGGCTTCGGCAACCAGCATTTCAAGACCTCGACCAACCAGGCGCCGCGCCGCGCCAACCCCGGCCTGCCGGGCGAAGAACTGAGCATCTGGCTGAGACTGAAGCTGATCGCAGATGCCGGCCTGGTCGGCCTGCCCAATGCCGGCAAGTCGACCTTCCTTGCTGCCGTGACCGCCGCGAAGCCGAAGATCGCCGATTATCCGTTCACGACGCTCTATCCCGGACTGGGCGTCGCCCGCATTGACGGCCGCGAATTCGTGCTCGCCGATATCCCGGGCCTGATCGAGGGCGCGCACGAGGGCGTCGGCATCGGCGATCGCTTCCTCGGCCATGTCGAGCGCACGCGCGTGCTGCTGCATCTGGTCTCAGCCCAGGAGGAAAATCCCGGCAAGGCCTACAAGACTGTGCGCGCCGAGCTCGACGCCTACGGCAATGGCCTGACCGACAAGGTCGAGATCGTCGCGCTCAGCCAGATCGACATCCTCGACGTGGATGAACGCAAGAAGAAGGCGGCGTCGCTGAAGCGCGCCGCCGGCCGCACGCCGATGCTCGTCTCGGCCGTCACCGGCGAAGGCGTCGAGGCGGTGCTGCGGGCGCTGATGGCGGTGGTCGCGGAAGCGCGCGATGCCGTTCCGGCGCCCGTCGACACGCGCTGGCGGTAAGACCCATGAAATCGCTGAAATCATACCGGCGCATCACCGTGAAGATCGGTTCGGCGCTGCTCGTCGACCGCGCGACCGGCCTCAAGCGCGACTGGCTGAGCTCTCTGGCCGACGACATCGCGGTGCTCGCCAATGCCGGCGCGGAAGTGCTCGTCGTCTCGTCGGGCGCGATCGCGCTCGGCCGCACCATTCTCGGCCTCGGCAAGCGCGCGCTGAAGCTCGAGGAAAGCCAGGCGGCGGCGGCCGTCGGCCAGATCGCGCTTGCCGGCGCCTGGTCGGACGCGCTCGGCAAGGACGGGCTGAAATCGGGCCAGATCCTTTTGACCCTCGGCGACACCGAGGAGCGCCGCCGCTACCTCAACGCGCGCGCGACGATCTCGACCCTGCTCAAGATGAAGGCGGTGCCGGTCATCAACGAAAACGACACGGTGGCGACGTCGGAAATCCGCTACGGCGACAACGACCGGCTGGCGGCGCGGGTGGCGACGATGATGGGCGCCGATCTGCTGGTGCTGTTATCCGACATTGACGGGCTCTACACGGCGCCGCCGGCCAAGGATCCGCAGGCAAAGTTCATCCCGGTGGTCGACCGCATCAGCCCCGATATCGAGGCGATGGCGGGAGCGGCGGCTTCAGAGCTGTCGCGCGGCGGCATGCGCACGAAGCTCGATGCCGGCAAGATCGCCAATGCCGCCGGCACCGCCATGATCATCACGTCCGGCACCAGGCTGTCGCCGCTGATGGCGATCGAGCGCGGCGAGCGCGCGACCTTCTTCAAGCCGAGCGCCAATCCGGTGAAGGGCTACAAGACCTGGATCGCCGGGCAGCTCGAGCCGGCCGGCCGGCTCACCGTCGATGCCGGCGCCGTCGGTGCGCTGAAATCGGGCAAGTCGCTGCTGCCGGCCGGGGTGAAGCTGGTCAGCGGCAATTTCTCGCGCGGCGACACGGTGGCGATCCTGTCGCCGGAGGGCCGCGAGATCGCGCGCGGCCTGGTTGCCTATGATGCCGCCGATGCCGTAAGGATCGCGGGCTTGAAGACGGCCGAGATCGAGAACGTGCTCGGCTACGAGGCGCGTTCGGCGATGATCCATCGCGACGACCTTGTGGTAAGCGTTGCCGGCGACCACGTATTGGCCGACGACTAGAGCAATTCCAGGAAAAGTGTGGAAACGGTTTTCCATTCGGAATTGCATAGGAACAACAGGTAGGGCGGAGGATCAACCATGCTGAAGCTGCATGAAAAATCCGGCGAAGACACCGTGGCGCTGATGGCCGATATCGGCCGCCGCGCCCGCGCCGCCGCCCGACCGTTGGCCGTCGCTTCCACCAGGGCCAAGAACGACGCGCTTGCCGCCATGGCCGATGCAATCCTGCGCAACGAGCAGGCCATCCTCGACGCCAACGCCGTCGACATGTCGAATGGCGAGGAAGCCGGGCTGTCGGGCTCCTTCAAGGACCGGCTGAAACTCACCCCGTCGCGCATCAAGGCGATGGCCGACGGCATTCGCGAGATCGCCGCGCTCAAGGACCCGGTCGGCGACGTCATTGCCGAGTGGGACCGGCCGAACGGTCTCCATATCGAGCGCGTGCGCACGCCGCTCGGCGTGATCGGCGTCATCTACGAAAGCCGCCCGAATGTGACGGCGGACGCCGGCGCGCTTTGTCTCAAGGCGGGCAATCCGGTCATCTTGCGCGGCGGGTCGGATTCGATCAATTCGTCGTCGGCGATCCATGCCTGCATGGTCGAGGGGCTGAAGACGGCCGGCCTGCCGCAAGACGCCATCCAGTTGGTGCCGACCACCGACCGCGCCGCTGTCGGCGAGATGCTCAAAGGTCTTAGCGGCAATCTCGACGTCATCATCCCGCGCGGCGGCAAAAGCCTGGTCGGGCGCGTGCAGACCGAGGCGCGGGTGCCTGTCTTCGCGCATCTCGAAGGCATCTGCCATCTCTATGTCGACCGCTCGGCAAGGCTCGACATGGCGGTGGAGATCGCCGTCAACGCCAAGATGCGGCGCACGGGCGTTTGCGGCTCCGCCGAGACCTTGCTGGTCGATCGCGCCGTGGCTTCCACGCATCTGGTGCCGATCCTGGAAGCGCTGCGCGCCGCCGGCTGCGAGATCCATGCCGACGCCGAGGTGATGAAAGCTTTCGCCGCGGCCCTCCCGGCGACCGATGCGGACTGGGTGACGGAATATCTCGACGCCATCATCGCGGTGAAGTTGGTCGACGGCGTCGCCGGCGCGATCGAGCATATCGAGACCTTCTCCTCGCATCACACCGAGGCGATCATCGCCGAGGATCAGCAAGCGGTCGAGAAATTCTTCAACGAGATCGACTCGGCGATCCTGCTGCACAACGCCTCGACGCAGTTCGCCGATGGTGGCGAGTTCGGCATGGGCGCCGAGATCGGCATCGCCACCGGCAAGATGCATGCGCGCGGGCCGGTCGGCGTCGAACAGCTCACCTCGTTCAAATACCGCGTGCGCGGGTCGGGACAGGTGCGGCCTTGACGTTGTTTGCCTTAAGGGGTTGACGTTTGCGCCCAGGCCCCCCTCTCTGGCCTGCCGGCCATCTCCCCCTCAAGGGGGGAGATTGGATGTCGCCTTGGCTTTCGCCAATCGCCGACGTTGAAGATTGGGTGCCGTCGGCGCAACTGCTAATCTCCCCCCTTGAGGGGGAGATGCCCGGCAGGGCAGAGAGGGGGGCCTAGCACCATGCTTTCGTCCCTTCAGCCCACCGTCCCCGCCTCCTATCTCCGCATGCCGCACGCCGCCAAGGGCCTGACCGTTGGCCTGTTCGGCGGCTCGTTCAATCCGCCGCATGCCGGTCATGCGCTGGTCGCCGAAATTGCGCTGAGAAGGCTTGCGCTCGACCAGCTCTGGTGGATGGTGACGCCCGGCAACCCGCTGAAAAGCGTGAGGGAACTGGCGCCGCTCGCCGAGCGTATCGAATTGTCCGAAAAGATCGCCAGGAACCCAAAGATCAAGGTCACCGCTTTCGAGGCGGCTCAGCATGCGCGCTACACCGCCGACACGCTTGCCCTGGTCAAGGCGCGCAACCCGGGCGTCGATTTCGTCTGGATCATGGGCGCGGATAGTTTGCGCGACTTCCACCGCTGGCAGCGCTGGCGCGAGATCGTGCTGACCTTCCCGATCGCGATCATCGACCGTCCGGGCGCCACGCTCTCCTTCCTGTCGTCGGTGGTCGCCAAGACCTTCGACTATGCCCGGGTCGACGAGGGCGACGCGCCGCTGCTTGCCCGCATGCAGGCGCCTGCCTGGACCTTCATCCACGGCCCGCGCTCCTCGCTGTCCTCCACCGCGATCCGCAAGGCGGCGAAGGGATAAGCATGTTCCTTTCCCCCACAAGAGGGGAAGGGAAGTCTGGCCATGTCGCTTTTACGGCGGCTTTTTGCCCGCCTGTGCGTCAAGCTGCGAATGCATGCTGGAGAAGAACCCCACCACGATCGACCCTGGCCGCGCCGCGCAATCGGCGCCGTTGGTCGCCATTGCCAGCGTCATCGTGTCGATGGCGCTGATCGCGATCGGCAACGGGCTGATGTTCGCTTATATCCCGGTGCGCCTCGGCGCCGACGGTTTCGACCCCACCTGGGCCGGGCTGATCGTCACCGGGCTTTCGGCCGGCGGACTGGCCGGCTGCATCCTGACCGGGCCGCTCGTCAAAAGAGTGGGCCACGCCCGCGCCTTCATGGTGCTCTCGGCGCTGATCGCGCTTTCCAACGCCGCGATCGGCGCCAGCCCGATCCCGCTGCTGTGGATCGCCGCGCGCGCGCTTTACGGTTTCGCCATATGCGGCCTGTTCATCGTCGCGCAGAGCTGGCTGAACGACGCCTTGCCGAATGCGATACGCGGCCGGGTGATGGCGGTGTTCTATGTCGCCTATATCGGCGGGCTGGGCGTCGGCTATGCCACGCTCGCCGCGATCGACATCCACACGGCCGCCGCGGCGCTGATCGGCATCGCCTTCACCGCGCTGTCGATCCTGCCGGTGGGGATGACGCGGCTTGCCCAGCCGCCAGCGCCGCAGGCTGCGTCGGTCGCGCTCCGCCGAGCCTGGCGAATCTCGCCGGTCGGCGTCGCCGGCATGCTGGCCGTCGGCGGCCTGTCGATGATCGTCTCCGGTTTCGCGCCGATCCACGCCACGGCCAAGGGCTACAGCCAAACGGATGTGGCGCTGCTGTTGTCGGCGATGCCGGTCGGCACGCTGATCCTGCAGATACCGCTCGGCTGGATCTCGGACCGCACCGACCGGCGCTATGTGCTGGCGGGCGCGGCGGCGCTCGCGACCCTTGCCAGCGTGCTCGCCATCGTCTTCGACGGCGGTGCGCTGATGGTGCTGCTGGTGATCTACCTGATCTGGGACGGAGCGTCGGAATCGATCTATGCGCTTTCCAGCGCCCATGCCGCCGACCGCGCCGGCAAGGACGAGCTTTTGGCGCTGTCGAGCTCGATGCTGTTTGCCTGGTCGCTGGCCGGCTTCATCGTGCCCGGCATCGTGACGGCGCTTTCGGCCGTCTTCGGCACCGCGACCTTCATCTATGTCGGCATCGTCATCGCTTCGGCCTTCTGCCTGTTCGTGCTGTGGCGGGTGACGGCGGGCCGGCCCACACCTGCCGTCACAAGCGGCAATTTCGCGCCGATGTCGGCGCAGACGCCTTTGCCGGTGGAGCTTGCCTTCGCGCCGGACGATCAGCAGCGCCACGCGAAGGACTGACAAGGTAAGAATCCAAGATGGCGAAAAGCTATGATCCCCCAACGGTGTGGAAGCCTTTCGGCGCGTTCTGCATGGTGAAAATCAACGAGGATGGGCAACTCGTTCATCTCAAGGGTCAGGTTTCGCTCGATCGCGAGGGGCAGGTTGTCGGCAAGGGCGATATGCGGGCCCAGGTCCGGCAAACGCTCGAAAACATCAAGGCTGTGCTGGCGGCCATCGGCGGTGAGATGGCCGATATCGTGTCGCTGACCCAATATGCGACCGATATCGAGCGCTTCATGGCATCGGGCGATATCCGCAAGGAATTCTTTTCGGAACCCTATCCCGTGACGACAACCGTCCAGATCGTGCGCCTTTATCATCCGGACTTGCAGATCGAAATCACAGCGATAGCCGAGATACCCCGAGACCGGTTCAGAATGCCGGCTGATTGAAACCGCTGGCGCGACGGGCCCGCTACTGCTTGCGCGCCTCAGGCGCCGGCACTTCGGGCGGCGGCAGCGGGATCGAGATGCCTTCGCTGTCGAAAGCCTGCTTGGCGCGCTTGGTCATGTCGATCTGGGTAGAGAAGTAGTCGGCGGCCGAGGTCCAGTAGCGCAA
The DNA here is from genome assembly GCF_000427725.1 of Mesorhizobium sp. WSM3224. Classification (GTDB taxonomy): domain Bacteria; phylum Pseudomonadota; class Alphaproteobacteria; order Rhizobiales; family Rhizobiaceae; genus Mesorhizobium. The sequence continues at coordinate 287,524 of NZ_ATYO01000006.1, read as the reverse complement.
GGTAAGCGAAACGGTCGTGTCGCCGAGATTGGCCACGAAGGCGATCGGCCCGGGTTCGCGCCGGATCCGCTTTTCGGCGCCGGCAATTGAAAGCAGCGTCTTTTGCGCGCGGTCGATATCGTTCCAGGAGCCGATGCTCAAGGTGACGTCGGTGCGGCGCACGCCGTTGCGGGTGAAGTTGCGCACCGGCTGGTTCCACAGTGTCGAATTGGGCGCCAGCACATAGACGCCGTCGACGGAGCGCAGCTTGGTGGCGAACAGGCCGATCTCCTCGATCGTGCCGGCAATCGAGCCGACCTCGACATATTCGCCGATGCGGAAGGGCCTGAGCGCCAGAAGCATGATGCCGGCGGCGATGTTCTGCAGCGTGCCCTGCAGCGCCAGCCCGATAGCCAGGCCAATGGCGCCTATTGCCGCGATGATGGAGGCGGTCTGCACCCCGAACTGGCCAAGCACCATGATGGTGACCAGGATCAGGATGGCGTAGCGGACGATCTTGGAGAAGAAGTGGCGCAAGGTCGCATCGAAGCCGTGGATATGGCCGAGGCCGGCGGAGATCGAGCGCTCGGCGACACCGGCGACGAAATAACCGACAACCAGGAGGATGATGGCGCCGATGGCCGAGAAGGAATAGGAAACGATCAAGGTGCTGAGCTGCGCGAGCCCGGCCTGGATGGTGATGAGGGCGCTTTGCGGGTCGGTTGGCATGGTTGTCCCCTTTGTCCGGTGAGCCGATAACCCATGCCGCGAGCATCAGTTCCCATCTTTTCCAGCCTGTTTCCGGCTTACCGCAGAGCCATCCGGGCGACCATTCCGCAACCGGTCTTTGGGCCCTCGTCTTGAAACTGCAATGGAACTCTGCCTATCTAAGTGGTGTCACCTGATTTGCCTGGTGATTTGGTTGTTCTTGTTTGGAAAGGAAACACACTGAGAACAGCACTGCGGAAGAAGGCTGACGTCATGCCTTCGCCGGCAGGGATCAGCGGAAACGTTGCCGCGTCTCTCGCCATCGACACAGTCCTTGCCAGTCTGGAAGACTCCAAGGCCGAAAACATCGTCTCAATCGACATCCAGGGAAAATCGAGCCTAGGCGACTATATGGTCATCGCCTCGGGCCGATCGCACCGTCATGTCTCGGCTGTCGCCGATCATCTCCTCAAGGCGCTGAAGGATGCCGGCCTCGGCACGGCGCGCGTCGAGGGGCTGGCAGGCGCCGACTGGGTCCTGATCGATTCCGGCGACATCATCGTCCATGTCTTCCGCCCCGAAGTCCGCGAATTCTACAATCTCGAAAAGATGTGGCAGGCGCCGGATCTCGAGGAAGAGACCTTGCACTGAGCCTTGATCCGTATGCCGTGAACCGTCACGGTATGCGTTAGGACAAGCTCGTCGGGGCGAGGATGAAGATCACCGTTCATGCCGTGGGCCGGATGAAGACCGGCCCCGAGAGAGAACTCGCCGACCGCTATTTCGAGCGCTTCGCCAAGAGCGGGCCGGCGGTCGGGCTGGAGTTTGCCGGCATTGTCGAAATCCCCGAGAGCCGCGGACAGAGCGTCGATGAGCGCCGCCGCGAGGAAGCCCAGAAGCTGCAGGCCCAGTTGCAGTCGGGCACTGTTCTCATCCTGCTCGACGAACGCGGCAAGTCGCTCACCTCGGAGGATCTGGCCGCCCGCATTGGCCAGTTGCGCGACAGCGGCCGCAAGGCGCTGGTCGTCGCCATCGGCGGCGCCGACGGCCATGACAAACCCCTGCGCGAGCAGGCGGAGCTGGTGCTGTCGTTCGGCGCGCTGACCTGGCCGCACCAGCTGGCGCGCGTCATGCTGGGCGAGCAGCTCTACCGGATCGCCACGATCCTTTCCGGTCATCCCTACCATCGCTCGTGAATGACGGCTCGTCGTCATCCGAAAAGCTGGGGGATTGCGGCTTGCGCAAGGATTCCCGCCTCAATCGCGTAGCGACCGGTTATAGTGGCGCTTCCAACATGGTTGATGGTTCGTTAACGAAGCGGCGGATAGAGTCTGGGCCTGATGTCTGAAGGCTGGAATTCGAGAATGCGCGCCTGGCGCAGCCGCTGCGGTTTGACCCTCGTCGCCGCTCTGGTCGCGCTCGGTCCGGTCCGGGCGGCCGAAAACATGCTCGATACGACGCCAGATCCAGATCAGAGCCGGGCCGAATACCAGCAGGTTTCCAAGGAAATCACCCTGTCGTCGGAGCGGCTGGCCAAGCTTGCCGCCGACATCGCTTCGGTCCGCAAGGATTATGCCTCGATCACCGCCGCGCTCATCCAGTCGGCGATGACGGAACAGAAGCTCGGCCAGGACATCGAAGACATCGGCGCCAAGCTCGAAGGGCTGAAGACCGAGGAAAAGAAGCTGCGCGCCTCGCTCATGGCGCGGCGCGACGTGCTGGCCGAGGTGCTCGGCGCGCTGCAGCGCATGGGGCTCAATCCGCCGCCGGCGATCCTGGTCAAGCCGGAAGATGCGCTGTCGTCGGTGCGCAGCGCCATCCTGCTGGGGGCCGTGGTGCCGGAACTGCGCCAGCAGACCGACAGGCTGATGGCCGACCTCAAGGAGCAGACCCGGGTGACGGCCTCGATCGAGGCCGAACGGGCCAGGCTTACCGCCGCCGTCACCGACCAAACGGCGGAGAAGAAGCGGCTCACCATGCTGCTCGAGGCCAAGAAAAAGCTGCAGGCCGATACCCAAACGGCGATCGCGGCCGAGCAGCAGCGCTCGCAGCAGCTGGCGGCGAAGGCCAGCAGCCTCAAGGACCTGATCGCCTCGCTCGAAGCCGACAAGGCGCGCAAGGCGCAGGACCAGGTCAAGGGGGGCGACCAGAAATCGACCGATGGCGACACGACGGCCTCGACGACGGAACTTGCCGCATTGCCGGTGCCTGAGGCCAATCGCCTCACGGGGTCGGCCCCGTTTTCGGCGTTGCAAGGCCAGATCGCCCTACCGGTCATCGGCAAGATCAAACGGCGTTTCGGCACCGACGACGGCAACGGCGCGGCGATGCAGGGCGACATGGTTGCGACACAATCGGGAGCCATCGTCACCGCACCGGCGGATGGAAACGTGCTTTATGCGGGGCCGTTTCGCTCGTATGGTCAGCTCTTGATCCTCAATGCGGGCGACGGGTATCATGTCGTTCTCGCGGGGATGAGCAGAATCAGCGTCGCGACCGGACAGTCGGTGCTCGCAGGAGAGCCGATCGGCGCGATGGGAGAGGCCCGGGTGGCAAGCACCTCGGCCTCGCGGAATGAAAATTCGACGTCGGAACTCTATGTCGAGTTCCGCAAGGATGGAAAACCCGTCGATCCGGCCCCATGGTGGGCGGACCGATTTTCTGGAAGGACGTGAAATGATGCGGAAACTGTCGCTTCTGTTTGCCGGCGCGCTGATGGGCGCATCGGCAATGAGCCTGGTCTACGGCGCACCGGGTTCGGCGGCGAATGCTGCGGGTTCGGAAACTTACAAGCAGCTGGCGATCTTCGGTGACATCTTCGAGCGCGTGCGCGCGAACTATGTGACGCCGCCGGACGACAAGTCGCTGGTCGAGAACGCCATCAACGGCATGCTGGCCTCGCTTGATCCGCACTCCTCCTACATGAACGCCGAGCAGGCGCAGGACATGCGCGTGCAGACCAAGGGCGAGTTCGGCGGCCTCGGCATCGAGGTCACCATGGAGAACGACCTCGTCAAGGTGATCACGCCGATCGACGACACCCCGGCCGCCAAGGCGGGCGTGCTCGCCGGCGACTATATCGCCAAGATCGACGGCGAGGAGGTTCGCGGCCTCACCCTCAACGACGCGGTCGAGAAGATGCGCGGGCCGGTCAACACGCCGATCAAGCTGACCATCCTGCGCCAGGGCGCCGACAAGCCGATCGAGCTGTCGGTGGTGCGCGACATCATCAAGGTCAAGGCGGTGAAGTACCGGGTCGAGAACGACATCGGCTATATGAAGATCACCTCGTTCACCGAAAAGACCTATGACGATCTCGAGAGCGCCATCGAGAACATCAAGAAGCAGGTGCCGAACGACAAGCTGAAGGGCTATGTGCTCGATCTGCGCCTCAATCCGGGCGGCCTGCTCGATCAGGCGGTGAGCGTGTCGGACGCCTTCCTCAAGCGCGGCGAGATCGTTTCGACCCGCGGCCGCGACCCGAAGGACGTCACCCGCTTCGACGCCAAGCCGAAGCAGATCGACGACATCAACGGCAAGCCGATGATCGTGCTGGTCAACGGTGGTTCGGCGAGCGCCTCGGAAATCGTCGCCGGCGCGCTGCAGGACCTGCGCCGCGTCACGGTGGTCGGCACGCAGTCCTTCGGCAAGGGCTCGGTGCAGACTATCATCCCGCTCGGCGAGAATGGCGCGCTGAGGCTGACGACGGCGCTCTATTACACGCCGTCGGGCAAGTCGATCCAGGGCAAGGGCATCACGCCTGACATCAAGGTCGACCAGCCGCTGCCGCCGGATCTGCAGGGCCGCGACCTGACCCGCGGCGAATCCGATCTCAAGGGCCACATCAAGGGCGCCGACGAGGGCGCCAATGGTTCGGGCTCGGCCGCCTATGTCCCGCCGGAGCCGAAGGACGACCTGCAGCTGATCTATGCCGAGCAGCTGCTGCGCGGCCAAAAAACCGATCCGTCGTTCCCGCCGAATCCGGACAAGGCAGTGATGAACCAGTAATGCGGCTTGGCCGGAGCGAAGCTCTGGCCGACCGGACGAAGCAATGCAATGCTGCCGGGACCGCGAGGTTCCGGCAGTTTGATTCGGGACCGAGGCTGGGGCGCCACGCGTCTGGGGTATAGCGCCGACGATTGCGAAGTTTGCGCGGGATTTCACGTAAGACGTGACATTCGCTTAGGCGGCGTGCTGGGAACATAAGTTGGCTGACATCGGCAAGGACATCGAACGCCCGCTGGGACAGAAGCTCCAGCCCAAGCGGCCTGCTCGGCGTGGCGTCAGTGGCGGTGCGCTTGCCGCGGTGGTCGCCGTGCTTGCCGTGATCGGCGTTTCCGGTGCGATCGCCTTTCGTGAAAAGCCGTTCCGCAAGCCGGAAGAGGTGGCGGTTTCGACGCCAAAGGTCACTACCGCGCCTGCCACGCCCGCGCCTGCTCTGGCCCCGGTGAAGGCCGCACCACAGGCCGGAACGCCGATGAAGGGCGGCGGCCCGCAGATCATCCACGTCCAGACCGAAGAGGGCGACGGCCCGCCGAAAGCGGCGATCGTGATTCGCGATCCGTCGACGCTCGGCCAGAATTTGAAGGTCGCTCACATCCCCGACAGGGCGCTGATCGAGGCCAGCGACACCGGTCCGCTGCCGATGCGCTCCGCTGACGGCAGGCGACCCTTCGACGTCTATGCGCGGCCGTGGTCCGGGGCGCGCGGCGCGCGCGTGGCGATCGTCATCGGCGGGCTCGCCGTCTCGCAAACCGGCACGCAAGCCGCCATCGCCAAGTTGCCCGCCGAAGTGACGCTGGCGTTCGCGCCGCAAGGCAACAGCATCGGCCGCTGGATGCAGGCGGCAAGGCAGAGCGGGCATGAGGTCGTCATGCAGGTGCCGCTCGAGCCGTTCGACTATCCGAACGTCAATCCCGGCCGCAACACGCTGACGGTCTCGGCCAGCCCGGACGAGAACCTGAAGAACCTGCACTGGGCGCTCTCGCGCACCACCAACTATACCGGGGTCATGAACTATATGGGGGCGCGGTTCTCGGCCGACGCCTCGGCGATGGAGCCGTTCATGGCCGAGCTCGGCAAGCGAGGGCTCGCCTATATCGACGACGGTTCTTCGGCACGCAGCGTCGCCCCCGACCTCGCGCTGAAGGACGGCGTGCCGTTCGCCGCCGGCGACATGGCGATCGATGCCGTGCAGGACCGCGGCGAAATCCTCAAGAAGCTGGACAGCCTGGAAGCGACGGCGCGGGCCAAGGGCAGCGCGGTCGGTATCGGCTCGGCCTTCGACATCACCGTCGACACGGTGACGTCCTGGATTGCCGAGGCAAAGAAACGCGGCATCGAGATCGTGCCGATCTCGGCGGTGGCCATAGATCCGCAAAAAGGCTAACGCTACCTGCCTCGCCGGAGCGAATTCCCTAACGGCTGGACACCTTCATTTATGGCTAAAAAGATCGACCCTGAAACGCTGCCTTACCGTCCCTGCGTCGGGCTGATGATCCTCAACAAGGCAGGCCTGGTCTGGGTCGGGCACCGCATCGCCGAACCGGACAGCGAATTCGCGGGCACGACGCAGCTTTGGCAGATGCCGCAGGGCGGCATCGACAAGGGCGAAGAGCCGGTCGCGGCCGCAGGCCGCGAGCTCTATGAGGAAACCGGCATGCGCAGCGTGTCGCTGCTTGCCGAAGCGCCGCACTGGATCAACTACGATCTGCCGCCGCATCTGGTCGGCGTCGCCTTCAAGGGCCGCTATCGCGGCCAGACGCAGAAATGGTTCGCCTACCGCTTCGAGGGCGATGAAGGTGAGATCGAGATCAATCCGCCGCCCGGCGGCCACACGGCCGAATTCGATCAATGGGCATGGCGGCCGATGCGGGATCTGCCGGACCTAATCGTCCCGTTCAAGCGCAAGGTCTACGAGCAGGTTGTCGCGGCATTCCAGCACCTGGCTCGCTAATGGCGCCATCCGTCCCGGTTGTCTCGGCCGCCCCATGGCCGTATTGATTGCCGATGCAATAAGCGGGGGTCGCCATGGACGACGACACCGGACGCGGGTTTCCGGCAAATGATGTGGACAGCAGCTCGCCTGTGAGCGAGGCGGCCGCCGGCGCGGTCCTGACGATCGACCTTGGCGCCGTCCGGGAAAACTACCGCCGGCTGAAGGCGCGGCTGAACGGCCTGCGCTGCGCCGGCGTGCTCAAGGCAGACGGCTATGGGCTTGGCGCCGCCCAGGTGGCGGCGGCGCTGGCGAAACAGGGCTGCGATATCTTCTTTGTCGCGCTGCTTGGCGAGGGCATCGCGCTGCGCAAGGCGGTCGGCCCCGGGCTCGACATTTTCGTGCTGAACGGACTGCCTCCGGGCTCGGAGCCGGAAGCCGCAGCGGCCGGGCTTTGCCCGGTCATCAACAGCGCCAGTCAGCTGAAGGCCTGGCGCGAGACGGCGCGAGGGATGGGGCGGAGCCTGCCCGCCGCCATCCAGGTCGACAGCGGCATGGCCAGGCTTGGCATGGCACCGGCGGAAGTCGAGGCGGTCGCGGGCGAGGCCGGCGCCTTCGACGGCATCGATATCCGTTTCGTGATGAGCCACCTCGCCCGTGCCGACGAGCCGCAGCAGGCGGCGAACGAAAAGCAGCGGCGCGAATTCGACCGACTGCGCGGGATGCTGCCCGCGGCGCCCGCCTCTTTAGCCAACTCGTCCGGCATCTTTCTCGGACCGGCCTATCACTACGACCTTGCCCGCCCCGGAGCAGCGCTCTACGGCGTCAATCCGACGCCCCACGAACCCAACCCGATGCTGCCGGTGATAGGGCTGCAAGCCAAGGTGGCGCAGACGCGGCGGGTCGGCCCTGGCGCCGGCATCGGCTATGGCCACGCCCACCATGCGGACGGGCCGCTCGATCTCGCGACCATTTCGCTGGGCTATGGCGACGGCTGGCACCGGCGCGCGGCCTCGGCCGCCTGGTTCGAAGGTGTACGACTGCCCTTCATCGGGCGCGTGTCGATGGACTCGATCATCCTCGACATCTCGGCGCTCCCGGCCGGCAGGCTCAGCGAGGGCGACCTCGTCGAGCTCATCGGTCCGTCGCAAAGCGTCGATGACGCGGCCGGCCACGCCGGCACCATCGGCTATGAAATATTGACCAGCCTGGGTGCGCGCTTTCACCGCCGCTACGTTGATAGCTGAACCGGGCCGCCTTGCCGCCGGAGGCCGCGCGGCGCAGGATCGTGCCGCCGAAAGGCAAGGCCACGGCCTCGAGCTGGTCCACAGCGCCCCCGCCGATGACTGGCCCCTTGGCGGGCGCGGCAGAATCCGGCAGACAGAGGGGGACGATCCAGGCCCTTCGGCGGCATGATCGGCGTTTGAGGGAGCATAGAATGAAAGTCATCGTGCTGGGCGGCGGCGTGATCGGGGTCACCACCGCCTACTTCCTCGCCGAGGCCGGTCATGAAGTGACCGTCTACGATCGCCAGCCCGGGCCGGCGCTCGAAACCAGCTTCGCCAATGCCGGCGAAGTATCGCCCGGCTATGCCTCGCCCTGGGCCGGGCCCGGCATTCCGGTCAAAGCCGTCAAATGGTTGTTGATGAAATACGGCCCGCTGGTCGTGCGGCCGGCCTTCGATCCAAATATGTGGACGTGGCTCCTCAAGATGCTGCGCAACTGCACGGCCGAGCGCTACGCGCTCAACAAGTCGCGCATGGTGCCGCTTGCCGAATACAGCCGCGACACGCTGAAGGCGCTACGCGAGGCGACCGGCATCACCTACGACGAACGGACCAAAGGCACGCTGCAGCTTTTCCGCAAACAGAAGCAGCTCGACGGTACCGGCGGCGACGTCGAGGTGTTGAAGAAATACGGCGTGCCTTACGAGATCCTCGACCGCGACGGCTGTATCGCGGCCGAGCCGGCCCTTGCGGCGGTGCGTGAAAAATTCGTCGGCGGCCTCAGGCTTCCCGGCGACGAGACCGGCGATTGCAAGATGTTCACCGACAAGCTCGCCGAACTCTGCGTGGCACGCGGCGTGACCTTCGAATACGGCTCGACCATCCGGCGCATCGTCAGGAACCGCAATCGCCTCACCAATGTGCTGACGGATCACGGGTGGAAATCCGCGGACGCCTTCGTGATGGCGATGGGCAGCTATTCGGCGCAATTCATGCGCGAGTTGGGGCGGCCAATTCCGGTCTATCCGGTGAAGGGATATTCGATCACGGTGCCGATCAGCAATGCCGACGCGGCGCCGGTGTCGACGGTCATGGACGAGACCTACAAGGTGGCGATCACCCGGCTCGGCGACCGCATCCGTGTCGGCGGCACCGCGGAGATTTCAGGCTACGATCTTCGCCTGCATGAATCGCGGCGCCGCACCCTCGAATATTCGGTCGGCGATCTCTTCCCCGGCAGCGGCGACCTCAAGGCGGCAAGCTTCTGGTGCGGCTTGCGGCCGATGACGCCGGACGGGCCGCCCTTGATCGGGCAAAGCGAGGTTGCCAACCTCTATCTCAACACCGGCCACGGCACGCTCGGCTGGACCATGGCCTGCGGCTCGGCCAAGGTGCTTGCCGACATCATGTCGAACCGGGTGCCCGAGATCAACGCGCGCGACCTCAGCCCGGAACGGTATCTGAAGCCCGTTTAAGGTGTGCTGATATTCAGGTGATGCCGGCCTGCAAATGCCGATCTCCTGCGCTTCCGGTGCTCACGTACTTCAAGTACGCTCCGCTCCGGTTCTCGGAGATCGTCATTTTCGACTCGGCCTGACCTGAATCTCAACACACCTCAATGTCGAGAGCGGCGGCTTTTAAAACGCCTCCCTGACCCAGGTGTCGCTGAACAGCAGCCGGTAGGCCCAGCCGATCGTGACATTGGTGGCGACCGGGCGCGAATGGGCGAGGTAATCGTCATAGACCGGCTTCATGCGGCGGTAGAAAGCCGGGTCGAGCACGACCATGCCGTTCTCCGAGTCATGGAAGAAGCTGCGGTTGTTGAGGTTGACCGAGGATATGGCGACAAGCCTTTCGTCGATCATCATGATCTTGGAATGCAGCACGACGTCAGGCGCCTTGAACTCGCGGATGTCGATGCGGTCGCCGTATTTCTCGACGAACAGCTTGTTGAGCGCGGTGAGGAACCGGCCGCCGATATCGCCCTTGAGGTCGATGCGGCCGACGACGTCGATCTTCACGCCCCTGGCCAGCGCCCGGTCGAAGGCCCGGGCGATATCGGGCGTCAGGTTGAGGTAGGGATTGACGATCTGGATGCGGTGCTCGGCGGTGTCGATCAGCTCGACGAAATAGGCCTCCAGGGCATGCCCGTCCTCATAAGGCACGGAAATGAAATGCCGCGCCACGCCCTGCGGGGGCCGGCCGCCCGACCGTGCGGGAATCGAAAACGGCCGCGACAAATTGGTGTCGGCATCGCGCAGCCAGATGGTCGACAGATGCGCGGCCAGCGTCTCGACGGTCGCCCGGTCGGCGATCTCGATGTCGAAGTCGCTCCAGTTGGAATAGTAGTTCAGCGAGAAGCCGTCGGTCTTGCCGTATTGCTCCAGCTCCGGATAGCGGGTCAGGTCGACCGGCTTGTGGAACAGAAAACCGTCATGGATGTTGCGGCCGCCGATGATAACGCGCGAGCGTCCGGGCTCTTGCGCCAGCGTCGCCAGCATCTTGATGTGATGGGTCTTGTGCAGCTGTGAAATCTGCTCGTCGAATGGCGCGCCGTGATCGGCCTGCCAGCGATATTCCTGCAATTCGACATTGGGGAATTCCGATGCCAGCCGGTGCAGCATGGCGTCGTCCTTATCCCGTTCCAGCACGTCGGTCACCAGGATGCGCACCTTGGTGCCCTGCGCCGCGTGATGGCGGATCAGCCGCTCCATGACGCGGCCTGAAAAATCCGCCTTGAACTCCAGCGACGACAGGTAGATCAGCCGGAGTTTCGGGGCGTTGGAGAAATCGAGCGGCAGTCCGGGATCGGCCTTGTCGAAGGCGCTGTCCGGCAGTGCCCTGCCGAGCAGAGCCTCGACCTTGGCGTTGAAGCCGTCGCGCGACTTGCGCAGCAGGATCGGCGACGCTAGCGGCAGCGCGCAGGTCTGCGACAGCCAGCGGCCGGCGTAAAAGACGCGGTCGAGTTCCTCCAGCCCCGCCGGATCAGGCACCGGGCAGCGGTCGTAGCGGCTGTCGAGCGCCGCGATCCGTGGATCGGCGGTCTCCTCGCGCAGCAAGGTCAGCGGCGCGCCGGCCGGCGCGAGCGTCGAGGCGACGCGCAGATCGCAGCGGCTGAGCGCCTGACCCGGAAACAGGCTGACGGAGGTTTCGGCGACCGGCAGGCTCAGATGGAATGGCGAAGCCCTGGCGACGGTGGTGGATCGGCCCGATACGCGGATCGCGAGCGGGCCGTCGCAGGTGCCGCTGACATCGACAGGCTGCTGGCCCGCCTGACGCAGCACGATCTCGACCGAGCGCGCCTGCAGGCCGGAGAAGCTGAAGGTCTTGGGCGCCGTGGGTCGCGCGGCTGCATCGAGATAGAGTGTCTGCCGCGACATGCGCCAACGCCTGGTGAAATGGCCTTCGCCCGGCTTGTCGCGCGTAGGCGCCGGCTCGTTGTCGTCGAGCGGTTTGCCCAACCGTTGCAGCGCCTGGTAGGTGGCGTGGAAGCCGCTGTTCTGGACATCGCGCCAGTCGCGGCCGAAACGGCCGGTTCCGTTGGCGCGGTCGAGCGCATCGAGCCGGCTTTGGGCGAGCAGCGCCTGGAACTGCCTGTCATAGGCGCTGTCGCGATCGCTCGCGAAGTAATGCGCCCTGGCTATCTCAGCGCCGCTGCTATCCGCCGAGACGGGCAGGCGGCTGCAGGCGTCGTCGCCCGGAAAGAAGCCGCAGGCCGAATGTCCGGGCATGCCGGCGCAACCGGCAAGCGCTGCCAGCGCCAGCCCAAGCAACGCCCTGGTGACGACCGACCCGAGGCTCATCCGGCCGCCCCGTTGATGGCCTTGAGTTGGGCGGGGTCGCGCGGCGGCATGAAGCCCTGCGGAAAGATCCTGCAGACAGGAAACGCGAAGGTGGCGATCAGCAATTCGGCCTCGTTGCGCATTTTGCGCGGTGCCGTCCGGTCGTCGCGAATCTTCCTCGCGGAGGCGACGAGCGCGCCGTCGCAGTCGCAATGATCGTGCCGGGCAATGTAGCAGGCGTCATGGGTCCGGCAGGCGGCATCGAGACGGTCGACCGGCCTTGCCGAGAGATCGCCGGTGCGCGTGCCCGGGCCGCAATAATTGCCGATGACGAAGGGCGAGGGCCGCGACATGGCATAGCGGATCGGCTTCGGCAACTCCGCTTCCGGGGCCTTCGTCCAGGGATTGGCGCAGTCCGACAGAAAAAGCAGCGGCAGAATGGCAAGAACGGCTCGCATTTCCCCGCCGGCGTTCCGAAGATTGGCCCCAGAGCGTTTCACCGTTTCACGGAAACGGCGAACCGCTCTACCTCTTTGTTTTGGCGCAATTCCGGACGGAAAACCGCTCACACTTTTCCTGGAATTGCTCTAGCGCTCCATCATGGCATGGCGAAGCGCCCTGGTGCCACACTCGCCGAATTTGTGGCGCAGGCAAGGCGACAACGACCAACTGCCTGTGATGGGATCGGCTTTGGTGCCGGGACTTTGGGATGCGTCTTTTTCCTTTGGCGACGGCTACCGCGTATCTGATCGGCGCTTCGTTCGTGCTCGACCCCGACTAGACGAAAAGGCTGCGCTCCCGCTCCACCGCCCTGGTGATGAAGTTGGCGACGAGCTGGACACGGCGCAGCGGCCGCACCGATTCATGATAGACCAGCCAATAGGCGCGGCGGATGGGCGCGACGATGTCGACAGGCACCAGCTCCGGCATCGAACGGGCGACGAAGGTATGCAGGATGCCGATGCCGGCGCCGGAACGCACCGCTTCGGCCTGGCCGAGCGCCGAGGAGATGGCGAAGCTGGTGCGCCATTCAGCGCTGAACTCGGCGGCATAGTCGAGCGAGGGGCTGACGATGAGGTCCGGCACATAGCCGATCAGCGTGTGCCGGCCGAGTTCGGCCGGCGCTTTGGGCAGGCCGTTGGCCTCGGCATAGGCTCGGGACGCGAACAGGCCGAGCGTGTAGTCGACCAGTTTGCCGGCCACCAGCCGCCCTTCGGTGGGTCGCTCGACGGTGATCGCGATATCGGCCTCGCGCCGCGACAGGGAGAAGGAGCGCGGCACCGGCACCAGCTGGATGGTGAGCTCGCGGTGAAGGGCGGTCAGCTCGCCCAAACGCTTTGCCAGGAAAGCGACGCCGAATCCGTCGGGCGCGCCGATGCGCACGGTTCCGGAAACATCGTCGCCCTCGCCGGCAATGGTCGAGCGCGCGGCGATCATGTCGCCTTCCATGCGCTCGGCGATGTCGAGGAAACGCTCGCCGGCCGGCGTCAATTCGCTGCCGGTGGTCAGGCGGCGGAAGAGCTTTGTGCGCAACGCCTCCTCGAGCGCGGCGATGCGGCGCGAGACAGTGGCGTGGTTGAGTTCCAGGCGTTTCGCCGCGCCGAGGATCTGCCCGGCGCGCGCCACGGCGAGGAAGACGCGGACGTCATCCCAGTTCATGGGGATGGTCCGGATCAATGGCAGGCGCCGCGTTCCCGCCCACCCCCCTCTGGCCTGCCGGCCATCTCCCCCGCAAGGGGGGAGATTGGATGTCGTGGCGGCTTTCGCCAATCTCCAAAGCTTGAAGAGGGGCGCCATCAAAGAAGCTGCTGATCTCCCCCCTTACGGGAGAGATGTCCGGCAGGACAGAGGGGGGTGTGAAGGAACGCAAGCTTCGGCCCTTTCGGCAATCCACCATTTGCGGCAATTAATGCACGCCCAATCACCGTTGTCTATTTTCCGCACAACGGTTGCGATCTTCCTCGCGTTGCCATCGCCGCCGCAAAGGCGGACAATGAGATCATCATCAAGACAGGGAGAGTAACCATGATCGAATACGGTCATTTCATCGGCGGCAAGCGTGTCGCCGGCACCAGCGGCCGCAAGCAGGATGTGATGCAGCCGATGGACGGTTCCGTGCGCGGCACGGTGGCTTTAGCCTCGCAGGCGGAACTGCGCGCCGCGGTCGAGAACGCCAAGGCGGCGCAGCCGAAGTGGGCCGCCACCAACCCGCAGCGCCGCGTGCGCGTGCTGATGAAGTTTCTCGAGCTGGTCGCCCGCGACTATGACGAACTGGCCGACATCCTGGCGCGCGAGCACGGCAAGACGATCGCCGATGCGCGCGGCGACATCCAGCGCGGCCTCGAAGTGGTCGAAGTCTGCATCGGTGCGCCGCACATGATGAAGGGCGAGTTCACCGACGGCGCCGGCCCCGGCATCGACGTCTATTCGATGCGCCAGCCGCTCGGCGTCGTTGCCGGCATTACGCCGTTTAACTTCCCGGCCATGATCCCGCTGTGGAAGATCGCCCCGGCCATCGCCTGCGGCAACGCCTTCATCCTCAAGCCGTCGGAACGCGATCCGGGCGTGCCGATCCGCATCGCCGAGCTGTTCATCGAAGCCGGCCTGCCTGCCGGCATCCTCAACGTCGTCAACGGCGACAAGGAAGTGGTCGACGCCATCCTCGACGATCCGGACATCAAGGCCATCGGCTTTGTCGGCTCGACGCCGATCGCCCACTACATCTATTCGCGCGGCACCGCTTCCGGCAAGCGCGTGCAGTGCTTCGGCGGCGCCAAGAACCACATGATCATCATGCCCGACGCCGACCTGGACCAGACGGTCGATGCTCTCATCGGCGCCGGCTACGGCTCGGCCGGCGAACGCTGCATGGCGATCTCGGTGGCCGTGCCGGTCGGCAACGACACTGCCAACAGGCTGATGGAAAAGCTGGTGCCGCGTGTCGAGAGCCTGAAGGTCGGCCCGTCGACGGACTCCGCCGCCGATTTCGGCCCGCTGGTGACGGCGCAGGCGCTGGAGCGCGTCAAGGGTTACGTCGATATCGGCGTCAAGGAAGGCGCCAAGCTGGTCGTCGACGGTCGCGGCTTCAAGATGCAGGGCTATGAGAACGGCTACTATATGGGCGGCTGCCTGTTCGACAATGTGACGGCCGACATGCGCATCTACAAGGAAGAGATTTTTGGGCCGGTGCTCTCGGTGGTGCGCGCGCCGACCTATGAGAGCGCGATCAAGCTTGCCAACGACCACGAGATGGGCAATGGCGTGGCCATCTACACCCGCGACGGCGACGCCGCGCGCGACTTCGCTTCCCGCGTCCAGGTAGGCATGGTCGGCGTCAATGTGCCGATCCCGGTGCCGATCGCCTATTATACGTTCGGTGGCTGGAAGGCGTCGTCCTTCGGCGATCTCAACCAGCACGGCCCGGACGCGTTCCGCTTCTACACCAAGACCAAGACGGTCACCTCGCGCTGGCCGTCCGGCATCAAGGACGGCGCGGAATTCGTCATCCCGACGATGAACTGACCGGACGTTTCCTGTTTGCGCGTCCTCGCCTTCGGCTGCGGGCGCGCGGGCTGGCATCAAGGACGGTGCAGAGTTCGTGATCCCGACGATGAACTAGCCGACGGGTCTTCCAAACCAAACGTTCAGAAAGCGCGGTGCAAACCGCGCTTTCTTTTTATTGGCGCGGAGGAACGCGTCGTGGGGTCATACGCATCCCGGATGTGGCGATCAACTTGTCGCCTTGCGGGGCTCGCAGCGGCGCGCAGTGCAATTCCAGGCGCATGATACCCGGTGTGCACCCTGAGGAAACATCGGCACACTCTAATAATTCCATCGCCGTGTGATGGAACCAACAGACCACTTTCTGCCTTAGGTTTTATTCCTGCCATGCGTGCAGGCAATCGAACAGCGCCGGTGGCAGCCGGGGTTCTCGTCTGGCGCGAGGAGGTGTCGGATGGCACGATTTCTTATGGCGACAATGTTGGTGGCGGCGGCGATGACCAGCGGAGCAGCGCCCGCGAATGCGGCCGCGCAATGCGCGGCGCGCGCTGACATCATCAAGGCCCTCGGCGACAAGTTCCACGAAAGCGAAGCCGGGCGCGGCCTGATCAATCCGAACGTCGTGCTCGAAATCTTCGTCTCCGATCAGGGCAGCTGGACCGTTCTTGCTTCCGATATCAAGGGACAGAGCTGCATCCTGTCCGTCGGCGAGGGCTGGGACAGTCCGACGATCACCGCGGCGATGCCGGGCGCCTGAACCACCAGGGAACTGGGCACCAAGGCGCTTTCCACGGCACCGCTTGTTTAGCGGGCGAAGCTTCACCATATCGAATCCAGGGAATCATAATTTCCCTAGGACAGACCGGAAACCAGAAGGAGTGACGTGATGAAGACGTCGAATCCGGCCTGGAGCCTTCCGGCATACTGAGGCGGCCGAATGTGCCTCCCTTGCCGGAATGCGAAGGCGAAGGAGGTGCCCCATGGCACGCGAATTTTCGTTTCGATGGATCAAGCTGGCGGCCGTTGGCGCCATGATGGCGCTGTCGGCAATCCCGGCGCAGGCGCAAGTCATCTGCGGCGGCCATGACTATCTGGTCGCGAGGCTGGCGGAGGCATTCGAGGAGAAGCGGCTCGGCTACGGCGTGGCCGGAGAAGCCGCCATCTTCGAGGTGTTCGTCTCGGCAAGCGGAACCTGGACCATCCTGATGACCGACGTCAAAGGCCAGAGCTGCATCCTGGCCGCCGGCGAGGGATGGGAAGACACGCTGGCCACCGCGGTCGGCAGCCCGGGCGGCTGAACCGCCTCGGGCAGTGCTGAGCCGCTTTGCTCAACGCGTGGCAGCCACCTCGGCATGGCCGCGCAGCAGCGATATCAATTTCTTGGCGTCCTTGGCGGCGCCTTCCTCGTCGCCATCGAGGATGGAGCGGATCAGCGCGACGTGATGTTCGGCGGATTCGGCTAGCCCGGTGTCGGCCTTGTAGCGGTACCAGAAGCGGCGGCTGTGCGTCTGCAAGGGGGCGGCCACACGCGCCGCGAAGGGATTGTCGGCGGCGATGGCGAGCGCTTCATCGAGCGCCTTGTCGGCCTGGATGAAGGCAAGCACGCTGCCCGAGATCACCGCCTTCTGCATGGCCAAAGCCGCCTCGTGGAACAGGTCGGCGGCCTCGCGGGTGACGAAGCGGGCGGCCGAGCGGGCGAGCACCACCTCGATGCCGCGCCGTGCATCCAGCACCCGCAGCCAATCGCCGGCGTGAAGCGGCGCGACCGCGATGCCCGCGCGGGGTCTTATGTCGAGAAGCCCTTCCCAGGCCAGCCTCTGGATCGCTTCACGCACCGGCGTGCGTCCGAGACCCAGCCGCTCGATCAACGCGCCTTCGGTGACGAAGCTCGATGGCGCCAGTTCGAGCGTGACGATCATGTGTTCCAGCGCGCGATAGGCCTTGGTCGCAGCCGGCTCGAAGGTCGTATTCGCCTCGATGGATATCAGTGGGGAGATCAACGGCAGGCTCCTGATATATTTTTCATATATCATAACGGATTCAGCGTTGACAGGCCAATTCCTAATAGATATACGGCTGATATATCAGAGGAGAGACAGCCATGTGGACCGGAGTTTTCCCCGCCGTCACAACCAAATTCACCGCCGACGACCGCCTCGACCATGCCGAGATGGAGCGCTGCTACGGGCTGCAGGTGGAGGCCGGCTGCGACGGCATCATCGTCTGCGGTTCGCTCGGCGAGGGCCCGATGCTGTCGCATGACGAGAAGATCGAGGTGCTGAAGGCGGCGCGGAAGGTTGCGGGCAAGAAGCCGGTGCTGCTTACCGTCAACGAGGCCGGCACCCGCGAGGCGGCGAGCATCGCGCGCCGCGCCGCCAAGGAAGGCGCCGACGGTCTGATGGTGGTGCCGAGCCCGATCTACCACACCAACCCGGAAGAGACCGTCGCCGCCCTGCGCGCCGTCGCCGAAGCCGGCGACCTGCCGGTGATGATCTACTCCAACCGGCTCGCCTATCGCGTCGACGTCACCGTCGACCTCATGGAGGAACTGGCCTCGGACAAGCGCTTCGTCGCCATCAAGGAATCGTCCGACGACATCCGCCGCTCGACCGAGATCATCAACCGGTTCGGCGACCGCTACGATCTCTTTACCGGCGTCGACAACCTCGCCTTCGAGGCGCTGTCGGTCGGCGCCATAGGCTGGGTGGCCGGTCTCGTCACTGCCTTCCCGCGCGAGACGGTCGCGATCTACCAGATGATGAGAGAGGGCCGCCGCGAAGAGGCGCTGGCAATCTATCGCTGGTTCCGGCCCTTGCTCGACCTCGATGTTTCCACCTATCTGGTCCAAAACATCAAGCTTGCCGAAGTGCTGGCGATCGGTACCAATGACCGCGTGCGCATGCCGCGCCAGCCGCTGTCGGGCGAACGCCGCAAGGCGGTCGAGAAGATCATTCGGGATGCGCTGGCGGTGCGGCCGAAGCTGCCGTCGCTCCAGGCTTCTCCTCGATCGGCGGACAAGATGGTGGCGGCCGAATAAAGGACAGCACGGACGTGCCAGGAAATTCCGACATCGCCATCATCGGTGGCGGCATCATCGGTATCTGCGCCGCGGCCCTGCTGTCCGAAGCGGGGCGCGGCGTCACCGTCTTCGACCGCACCGGCATCTGCGAGGAGACGAGCTCCGGCAATGCCGCCGCCTTCGCCTTCTCCGACGTGCTGCCGCTGGCGCATAAGGGGATGATCCGGCAATTGCCGAAATGGCTCGCCGATCCGCTCGGGCCCTTGACCATCCCGCCGGCCTATCTGCCGAAACTCCTCCCCTGGCTGATCCGCTTCTGGCGGGCGGGCGCGCCGAAGCATTACGAGGCGAGCCTCGCCGCGCAGGCCGGCATGATGAAGCTCGCCGAGGCCGAATGGATGGGCTTGCTCGACCGCTCCGGCACGCGGCCGATGCTGCGCGAGGATGGCTCGCTGGAATTCTATGAAAGCGAGGCGGAGTTCCGTGCCTCGCTGCCCGGCTGGGCCGAGCGGGAGCGTTTCGGGATCGGCTTTCGCCATGTCGAGGGCGAGGAGATGGCGGCGCTGCAGCCGGGTCTTGCGCCGCGCTTCGTCAAGGCCACCTTCGTGCCGGGCTGGAAGACGGTCGCCGATCCGAAGCTGCTCGGCAAGGCCGTCTGGGCCTATGCGGAAAAACGCGGCGCCCGTTTCGAGCATGCGCGGGTCGAGCGTATAGAGGCGGGCGCAAACGGCGCCACGATCGTTCTGGCCGACGGCACAAGGCGGACGGCGAAGAAGCTTCTAATCGCAGCCGGGGCCTGGTCGCATCTCCTGGCAAGGAATCTCGGCGACCGCATCCCGCTGGAGACCGAGCGCGGCTACAACACGACGCTGCCGGTATCGGCCTTCGACGTGAAGCGGCAGCTGATCTTTTCCGGGCATGGCTTCGTCATCACGCCGCTGGAAACAGGCCTGCGCGTCGGCGGCGCCGTCGAGCTCGGCGGCATCGAGCGGCCGCCCAACTTCGCCCGCTCCAAGGCGATGCTGGAGAAGGCGAAGCGTTTCCTGCCGGGGCTCGATCCGTCAGGCGGCCGCGAATGGATGGGTTTTCGCCCGTCGCTGCCGGATTCGCTGCCGGTGATCGGCGCGGCGCGAGCGCCAAATGTCTATTATGCCTTCGGGCACGGCCATCTCGGCCTAACCCAGGCGGCGGCGACCGGCCGCTTGATCCGCGATCTCGTTCTCGGGGAGACGCCGCCGCTCGATCTCAATCCTTTCCGTCCGCAACGGTTCTGACTAGTCTTTTTGTTTTGACGCAATTCCGGACGGAAAACCGCTTCACACTTTTCCTGAAATTGCTCTAGGAAGCATCATGGCCAAGAAATCCTTCTTCTGCATCGACGGCCACACCTGCGGCAATCCGGTGCGCCTCGTCGCCGGCGGCGGACCGCTGCTCGAAGGCAAGACGATGATGGAGCGGCGGGCGCATTTCCTCGCCGAGTATGACTGGATCCGCACCGGCCTTATGTTCGAGCCGCGCGGCCATGACGTGATGTCGGGCTCGATCCTCTATCCGCCGACGCGCGAGGACTGCGATATCGCCATCCTGTTCATCGAGACGTCGGGCTGCCTGCCGATGTGCGGCCACGGCACCATCGGCACGGTGACTTTTGCGATCGAGCACGGGCTGGTGAAGCCGAAGACGCCGGGCGTGCTGAGGCTCGACACGCCGGCCGGCCTTGTCGTCGCCGAATACAAACAGGTCGGCGAATATGTCGAGGAAGTGCGCATCACCAATGTGCCGTCCTTCCTCCATGCCGAAGGACTGACCGTCGAATGCCCGGCGCTGGGCGAGATCAGCGTCGACGTCGCCTATGGCGGCAATTTCTACGCCATCGTCGAGCCGCAGGAGAACTACCGCGACATGGCCGACTACTCTGCCGGCGACCTCATCGCCTGGAGCCCGGTGGTGCGGCAACGCCTCAACGAGAAATACTCCTTCGTCCATCCGGAAAACCCCGGCATCAACCGGCTGTCGCACATGCTGTGGACCGGTAAGCCCAAGCATGAAGAGGCGGATGCGCGCAACGCCGTCTTCTATGGCGACAAGGCGATCGACCGCTCGCCTTGCGGCACCGGCACCTCGGCGCGCATGGCGCAACTCCACGCCAAGGGCAAACTGAAAGCGGGCGACAGCTTCGTGCATGAATCGATCATCGGCTCGCTGTTCAAGGGCAGGGTCGAAAAAGAGGTCAGCGTCGCCGGCAAGCCGGCGATCATCCCCTCGATCGGCGGCTGGGCGCGCATGACCGGGTTGAACACCATCTTCATCGACGACCGCGATCCGTTCGCGCATGGGTTCATCGTGACGTAGCTTCGTCCGATGAAGCATGCGGGGCTGGCGTCCGGGACGCCGCCGGGTCGCGCTTCCGAAGCCGCAAGGCTGGTCGTTCAATGGCCGCCTTCTATTTGATTGATGGCAATAAAGGATATCCCATGCTTTCCGGCCCTAAACCCGAATGGCTGACCTTCGATTGCTACGGCACTCTCATCCAATGGGATGAAGGTCTGCTTGCCGCCGTCAACACGATCCTCGCCAACCATCCAGGATCCAATGTCGAGCCGCAGACGCTGATCCGCGTTTACGACAAGCACGAGCACGCCCTGGAGGCCGAGCGGCCGCACAAATCCTTCCGCCGCGTGGCCGGCGAAGGGCTGCGGCTGGCGATGGATGAGCTGAAGCTCGCCTCCTCGCCGGACGACATCGAGGTGCTGACCGGCAGCATCTCCCGAATGCCGCCCTTCCCGGAAGTCGTCTCCGCGCTCCACGCGCTCAAGACTCAGGGGTTCAAGCTTTGCATCATTTCCAACACCGACGATGACATCATTGCCGGCAATGTCGCCCAACTCGGCGGGCACATCGATCGCGTCGTCACGGCGCAGCAGGCCGGCGCCTACAAGCCCGCGCAGCAGATCTTCGATTTTGCCCACAATGCGCTTGGCGTCGGCCGCGGCGAGGTCGTGCATATTTGTGCCAGTCCGCATCTCGATCTCGCGGCCGCCCGCGATCTCGGCTTCCGCTGCATCTGGATCGACAGAGGAACCGGCCGCGAGCCTCTGCCCGACTACGACCCGAATGCCGTCTTCCCGACGCTCGATCGGGTGCCGCCCTTTCTCATGTCGACGGTCTGGGGTTGAAGCGAACGAGGGTACTCACGGTGTCGGCGCGCTGTCGCATGACCGTCACACAGCGAAGAATCCTGACCTTACGGAAGGCGCGGGACCGCAAAGCCAGCCACCTTCTTTGATGCAAGGAATCACCTCATCAACTTATTTTGACGGCGATTCCTTCGACAGGAGGCTCATCATAAGGTTGAATCGTCAAAGACATTGCGTTGTGCCAATGGTAGGGTCCGCGATAGTCCAGGGGTCGGGTGCGAAAAAGACGGGCAATCGGACGGCGTGCTTCCAAACCACGCGGAGCGATTGAAAAATCACGTTGCAATCCGGGCTCGAAACTTTACGACTAGGGGAAATACGAAAAGGAGTGCGTCCGCATAGGCGACATTCCAGGGGAGCCGCGTAAATATGCAGTACTTCGTCCAGCAGCTTATCAATGGGCTGACGCTGGGATCTATCTATGGGCTGATCGCGATCGGCTACACGATGGTCTACGGCATCGTCGGCATGATCAATTTCGCCCATGGCGACATCTTCATGGTCGGCGCCTTCACCGCGCTCATCGTCTTCCTGATCCTCGGCGCGTTGTTCTATTCGGTGCCGGTCGTGGTGGCGCTTCTGATCATGATGATCGTGGCGATGCTTCTGACCAGCCTCTACAACTGGACCATCGAGAAAGTGGCCTACCGGCCGCTGCGTGGGTCGTTCCGGCTGGCGCCGCTGATCACCGCCATCGGCATGTCGATCGCGCTCTCCAACTTCGTGCAGGTCACGCAGGGTCCGCGCAACAAGCCGATCCCGCCGATGGTCAGCCAGGTCTACACGATCGACGGCATCAGCGTCTCGCTAAAGCAGATCATCATCGTGATCGTAACCGCGGCGCTGCTGGCGATCTTCTGGTACCTGGTCAACAGAACGTCGCTCGGCCGGGCGCAGCGCGCCTGCGAGCAGGACCGCAAGATGGCGGCGCTGCTGGGCATTGACGTCGACCGTACCATCTCCATCACCTTCATAATGGGCGCCGCGCTTGCCGCCGTCGCCGGCACGCTGTTCCTGATGTATTACGGCGTCGTGGTGTTCTCCGACGGCTTCGTGCCGGGCGTGAAAGCCTTCACGGCGGCAGTGCTCGGCGGCATCGGCTCGCTGCCTGGCGCCGTGCTCGGCGGACTCTTGATCGGCTTCATCGAGAGCATGTGGTCGGCCTATTTCTCCATCGACTACAAGGACGTCGCCGCCTTCTCGATCCTGGCGATCGTGCTCATCTTCCTGCCGTCCGGCATCCTGGGCCGGCCTGAAGTCGAAAAGGTCTGATCCTCATGGCCGCTACCGTGTCCTCGGAGCGCGACACCGTCGCTACTCCCATCCAGCGCGCTTTTCGCGAGGCGCTCTATGCCGGCGTCATCTCGCTTGGCCTGTTCGTGCTGTTCATTGGTCTCAGGACCGACCAGAACATCAGCAATGAATTGATCCTGGTGAAGCGCTGGGGCCTGCTCGCCATCGTGGTCATTGCCGTTGCCGTCGGCCGGTTCCTCTATGTCGCCTATGCGATCCCGGCGATGGAGCGGTCGAAGGCCGAGAAGGCCGCGGCACCGGCGGTCGTCGCCGAGCCGGGCTTCGTCAAGCAGAACTTCAACAAGATCGGCCTCGTCGTCCTTATCCTCTATCCCGTAGCGATGGTGCTGCTGTTCGGCTTCCAGGGCTCGCTCAAATGGGTCGACAATTTCGGCATCCAGATCCTGATCTATGTGATGCTGGCCTGGGGCCTCAACATCGTCGTCGGGCTCGCCGGCCTGCTCGATCTCGGCTACGTCGCCTTCTACGCGGTCGGCGCCTATGCCTACGCGCTGCTCGGCACGCATTTCGGCCTGTCGTTCTGGATCCTGCTGCCGGCCGCCGGCTGCATGGCCGCTTTCTGGGGCGTCATGCTCGGCTTCCCGGTGCTGCGGCTGCGCGGCGACTATCTGGCGATCGTCACCCTTGCCTTCGGCGAGATCATCCGTCTTGTGCTCATCAACTGGCGCGAGGTCACCAACGGCTCGGCCGGCATCTCGGGCATTCCGAAGGTCTCTTTCTTCGGGTTGATATCGTTCAACGTCTCGGACCCGAACTACATCGCCAAGGTTCTGCACATCGCTCAATCGGGCGCCTACTATAAGATCTTCCTCTACTATCTCGCCCTGGCGCTCTGCTTGCTCACCGCCTTTGTCACCATCAGGCTCCGTCGCCTGCCAGTGGGCCGCGCGTGGGAAGCGCTGCGCGAGGACGAGATCGCCTGCCGCTCGCTCGGCATCAACACCACCACCACCAAGCTGACGGCGTTCGCCACGGGCGCCATGTTCGGCGGCTTCGCCGGCTCGTTCTTCGCCGCAAGGCAGGGCTTCGTCAGTCCCGAATCCTTCGTCTTCCTGGAATCGGCGATCATCCTTGCCATCGTCGTGCTCGGCGGCATGGGTTCGCTCGGCGGTATCGCGGTGGCGGCGCTGGTCATGATCGGCGGCACCGAGATCCTGCGCGAGCTCGACTTCCTCAAGGCCGTGTTCGGGCCGGACTTCACGCCTGAGCTCTACCGCATGCTCCTGTTCGGCATGGCCATGGTGATCGTCATGCTGTGGAAGCCGCGCGGCTTCGTCGGCAGCCGAGAACCGACGGCCTTCCTCAAGAAGCGAAGAGCGGTCTCAGCCTCCTTCACCAAGGAGGGGCACGGCTGATGAACGCGGAAGCTTCGATGAACGATCTCATCCTGCAGGTCGAGCACCTGTCGATGAAGTTCGGCGGCCTCGTCGCTATCGGCGACCTCTCGTTCCAGGCCAAGCGCGGCGAGATCACCGCGCTGATCGGGCCGAATGGCGCCGGCAAGACGACGGTGTTCAATTGCATCACTGGTTTCTACAAGCCGTCGGAAGGCATGATCACGCTGAACCGGAACGACGGCTCGACCTACCTGCTCGAGCGCCTGCCCAATCATGAGATCCCGGCGCGCGCCAAGGTGGCGCGAACCTTCCAGAACATCCGCCTGTTCTCGGGCATGACGCTGCTGGAAAACCTTCTGGTCGCGCAGCACAACAAGCTGATGAAGGCTTCGGGCTACACGCTCCTCGGCCTCTTCGGCGTGCCGAGCTATCGCAAGGCCTCGGCCGAGTCGATCGAACTCGCCAGGCACTGGCTGGAGAAAGCCGACCTCGTCGACCGCGCCGACGATCCCGCCGGCGACCTGCCCTATGGCGCGCAGCGCCGCCTGGAGATTGCGCGCGCCATGTGCACCGGGCCGGAGCTTCTGTGCCTCGACGAACCGGCCGCCGGTCTCAATCCGAAGGAGTCGGCAGCGCTCAATGCCCTGCTGATGGGCATCAAGGCCACCGGCACCTCGATCCTGCTGATCGAGCACGACATGTCTGTGGTCATGCAGATTTCCGACCACGTCGTGGTGCTCGAATACGGCCGCAAGATCTCCGACGGCAATCCGCAGTCGGTGCGCACCGATCCGCGCGTCATCGCCGCCTATCTCGGCGTCGACGACGAGGAGGTCGAGACGGTGCTGACCGAAGTCGGCGACGAGGACGTGATCGAGCAGCTCGATACGGGGCCCGACTCCGCACATGGCCCCGGCTCGTCGTCCTCCTATCTTGCCGGACCGGTGAGCGACACGGTCGGCCACAGCGAAGGTGAGCGCATCACGGTTTCGAAAGGCGCTTCGAAGGCGGCCCAGGTCGACGCACGCGCCGCCCCCGTTGCCAGCAAGCCTGTCGCCCCGCCGGCGGCAAAATCCGCCCCGCCGGCAAAGCCGGCCCGAAAGGCGGGCACCACAAAAGCCGGGACCAAAAAGCCGGCCGCAAAAGCACCGGCAAAGGCCGGAAGTGTTTCCAATCGCATGGATGCGCCTCGTGGCGGCAAGGCGGACAGCCTGGTCCGCATCAAGGGTATCGGACCGGTCAACGAGCGCAAGCTGAACGAGCACGGCATTTTCCATTTCGACCAGATCGCGGCCTGGAAGAAGGCCGATATCGAAGCGGTGGAAGCCTATCTCGCCTTTGACGGGCGCATCGCTCGCGAAGACTGGATCGGCCAGGCGAAGACGCTGGCGGAGGAAGTGGCGGCCAAGCCCGCGAAGCGTGGAGGGCGCAAATAATGGCCGGCACAACGCTGCTCGACATCAAGAGCGTCGAAACCTACTACGGCAACATCCGGGCGCTGAACGGCGTCAACGTGCATGTCAACCAGGGTGAGATCGTGGCGCTGATCGGCGCCAACGGCGCCGGCAAGTCGACGCTGATGATGACCATCTTCGGCGCTCCGCGCGCCCGCGCCGGCAACATCACCTTCGCCGGCACCGACATCACCCAGATGCCGACGCACGAGATCGCCCGCATGCGCATCGCCCAGTCGCCGGAAGGACGCCGCATCTTCCCGCGCATGACGGTGATGGAAAATCTGCAAATGGGCGCCAGTATCGACAACCTCAAGCATTTTGACGAGGACGCCGAGAAGGTGTTCGCGCTGTTTCCGCGGCTGAAGGAACGCATCGCCCAGCGCGGCGGCACGTTGTCGGGCGGCGAGCAGCAGATGTTGTCCATCGGGCGCGCGCTGATGGCGCGGCCGAAGCTGCTTCTGCTCGACGAGCCGTCGCTTGGTCTTGCGCCGCTGATCGTCAAGCAGATCTTCGACGCCATTCGCGAATTGAACAAGTCGCAAGGGCTGACCGTGTTCCTGGTCGAGCAGAACGCGTTCGGCGCGCTCAAGCTCGCCACGCGCGGCTATGTCATGGTCAACGGCAATGTGACGATGAGCGGCACCGGCAAGGAACTGCTCGCCAATCCGGAAGTGCGCGCCGCCTATCTCGAAGGCGGACATCACTGAGAGAGGTCTTCATCATGCAGGGTATTATCTACGAAGAACCCTCGATCTGGCATTTTCTCTTTGTCACCGGGCTGCTCGGGGGTGGGGCCGCATGGATGACCGGCAAGGCCGTGGCCCAGACCTGGGGCACTTACGTTCGGCTGTTCCTCTACATGCTCGGTCTCGGAATCGGCATCAGGTTCATCCATCACGCTTTGTTCTGGAGCACGATGTTCTCGCTGCATTACTATATCGTCGACACCATCGTGCTGATGATATTGGGCTTCCTCGGCTATCAATACACGCGCACCAACCAAATGGTCACACAGTATAACTGGCTCTATGAAAGAGCTTCCTTATTAAGCTGGAAACCGAAAGGTTGACGTTCACCATTGCGCCGTTTCGGGGATGAATCGGCGTGACAAGTGCCCGAAAATCGGCATTCTATGCTTTCTGCGATAAGGGTGGGCATCGCATGAAAGTATCATCCACGCCCACTCCGTAAATGGGAGCGTTTCAATGAAAAAATCACTTTTGTCCGCCGTTGCGCTGACCGCGTTCGTCGCGTTCAGCGGCAGCGCGTGGGCCGCTGACATCCTGATCGGCGTTGCCGGTCCGATCACCGGCCCGAACGCCGCGTTCGGCGCGCAGTTGCAGAAGGGCGCGGAACAGGCGATCGCCGACATCAACGCGGCGGGCGGCGTCAATGGCCAGCAGCTCAAGCTAGAGATCGGCGACGACGTCTCCGATCCCAAGCAGGGTATCTCGGTCGCCAACAAGTTCGTCGCCGACGGCGTCAAGTATGTCGACGGCCACTTCAACTCGGGCGTCTCGATCCCGGCCTCGGAAGTCTATCAGGAAAACGGCATGCTGGAGATCACTCCGGCCGCGACCAATCCGAAGTTCACCGAGCGCGGCATGTGGAACACCTTCCGTACCTGCGGTCGTGACGACCAGCAGGGCAAGGTGGCCGGCGACTACATCGCCAAGAACTTCAAGGACGCCAAGATCGCCATCGTCCACGACAAGACCCCTTATGGTCAGGGCCTCGCCGACGAGACCAAGAAGAACCTGAACGCCAACGGCATCACGGAAGTGATGTATGAAGGCGTCAATGTCGGCGACAAGGACTTCTCGGCCCTCATCGCCAAGATGAAGGAAAGCGGCGTCACGCTCATCTACTGGGGCGGCCTGCACACCGAAGCCGGCCTGATCATCCGCCAGTCGGCCGACCAGGGCCTGAAGGCGCCGCTGTTCTCGGGCGACGGCATCGTCTCCAACGAACTGGCCTCGATCGCCGGCGACGCTGTTGCCGGCACGCTCAACACCTTCGCTCCGGATCCGCGCAAGAATCCGGCCGCCAAGGAAGTCGTCGAGAAGTTCCGCGCCGCCGGCTTCGAGCCGGAAGCGTACACGCTCTACTCCTATGCCGCCGTGCAGATCATCGCCCAGGCCATCGCCAAGACCGGCTCGGCTGACGACGCACAGAAGGTTGCGGAGACGATCCGGGCCAACACGTGGAAGACGGCCATCGGCGACATCGGTTACGACGCCAAGGGCGACATCACCCGTCCCGACTACGTCATCTACGAATGGAAGAAGGGCGACGACGGCAAGTACAGCTACTTCGAGAAATAAGCCGGCAAACCCTGAAGCAGGTCGTGAGACCTGCTTTAGCCGACACGCAATGGATGCCCGGCGCTTTGCGCCGGGCATTTTTGTTTGCGGGGTTCGCGGTCGGTCAGAAAGCTCCGCGCTGCGGTTGGAATACGCTCTCACCGCACCGTCGCCGTCGCTGGAAGAACAACTGCGGCGCGTTTGCCGCAAACAAGCGATCTAAATCGTTTTAGGTGTCGCGCAAATTCGTTTGCACTGCAGCATTTTCACGCTAATCATTGCGCCGGTTCAACGTCCCTTCCGCTGCTGGAGCCCAGTCCTTGGCAATCACGAAGATCCTCGTCGCCAACCGGTCCGAAATAGCCATCCGCGTGTTCCGCGCGGCCAACGAGCTCGGCCTCAAAACCGTGGCGATCTGGGCGGAGGAGGACAAATATTCGCTGCACCGCTTCAAGGCCGACGAGAGCTATCAGGTCGGGCGCGGCCCGCATCTTGCCAAGGACATGGGTCCGATCGAGAGCTATCTGTCGATCGAAGAGGTGATCCGCGTCGCCAGGCTGTCTGGCGCCGACGCCATCCACCCCGGCTATGGCCTGCTGTCGGAAAGCCCTGAATTCGCCGAGGCCTGCGCCGAGGCCGGCATCACCTTCATCGGCCCGAAGCCGGAAACGATGCGCAGGCTGGGCAACAAGGTCGCCGCGCGCAACCTGGCGATCGAAGTCGGCGTGCCGGTCGTGCCGGCAACCGACCCGCTGCCGGACGACATGGATGTGGTGAAGAAACTCGCCGCGCAAATAGGCTATCCGGTGATGCTCAAGGCCTCGTGGGGCGGCGGCGGCCGCGGCATGCGCGCCATCCGCGCCGAAGCCGACCTCGCGCGCGAGGTGATGGAAGGCAAGCGCGAGGCCAAGGCCGCCTTCGGCAAGGATGAGGTCTATCTCGAAAAGCTGATCGAGCGCGCCCGCCATGTCGAGGTGCAGGTGCTGGGCGACACCCACGGCAACGCGGTGCATCTGTTCGAGCGCGACTGCTCGATCCAGCGCCGCAACCAGAAGGTCGTCGAGCGCGCGCCGGCGCCGTATCTCAGCGAAGACCTGCGCCAGGAGCTTTGCGGCCATGCGCTCAAGATCGTGCGCGAGACCAGCTATATCGGCGCCGGCACGGTCGAGTTCCTGCAGGACGCCGACACCGGCAAGTTCTACTTCATCGAGGTCAATCCGCGCATCCAGGTCGAGCACACCGTCACCGAGCAGGTGACCGGCATCGACATCGTCAAGGCGCAGATCCATATCCTCGACGGCTTCGCCATCGGCACGAAGGCATCGGGCGTGCCGGCACAGAAGGACATCCGGCTCAACGGCCACGCCCTGCAGTGCCGCATCACCACCGAGGACCCGGAGCACAATTTCATCCCGGACTATGGCCGCATCACCGCCTATCGCGAGGCGGCCGGCTTCGGCATCCGGCTCGACGGCGGCACCGCCTATTCGGGCGCGGTCATCACCCGCTTCTACGATCCGCTGCTCGAAAAGATAACGGCCTGGGCGCCGACGCCCGGCGAGGCGATCTCACGCATGAACCGGGCGCTGCGCGAGTTCCGCATCCGCGGCGTGGCCACCAACCTCACCTTCCTCGAAGCGATCATCAACCACCCGCGCTTCGCCGACAATTCCTACACGACCAGGTTCATCGACACGACGCCGGAACTCTTCGAGCAGGTGAAGCGGCAGGACCGCGCCACCAAGCTGCTCAACTATCTGGCCGATGTCAGCGTCAACGGCCATCCCGAGACGCGCGGCCGGCCGATGCCGAAGGCGAATGCGGCCGCACCGGTGGTGCCCTATCTCAACGGGCACGTCCCGGACGGCAGCAAGCAGAGGCTCGACGCGCTGGGCCCCGAGAAATTCGCGGCCTGGATGCGGGAGCAGCGCCAGGTGCTGGTCACCGACACGACGATGCGCGACGGCCACCAGTCGCTGCTGGCCACGCGCATGCGCACGCATGACATCGTCGGCATCGCTGGCACCTATGCGCGGGCGCTGCCGCAGCTCCTGTCGCTGGAATGCTGGGGCGGCGCCACCTTCGACGTCGCCATGCGCTTCCTCACCGAGGACCCATGGGAGCGGCTGAGCAAAGTGCGCGAGGCGGCGCCCAACCTTCTGCTGCAGATGCTGCTGCGCGGCGCCAACGGCGTCGGCTACACCAACTATCCCGACAATGTCGTCCAGCATTTCGTCCGCCAGGCTGCCAGCGGCGGCGTCGACCTGTTCCGCGTCTTCGACTGCCTGAACTGGGTGGAGAACATGCGCGTCGCCATGGACGCGGTCGGCGCCGAGGGCAAGCTGGTCGAGGCGGCGATGTGCTACACCGGCGACATCCTCGATCCGGCGCGCGCCAAATACGACCTCAAATATTATGTCGGGCTCGCCAAGGAACTGGAAGCCGCCGGCGCGCACATCATCGCCGTCAAGGACATGGCCGGCCTG
This sequence comes from Mesorhizobium sp. WSM3224, assembly GCF_000427725.1. Classification (GTDB taxonomy): domain Bacteria; phylum Pseudomonadota; class Alphaproteobacteria; order Rhizobiales; family Rhizobiaceae; genus Mesorhizobium. Next base: position 257,280 of record NZ_ATYO01000006.1, on the reverse strand, counting down.
TTGAAGCCGGCCGCGGCGCGCGTGCTGTTCAAGGCGCTGCGCGAGGCGACCGACCTGCCGATCCATTTCCACACGCACGACACGTCGGGCCTCTCGGCGGCGACGGTGCTGGCGGCGGCGGAAAGCGGCGCCGACGCCATCGACGCGGCGATGGATTCCTTCTCCGGCAACACCTCGCAGCCCTGCCTCGGCTCGATCGTCGAGGCGCTGAAGGGCACCGAGCGCGACCCTGGTCTCGATCCGCAGTGGATCCGCCGCATTTCCTTCTACTGGGAAGCGGTCCGCAACCAGTACGCCGCCTTCGAGAGCGACCTCAAGGGACCGGCCTCGGAGGTCTATCTGCATGAAATGCCGGGGGGCCAGTTCACCAATCTCAAGGAACAGGCGCGCTCGCTCGGCCTCGAGACGCGCTGGCATGAGGTCGCGCAAGCCTATCACGACGTCAATTTGATGTTCGGCGATATCGTCAAGGTCACGCCGTCGTCCAAGGTGGTCGGCGACATGGCGCTGATGATGGTCAGCCAGGATCTGACCGTCGCCGATGTCGAGAACCCGGCCAAGGACATCGCCTTCCCGGACTCGGTCGTGTCGATGCTGCGCGGCGATCTCGGCCAGTCGCCCGGCGGCTGGCCGGCGGCGCTGCAGAAGAAGGCGCTGAAGGGCGAGAAGCCGATCACCGCGCGGCCCGGCTCGCTGTTGAAGCCCGCCGACCTCAAGGCCAGCCGCAAGGACATCGAGACGAAGCTCGATCGCAAGCTCTCGGAGTACGAATTCGCCTCGTGGCTGATGTATCCGAAGGTGTTCACCGACTTCGCCGCTGCGCAGGAGACCTACGGGCCGGTAAGCGTGCTGCCGACGCCGACCTATTTCTATGGCATGAAGTCGGAGGAAGAGATCTTCCTCGACATCGAGAAGGGCAAGACCCTAGTGGTTCGATGTCAGGCCTTCGGCGATGTCGACGACAAGGGCATGGTCACCGTGTTCTTCGAGCTCAATGGCCAGCCGCGCCGCGTCAAGGTGCCGGACAGAGCGCATGGCGCTTCCGCCGCCAAGGCGCGCCGCAAGGCCGAGCCCGGCAATGAGGGGCATGTCGGCGCACCGATGCCGGGCGTCGTGTCGGCGCTTGCCGTAGCGACCGGACAGGCGGTCAAGGCGGGCGACGTGCTGCTGTCGATCGAGGCGATGAAGATGGAAACCGCGCTGCATGCCGAGCGCGACGGCGAGATCGCCGAAGTGCTGGTCAAGGCGGGAGACCAGATCGATGCGAAGGATCTCCTGATCGCCTTCAAGTAACGGCCGGATTGCGATGCTTGATAGGGCGGCTGGCAGCAGCCGTCCACAGCCGCTCGATTAATGCATGTCGCCCAAAAGTGCGCAGCGGTTTTGGGCGAACGACATGCATCAAAACAAAGGCTTAAAGCGCGTCGCCTGAATCCGTTTCGACGCGACGCGCATTAGTGTCTTGACCCGCCGCGCCCGCTCGGGCAGGGAACCCGCTCCAATTTGCCGTGGCGGGAATCGCCACGGCCTCAGAAGACGCGGAGAGAAAAAATGGCCGACGAAATCACCGAGACCAGCCAGACTGTAGCCGCCGGCCAGCTGCGCGCCATCATCGAGCGCATCGAGCGGCTCGAGGAAGAGAAGAAGACGATCTCCGACGACATCAAGGATGTCTATGCCGAGGCCAAGGGCACCGGCTTCGACACCAAAGCGGTCCGCACCATCGTGCGGCTGCGCAAGAAGGACCAGGCCGAGCGCCAGGAGGAAGAAACCATCCTCGACCTCTACAAGGCCGCTCTCGGCATGGTCTGAGGTTCATGGCCGGAGACCGGCCATGAATGAGTTCGACTTCGGCGGCCGCCGCGCTTCGGAGTTCCGCCATCGCGGCTTCTGGGCGCTGTTCGCCGAGCGCCACCCGGAAGAAAGGGCAAGGCTCGCAAGGCGCGGGCCGTGGTTCTGGCAGCGCGGGCTGCCGGATTTCGCCCTGGTGCTTTCGATGTATGTCGCGCCGGCGCAGAACCATGTCGGCGTCTTCTTCGGGCGCAACGAGAAGTTCGGCGCCACGGAGTCCTGGTCGCGGCTGAAGCCATTCCAGCCGGCGATCGAGGCCAGGTTGAAGCTCAAGCCCGAACAGAGTTGTGAAGGTCTCGGCATCAACTCGATGTGGCGGGTGAATTGCTACGCCGAGGACAACTGGCCGGCCATGGCCGACTGGCTGGTGACGGAGTGCTCGCGGTTCGAAGAAGCCGTCCTCGCCGTGCTGGGGCAGGTCCGGTGATGGCGGGCTTCTTCCGCAGACGCTGGAAAGGCGAAACGCCGCTCGACCGGTTGTTCTGGCGCGACATGCTGCTCGTCGGCACCGTCCTGAACATGGCCTCTTCGGCTCTGGCGCTGATCCTGCTTGGCTTGAAGCTGCCGCTCTGGCTGGTGCTGGCGGTGCATTTCCTGCCGGTGCCCTACAACATCTTCCTGACGATCGCCGTCTGGCGGACGGCGGAAAAGACAAGCGGAGCCAAGGGCGGGCTCAAGGCGCAGCTGATGCTGCTGGGCTCGGCGCTCTGGCTGATCGCGACGGCTGTCGCCTAATGCATGTCGCCCAAAAGTGCGCAGCGGTTTTTGGGAGAACGACATGCATCAAAACAAAGGCTTAAAGCGCGTCGCCTGAATCCGTTTCGACGCGACGCGCTTTAAAAACTCGTACGAAAAAGGGCGGCCGAGGCCGCCCTTTGCAAAGTTGAACCAGATACCGGTCAGGCCGCAGGCTCGAAGCGCAGCGCCACGCCATTGATGCAATAGCGGAGGCCGGTCGGCGGCGGGCCGTCCTCGAAGACATGGCCGAGATGGCTGCCGCAGCGCGCGCAGTGGCATTCGGTACGGACCATGCCGTAGCTGCGGTCAACGGTGGTCTCGATCGAGCCCGGGACCGGGTCGTTGAAGCTCGGCCAGCCGGTGCCGCTCTCGAACTTCAGCTTGGATTCAAACAGCGGCTGGTCGCAGCCGACGCAGAAAAAGGTGCCGGCGCGCTTCTCGTAGAGCAGGGCACAGCTGCCGGGACGCTCGGTGCCGTGGTTGCGCATCACTGCATACTGCTCCGGTGTCAGCCGGGCGCGCCATTCGGCATCGGTGCGGGTGACGGGATAGGCGTGGGTGTCCATGAAATCTCCTCGGCCTTGGCGGCTCATTGTTGATTGCAGCTGATATTCGCACGAAGATAGGTGTTTGTTACAGGCCTGCCCACCCTGAAGGGACGTCAGTGCTTGCCTGACAATTGCCTTGTCGCGGCTTCAAGCCCGGCCAGCGTCAGCGGGAACATGCGGCCGCCGAAGATATCGCTGATCATCGCAGTCGAGTGCGTGTAGCGCCAGTTCTTCTCGGCTTCAGGATTCAGCCATATCGCATTCGGCCATTGCTGCAGGACGCGCGCCAGCCACACGCTGCCGGCCTCCGGGTTCCAGTGCTCGACCGAGCCGCCTGGATGCGCGATCTCGTAAGGGCTCATCGAGGCATCGCCGACGACGATCACCTTGTAGTCCGGGCCGTATTTGTGGATGAGGTCGAAGGTCGGGATCGTCTCGGCAAGCCGGCGGCGATTGTCCTTCCAGACGCGCTCGTAGAGGCAGTTGTGGAAGTAGAAATATTCGAGCTGGCGGAACTCGGCGCGCGCGGCTGAAAACAACTCCTCGACACCGCGGATATGGTCGTCCATCGAGCCGCCGACATCGAAGAACATCAGCAGCTTCACGGCATTGCGTCGCTCGGGCCGGGTTTTCACATCGAGATAGCCATGCTCGGCGGTGGCGTGGATGGTGCCGGGCAGGTCGAACTCTTCCTCGGCGCCCTCGCGCACCCAGCGGCGCAGCCGCTTCAGCGCCACCTTGATGTTGCGGGTGCCGAGCTCGACGGTATCGTCGAAATTCCGGAACTCGCGCTTGTCCCAGACTTTCACCGCGCGGCGATGGCGGCTCCCATGCTGGCCGATGCGCACGCCTTCCGGGTTGTAGCCATAGGCGCCGAAGGGCGAGGTGCCGCCGGTGCCGATCCATTTCGAGCCGCCCTGGTGGCGGCCCTTCTGCTCCTCGATCCGCTGCTTCAGCGTCTCCATCAGCTTTTCGAAACCGCCGAGCGCCTCGACGAGCTTCTTCTCCTCGTCAGTCAGATGCTTTTCAGCAAGCCGGCGCAGCCATTCCTCCGGGATATTGGCGACATCGATGGCATCGGGGCCGCCGAGCGCCTCGACACCCTTGAAGATATGAGCGAACACCTGGTCGAAGCGGTCGATGTGGCGCTCGTCCTTCACCAGCGCGGAACGGGCGAGGTAGTAAAAACCCTCGACATCATAGTCGACCAGCCCGGCTTCCAGCCCTTCCAGCAGCGACAGATATTCCCTAAGCGAAACGGGAACCCGCGCGGCCTTCAGTTCGAGGAAGAAGGGGATGAACATCAGACTTTATAGCAAATCGTACTCGATGAAGCCCGTCCGCCTTGCAACATGATCGTAGAGCTTGCGCGCGGTGGCGTTGGTCTCGTGGGTCATCCAGTAGACGTTCTTGACGCCGATCTTACCTGCCTCGTCCTGCACCGCTTTGATCAGCGCGGCGCCCACGCCCTTGCCGCGCACCTGAGGGTCGGCGAACAGGTCCTGCAGGTAGCAGTTGTTTTTTTCGGACCAGCCGGAGCGATGGTAGAGATAGTGGGTGAGGCCGATGGCCTTGCCGTCGAGCGTGGCAATGAAACCCTTCGGCTCAAACTCGCCGTCCGTGAACAGCCGCTTCCAGGTCACTGCGTAGACCTCTTCCGGCAGCTTGGTCTCGTAGAAGGTCAGATAGGCGGTCCACAGCCGGCGCCAGTCGGCGTGGTCGGACTGCGCGAGCGGACGGATGGTGATCTCGGTCATTTTTTCCTCCAATGCATTGACCGGAAGCTGCGGCAGCGATCGCTTGCCGGCAAGGGTCCACAGCCATGGAAAGCGCTGTTGCTGCGAGCCCAAAGCGCGTCGCGCTTCAGCTCCTGTTTTATGCATGCCGTTGTCCCAGAACCGCTCCACACTTGTGGGCGACATGCATTATTGCTGGCGTCTCGCCATGAAGGCGAGCCGCTCGAACAGGTGCACGTCCTGCTCGTTCTTCAACAGCGCGCCATGCAGCTTCGGCAGCATGTTCTTCGGATCGGCGCGCAGATCCTCCGGCGCAATATCGTCGGCGACCAGCAGACGGATCCAGTCGAGCGCTTCGGACGTCGAAGGCTTCTTCTTGAGGCCCGGCACATCGCGGATTTCATAGAATTGGGTGAGTGCTGCCCGCACCAGGTTCTGCTTGATGCCGGGATAGTGCACCTCGACGATGCGGTGCAGCGTGTCGATGTCGGGGAAGCGGATATAGTGGAAGAAGCAGCGGCGCAGGAAGGCGTCCGGCAGTTCCTTCTCATTGTTCGAGGTGATGATGACGATCGGCCTGAACTCGGCGCGGATCGTCACGCCGGTCTCGTAGACGAAGAACTCCATCCGGTCGAGCTCCTGCAGGAGGTCGTTGGGGAATTCGATGTCGGCCTTGTCGATCTCGTCGATCAAAAGCACGACTTTCTTGTGCGCCGCGAAGGCGTCCCACAGCTTGCCGCGCTTGATGTAGTTGGCGATGTCGTTGAAGCGCTCGTCGCCAAGCTGGCTGTCGCGCAGCCGCGAGACGGCGTCATATTCGTAAAGGCCCTGCTGCGCCTTGGTGGTCGACTTGACGTTCCACTCGATGAACTCCAGCCCGAGCGCAGAGGCCACCTGGCGGGCAAGCTCCGTCTTGCCGGTGCCGGGCTCGCCCTTGACCAGCAATGGCCGCTCCAGCGCGATCGCGGCGTTGACCGCAACCATCAGATCCTTGTCGGCGACATAGGCCGCGGTGCCTTCAAAACGCATTTTTTCTCCTGGCCGTTTTGCGGCGACCGTAAGGAGGCTGACCGGAGCGCGCAAGGCCGAGCTGTCGGGGCTACGAATAACGCTCTCCGCGACGCCGGTATCTCTGGCGCTCGGCCAGCCATCGGCCTATATTTGCTCTTGGCGGTCTGCGCTTCCCGGCAGGAGATACTTTTCCCCGGGGCCTTATCGATCCTTAGGGAGCTGTCCCTGGGAAGACCCGTGGGTTTTCTCACACGGCGCCCACCTACTTTGTAGGCACCCGGGATCGACCTCTCCACCGGTTGTGTGGATCGTCACTCTCCCGATTTCGGGAGACTTGCGCTAGAAAACGTCGCTTCTGCAACGCCGTTGAACCTCACCCTTTTCTAGCGTCCGCGCATGACCCCTTCCAAAGACCTGAAAAAACAGCTTCGCAAGGAAGCGCTGGCGCGCCGCGATGCGCTCGATGAATTCTGGCGCGTCGAGATTGCGCTCGAAATGGCCGAGACCGCGAAGGAAAAAATCGACTTCGAGCCTGGCCGGGTCGTCTCGGGCTTCTGGCCGATGCGCTCGGAGGTCGATGTGCGGCCGCTGATGTTCGCATTGCGCGAGAAGGGCGCCAGGCTCTGCCTGCCTGCGATCCTCGACAAGACCACGATCGTGTTTCGCGAATTGGTGCGCGGCGCGCCCATGGTCGAGATGGGGTTCGGCACGGTCGGGCCGCATGAAGAGGCGGAAGTGCTCGACCCTACGCTCATGCTGGTGCCGCTCGCCGCCTTCGACGGCCGCGGCCACCGCATCGGCTACGGCGCCGGCTATTACGACCGCGCCATTGCCAGGCTGGCCGACAAGGGCATCACGCCAAGGCTGGTCGGCATCGCTTTCGACTGCCAGGAAGTCGAACGGGTGCCGGAAGAGGACCATGACGTCATCATTCCGGAAATACTGACCGAGAGCGGGTTGCGCCGCTTCGATATCGTTTAACGAGCGCGATCTGCTTAACGCGTTTCAAACACACGTCGGCTATATTCCTGCAAAATAGTCCGAGCCGACGGGGCCGTTGTGTTTGTTCTCGCGCGCTATTTGCTGATGCCGTTCGCGCTGATCGCGGCGATCCTGTTCTTGATGGCATCGCACATTATCGCAACGTCCTTGCATCACCAGGCCACTTGGCAGCGCACGGTCGCCACCGTGACGGATGTCAGTCCCTATAGCGAAATGCAGGCGAATGGCCTCAAAACGGACGGCATCAATGTCGCCGTCACCTATGTCACCAACGACGCGCCGATGACCTGGTCCGGCAAGGGAAAGGATGTCGGTCTCTACAAGGCGGCCCAGGGCGACCAGGTGGAGTTCTATTACGACCCCGCCGATCCATCGAAGCTTGATACCGCGGCCATGAAAGGCTGGAGCGGCGGGCTGCTGCTGCTTGCCGTGACCGGCGGGTTCACCGCTTTCTATGTGTGGTTCTTCTGGCTGCGCGGACGCAGAGCGCCGCCGACCTCGCCGATGATGCCCTTGGCTACCGGCGTCTCGGGCGCTGGCGCCAAGCCAGCCGAACAGCGGCGCGGCACTTTCGGCCGACACTAAGACCTCCGTGCCGCTTGCCTAGCGTCCACAGCTCTGGATAGAAGTGGCTATGAGACTCCTCTTCCTCGGCGACATGGTTGGCAAGACGGGACGCACGGCAGTGTGGGAACAGCTGCCGGGGCTGATTTCCGACTTCAAGCTCGATTTCGTCATCGTCAATGGCGAGAACGCCGCCGGCGGCTTTGGCATCACCGAGGAGATCTTCCGCGAGACGCTCGCGGCGGGCGCGGATGTCGTCACCACCGGCAATCATGTCTGGGACCAGCGCGATGCGCTGATCTTCGCGCCGCGCGAGGAGCGCTTCCTGCGGCCTTCCAATTTTCCCAAGGGCACGCCGGGGCGCGGTTCGGGCGTCTACATCGCGCGCAACGGCGCACGCGTGCTGGTAGCCAACATCATGGGCCGCGTCTTCATGCACCCCGAGCTTGACGATCCGTTCCAGGCCGGCGAGCGCGAGCTGGCCGCCTGTCCGCTCGGCGAGCAGGCCGATGCGGCGGTGATCGATTTCCATGCCGAGGCGACGTCGGAGAAAATGTGCTTCGCGCATTTCGTCGACGGCCGTGCCAGCCTGGTGGTCGGCACGCATACGCATCAGCCGACCGCCGACCATCAGATCCTAAACGGCGGCACCGCCTATATCTCGGATGCCGGCATGTGCGGCGATTATGATTCCTCGCTGGGCATGGACAAGGAAGAGCCGCTCAACCGATTCCTCTCCAAAGTGCCGAAGGGCCGCTTCGAAGCGTCGACCGGCCCGGCAACGCTCTGTGGTGTCGGCATCGATATATCCGACCGCACCGGACTGGCCGAAAAGATCGCGCCGTTTCGTCGCGGGCCGCGGCTGGAAGAAACGGCGCCATCTTTCTGGTCGTGACATTGATACAGGTGTGCGCAGTACCTAATTGCCGGCAACACTGCTCCAGATCGTAGAGGGGACGACCTCCATGCAGCTTGTCGAATTCCTGGCGCCGCACTTTGCCTTTGTTTCCGATCCGACCGCCTGGGTAGCGCTTTTGACCTTGGTTGTGCTCGAGATCGTGCTCGGCATCGACAATCTGATCTTCATCTCGATCCTGACCAACAAATTGCCGGAAGCGCAGCGCGCCCGTGCGCGCCGGCTGGGCATCTCGGCCGCGCTGGTCATGCGCCTTGTCCTGCTCGCCACGATCTCGATCATCGTGCAACTGACGACGCCGGTGTTCACTGCGTTCGGCCACGGCTTTTCCTGGCGCGACCTGATCCTGATCGCCGGCGGCCTGTTCCTGGTCTGGAAGGCGACCAGGGAAATCCATCACACGGTCGACCCGCAGGATCACCAGGACACTATGGTGGGCACGCTGCAGATGAGCCTCGCAGGTGCCATTTTCCAGATCCTCCTGCTCGACCTGGTCTTCTCGATCGATTCCATCATCACCGCCGTCGGCATGACCGACGAGATCGCCATCATGTATATCGCTGTCATCGTGGCGGTGAGCGTTATGATGCTGGCGGCGACGCCGCTCGCCAACTTCATCGCCAAGAACCCCAGCATCGTCATGCTGGCGCTGGGCTTCCTCTTGATGATCGGCATGACGCTGATCGCCGACGGCATGGGCTACCATGTACCCAAGGGCTACATCTACGCCGCCATGGGCTTTTCCGCCCTCGTGGAGGGCCTCAACATGCTGGCACGGCGGCGGAGGAAACAGGGGTCGGGCGGTGGGCATTGACGTCTTGACTCTTACATTATTGTACGTACATATTTGTACGTGATGGAACGCGATGCGATTCGAATGGGATTCTGAGAAAGCCCGGCGCAACCTTGTCAAACATGGCGTCGCCTTTGACCTTGCGCAGAGGGTTTTCGACGATCCGCTCCATCTGATTGTCCCTGATCGTTTTGAAGACGGGGAACAGCGATGGCATGCGATCGGTATGGTCGGAACTCAGGTGATCCTGCTCGTTGTTCACACCTACCCGACCGCGGCAGATGAAGACGTGTTAGAATTGTCGGTGCTCGCAAGGCCACCCCGCATGAAAGGAGGCATTATGAGCAGGAAGGACCTTAACCGGGATCAGCGTGATCAACTGGCCAAGCTGGCTGATCTGCCTGACGATCAGATCGATATTTTGGATATTCCGGAGGCGCCAGCGGAGAACTGGGCCCACGCGCGCCGGGGAGATCTCTATCGACCTCTCAAACTGCCCGTCACCATTCGGCTCGATGCCGACGTGCTTGCCTGGTTCAGAGAGCATGTAGAGGAAGGCGGTGGTTATCAAACGGAAATCAACCGGGTGCTCCGCCGCTATGTTGCGGAACAGCTGAGGCATCGATCCTAACCTCTATTTGGCCGAAATGCCCTTTGGGTGGCGGTCGCCAATCAGGCCGAGCGTGAGGCCCTGTTCCAGCCATGCCTTGGCGCCGGCGAGAACCAGCGCGAAGCCGCCGGTCGAGCCAACCGCCTGGTTGACCTGCTCGTCGCCGGAGCCGGCGAAGCCGAAATTGCTGACCTCGAGAAACGTCGTATCACCAGGCATCCTGGTGAAAGTCCAGGCGACCGTTGTCGGCGGATCGCTCCACTGCATGACGATCTTTTCGTTGCGAACGATCTCGCTGACCTCGACCCTGGTCGAGACGCCATACATGCGCCATTCCCACTGAACCGGCTTGCCCTCGTCCAGCCGGCCGCTGGAATGCGTGAACCAGAATTTCGTGGTGATTGCCGGGTCGACGATGGCCTCGAAGACTTCGGCGACAGGCCGGCGGATCAGCATGGCGGTTTCGGCAGCGGGAGCTTCCTTGAGTTCCACGGTATCCTCCTTGAATTGGCTAGGGCAGGTTGATCTGCCAGGAGACGCCGAAGCGGTCGTTGAGCCAGGCGAAACGCTGGCTGAAGCCGTAGTTGCCGGCCGGCATCAGGAAACTGCCGTCCTTGGAAAGAACGTCGACGATCCGCTCCAGTTCCTCCCCGGACGAGCAGTCGACAAAGAAGGAAAAGGACGGCGTGAAGGTGAAGGCGTGGTGCACGGGGCTGTTGTAGATCCTGACCTCCGCACCGCCGATCGAGGCGCGCGCCAGCTTGAGCGTTCCTTCGGGTCCGTCTTCGCCGGAGCCGTAGCGCGTGATGTCGAGGACCTGGCTATCGGGAATGGTCTCGCAATAGAGGATCATGGCCTCCTCGGCCTTTCCCTCGAACATCAGGAACGGCGTTGCTTTCGTCATTCGGCGACCTCCGTTGCGTCAAACACCAGGCTTCAAGATATCGGGCTTAGACGTTGCTCTCATTGGCCGGCTCGCCGCGCAGCTCGCTGCGGTAATAGCCGTCGCGCAGGTTGATGCCGTATTCGAGATAGGCCTTCATGCAGGCCAGCATCTGCGACCAGCCCTCGCAGTTGAGGTAGGATTTCTTCAGCCCGACCTCGCCTTCGTGCCAGCCTTGCTCGGCGATGGTGACAAAGGTGCCGCCGTCATCCAGCGGCTCGAAATTCATCTCGATGCGGGTCTTGTAGGCGGGCTTGCCGTCGACGTCGGTCGCGTCCCAGCGCAGCACGATGCGCTTGTCTTTTGTCACTTCGTCGACCTCGACCGGCACCGTCTTCCACCAGGTGACAGTGGTGCCCGCGACCAGCGGCGCCGAGGCGCCGCCGATGGTGGTGAAGTAGCCGCTGAGTTTCGTCGGATTGACGACGGCGTCGAAGACCTCGGCGACCGGTTTGCCGATGCGTCCGGAAATCCTGAATCCAAGGGACATATCCACAGCTCCTTCCTTGCTCGTCTAAACGATATGTTATAGAAACATAACATGTCAAGCCAAACCGTGGACGATCATGTTTTCAAGGCCTTGGCGCATCCGCGCCGGCGCGAGTTGCTGGATCGGCTGAAGGATCAGCCGCAGACCACCGGCGCGCTGTGCGAAGCCTTTCCGGACATGGACCGCTGCACGGTGATGATGCATCTCAAAGTGCTGGAGGAGGCCGACCTTGTCGTCGCGAGGCGCGAGGGGCGCGAGCGCTGGAACCATCTCAATGCCTTGCCGATCAAGCAGATCCACGATCGCTGGATCAGCCAGTATGCCGGCCACGCCATCAGCATTCTCGACCGGCTGAAGTCGGATCTGGAGCGGTGAACGGCGCCTTCGGCGCCTTTGTCTCTACGCAATTCCGGACGGAAAACCGCAGCGCACTTTTCCTGGAATTGCTCTAGCCACGGCGCGGCTGGACGAATTGAGCCGATTTATCTATAAGCCGCCCATTCCGACAAAGAGCGCCGCGTGCCTTCGCAGGCATGCTTGGAGCGTTCTGGTAATTGAATTCGAGCATTTGCCGATGCCAGGTGATCGCGCCCGGCCGAAAAATGCTCTAGCCGAACACGACAGGGGTGCCATGGCTGGCCATTCGCAGTTCAAGAACATCATGCACCGCAAGGGCCGCCAGGACGCGGTGCGGTCGAAAATGTTTTCCAAGCTGGCGCGCGAAATCACCGTCGCCGCCAAGACCGGCACGCCGGACCCGGCGATGAATCCGCGCCTGCGCCTGGCGATTCAGAACGCCAAAGCCGTGTCGATGCCGAAGGACAACATCCAGCGCGCCATCAACAAGGCGTCCGCGGGCGATGCCGAGAACTACGAGGCGGTGCGCTACGAGGGCTACGGCCCCGGCGGCGTGGCGCTGATCGTCGAGGCGCTGACCGACAACCGCAACCGCTCGGCCTCCAACGTACGCGCTGCCTTCACCAAGGCCGGCGGTGCGCTCGGCGAAACCGGCTCGGTGTCCTTCATGTGGAACCGCGTCGGCGAGATCTATTACCCGGCCTCGGCCGGCAGCGCCGACAAGGTCATGGAAGCGGCGATCGAGGCCGGCGCCGACGACGTCGAATCCGATGAGGAAGGCCACACCATCTACTGCAGCTTCGAAAATCTCGGCGACGTGTCGAAGTCGCTCGAAGCCGCGCTTGGGGAAGCGGAATCGGTGAAGCCGATCTGGCAGCCACAGAACAACGTCCCGGTCGACGAAGAGCGGGCGCAGTCGCTGATGAAGCTGGTCGCCACCCTCGAGGACGATGACGACGTGCAGAGCGTCTATGCCAATTTCGGGGTCGACGACGAGACCATGGCCAAGCTCAGCGCGGCCTGATCGGCTAGGATATGAGCACAACTCAATCCGAAATGAGCGAGAAATCGCTTCCGACCATCCGCATCACCTACTGCACTCAGTGCCTGTGGCTGCTGCGTGCCGGCTGGATGGCGCAGGAATTGCTCTCGACCTTCGGCACCGATCTCGGCGAGGTTACGCTGGTGCCGGGCACCGGCGGCATCTTCACCATCACCTGCAACGACGTGCTTGTCTGGGATCGCAAGCGCGACGGCGGTTTTCCGGACGCAGCGAAGTTGAAGCAGTTGGTGCGCGACGTCATCGACCCGGAGCGCGATCTGGGGCACGCCGATCGCAAGTCTCATAAAAAAGACCCCGCCTGAGGCGGAGTCCTTTTGCATTCTCGGCTACCGATCTTCAGATCAACGCCAGGATGAAGCAGGCCATCGCCACGATGGCGGTGATGGTCCGCACATGGTTCCACATCACCCATTGGCTCAGATGGTTCGCCCACACGGCGGCGCCGTTGGCGCTGGCCGGGTCGACGGCGGCGAGCGCATCATTGAGCGGCACGTTGAAGATCATGGTCACGATCGGGTTGCCGATCAGGTAGATCACGGCGCCGGCAAGCAGCCAATACGAGCCCGACTGGCTCCAGCCAAAGAAAACGGCGGCAATCAACACCAGGCAGATGAGGCCGGTGCCGAAAAGCGCCGTCATGAAGGTCGGGGTGATCACCGTGATGTTGATCGAATTCATCGCCGCGATGCCGCTTGGGACGGGCAGCCGGGCAAGCGCCGCCATGACGAAATTGGAAAAGGCGAAGAAGACGCCGCCGACCACGCCGGAGCCGATCGAGGCGATGAAGGTGAGGGTGGGGAGAAGTTTCATCATCTCAGTGCTCCAGATGTCGGGTCCGATGCAAATGTGATAAATCCTCACATTTGCAAAACGTGATAAACCCTCGTATTTTGCGAGTCAAGCCTGTTTTAGAGAACCTCGCCACGGAGAAAGCCATGGATGGAAAAACCGCCGCGAAGCCGGACCAGGCCGCCATGGCTTCACCGCGCCGCGCGCCGAGCCAGCAGCGCAGCCGCGAGCGGGTCGAGCGCATGCTTGCCGCCGCCTCGGCGCTGATTGCCGAGCAAGGCAGCGATGCGATGCGCATGGGCGAGGTGGCGGAACGGGCAGGCGTGTCGATCGGCTCGCTCTACCAGTTCTTTCCGGACAAGCGGGCGATCGTCTGGGCGCTGGCCGAGCGCTACACCGCCGAAAGCCAGGCCTGCATTGCGGCGGCGCTGAAAGATGTCGGCGACGCCGAAGGTCTGAAACGGGCGTTTTCGGAGCTGGTGGACATCTACTACCGGCTGTTCCTGGCCGAGCCGGTGATGCGCGACATCTGGTCGGGCACGCAGGCCGACAAGGCGCTGCGCGAGCTGGAACTGGCCGACAGCCGCGCCAATGCCGAATTCCTGGTCGCAGTGCTCAAGCGGCTGCGGCCGGCCGCTGACCCGGTCCAGTTGGAGACGACCGCGTTTCTCGTCTGGCAGATGGGCGAGGCTGCCGTGCGGCTGGCAATTTCGGTCGATCGGCAGGAGGGCGACAGGCTGGTCGCGGCCTACAAGCGCATGGCGCTGAGGGAACTGGTTGGCGAGTAGAGATTACCGCGATTGGCGAAACCGCTGGCGAGAGCGCCCCTCGCCCCGTCACTATACGGGAGAGGATGCCGGCAGGCAGGTGAGGGGCAGCGCGAACTTGTGATAGTTGGCGGCCGCTTTGTCGCGGAATTTGTCCGGTCCATCTCTGTAATCAACCAACTTGCCGACGCGGGCGCCGCCCCTCATCCGCCCTTCGGGCACCTTCTCACCGTAAACGGGGAGAAGGACGAAACTGGCCAACAAAAAACCCGCCTCGAAGGCGGGTTTTTCAAATCCTGCTGATGTATCCGGCTTAGAGGCCGAAACCCTCGAAGCGCTTCTTGAACTTCGACAGGCGGCCGCCGCGGTCGAGCAGGGTCTGCTGGCCGCCGGTCCAGGCCGGGTGCGTGGTCGGGTCGATGTCGAGGTTCATCGTGTCGCCTTCCTTGCCCCAGGTCGAGCGGGTCTGGTATTCGGTGCCATCGGTCATGACGACCTTGATGGTGTGGTAGTCGGGATGGATATCGGCCTTCATCGTCGTGTTTCCTGGCTGCCGGCGCTGGTGACGGGCCTATGGCCTGCGTCGATGCGCCCCTTTTTAAAACTCGAAGCCGCAGCTAATGAAAAGCCACGGCTTCTAAAACGGTCGGCGAGCCTATACATCAGCCGGAATTGAATCACAAGGCCGCGGCAGGCGCATATTGAAGCGCAGTACCGGCAAGCGGCCAGAGGAAACGCTCATGGCGGACATCGGTGCCAGTCTAGACGAGCGCAGGCGCTCGATCCGACCGCTCAGACGCCTTTTTCCCTATCTCACCCGCTACAGGAAACTGGTCTTTGGCGCCATCATCTCGCTGATCGTGGCGGCGGTGACGACACTGGCGCTGCCGATGGCCGTGCGCCGCATGATCGACCACGGTTTCCAGGCTGCGAGCTCCACCTTCATCGCGGAGTATTTCGCGGCATTGGTTCTGATGGCGGCTTTGCTGGCGGCGGCCTCCGCCAGCCGCTACTATTTCGTCATCACGCTCGGCGAGCGGGTCGTCGCCGACATACGCCGCGACGTCTTCGCCCATGTCACGACGCTGTCGCCGGCCTTTTTCGACACTGCGCATTCCGGTGAGATCGTGTCGCGGCTTGCCGCCGACACGACGCAGGTGAAATCGGCGGTCGGCGCCACGGCGTCGGTGGCGTTGCGCAATGTCATCCTCGGCCTCGGTGCGGTGGCGATGATGGTCGTCACCAGCCCGAAACTTTCCGGCCTGGTGATTGCGGCCATCCCGGTGATCGTGCTGCCGCTGGTCGCCTTCGGCCGTTCGGTGCGGCGCAAGTCCCGGCAAGCGCAGGACACGCTCGCCGAAGCCACCGCCTATGCCAGCGAACAGATCGGCGCGGTGCGCACGCTGCAGGCCTTCACCAACGAGAAGCTGGTCACCGGCCATTTCGCCGCTGCCGTCGACGCTGCCTTCGAAGCGGCGCGGGCCTCGGTGTTCGCGCGCTCCTTCCTCACCTTCTTTGCCATCTTTATGATCTTTTCCTCGGTCGTGGCGGTGCTCTGGTTCGGCTCGCGCGACGTGCTTGCCGGCACGCTGTCTCCGGGCACGCTCGGCCAGTTCCTGCTCTATTCGGTATTTGCCGCCGGCGCGCTCGGCGCGCTGTCGGAGGTCTGGAGCGAGCTGTCGCAAGCAGCGGGCGCCGCCGAGCGGCTGACGGAGATCCTGGCCGAGACGCCGGCGATCCGTTCGCCGGTCGATCCGCTTCCCTTGCCGGCCACGGCCAAGGGCGCGATCAGCTTCGACGGTGTTTCCTTTTCCTATCCGGCGCGGCCGGACCGCGCCGCCGTGCACGGCCTGAGCTTCCAGGTGAAGCCCGGCGAGACGGTGGCGATCGTCGGGCCCTCGGGCGCGGGAAAAAGCACCGTCTTTTCGCTGATCCTGCGCTTCTACGATCCCGAGAGCGGCCGCATCGTTATCGACGGTGTCGACGTGCGCGAGGCCGATCCGGCCGCCGTCCGCCAGCGCATCGCGATCGTGCCGCAGGACGTCACCATCTTCGCGGCCAGTGCTGCCGACAATATCGGCTTCGGCCGGCCGGGCGCCAGCGACGCCGACATCGAAGCCGCGGCCAAGGCCGCGCTTGCCGACGAATTCATCGCCAGGCTCGACAAGGGCTATGACAGCCAGGTCGGCGAGCGCGGCGTGACGTTATCCGGCGGCCAGCGCCAGCGCGTGGCGATCGCTCGCGCCATCCTGCGCGACGCGCCGATCCTGCTTCTCGACGAGGCCACCTCGGCGCTCGATGCCGAAAGCGAGACGCTGGTGCAGACCGCGCTGGAGCGGCTGATGAAGGGCCGCACTACCATCGTCATCGCGCACCGGCTGGCGACGGTGCTCAAGGCCGACCGCATCCTCGTCATGGAGGGTGGCCGCATCGTCGAGGAAGGCACGCATCAGAGCCTGGTCGCCAAGGGCGGCATCTACGCGCGGCTCGCCAAGCTGCAGTTCGAGACGGGAGCCGGCGCTTTCAGGGGCGCGGCGGAGTAGCAGCTATTTCGACCACCGGCCTTTGTCAGTTGCCGTAGCGCCTGCGCAGATGCTCCGTGAAGTAGGCGGCGTTGAGCTTTTCGCCGGTGGCGCGCTCGAGCAGGTCCGGCGTCGACCAGCGCGAGCCCTGCGACCAGATCTTGTCGCGCCGCCATCCGTTCACGGCGCTGAAATCGCCCTTGGCGAGATCCTCGTCGGCGGACGGATGCTCCCTGGTCAAGGCCGCCCATTGCTGCGCCGCCATCATCGCGCCCAGCGTGTAGGAGGGGAAGTAGCCGAAGGCGGCGCTCGGCCAGTGCACGTCCTGCATCGGCCCGTCGGCCGGGTTGTCGATGGTCGAGAGGCCGAGATAGTCGCGCATCTTGGCATCCCAGGCCTCCGGCAGGTCGGCGACCTCCAGCCGGCCGGATACGAGCTCCTGTTCGAGCTCGTAGCGCAGGATGACATGCAGCGGATAGGTGACCTCGTCGGCGTCGACGCGGATCAGGCCGCGCTCGACATGGTGGACATGCGGCAGGATGTCGTCCAGCGACCAGGCTTCGCCGAGATGCTTTTCGACCACCGGTAGCGCCCAGCGCCAGAAGGCCGGGTTGCGGCCGATCTGCTTTTCGACGAACAGGCTCTGGCTCTCATGCACGGCCATGCCGCGCGCCCTGCCGAGCGGCCAGTGCGACCAGGCTTTCGGCAGGTTCTGTTCGTAGAGCGCATGGCCGGTCTCGTGCAGCACGCCCATCAGCGCCGACAGGAAGTCAGAGGTCTTGTAGCGGGTGGTGATGCGCACGTCGCTCGGCACGCCGCCGCAGAAAGGATGGTGCGACACCGAGAGCGAGCCATGAGTGAGGTCGAAGCCGACCGCCGCCATCATGGCGAGGCCAAGCTCGCGCTGCCTGTCGATGGCATAGCTGCCTGACAGCGGCTTCAATGGATGTTTTGCCAGCCGAGCATCCTGGACGGCCAGCGCATGCGGCAGGAAATCCTTGAGAAAGGCCTTCAGCTCGGTGAACACCGGCGTGATGTCGGCGGCGCGGTTGCCGGGATCATACTGCTCCATCAGCGCGTCATAAGGCGCGAGGCCAAGCGCGTCGGCGCGCAAGGCGGCTTCTTCACGCACCAGGGTCACGACGCCTTCCAGCGCCGGCACGAAACCGGCCCAGTCGTTCTTGGCGCGCAAGTCGCGCCAGAGCTGCTCGGAACGCATCCGCGCCACCGTCTGGCGCTCGACGAATTCGGCGGGCAGGCAGGTGAGGTTGGTGTATTGGCGGCGCAATTCCCGCACCGCTGCCTGTTGCTCTTCGCTCAGCGGCTCGCCTTCGGCGGCGGCGATCCGATCGCCGATCTCGGGCGCAGTCGCCTGGCGGTGCAGCATGCCGGCAAGCGAGGACATCGCCTCGGCGCGCTTCTCGCCGCCGCCGACCGCCATATGCGTCGCCTCGTCGGCGCCAAGGATGGCTAAAGCATGCTCAAGCGCTTCGAGCTTGTGGCCGAGTTCGTCGAGTTTCTGGAAGGACATGAATATACCTGGCTGCGAGTTGGCTGGCGCGAAAAGATACCATGGCGCCGGGCTTGGCAACCCTGATCGGCCGGACCATCGTCAACCTGTCTTGCCTATGGGCGGCGGGGCGTGATCAATGCTGGGACGAATGGTTGGAGGGGACAATGGTCGGCAATATCCTGGTCGGGCTGGTGGCGCTGATCCACTGCTATATCGTCTATCTGGAGATGGTGTTGTGGGACACGCCGCGCGGCCGCAAGACGTTCAGGCTGACGCCGGAGTTCGCCAGCGCCTCGAAGGTGCTTGCCGCCAATCAAGGGCTCTATAACGGCTTTCTCGCTGCGGGCCTGATCTGGGGGCTCTATCTCGGCGCCGGCGGGTTTCAGATCAAGATGTTCTTCCTGCTCTGCGTCGCCGTCGCGGGCCTCTACGGCGCGGCGACCGTCGGCCGCAAGATACTCTTCATCCAGACGGTGCCCGCGGTGCTCGCCATCGTCGCGCTGCTGCTTGGCCTTTGAGCCAAAAGGAGGCCCTCGGGATGAAGGTCCCGCGGGCGTCAGGCGGGTCCCTTCCTCCGTGGCCGGAGCAATTCCTAGCCGTTCGGGTAATTCCCGCCATCGGAGCCGTCGCCGAGCATGAAACCGCTGCCGGTGTCGTTCATCAGCTTCTGATCGATATTGTCGAGCCTCCGCAACAGGTCATGATATTGCGGCGACGGGATCCTGCCATGATCCGATGCAGCGACATGCTGCGCGGCCTGGCTGATATGTGCGGCGCGCATATGCAGTTGCCGCGCTTCGGAAGCCGAGATGTTGTTCGCCTCGCGGGCGTCGGAGATGCCTTGGTCGACGCCCTGAACCTGCTCGACCAAGCTGGTCACGCGCGGGCCGGTGAAATCGGTTGGGGCGGTCGCGTCGAGGAGCCCCTTGTGGTGCCCGGCGGCATAGGCGCCGGCAAGCGGGGCCGCGATCAGAGCCGCAGCCAGGGTTGCAGTCTTGAGAGATGTTGAAGCGCGCATGGCGGCGCATCCTTCTGCCAGGGAAGGGAGCGGCCGCGCCGCTTGATCTTCCGACTTTCCGGGCCGTCCGGTTCCGTCGCGTCGCGATGGAGGCATCGCCGGCGGTCCCCAACCCTGCGCGGCACGTTAGGAGCGTCAATTTGTGATGTGTAATTAAAAAAAGATAATGTTTTCAGGCCTTGCCGGCAGGCTTCTGCGCCCTACGGTTGAGCCGGCAAACAAATTCGCGTGAGTTTTCGTGATGAAAAATCACCGTTCGGTGAGCTTCAGTTCGATGCGGCGGTTCTTGCTGCGCGCCTCGTCGGTATCGGCGGGATCGAGCGGCTGGAATTCGCCGAAGCCGGCGGCGACAAGACGGTTGGCCGGTACGCCGTTCTCGATCAGGAACTTCACGACGGAAGTCGCCCGCGCGGTCGACAATTCCCAATTGTCGCGGTAACGCCCCGCGCCGGACAGCGGCTGGTTGTCGGTATGGCCGTCGACGCGCAGCACCCAGCTGATCTCGGGCGGGATTTCCTTCTGCAATTCGATGATGGCGTCGGCGAGCTTCTTCATCTCGACCTTGCCGGCATCGTTGATCACGTCGGAGCCGGTCGGGAACAGCACCTCCGACTGGAAGACGAAGCGGTCGCCGACGATGCGGATGTTCTCGCGGTCGGCGAGGATTTCGCGCAACCGGCCGAAGAAGTCGGAGCGGTAGCGGTTGAGTTCCTGGACGCGCTGCGCCAGTGCGACGTTCAGACGGCGGCCGAGATCGGCGATCTTGGTGTTGGAGTCGCGGTCGCGCTGCTCGGAGACGTTGAGCGCGTCTTCCAGCGCGCCGATCTGCTTGCGCAGCGCGGCGATCTGCTGGTTGAGGATCTCGACCTGGCTCAGTGCCTGCTGGCTGATCTGGCGCTGGTTGCTGAGCTCGCCAGTCAGCTGCTCGGCGCGCTGGTTGGCCGCGTCGCCGGCGCCGGCTCCCTGCGCCAGCAGTTGCTGGAGGCGGCTCTTTTCCGCCTCCGAGGCCGACAGCGAGGCCTGCAAATTGGCGAGGGAATCCTCCTTGTCCTGTGCAGACGAGCGCTCCAGCGCCAGAAGCTGGGTCAATTCGTTGATCTGCGAATTAAGGCGGTTGAGCACCGTGTCCTTGCCGGAGATCTCGCGGCTGAGCAGGAACTGCGCCAGCACGAAAACGGTGAGCAGGAACATGATCGCCAGAAGCAGCGTCGACAGCGCGTCGACGAAGCCCGGCCAGTAGTCGATGCGGCGGTCGGCGCGCCGTCTTGCCAGCGCCACGTCAGTGGACCCCTTGCTTCTTCAGCGCGTCGGCGATCTTCTCCAGCGTGTTGCGCATCGCCTTCTGCTCATCGGACTGGGCCTCGACCCAGTCGCGCATGATCTGCTGCTCGGAGCGCATGTTCTTGACCAGGCCCGAGATGCCGTCGGCAAGATTGGCCATGGCGGTGGCGACGCGCGGATTGGAGCCGCCGCCATTCTCCTGCAGGCTGCGCAGCCGTTCCGACAAGAGCCGGATGTCCTCCGAGGATTCGGCAGCCTTCGAGGTGTCGGAGACGACGATGTCGGACGACAGGTCGGTGACCGAGGACAGCCAGTTCTCGAGCTCGGTGTAGAAGCGGGTCTGGGCGCGGCCGGCCTGGAGGTCGAGGAAGCCGAGCACCAGCGAGCCTGAAAGGCCGAACAGCGAGGACGAGAAGGCGGTGCCCATGCCGGCGAGCGGCGCCGACAGGCCCTGCTTCAGCGCATCGAGCACAGCCGCGGCATCGCCGGTGCCCGGGTCCAGCGCCTCGATCGTCTCGCGGATCGAGGCGATGGTGTTGAGCAGGCCCCAGAAGGTGCCGAGCAGCCCGAGGAACACAAGGAGGCCGACCAGATAGCGCGAGGTATCGCGGCTTTCGTCGAGGCGGGTGGCGATGGAATCGAGCATCGTGCGCATCGAAGAGGTCGAGAAGGCCATCGAGGCCGAACGGCCGATCATCGCCTTCATCGGCGCCAGCAGAACCGGCTCGGTGGTTTCGGAGCCGGCGCGGAAGGAATTGACCCAGCGCACCTCGCGGAACAGCCGCCCCACCTGCGCGAAGGCAAGCAGGATACCGACCGCCAGCACGCCGACGATCAATCCGTTGAGGCCGGGATTGCTGGAGAAGGCGGTCGATATCTGGCGGGTGAGGATGGCGGCGATGAAAGCGACGATGATCAGGAAGATCACCATGGTGAGCAGGAAGACCTGCGGGCTCGATAGCTTGTGCGGATCATAGACCAGGACGTCCGATCGCTTGCCGAAGGATCTGAGAAAAGCCATCCGTGCCCCGTTTCCGATGCCACCGCCGCAGAATTGCCGCGACTCTAAACGGAATTGTGACCAAATTGAATGGCGCTTGGCAATATGGCCCGCACCAAAGGCTCAGAACCGGTTGACGACCAGGCAGTCGACCATGGCGGCCAGGTGCAGACCGGCACCGGTGACGACGAAGCCGTGCCAGACGGCATTGTGGAAGCGCAGGCCCTTCCAGGCGAAGAAGATGACGCCGCAGGAATAGACGATACCGCCGGCGACAAGCAGCGCGATCGAGGTCGTCGGCAGCGTCTCGACCAGCGGACCGGCCAAAACCACGCCGCTCCAGCCGATGGCGAGATAGAAGACGATGGCCAGCCGGTCGTAGCGGCCGGGCAGGAACATCTTGATGGCGATGCCGGCCAGCGCGGCGCTCCACACGACGGCGATCATGGGCAGCGCCAGCAGCGAGTTGTTGAGCTGGGCGAGGAAGGGCGTGTAGGTGGCGGCGATCAGCAGATAGATCGCGGCATGATCGAAGCGGCGCAGGATCCATTTCGCCGGCCACGAGACCGGCCACAGGTTATAGGCCAGCGATACCGAGAGCACGGTGAGCAGCGAGACGACATAGAACACCGCGGCGACATATTCGCCTGGGCCGGAATGGAACGCGGCCAATGCCAGGAAGGCGGAGCCTGCCGCGATCGCCAGCACGATGCCCACGGCATGGACGATACCGTCGGCGATCATTTCGGCGCGCGAATAATGCCAACGCCCCACGAAGGGGATATCAAGCTGGGTATTTGGCCGCGCGTCGTTCATCAATGATCCTGCAATGCCTAATCTGGGCACCTGCGGACTAGTATTTCAAGCTTCGGTTGCGGTTTTGCGACCGCAGCCGCGCGTCCTTTCGACGCGCAAAGGAGATTTTAGCACTTTGATTTGCGTTAAGAGCGCCTCGGCGCTACGTCTTTCAGCGTGGCGACAGCGGCTTCTTGACGGTCTTGAGCAGGGCGCGCTGGATGAGTTCATTGCCGGCGACGATCTCGCCATTGTCGAGCATGCCCTGTGCGCCATCCATGTCGGAGACGAAGCCGCCGGCTTCGCGCACCAAGAGAATGCCGGCGGCGATGTCCCAGGACGACAGGCCGGTCTCCCAGAAACCATCCATGCGTCCGGCCGCGACATAGGCGAGATCGAGCGCGGCGGAGCCCAGGCGGCGAACGCCGGAGACTTCCGCCATGACGTTGCGCAGCTCGATCAGGAAATTGCCGTGCTGGCCGCGGCCGAGATGCGGCATACCGCAGCCGATCACCGCATCGGTCAGCTTGGCGCGGCCGGCGACGCGCAGCCGGCGATCGTTCATGAAGGCGCCGCCGCCGCGCTCGGCCGTGTAGAGCTCGTCCATCGCCGGATTGTAGATGACACCGGCGACGATCTGGCCCTGGCGCTCGAGCGCGATCGACACCGAGAAGATCGGGATGCCGTGCAGGAAATTGGTGGTGCCGTCGAGCGGATCGACGATCCAGCGGTGCTGGGCGTCCTCGCCCTCGACCGCGCCGCGCTCCTCCATCAGGAAGGCATAGCCCGGCCGCGCCTTGGAAAGCTCGGCAAAGACGATCTCTTCCGCCTTGCGGTCGGCCTGGCTGACATAGTCGCCTGGTCCCTTCAGGGAGACCTGCAGGTTCTGCACCTCGCCGAAGTCGCGCGACAGCGAGCGGCCGGCCTTCATCGCAGCCTGGACCATGACGTTGAGGAGAGCGGAACGCGCCATTTCTGTGTTTCTTTCTGCCGTTGCCTACTGCTCTGCGCGGCGCACGTAGGTGATTTCGTTGGTGTCGACGATGATGCGCTCGCCGGCCGAGATGAAGGGCGGCACCAGCACACGAACGCCGTTCTCCAGCACCGCCGGCTTGTAGGAGGAGGCGGCCGTCTGGCCCCGCACCACCGGGTCGGCCTCGGTGATGGTCAGCGTCACCTGGTCGGGCAGCGAAATGCCGATCGGCCGTTCCTCGTAAAGCTGGACGGTCACCATCATGCCGTCCTGCAGGAAGGCGGCGCGCTCGCCGACGAAGTCCTTGGCCAGCTCGAGCTGCTCGTAGCTTTCGGTGTCCATGAACACCAGCGCCTCACCCTGTTCGTAAAGGAAGGAGAAGTCCTTCAGGTCGAGCCGGATATGCTCGACGGTTTCGGCCGAGCGGAAGCGCTCGTTGAGCTTGGTGCCGTTGATCAGGTTCTTCAACTCGACCTGGTTGTAGGCGCCGCCCTTGCCTGGCTTGACAGTGTTGGTCTTGACCGCCACCCACAGCCCGCCATCGTGCTCGATGACATAGCCGGGACGGATTTCGTTGCCATTGATCTTGGCCATGATGAACTGATCCGAATGAGATTTTTCGGCGCGGGCCGCGCTTTGGCGCCTCCAAGACCACAAATCGCCAGGGGAGGCAAGGGAGGGAACCAAAGCAGGATGGCCGTGCCGTCCACGACGAAGCGGTGTCAGCGCAGGCGATTGGCCTTCTGCAGCGCCTGCTTGGTCTGGTCGTCGTCGAGGCCTTGCAGGAAATCGTCCATCTGCGGGTCGATCAATCCGGCGCGGCGGGCGACGATGTACCAGGCGCCGGCAAGGATCAGGTCCGGCTCGGTGCCGATGCCGCCCATATAGAGCTTGGCGAGGCGGTTCTGGGCGGCGACATTGCCGCCTTCCGCCGCTCGCTTCATCCAGGCAAAGGCCGATTTCAGGTCGCGTGCGCCGCCGCGCCCCTCGATCATCCAGGCGGCGAGGTCGATCTGCGCGGTGTCGTAATTCTGCCTCGCGGCCTGCGCCAGCAGCATGCGCGCCTGGGCGTCGTCATGCGGCTTGCCGCCGACACCGTTGGCATAGAGCTGCGCCATGGCGTATTGCGCATCGGCGAGGCCGGTGGCGGCCGCGCGCTCGTAGTAGACGGCGGCCTTTGAAAGCCCGTCATCGCTCGGGTCCCGCTGGACGAGCAGCTGCGCGAAGTTGAACTGCGCCAGCCGGTTGCCGGCCTCGGCCGCGGCCTGCATCAGCGCGAAGGCGCCCTTTTCGTCCTTCTTCACATAGCGGCCGTCGAGCAGCATCAGCGCATATTGGAACTGTGCTTCCGGCACCCCTTGCTCGGCGGCCAGCGCATACCATTTGCTGGCCTCCGCCGGATTGAGCGGCACACCCAGTCCGCGCGACAGGATTTCGGCCACGAGCGTCTCGGCCGCCGGATCGCCGTTCTTGGCGCGCTCCACGGCAAGGTTGTAGGCGGTCTTGTAGAGCCCGCGCTGGAAGGCGCCGTAGGCGGCATCCGGCTGCTTGGCGCCGAAGCGGTCGGGATTGACGGTGTCGGCCGATGGCGGCGTCATGGTGGACGGCTGCGGCAAGGTGTTCTGGATCGGCTTATCGATATGCGGAGCGGCGCCGAACCTGCTCGCATCCGGCGCGCCGGTGTCCGGCGTGGCTGCGTTCGGTGTGGCCATATTCGGTGTACCCGCTTTTGGGGTACCGGCATCCGGCCGCGGCTGCGGCAGCGGGACGGTTTCGGCCGCGATCGCCGCTCCCGTCAGCCAGCAAGCCGGGGCCAGCAAGCCGGCCAGGACAGCCAGCGGAAGCACACGCAAGCGCATGTCAGCCCTCGAAACGCGGCGCAGTTTCATCGAGCAACGCGTTTGCGGCGGCGATCGCCGCCCGCGGGTCGCGCCCGTCGGCAAAGACGGCGCTGGAAAGCGCCACGAACTCGGCGCCGGTCGCGGCCACCGTCGCGACAGACGCAAGCTCGGAGCCGGCCATGACGATGCAAGGGATCGAAATCATCTCCGCCCACCATTCGCCGAGAGCGAGGTTGCGGTGGTGCGGCTCCGGCTTGTTGTCATAGCCGAAGCGGCCGAAGAACATGTAGTCCGGCCGTGCCTCGCCGAGCGCCAGCGCCTCGTCGCGGGTCTTGGCGCCGCCGACGCCGACCATCATCTTGCCGGCCACGTGCTCCATCGTCTCGGCAAGCTCCTTTGGCCTCACTTCGACGTGGATGCCGTCGGCCTGGACGCGTCCGGCGATGCGGCTGTCGCCGGCGATGATCACGGCGATGCCGGCGCCCTGAGCGATCGGCACGATCCTTTCGGCAAAGGCCTGGAAGGAGGCATCATCCATGCCGTTGTCGGGCAGGATCAGCGAGGCGACGTCGCCACCGTCGAATGCCGCGCAGATATGCTCCGCCGGTACAAGCGGCGGCGCGATCAGCACGATGCGGCAGCGGTTGGGCGGGGTTGCTTCGTTCATTGGCCTTCGGTCCCGGTTTCGCCTATGCCGGGCGAAGATGGTTGCATTGCGGCATAGAGCAAAGCGCCCGGCTTGAACAGCGGGCGTGCGGGGCCAAGGCCAAAATGCTTAACCGCGGCCGTGGCTTGCGCTGTCCATTCGGGTTTCGCGGATGGCGTTGGAAGCCGAGGGGAGGTCCGCTAGATTTGCCGGCAGAAGGAGCAGACAGGCACATGGCGCAGAATATCTACGACCGTCCGGATTTCTTCGAAGGCTATAGCCGGCTCGGCCGCTCGATCGAGGGCCTGGACGGCGCGCCCGAATGGCCGGCTCTGCGCGCCATGCTGCCCGATATCGATGGCTTGAGCATCGTCGATCTCGGCTGCGGGTTCGGCTGGTTCTGCCGCTGGGCGCGCCTACATGGCGCCAGGGAGGTCCTCGGCCTCGACCTGTCGGAGAGGATGCTTGCCGGCGCACGCGCCGCCGGCTCGGACGAGGCCGTCACCTATCGGCGCGCCGACCTCGATGAGCTCAGCTTGCCCAAGGCGCGGTTCGATCTCGCCTACAGCTCGCTTGCCTTGCATTATGTCAGCGATGCCGCGCGCCTGTTCGCGACCATCCACCAGGCCCTGGCTCCCGGCGGCACTTTCGTCTTCTCGACGGAACATCCGATCTACATGGCTCCGACCAACCCAGGCTGGTCGGTCGACGCCAAGGGCAGGAAGACGTGGCCGGTCGACCGGTACCTGGTCGAGGGACCGCGCACGACCGACTGGTTCACCAAGGGCGTTGTGAAATATCACCGCACTGTCGGCACCACGCTCAATTTGCTGATCCAGGCTGGATTCACCATCGGCCATGTCGAGGAATTCCGACCGACGGACGAGCAGATCGCCGCCAGGCCGGAACTGGCCGAGGAGCTTGAGCGGCCGATGTTCCTGCTGGTCCAGGCGCGGCGGTAAGTGGCCGGACGCCGTCTCCAGGGGAGTAGAGCATGATCTTTTCCGAGAACCGGTTCCCACTTTTCGGGATCATGCTCTAGAGTTCCAGCTTGTAGCCGACGTGGCTGGCCTTGAAGCCAAGGCGCTCGTAGAAGCGGTGCGCGTCGGCCCGGCTCTTGTTGGTCGGCAGCGGCGCTCGCGGCATTTGTCGATCGCCCACTCGAACAGGCGCTGTCCCAACCCTTCGCCGCGCCGGTCCGGCATTAATGACTATCCCGCCGGCGGTATTCTGCGCTATGGCTGAATTCCCGCCTTGTTCAACCTTCCTTTGCCGATGTCAGGTCTGCTCAGCGATCCGTGGTTCTATGTCGCCGCCATTCCGGCGGTGATCCTTGTCGGCCTGTCGAAAGGCGGCTTCGGCGGCGCCGTCGGCTTCGTCGGCGTGCCGTTGATGGCGCTGACCATCCCGCCGGTTCAGGCGGCCGCGATCCTCCTGCCGATCCTGTGCCTGATGGATGTGGTTTCGGTGTGGACCTGGTGGGGCGTTTACGACCGCAAGATGCTGGTCGACATGATGCCCGGCGCCGTCATCGGCATTGGACTGGGCTGGCTGACCGCGGCCCTGGTCACCGAGGAGATGGTGCGGCTGATCGTCGGCGCCGTCGCGCTGGTCTTCGTGCTGCGCTGGATCTACCTGCAGTTCCGCCATGGCGCCGACCATGCGGCGGAGCCGAACCGCATTGCCGCCGCCTTCTGGGGCACGGTGGCCGGCTTCACCAGCTTCGTCGCCCATGTCGGCGGCCCGCCCTTCCAGGTCTATGCGCTGCCGATCCGGCTCGATCCGAAAGTGCTGTCGGGAACGGCGGCGATCTTCTTTGCCGCCACCAATGCGCTGAAGCTCATCCCCTATTTCGCGCTCGGCCAGTTCGACACCACCAACTTGACCGCCTCGGCGGTGCTGATGCCGCTGGCGCCGCTCTCCACCATCGCCGGCGCCTGGCTGGTGCGCCGCATGCGGCCGGAGGTCTTCTATCCGTTCACTTACGCCACCGTCGCGGTGGTCGCCGTCAAGCTCGTATGGGACGGCATTGCCGGCCTGATGTAGGCGCGTCGATATTCAGGTGAGGCCGGCCTGCAAATGGTGGTTTCCTGCGCTTCCGGTGCTCACGTACTTTAAGTACGCTCCGCTCCGGTTCTCGGAAGCCACGACTTTCGACTCGGCCTGACCTGAATCTCAACGCGCCCTAAAGCGGGCGGCATTTGGCCGCCCGTCTTCAAATATCAAGCAGTGCCGGGCACCATCTGGCGGCTGCCGCCGAAGGCGAGCGCGGCGCCGAGGGTGATGACCATGACCATGCCGGCAAGAATGCCGATGTCGTGCAAAGTGGGCTTCAGCACCATGTCGGCGATGATCACCAACATCACCGCATAGTCGAGGCGCGCCCAGCTCATCATGCGCTGGCCGATGGCAAGGACCGCCGGCGTCACGCCCTCCTTGGCGACCATGGCGCCGATGCGCTCGCCGGCCGGCTTGAAGATCAGCATGCCGATCGAGAAGGTGGTGGCGTAGCCGGCAAGGCCGATGACGATCCACAGATCGGAGAAGCCGACCCAGAAGCCGCACATGACGAGGCCGAAGACGAGGGTGAGCATCGACATTGGCGCGAAATAGCGGCCGCCGAGCTCTCCGCTGGCGCGCATCGCCTGCAGCTTGTCATCGATGTTGCCGGCGCGCTCGGCAAGTGCGCCGAGCAGGAATAGCGCGAAACCGCCGCCGACCCACAGAATGGCCGAGACGACGTGAAGGAATTTGACGATCGAGTACCAGTCCATGCTGTGCTCCTTGATATCTTTCTTGACCTGCGGGCGGCGTCGATTTGCGCCGGCCGCTGCGAGGAGCGCGCGTTTTGCGCGGGGCGCGTTTCGGAACGATGTCACGAAAGACGAAATTCTGTTTCATTTGGAACCTGGAGCGGCTGGTTGCGACATCACCCGGAAACATCGTCGAGGCATCGACGCCGGGACCGGCGCGGATCGCCTGACGATCGATCCGGTTCGGCACCGCAACAGCTATTGGAGTGACCAATGCAAGGGGTAGCCCGAAATTTCTTTACGCTCGCCATCATCTATTCCTGGCGGAATGGCGCTGGGCATCCACATGGCGATCAGCCGGGATCACGGCCAGATGCCGACCCACGCCCACACGATGGTGGCCAGCTGGCTCATGTCGGCGGTGTTCGCGTCCTTCTATCACCTGTTCCCGGCCGTCGCGCATAAGAGGCTCGCGGTCATCCATTTCTGGCTGACCGCGATCAGCGGCATCGGCCTGCTTGTCGGCCTCTACACCATGCTTGCCGGCAATCCGGCGATCGAGCCGCTGCTCGGCATATCCTCGCTCGCGTTCTACGCGGGCATGCTGCTGTTCGCCTTCATCGCCTTGCCCGCGATCTGGAGAAGTTGAGCCGATACCCGATCGCCTCAGCCGTCCCGTTCCGGCACAGCAAGGGCCGTTCGGTCAAAAATTCCGCGCGGCGTTAAGGGTTCATTAAGCTTTACGGGCGTTTACTATGCCCATCCAGTTTTGCTGGATTCTTACCGAGTGGTTGGAGCCACTTTGTTTGACGCCTCCCTGTTAAACTCCTGAGAGCCGCCTTATCCGCGGCTCTTTTTTTATCCGCGGTCGGCCGGCTGGAGCACGACCGGCGTTAACCGTTTGTTAAACATGCGCTTGCCTTCACGGGCGTCGAAGCGCATTTTCACGCCTCAGTCATTTAGGGTGCGGGCCACCTCGGCAAGGATAGCCGAATCGGCTTGCGGCAGTGCAGGGGCGTATCGATGAACGAGCCTTCGAAGGGCAGCGCGAAAACCATCAAACTGGCGGAGCGCCGGGTTTTCTCCCAATCCTTCAAGCCGCTCTACCAGGAAGGCATGGGGCTGGTTGAACAGGCAGCCGAATATCTCGATGGCAAGGGCAGGCTCGAAGCCAAGAAATTGTCGCGCACGGCGGCGACGCTCTATGCGGCCGAATCGATGCGGCTCACCACCAGGCTGATGCAGGTTGCTTCCTGGCTTCTGCTGCAGCGGGCTGCGAATTCCGGCGAGATGACGCGCGACCAGGTGGCCTCGGAGAAATCCAAGGTGCGTCTCGACACCGCGTCCGCGCATGACGAAGCGCTCGGCTGGAACGAACTGCCCAAGGATTTTCTGGAACTCGTGACGCACTCGCTGCGCCTGCAGGCGCTGGTGCGGCGCATGGACGAGGAAATCTACGGCGGCGTCGTCAGCGACACGCACATACCCGGCCGCAGGGCCAATCCGGTGTCCGACCAGATCAGTCTCTTGAATACGGCGTTCGCGCGCGGCTAAAACCGCGTTTGCGACAAACGCAGCGATAGCGGCGCGCAGGAACGGGGACCGGCATACTCTTAATCGAGCCGTAATTTGGCGAGCGGCGGTTTTGGCAGCAAGTCGAACGCCTGCGACTACGGCCGCTCTTCGATATTGCGGTAGCCGTCATCGCATTGAAGGCCATGCCGGCCTTCGCGAGAAATTCACCCTTGCCTTGAAGCGATAGGCCCCTAGTTGGAGCCGTTCGCCGCAGCCGGGTCGACCCGAGCCGGTTTTGCAGGAAATCACCGTCACTGTGACCAAAGCAGATTGCGAGGTTTGATCCGTGCATTCGCCATTGGACCGCCGCCCGGTATCGATCATCATCCCCAATTATAACTATGAACAGTTTCTAGGACGCGCCATCGACAGCGCGTTGGAGCAGGACCACCGAAATGTCGAGGTCGTGGTCGTCGACGACGCATCGACGGATGCGTCGGTGGCCGTCATCGAATCCTACGGCGACAAAATCCGCCCGTGCCTGAGGCGCAGCAATGGCGGACATGCCGCTGCGTTCAATACCGGGTTCGAGGCGAGCACGGGGGAGATCATTCTTTTCCTCGACGCCGACGATTATCTCTATCCGAACGCCGTCTCCGAGGTCCTGGACGAGTGGGACTCGGATGTCGCGCAGGCGCAATTCAGATTGCATCTCGTTGATGAGGACCAGCATATCAAGGATGTTTTTCCACCCCCGGAACAGCCCTTCGACTCGGGGGACGTCGTCCCGGAATTGCTGCGCAAGGGGCGGTACCGCACCACGGTGACGAGCGGGTTGGCGTTTGACCGTGAGGCGCTGGAGACGATAATGCCGATGCCGGAAAGCGATTTCCGGCAAGGCGCCGATGGCTATCTCGCGACGCTCGCGCCGCTTCACGGAGAGGTGAAATCCATCGACACCTGCCTTGGCGCCTACCGGATCCACGGTTCCAACCATTCGGTTTTTGCCGAAAAGCTTGCCGAGCGGGCGCGTTGGCGCGTGCAGCACGACTTCCGGCGCCTTGAAGCTTTGTCCGACCGGGCGGCCGAGATCGGCTTGACCGTGCCGCCGGATGCCGGCCTTCACGATCCGGTCCATCTGGAAGAGCGCTTGGCCTCGCTCTGCGTCGACGAGCCCCAGCATCCAGTTACGACCGACTCGCGGCTGGGACTGGCAAGAGCGGGCGCCGCCGCCAGTCTGGAAATGGACGCATCCTGGCGGCGGCGCGCTGCCCTGGCGGCATGGTTCCTTTCCATCGGGCTTCTCCCGCGGCGCATGGGGAACGCAGTCCTGGCATGGAAGCTGGTCGCATCGTCCAGGCCGGCATTTCTTTCGCGGCTGTCGAAAACTATCCGTCGCGTGACGAACTAGGGCACTTCGACGCAATTCCGGACATGCCGTCTCGCGAATGCCGGTTCGATGGAATTTTCGGGTGCGTTCTCAACATCGCAATTGTTTCTGGTTTGTTCACATTTTGCTGACATCGCTTGCCGCCACGGCTAGACTTGGCGCATGGGGGAAGCGATTCGCATCATCGGCATCGATCCGGGCCTGAGGCGCACCGGCTGGGGCATCGTCGACAGCCTCGGCAATTCGCTGCGCTTCGTCGCATCCGGCACCGTCCGTTCGGACGACAAGGCGCCGCTGGCGACACGGCTCTGCCAGCTGCATGACGGGCTGGCCGAGATCCTGCATCAGGCCATGCCGCACGAGGCGGCGGTCGAGCAGACCTTCGTCAACAAGGATGCGGTGGCGACGCTGAAGCTCGGCCAGGCGCGCGGCATCGCCATGCTGGTGCCGGCGCGCGCCGGGCTGGTGGTCGCCGAATACGCGCCCAATGCCGTCAAGAAGGCGGTGATCGGCGTCGGCCACGGCGAGAAGAAGCAGATCCATATGATGGTGAAGGTGCTGATGCCGAAGGCTGTCTTCGATACCGACGACGCCGCCGACGCTTTGGCCATCGCCATCTGCCATGCGCATCACCGCCAAAGCATCGCTTATCGAATGGCGGTTGCGGGCTGAGGGGACCGTCATGATCGGCAAGCTCAAGGGCACGCTGGACGAGATCGACGAAGACTCCTGTCTCGTCGACGTGCACGGCGTCGGCTATGTCGCCCATTGCTCGACGCGCACGCTTGCCACGCTGCCGTCGCCCGGCGAAGCGGTGGTGCTGTTCATCGAGACCTATGTACGCGAGGACATGATCCGGCTCTACGGCTTCCAGTCCGCGCTTGAGCGCGAGTGGTTTCGTCTGCTGATGAGCAACGTGCAGGGCGTCGGCGCCAAGGTGGCGCTGGCTATCCTGTCGACGCTGGCCCCGGCCGACCTCGCCAACGCAATCGCGCTGCGCGACATCGCCATGGTCTCCAGAGCGCCCGGCGTCGGCAAGAAAGTGGCCGAGCGCATCGTCACCGAACTGCGCACCAAGGCGCCGGCCTATGCTGGCGCGGCCACCGGCACGATCGGCCTCAAGCAGGAGCTCGGCGAAGGTGTCGCGGCAGCACCGATCACCGATGCCGTCTCCGCGCTGGTCAATCTCGGCTATTCGCGCGACATCGCCGCCAATGCCGTGGCGGCCGCGCTGAGATCGGCCGGCGAGGGCGCGGATGCGCCCAAGCTGATCCGCTTCGGGCTGAAGGAACTGGCGCGGTGAGGCAGCGCTTGTTCCGCCATCGGTCCTATGCAAGGAAGGCGGCATGAACCTTTCGCCCCGCCTCATTGCTCCCGACAAGCGCGGCGAGGACGCCGACCAGACCTTGCGGCCGCAGTCGCTCGACGAGTTCGTCGGCCAGGCCGCGGTGCGCGCCAACCTCAAGGTCTTCGTCGATGCCGCCAAGGGGCGCGGCGAGGCGCTCGACCATGTGCTGTTCGTCGGCCCGCCCGGGCTCGGCAAGACGACGCTGGCGCAGATCATGGCGCGCGAGCTCGGCGTCAATTTCCGCTCCACCTCCGGCCCGGTCATCGCCAAGGCCGGCGATCTCGCGGCGCTGCTCACCAATCTGGAGGAGCGCGATGTGCTGTTCATCGACGAGATCCATCGCCTCAATCCGGCGGTCGAGGAAATCCTCTATCCGGCAATGGAGGATTTCCAGCTCGACCTGATCATCGGCGAGGGGCCGGCGGCGCGCTCGGTCAAGATCGACCTCGCCCGTTTCACCCTGGTCGCGGCGACGACAAGGCTGGGGCTTCTGACCAATCCGCTGCGCGACCGGTTCGGCATTCCGGTCCGGCTCAATTTCTATACCGTCGAGGAGCTGGAGCAGATCGTGCGCCGCGGCGCCCGCATCCTGCAGATGCCGCTCGGCGACGACGGTGCGCTGGAGATCGCGCGCCGCGCGCGCGGCACGCCGCGCATCGCCGGCAGGCTGTTGCGCCGTGTGCGCGATTTCGCCTCCGTCGCCGGCGACGGCCATGTCGACCGCCGGATCGCCGACGAGGCGCTAACCCGGCTGGAGGTCGACGCGCTCGGCCTCGACGCGCTCGACCGCCGCTACCTGTCGATGATCGCGCGCAACTTCGGCGGCGGCCCGGTCGGCATCGAGACGATCGCGGCCGGCCTTTCCGAGCCGCGCGACGCCATCGAGGACATCATCGAGCCCTATCTCATCCAGCAGGGCTTCATTCAGCGCACGCCACGCGGCCGCGTGCTGACGGCGAACGCATGGCGCCATCTCGGGCTTGACCCGCCGAAGGATCTCGCCCAGCAGCAGATCAGCCTGTTCCAGGAAGAATAACGGAGATTTGTTCGCCATTTGGCCGTGCAATGGCCTGCCTGCGCAGAATCTGCGCGCCTCGGCCTAGGTGAGGGCGCAATTGCGGCCTTTAAGGCACGCTTACCGGATGCAATCCCAAGGGGCTTGGGCGATCTATGATCACCAGACGTGGTTTCCTGCGCGTTGTCGGCAGCTCGGCCTTCACCCTGGCGTCGCTCGGTGCCTATGCGGTCGGCATCGAGCCGATGCTGCTGACCCATGTGAAGCGCTACACGCTGACCCCGCCGCATTGGCCGGCCGGGCTCAAGCTGCGCGTCGTGGCGCTGGCCGACATCCATGCCTGCCGGCCGTGGATGACGCCGGAACGGATCGCAGCGCTTGCCGCGGAGGCCAATGCGCTGCAGCCGGACCTCATCGTGCTGCTGGGCGACTATACCGCCGGAACCAAGATCGTGACGGGCCGGGTGCGCGTGACGGAATGGGCGAGGCCTTGTCGGGGCTGAAGGTGCCGCTCGGCGTGCTGTCGATCCTCGGCAATCACGACTGGTGGACGGATTTTTTTGCCCAGCGCGCCGAAGCCGGGCCGACCCAGTCACGCAAGGCGCTCGAGCATGTAGGCATCCCGGTGCTGGAAAACGATGTCGTGCGGCTGGAAAAGGACGGACATGGTTTCTGGATCGCCGGGCTTGCCGATCAGCTGGCGCTGCTGCCGAACAAGGCCAGGGGCCGCGACAGTTTCCAGGGTCTCGACGATCTCGACGGCACCTTGGCCAAGGTGCAAGGAAGCGAGCCGGTTATCCTGCTCGCGCATGAGCCCGACATTTTTCCGAAAGTGCCATGGCGGGTTTCCTTGACGTTGTCCGGGCATACGCATGGCGGACAGGTGCGGCTGCTCGGCTATTCGCCGGTCGTGCCTTCGGCCTATGGTAACCGCTTCGCCTATGGCCATGTCGTGGAAAACGACCGCAACCTGATCGTGTCCGGCGGGCTGGGCTTCAGCATCGTCCCGGTGCGTTTCGGGGTGCGGCCGGAGATCCTGCAGATCGATCTCGGCTAAAGCGCGTCGCGTCGAAACGGATTCAGGCGACGCGCTTTAAGTCTTTGTTTTGATGCATGTCGTTGTCCCAGAACCGCTGCGCACTTCTGGGCGACATGCATTAGAGCTCCCATTAAAGCGCGTCGCGTCGAAACGGGTTCAGGCGACGCGCTTTAAGCCTTTGTTTTGATGCATGTCGTTCTCCCAAAACCGCTGCGCACTTTTGGGCGACATGCATTAGTCTAATTTCTCTAGGTGGCGTGGATGGGAGTGCCGTCGGCTTCGTAGCCGGTGATGCCAGGTTCCCACCACAGCACCGGATTGTTCCGGAAGCTGGCGCGATCTTCCATCCTGCTCACAAGCGCACGGATTTTCGGATGCCCGTCAAGCCGGGTATCGAGGTCCAGGGGCCGGTTGGCAATGAAGCGAAGGTGGCAGGCGAGAAAAATGTCCTGGACCGACACGACCTTGCCGAAAAATCCCTCGCCGCCGCGGTCGATCCGCTCCTCCAGCCATCCGATCAGATGGGCAATGCGCTCGGCGCAGCGCGTCAAATGCGAATTGCCGCGATGCCTGACTCCGGACCATTGCATCTGGCTGATCGTCGTTGCGGCGGTGCCCAAAGTCTGGATCGAAGCAAAGAGCAATCGGTCCTGCCATTCCGATCTCGCCCGCCACATCGACGACGCCAGAACCGGCTCACTGCCGACACGCTGCGGATAGGTGGCAAGCAGATACTCGGCGATCACACCGCTTTCCCAAAGTGTCAGATCGCCATCGCGTAACGTCGGGACTTGAAGCGCAGGGGTCCATTCGGCGCGAGACGCTGCAGATGGCGTCGTCGTCTCCTCCTGGCGCTCATAGTCGAGGCCGATTTCGTCCAGCACGACACGAGTGCCGCGCGCGAAAGGTGATCCGGTCGTATAAAGCAGCGAGCGCATAGCCTAATCCCCCCGATGCCAACGCGGAATTGGTAGCATCGCTGGTGACTAACGCGGAAGCTGGCGGATTACGTCCATCACGTCGGGTTCCGCCTTCTCGCCGTCGAACGCATCGACGACGCCGAAGGCGCCGCCATAGCTCCAGACCGACCAGGAAAAGCCATGCGCCTCGGCGCGGGCGATCATGTCGCGCACATAGGCCGCGCGGTATCCGGCCGGCATGACAAAGCCGTTGCCATAGTCCTTGCGGATCATGCCGAATTCGCCGAGCGTGATATCCTGCGGCTTGATGCCGTTGGCCTTCGCCCAGGCGTCGACGGTCGTGAACGGCGCATCCATGACGGCGAGCAGCTTTTCGGGACTGTCCATCGTCGCCACCTGCTCGTCGAGATAGGCGAGCAGGCCGCTCTGCCGCGCCCAGGGCGCCTCGGCCCTGATCCGGTCGCGGATCGTGTCCAGCGTCAGGTCCAATCGCGCCTTCGGAATAGCCGTCAGCGGGTAGGGCAGGCCGGTGACATATTGGATGAAGTCGCCGGCCCAGCTCGCGCCCTGATGCGTCAAAAGGAACGGGTCGTAGGAGTGGAAGGTCCAGATGATGTTGTCGTCCGCGATCGCCTTGGGGTCGATCCTGGCCAGCGACTCCGCGTTTGAATAGCAGCCGCCGGTCAGGATCAGCGTGAGCCTTGTGGCGGAGGCGCGCGCGGCGGCGAACAATTGCTTCTGGCGGTCGGGCCAGAGATTGGTGCCGTTCTCGTCGCAGTCGACCAGCGGCTCATTCATCAACTCGAGCGCGACAAGCTTCGGATCTTCCTTTGCCAGCGTCCGCGCCATCTTGCGCACCAGCTCGGTATAGGCATCCAGGGCGGCCGGGTCGTGCATGACCTCGCTCATGCCGATCTTGCGGTTGCCGCCAGCGGGGATCAGATGCAAGTCGACGATCACCTTGAGGCCGGAGCGATTGATCATGCGCGCCGAGTCCAGGACGCTGGCATAGAGGTCGTCGCGAAGATCTGTGGTCCGGTCCGAAAGAAAGGGCGAGGGATCGACCGGCATGCGCAGGAAGTCGAGGCCGGCATCCTTGAGCGCCTTGAGGTCGTCCTCCTTGAGGAATTTTCGCCACTCCGGATAAGGCAAGATCGCCTGGCGCTCGCCCCATTTGTCCTCGGCCGGCCAGGTGACCCACTGGTCGAGATTGAGGCCGCGCTTCATCGAGAATGTCGCCGCCCCGGCTGGCAGCGCCAGCACGCCAAGCGCAAGCAGCGCTGCCATCAGGGTCTTGATCATCATGCCCAACAGTGCCATCCCGTTCCCGCGCGAGAACACCTGCCCGTTCAGACCAGAAAAGGAAAGCGCGATGGACGATCATGGTGAATCGGCGGCGCTCAGCGCCGGGCTTTCCGGAACTTTGACGGATTTCGGCCACCGGCTGATGGCCAGGGTCTACTATGCCGACACCGATTTTTCCGGCGTCGTCTATCATGCGCGCTATCTCGAGTTCCTCGAACGCGGCCGTTCAGATTACCTGAGGCTCACCGGCGTGCATCATACCGAGCTTTTGGACGGCAAGCATGGCGAGCGCATCGTCTGGGTGGTGCGGCGCATGGAGATCGACTTCCGCTCGCCGGCGCGCATGGACGACATCCTCACCATCGACACCCGCACCGACGATATTTCCGGCGCGCGCATCTTCATGGGGCAGCAATTGAAGCGCGGCGGCGATGTGCTGGTCGAGGCCATGGTCGAAGCGGCGATTGTCGGCGAAAGCGGCCGGCCGAAGCGGTTTCCAAAGGAATGGATTGCCGCCTTCATGCCTCGGCCAAGCTGATATTCAGGTGAGGCCGGCCTGACCTGAATCTCAGCTTGCCCTTGCGTCGCGCCTCGCCCACCGGCCCAACCAAGCGCGGCAATGCGCCGCGCCCTACACACTAACCCATCCTTAACCATAACGGTTCATGAAGGAATTGGCGAAGATTGGCGCAATTCGTGCGCCTTCCTTTCACCAATATTTGCCTCGAAAAGGCCGCGGAACGGTGCATTCGGGGCTTGTCCCGCAAGCTTCAAGCTTCGCGCGATCGGACCAAAGGGATGCCCATGGGCCAGCCGCCAGCGATGCCCGGAAAATCTTAAGGACTTAAGTCATGGAAAACATCGCACTCGCCGAACCGGGCGCGCATCTGTCGATCTGGGCCCTGTTCATGCAGGCGGGCTGGGTGGTCAAGCTGGTCATGATCGGCCTGCTCTGCGCCTCGATCTGGACCTGGGCGATCATCATCGACAAGCTTGTCGCCTATAGCCGCATGCGGCTGGCGCTCAACCGCTTCGAGCAGATTTTCTGGTCCGGCCAGTCGCTCGAGGACCTTTACCGCACGCTGTCCGACCGCAAGACCACCGGCATGGGCGCGATCTTCGTTGCCGCCATGCGCGAATGGAAGAAGAGTTTCGAAAAAGGTGCGAAATCGGCGCTGGCGCTGCAGACCCGTATCGACAAGGCGATGGACCTGGCGCTGACACGCGAGATGGAGAAGCTGGAGGGTCGCCTCGGCTTTCTCGCCACCACCGGGTCGGCCGCCCCCTTCATCGGCCTGTTCGGCACCGTCATCGGCATCATGACGTCGTTCCAGGCGATCGCGGCCTCGAAGAACACCAGCCTTTCGGTCGTAGCGCCCGGCATCGCGGAAGCGCTGCTGGCGACGGCGATCGGCCTGCTCGCGGCCATTCCCGCCGTCATCGCCTACAACAAGCTGTCATCGGACGCGAACAAGCTCGGCATGCGCATGGAAGGGTTCGCGGACGAGTTTTCCGCCATACTCTCGCGCCAAATCGATGAAAAAGTAGCGCAGAAGGCCTGAGGAACGATCATGGGGATGACTGCTGCTGGCGCAGGTGGCTCGGGGCGAGGCGGACGCGGTCATAGGCGCCGTGGCCGCCACCATGCGCTGATATCCGAAATCAACGTCACGCCGATGGTCGACGTGATGCTGGTGCTGCTGATCATCTTCATGGTCGCGGCGCCGCTTTTGACCGTGGGCGTGCCGATCGACCTGCCCGACACGCAGGCCAAGGCGATGAATGTCGACACGCAGCCGATCACCGTGTCGATCAACGCCGCCGGTCAGATCTATCTGCAGGAAACCGAAATCCCGATCGACGAGCTGGTGGCCAAGTTGCAGGCGATTTCCAAGACCGGCTATGACGAGCGCATCTTCATCCGCGGCGACAAGCTGACCGACTACGGCACGGCGATGAAGGTGATGGCCCGCATTTCGGCGGCCGGCTATAAGAATATCGGCCTGGTCTCGCTGCAGGAACAGGATCAGTAGACGCCAAATGCGGACCGGCCTCACCTCATCGGTGATCTTGCATACGGTGGCGCTGGCCTTCGGGCTGTTCTCGCTGTCGTCGCCGCCGGCCATGCCGGCCGCGGACGTGGAGTCCGTGGCGGTCGACATCGTGCCCATGGAAGCCGTGCCGCAGACGCTGCAGGGCGACAAGAAGTCGGTGATGCATGAAAAGCCGGCGCCGCTGCCGACCAAGCGTCCCGATATCGTGCCCAATGCCCAGAAGGTCGGCGAGAACACCGTCGACACCGACAAGCCGGTGACGGACGAAGCCAAGCCGAAGCCGGTCGAGAAGACCGCGGCGCCGCCGCCGGCGCCGACACCGAAAGAGAAGCCGGCGGTGGAAGACGTGCCGAAGCCGCAGGAGAAGCCGAAGCCGACGCCTGCAACGGAGGTCGCGCCGACGCCGACGCCGAAGGAAGAGGTCAAGCCCGAGCCGGTCAAGCAGACGGAACCCAAGCCGACGCCGGCCAAGGAGCCCACGCCCGCGCCGCCGAAGGACACGACCGCCGCTATCCAGAAGGAAGAGGTCAAGCCCG
Organism: Mesorhizobium sp. WSM3224; assembly: GCF_000427725.1. GTDB lineage: Bacteria > Pseudomonadota > Alphaproteobacteria > Rhizobiales > Rhizobiaceae > Mesorhizobium. The sequence continues at coordinate 217,638 of NZ_ATYO01000006.1, read as the reverse complement.
ACGCCGTCGCCGAGGCGATCTCACAGGACCAACCGACGGACGAGGCGAAGCTGCCGGATTCAGCCCCTGCGCCGGAGGCGCGGCCGAAGCCGCAGCCCGCTCCGGCCGAGAGCGCCAAGGCGCCGGAACGCAAGGACGCTGAAAAGCCCGTCAAGGAAGCCTCCTCGAAGCCGAAGTCGGACGACAAGCAGTTCAATGCCGATGAGATTTCTGCCCTGCTGGACAAGCAGAAGCCGTCCGGCGGCGGCGCCAAACGCTCGACCCAGCAGGCCTCGCTCGGCGGCGAAAAGGACCAGGGCCAGAAGCTGTCGAAGTCGGAGGAAGGGGCTCTGCGCGATCAGCTTGCGGGTTGCTGGACCTTTCCGGCGGGCATGGAGGCCTCGGATGACCTGACAGCTGTGATTTCGTTCAATCTCGACGCCTCGGGCAAGCTGGACGGCCGGCCTGTCGTCGAGAAATCGAGCGGGAATCGCCAGGTCGACGAAAGCGCGGTGCGCGCTATCCAGAAATGCGACATGGCCGGCCTACAGGTTCCTGCCGGAAAGCAGGATATCTGGGGGCAGATCAAGGTCACTTTCGATCCGAGGGAAATGCTTGGCCTCTGAGGCCTGCCCTCCGCACACTCAGTGAAGAGAAGCGAGAAGACATGAAATTTATCCTCAAGCCGCTCCTGATGGTCGCGACAATGGCATTGGGTTCCATGGTTGGCGCCGCAGCCCCGGCATGGGCCCTGGTCGAGATCAACGTCAACAAGGGCAATGTCGAACCGCTGCCGATCGCCATCACGGATTTCCAGTCCGGTGATGCACTCGGCGCCCAGATCACGGAGATCGTGACGGCCGACCTGAAGCGTTCCGGCCTGTTCGCGCCGATCGACAAGAGCGCTTTCATTGAGAAGATCTCGGGTCCGGACGCCACGCCGCGCTTCGAGGACTGGAAGGTGATCAATGCGCAGGCGCTGGTCACCGGCAGCGTCGGCAAGGAAGCTGACGGCCGCATCCGCGCCCAGTACCGGCTGTGGGATACGTTCGCTGGCCAGCAGATGGCGGGCGAGCAGTTCTTCGCCAACGATGCCAACACCAGGCGCGTCGCCCATATCATCGCCGACGCCATCTATGAGCGGATCACCGGCGAAAAGGGCTATTTCGACACCCGCGTCGTCTTCGTCGACGAATCCGGCGCCAAGAACGCGCGCAAGAAGCGCCTCGCCATCATGGACCAGGACGGCGCCAATGTGCGCTATCTGTCCGACGGCCGCGCGATCGTTCTGACGCCGCGTTTCTCGCCGAACCGGCAGGAAATCACCTACATGTCCTATGAGAGCGGACAGCCGAAGGTCTACCTGCTGCAGATCGAGACCGGCCAGCGCGAGCTGGTGGGCAATTTCCCCGGCATGACGTTTGCGCCGCGCTTCTCGCCCGATGGCCAGAAGGTGATCATGAGCCTGCTGCGCGACGACGGCAACTCCAACATCTTCGCCATGGATCTGCGAAGCCGCTCGACGACGCGGCTCACCGATTCGACCGCCATCGACACCTCGCCGTCCTATTCGCCGGACGGCTCGCAGATCGTCTTCACCTCCGACCGTGGCGGCGGCAGCGGCCGCTCGCAAATCTACGTCATGGGAGCGGACGGCTCCAATCCGCACCGCATCTCCTTCGGCGAGGGCGTCTATTCGACCCCTGTCTGGTCGCCGCGCGGCGACCTGATCGCCTTCACCAAGCAGAGCGGCGGCGAGTTCCAGATCGGCGTCATGAAGACCGACGGCTCGGGCGAGCGCATCCTGTCCTCCGGCTTCCAGCAGGAGGGCCCGACCTGGGCGCCGAACGGTCGCGTGCTGATGTTCTTCCGCGATTCCGCCGGCGGACCGAAGCTTGTCTCGGTCGATCTCACCGGCCGCAACGAACAGCAGATTCCGACCGCGAACTATGCTTCGGATCCGGCCTGGTCGCCGTTGCTGGAATAGTGTCGCATTTGTCTGAGAACCATGGAAAAGAGGCCTTTCTGGCCTCTTTTTTCACAAGCCGGTCGCGTTTTGGCCGCATTTCCGCCTACGGTCCGCACGCAATGTGAGACCGGCAAAAACGGCCGCGGACGGCGGCTCGAAACCAAAAATTAACCCTGTTTCTTGAACGGCGGTTAACCCAAACGTGGTTACTGGGTGATCAACGAAATCACTCGAATACGAAGGAGAGGGCGGCATGGGCCGTATCGCAGCACTTACGAGAAACCCGGCGATGATCGCGCTGGTGGCGCTTCTCGCCATCACCGGTTGCGCATCGAAGAAGACCCCGAACAGCGCGGCCGATCTCGGCCTCAACGGCGCCGGGGCCGCCACGCCGGGCTCCGCGCAGGATTTCACCGTCAACATCGGTGACCGTATCTTCTTCGACACCGATTCCGCGTCGATCCGCGCCGATGCTCAGACAACGCTCGGTCGTCAAGCGCAGTGGCTCAACCAGTACCGGCAGTACGCGATCGTCATCGAAGGCCATGCCGACGAGCGCGGCACGCGTGAGTACAATCTGGCGCTGGGCGCCCGCCGCGCCGCCGCCACTCGCGACTTCCTGGTCTCCAAGGGCGTCTCCGCCGGCCGCCTGAAGACGATCTCCTACGGCAAGGAGCGCCCGGTCGCGGTCTGCGACGACATCTCCTGCTGGTCGCAGAACCGCCGTGCCGTCACCACGCTGTCTGGCGCTGGTTCCTAAGATCCCGCCGCCGCGGCGGGCGCTTCGGCGCGGCGTCACGGGCGACAAAAATACAACAGTTGGAAATGAAAGGCGGCCGCAGGGCCGCCTTTTTCATATGCGACAAACCGAAACAAAATTTGGCCGAAGTCTCGCGTCCTGCTATGAGCGCGAGGGCGCTTCCTCCCCAGTTTTGATTTGGAAAGGCGCATCAGGCCAACACCCACCGCGAGAGACAGAATGCATTTCAGAACGGTCCTGAGCGGCACGCTTGCGCTGCTGCTCGTATCAAGCCTCCCAAGCCTGGCCGCGCCGGCCGACAACACCGGGCAGGCCTCCGACAGAGGGTTCACCTTCCATCTGCCGACGCTCGGCATCTTCGGCGACAAGAAGAAGCCGGAACAGGCGCAGGTCGCGCAACAGGAAGGCGGCGCCGGCATGACTGGTCTGGAGGACCAGCTTCGCCAGATGAACGGCAAGATCGAGGAGCTCAATTTCCAGATCCTGCAGATGCAGGAACAGATGCGAAAGCAGCAGGAAGACAATGAGTTCCGCTTCCAGCAGCTCGAGGGCGGCACGCAAGGAGGCGCCAAACCGGCCGGGCAGAAGAAATCGGAAGCCGCGCCCCCGGACGGGAACAGCAACAACGGGAACAGCAATCTCGGCGATGCCGGCACCGGTCAATCCGGTACCGGCGACGCCGGAACCGATAACAGCGTCGCCCGAGCCCCGGCGACGCAGGCGCCAGCCGACACCGGTGGGCAAAACGGCGACGGCAAGAGCGTCGGCGACGTCATCGTGGAATCGCAGACCGGCGATCCCGGCAAGCTGATCACCGGCGCGCCGCCGAAGAATTTCGGCACCATCACCGTCGACAAGAACGGCAACGTCGTCAACGCCGAGACCGGCCCGCAGGCCAGCGCGCCGGCGGAGGCTCCCGCGGCCACGGCAAACGCTCCTTCCGCCGAAACACCGGCCAAGAAGAGCAAGTCCGGCGGCACCGAAGTCGCCGCCCTGCCGTCGACCAACGATCCCGACGAGCTCTATCGCAACTCCTACCAGTTCATCCTGTCGGGCGACTATCCGACCGCCGAGCAGGGTTTCCGCGACCATATTTCCCGCTTCCCCAAGGACGCCAAGGCGGCGGACGCGCATTACTGGCTGGGCGAGTCGCTGCTCGGTCAGCAGAAATACCGCGACGCGGCCGAAGTCTTCCTCGCCGCCAGCAAGGACTATCCGAAGGCCAAGAAGGCGCCCGACATGCTGCTAAAGCTCGGCGTCTCGCTGGTCGGCCTGAAGCAGAACGACGTGGCCTGCGCCACCTTCAGCGAAATCGGCAAGCGCTACCCCGACGTTTCCGGCACGCTCAAGGAACGCATCAAGCAGGAAAAGGCCCTGGCGTCGTGCTGACGGCCGACATCAAACCTGACCTTTCAGACTGCCTTTTTTCCGACCTGGACTTCTCGAACGGCGCCGTTGCGGCCGTATCCGGCGGCAGCGATTCGACCGCCCTGCTCCTTCTCCTCAAAGATTACCTCGACCGGACCGCATCGACCGCCAGGCTGCTCGCGGTGACGGTCGATCACGGCTTGCGTCCCGGTTCCGCCGCCGAAGCGCGGCTCGTCGCCCGCTTTTGTGTCGAGCGCGGCATTGCGCATCGCATTCTTGCCTGGAGCGGCGACAAGCCCGCCAGCGGGCTGCCGGCCGCCGCGCGCGAGGCGCGCTACAATCTGCTTGCCGCGGCGGCCGACGCCGCAGGCATCAAGCTGATCCTGACCGGCCACACCGCCGACGACCAGGCGGAGACGGTGCTGATGCGGCAGGCACGCGACGATGACGGCCGCGGTGTCGCCGGCATGGCGCCCGCCACGCTTCACGACTGGCGGACCTGGATCGTCCGGCCGCTGCTCGGCACACGGCGCGCGGCGCTGCGCGACATGCTGCGGCGCCGCGACATCGGCTGGATCGAGGACCCGACCAATGTCGATGTCCGCTTCGAGCGGCCGCGCGTGCGCGCGGCGCTCGCTCAGGGCGAGGGCGAACAGCGCATCGCGGGAGCGCTGGCACGGGCCGCCCGGGCGGCCGTCGAACGCGAGGATTTCGGCCATCGCGCAGCTCTGCTGATCGGCGCCTTTGCCAGCATGCCGGTGCCGGGCCTTGTCCGCCTCGACCGCGGTTTTGCCGCGCATGAGGACAGCCAAGCCGCCATCTATGCGCTGCGCATCCTGCTGGCCACCGTAGGCGGGGTATCGTTTCCGGCCGATGAGGCGCGCTGCGCCGCGCTGTTTTCCCGCCTGCGGTCCGCGCCGCTTCGTGCCACATTGTCGCGGACGGTGATCGACGCGCGGCGAACCGGCATTTTCCTTCGCCGTGAGAGGCGCGACCTACCCGTCGCCGCGCCGCCGGTGGACAACCGGCTTTGGGACAACAGGCGGCGCATCACTTTGAAAGACGGGCCGGGCGACTTGGTGATCGCGCCGCTGGGGCCCGCCGCCGCCAGGCGGGCAGCGTTGAGCGAGGATATTCCGCCAAGCCTTTCACGCGCTGCACTTGCAGCGGAGCCCTCGCTGTGGGCCGGAGGCGAATGCCTTGATTTTGCTGGTGGCAATGCCGGCCCGCAATCGGTCTCGATCGTTCCTGCGGTAGCCCCTTTCCAGCGCTTCCTGCCTTCCTTCGACATCGAGCCCGCCGCTGCGGTTGCGGCGCTTGTCGGCGCGCCGCCGCTGCCGGCGCCGCCATTCCATGGACATGATGGCGGTGGAGGGTGGGCGAAAGCTTAACCGATACGTGCTGTTCTGCTTGGCAATGGGGGGCGCTCTCCCTATGTTAGGCCCAAGCTTCTCCATCATCGTGGGTCCGCGCGCGGGCCCCAACGGGACAATAGATGAATCCGAATTATCGCAACCTCGCGCTCTGGGCGATCATAGCGGTCCTGCTCATAGCCCTGTTCAATCTTTTCCAGACGCCGCAGACGCGTGGTGCCACGACGGATATCGCCTATTCGCAGTTCCTGCAGGATGTCTCCTCCGGGCGCGTCAAGAGCGTGACCATCGCCGGCGCCCGGATCTTCGGCAACTACACGGACAACGCCAACGGCTTCCAGACCTATTCGCCCGGCGACCCGTCGCTTGTCTCCAGGCTGCAGGACAAGAACGTCACCATCACCGCCAAGCCTGAAACCGACGGCTCCAATTCGCTGTTCGGCTATCTGATCTCGTGGCTGCCGATGATCCTGATCCTCGGCGTGTGGATATTCTTCATGCGCCAGATGCAATCCGGCTCCGGCCGCGCCATGGGCTTCGGCAAGTCGAAAGCCAAGCTTCTGACCGAGGCGCATGGCCGCGTCACCTTCCAGGACGTCGCCGGCGTCGACGAGGCCAAGGAGGACCTGGAGGAGATCGTCGAGTTCCTGCGCGATCCGCAGAAATTCCAGCGCCTCGGCGGCAAGATCCCGCGCGGCGTGCTGCTGGTCGGCCCTCCCGGTACCGGCAAGACGCTGCTCGCCCGCTCGGTCGCCGGCGAGGCCAACGTGCCGTTCTTCACCATTTCCGGCTCGGACTTCGTCGAGATGTTCGTCGGCGTCGGCGCATCGCGTGTGCGCGACATGTTCGACCAGGCCAAGAAGAACGCGCCCTGCATCATCTTCATCGACGAAATCGACGCCGTCGGCCGCCATCGCGGCGCCGGCCTCGGCGGCGGCAATGACGAGCGCGAGCAGACGCTCAACCAGCTGCTGGTCGAGATGGACGGCTTCGAATCCAACGAGAGCATCATCCTGATCGCCGCCACCAACCGGCCCGACGTGCTCGACCCGGCGCTGCTGAGGCCAGGCCGTTTCGACCGTCAGGTGGTGGTGCCGAACCCCGACATCGTCGGCCGCGAGAAGATCCTCAAGGTGCATGTGCGCAACGTACCGCTGGCGCCCAATGTCGACCTCAAGGTCGTGGCCCGCGGCACGCCGGGCTTCTCCGGCGCCGACCTGATGAACCTCGTCAACGAATCCGCGCTGATGGCGGCGCGGCGCAACAAGCGCCTCGTCACCATGGCTGAGTTCGAGGACGCCAAGGACAAGATCATGATGGGCGCCGAGCGCCGCTCGTCGGCCATGACCCAGGCCGAGAAGGAGCTGACCGCCTATCACGAGGCCGGCCACGCCATACTGGCGCTCAACGTGCCGTCGGCCGATCCGTTGCACAAGGCCACCATCATCCCGCGTGGCCGGGCGCTCGGCATGGTCATGCAGTTGCCGGAAGGCGACCGCTATTCGATGAGCTACAAATACATGATCTCGCGCCTCGCCATCATGATGGGCGGCCGCGTCGCCGAAGAGTTCAAGTTCGGCAAGGAGAACATCACGTCGGGTGCCTCCTCCGACATCGAGCAGGCGACCAAGCTGGCGCGCGCCATGGTCACGCGCTGGGGCTTTTCCGACAAACTCGGCCATGTCGCCTATGGCGACAACCAGGAAGAGGTCTTCCTTGGGCATTCGGTGGCGCGCACGCAGAACATCTCGGAAGAGACCGCGCAGATCATCGACGCCGAAGTGCGCCGCCTGATCGACGAGGCCTATTCGACAGCGAAGTCGATCCTGACCAAGAAGAAGAAGGAATGGATCGCGCTGGCGCAGGGCCTGCTCGAATACGAGACGCTGTCCGGCGAAGAGATCAAGCAGCTGATCGCGGGGCAGAAGCCCGCCCGCGACCTTGGCGACGACACTCCGCCCAGCCGTGGTTCGGCCGTGCCGAAGGCCGGCACCGGCGGCCGCCGCAAGAAAGGCCCCGAGCCCGAAGGCGGCATGGAGCCGCAGCCGTCGAGCTGAGGACGAGCGAACACATACAATAGGCGCCGCGGATCAAACCGCGGCGTTTTTGTTTGGTTGGGAGCGTCGAAGGCGGCCAAGCCGATCTCTCGGCTCGCGTCGCCTGCGCTCCATCTTCAAGGCCGGTGCTGCCCCTCATTGCCCTGCCGGGCATTTCTCCCCGTGAACGGGGAGAAAAGAGGCTGGCCGCTTCCTCGGTGCTCATCCTACAACGCTGATGATTGGCGAAACACGCCGAGACAGCGTCCTTCTCCCCGTTTACGGGGAGAAGATGGCGGCAGCCAGATGAGGGGCGGCGCCAACGCCGGAAGATATGCCTGCTTCCTATGATCCGGTATGTTGCGGCTTCGCGCTTCGTAGACGGCAAACAAAAAGCCCGCGCATCTTGCGATGCGCGGGCTTTTTCCGGAGATAGCTGCTAAGCGATCAGCTCTTCAGCTTGGCATTGCAGAGGCTGTAGAAGCCGCCGCCCTTCTGGATCCACTTCAGGCCGTTCAGCGTGTTGGCCTCCTTGTTGGCGTAGTATTGCTCGAGGCAGGTGTGCATGCGGCCCTTGGCCGGGGTCTCGGTGGCGAACTTCGGCGAGATCGCCTTCGGGAAGCTCACGCCCTTCGGCGCCGCAACGGACGGCTTCGCCGGCTCGTTGGTGTAGGTCGCTTCCGTCGGAGCCGGCACGGTGTCGTCATCGTCGGCGGCGGCGCCGCATTCGGCCTTGCGGAAGTCGTTCCATTTCATGCCGTTGAGCTTGTTGGCGGTCTTGGCAGCCTGGTACTTGGTGCTGCATTCGGCCATGCTCAAGCCCTTGCCGCCATCGGCGGCCGCGGTCGAGGTCTTGGTCGTCTTGGCAGGCTTGGCGTCGGTGGCGGGCGCGGTGGCAGCCGCGGCGGTTGCGCCAGGACCGCACTCGGCCTTGCGGAAGTCGTTCCACTTCATGCCGTTCAGCGTGCCGCCGGATTTTGCAGCCTGGTACTTGGCGCTGCATTCCTTGGAACTCAGGCCCTTGGCTGCGTCATCGGCAGCGGCGGCCGTCTTTGTCTTCTTGGCAGGCTTGGTATCGGCAGCCTTGGTATCGGTCGCCGCCTTCGTATCGGTCGCCGCCTTCGTATCGGTCGCCGCCTTGGTGTCGGTCGCGGCGGATGCGTCGGTGCCGCACTGGGCCTTGCGGAACTGGTTCCAGGTCTGGCCAGCGAGCGTTCCCGCATCCTTGGCCGCATTATACTTGGTGCTGCACTCGGCCATGGTCAGCGCGTTGGCTGGCGCCGCCAGGAACAAGGTCGCGACGGCGATCCCCGTCAAAGCCGCAAGTCTATGAATAAGCATGGCGTTTTCTCCCTTTGCTGCCGCCAGTAAGTGTCCCTATGCCAAAATCAATAGCGCTCAATGTCCGGTTGCGCCAGATGCTACCAGAACGGACGCCGTCACAAAGTGTGTTTGCTCCCGATAAGGTGATGAATTGCTTGCGGGTTCGCCGGCAGCCAAGCTTTTCCAACGGATACGCGGCCGAAAAGCATCGCGCTGGCAGGTGTAGCGGCGCTAAATCAAAGGTGGTAGTAGGCTGTCGAATCACCTGCGCCGTCCGCGACAATGATTTTCTAAGGATTGGTAATATACAATTACGAAATTTGATGATCGGATGCGGCCCAATTGTGGCAATACGGGCGGCTGAAAACCGACGGGGACTGTAAGGAACATGACAGGTCAGTATTTCGGCACCGACGGTATCCGCGGGCGCGCCAACAAATTTCCGATGACGGCCGAGATCGCCATGCGTGTCGGCATGGCCGCCGGGCTGTCGTTCCAGCGCGGCAATCATCGTCACCGCGTCGTGCTCGGCAAGGACACGCGGCTTTCCGGCTACATGATCGAGAACGCGATGGTGGCGGGCCTGTGTGCCGCCGGCATGGACGTCTTCCTGCTCGGCCCCATACCGACACCGGCCGTCGCCATGCTGGTGCGCTCGCTGCGCGCCGATATCGGCGTGATGATCTCGGCCTCGCACAATCCTTATTACGACAACGGCATCAAGCTGTTCGGGCCCGACGGCTACAAGCTCTCTGACGAGATCGAGGAGCGCATCGAGGGCATGCTCGACAAGGACATCGAGCTGGCGCTCGCCGATTCCGACGGGCTCGGCCGCGCCAAGCGCGTCGATGGCGTGCATGACCGCTATATCGAATTCGCCAAGCGCACACTGCCGCGCTCGATGTCGCTTTCGGGCCTGAGGATCGTCGTCGATTGCGCGAATGGCGCGTCCTACAAGGTGGCGCCCGAGGCGCTGTGGGAACTCGGCGCCGAGGTCGTGGCGATCAATGTCGAGCCGAACGGCTTCAACATCAACAAGGAGTGCGGCTCGACCCATCCGGCCGGCCTGCAGAAGAAGGTGCACGAGGTGCGCGCCGACATCGGCATCGCGCTCGACGGCGACGCCGACCGCGTCGTCATCGTCGACGAGAACGGAGCGATTGTCGATGGCGACCAGATCATGGCGCTGATCGCCGAATCCTGGCACCAGAGCGGACGGCTGGCCGGCGGCGGCGTCGTCTCCACCGTGATGTCCAATCTCGGGCTGGAGCGCTTCCTCGGCGACATGAAATTGCAGCTGCACCGTACCAAGGTCGGCGACCGCTATGTCGTCGAGCATATGCGGGCGCATGGCTTGAACGTCGGCGGCGAACAGTCCGGCCACATCGTGCTTTCCGATTTCTCGACCACCGGCGACGGGCTGGTCTCGGCGCTGCAGGTGCTGGCCTGCATCAAGCGGCAGAACCGCCCGGTCAGCGAGCTGTCGAAGAAGTTCGAGCCGGTGCCGCAGCTGCTGAAGAATGTCCGCATCTCCGGCGGCAAGCCGCTGGAGGAAGCGCCGGTCAAGGCGGCGATCGAAGAGGGGCGCAACCGGCTTGGCAAGTCCGGCCGCCTCGTCATCCGGCCCTCGGGCACCGAGCCGCTCATCCGCGTCATGGCCGAGGGCGACGACCCGCAGCTGGTCGAGGCGGTCGTCAACGACATCGTCGGCATCCTCCAGGAAAACCGCAGCGCCGCCTGAGATTGCCGCTACGCCGGCCTGCAGCAACGAGCCCGCCGTCCGGCGGGCTTTTTGTTTGCACTCCGAGGAGGGCCCGCACACCTGGTTTCTAGTTAAAATTGCATAGATTCGTGGTTAATCGATACGGTTAAACGGCTTTTAACCTTTGCAATTCATTATCCAAACCCGAGGTCAATCACTTCGGGCGGTGTCGTCCCGAGGCTTCTTAGGGGTGACAGAATGTTCAAGACAGCAAGAATGGCATTGCTTGCCGCGCTGTTCGCGGGGATAGCCGGCCCGGCTCTCGCCGCCGATCTCGCGGAACCGCTTTCGGTCGAGCCGGCGCCGCCGCCAGTCGTCGAGGCGCAGCCGGTCGATTTTGGCGGCTGGTACATCCGCGGCGACATCGACTATCACAAGTCGACTTTGCGCGGCATCAACTACATTACTTATGGCCCACCGCCAGGCAGCAATGATTTCGATTTCGGCAAGCTCAAGGGCGGCTTCTCGCTCGGCGGCGGTGTCGGCTACAAGATCAATGATTACTTCCGTACCGATCTGACCGCCGACTACTGGTTCAAGTCGAACTTCAACGGCCAGACCTCTGATCTGACCACGGTGTCGACCGAGGTGTCGAAGATGAGCGCCCTGCTGCTGCTCGCCAACGCCTATGTCGATATCGGTACCTATCACGGCATCACGCCTTACGTGGGCGCCGGCATCGGCGGCGCGCACATCAAGTGGGACACGGTCCACGATCCGAACACCACCGAGACCAATCCTGGTTCGTCCAACTGGCGTTTCGCTTACGCCCTCATGGCCGGCGCTTCCTACTGCTTGACCGACAGGGTGATTCTCGATGCGGGCTACCGCTTCACCCATATCCAGGGCGGGCGCATGTTCGAGTTCGATACAAGCAGTTCCGGGCCAGGCTTTGACGGCGGCATCAACACCCACGAAGTGCGCGGCGGCCTGCGCTACCAGTTCGGCGGCAACAATGGCTGCGCCGCACCGGTGGTCGCCTACCAGCCGGAACCGGAACCGATCTACACCAAGTAATCGCTTCCAGTTATACTGAAATTCGTCAGCCGCCCGGCGTCAGCCGGGCGGTTTTCGCTTTTTGCACCCACCGCTAAAATCCGATCGAAATCAATTCGGTAACCGGCTGTTATCCTTAACCGCCACTTAACCACTATGGTTAACAATGGCTCCTTGAAACGGCGCTCGCGTTTGCGGCTGGCGCCAATTTCGGGAGCCGGGGACCATGATATCCAGATTGCGTGTCGCGTCAGCGCTTGCCGCAGCCATCCTGTTGCCGATGACGCCGGCGCTTGCGGCCGATTACGATCCGCCGGTCTACGCCGACCAGGCGCCGGACTACCAGCCGGTCGAGGTCGGCTCGGGCTGGTACCTGCGCGGCGATGTCTCCTATCTGGCTCAGAAGAGCTTCGAAAATGGGGATTTCACCTTCCCGGTAACGATCGCCAACGAAAGCTTTAGCGAGAGCGAGGACGCATATTTCGCGAGCATCGGCTTCGGATATCATTTCAACGATTATCTCCGCGCCGATCTCAACCTGGGCTATCTGCCCGGCAACAAAGCCAGCTTCAGCTATGACGATACAGCAACCGCGACGCCGTCGATCGTGGCATCGGGAAATCTCAAGAATTATGCGGTCACAGGCATACTCAACGGCTATGTCGATCTCGGCACATATGTCGGCATCACGCCTTATATCGGCGCTGGCATCGGCGTTGTCCGAAGCACGCGCAAGCTTTCAGCGCGCTATGACGATCTCAATGTCCCCGCCAACAGCTTCACCGTACAGGACAACAAGTCTCAATATTCTCTGGCATATACGCTGAATGCGGGTCTTGCTTATCAGGTATCCAAGAATGTCTTGGTCGACCTAGGATATCAATATTTCTCCGCGCCTAACGCAGAGTATGTCACCGCCGCCAGCCCGAATTCGTTCCCTGTCCGCAAGGGCATCAGCAATCACCAGGTCAAGCTCGGCCTGCGCTACGACCTCTGGTAGGCGGAGCAGGCGGCCCGATACCGATGGCGGATCGCGAGATCCGCCATTTCCGTTTTTTACGCGGCGCTCGAAGGCGAGCATCCCGCCAGCGACAAAAATTTTGCTCTTGACGCCGAAAGCGTGAGCGCATATCGCCGTCCGTGGGCCACCCCTCCCCAACGAGGGGCCACTATCTGGAAGGATAGACCACGATGACGACACCTACCAAGCCCGGACTCCGTCCGGCAAACCCCAATTTCTCTTCAGGTCCCTGCGCAAAACGCCCCGGCTGGTCGGTCGAGGCGCTGTCGAAGGCCGCGCTCGGGCGCTCCCATCGCGCCAAGATCGGCCAGAGCAAGCTCGAGCAGGCAATCGAGCTGACGCGGGAAGTTCTCCGAGTTCCAGCCGATTATCGCATCGGCATCGTGCCGGCGTCCGACACCGGCGCGGTCGAGATGGCGCTGTGGTCGCTGCTCGGCGAGCGCGGCGTCGACATGGTCGCCTGGGAAAGTTTTGGCTCCGGCTGGGTGACGGATGTCGCCAAGCAGCTCAAGCTCGCCGACATGCGCAAGTTCGAGGCCGGCTACGGCAAGCTGCCCGACCTGACGCAGGTCGATTTCGATCGCGATGTCGTCTTTACCTGGAACGGCACGACGTCCGGCGTGCGCGTGCCGAACGGCGATTTCATCCCGGCCGACCGCAAGGGCTTGACCATCTGCGACGCGACCTCGGCCGCTTTTGCCCAGCGGCTCGATTTCGCAAAACTCGATGTCGTCACCTTCTCCTGGCAGAAAGTGCTGGGCGGCGAGGGCGCGCACGGCATGCTGATCCTGTCGCCCCGCGCGGTCGAGCGGCTGGAGACCTACAAGCCGGCCTGGCCATTGCCGAAGATCTTCCGCCTGACCTCGGGCGGCAAGCTGATCGAAGGCATCTTCAAGGGCGAGACCATCAATACGCCGTCGATGCTGTGCGTCGAGGACTATCTCGACGCGCTCAACTGGGCGAAGTCGATCGGCGGGCTCGAGGCGCTCATTGCCCGCGCGGACGCCAACGCCGCGGTGCTCGACCGGTTCGCCGGCAAGTCGGCGTGGCTCGGCCATCTCGCCGTCGAGCCGGCAACGCGCTCGAACACGTCGGTCTGTCTCTCGTTCACCGATCCTGACGTGGCGGCGCTCGATGCCGACGGGCAGGCGGCCTTCGCCAAGGGGATCGTGTCTTTGCTCGACAAGGAAGGCGTCGCCTACGACATCGGTTCCTATCGCGACGCGCCGCCCGGCCTGCGCATCTGGTGCGGCGCCACTGTCGAGACCGCTGATCTCGAAGCGTTGCTGCCCTGGCTCGATTGGGCCTTCGCCACGCAGAAGGCGTCGCTCAAGGCCGCGGCCTGAGTTTTCATGGCGGCCCGCGGGCCGCCATTTCCCGACACATCCATTTCCACGTCAAGGAGGCCGTTATGGCGCCCCGCGTTCTCGTTTCGGATAAACTTTCCACCACCGCCGTGCAGATATTCAAGGATCGCGGCATCGATGTCGACTACTTGCCCGATCTCGGCAAGGACAAGGAAAAGCTGCTCGAAGTCATCGGCCAATATGACGGCCTCGCCATCCGCTCGGCGACCAAGGTCACCGAGAAGCTGATCAATGCGGCAACCCGGCTCAAGGTCGTCGGCCGCGCCGGTATCGGCGTCGACAATGTCGATATCCCTGCTGCCAGCCGCAGGGGCATCATCGTGATGAACACGCCCTTCGGCAATTCGATCACCACGGCCGAGCATGCGGTGGCGATGATCTTCGCGCTGGCGCGGCAGATCCCGGAAGCCAATGCCTCGACCCATGCCGGCAAATGGGAAAAGAACCGCTTCATGGGTGTCGAGATCACCAGCAAGACGCTGGGTGTGATCGGCTGCGGCAATATCGGCTCGATCGTCGCCACGCGCGGCGTCGGGCTCAAGATGCATGTGATTGCTTTCGACCCGTTCCTGTCGGACAGCCGCGCCGAGGAGCTCGGCGTCCAGAAGGTCGAGCTCGACGAGCTCTTCGCCCGCGCCGACTTCATCACACTGCACACGCCGCTGACCGACAAGACGCGCAACATCATCGATGCCGCCGCGATCGCCAAGATGAAGGACGGCGTGCGCATCATCAACTGCGCGCGCGGCGGGCTGGTCGTCGAGGCCGATCTGGTCGCGGCGCTGAAGAGCGGCAAGGTGGCGGGCGCCGGCATCGACGTGTTCGAAGCCGAACCGGCCGAGCAGAACGCCCTGTTCGGCATGGAGAATGTCGTGGCCACGCCGCATCTCGGCGCCTCGACCGCGGAAGCACAGGAGAATGTCGCGCTGCAGGTCGCCGAGCAGATGAGCGACTATCTGATCAAGGGCGCGGTTTCCAACGCCATCAACATGCCGTCGATCACCGCCGAGGAGGCGCCGCGGCTGAAGCCCTTCGTCAAGCTCGCCGAAGTGCTCGGCGCCTTTGTCGGCCAGGTCACCGAGGATCCGATCAAGGAGGTCGAGATACTGTTCGACGGCTCGACCGCGACGATGAACACGCGCGCGCTGATCAGCGCCGCCCTTGCCGGCCTGATCCGGCCGCAGGTCTCGGACGTCAACATGGTGTCGGCGCCGATCATGGTGAAGGAGCGCGGCATCATCGTCGCCGAGGTCAAGCGCGACAAGTCGGGCGTCTTCGACGGCTATATCAAGCTCACCGTCAAGACCGAGCACATGGAGCGCTCGATCGCCGGCACGTGCTTTTCCGACCACAAGCCGCGCTTCATCCAGATCAAGGGCATCAACCTCGACGCCGAGGTTGGCCAGCACATGCTCTACACCACCAATGCCGACGCGCCCGGCATCATCGGCCTGCTCGGCACCGTCTGCGGCGAGAACGGCGTCAACATCGCCAACTTCCAGCTCGGCCGCAACCGTCCGGGCGGCGACGCGATCGCGCTGCTTTACCTCGACGCGCCCTTCCCGGAAAAGGTGCTGGAGCAGGTGCGGGCGCATGCGTCGATCGACTCGGCCAAGCCGCTGCATTTCGACGTCGGCAGCGCATGAACGGCCATTGCCCTAAAGCGTGTCGCGCTGAAAGGGATTCAGGCGACACGCTTTAAGTCTTTGTTTTTATGCATGTCGTTGTCCCAGAACCGCTGCACACTTCTGGGCGACATGCTTTAAGTCTTTGATTTTAAGCATGTCTTTGTCCCGAAACCGGTTCCACTTTCGGGAGACATGCTTTAGTGAAAAACGCCCCGCTTGCCGGTGCAGGCGGGGCGTTTCGATAGATTCAGATCTTGTCCAACTTCACTTGCAGGGGAAGCCGGGCGCGATCTTGCATTGCGGCTTGTGAGGCTTGGGAGGGCGCGGCCGGTGCGGCTTATGCGGCGGCCAATGCGGCCTGTGCGGACGGTAATGCGGCGGGCGAATGACGATACGCGGCTGCACGATCACGGGCCGCACGATGTGGGACCGCTCGAGGTAGCCAGCGCTCGCCCAGCCATGGATACCGGCCGCGCGAATCGAGCACCAGCTGTCCTCGCAATGGAAGAGCTCAACCCTTTGGCCGGCCGGCAAGGTTGCGATCCTGGCATAGTGCGCGCCCGGGCCGCTGCGGACATTCAGCGACGTCGTGGTGTGGGCGATGCTGGCCGCCGAAGCCGATACGCAAAAGGCCGTGAGGCCAAAAAGGGCTGCGATCAGCGCCAAAAACATCCGGAAATTCATGGTCCCTCCATCCAAGCCGGAGCGATTCACCGTGAACCGCCCTGACTCTGGGTCTGACGCAATTCCGGGCGGAAAGGCTTAGTGCGAACTAGCCGAGCCCAACCGTGTCACACTTTCCTGGAATTGCTTAAAATAGCTCGACCTCGGCATCTGGTCGTTGAAAGTCGAGAAAGTCAATCGGTCCCACGAGCTTCGAAGTATTCGAATATCGATATGCTTAATGGGCTCGGCATAGTTGATTGCTGCTTGGTCTATTCCATCGAGGGTTCACCGCATCTGCAGCGCTTCTCTGCTGCCGCTGTATTCGGCGAGCGCAATGCCACCGAGCACCAGCGCGAGCGCGAGCGCCTGGTAGGGCTCAAACTGCTCGCCGACGATCAGCACCGAAAGCAACGTGCCGAAGATCGGCACAAGGTTGATGAACAGGCCGGCGCGGTTGGCGCCGATCAGCTCGTTGCCCCTGATGTAGAAGATTTGCGACACGACGGAGGCGCCTAGCGCCGTGTAGAGCGCAATCGCCCATCCGCTTGCGTCGGGCATGATGACGCGGCCGGCCATGACTTCCCAGATGAAGAAGGGCACGGAGGTCAGAAGCGCCGAGATCGACAAGGCCAGCATGAGGCTTTGCCAGCGAATGGCGGGTTTCAGGCGCAGCCCGACCGAATAAAGGCTGTAGCAAAGCACCGCGACGAGCATGATGGCGTCGCCGAAATTTAGGTTGAGTTTCAGCAGCTGATGGAGGTCGCCGTGGCTCGCAGTCAGCGCGACGCCGACGATGGTGAGCGCGACACCGACGATCTGCAAGGCCTGAACGCGCAGCCGGAAGAACGCGAAATTGGCAAGGATGATGACGATGGGGATGGCGGCCTGCTCGATCGAGACGTTGATGGCCGTCGTGTAGTTGAGCGCCGTGTAGAAAATGACGTTGAAGAATGTGAAGCCGCAGGCGCCGAGAGCCGCGACCAGCCGCCAGTGCCTGCGCAGCTGCGGCCAGTCCTCGCGCAGCGGCCTCCAGCCGACGGGCAGCAGGATCAGCACCGCCATCACCCAGCGCAGGAACACCAGCGTCATCGGCGAGACATGGCCGACGGCAAGCTTGCCCGCCACCGAATTGCCACCCCACAGCAGCATGGTCGACAGAAGCAGAAGATAGGCGGCTCGATGCATCGGCAAAATCCGGCGCGGCGCAATGCGTTCAACGATCGAAGCCGGGGTAGTGCGGCAGCGGCGGCAAGTAAATGATGCGAAAGCCGGTTTTTGTTGTGCCTGGACAGGATGATGCTCGTTGCGGATTGTTCGGATTTCAGCGGCAAAGAAAGGGTCGCGCGCGCCGGCGCTTGACGCTATAGAGGCCTGTCGTTTCAGGCCGCCCACGCGGCATTTCAAGGGAAAAGAACATGGCCAATGTGGTGGTCGTCGGCTCGCAATGGGGCGACGAAGGCAAAGGCAAGATCGTCGACTGGCTGTCGGAACGGGCCGATGTGGTCGTGCGCTTCCAGGGCGGCCACAATGCCGGCCATACGCTGGTCGTCGACGGCAAGGTCTACAAGCTGTCGCTGCTGCCCTCCGGCGTGGTGCGGGAAGGCAAGCTTTCGATCATCGGCAATGGCGTGGTGTTCGATCCGCATGCCTTCGTCGCCGAAGTCAAGAAGCTCAAGGAACAGGGCGTTAAGGTCACGCCGGAACGCCTGAAAATAGCCGAAAACACCGCCCTTATCCTGTCGCTGCACCGGGAACTGGACGGGTACCGCGAAGACGCCGCCTCGAATTCCGGAACCAAGATTGGCACGACACGCCGCGGCATCGGCCCCGCCTATGAGGACAAGGTGGGCCGGCGCGCGGTGCGGGTGATGGATTTGGCGGATCTGGAAACGCTCCCCTTGAAGGTCGACCGGCTGCTGACGCACCACAATGCGCTGCGCCGCGGGCTTGGCCATGCGGAAGCGACGCATGAGGCGATCATGCAGGAACTGACCTCGGTGGCCGCCGAAATCCTGCCTTACATGGACCGTGTCTGGAAAGTGCTCGACGACAAGCGCCGCGCCGGCGAGCGCATCCTGTTCGAGGGCGCGCAGGGCACGCTGCTCGACATCGACCACGGCACCTATCCCTTCGTCACCTCGTCCAACACCGTGGCCGGGCAGGCGGCCGCCGGTTCGGGCGTGGGCCCCGGCGTCATCGGCTATGTGCTCGGCATCACCAAGGCCTATACGACGCGCGTCGGCGAGGGGCCGTTCCCGACCGAACAGAAGAACGAGATCGGCGAGTTCCTCGGCACGCGCGGCCATGAATTCGGCGTCGTCACGGGCCGCAAGCGCCGCTGCGGCTGGTTCGATGCCGTGCTGGTGCGCCAGGCCGTCGCCGTCAACGGCATCAAGGGCATCGCCCTCACCAAGCTCGACGTGCTCGACGGGCTGGACGAGATCAAGGTCTGCACGGGCTACAGGCTCGACGGCGAAACGATCGATTACCTGCCGGCCAGCCAGGGCGCGCAAGCGCGGGTCGAGCCCATCTACGAGACGCTCGAAGGCTGGAAGGGAACCACGGCCGGCGCCAGAAGCTGGAACGATTTGCCGGCGCAAGCCGTCAAATATGTCCGCCATATCGAGGAGCTGATCGGCGCCCCGGTGGCGCTGCTCTCCACCAGCCCCGAACGGGACGACACAATACTTGTGACCGACCCGTTTCAAGACTAGTTTCACAGCCCTTCCCGGCGCTACGGCTGATTTGCGCCCGGCGGGAAAAGAATGCAGGTTACCTGACGCATGGCAGATTTCGTTAGTGTTCTGAAAAAGCAGCTTGATAAGAAGGGCGAACCTTCGTTCGAGCTGCGCAAGCAGATATACGACGGTGCCCGCGTGGTGCTGGCGAAGAAGCTCGCCGACTATTCCCCGCCGCTTGCGCCCGATGTCGTCAGCAAGCAGAAGCGCTCGCTGGAAGACGCCATTTCCAGCGTCGAGCGCGAATATGTCAAACGCGTTCCGGCCGAGGATCCGCTGGCGGAGCTGGAGCATATTTTCTCCTCCATCGATCGCAACAAGAACCAGCCGAACCATGCCCGCCAGCCGGCGGCGCCAGAGCCTGCCAAGCCGGATCCGTTCAAATCCGAACCGTTCAGGCCGGCCCCGGCGCCCGCCAGGACTGAACCGAGCTGGCAAAGCGCGCCGAAGACAGGACCCGCGCCGCAAAACCCTACGAAGGCTGAGCCGGCCTGGCAAAGCACGGCAAGGACCGAGCCAAATTGGCAGGCTGCGCCAAAGGCGGAGCCTGCCTGGCAGAAGGCGGCGCCACCGCCGATTCCGTCGCCGCGCGAAGACGATGTCGGCCTCGCGGATGATGCCGATGCCGACGACGGCAGCGACGTCTTCGCCAATGACGAGCAGCCGGCGGCCGATACCTTCCAGCGCCTGCGGCATCAGCCGCAGCGGCGCAAGCGAAGCTATGGCGGCCTTATCGCCGCCGTCATCGCGCTGCTGGTGCTGGCCGGCGGCGGTTATGGCATATGGCTCAACAAGAACGCGTTCGGCTCGCTCTTCGGCCTTGGCGGCAGCGGCAGCAAGACGGTCTCGACGGAGCCGCTGGTCAAGCCGGTTCCGGCCAAGCCGGCGACCGAGACGGCGGCGGCGCCGCCCTCCGCCGGCACCAGCGAGCCTGCCGATACGGCCAAGTTCACGCAGCGCCTGACCCAAGAGGGCAAGGAGATCGATCCCGGCCCGGCCGCCGGGCAGGCCACTATCGGCGAAGGCGAATCCGTCGCGGCGCTGACCTCGCGGCCGCCGGCTGCGCCGGCAACGGCGCCCGCGACGACCGGCACTCCGCCTGCTCCCGCCACGCAAACGCCTGAGACGCCTGCCGCGGCAGCAACGCCGCCGGCGCCGGCGGCCGACGCGGCCAATCCGCCTTCGCCGGCGGCCGGAACCACACCGCCAGCGGCTGATGCGGCAACGCCGCCCGCGGCTGGCGCCACGCCGCCCGCGCCGGCGGCAACGCCGCCGGCCGCAGGCACGACACCGCCCGCGCCGGCGACGGCTGAGGCTACCGTGCCGGTCGGGCAGAAGGCGATCTTCTATGAGGAGCGCACCAGCACCCAGCAGGGCACTGCCGAACCCGGCAACATCGTCTGGTCGCTGGTGCAGGAATCGCCTGGCGGCGACCTGCCGCCGGAGCCGGCGATCCGCGCCGAGGCGACGATCCCCGGCAAGAATGTCCAGCTGCGCATGACGATCCGGCGCAACACCGACCAGACCCTGCCGGCCAGCCACATCATCGAGATGATCTTCCTGACGCCGGAAGGGTTCGACGGCGGCGGTGTCGACAACATCCTGCGCATCGCCATGAAGGGCTCCGAGCAGGACGCCGGCAGTCCGCTGATCGGCATCCCGGCCAAGATCGCCGACGGCTTCTTCCTCGTTGCGCTCAACGACACCAAGGCCGACGAGGACACCAACCTGACGCTGCTCAGGGGCCAGGACTGGATCGACGTGCCGGTGGTCTACAAGACCGGACGCCGCGCGCTGCTCACCATGGAAAAGGGTATTCCGGGCGAGAAGGTGTTCGATGAGGCGCTGAAGGCGTGGGCTACGAAGACGTCGGGCTGAGGTAAGGGCGTCTCAAAAGCCTTGAAAGAGCATGTCGAGCGCCGCGACGATGTCGTCGTGGTGCCTGGAAAGATTTCCTTCCGCCGCTTGCAGTTCAGAAGCCGTCAAAGCTGATATGAATTGAGTGACCATCACATGGTCCTCTCCATCGATCCTGAAGACCGGGTTCAGCCTGCGAGCAGGCAACGGTGCCATGTTGGGCGGCAAAAGCGGAACGACCACTTTGGTATCCAGGTGTTCCAGCAGGTCGGACTGGACATCGAGAAGATAACCGTCGCTTCTTGCGATCCGGTAGAAATCGTAACGGGCCATCAAAACAGCCGGTATTTGGCCAAAGGCAGACCGTTGCGCTTAACGTATTCGTTGGAGCTTTCGAGCGCCGCCTTGTTCTCTTCCTGCCAGCGCCGCGTCTTTTCGGCGGAAATCGCTTTCGCGATCCCTTGCTCGGCGGCACGGGACATGTTGATGCCCAGCGCTTTGGCCTCCTCGATCAATCTGGAATCAATCGAAGTGTTGACCGATTTGCGTTGCGATTTTCCATTTGATTGAAGCATGACCGCGTCCTTTATGCGCATACAATAGGCGCATAAACGCATGCAGGCAAGGGTTCTAACCCTCCATCTCCTCCCGCAACATCTCCAGCTCCAGCCACTCTTCCTCGAGCGCGCCGAGCGTCGTTCGCTCCTTGTCGAGCGCGGCTATGGTCTTCTGGAACGAGGCCGGGTCGCGCTCGTAGAAAGAGGGGTCGGCGATGTTGTTCTCCAGCCGCGAGATCGAGGCCGTCACCGCCTCGATCTTCTTCGGCAAGGTGTCCAGCGCGAATTTCTGCTTGAACGAGAGCTTCTTCGCCGGACCCTTCGCCGCGGCTTGTTCGGCTTTCGGCGCAGCCTCGCCCGTCTCAACCTTCGGCCGCGCCTTGCGGTCCTCCAGCCTGGTGCCGCCGCGTTGCGCCAGCATGTCGGAATAGCCACCGGCATATTCGATCCAGCGTCCGGCGCCGTCCGGCGCGATCACGCTGGTGACGGTGCGATCGAGGAAGTCGCGGTCGTGGCTGACCAGGATCACCGTCCCGGCAAAGCCCGCGACCAGTTCCTGCAGCAGCTCCAGCGTCTCCATGTCGAGATCGTTGGTCGGCTCGTCGAGCACCAGGAGGTTGGCGGGCCTTGCCAGCACGCGGGCCAGCAGCAGCCGCGCCCGCTCGCCGCCGGAAAGCTCGCGCACCGGCGTGCGCGCCTGCTCCGGCTTGAACAGGAAGTCCTTCATGTAGGAGACAACATGTCGCTGTTCGCCATTGACGACGAGGTTCTCGCCGCGTCCGTCGGTGAGGTAGTGCGCCAGCGTCTCGGTCGGATCAACCGCTTCGCGCTTCTGGTCGAGCGTGGCGATTTCCAGATTGGTGCCGAGCCGGATCGAGCCGGCATCGGGCTTCATCTCGCCGGTCAGCATTTTCAACAGCGTTGTCTTGCCGGCGCCGTTCGGTCCGACCAGGCCGACGCGGTCGCCACGCTGGATGCGGGTCGAGAAGCCCTTGACCACGGTGAGGTCGCCAAAGCTCTTCTCGATGTTTTTCGCCTCGATCACCAGCTTGCCGGATTCGGCGGCATCGCTCGCCACCATGGTCGCCGTGCCTTCGGCGCCGCGATGGCCGCGGAAGCGCTGACGCATGGATTGCAACTCGCCGAGGCGGCGCATGTTGCGCTTGCGCCTTGCGGTCACGCCATAGCGCAGCCAGTGCTCCTCGCGCACGATCTGGCGGCCGAGCTTGT
Organism: Mesorhizobium sp. WSM3224; assembly: GCF_000427725.1. Taxonomy (GTDB): domain Bacteria; phylum Pseudomonadota; class Alphaproteobacteria; order Rhizobiales; family Rhizobiaceae; genus Mesorhizobium. The sequence goes on along the minus strand of NZ_ATYO01000006.1, from coordinate 195,008 downwards.
GTTGCTCGCGCTCTTCCTCTTCCAGCACCTGGTCGCGCCATTCCTCGAAATGCGCGAAGCCCTTGTCGAGCCGCCGCGTCTGGCCGCGGTCCAGCCAGACGGTGCCCCGCGTGACGCGTTCGAGAAAGCGGCGGTCGTGCGAGATCAGGATCACCGCCGACGAGGTGCGAGCAAGCTCTTCTTCCAACCATTCGATCACAGAAAGGTCGAGATGGTTGGTCGGTTCGTCGAGCAGAACGATGTCGGGCTCCGGCGCCATGACCCTGGCAAGCGCCGCGCGGCGCGCCTCGCCGCCGGAAAGGTCGTTCGGCCGCTCCTCGCCGGTGAGGCCGAGATGCTCCATCAGATAGGTGGCGCGATGCGGATCGTCGGCCGGGCCGAGGCCGGCTTCGACATAGGCGCGGACGGTCGCGAAGCCATCCATGTCCGGCATCTGCGGCAGATAGCGCACCGTGGCTGATGGCTGGCGGAACACCTCGCCGTCCTGTGGCTCGATCATGCCTGCGGCGATCTTGAGAAGCGTCGACTTGCCCGAGCCGTTGCGGCCGACCAGCGCGATCTTCTCGCCGGCGGACGCGCTGAGCGCCGCGCCATCGAGCAGCGGGGTGCCGCCGAAGGTCAGTTTAATGCCGTCGAGATTGAGGAGTGGCGGCGCCATGTCAACTTTCTGGAAGAGGATAGGGGTGGGCCAGAAGCAGCGCCCGGCCGCGCTCCAGCGCGACGCCAAGCTGCCCTTCGACCTCGTTTGATATAGTGAGCGAGGAGCCGAACGCCACCTCGACGCGGTCGAGCGGCCATTTGGCGCCGGTAACCGTCAGGCCGGACAGGTCGGAGAAGCCGAGCACCGAAAACAGAGTACCGCCGTCATAGTCGAAGCTGGCCTTGCCAGGCAGGACGGGAACGCCCTCTTGTGCGCCGCTGGTCAGCAGCACCGGCGTGCCGGCGGCAGCCAAGCGCAGGGCTAGCGTCAGATGCAGGAAGGCATGGTCGGCGCGCCTGCCGCCGAAGGCGCCGGCCAGCACCAGGCTGGTGGCGCCGCGCTGAAGCGCTTCCGCGACAGCGAGCTCGCCATCGGTCATGTCCTTCTCGGCCGGAAAGACTTTTCGCGGCACGGCGGCCAGATCCTTTGGCAGGTTCGCCGGCACCGAGTCGAAATCGCCGACCCAGAGCTCCGGTACCAGGCCAAGCATGCGGGCATGGCCGATGCCGGCATCGGCGGCGATGACGCGCGAAGCTTCGATCTGGCGTTCGAGCCGGGGCGTGCGGATGAGGTCGCCGCCAAGCAGGATGGTGAATGTGCCCATGGCCGTCGCCCTTACCAGCCCGCCGGGCGAAACGGAAGCCAGGCAGCGCCGCACGTTGCGTCCAAGGTCCCGCCCGAACATTAGCTGCCCGACAAACTTCCGCTTGCGCGCCGCTTCGACGCAGCCTATCTGTCGAGACGCTCTAACGGGGTGCCGGACATGATCCGGCTGAGAGGCAACCAAGCCAACCCGCTGAACCTGATCCGGTTTGTACCGGCGGAGGGATTAGACGTTTCGGACCATCCGGCGCCTCAATTCCTTGTCACTCGAACGAAGGAGGCGCCGATGCGCGCGATGCTGTCCCATCTCATTCTCGCAACCGGTCTTGTTTCGCTTCTGGCAGGCGTTGCGCCTGCCGCTGCAAAGGACAAGCTCACCGTCTATACCTATGAAAGCTTCACCGCCGACTGGGGTCCCGGACCGGCCATCAAGAAAGAGTTCGAGGCCGAATGCGGCTGCGATCTCGAATTCGTCTCGGTCGCCGACGGCGTCGCCTTGCTCAACCGCGTCAAGCTTGAGGGCGCCGGCACCAAGGCCGATGTCGTGCTCGGCCTCGACACCAATCTGACCGCCGATGCCAAGGCGAGCGGTCTGTTTGCGCCGCACGGCGACGTGTCCGGCATCAATGTGCCCGGCGGCTGGAGCGACGACACTTTCGTGCCCTTCGACTACGGCTATTTCGCGGTCGTCTATGACACGCAGAAGCTGAAGACGCCGCCGAAGAGCCTGAAGGACCTGGTCGAGGGCGCCGGCACGGACAAGATCGTCATCCAGGATCCGCGCACCTCGACGCCCGGCCTCGGCCTGCTCCTGTGGGTGAAGTCGGTCTATGGCGACAAGGCGCCGGAAGCCTGGGCCAAGCTCAAGCCGAAAGTGCTGACGGTGACGCCAGGCTGGAGCGAGGCCTATGGGCTGTTCACCAAGGGCGAGGCGCCGATGGTGCTGTCCTACACCACCTCGCCGGCCTACCACATGGTGGCCGAGAACACCGAGCGCTATCAGGCTGCGTCCTTCGAAGAGGGCGAGTACCTGCAGATCGAGGTCGCAGGCATCACCACGACCGGCGCGAAGAACCCGCTGGCGCAAAAGTTCATCGCCTTCATGACTGGGCCGAAATTCCAGGACGTTATTCCGGAAACCAACTGGATGTTCCCGGCCGGCAAGACCGACAAGCCGCTCAACCCGGCCTTCGACAAGCTGGTGAAGCCCACCAAGACCTTGCTGTTCAGCCCGCAAGAGGTCGCGGCCAACCGCAAGGCCTGGGTGGATGAGTGGCTGGCGGTGATGAGCAAGTAGGTTCCAGGATGGCGCTTGAACACCCCCCTCTGGCCTGCCGGCCATCTCCCCCGCAAGGGGGGAGATCAAGCGCTCGACCGCTTTCGCCAATCTCCAACGCTGCAAGAGTGGGGCGGCGATCGAAGCTGCTAATCTCCCCCCTTGCGGGGGAGATGGCCGGCAGGCCAGAGGGGGGTGGGCGGGAACTCGACGCGGATAATGTTTCTGCTCTATCCGAGCCATCCGCTCTGTTTGGATAGGGCGAAATGCCAGCGCCCCATCCCAGCGATTCCCGCATCACCGCCGGCGTCATCGCCCTTGCGGCCGTCGCCGTGCTGATCGGCGGCGCTTTCGCTGGCCTCGCCGTCGAAGGCACGCATGATCTCTCCGGCGCTGCCGCCGCCTTCGACAGCTATCTCTTGCGCGTCGCCCGCTTCACGCTGTGGCAGGCGCTGCTGTCGACGCTGCTGTCGGTCGCGCCCGCGCTGCTGGTGGCGCGCGCTTTGTCGAGGCATCCGGCTTTTGCCGGCCGTCGCCTTATCCTGCAGCTTTTCACCGTGCCGCTGGCATTGCCGGCCATCGTCGCCGCGCTCGGCATCCTGGCGCTCTATGGACGGGCCGGGTACTTTGCCGGCGTCTTCGCCGAGCTTGGCGGCTCAGAGTGGCCGGGGATCTACGGCCTCTCCGGCATCCTTGTCGCCCATGTCTTCTTCAACCTGCCCTTGGCCACGCGTCTCTTCCTCGAGGCGCTGGGCACCATTCCCGTCGACCAGTGGCGGCTGGCGAGCCAGCTTGGCATGGGTGCCCGGCCAGCCTTCCGGCTGATCGAATGGCCGGTGCTGCGCGCGGCCATGCCGGGGGTTGCCGGGCTGGTCTTCATGCTCTGCATCACGTCCTTCACCATCGTGCTGACGCTGGGCGGCGGGCCGGCCGCGACGACGCTGGAGGTCGCCATCTACCAGGCGCTGCGCTTCGATTTCGATCCCGCGCGCGCCGTGGTGCTGACGCTGCTGCAGATCGCCCTGACCTTCGTCGTGGTCATCGTGCTCACGCGGCTTGGCGCCAACACGATCGGTGACGCCAATCTGCCGGTGGCGCCGCGCCGCTATCTTTCGGCGGGCCGGTTGGAAAGCGTGCTGAACGCGGGCCTCATCGCGCTTGCGCTGCTGTTCGTCGCCGGACCGATGGCGGCGACCGTGCTTTCAGGCCTGGGGGCCGATCTCGGCCGGTTGGCGGGTGAAGAGGCAGTGCGCCGCGCCACCGTCACCAGCGCGGGCCTCGCCTTCCTCGCGGCGCTGCTCGGCGTAGCGCTGTCGCTGGCGCTGATTGCGGCGCGGCGCGCATTGGCCCTGCGGCGCCGGACAGGCGGCGCCATGCGCCTGCTCGAACATGCCACCGACACCGGCGCCGGCTTCGTGCTCGTCGTGCCGCCGATCGTGCTTGGCGCCGGCTGGTTCCTGGCCCTGCGCAACGTCACCGATGTCTTTGCCATCGCGCCGATCATGGTCGTCGCCGTCAACGCGGTGATGGCGATGCCCTTCGCCATCCGCGCCATTCGCCCTGCCTATGACGCGGCCAGCGAACGCCATGAGCGGCTTTGCCTGGCGCTCGGCATATCCGGCTGGACCCGGCTGCGCCTGATCGACTGGCCGTCGCTCAGGCGCCCTTTAGCTACCGGCTTTGCCTTCGCCATGGCGCTGTCGCTCGGCGACCTCGGCGTGATCGCGCTGTTCGGCAGCGATTCCGTGCAGACCTTGCCCTACCTGCTGCTCGCGCGCATGGGCAGCTACCGGACAGCCGACGCGGCTGGGCTTGCCTTGCTGCTCGGCCTCGTCTGCCTGATGCTGGTGGTTGCTGCCGACTGGCTTGGGCAGGAAGGAAGGTCATGACGACCATCAACGGCACTGCCGGGCAAAAGGGCCTCGCTGTTGCGCTGGATGGCGTCTCGTTCGGCTATGGCGAGGCCTCCTTCCGCTTCGACGCCGAATTCGCGGCCGGCAGGATCACCGCCATCATGGGGCCGAGCGGCTCCGGCAAATCGACGCTGCTCAATCTGATAGCCGGCTTCGAAGCGCCCTACACAGGCAAGGTGCTGATCGGCGGCATCGATCTCGGCAACGCGCCGCCTTCGGCGCGGCCGGTGTCGATGGTGTTCCAGGAAAACAACCTTTTTGCGCATCTTGCGGTCGAGGCCAATGTCGGGCTCGGCCGCTCGCCGTCGCTCAGGCTCGGCGATGCCGATCGCGCCGCGGTCGCCGAGGCGCTGGCGCGGGTCGGCCTTGCGGGCAAGGAAAAGCGGCTGCCGCGCGAGCTTTCCGGCGGCGAGCGGCAGCGCGTGGCGCTGGCGAGAGTGCTGCTGCGCGACCGGCCGGTTTTGCTGCTCGACGAAGCTTTCGCGTCGCTCGGCCCGGCGCTGCGCGACGACATGCTCGACCTTGTGGCAGGCATCCATGCCGAGCGCAAAATGACGGTCCTGTTCGTTACGCATCAGCCCGAAGATGCGCACCGCATCGGCCAGGACGTCGCATTCCTCGACGAAGGCGCAATCGCGGCAATCGGGCCGGCGGATGATTTCTTCGATCGATCTGGACCGGATGGGTTCAGGCGCTATATCGGCGATCGAGGCGGCACCGTTGCCGGATCACAACATATTGCCCGGAAGCGGACATAATTTACGGCCAAACCGGCAATGGGCGATCCGGCGTTTGCTTGCCTTGTCCGGGGGAGTATGGCTAGGTCCAGCCATGCTGGTCCGGCGGGACAGTGATTTGCCGAAAGATTTCGAAAGGAAGCCGATCTGTCGACCGGCGCTCAGAAAGTGTGGATGAGGCCGCTTGCACGATTCTTCGCGCTGGCGAGCGTTGCCTTGCTGGCCAGCTGCCAGATGTTCACGCCGCCGGACGTGCAGGAGAGCGGCTTCCAGCCTTCCGACAAGCCGATCACCGTCGACAATGTCGCCGCCAACGCCAAGCTCGCCGAAATGGCGAAGGCGCAGCATCCGCGCATCCTGGCCACCTATGGCGGCGAGTATTCCGACCCCAGGCTCGAACGCATGGTGGCCAAGGTCGTCGGCAATCTGACGGTGGTTTCGGCCAATCCGACCCAGACCTATCGCATCACCATCCTCAATTCGCCCAACGTCAACGCCTTCGCTCTGCCGGGCGGCTATCTTTATGTGACACGCGGCCTGCTGGCGCTGGCTAATGATTCCTCCGAACTCGCCGCAGTCATCGCGCATGAGATGGGCCACGTCACGGCGAATCATGGGCTGCAGCGCCAGCAGCTCGAGGCCGAGGAAGGCCTCGCGACCAAGGTGGTGTCAGACGTGCTCGGCGACAGCCCGACCGCCAAGGCGGCGCTGATCCGCGGCAAGCTGAGGCTCGCGCAATTCTCGCGCAACCAGGAACTGCAGGCCGACGCCATCGGCATCAAGTCGATCGGCGAGGCAGGTTACGATCCCTATGCCGCCGGCCGCTTCCTGCAGTCGATGTCGGCCTATACCGATTTCCGCTCGGTCAGCGGCGCCACCGACGCCAGCCTCGACTTCCTGGCAACGCACCCCAATACGCCCCAGCGCATCGACCTGGCGCAGCGCCTTGCGCGCAATTTCGGCCCGCCCGGCGTCGGCACGCGCGACCGCGACGCATTTCTGGCCGGCATCGACGGCCTGCTTTACGGCGACACGCCGGAAGAAGGCTATGTGCGCGGCCAGACCTTCATGCATCCCAATCTGGGCGTCTCCTTCACGGTGCCGGAGGGGTTCGTTATCGACAATTCGGCGGCTGCGGTCACCGCGACCGGGCCTGGCGACATCGCCATCCGCTTCGACGGCGTGGCGATCGACAAGTCGGTGTCGCTCACGGACTATATCCGCAGCGGCTGGGTGGCCGGGCTGGAAGATGCCAGCGTGCGCCAGGACATGGTCAATGGCAACGAGGCGGCGACGGCGCATGCCAGCGCGCAAGGCTGGCAGTTCGACATCGCGGTGATCCGCGCCGGCGGGCAGGTTTACAGGCTGCTGACTGCCGCGCCCTCGGCCAGCACCGCGCTGGACCCGGTCGCGCGCTCGGTCAGCGGTTCCTTCCGCGTGCTGAGCCCGGCCGAGAAGGCGGCGCTGAAGCCGCTGCATATCCGCGTCGTCACCGTTCAGGCCGGCCAGACCATGGGCTCGCTCGCCGCGCAGATGGTCGGCGTCGACCGCAAGCTCGATCTCTTCCGGGTGCTCAACGCGATGTCGCCGGGCGCGACGGTGTCGACCGGCGACAAGGTCAAGATCGTCACCGACAGGTAGGCTGTCAGGCCGCCTGCGGCCGCAACCTGGGCCGGCGCTTGGATCCCAGGCTTTCGTCGCCGCCGTCATCAGAAGTCGGTGCTGCCACCGATGCCGTCGCCGGTGTTTTTGCCGGTGTTGTTGCCGGGCGGATCGGAATGATCGCCGCCATTGCCGCGCCAAGACGCCCGGCCGCCCTGCCCTGGCTTGGCGCCCCTTGGGATTGACGTCACAGGGGGCTTCGGGGCCTTCGCCTTCGGTGCGGGTATGCGGATCACCTTTACCTTTGTGATGATTTTCGGCGGGACCTTGCACGACGCGACTGCCACGGTCTTGCGCAAGGGAAGGCCCAGAAGGCTCATCGAATACATATCTTGTCGTTCCATGCCGGCTTTGAGGAAGGCCAGGGCGCGGGCCGGGTCGGCGGGCACGCCATTGCGGCCTTCCTTGAAGATCACCGCAAGGTCCTTCATGGCATCGATGTGCCCCATCGCCGCCGCCTGGAGCAGCAGGTCCAATCCCTTGCCGGAATCGCGCTGGACGCCGAGCCCATTGAACAAAGCGCGCCCCCAGGCGGCCATGGCGTAGGGGTCTCCCTTGTCGGATGCTTTCGAATAGAGGTCGTTCGCTTTCGCCGTATCGACAGCCGTTCCCATTCCGGACGAGGCGATGGAGCCGAGCGCGAACAGGGCGCGGATATGTCCTTTGTCCGCAGCTTGCTGGATCGCCTGCCTGGCTTCATCGATCGTGCCCGACGCCAGCAACGCCCGGCCCAGCTCGTAACGGAAGCGCGCAATGTCGGGGTAGGCCTTCACCGCCGCCTTGCAGGCCTCGACGGCTCCACCGCCGATCTCGTTCGGCAAGCGGCCTGGGACGACGCCCTGCAGGTCGAGCGGCTCGCCGGCGGCCTGGTCGCAGGGGTCGACGTTCGGCGACAGTGTCATCGTCGCCTGCTTCACGGCGTTGCCCACGCGGATCTGGAAGCCGACGTCGACGGGAGCGGCCGAACCGATCTGCGGCTCGTAGCGCAGATTGTCGACCTCGGCGGCCATCAGGCTCGATTGCGGCGACAGGACGCGATCCGGCAAGGAGAGCGTTCCGGTCGCCGGGTAGCTCGCAAGCTTGAGGCCGATCGAGGCATCCTTGGCCGGAAAGTCCAGTCTCAGCGGAACCGGGCCGACGCCGACCGGGACGCGGATGTCGCGATTTCCAATCGCTTCGGCGGCGGCGACGACCTGGATTCCGCGCTCCGCCGCCTGCTGGTTTTGCTCCTCATTGAGCGGCGGCAGCGCCGGTTGCCCGGCCCCGCGCATCAGCACGACATCGTCGATCAGCGAGGAGTTTTCCCACGGAACCTGCTTGCCGTCGGTAGCCTTGACCACGTCACGGCGGACGGCCGCCATGATCGAGCGTATCTCCTGGTTCGGCGCCAGCGCGCGGCGCGAGAAGGATGACGAGAACGGGCTTAGGTCGCCGGATCCGTCATAGGCAACCGCGCCCGGCTCGGTGGCAAAGGCAATCAGCGTGTTCTGCGAACCTGTTACCTGCGCCAGGCCGGTGCCACCGGCGACGATCAACTGGTCGCGCAGCCAGTAGTCCTTTCGCGGAAAAGGATTGTTGCGGCAGGCGTCGAGGATGACCACCTGGATCTTCGATTTCGAGCGCAGCTGCCGCAGTATGTCATTGACCTTGATGGCCTGGACTTCCATGTCGGCCGCATCCTTGAGCGACGCATCGACCGGAATCAGGAAGTTCTCGCCACCGATCTGAAAGCCGTGACCGGAATAGTAGACGACCGCGAGGTCGGCGCCATCCGCCGCCGCCAGATAGTTGCGGAACTGCTCTTCGAACTGAAGCTTGGTCAGGTCCTTGGCGGCGAACACCTGGAAGCCGGCCAGCCGGAATGTCTTCGACACGTCCTCGGCATCCTTGTCCGGGTTCTTGAGCGCCGGGATTTCGCGGTATTCGGAATTGCCGATGACAAGGGCAACCCTTCGATCGGCATGCGCCTCGAGTGTCGTGAGACCCATGAGGATCAAGGCCGCAAGGAGCACGCAGCGTCGCAGCATGGCAAATCCCCCATCCGTTTGATCTGGAGGCTTCAACAAGAACGATTGCACTGCGATGGTCTGTTAAAGAATTCACAGTTGATAGGCATGGGAAGTAAGACCTGCCTCAATGGCAGTATATTGATATTTAATAAATATCTGAACTAACGATCCCCTGGTGGTTGCACTATCTCTCAGGCGGCTTCGGCCAGAAATTCCGGGTTCTGCTTCACCAGCGCCAGCTTCAGCTTCTCCATGGCGCGGGCCTCGATCTGGCGGACGCGCTCCTTGGAGATGCCGAGCTGCTCGCCAAGCGATTCCAGCGTGGCGCCGTCATCGCTCAATCTGCGCTCCTCGATGATGCGAAGCTCGCGGGCGTTGAGCGCGCCGAGCGCGCTTTTCAGCCAGACGGCCCGACGCTGGACATCGATCCTTTCGCCGACGATCTCGTCGGGGAGCGGGTCTTCAGAGACCAGGAAATCCATCCGCTCGGCGGCGCCGTTCTCGTCGGCCAAAGGCGCGTTGAGCGAGCTGTCGGGAGAGGATAGGCGCGAATCCATCATCGCCACGTCGGCCTCCGGCACGCCGAGGGCAACCGAGACCTCGCGGTAGAGCGAGGCATTGGAGAGCGGCTCGGCGCCATTGGCGAGGCGGGCGCGCAAACGCCGCAAATTGAAGAACAGCGCCTTCTGCGCCGAACTGGTGCCGCCGCGCACGATCGACCAGTTGCGCAGGATGTAATCCTGCATCGAGGCGCGGATCCACCAGGTGGCGTAGGTCGAAAAGCGGACTTCGCGCGCGGGCTCGAAACGGGCCGCCGCCTCAAGCAGGCCGACATGGCCTTCCTGGATCAAATCGCCGAGCGGGAGGCCGTAGTGGCGGAATTTCGAAGCCATGGAGATGACCAGGCGCATATGGGCGACGGTGATCCTGTGCAGCGCGTGCTGGTCGTTCTCTTCCTTCCAGCGCAGGGCGAGGACATGTTCCTCGTCGCGCTCGAGATAGGGAGCCCTCATTGCCGCCCGGACCAGTGTCCGTCCTGCCGCGTCCTCGATCATGCCGGCTCCTTTTGGCGGTGGTTCGTTTATGGCGGTTGAAAAGACACCGCCGCGCCCTACAACAGCCATGCAACGTGTCAGGCGCATCGATGGTTCCGCCGCCCGAGGGGGCAATGTTGCCGGCGGGAACATTTTGTTATTCGCCCGGAAATGCCGCTTGGCGAATCGTCGCGTGATTTTGAGAATCAGATTTCTGGTAGAGCCGATATTTGAAATCTGGTTCCTTATTTCGCAGGCTTCTATCTGTCAGTTTCCGGCTCGCACAATCGAGCCGGGACACCGGTCAAAACGGGATCACAGAAAAATGAAATGGCTTACATCGCTGCTTATCGGCGCAACGCTGCAGGTTTTGGCGGTCACCGCCAGCCATGCCGGCGCCAATCTCGACCAGATCAAGCAGGCTGGCGTGCTCAAGGTCGGCACCGAAGGCACCTATGCGCCCTTCACCTATCATGACGAATCCAACGCGCTGGTCGGCTTCGACGTCGAGATCGCCAAGGCCATCGCCGACAAGCTCGGCGTCAAGGTGCAGTTCCTCGAAGGCAAGTGGGACGGCCTGATCGCCGGCCTCGACGCCAACCGCTACGACGCCGTCATCAACGAGGTCGGCATCACCGATGCCCGTAAGGCCAAGTATGATTTCTCCGATCCCTACATTGCCTCGAAGGCGGTGCTGATCGTGCGCGGCGACAACACCGACATCAAGACCTTCGCCGATCTCAAGGGCAAGAAGTCGGCGCAGTCGCTGACCTCGAATTTCGGCAAGCTCGCCGAGAAGAACGGCGCAGAACTGGTCGGCACCGACGGCTTCGACCAGTCGATCCAGCTTCTGCTCACCGGCCGCGCCGACGCCACCATCAACGACAGCCTGTCCTTCCTCGACTTCAAGAAGCACAAGCCGGACGCCAATGTGAAGATCGCCGCGCAGGAAGAGAACGCCGACTATTCCGGCGTCATCGTGCGCAAGGGCGATCCGGAACTGGTCGCGGCGATCAACAAGGCGCTGGCCGACATCAAGGCCGACGGCACCTACAAGAAGATCGCCGACAAGTATTTCGGCCAGGACGTTTCGAACTAAGGCAGTCGTCCTCTCGCTCGAAAACCGGCGGGCCGTCTTTGACGGTCCGCCATTTTTGCATGATATCGGGGCCGTCTTTGACGGTCCGCCATTTTTTGCATGATAGTCATTCCGTACGGGGGAAGGTGCCGCCGTATCCGGAAAGGAGAAGCGCTCCGTGCCGCACTGGCTGCAATTGATGCTGGAATCGTTGCCGACGCTGTTATGGGCGGCGCTGATCTTCACCGTGCCGCTGACGCTCTTGTCCTTCGCGCTGGGGCTCATCGCCGGACTGGTCACGGCGCTGATCAGGCTGTTCGGCCCGAAGCCGCTGGTCGCGCTGGTGCGCTTCTATGTCTGGATTTTTCGCGGCACGCCGCTGCTGGTGCAGCTCTTCCTGATCTTCTACGGACTGCCGTCGGTCGGCATCCTGCTCGACGCCTTTCCCGCCGCGCTGATCGGCTTCACGCTGAACATCGGCGCCTACACCTCGGAGATCATCCGCGCCGTCATCGGCTCGGTGCCGAAGGGGCAATGGGAGGCTTCCTATTCGATAGGCATGACCTGGAGCCAGGCGATGCGGCGCACGATCCTTCCGCAAGCAGGCCGCGTCGCGGTGCCGCCGCTCTCCAACACCTTCATCTCGCTGGTCAAGGACACGTCGCTGGCGGCCGCGATCACGGTGCCGGAGATGTTCCAGGCCGCGCAGCGCATCGTCGCCACCACCTACGAGCCGCTGATCCTCTATGTGGAGGCGGCGGCGCTCTATCTCGCGTTGAGCTCGGTGCTGTCGGCGTTGCAGGCGCGGCTGGAGGTGCGGCTCAACCGCTATGGCGGGTTCTTGGAGGCCAACGCATGATCGGCCTCACCAACATCGAAAAGCGCTTCGGCGACAATCTGGTGCTGAAAGGCGTCACCGTCAGCCTCGACGAGGGCAGCGTGACGGCGCTGGTCGGCCCTTCCGGCGGCGGCAAAAGCACGCTGCTGCGCTGCGTCAACCTCCTGGAGATCCCGACTTCCGGTTCCTTGCGCATCGGCGAGGAGACGATTGCATTCCATCCGGGCGGAAAGGTGTCGGCAAAGGACATCCAGCGCATCCGCCTGCAGACCGGCATGGTGTTCCAGAACTTTCAACTGTTCCCGCATCGCACGGCGATCGAGAACGTCATGGAAGGGCTGGTGACGGTGCTGAAATGGGCTGAGCCAAAGGCGCGCGAGCGGGCGATGGCGCTGCTCGAAAAGGTCGGCATGACGCACAAGGCCGATGCGTGGCCGGCGACGCTGTCAGGCGGCCAGCAGCAGCGCGTGGCGATCGCCCGGGCGCTGGCGCCATCGCCGCGCGTGCTGCTTTGCGACGAGCCGACCTCGGCGCTCGATCCGGAACTGGCGCAGGAAGTGGTGGATGTGCTCGCCCAGCTTGCGCGCGAGGGCACGACCATGGTGATGGCCACGCACGACCTGCGGCTCGCTTCCAAGATCGCGCAGGAAGTGGTGTTCCTCGATGCTGGTGTCGTCGTCGAGAAGGGCCCGGCTTCTGTGGTGTTCGATAGCCCCGAGCGCGAGCGGACCAAGCGCTTCATCGCGTCGCTGCGGCAGGAAGAGGCGCAGAAGGAAGGGGGCGGCTGAGGATGAGAAGCGCTGACTTTTGCAATATTGCTCGCAACAAAAAACCCGGCGCCAGGCCGGGTTTTTCGCATTCAGTCAGTACGAGAAATTCAGGCAGCTTCTTCCTGCTCGGCTTCCTCGTTGTCGGCCTTGGCGCCGCGCTTCGGACCCTTGTTGAGGTTGACCTCGATGAGGCGCACCGCCTCGGTCTCCGACATGCGGTTCACGGCGGCGATCTCGCGGGCCATGCGGTCGAGCGCGGCTTCATAGAGCTGACGCTCGGAATAAGACTGCTCCGGCTGGTTGTCGGCGCGATAGAGGTCACGCACCACTTCCGAGATCGAGATCAGGTCGCCGGAATTGATCTTGGCATCATATTCCTGGGCGCGGCGCGACCACATGGTGCGCTTGATGCGGGCGCGGCCCTGCACGACCTTCAGCGCACGCTCGACATAATCCTCTTCCGACAGCTTGCGCATGCCGATCGAGGTCGCCTTGGCGACCGGAACCTTAAGCCGCATCTTGTCCTTCTGGAAATCGATGACGAACAGTTCCAGCTTGTGACCCGCTACTTCCTGCTCATCGATGGCCACAATCTGGCCTACGCCATGCGCCGGGTAGACGATGAACTCGCCGGTCTTGAACCCGTGGCGGGCCGCGGTGGACTTCTTCTGCGGGGTGATCGTTGCCATTACGCCCTGAACTCCTTGTTGTAGCGCCGGCATGGCGGCGCCGGCTAAAATCGCGCGGTCGGGCTACCGACCGTTAGCCGCACAACAGATGAACCCACCGGAAAAAGCCGAGACGGCAAACCGCACGAATGCGACCGCCTGCCCCAGATTGCTCTGGTCCGGATTGAGAAGCTCACCTTTCAGTGATTTGGGGCGTTAGCGCCATAAATCGACGTCGTGTCACCGGCATGTTTGGTTGATGTAACACAAAAAGTCGGAAGAATCAAGGTTTTGCTGCATTCGCTAACGCCAAGCGGGGTCGCTGCCTGTCAAGACAGCGATTGTATCGGCCCCGTTACGTCGCGTCATGCCGGCGTTGCCGGCGCCTGCATCAATCGCCTTCGCCTGGCTCGGCCGAGAAATATTTCTCGAACTTCCCGGTCTCGCCGTCGAAGGTCTTGGCGTCCGCCGGCGGCTCTTTCTTGGCGGTGATATTGGGCCATTTGTCGGCGTATTCGGCGTTGACCTGCAACCATTTGTCGAGGCCGCCCTCAGTGTCCGGCTTGATCGCGTCGGCCGGGCATTCAGGCTCGCAGACGCCGCAGTCGATGCACTCGTCGGGATGGATGACGAGCATGTTCTCGCCTTCGTAGAAACAGTCGACCGGACAGACCTCGATGCAGTCCATGTATTTGCATTTGATGCAATTGTCGGTCACGACATAGGTCATTGCAGGCTCCGGGAAGTCCCTTTCTGCGGGGCTTTTGAAGGTGAGGTAACGCCTTTGACCCCTGCTTGCAAGGGCAGGACTTGCTGCATGAGCCGGCGTTGCGGAACAGAATTCCGGGTCGCCTGCCGCGACGTGGTCCGGTCGTCTCTTCAGTCGTCGCCAAGCAGCCGGTCGGTCTGCCGGCGCTCGCGCTTGGTCGGGCGGCCGCTGCCGGCCTCGCGCAGCGCCGGAATGGCGTCTGGAACGGCCTCGCCTTTGGGTGTCGGCGCCGGCGACATGTCTTCGTAAAGCAGGCGCGCCTCGTCAGCCGGGCCACGCCTCGTGCCGCAATTCAGCACTTTCCAGACCAGGATGCGGCGCTCCAGCGTGATGGTCAGCACGTCGCCGGGCTTGACCAGATCCGAGGCCTGCGCTGCTTTGTCGCGATTGATGCGGACGCGCCCGGCAACGACGACCTTTGCCGCCAAGGACCGCGATTTCACCGCGCGCGAGAAGAACAGCCATTTGTCGACGCGCTGGCGGCCTTCTCCAACCATCGGGGCTAGCTTTGTTGGAGCATGATCTTATCCGAAAACCGGTTCCCACTTTTCGGGATCATGCTCTAGCCTATTTCTTCAGCTGGTCGCGCAAGGCGGCGAGCTTGGCGAAGGGCGAATCCGGATCGAAGCGCTGCGGGCGTTCCTCGCGCGGCTTGCCCTGGAAGGCGGGCTTGCCGCCCGGAGCGCTGCCCTTGCCGTCCTGCCTGTTGCCCTTCCAGTCGGGCCGTCCGTCGCGGCGATCTGGGCGTTCGCCCTGCGGCCTGCCTTCGCGCCGTTCGCCGCCCTCGCGCCGGTCGCCCGTCTCCGGCCTCGGCTTGAACTTCGAGCGGTCGAAGCGCGGCTTGCCGGCGCCGTCGCGCTGCTCGCGGCGGCCTTCATTGGCCGGACGATCGCCCGGCTGGGCGCTTGCGGCACCTGCCTGGTCCTCGCGAGCGGGCTGGCCGCCGCGTGGGCGATTGTCGCGACGGTTGTCGTGACGGTGGCGCGGGCGCTGATGGTCGAAACGCGCCTGACGCCACAGAAGGACAGGCTTCGGCTCTTCAGCCTCGGCCGGGGTTTCGCCGGCGGCGGCTTCGCTTCCTTCACCCTCCCCCTCGTGGGGAGGGTCGGCCCGCAGCGCCGGAGCGAGGGGAGCGCCGTCGCCATCGGCACTACCCGCATCGTCGGCATCGTCACCCACGTCGCTTTGCGCCGCGACCTCCGCCATCGAGGGGGAGGTAGGAGCTTCGGCGGGTTCGGCCGATTCAAGCGCCGCTGCAGTATCCTCTGCAGGATGAGCATCCTCCACAGGATGAGCCTCTTGCGTGACCTCGGCCAGAGCGTCCGCCGGCTCTCCCGCGACAGGTTCCGCGGCCACTTCCGAGACGGCTTCCGCAGGAGCTTCGGCGGCGACAGCGGCAGCCGGCTCCGAACCTTCGACGGGAACTTCCGCAACCGCGTCCGTTGCCGCAGCTTCCGCGGCCTTGGCCTGCGCGGCGCGGGCCGCTTCTTCCGCGGCGAACTTCGCGGCGGCGGTCTCGCGGGCGGCGTCGTCCAGCGCGTCGAGCTTCGCCTTTATCTCGGCAGCCGGCTTTGCCTCGGAGCGGTAGCCGAGACCCTTGAGGATCTCTTCCATATCGTCGGCGGTGGCGCCGAGGATCGACATCATCGGCGGCGTCACCATGAAGGCGTGGCCGTCATAGGCGCCGTCCGGACGCTGGCCGAGGCCGGGCTTCCAATTGGTCGCCGGGCGGATGAGGTCGGCAAGCCGTTCCAGGATATCGACGCGCACCGCGCGACGGCCGAGATTGCGATAGCCGGCGAGCTTGTAGAAACTCTTGTCGAAGGCGGGGTCGATGACCACCGAGGTGCGGCCCGACGCCAGCGCGTGGACAACGTCACCGAAGCCGGGCTTGTCCTTGCCGTCGTTCTTCAGCGCCCAGAGCAGCGTCACCAGGCCGGCCGGCGCCGGCTTGATCAGCGCCGGCACGAAGACATGATAGGCGCCGAAACGCACGCCGAGGCGGCGCAGCGCAGCGCGGCCCTCCTGGTCGAGCGACTTCATCTCCTCCGCGATGTCGCGGCGGTTGATCAGGCCGAAATGCTCGACCAGTTGGAAGGCGATGCCGCGCGCGATGCCGGTAAGCTGGTCGGCATTCTTCAAATCGACCAGCGGCTTCAGCAGCGTTTCGATCTGGAAATTGACGAAACGTTCGGCGCGCGCGGCGACCTTTTCGCGGGCAGGGCCGGTCAGCTGCTCGTCGGCAAGCAGGACCAGGCGCGGCTTCAGCGCCTCGTCGCCGCCGACCAGCGTGCCGATTGGCGCGCCGATCCAGCGCAGGACGCCGTCGGAGCCCAAAGCAAGGTCGCCATTGGCGCAGGCGGCAAAGCGTTCGGCGCGCGCGTCGAACTCGGCCGCGAGCGCCTTCTGGGCGGCAGTGCGCACCGCCTTGGCATCCTCGCCGCCGGCGCTTTGGTCGGCGGTGAAGCGGAACCCCTGCAACTCGCCGACATGATGGCCTTCGACGAGGACGGTTCCGGTTGGGCTGATTTCGGCTTCAGGCATGGTATTTTCTCTAAGGCGCCGCATGAGGACGGAAGTCCTGCGGTCTACGAAGCGTTTCGTCAACCGCTCATGCAGCGCATCCGACAATCTGTCTTCGATTTCGCGCGTCTTTTCCTGCCAGTGTAGCTGATCGGCCAGCCAGCCGGGGCGGTTGGAGACGAAAGTCCAGGTGCGGATCTGCGCGATCCGGTGCGACAGCGTGTCGATATCGCCTTCCGTCGTGTCGGCGCGCCGCACCTGCTCGGCCATGTAATTCTCATCGACATGGCCATGGCGCGCAAGGTCCATATAGATAGAGGCGATGAGGTCGGCATGCTGGGCCGGCGCGATCTTGCGGTAGTCGGGCAAGGCACAGGCCTCCCAGAGCAGCGCGACGCGCTGCTTGCCGGAGGCGAGCGCGCGGATGTCGCCATCGCGCGACAGCTGCTCCAGCGCCTGGGCGTCGACAGCCGGCAGCGCGCGGGTCAGCCCCTCGACGGGCGCATTGGTCTCGATCGAGCGCTTCAGCGCATCGAGGCTGGAAAAATCGAAATCGGCGGTGCGCCATTGCAGCACCTTCACCGGATCGAACTCGTGCCCCTCGATCTTCCCGACCAGGTCCTCGTCGAGCGGATCGACCTGGCCGGTGACACCGAATGTGCCGTCGCGCAGATGCCTGCCGGCACGGCCGGCGATCTGGCCCAGCTCGGCCGCGGTCAGGTTGCGGTATTGATAGCCATCGAATTTGCGGTTCTGGGCGAAGGCGACATGGTCGAGGTCGAGGTTCAGCCCCATGCCGATGGCGTCGGTGGCGATGAGATAATCGACGTCGCCGGACTGGAACAGCGCCACCTGGGCGTTGCGGGTGCGCGGCGAGAGCGCGCCGAGCACGACGGCCGCGCCACCTTGCTGGCGGCGGATCAGCTCGGCTATGGCATAGACCTCGTCGGCGGAGAAAGCGACGATCGCCGTGCGCCGCGGCAGCCGGGTGAGCTTCTTGGAACCCGCATAGGCAAGATGCGACAGCCGTGGCCGCGTCACCACCGATACGCCCTTCAAGAGGCGCTGCAGGATGCCATGCATGGTGGCCGCGCCCAGCAGCAGCGTCTCCTGGCGGCCGCGCAGATGCAGGATGCGGTCGGTGAAGATGTGGCCGCGTTCGAGATCGCCGGCGAGCTGCACCTCGTCGATGGCGACGAAGGCGGCATCGGTCTCGCGCGGCATCGCTTCGACCGTGCACACCGAATATCTCGCGCCGGCCGGGACGATCTTCTCCTCGCCGGTGATCAGCGCCACCTTGTGGGCGCCCACTTTCTCGCAGACACGGGCATAGACCTCGCGGGCGAGCAGCCTGAGCGGCAGGCCGATGACGCCGGTCTCATGCGCGACCATGCGCTCGATGGCGAGGTGGGTCTTGCCGGTGTTGGTGGGGCCCAGCACGGCCGTCACGTCGCGGCCCGAAAGGATCAGTGGCTGGGAGTGTTTCGGCTGGATATTCATCGGCTCGGAAATGAGTTTTTCTGCCGCTTTTGGTCGGAGGCGCGGCGGCACTGCCGCGTGTGACAGCCGACACATAGGGATTTAGAGCGCCAAGCGAAAGCGGAATGTTCCTTCGGGGACAGACGAGCCCGATCGGGGAGGGTCAAAATCGGCTGTTGTTAACGGCTGGAACGAGTCTGGAACGAATCGGCGACGAATCACAGACTCGCGCGGATTCAGGTTTTGTTCACGGCTACATGTGGATTTTTTGACGGTGAGTCTCACCACATGCTGAATCATGGAACTGGCCCGATTCATGCTTCGGCCCTGCCGCGGGCGAGTCCCCGTTAACCTTTGCCGGCAAACGGTCGCGACCGGGACCGGCCGGCCTGGCAACATTATGAAACTATTGACTTTTCTTAATCGCTTTTAACGAATTCGGTGACGTTTGCGCCCTCCGCCGTTAACTTCCCGGCCAAAGCCAGAACGAATCGGCGACGAATCAGCGTTCTACCGATTTTCCCGTTTTGTTCACCCCTAGATATGGTGTTATCCACAGCTTGCCCACCGAGAATTCACAGCTTGTGAGTGGGTTTTGCACAGGCGTGGCCCGGGCTGTTAACCTTTGCGTGCCGAATTGGGGCAAGGTGTCGCGCCGACCTTGTCGGCGCTAGAGCAGACGGCTCTGGTCTTGGAGCCGCCTGCGGTCACAATCGGTGTCAGACGAAGTACTGGCCGCCATTGGCGCTGATGGTCGAGCCGGTGATGAAGCCGGCCTCGTCGGAAGCCAGGAAGACGACGCAGCGTGCAATCTCTTCCGGTTCGCCGAGGCGGCCGACCGGGATCTGCGGGATGATGCGCTCGTTGAGCACCTTCTCGTCGATCGCCTTGACCATTTCGGTGGCGATATAACCGGGGCAGATCACGTTGACGGTGATGCCGGCCCGGGCCCCCTCCTGCGCCAGCGCCTTGGAGAAGCCGATATCGCCGGCCTTGGCGGCGGAATAGTTGACCTGGCCGGCCTGGCCCTTCTGACCATTGATCGAGGAAATGGTGATGACGCGGCCGAACTTGCGGTCGCGCATGCCGCTCCACAGAGGATGCGTCATGTTGAAGACGCCGGAGAGGTTGGTGTCGATCACTTCCTTCCACTGCGCGGGCGTCATCTTGTGGAACATGGCGTCGCGGGTGATGCCTGCATTGTTGACCAGCACCGCGACCGGGCCGAGATCGGCCTCGATCTGCCTGATGCCGGCGGCGCAGGCTTCGTAGTCGGCGACGGACCATTTATAGACCGGGATGCCGGTCTCGGCCTTGAACTTAGCGGCCGCCTCGTCATTGCCGGCATAGTTTGCCGCGACCGAATAGCCGGCGGTCTTCAAGGCGACCGATATCGCGGCGCCGATGCCGCGCGATCCGCCGGTGACGATTGCTACTTTGCTCATGTGGTCCTCCCTTTAAAATCGTCTGAGCGAATAGGGAGTAGCGAATAGCGAGCAGGGATCCGATGTCCCGCCGTGCGACGCTTTTTCTTCCCTGTTCGCTACTCTCCCTATTCGCTATTCGCTGAGCTCACAGCGCCTCGACGCACATGGCGACGCCCATGCCGCCGCCGATGCACAGCGTGGCGAGGCCCTTCTTGGCGCCACGGCGGCGCATCTCGTAGACCAGCGTGTTGAAGACGCGGGCGCCGGAAGCGCCGATCGGATGGCCGATGGCAATAGCGCCGCCATTGACGTTGACGATCGAGGGATCCCAGCCCATGCCCTTGTTGACGGCGCAGGCCTGCGCGGCGAAGGCCTCGTTGGCCTCGACGAGATCGAGGTCCTTGACCGACCAGCCGGCTTTCTCCAGCGCCCGCTTCGAGGCGGGAATAGGTCCGGTGCCCATGATAGCCGGATCGACGCCGGCGGTCGCCCAAGAGGCGATGCGGACCAGGGGGGTAATGCCGCGCCGGGCCGCCTCGGCTTCGGTCATCAGCACCGCGCCGGCGGCGCCGTCATTGATGCCGGAGGCGTTGGCGGCGGTGACCGTGCCGTCCTTGTCGAAAGCGGGTTTCAGCTTGGTCATTGCGTCAAGCGTCGCGCCATGGCGGATATATTCGTCCTGGTCGACGACGGTGTCGCCCTTCCTGCCCTTGATGGTGAAGGCAACGATCTCGTCCCTGAACTTGCCGGCTTTCTGAGCGGCCTCGGCCTTGTTCTGCGAGGCGAGCGCGAACTCGTCCTGGTCCTCGCGCGTGATCTGGAACTGGCGGGCGACGTTCTCGGCAGTGTTGCCCATATGGTAGCCGTTGAAGGCGTCCCACAGGCCATCCTTGATCATGGTGTCGATCATCTTGTAATCGCCCATCTTGACGCCGGCGCGCAGGTGCTCTGCATGCGGCGACATCGACATCGACTCCTGGCCGCCGGCGATGATCACCTTGGCGTCGCCGGTGGCGATCTGCTGCATGCCGAGCGCGATGGCGCGCAGGCCGGAGCCGCAAACCTGGTTGAGGCTCCAGGCCGTTGTTTCCTTCGGTAGGCCGGCATTGATCGAAGCCTGGCGGGCCGGGTTCTGGCCTTGCGCGGCGGTCAGCACCTGGCCGAGGATGACTTCGTCGACTTCCGCAGCCTCGACGTCGGAGCGCGCGAGCAATTCCTTGATGACGACGGCGCCGAGCTCATGCGCCGGCGTGGTGGCGAAGCTGCCGTTGAACGATCCGACCGCGGTGCGGGCGGCGCTGGCGACGACGATTGAATTGGAAGCGGACATTTTCTTCTCCAGACTTCGAGTGTCGTATTTTCGGGATCGCTTTAGGACTTTCTTGCCCGTTCGAAACCTCAAGTCAAACCGGAAATGGGCATGGCCGCCATGCGCGGCAAGCAGAGCGCGCACCGGTTGCGGTAACATGACGTTGACCGCGCAGCGGTTTTTGCCGTGGCTGTGCAGCATTAATTGATGCCGCAGTGCACAAACCGCTTGGAATTGTGACGCTTTTGCGCGTATCCTCGATAAAGGGCGCAATCGTTACCGGCCACTTGCTCCTAGAGGTGCCGGTGTCCTGGGGAGGATACGGATGGCCGCAAAAGACGACCCGATCGTCATTAAGAAGTATGCCAATCGCCGGCTCTACAATACCGGCACAAGCACTTATGTGACACTCGAGGACTTGGCCGAGATGGTCAAGAAGGGTGAGGAGTTCACGGTCCAGGACGCAAAGACCGGCGACGACATCACGCATCCGGTGCTGACGCAGATCATCTTCGAGTTGGAGAACAAGGATGGGCAGAACATGCTGCCGATCCCGTTCCTGCGCCAGCTCATCTCGTTCTACGGCGATCAGATGCAGATGATCGTGCCGAGCTTCCTCGAACAGTCGATGATCGCCTTCTCCAAGGAGCAGGAGCGGTTCCGCGAGCAGCTGAAAGGCGCCTTCGGCAAGACGCCGATCGACTTGATGAAGACGCCGATAAAGGCGCTCGAGGAACAGACGCGCCGCAATGTCGAGCTGTTCCAGAACGCCATGCGCATGTTCACGCCGTTCCCGCCCGCCGGCGGCAATTCCGCGGCGCCGGCCGAGCCGCCGAAGAAGGAAGAGAAATCCGACGATCTGCAGGAATTGAAGGCGCAGATCGCCGCGATGCAACGCAAGCTGGACACGATGTCCTGACGGGTGCGCCGATATTCAGGTGAGGCCGGCCTGCGAACGACGGCTTCCTGCGCTTCCGGTGCTCACGTACTTTAAGTACGCTCCGCTCCGGTTCTCGGAAGCCATCGTTCTCGACTCGGCCTGACCTGAATCTCGACACACCCTATCGCATTCACCGTAAGGCGAAGCGCTAAGCAGTTCACCCTTATGGCATCCATCGGCCGCCACTAAGTCCCGACCGGCCCATCATAGCGGGCGCGCGGTCTGATCGGCCTGTTGCTGGTCACCTGCTCGATGGCATGCGCCGTCCAGCCGGCGCTGCGGCCGAGCGCGAACAGGCGGAACGGCGCATCGGCGGGCAGGCGCAGGCTGCGTGTCATCGCGGCCAGGGCGAAATCTACATTCGCATGCATGCCGGTCGCGGCAAGGACGGCGTCTCGCAGACGCAACAGCCCATCATCGATTTCGAGATCGCGAAGAAGGGCTTGCCCGCGCGGATCGCCTTCCGGATAGAGCGGGTGGCCGAAGCCTGGCAGCGGCCGGTCGTGGGCGAGCCAGCGCGCGACCGCCTCGTCCGCCCCCAACCGTTCGGCATCCTCGACGAGGTTCAGGGCAGCCGCGCCGGCACCGCCGTGGCGCGGACCGGTGAGCGTGGCGAGGCCCGCGAGCAGGCAGGCGGCGATCGGCGCGCCGGTGGAGGCGGCAACGCGGGCCGCAAACGTCGAGGCATTGAGCTCGTGATCGGCGAGCAGAACCAGCGTCCTGCGGATGAGATCGGCGCCGGCCGCATCGACGGACCAGCCCTGCGCCAGCCTTGCATGCACAGGTTCGGATCCCGGCGTCGCGCCGAGCGCCGTGGCCAGCGCGCTGGTGGCGGAGGCGCCGTCCTGCTGCAGCATGGCTGGCCTGCGGCCGAGAGAGGGCCGGCCTTCAGCAGCGAGCGCCGAGAGCCTGGCAAAGGCCGTCGGGGCGCCGCTTTGCCGAACTGCTGAAGGGGTCAGCGAAGCGAACGACACCGGGGCGTTCGACGCCCACAACAGTGCGGCCGTTTCCTCGAGCGTCGCAGCAGAAGAAAACGCCACCGCATCCTTGCCGCGATAGACGAGGCGACCATGCTGCACGGTCGAGATGGCGGTGGTGATTGACGGCTCGCCCCAGGCGATGGCGCTTTCGGCGATCGCCTGCGGGCTCCTACCGCGCGCCCGGCGGGTGGCGAGCGCGGTTATGTCGTCGGCGCGGTATTGGCTGCGACGCGGGTCGGCTCCGTCCGGCCGCATGCCGATGCGTCCGCGGCTGACATAGGCATAGAGCGTCTGTGGCCGGACATTGAGCCTCGCCAGCGCCTCCTCCCGCGTCAGCCATTCCGTCATTTGCTGCCTTACATTGATTATATTGATCAAGATTGATGCGCCGATTGCGCAGCATTAATTTCGTTGCGCGAAAGGTCAAGGAGACAAGTCATGGCAAACGGGCTCGATGATGTTGTGGCGGCGGACACGGTGCTTTCCGATGTCGACGGGGCGGGCGGGCGTCTCACCATCCGAGGCCGTTCATTGACGGAACTCGCCGGCCGTTGGCGCTACGGCCAGGTGGTCCGGCTGCTGTTAGACGGCTTCTTCGATGACCTTCCAAGCGATGCCGAACTGGAGCAGGCGATCGGCAGGGCGCGCGTCGAAGTGTTCGACCGCGTGCGGCCAATGCTCACCCAGCTTGCGCCGCTCGACATCTACAGCGGCATGCGAGCCGGCATGGCCATCTTGCCGGACGGCGACGAGCTTGCAGATGCTTTGCGCCTGATCGCGGCGCCGGCGGTGCTGACGCCGGCGCTGCTGCGCCTTGGCCGGGGCGAGACGCCGATCGGTCCCGACGAAAAGGCCGATCATGCCGGCGACATGCTGCGGATGCTCACCGGCAGCGCGTCGCCGTCGCTTGCCAGGGCGCTGGACAGCTATCTGGTGACGGTCTGCGACCATGGGCTCAATGCCTCGACCTTCGCGACCCGCGTGGTGGCGTCGACACAAGCCGGACTGACCTCCGCGATCCTGGCCGGGCTCGGCGCGCTGAAAGGCCCGCTGCATGGCGGCGCGCCGGGGCCGGTGATCGAGATGCTGGACGCCATCGAATCCAGCGGCGATGCCACCGCTTGGCTCAGCAACGAGATCGCACATGGCAGGCGCATCATGGGTTTCGGCCATCGCATCTACCGTGTGCGCGATCCGCGCGCCGACGCGCTGAAAGCGGTCGTGCGGCAGCTCGGTTCCCGCAGCGGAACAAGTAGCCGGCAAATGGGCAGCCGGCTCGCCTTTGCCGAGACGGTGGAGCAGGCGGCGCTCGACGTGCTCAAGGCCGCCAAGCCGCAGCGCTCGATCCAGACCAATGTCGAGTTCTACACCGCGCTTCTCCTGGAAGCGGTGGGCTTCCCGAAAGAGGCATTCTCCAACGTCTTTGCCGCCGGCCGCGTCGCCGGCTGGATCGCGCATGCGCGCGAGCAGCAGGCGACCGGGCGGCTGATCAGGCCGCAGTCGCGCTATGTCGGGCCGGTGCCGGACCTAGTAGCCTGAGCTTGGTTCCTCGCCCACTCCGTGGGTCGAGGAAAGAGTTCCCTCATGACCGAAATTTCACCCGATCACGCTTGTGTGTTCGTGTTCTTGCCTTGGTTCGCCCTTATATGCTGCACTGCAACATAAGCAGGCGGAAGCTGCCCCACGCGATGACGCAAGGGCAGGCCGGCGCATTGAGACAAGGACAACGCCATGGCGAAGAACGGCAAGGCGGAGGAAAAGAAGAAGATCAACGTCGCCCTCCAGGGCGGTGGCTCGCATGGCGCCTTTTCCTGGGGCGTGCTCGACCGGCTGCTTGAGGATGGGCGGCTGGAGATCGCGGCGGTGTCCGGCACCAGCGCCGGCGCGATGAACGCGGTGGCGCTGGCCGATGGCTTTGTCCGAGGCGGAGTGGAGGGCGCGCGAAAAAAACTCGACGATTTCTGGCGGGCGGTGGCATCGAAGGGCCGTTTCAGCCCGGTGCAGCGCATGCCGTGGGACGTGGCCTGGGGCAATTGGTCGATCGAGAACACGCCCGGCTACGTCTTCTTCGACACGATGTCGCGGGTGTTCTCGCCCTATGTTGCCAATCCGCTCGGTCTCAACCCTTTGCGCGATGTGGTCGAAAAGGAGATCGACTTCGACAATGTGCGCGCCTGCAAGTCGATGGAACTGTTCATCTCGGCGACCAATGTCGAAACCGGACAGCTACGGGTCTTTTCCGATGGCGAGATCGACCTCGACACGGTGATGGCCTCGGCCTGTCTGCCGCAGTTGTTCCAGGCGGTCGAGATCAAGGGCGTGCCCTATTGGGACGGCGGCTATGGCGGCAATCCGGCACTTTTTCCTTTCTTCAAGACGGCGGCGACCGAAGACGTGCTTCTGGTGCAGATCAATCCCGTGGTGCGCGAAGGCACGCCGAAAAGCGCCAACGAGATCCAGAACCGCATCGACGAGATCACCTTCAACGCCGGTCTGCTGCGCGAATTCCGCTCGATCGCCTTCGTCAAGGAACTGATCGCGGCCGGCCGCCTGCCGCATGGCGAATATCGTGACATCCGCATGCACCGCATCGATGCGGACGAGGCCTTCAAGGACCTTTCGGCGTCATCCAAGGTCAACGCCGAATGGGCTTTTATCGCCTATCTGCGCGACCTCGGCCGCAGCGCTGCCAGCGACTGGCTGGAAGAAAATTACGATGCCGTCGGCCAGCGGGCTACGCTCGATCTTTCGGGCGAGCTCGACGACGGCTTCAAGCCGTTGCGGGGTCCCGCGCCGGGGCGTCGCGTCAAGGAATTCCTGGCCGCACGCATCAAGCCGGAGTCCGCGCGGCGCCGCGCCTGATTGCCGTCGTCAGCCGTAGAGACCGACATCGGGCTGGACTGCGGCCGGTCCGTTCCTTGCGAACGGAAGATAAAGGCCGCGTTCCCGCCGCGCTATTTCAGGGGCAGGAAGAGCTCGATGATGATTTCGGGTGTCGAGAGTTCCGGAAGGAAGGACAGCCGTCGCTGGCAATAGATCGGAAAGTCGCGTGCTTCCTCACCGCTGGCCGGAAGCCATTCACGATAAAGGTAAAGCGCGGCTGGCTCCAGATTGTTGGTGTTGCCGGGGTAGCGCAGCACGGCGCAGCGCCCACCGGGGATCACACCGGCCTTCATCTGCTTGTCGTCCGCCGCGATCGGCTGGTCGGTGCCAACGCAAATGTCCATGCTGTAGTCGGCTGCGACGGCGGGACATCTCTCGGAACGGAAGATGTTGAAGGTCGGGCTTGTTTCGGGCGACAGGCCGGCTGCTTTGCGCCAGGCGATGAACCGCTGGATGGTGTCGCCGAGCGTCGCCCGATCCCCCCGATGTTCCATGATCGCCACAGGGGTGGGCGGCACTTCGCGGATCGTTACGTCGTCATGGGTGAAAATTATTTGCATGAGCTTTCTCCTGGCGTTGTCGAGAGGCCCGAAGGCCATCAGCCACGACCCCCAGTCGGGTGATCTCCGGAACGAGGAAGGCGATTGCCCGCACCGTTGACGAAAGGCGCGGGCGAAGGCATCCGGTGCGTCGTAACCAGCATCCATCGCTATATCCGTGACGCTTTCGGCGTCCGCGTGGCCCAGCCGGAATGAAGCGCGCTTCATGCGGGCGAGCTGGATATAGCGATGCACGGACAGCCCGAAAGTCGCCGTGAACTGCCGGTGGAAATGATATTTCGAATAGGCTGCGACGCTGCTCAGCGCGTCCAGGTCCAGATCGTTGTCCAGGTGCCGGTCTATGTGATCCAGCACCCGCTGCATCCGGGCATGGTGGTTTTGAACCGCCGCCTTCATCGTTCCATTCTCCGTGGCAGCACCAGCTAAGCTGCGCGGACATGAGGCGCTCGACCGATCTTGCGGTTTTTGTCACGAGCCGCACCGTCGCCAAGGATCGTTTATGCACGCCCAATCGATGTATGAACGGCGAAAAGGGCCGTTTGCGGACTGGTGGCGTTCCCATGTCGATGACGGGTGCCAAACGGCATATTTGAGGCGTTTGGATCGGGGGCAACTACCGGAGCCTTCCCCAGCGGAACCGTGGCAATGCTGGATTCGGTTGTTCGAGCGATGTAACTTACCTGAACGTAAACGGGAGGTCGCGATGCTGCAGACCAGACAGAACGCTCTCGGGGTCACGTTTGAAGCGCAGTGCAGGGCCTTCGAGAAGGAGCCGTTCCCGACGCTGGAAGTCCGGAAGGACCGGCTGAACCGCCTGCTGGCGCTCACCGAGAAGCACGAGGCCGAGATCTGCGCGGTGATCGACAGCGATTTTTCCGCCCGCTCGGCTGAGGAAACGCGGCTTGCCGAATTGTTCGTCGTGCGCGCCGGCATCAGGCATGCGCTGTCGCATCTCAGCGGCTGGATGCGCGAGCGACGCGTCGCCACCAGCCTGCCGTTCCTGCCCGGCCGCAACCGCCTGTTGCCGCAACCGCTCGGCGTCGTCGGCATCGTCTCGCCCTGGAACTATCCTTTCCAGCTCGCCATCGCGCCGGCAACCGCGGCTTTGGCCGCCGGCAACCGCGTGATGCTGAAGCCATCGGAGCTGACGCCGAAGTTTTCCGATTTGCTCGCCAGCCTTGTCGAGACATATTTCGCCGCCGACGAGGTCAGCGTGATGGTCGGCGACGCGGAACTCGGCAAGGCGTTCGTGTCCTTGCCGTTCGATCATCTCCTGTTCACCGGCTCGACCGCCGTCGGCCGCCAGGTTGCGCTGGCCGCCGCCGCCAACCTGACACCGGTGACGCTCGAGCTCGGCGGCAAGTCGCCGGCGATCTTCGATCCGTCCTGCGATCTCGACGCGGCGGTCGCCAGCGTCGCCTATGGCAAGTTGCTCAATGCCGGCCAGACCTGCATCGCGCCGGACTATCTCATGGTTCCGCGAGGCCAGGGCGGAGCGATCGCGGCCAAGCTCGCGGCGGCAATCGCGAAGCTCTATCCGCGCCTCGCCGACAATCGCGACTATACGGCCATCGTCAGCGAGCGGCATCATCGGCGCCTCAGCGACATGGTCGCCGAGGCGCGCGACAGCGGCGCCGACGTCACCGAGGTCAATCCGGCGAATGAGAGGCTCGGCGTCACCGACCGCAAGATGGCGCCCGTGCTGGTCCGCAATGCCGGGGAGAATCTGCGGCTGATGCGTGAGGAGATTTTCGGGCCGGTGCTGCCGATCGTCGAATATGGCACGGTGGACGAGGCCATCGACCATGTGAACCGGGGCGAGCATCCGCTGGCGCTCTACTGGTTCGGCAGCGCCGTCGCCAATCGCAAACGGGTCTTGCAGGAAACCGCGGCCGGAGGGGTTACGGTCAATGATTGCATGATGCATCTGGTACAGGAGCGGCAGCCCTTCGGCGGGGTCGGCGACAGCGGCATGGGCGCCTATCACGGCGAGTGGGGGTTTCGCACCTTCAGCAAGGAAAAGCCGATCTTCATCCAGTCGAAGCTCAGCGCCGGCGGCCTGCTGCGCCCGCCCTATGGCAGAACATTCGAGCGTATATTCCGGTTGCTGAACCTCATCACTTGACAGCTTCAGCCCGAGAATGACGGGGCGAGGCTGCGCTCCAATCGGGCAATTGCCGCCGCATAGGGGAGATTTTTGCATCATCCTGACGGCTGCTGCCAGTGACCTTGAGGAAACTTTCGGAAAACTGTCGGCGCGCCGACAAAAGCGGCGGCCGGCTGGCAAAAAAGCCCTTATTTGTCGAGGTACTGTGTTCCACGACGCAATGGTCCTGTAACTTTTCTGACTATATTGCGCCGCAACTTTAAGGTAGAAGCGCGCTTTCGCCGATCACGGCAAATTGAACTAGGCCCCGCGCACACCCATATCGGCCGCGCGCCCGAAGTCGGAGGCGCCGACCTCGCCAGGTCACGCAACGGAAAAAATGACGATGCCGAAATTCAGGTTTCACAAGCTTGCAGCCATTGCCGTGCTCATCGGATTCGCGGCCTGGATGGGTACGGGCGAGTTTTCGTCGGTCGGCAGCGCCGCCGACAAGTCGGTTACCGCCGACAAGCACGCCGAGGCCGGCAAACCGACGGCGGTTGAAGCCGGGAAGCCGGAGGCCGCCAAGCCAAACGCGGCGCAGGCCGAGCCGAAGGCCGCACCGCGCACCGTCGCGGTGGTAACGCCGCCGCGCAAGACCTATGCTCGCGCCATCCGCGTCTCCGGCCTGACCGAAGCCGACAAGCGCGCGGTGCTTGCGACGCGCGTCGCCGGCGTCATCGAAAAACTACCGGTCAAGCAGGGCGATCACGTCAAGACCGGCGACCTTGTGCTGATGCTCGCGGCGGAAGAGAAGATCTCCAACGTCGACAACGCCAAGCAGCTCCTGGTGCAGCGCAAGGCCGAGCTCGACGCTTCCGAGCGGCTGGCCAAGACCGGCAATTTGCCCAAGCTGCAGCTCGACACCGCCCGCTCCAACCTGACCCTGGCGCAATCCCAGCTGGATACCGCGCAGGCCGAACTCGACCGCAACGAGGTCAAGGCGCCATTCGACGGCGTGATCGATCGCATTCCGGTGGAACTCGGCAGCTCGGTGATGCAGGGCGGCGAGGTGGCGACGATCCTCAAGCTCGACCCGATCATCGCGCGTGGCGAGATCAGCGAGCGCGACCTGCGCTATCTCAAGATCGGCGACGAAGCCGATGTGCGCCTGGTCAACGACCAGAAGGTCACGGGCACCGTTCGCTATATCAGCCGCGATGCCTCTTCGCAGACCCGCACCTTCCGCGTCGAAGTGGCGATCCCCAACGGCGACGGCTCGATTCCGGCCGGCATGACGGCCGAGATCGCGCTCAGCGCCGAGCCGACCAATGCGGTCATGCTGCCGCGCTCGGTAGTGACCCTAGGCGACAAGGGCGACCTCGGCATCCGCGCCGTCGGCAAGGACGACAAGGTGGCGTTCTTCCCGATCGACCTCGTCGACGACACGCCGCACGGCCTGGTGCTGGGCGGCATCCCGCAGGACGCGCGCATCATCGTCGCCGGCCAGGAGCTGGTGAAGGAGGGCGATCTGGTGAAGCCCGTAGAGGCCGACCAGGCGACCATCAACAAGCTGATCGGCGAAGCCACCGCCGGCACGCAGTAAGCACGACGCGCCTTTGTCCGGCCCACCCGGCGATGGCCGGGGCCGCAGCCTTCGAGAAATAACAGGCCGAAGTCATGGATATCGTCAGACTCGCCATAAACAATGCCCGCCTCACAATATCGGCGCTGATGTTCCTGCTCATCGCGGGCTGGATCGCCTATCAGTCGACGCCGAAGGAAGCGGAGCCCGACGTTCCGATTCCGATGATGTATGTCAGCCTGATCTATCAGGGCATCTCGCCGGAGGATTCCGAGCGCCTGCTGCTCAGGCCGATGGAAAGCAAGCTCAAGAGCCTCAAGGGGCTGAAGGAGATGCGTTCGGCCGCCTTCCAGGGCGGTGGCTACGTGCTGGTCGAATTCCAGCCGCAGACCGACCTGGCGACAGCGTTGCAGGACACGCGCAGCAAGGTGCAGGACGCCAAGGCCGACCTGCCGCAGGCGGCCGAGGAGCCGACCGTCAACGAGGTGAACGTCTCGGAGTTCCCGGTCCTGGTCGTGACGCTCTCCGGCGATGTGCCGGAGCGGGTGCTGACATCCGCCGCGCGCGAGCTGCGCGACCGCATCGAGGAAGTGCCCGGCGTGCTCGAAGGCTCGCTGCAGGGCGCGCGCGACGACCTCGTCGAGGTCGTCATCGACCCGGTCAAGCTTTCCTCCTACGGGCTGCAGCTCGACCAAGTGATCCAGGGCGTCGCTTCCTCCAACAGCCTCGTCGCGGCCGGCAATCTCGAGGGCTCGGAAGGCAAATACGCGGTCAAGGTGCCGTCGCTGATCGAAAGGCCCGAGGACGTCGCCAACCTGCCGGTCGTGGCCACGCCGAACGCCGTTGTCCAGGCCAAGGACGTCGCCACCATCCGCTCGACCTTCAAGGACGCCGAGACGGTGACCCGGCTCGACGGCAGGCCGGCCATCGCCATCGAGGTGAAGAAGCGCATCGGCGCCAACCTCATCGATACGCTGACCCATGTCAGGGAGGTGTCCGACACCTTCATCAAGACGATGCCCGAAGGCATGCACGTCACCTACACGCAGGACAAGTCGGTCTTCGTCAACCAGCTGCTCGGCGATCTGCAGAACCATGTGATGATCGCCGTCATCCTGGTGTTCATCGTCATCCTCTATGCGCTGTCGGGGCGCGCCTCGCTGCTTATCGGGCTTGCCATTCCATCGTCCTTCCTGATGGGCATCCTGCTGCTTGCCATGATGGGCTACACGATCAACATGATCGTGCTGTTCAGCCTGATCCTGGCGGTCGGCATGCTGGTGGACGACGCCATCATCGTCACCGAATTCGCCGAACGGCGCATGAGCGAAGGCATGCCGAAGGCGGACGCCTTCGCTCTGGCCGCCAAGCGCATGGCCGGTCCGGTCATCGCAGCGACGATGACGCGCATCGCCGCCTTCTCGCCGCTGCTGTTCTGGCCCGGCATCATCGGCGATTTCATGAAGTACATGCCGATCACGCTGATCGTGACGTTGTCGGCCTCGATGCTTTACGCGCTGGTCTTCGCGCCGACGCTGGGCGCGATCTTCGCCAAGGCGCCCAAGCATCACGAGGACGACCATCGCGATGGCTGGTACATGGCCGTGGTCAAGCAGGCGGTGCGCTTCCCGATCACCGTCATCCTGCTCACCGTCGGCCTTCTGGTCGGCGTCGGCTTCGCCTATTCGAAATATGGCGCCGGTGTCGAGTTCTTCCCCAGCGTCGAGCCTGACTACGGCCTGCTCTATGTGCATGCCCGCGGCAATCTTTCGCTGGCCGAAATGGACGCAGCGACCAAGACGGCGGAAAACCGGCTGCTCGGCTGGCCGGGGGTGAAATCGGTCTATACGCGCGTCGGCAAGACCCAAGGCGGCGGCCAGGACATCCCGGAAGACGTGGTCGGCGTCATCCAGTACGAGTTCGTCGACTGGCGCGAGCGCAAGTCCGCCAACCAGATCCTCGACGACCTGCGCGGCGTCATGGCCGGCATTCCCGGCGTCGATGTCGAGGTGCGTGTGCCGGAAGCCGGTCCGCCGACCGGCAAGCCGATCCAGATCAGGCTGTCGGCCGCCGATCCGGCCGGGCTCGACGACAAGGCGCGCGCGGTGGCGGCACGCATCGCCAAGATCCCCAACGTCATCGACATTTCGGACGGCCTGCCGCCGCCCGGCGTCGATTGGGCGATCGAGGTCGATCGCGCCAAGGCGGCGCAATACGGCATCAGCCCGACCTCGGTGGGCACGGTGGTGCAACTGGTGACCAACGGCCTCAAGCTCTCCGAATACCGGCCGGCCGGCGCCGACGACGCGGTCGATATTCGTCTGCGCCTGCCCGAAGACCGGCGCACGCTGTCGACGCTCGACGAGCTCAGGGTGCAGACCTCGCAAGGGTCGGTGCCGATCTCGAACTTCGTCGTGCGCAAGCCCGAGCCGACCGTCGGTATCCTGAACCGCATCGACGGCGCGCGTACCGTGGTCGTGCAGGCCAATGTCAGCGCCGGCGCGCAGGTGGCGGCGGTGCAGGAGCAGGTCACCAAGGCGGTCACCGACATGGATCTCGGCAGCGGCATCCGCTGGAAGCTTGCCGGCTCCAACGAGGACAGCGCGGAAGCCAGCGCCTTCCTCGGCAAGGCCTTCGGCGCGGCGATCTTCCTGATCTTCCTGGTGCTGCTTGCGCAGTTCAACAAGTTCACCAGCGTGTGGCTCGTCTTGTCCTGCGTGGTCATGGCGACGATCGGCGTGTTCCTCGGATTGCTTTTGACAGGCGAAGCCTTCGGCATCGTCATGTCCGGCATCGGCGTCATCGCGCTCGCCGGCGTGGTGGTGAACAACAACATCGTGCTCATCGACACCTATGACCGGCTGCGCGAAGAAGGCTGGGACAAGATGGATGCGGTGCTGCAGACCTGCCGCGAGCGCGCCCGCCCGGTGGTGCTGACGGCGGTGTCGGCGATCCTCGGCGTGCTGCCGATCGCCTTCGGCCTCGGCCTCGAAATCTTCCATCACGAGACGACGATCAACGCGCCGTCGACGCAATGGTGGATCTCGCTGTCCTCGGCGATCGTGTTCGGCCTGTCCTTCGCCACCTTGCTGACGCTGGTGGTGACGCCGTCGATGCTGATGGTGTTCACCCGCGCCAAGGTGAAGCCCGGTGCGCGGCGCCACTGGTTCAGCCGCCTGTTCGAGCGCGGCAAGGGCAAGGTAGCGACCGACGAACCGGTCGACGAGCCCGGCGCCGGGCCGGTGGAGGCCTTCCCGAAAGCAGCGGAATAGAGCGATTTAATAAGCCGATGGACAAAAGCCGCCCGGGAACAACCGGGCGGTTTTTTGCATTGTCCCTTCGAACGCAGCCAGACGGCGAGGGTTTCCATGCCGATCAGCACAATTCTGGTAATCATCGTGGTCCTGATCCTGCTCGGCGCCGTGCCGGCTTGGCCGCATTCACGATCCTGGGGCTACGGGCCGTCCGGCATCGTCGGCGTCATCCTGATCGTGCTGCTGATCCTTTTGCTGATGGGCAGGATCTGATCAGGCCGCCTGACGCGAGGCCGCGACGGCAATGCCGATATCCTGCATGGCTTCCTTCACCGCCTGATCCAGAGGCGTATGCGGGATTTCGCCGATCACCTCTTCCAGCCGCGTCGAGACCAGCCGGTGCGCTTCGAAGCGCAGATAGGACATCGAGACGATCTCGCGCCACATGGCGACGAACGGGCTGCCGGCGCGCAGCACCCACCAAGGCATGAAGGAGAGCTTCAGCTTGCGGCCCAACGCCTTCTCGGCCGCGGCCTTCATGTCGAGGTCGGTGATGGCGTGGCCGGGGAAGTTGATGGCCTCGTGGAAGCCGAGCTTGTCGAGGTTGCGCGCAAGCCCGACGAAGGCTACCGCGAAATCCGGCAGATAGGCCCATTCATGAGTAAGGTCGGCTGGGCCGGGCGCGGTGTAGACGCCCTTTTCCATCTTGGCGGCGACGATGAGGTCGAACCAGGAACCGCTGCCGGTGCCGCCGAAGAAATCGCCCGCTCTGAGCACAATGGTGCGCACCCGGCCGGCCTCGGCCTCGCGGCGGAACAGGTCTTCCATGGCGCAGCGGATGCGGCCCTTTTCGGTGGTCGGATGGAATGGCGTCGCTTCCGTGATCACCTGCGGCATTGGCGAGCCGTAATTGTAGACCGTGCCCGGGAAGAGATGCAGCGCGCCGTTTTCGCGGCAGGCGGCCATGACGTTCTCGGCCATCGGCAGGCACTTGCCCCAGTCGGTGTAGATCGGGTTCAGGCCGTTGAAGACGATGTCGACGCCTTGCGTTGCGCGGATCAGCGACTGGCGGTCCAGAGCGTCGCCGGCAACTGCCGACGCGCCTTTGAGCTCGGCCGGCACCTTGCCGGTTCTGGTGACGGCGCGGACGTCGAAGCCGGCGTCGATGAAAGCCTTGCCAACCACGCGGCCGAGCCGGCCGTTGGCACCCAGAATTGCGACCTTGGTCATTTGTTCTCTCCGTTGCTTGCGTTTGCCCGGGTAATCTGAGGCGTTCATGAGCGAATTGAAATTGACTGACATCGGCGATCTGTTATTCAAAAATGAATGAAGGAATTTGACTGGAACCTGATCAAAAGCTTCGTGGCGGTGGCCGAGACCGGCAGCCTTTCGGCCGCTGCCCGCAGGCTTGCGGCCAGCCAGCCGACGCTGGGTCGCCACATCGCCGAGCTCGAGCAGGCGCTCGGCGTCACGTTGTTCCGGCGCGGGCGGCGCGGCTATGAGCTGACGGAGGCTGGCAGCACGCTCTACGAGCGCGGCCGGGCTGTCAGCGAGGAGGCCAATGCATTCTCGCTGCTGGCGCTGGGTTCGGTCGAGGCGATCGAGGGCACGGTTCGCATCGCAGCCTCAGAGGTGGTCGCTGCCTTCGTGCTGCCTGACATGATGGCCCGCCTTGGCGAGCAGGAACCGGGCATCGAGGTCGAGATCGTCGCCTCGAACCAGGTCGAGAACCTGCTGCGCCGCGACGCCGACATCGCCATCCGCATGGTCCGGCCGGCGCAGAACGAACTGGTGGCGCGCAAGGTCACCGACATTGCTCTGTGCCTTTGTGCCGCCAGATCCTATCTCGACCGGCGCGGCCGTCCGGAAAAACCCGTCGACCTTGCCGATCACGCCTTGGTCGGCTTCGACCGCAGCGACGAGATCGTTCGCGGCTTCACCGCGGTTGGTATCCCGGTCGGCCGCAGCCATTTCCGCTTCAGGACCGACAACCAGATTGTGCTGTGGGAGGCCGTGCGGACCGGCAATGGCATCGGCATCGGCCAGGAACCGCTGGCCGCGCGCGATCCGGACCTGGAAAAGCTGCTGCCAGAGGTGCCTTTGCCGATCCTGCCGGTCTGGCTCGCCATGCATCGCGATGTGCGCACAAGCATGCGCATCCGCCGCGTGGCGGATTTCCTGCATGAGGAGCTGAGGCGCTATTCGGCGGGCACGGGGTCTGGAGCGAACTCGGCCCTGTGAGCCAGGCCCGCCATCATGAGCACGATGACCAGCAGCCCGGACAGCGCGATGAAGATCGGGCCGAAGCTCGAATGCTCGGCGACGAAGCCGATTGCCGACGGGGCCACCAGGATGCCGGAATAGCCCATGGTGGTGACGACGCTCATGCCGGTGCCGGACGACATGCCTTCCTGGTTGCCGCCGGCCGAAAAGATGATCGGCACCATGTTGGCGATGCCGAAGCCGCAAAAGGCGAAAGCGGCAATGGCAAGATACGGCGAGGGCGAGAGGCCGGCGACCAGCATGCCGGCGGCGGCGACCAGCGCCGAGCCGCGCAACGTCGCCACCGCGCCGAAGCGGTTGCGCACGCCGTCGCCCAGGAAACGCATCAGCGCCATGACGCCGGAGAAGGCCGCATAGGCGAGACCGGCGATCGCGAGATCGGCGCCCAGTTCCTGGTGCAGGAACAGCGCCGCCCAGTCGAGCACCGCGCCCTCGGAGATCATGGTGAGCAGCGCCATCAGCCCAACCAGATAGACGGCCGTGTGCCGCGGCAGCGTGAATTTCTGATGTTCGACAGCCTGCGGCTTGTCCTCGGCGACGAGGTAGCGAATGGCAAAGGCGATGACGCCAAAGGCGATCGCTGTCACCGCGATGGCATGGGGAAGATAGCCGTAGTTCTGGATCGAATAGCCGCCAAGCGCGCCGCCGGCGAAGCCGCCAAGGCTCCAGAAGCCGTGCGAGGACGACATGATCGCCCGGGAAAGCTTTCTTTCCACTACCACGGCATTCGAGTTCATCGCGACATCCATGCCGCCGATCGAGCCGCCGAAGACGAGCATGGCAATCGCCGCCAGCGGCACGTTGGGCGCGAGGGCCACGATCAGCAGGCCGAAGCTGCCGCAGACGCCGAACCAACGCGTCACCGTGCGAGAGCCATGCCTTGAAATGAGATGGCCGCACCAGGTCATGGCAATGACCGCGCCGACACCGAACAGGAGGATCAGCAGGCCGAGCGTGAATCTGGTGATGTCGAGCCGGGTCAGGAACACCGGAATCTGCGGCGCCCAGCTGCCGGTGAGAAAGCCGTTGGCTAGGAAAATACCGGCGACGGCCCAGCGGCCGCGCGTCGCGGCCTGCATCGTGGTCTGCACGCTCATGGTCTGAAATCCGCTGCGTGAAGGGGTTCTCGCGCGGCAAATTAGATCGATTCAATTTGCAGTCAAGGACCGCCGGGAAGAAGTTCTTGGACCAAAGGCGCGCGCGGGCCTGTCAGGATGACGCCCACTTTGGAGATTAGCCGAAACGCCCATCGCTTCGTCATCCACGGGCGTAGCAAGGAGCGAAGCCGCACAGGACCTTCAATGATCCTTCGGCCGCCTTGCCTCGAACTCGGCCTTCTTGGCCTCCGACGCCTCGGTCTGGTTGAGCGCCTGCCAATCGGCATAAGGCATGCCGTAGATGATCTCGCGCGCAGCGTCCTTCGACAGCGCCACGCCTTCGGCGTCGGCGGCTTCGCGATACCAGTTGGACAGGCAGTTGCGGCAGAAGCCGGCGAGGTTCATCAGGTCGATGTTCTGGACATCGCCGCGCTCGCGCAGATGCCCCACCAGCCGGCGGAAAGCGGCTGCCTCGAAATCGCGTTTCTGCTCGTCGCTGAGTTCGGTCATCTCGGGGAACTCCCGGCCCTGGCGGCCTTTTCACGTGGCTTACTGGCCTGACGGCCTCATGCCGGCCCGGTGCGCGAGCCGAACATCTTCACCTGATGTATATCGGGACGGCGGTCGATGGCGTCAACGATCGGCGCCAGCCGTTCGGCCCAGGCGAGCGCGCCGGCACGGTCGGCGATCAGGTCCTGGCGGATCTCGATCAGCGCATGGGCGTAACCGTTGACGATGGCATGGTGGAACATGGTGTCGCCGCGCAGCGCGCCGTCATAGGGCTCGTTGTCGCCGACGACGAGGGTCTTGTCCGCGGCCAGCAGGTCGATCAGTGGCCGCGCCACGCGATCGTCGAGGTCCCACAGGACGCCGACATGCCAGGGGCGGATAAAGCCCTGCATAACCGGCGTGAAGGAATGCACGGAGAAGATGAACGGCGCCTTGCCCGAGGCATGGGCGACCGAGGCGATCATCGCGCCGACGGCGTCATGATAGGGCCGGTAGAAGCGGTCGAGCCGCCTCTCGCGTTCGTCCGGGGCAATCGGATAGTTTCCCGGCACCACGGTGCCGTCATAGAGCTGACGGATCATGGTCGGGTCGTCCTCGCCCCGGTTGGGGTCGATCAACAGCCGCGAGAAGCCGGCAAGCACGGCCGGCACGTCGAGCGCCGCCGCAAGTTCGCGCGTCACCGTCTCGACGCCGATGTCATAGGCGATGTGGCGCTCGAATTCGGACGCCGGCAAACCGAGACTGCCATATTCCTCGGGCAGGTCACGGCGGGCGTGATCGGCGAGAAGCACGACGCCTTTCTTGCGGTCGCC
This sequence comes from Mesorhizobium sp. WSM3224, assembly GCF_000427725.1. Taxonomy (GTDB): domain Bacteria; phylum Pseudomonadota; class Alphaproteobacteria; order Rhizobiales; family Rhizobiaceae; genus Mesorhizobium. Next base: position 157,223 of record NZ_ATYO01000006.1, on the reverse strand, counting down.
CTCGACAATGTCGAACGGCGTGAAAACTGTGGATCGGGTCATCAGCTGAAAAGGGGATGGCGGCTTCGATGTGGTATCGTCATTCCATGAAGAGGACGCTGGCGCAATGCCGTTGTTTGGCCAAGGTTTCTGCAAAAAATCCCCGACGGGAACAGAATTTGTGCGACGTGCCCTTCTAAATCGATTGGAATTGAACAAAACGGCGCGTTGACATGCGACCGGAGTTTGCTGAAAAGGGCTTCGAGAGATGCAAATGTGGTTCGCAAGGGGATCTGCGATGGGTTTTGCCGGCCGGTTGCGCAAGCGCCTGGCCGTGCCGTTGCTGATCATCGGCGCGGGATTATGCGCGATCGGCGCGACCTCGCCGGCCCGGGCCGACTTCCGCGTTTGCAACGCAACGCAAAATCTGGTGGGCGTCGGCATCGGTTATCGCGCCAAGGCCGGCTGGATCACCGAGGGCTGGTGGCACATCGAAGGATCGACCTGCAAGACGCTGATCGAGGGTCCGCTGTCATCAAGGTTTTACTATCTTTATGCAGAAGACGCCGAACGCGGCGGGCGCTGGGACGGCCCGATCAACATGTGCGTCGCCGAGAAAGAGTTCAAGATCGCCGGCGTGAATGATTGCGTCGCCCGGGGCTTTCAGCGCGCCGGATTTCAGGAATATGACACGGGCGAGCAGGCAAGCTGGATGGTCCAGCTGACCGACGAGCCCGCAACGGGAGGCGCGCCAGCGGCCCCCGCTCCGGGAACAAACACTCAATGAGACGTAACCGCAAGGTCAAGATCCTCGCCACCATCGGTCCGGCTTCCTCCTCCGAGGAGATGCTGAAGAAGCTTTTCGAAGCCGGCGCCGATGTCTTCCGCATCAATATGAGCCATACCGACCACGAGCTGATGCGCACGCTGGTCGGACGCATCCGCGCCGTCGAGGCCGATGTCGGCCGGCCGATCGGCATCCTCGCCGACCTGCAGGGGCCGAAGCTCAGGGTCGGCAAGTTCGCCAACGTCAAGGAAGCGCTGACCGCCGGCCAGACCTTCACGCTCGACGACAATCCGGAACCCGGCAATTCGAAGCGGGTGTATCTGCCGCACCCCGAAATCCTGAGCTCGGTCGAGGCCGGTCACCGTCTTTTGATCGACGACGGCAAGCTGGAGCTGAAGGCTCTGAAGAGCGACGGCAAGTCGATCACCTGCACGGTCGTGGCCGGCTCGGGCATTTCCGACAAGAAGGGCGTCAGCCTGCCAGACACCGACCTGCCGGTCGGCGCGCTGACCGAGAAGGACCGCGCCGATCTCGACGCGGTGCTCGCCACCGGCGTCGACTGGGTGGCGCTGTCCTTCGTGCAGCGGCCGGAGGATCTGGCCGAAGCGCGAAAGATCGCGCGCGGCCGGGCGCTGATCATGGCCAAGATCGAGAAGCCGCAAGCGGTGGCCCGACTGGCGGAAATCATCGAATTGTCCGATGCGCTTATGGTCGCCCGCGGCGATCTCGGCGTCGAGATGCCGCTCGAAGCCGTGCCAGGCATCCAGAAGCAGATCACGCGCGCGGCGCGCCGCGCCGGCAAGCCGGTGGTGATCGCGACCCAGATGCTGGAATCGATGATCACCGCCCCCGTGCCGACCCGCGCCGAGGTCTCCGACGTGTCGATCGCCGTCTTCGAGGGCGCGGATGCGATCATGCTTTCGGCCGAGTCCGCGGCCGGCGCCTATCCGGTCGAGGCGGTCGGCATGATGAACCGCATCGCCACCAAGGTCGAAACCGATCCGACCTATGCCGGCATCATCAACGCGCAGCGCTCCGAGCCGGAAGCAACCGGCGCCGACGCCATTTCGCTCGCCGCGCGCGAGATCGCCGAGACGCTGAAACTGTCGGCGATCATCACCTACACCGCGTCGGGCACGACCGGGTTGCGCGCCGCGCGCGAACGGCCGCAGGTGCCGATCGTGGCGCTGTCGCCGATCCTCAACACCGCGCGCCGGCTATCGCTGCTGTGGGGCACGCATTGCGTCGTCTCGGAGGACGCCAAAGACCTCGACGATATGGTCGACCGCGCCTGCCGCATCGCGCTCGACGAGGGCTTCGGCAAGCCCGGCGACCGCATCATCATCACCGCCGGCGTGCCGCTGAGGACGCCGGGCTCGACCAACATGCTGCGGATTGCTTACGTCGGGTCGGAGACCCATTAGGGCGTGCCCTGAAGCGCTTTCGTCTCGCAAGTCAGCCCGGCGCCAGTTCGGCGTCAGGCACCTGAAGCTCAGGGCATTTCCCGGCGCCTTGCGTGTCGCTGGCAATCCGCGCCTCCACTCTCGCAGCAATCGCCTGCAGGTCGACGGACTTGCCGGTCACCTTCTCGATGGCGCCGACGACGAGGTCGGGCGCGATCCAGTCGGGCTTGTGGCCGAGATTGCGGACCCACACCAGCTCGGCGCCGGCAATGTCGCGCTCGAGCCCGACGGAATGGATCGTCGCGTAGACCACCTTGTCGCGATCGCCCGAGATGACGACGGTGGGCGCCTTGATCTCGCGGTAATCAGGCGAGGCGGCGCGGATATAATCGTAGAGCTGGGCGACGTCGCGCGCGTTGGCGCGGAAGGCTGATGGCCGCAGCACCAGCGGGATCGAGGCGTCGCCGATGTACTCGGCCGGCAGGTGGTTGGGCGAAAAGACGCAAGATGTGGCATTGCCGATCTGCAGCATGCCGGCCGGATAAGCGAGCGTTTCGGAAAACAGCCAGCCGATCACTGGCGTGGCGGCGAGCTTGTAGTACCAGGCGGTCGCCCCGCCCGGCCAGGGATGGCTGGCAGGCGAGATGAAGACCAGACCCAGCGTCTTCTCGGGATGCTGGCGGGCAAAAGCCGTGGTGATGGCACCGCCGAAGGAATGCGCGACGATGACAGCCTTTGTGATGCCGAGGCGGTCCATTGTTGCCGCGATCGTATCGGCCTGCGCCGCGAGCGTCTCGTGGTTGCCGCGCTCCGACCAGCCGAAGCCCGGGCGGTCGAGGAACAGCATTTCGGCGCGGCCTTCGAGCAAGGGTCTCAGCGGCAGCATCTGGTCCTTGAGGTTGGCGCTGGCGCCGTGGATGAAGACGACCGGCGGCAGGTCGGCGCTGGCCGGCGCCGGGATGTGGACGAAGTGAATGCGCGCGCCGTCGATCTCAGCGAATTCGCCGACTGGCGGGCTGCGGCGCTCGATCGACCAGACGCCGGCGCGAGTGACACCGGCGAGGGCAAAGAAGAGCGCGACGAGGAAAAGGAAGGCGGCGCAGATGAGGTTCATGGGGGAGACACTGGTGAAAGGCGGAATTAGTTTTGAGGGCAGTAGGGCAGTAGGGCAGTAGGGCAGTAGGGCAGTAGGGCAGTAGGGCAGTAGGGCAGTAGGGCAGTAGGGCAGTAGGGCAGTAGGTGGGCTCTTCCCTTACTGCCTTACTGCCCTACTGCCTACGTTCAAATCCCCTCGCCGGCCAGCTCTTCCGAAAGCGTCGAAACCTGGCCCTGGGCGCTGCGCATCATCGGATAGATCGCGAGCACCTTTTGCCAGGCTTCCAGCGCCGACTGCTTGTGGCCGGTCTCGGTCATGATCTGGGCGAGGCCCGAGAGCGCGCCGAAATGGCGGGGCTCGAGCTGCAAGGTGCGGTCGATATCGGCCATCGACTTCCCGTAATTCTTCATCAGGAAATGCACGGTGGCGCGGCGGTTCCAGCCCTCGGCATAGTCGGGCTGCAAGGTCACGACCTGGTCGAGGAAATCGAGCGCGACGTCGAATTTCTGGTCTTCCGTCGCCTTTTGCGCCCATTGCATCATCAGGTCGATCGAGGCGCTGCCGGACTGGTTCCACTCGTTCCAGATGCGGCCGGCGATGCGCTCGGCCGCCTTTTCATTGCGCTCGCGCTTCAACTCGGTGAAGAGCTGATCGAGGCGACCCTGCCTGGTCGGAGCGGCCGGTGGCGGCGTGGCGGCGGGCGGCGGCGCGGTATCTGGAGGCAGCGCGCCTGGCACCTCTTCTGCCCCTGTAGGCAAAGCTGTGCCGGACAGCAAAAGGGCGGTGAACAACGCAAAAAGAATCCGCATCGCCGGAATCTAGTCCCGGACGGCGGATCGTCAAAGTGATTTTAGCGTGAGAGCGCCGGCGAACCGGCAATCGACATCAGCGCGGCGCGGTCTCTCGCATGTCGCTTCCTTTCGGGCGACATGCATCAAGCCGCGCGCAAGGCTCAGCCCTGGCGCGCCTTGTAGCGCGGGGCGGTCTTGTTGATGATGTAGATGCGTCCCTTGCGGCGAACCAGCTGGTTGTCGCGGTGACGCGCCTTGAGCGCCTTGAGCGAATTCTTGATCTTCATCGTCTTGCCTGTTCGGTCAGGGCCCATCCCGGGCCGAATTTTAAAGGCGCGCCCGAAAAAGCGCGCCTTTGAACTTGCGTGGCTCATAAACGAGGAGGCTTGCCCGTGTCAACCATGTGCGCATGCCCGAATGCCACAAGTTGAGCCGCTCATCAAATATCCGCCATCCAGGCGGCGCGGTATTGCGCGACTCAAAGGCGGCTGGGATGGTGAGGCAACGCCAAGCGACCGGGGGCTCCATGCGCCGTCTCTTTCTGTCCGCCTGCCTTGTCTTTCTGGCAACCGCCCCGGCCGCCTGGGCCGAGGACTGCGACCGTGGCGACGACAGCCAGTCGATGATGAACATCTGCGCCGATGCCGACCGCCAGGCGGCCGATGCCAAGCTCAATGCTGCCTACAAGGACCTTGTCGACCGCAACGATCAGGCCTCGAACAAGCTCTTACAGACGGCACAGCGCGCCTGGATCGCTTTCCGCGACGCCGAATGCGCCTATTCGACCGCCGACAGCCAAGGCGGCTCCATCCATCCGATGGAGGTGTCGCAGTGCCTGACGGAACTCACCAGCGCGCGCATCAAGCAACTGACCTCCGATGCCAACTGCAAGTCAAATCCGGCCTGCGCCAGCCCGGACGGGGACGAAGACCAGGATTTTCAATAGCCTGCGGGTTTAAAGCGGTTGTCGTTATCCCAAAACCGCTGCGCAGTTTTGGGCGAGATGCATCAGTTTCGCCGGCGAATCCGGGTGAAATGGCCCATCTTGCGGCCGGGGCGCGTTTCGGCCTTGCCGTAGAGATGCAGCATCAGGTCGGGTTCGGCGAGCAGCGCCGGCACTTGTCGCATGTCGTCGCCGATTAGGTTTTCCATCACGCAATCGGAATGACGGGCAGGCGAGCCCAGCGGCAGGCCGGCGACGGCGCGAATATGCTGCTCGAACTGCGAGACGACGCAGGCAGCCTCCGTCCAGTGGCCGGAATTGTGCACGCGCGGCGCCAGCTCGTTGGCTAGAAGCGAGCCGTCGGCAAGGACGAAGAACTCGACGCCGATGACGCCGACATAGTCGAGCGCGGTCAATATCTTCCCGGCTGCCGTCTGCGCCGCCGCGGCTGTTTCCAGCCTGATCCCGGCCGGCAAGGTGGAGCTGCGCAGGATGCCCTCGCGATGGATATTCTCGGCCGGATCGTAAGCGGCAACAGCGCCGTCCGGCCCACGCGCGGCGATCACCGAAATCTCGCGTTCGAAAGCGACGAGCGATTCCAGGATCAGCGGCACATTGCCCATCGCCTCGCATATGCCGGCGAAGCCAGCCGTCTCCATGTTGCGGAAGACGCGCTGGCCCTTGCCGTCATAGCCCATGCGGCGGGTTTTCAGGACGCCGCTGCCGTTGAACTTCTTCAACGCTTCGGTCAGCTGATCGTCATTGTCGACCGGACAGAATTCCGCCGTCGGGATGCCGATGCCGTTGAGGAAGCTTTTCTCGGCGACGCGGTCCTGCGCGACTTCGAGCGCGCGTGCCGGCGGATAGACCGGAACCGTTGCCGCCAGCATTTGCGCCGCGGCGACCGGGATATTCTCGAATTCGTAGGTGACGACGGCGCTGGCGGCGGCGAGTTCGGCGAGGGCCGCCGGATCGTCATAGGCGGCGACGATCTGCCAATTGGCGACCTGGGCCGCCGGGCAGTCGGCCTGGGGCTCCAACACGACGATGCTGTAGCCGAGGCGTGCCGCGGCCATCGCCAGCATGCGGCCGAGCTGGCCGCCGCCGATGATGCCTATGGTTGAACCTGGAGCCAGGCTCACGGCGTGTCCGTCGGCTCGGTGGCGACCTTGGCGGTCTGCGACGAGCGCCAGGCATCGAGCCGCGCAGCGAGCTTGTCGTCGTTGAGCGCCAGCACCGCCGCGGCGAGAAGCGCTGCGTTGGCCGCACCCGCCTTGCCGATCGCCAGCGTGCCGACCGGGATGCCGGCCGGCATCTGCACGATGGAAAGCAGCGAGTCCTGGCCCGACAGCGCCTTGGATTCGACCGGAACGCCGAAGACCGGCAGCGGCGTCATCGCCGCCGTCATGCCGGGCAGATGCGCCGCCCCGCCAGCGCCGGCGATGATCACCTTGAAACCGGCGGCCTTGGCGCCCTTGGCGAATTCATAGAGCCGGTCGGGCGTGCGGTGCGCGGAGACGATCAGCCTTTTGTGCGGGATGCCCAGCGCCTCCAGCGTTTCCGCCGCCTGGCGCATCGTCGCCCAGTCGGACTGGCTGCCCATGATGATGGCGACGTCGGCACGCTGATCGGTCAAGGGTTCGCTCCCCGGCGGCAAAGGCGCGCCTTAGCGGAATTCGCTCCTAGCCGCAAGGATTGTCGCGGCTGCGTCCCTTCGCTGTCAGGACGGTCCGCAGCCTCCTGGCCGCGGCCCGCTCAGGCAATGATGTCGGGGATGATGCGGTCTTCCAGCGCCATCAGCCGGTCCTTCAGCAGCAGTTTCTTCTTCTTCATGCGCTGAATCTGAAGCGGGTCGCAGCCCATGGCGATCATCGCGTTGATGGCGGCGTCGAAATCGGCGTGTTCTTGTTTGAGCCGGGAATATTCGAGGCGTATTTCAGCCTGTTCCTGTTCGGACATTATCTACCGTCTGCGTATGCATCGCCCAATTGGGCTGTTTGGGCGGGACCGGTCAGGTTGTCTGTTGGTGACCGGCGGGCAGCCCTTACCACATTTCACTTTGTCGTGGAATGCTACCACGTGGCATTCGACATCGAGATCGGTTGGTGGCAAACTGTCATTGTGCCGTCACAGTCTCAACCTGCGGTGGACGCGCCTGCGACGGCTGCAATCGAGGAAACCATGAAAGGGAGAACCAATCATGTCTCTTGCATCCCATCTTGATGAGTTGCAGCGGAAACACGGTGATATCGAGCGCGAGCTCACCGATGCGATGAACCATCCTTCGGTGGACGATCTCGAAATCGTGAATCTCAAGCGACGCAAGCTGGCAATCAAGGACGAGATTGAAAAGCTGAAGGGAAGTCCGACGACACACTGAAGCTCCTCTCAGGCACCCGTCACCGCAACCCGCCGCGGTGAAACCTCCCGGTGGCAGGAAATGCCGCCGGCTTGGTGTCACATACCGAATTCGCTGGCTGTTTGGTCGCGTCATCTCGTGGCCAGGCGTCGGTTTTTGAACTCTCCGGCCGGTGGTCACGGGCAGGCGATTTGCCAATTCCTGTTGCCGCTTGCCATTGACAAGCCATCTTTGCTCCGCCACCTCATGCCCGGACCTTGCAGATAAAAGGCGGCCGGCATGACCGGATATTTCTCTTCTCCCTTCCCGCGCCGGACATCTGTCGGCGTTTCGGTCGGCGGCGTTTCGGTCGGCGGCGGCGGGCCGGTCGTCGTACAATCGATGACCAATACCGATACAGCCGATGTCGACCAGACCGTCGCGCAGGTGGCGGCGCTGCATCGCGCCGGTTCCGAGATCGTGCGCATCACCGTCGACCGTGACGAGAGCGCCGCGGCGGTGCCGCGCATCCATGAGAGGCTGGCGCGGCTCGGCGTCAACGTGCCGCTGGTCGGCGACTTCCATTATATCGGCCACAAGCTGCTCGCCGATCACCCGGCCTGCGCCGAAGCGCTGGCGAAATACCGCATCAATCCCGGCAATGTCGGCTTCAAGGACAAGAAGGACCGCCAGTTCGCGGCCATCGTCGAGATGGCGATCAGATATGACAAGCCGGTGCGCATCGGCGTCAACTGGGGCTCGCTCGACCAGGAGTTGCTGACCCGGCTGATGGACGAGAACCAGACCCAAGGTTTCCCTCGGACGGCACAGGAAGTCATGCGCGAAGCGATCGTCCAGTCGGCGATTCTGTCGGCCGAGATGGCGGAAGAGATCGGGCTTGGCCGCGACAAGATCATCCTGTCGGCCAAGGTCAGCGGTGTGCAGGACCTGATCGCCGTCTATACCGAGCTTGCGACGCGCTCCAACCACGCGCTGCATCTCGGCCTGACCGAAGCCGGCATGGGCACCAAGGGCATCGTCGCCTCGTCTGCGGCGATGGGCATCCTCCTGCAGCAAGGCATCGGCGACACGATCCGCATCTCGCTGACGCCGGAGCCGAATGGCGACCGCACCCGCGAGGTGCAGGTGTCGCAGGAACTCCTGCAGACCATGGGCTTCCGGCAGTTCGTGCCGATCGTGGCGGCTTGCCCCGGCTGCGGGCGCACGACATCCACCGTGTTCCAGGAACTCGCCCAGAGCATCCAGGCCGACATCCGCAAGAACATGCCGGTGTGGCGCGAAAAATATCCCGGCGTCGAGAACCTCAAGGTCGCGGTGATGGGCTGCATCGTCAACGGCCCCGGAGAATCCAAGCACGCCGATATCGGCATATCGCTGCCCGGCACAGGCGAGACGCCGACTGCGCCGGTCTTCATCGACGGCAAGAAGGCGGCGACGCTGCGCGGCCCGTCGATTGCGCAGGATTTCGAGAAGATGGTCGGCGACTATATCGAGCAGCGGTACGGACACGGCAAAGCCGCCGCGGAATGAGCCCATGCAGCGCACGTTCAGGGCGGCACTGATCCTGACTTGCGCGCTGACCCTTGCCGGTCAGGCATTCGCCGATCCGCCGCAGTCGCGGTCGGCCGCAAAACGGCTGATCAACCGCGTCTGCGACCTGATCGAGGCCCAAGCCCAACACAACGGCCTGCCCAAGGATTTCTTCGCCCGGCTGATCTGGAAGGAGAGCCGCTTCGATCCGAACGCGGTGAGCCCGGTCGGCGCCGAAGGCATCGCGCAATTCATGCCGGGCACCGCCAAGATGCGCGGCCTGGCCAATTCCTTCGACATCGAGCAGGCCATTCCCGCCTCGGCGAAGTATCTTGCCGAGATGAAGGCAAGCTACGGCAATCTCGGCCTCGCGGCAGCGGCCTATAATGCCGGCGAGAACCGGGTGTCGCGGTGGCTGGCCTCCGGCGGCTTCCTGCCGATGGAGACGGAAAGCTATGTCTTCGACGTCATGGGCGAGCCCGTCGACAAGTTCTCGGACACTGCCTATGCCGGCACGGTGCAGCCGCTCGATCCCAAGATGACCTTCGCCGTCGCCTGCCGCAGGCTGCCGGTGATCATGTCGCGGACCGTCGCCATGGCTTCGATCAACGTCAAGCCGTGGGGGGTCCAGGTTGCGGGCAATTTCCGCCGCTCGGCGGCAATCGGCCAATGGCTGAGGGTCAGGGGCCGGTTCCCGGCTCTGCTCGCCAGCCATGACCCGGTGGTCAGCCGGGTGCGCACGCCGATCGGCCGGCGCGGCATCTATGCGGTCAGGATCGGCGCCAACTCGCGCACCGAGGCCAACGGCATCTGCGACAAGCTGCAAAGCGTCGGCGGCGCCTGCGTGGTGCTGCGCAACCGGTGAGGTTCAAGGGCGTCAAGACCAGAGGCATCAAGACAGGGTCGCCAAGACATGACAGCGAAAATCGTCCTGCTCAACAGTGTCGGAAGTGCCGGCAAAAGCTCGATCGCCAGGGCTTTGCAGGCAATGACCGCCGAGCCGTACCTGCATGTCGAGATGGACGTCTTTTTAGAAATGCTGCCGGAGGCGTTGCAGGAAGATTTGCCGGGCTTCGCTTACAAGACCAGTTGGCAGGACGGCAAACCGTCCGTCGCCGTCGAGGCAGGGCCGGTCGGCAGGCGAGCCATGCAAGGCATGCGGCACGCCATCGCGGCGATGGCGCGCCAGGGCAACAACCTCATCGTTGACGATGTGATGATTGACGGGGAGATGGCGGAGTACAGGGCTTTGCTCTGCGATTTCGGGCTCCATTGCGTCGGCCTGTTCGCGCCGCTCGATGTGCTCGAAGTCCGCGAAAAGGAGCGTGCAGACCGATTGCCGGGACTTGCACGCTGGCAGTTCGAGCGCGTGCACCGGGGGATCCGTTACGATCTCGAAATCGACACCAGCCGGCTGACGCCGACCGAATGCGCCCGTCGCATCCAGCAGAGATTCGGATTGTAGCGACTGGCATTTGCTACGGCGGCTCGAGCTTTCCCGGTCGCCAGTAATGCCGATAGCCAATTGCTAATGTTGCGGCGAGAATCCGCTTGTCAGGACGGCGCCGGTTAAATCTTAATGCGCTTTGCCATAAGTAAGAGCGGGATCAGTATTTCCGGGGCGTATTTTTATTCGCTATCTTATAGGGGGGCATCATGCCGGAGGGGAATTTCCTTAAAAAAGTTATCGGCGAGCTGGAAACGCCGCGCACCAAGCGGCCATTCGGCTCCGGCTGGCTGTCCGGCTCGATCGCGCTGCTTGCCGGCATCACCAGCCTCTTGATGGTCGTCGTGTTGCGCTATCCGATGCTGACGTCGATGCCGGATCTGGCTCCCATCCACCAGATGTTGTTCTTCAAGCCGGTCCTCTATTTCGTGCTCATCTCCGGTTACGTCCTGGCCATCCTGAGCATGATGCTGCGCAGGGAAAAGACGCTCGGCGCGGCGGCAATGGTCACCGTGCTGCTGGCCTCGCTCATCGGCATGCTGCCGGCGCGTCATGAACTGCGGATCGAGGGGGTGTTCTTCGGCCTCGATTTCTTCATCCTGAACGCCCTGTTCATGGGTGTGCTGTTCGTTCCGCTCGAACGCATTTTCGCCCGCAACAAGGCTCAGACGGTGTTCCGCGACGAATGGCGCGAAGACCTGTTCTATTATCTGGTCTCGTCGCTTCTGGTGCAGATATTGACCTACCTGACACTGGCGCCATCCAATTTCGTCAATGCACAAGGCGGTCTCGGTTCGGTTCGCGCCTGGGTTCACGAGTTGCCCTGGCTCGTACAGTTGCTGGCGGTGATGTTCCTGACCGATCTTGCCCAATATTGGGTGCACCGGGCATTCCATCGCATTCCCTTCCTGTGGAATTTCCATGCCGTGCACCATTCGGCCAAGTCGATGGACTGGATTGCCGGCGCGCGGATGCATTTCCTGGAAATCATCGTTCTGCGCAGCCTGACCGCCACGCCGATGTTCGTGCTCGGCTTCGATGAATCGGCGATCCAGACCTATATTCTGATCGTCTACGTCTATTCGTCCTTCATCCATTCCAACATCGGAACCAGCTTCGGGCCGGTTGAAAAGGTGCTGGTATCGCCGCGCTTCCATCACTGGCATCACGGTCTCGAGAAAGAGGCGATCGACGTCAACTTCGCCATCCATTTCCCGCTGCTCGACCGGCTGTTCGGCACCTATCATCTGCCTGAGGGACGCTGGCCGAAGGGCTACGGCATTCACGGCCATCCGGTGCCGAAAGGATATTGGCGGCAATTTCTCTACCCGTTTCGGCGCGGCTGAATTTCGAAAAGAGATGTTCAGAGACGTCGGCGGGACAGCGCCCCCTCTGTCCTGCCGGACATCTCCCCCACAAGGGGGGAGATTGGCCGTCACATTTGCTTTCGCCTATCTCCAGCGGACCGGGCGAGGCGCCGAAACCGCTGATCTCCCCCAAGTGGGGGAAATGCCCGGCAGGGAAGAGGGGGCGCGAAGGAACTCGGCGATGGCCGCCAGACGCTATCTGACGCTCAAGCCGTCCTCACCGCCACCGTTTCGCTCAACCACGTGCCGATCTTGGCGCCGAGGCGGTCGGGCGAGACCGGCTTCGGCAGATAGTCGTCCATGCCGGACTCGATGCATTTTTCACGGTCGCCCTTGAGTGCGTGCGCGGTGACGCCGATGATCGGCGTGTGATCGCCGTTCTGCTCTTCCAGAGCACGGATGGCGCGGGTCGCTTCATAGCCGTTCATCTCCGGCATGGAGACGTCCATCAGCACCAGGCGGGGACGCAGCGAGCGGTACATCTCGACCGCGGTGCGGCCATTGCCGGCAATGCGGTAGCTTAGCCCGAAACCGTTGAGGATCTGGCCGAAGACGAGCTGGTTCACGTCATTGTCCTCGGCGATCAGGATGTCGATCGGGCCGCTCGGCGGGGCGGTCGATTCCGGTGCCGCCGGCACGGGCACGGCCGGGCCGCGGATGACGGTGAAGGCCGGCGGTGCCGCCTGTGCCGCGACCGGCTCGCGCACGAAATGCGCCTTGGCCCCTTGCGTGCGCGCCTTCTGGATGGCGGAGATAACCGTGCCGAGCAGCACCGCCGAACGCGCCGGCTTGGTGAGGTGCGCGACGATGCCGAAATCGATCACCATCCTGCCGAAATCGACCTGGTCGACCGAGGTGAGCAGCACGACCGGAATGGAGGAGAGGCGGCTATCGGCGGCGATGGCTCTCGCGACATCGGCGCCGTTCATGCCGGGCATCTGGTAATCGAGGATGATGCAATCGACCGCAGCGCCGAGCTGGCAGGCGCGGTCGAGGAAGGCGAGACCGACGGCGCCGCTCTCGGCGGCGGCGCAGTCGAAGCTCCAGCTTCTGAGCTGCTCCAGCAGGATCTCGCGGTTGACCGGATTGTCGTCGATGACCAGCACCCGGGCGCCGGTGACGTCGACCGGCACGAGTTCGTCGCGCGACTGCTGGTTGTGCGCCGGCAGCGGCACGGCGAACCAGAACACGGAGCCGCGGCCGATCTCGCTTTCGACGCCGATCTTGCCGCCCATCAGGTCGACGAGCCGGGCGCCGATCGCCAGGCCAAGCCCGGTGCCTTCGTGGCGGCGGGTCGAGGAGCCATCGACCTGGGCGAATTTCTCGAACACGTTCTGCAGTTTCTCGGCCGGGATGCCGATGCCGGTATCTTCGACGCGGACCTTGAGCTGGACCACGCCGTCGACGACGTCGCCGCCGACATCGACCAGCACATGGCCCTTCTCGGTGAACTTCACGGCGTTGCCGAGCAGATTGGTGACGATCTGGCGGAAACGCCCGGCATCGCCGACGACAAAGGCCGGCAGGCGCGGGTCGACGCGCACGATGAGCTCGAGGTTCTTTTCGGCGACGCGCGCCGACACCAGCGTCGCCACATCCTCGACCGCCTCCGCCAGGCGGAAGGGGGCGGGGTCGAGCGTCAGCTGGCCGGCGTTGATCTTCGAGAAATCGAGAATGTCGTTGATGATGGTGAGAAGGGCGTTGCCGGATTTGACGATGACGTCGGTGAAGGTCTTCTGGCGCGGCGTCAGCTCGGTCTTGGCGAGCAGCTCGGCCATGCCGAGCACGCCGTTCATCGGCGTGCGGATCTCATGGCTCATATTGGCGAGGAATTCCGACTTGGCGCGGTCGGCGGCCTCGGCCTTGAACAGCGACGCGGCGCTCTCGGCGAAGGCGCGGCGGATCGCATTCTCCATCGGCCGGAAGATCCAGACCGCGGCGATGGCGAGCACGGCGAACAGCAGGCCGCTCGCCCACAGGAGCAGCCGGTCGCTGGACGCATCGGCGAGGCGACGCTCGTCGTCGAGCGCGGTGCGCACGCGCACCAGCATCGGCTGGGCGAAAAGGTCGTTCTGGTTGCGGATCTCGCGGTAGCTCCATTCGTCGACCTTCTGGGCCGCCGACATCAGGTTGAAGTTGCGCACCATGTCGCGCGCCGACCAGAACAGGTCGCCGTTGACCGAGGAGGAATCGAGCGCGTTGATCGTGTTGCGCGACAACTTCGACCTGATCGCGGCAAGTTGTGCGTTCAGGCCCCCGATCTCGCCCGTCAGCCGTTCGGAATGGCCGCGCGCGGCGGCCGTCAGCGCATCGCGCGTCTCGCTGCGCCAGGCGGTGCCGGTCGTCTCGGCGAAATTGGTGGCGTTGCGCAGGTCGCGGGCGAAGATGACGAAATTGGCGCTGAGCGCATCGACTTCATGGCGGTAGGAATTCACGCGGTTGAGCGCGAACATCACGGCGGCCGAAGCCAGCGCGAAGATTAGCAATCCTGAAATGTAGCGGATCCGGATCGACCGGATGAATGAGGAATATTCCGGCATGCGCAACCCCAACACATACGCACAATTTTAATGGCCGGGATTACGCTTGATTTACATTAAGATTTCGTTGGTGGCGGGCATGACCGGGTGCCAGCGGATCAAGGTGGGCGAGCCACTCGGCGCGCGGCTCGCCCAGCCGCAGCTTTGGCGAGGGATTCTTCTTCGAGATCGTCGATCGCGGAATCCTGCGCTAAAACCCGCCGACCGGAACAGTTCTGACAGCTTGGGAAGCCGAATTTCGGGGCGCGCAAAACCCCGCCAACGCGGTTCAGCGTGCGAGCAACAGCCTTGCTGCCTCGCGGTTTGTCTCCGCTATGGCAGGATCCCGCGTTGTTTGTGCGATTACGATCGAGCCTTGGATGAGCGACAGGATCTGGACCACGGCTTTTTCAGGCTTGCTCAACGCTAAAGGCGCAATGAGGGATGCTACAAATTCATGTAAACCATCGAAATACGCGGCGATAGCCGCCTGTACGTCTGGGGAGCTGGCGTCCGGTCCGAACTCGGCAAGTCCCTTCACGAACGGACAGCCGCGGAAGGAAGGCGCACGGAAAGGTTCGTCCAGCGCGTCAAAAATAGCGAGGACGCGCTCTAGCGGCGATAGCCCGCTTCTTTCAGTCGGGGTTGCGAGCATCTGAAACCACACCACACTTTTATGGCGCAGATAGGTAGCGATAAGGTCGGCCTTTGACGGGAAGTGCTTGTAGAAAGTCATCTTGGCCACGCCGCTTTCGGCAATGATACGGTCGACCCCAACAGAGTGGATGCTGAATCGGTAAAACAGGTCCGACGCTGTCTTCAATATCCGCTCTCGCGGGGCAAGGGCACTAAGCGATTGCCCTTCCAAATCCATCAACTCAAGCTCGTCCCGCGTTCTCATCTTCCACCACCTCAAACGCCTTACGGCCATGATAGACAGAATAGTCCGTCCATTTTTTGATTGCAAGGACATACAGGTCTGTCTATAGGAGTCGCAATGCCCTTCAGGCAGAACACAGAAAGGACTTGAGATGAGCGGAAAAGTCGTTGTGGTGACCGGCGCGAGCAGTGGTTTTGGAAAACTCACAGTATTGGAGCTGGCAAGGCGGGGTCACACGGTGGTTGCGACCATGCGCGACGTCGAAGGAAGAAATAGCGGAGTCAAAAGAGAGCTCATCCAGGCTGCGAAGGCTGAAGGGCATGTGTTGCAGGTCCTTGAGATGGATGTCGCCGACGAGGTATCCGTCAATTCGGCGATCGACCATGTAATCACGCAGCACGGAAGAATTGATGCGCTGATCAACAACGCAGGAACGATGCCCGTTGGGATCACAGAAGCCTACACCGTCGCGGACATAGAACGGCAATTTGCGGTCAATTTCTTCGGCGCCGTGCGAGCTGACCGCGCTGTGCTGCCACATATGCGTGCCGCCGGCAGCGGACTTCTCGTCCATGTCACGTCACTCATGGGCCGAGTGATCTTTCCTTTCTTCGGTGTTTATTCTGCGAGCAAGTTTGCGCTGGAAGCGCTCGCCGAAGCCTATCGATACGAACTGTCGAGCTTCGGAATCGACTCGGTGATCGTCGAGCCAGGGCCATTCCCGAGCAACCTGCTCCCGTCCAGTCCAGAGCCGTCCGACCATGGCGTGCTGACATCATATGGCGAGGTCGCGGCGATCCCGGGCCAAATCAAGGACAGCTCCAGCCAGGCACAGGACACGCCCAATCCGCCGAGACCCCAGCTGGTAGCGGATGCCATCGCGCGGCTGGTCGAAGCCACGGAACGGCGTCCGTTGCGGACGGTCGTCATGCCTGAGGGCATGGATTTCGGAGTCGAACGGCTGAACGAGGCCGTAACCCCTATTCAAAACGACCTCCTCGGAGCGCTCGGTATGTCGAGCATGATCTGAAACCCTGAAGGGCGGCCACCTGCCGCCCTTCGGGGGCATCTTCGCGCGGCGTTGGGAACGCCCCTCCAACGACGGATGCCCACTGGCACGCAAAGCCTGCCCGGCGTCACGCGGATCCGCGCACGACCAATCGTCCCGGCATAGTTACCGTCTTCTTGGGCTCGCGGCCCAGGATCATGGCAACGGTTGCCTTCACCATCGCCTCGACAGGTTGTTCATACGTCGTGAGATCATAGGCTGGCGCGGCAGCGAACAGCGTGTTGTCGAAGCCCGCCACGGCGATGTCTATCGGCACCTTCAAGCCGAACTCGCTGCGAATGACGTCCATTGCCCCGAAGGCCAGGACATCGTTTTCGCACAACAGTACATCGACGCGGCCAGCGGGCGACACCTCGTTCAGATAGCGCCGGACGGCCTCGGCGCCGGAGGCCGCGCTATAGTGGTGCGCCGCCAGTTCCGGCATCTCGGTGATGCCGTGGGCCCTCCAGAATGCCTTGAAGGCCCGACGCCGGCCCAGCGCGGTCGACAAGGTCTTTGGTCCGGCCATGAAACCAGGCCGCCTGTACCCTTTTTCATGCAGATGCCTGCACAGGTCCTTGATGGCCAACGTGGTGTCGCAGTTGATCGCAGGCACGCCAGGTATCTGGCTGTCGCGTGCCAGAACGAACATCGGGGCCGCTCCGTCCAGCCTGACATCCTGCAGCATTTCGGTTCTGAAAGCGGTGCCGCACATGATCACGGCATCGAGCTGGCGCTGATCGGCGTTGAGAAGCGCATGCACGTGGTCGAAGTGTTCGTTGATGTTGATCAGGACGGCAACGAGACCCTCCGACTGAAGTTCGAGGGTGAGCCGCTCAAGGAATGACAGCTTGTAGGGATTTTCGAAATCGTCGACGAGCACGGCTACCTGATGCGTAAGATTGGTCGCCAGGCTTCGGGCGAGCAGATTGGGGCGGTAGTTCAGCTTTTCCGCGACGGCCATGACCTTGGCACGGCTGCCCTCGGTGATTGACGCCCCCGGCGTGAAGGCACGAATGACCGTCCATTTGGAGACGCCCGCCTGTTCCGCAACGTCTCTCGCAGTCGCCCTCTTTGCCATCGCACTTCCCGCACTTGTCGTTACATGGAATGCCTATTTCATTTTATCTGAAAATGAAATGAACATTGACATTCCTCGGCTTCCCGCTATGACTATGCGCGTTTGCTACCGGTAGCAAAAAACTTCTGACGGCAAACGCGCGAAATGTGTGGAGGAGGGCGTCGCAAAGCCGCGCCCATTTGGAGGAACCGAAATGAAATCGATATTGAGGAAGCTTGCCTTTGGCGCGGCCGTGCTCGGCTGCCTTGCGACCGGTGCCCAGATGGCTTCGGCAAAGGACGTCAAGATCATCGTCGTCAGCCACGGCCAGGCCAACGACCCGTTCTGGTCCGTGGTCAAGAATGGCGTGACGGCGGGCGCCAAGGATGTCGGCGCCAAGGTCGATTATCGCGCACCCGAGACATTCGATATGGTGGCAATGAGTCAGTTGATCGATGCGGCGGTCAACCAGAAGCCGAATGGCCTGATCGTCTCGATTCCGGATGCTTCCGCGCTTGGGCCCTCGATCAAGAAGGCGGTTGCCGCCGGAATCCCGGTCATCTCGATAAACTCCGGCTCCGATGTTTCGCAGTCGCTCGGTGCTCTCCTGCATGTCGGCCAGGACGAGTACAGTGCCGGCAAGGCGGCGGGAATGAAGCTGAAGGAGATGGGCGGCAAGACAGCCATCTGCGTCAACCAGGAAGTCGGGAACGTCGCGCTCGACCAACGCTGCAAAGGCTTCGGCGATGGCTTTGCAGGCAATGTGAAGGTTCTGCCGGTCTCCAATGATCCCGCCGACGTCCGCGCCAAGGTGAAGGCGGCGCTGAGCGCGAACGGCGATATCGACACCATCATGGCGCTCGGCGCCAGCACCGCCGGCGAACCGTCGCTGGCCGCCGTCAAGGATGTCGGCAAGCTCGGCAAGATCAATGTCGCCACCTTCGACCTTTCGGCGGACTTCCTGAAGGCGGTCGCGGCCGGCGACGCCGCCTTTGCCATTGATCAGCAGCAATTCCTGCAAGGATATCTGCCGGTCGTCTTCCTGGCGAATTATGCGAAATTTGGCTTGATCCCGGGCGGCAACGTGCCTTCCGGCCCGAACCTGATCACCAAGGACAAGGCGGCGCAAGTCGTCGAACTGTCGGCCAAGGGCATCCGCTGATCAAGCGTTGCCGAACCCAGTGATTGTCGAAGGTCCCTCCCCGGCTTCGGGGAGGACGCTCGGTACGCCCAAGATCCGCAACACCATCCGGACACCAGCGCCTTCGGCAACCCCGCACGCTATGGGAGGGAGGAATCATGGCTCAAATCGAACAACAGACGACCGTTGCCGCAAAACCCGACGAGCGGATCAGGCAAGTTGGTTTTCTCACGCATATGATGCGCCGGCCCGAACTCGGCGCTGTTGCCGGGCTTGTCCTGGTGGTGGTGTTCTTCTTCTTCGCCGCCGACCCCTCGATGTTTTCGCTTTCCGGTTTGATGACCATCCTGGCGCCGGCGTCGCAACTGGGGATCCTCGCCATCGCTGCCTCGCTTTTGATGATCGGCGGCGAGTTTGATCTTTCAATCGGCTCGATGGTGGCCTTCACCGGCCTGATCTTCGGCGCGCTGCTGACCAATTTCGGTCAGCCGCTTTGGATCTCCATCGTCTTCACGCTGATGCTTGCAGCCGTCATGGGCGCGGTCAACGGACAGATCGTCATCAGGACGCGGCTGCCTTCGTTCATCGTGACGCTTGCTTTCCTGTTCATCCTGCGTGGCTTGACCCTGGTCGGCCTCAAATGGGCGACCGGCGGCTCGACGCAGCTTCGCGGGATAGAGGATGTCGTCGGCGACGGATTGCTGAGGCAGGTGTTCTCGGGCGTCGCTTTCCAGCCCCTGTTCAACTGGCTGGCCGAGCACGATCTCATCGAGAAATTCGACAATGGCGTGCCCAAGGTGGCGGGTGTGCCGGTCTCCGTTCTCTGGTTCGTCGGAATTACCGGGGCAGCCACCTGGATGCTGCTGCGCACACGCGTCGGCAACTGGATCTTCGCAGCCGGCGGTGATCCGGTCGCGGCGAGAAATTCCGGCGTCCCCGTTGACCGCGTGAAGACGGGACTTTTCGCCCTGACGGCATGCGCAGCCGCGCTCGTTGCCATCATCACCGTGCTGGATGCGGGCTCGACGGACGCGCGCCGCGGTTTCCAGAAGGAGTTCGAGGCGATTATCGCCGCCGTCATCGGTGGCAGCCTGCTGACTGGCGGCTATGGCTCCGCGATCGGCGCGTTCTTCGGCGCCATCATCTTCGGCCTTGTCTCCATCGGCCTGACATATACCCAGTTCGACTCCGACTGGTTCCAGGTGTTTCTAGGATCGATGCTGCTTCTGGCCGTCCTCTTCAACAACTTCATCCGCCGCAAGGTGACAGGGGAGCGCTGATCATGGCTGACAGCAAAACAGCGATGTCGACCCCCGTCATCGAGGTCAACAATGTGGTCAAGCATTATGGTTCCGTCATCGCGTTGTCGGGCGTTTCGATGAAGGTGTCGCAAGGCGAGGTGCTGTGTCTGCTCGGCGACAATGGTGCAGGCAAGTCGACGCTCATCAAGACGCTTTCGGGGGTGGTCCGTCCGACCAGCGGCGACTTCCTTGTCGACGGCAAACCCGTCACGTTCAACAGCCCGCGTGACGCGCTCGATGCCGGCATTGCCACGGTCTATCAGGATCTGGCGATGATCCCGCTGATGTCGATCACCCGCAATTTTTTCATGGGCCGCGAGCCGCTCAAGGGCATCCCGCCATTCCGTCACATCGACTTCAAACACTGCCATACTGTGACGCATGAGGAGATGCGCAAAATCGGCATCGACATCCGCGATCCCAATCAGGCGGTCGGCACGCTCTCGGGCGGCGAGCGGCAATGCGTGGCCATTGCGCGCGCTGTCTACTTCGGGGCGAAGGTCCTGATCCTTGATGAACCGACTTCGGCGCTAGGCGTCGCCCAGACATCTATGGTGCTGAAATACATTCATCAGGTTCAGCAGAAGGGCCTCGGCGTGATCTTCATCACCCACAATGTGCGCCACGCCTATGCCGTCGGCAGCCGTTTCACCGTGCTCAACCGCGGCAAGACGCTTGGCACCTGCGCCAAGGGGGAGATCAGCATCGATGAACTGCAAAACATGATGGCCGGCGGCAAGGAACTGCAGACCCTGTCCGACGAACTCGGTGGAACGATCTAACTCGAACCAGGATACTGATGATGATGACGGCCCCTGAAACCGCGGGACCCTTTACCTTGGCGGTTTGCGTGGAAATGGTGTTCCGCTCGCTTCCCGTGCTCGACCGCCTCAGGCGGATCACCGAACTCGGCTTTGTCGCCGAAATCTGGGACTGGACGAAGCACGACATTGCGGCGCTGGCCAAGTCCGGCGCCGCGTTTTCCTCGATGACCGGATATGTCACGGGGACGCTCGCCGATGAGGCGGGCGCGGACGAGCTGATCAGGACGGCGAAACTGTCCATACCGGTCGCGAAAGAGCTGAACTGCCCGAGGCTCAACCTTCACGGTACCGGGCTCGACGGGCAGGGCCTGCCGGTCGTCAAGTCGGAAGTCGTGACCGGTACGATGTGGCTCAAGGCGCGCGACACGCTTGACCGCATAGCCGACCTCGGTGAGCGGGAAGGCGTGACCTTCGTGCTCGAAAACCTCAACGAAACTGTCGACCACCCGAAAACACCGTTCGCCAAGGCGGCCGACACGATCGCACTCGTCTCGTCGGTCAATCGGCCGTCGCTCAAACTCAACCTCGATCTCTACCATGCGCAGATCGGCGAAGGGAATCTGATCGAGCTCTGCCGCCTTGCGCTTCCCCACATCGGCGAGATCCAGGTGGCCGATGTTCCCGGCCGCACCGAGCCGGGTACCGGAGAAATCAATTATCCAGCCATCGCCCGCGCCCTCGAACAGATGGGCTATCGCGGCGTCATCGGCATGGAAGCCTGGCCGTCGGGCGACGACGCGCTCGCACTCAGCCGCTTCCGCCAGGCTTTCACCCTCTAGGCCACCATTTTCTCATCGATTGAATTCGGAGCATCAAATGCCTACCCAACGCCCTGTGAATGTCGCCCTGATAGGCGCGGGCCGCATCGGTTCCTTTCACGCGGAATCCGTTGCGCGCCGGCTTGTCGACGCAAATCTGGTCGCGATTGCCGATCCGGACGAAGGCGCCGCACAGGCACTTGCCACGAAGCTAGGCGTGCCATCTGCCGCGACCGACGTCTCGGCGGTGCTCGGCGAGCCGGCGGTCGAAGCCGTCATCATTGCTTCGCCGGCGCGCTTCCATGCCAGCCTTGCCGTTCAGGCGGCCGAGGCCGGCAAGGGCGTCTTCTGCGAGAAACCTATGGCGCTGACGCTCGAGGAGGCAGATCGCGTGATCGCCGCTGCGTCCAGGGCGCAGGTGCCACTGCAGGTTGGCTTCAATCGCCGTTGGGACCAGGCTTTCGCTGAAGGACGAGCCGCGATCGATGCGGGCAAGGTGGGAACGCCTCAGTTGATCCGGTCGCTGACGCGCGATCCCGGCCCCTATGGTGGCAGTCCTCAAAAGACGCCGCGGTGGACGATCTTCTACGAGACGTTGATCCACGACTTCGACACGCTTGTCTGGCTCAACCCCGCAGCCCGACCGGTCGAGGTCACCGCCATCGCCGATGCGCTCGTGCGGCCCGATGCCAAGGACAAGGGCTTCCACGACACGGCCGTCGTCACAATCCGCTTCGACAATGGCTCGATCGCCGTGGCCGAAGCCAACTTCTCGGCCATGTACGGCTATGACATCCGAGGCGAAGTGTTTGGGTCGGGTGGTATGATCACCATGGGCGACGTGCGCCGCTCAAGCATGACCCTCTTCGACAGGAACGGCGTCTCGAGCGACACGTGGCGGCGGGACACCGATCATTTCGTGCATGGCTACACCGCGCAGCTTGCCTCCTTCGTGGGCTCGGTTCGCAGTGGCGTGGTCAATGGGCCAACCGGTCAGGACGCGCGCACGGCCCTTGCGATCGCTCTCGCATGCATCAAATCGGTGGAAGAGCGGCGCACCGTGTCCATGAACGAAATCTGATGGATTGCGCGAAGGTCGGGACATGTCGGCTTCAGATCACGGCGCCAATCGGTCGGCGACCTTTGCGGACTTGAGAAGATGGATTGCTTGTCGCGAGCTCGTTTTCCCGCCGCAAGTCGAAAAACTCGCCGCCGCCGCCTTTGCGCGTCCCGAACTTCTGGCTTTCGACAGTGCGGACAAGATCGCCGCCAGCACCGGCGTCTCGAAAACAACTGTCGCCAGATTCGCAAGGCTTCTCGGCAACCGGAGCCTGAAAGAGGCAAGATGTGTTTTTCGCGAGGAACTACGCCGGCGTCACGAAATGGATGCCAGACGGGCAGATCCGTAGCACAGCGACTGCGTCGATCACTTTGCTTTCAGCAATTTTCAGGCTTCGGTGATCACGCAATCACCGCCTGGTTGCGAGCGACGATTTCGTCGTGCGTCACCTTGCCGCCGCCCGCCATGAATTCCCTAAGGAGAGCGTCGCGATTCTCGGGCGCGCGAGCGGTCGGCTGACCGTAGCGCCGATTTCAGCACTTCATCGTCAATTCCGATTTTCATTGGATTTCCCTTCGCGAATGTCGAAGAGCGCCCGCCTTAGACCGGCAGCCCGAGCTGCTTTCGCAGGCTCTTGTCGAATGCGGAGGCGGGGACGAAACGGCGCAGGAGACTGACCTGGCGCGCCATTTTTCCCGCCGCATAGCGCCTCTTCGGGCTGGGGTCGGTCGCAGCCGCCAAAACGGTGTTGGCTATAATTTCGGGGGCATCGCCTTTTTCCATCGCCTTCCGCACGGCTATGGTCATGCCGGCGCGCGCGGCGTCATAGATATCCAGCAACTGGTCCGGCTTGGCGAGATTGTCTTCGAACGACGTGCGGGTATAGGCCGGCTCGACCAACGAAACGCGAATGCCGAACGGGCGCAACTCGTGGTCGAGCGATTCGGAATAGCCCTCGACGGCATGTTTGGTCGATGCGTAAAGCGCGAAATAGGGAGCGGGAATGAACCCCTGCACCGAGCTCAAATTAACGATTCTGCCTTTACCCTGGCGCCGCATCGCCGGCAACACCGCGTTGGTCACGCGGAAAACGCCGAAGACGTTGACGTCGAACAGCGCCTGGGCCTGGGCGATCGAGGACTCCTCCGCGCCGCCGAACAGGCCCATGCCGGCATTGTTGACAAGCAGGTCGATGCGCCCGGCCTCGGTCAGGACTTCATCGACCATTTTCGCCACGGACGCGTCATCGGTCACGTCACATGCAATCATGGTAATGCCGTCTGAGCTTTCGGTGGCTCGGCGACTGGTTCCGAATACGCGAAAACCCGCGCCCTGCAACGCTATGGCCGTCGCGCGCCCGATGCCGGAAGATGCTCCGGTCACCAGGGCTACGCCAGGATTGGTCTTGTTCATGGAAGTCGTTTCCTTCTTTGCGTTGGATCGGCGTGGAGAAGCATGAAAGGTCGCAGCGATGGCATCAGACCTCAGCCCCTCTAGGCCCTCGCGTCGGTTCACTGGGTGGTCCATCGCCTGAACAAGGCGCTGGCATTCACGCCGCCAAAGCCGAAGCCATTGGACATCGCGTACTCCATCTCCATTGGCCGGGGCTCGTTTGCGACGAAGTCTATTCCGTCACCAGCCGGATCAGGGGCGCTTAAATTGAGGGTCGGCGGTGCTATCTGGTCCCTGAGCGCCAGGATCGCGAAGATGGCGCCAAGGCCGCCGGCGGCCCCGAGCAGGTGTCCGGTCGCCGATTTCGTTCCGCTGACGGCTATGGAGAAATCCGTGCCGAAGAGCCTCTTGATCGCTTCGATTTCTCCAAGGTCGCCCACCGGCGTGGAGGTCGCGTGCGCATTGAGATGGCGGATGTCACGCGGTGAAATGCCGGCTTGGGCAATCGCGATCTCCATGGCGCGGCGCGCGCCATCGCCGTCCTCGGGGCCGGAAGTGACGTGATGCGCATCCGCCGTGGTGCCGTAGCCGACGATCTCGGCGAGCGGTTTGGCGCCGCGCGCCAGCGCATGGCTCAATTCCTCGATGACCAGCAGGCCAGCGCCTTCACCCATGACGAAACCGTCCCGCGATATGTCGAACGGCCGCGAGGCCTGGTCGGGACGGTGATTGAAGGAGGTCGAAAGCGAGCGTGCCGCCGCAAAGCCGCCCAGACTGACGACATTCATGCAGGCTTCGGTGCCGCCGCACACGGCGATGTCGGCTTCGTCGGCGCGGATGATGCGAGCCGCGTCGCCGATCGCCTGGATGCCGGCGGCGCATGCCGTTACCGGTGCGCCGATGTGGCCCTTGAAGCCGTAGCGGATCGAGACGTGGCCCGCCGCCAGGTTCACCAGGAAAGACGGCACCGTGAACGGCGAAAGACGCCGGACGCCGCGCTGGTCGACTGTCCGAACCGCCTCGGTTATCGCGGGGAACCCTCCGATACCTGAAGCGATGATCGTCGCGGTGCGAACCCTATCGTTTTCCGAAGCCGGCTTCCATCTCGCCTGGGCAAGCGCCTCTTCCGCCGCCGCCAGCGCGAGCAGAATGAAGCGATCCACTTTGCGCTGGTCCTTCGGAGCGAGGAAAGCATTCGGATCGAAGCCGGCTTCGGGGTCTTCTTCCAAGGTAGGAACCACACCGCCGACTTTCGCCGGCAGACTTTCCACCATTTCGTCTGGAAGCCTGCGAATGCCCGAGCCACCGGCCAGGAGACGCGACCACGAGGTCTCGACATCTGCGGCAAGGGGTGTGACCGCGCCCATGCCCGTGACAACAATCCGTCGCATCCATGCTCCTATCAAACCGAGTTGCCGGCCCGCGCCGTTCAAGTGGCGACGGCGTCGCGAACCTGATCGGTCGCCGCATCCAGAAATGCCTGAGCGAGGTCGGGGTCGTTGACGATGCGCGACAACATCAGCGCACCGACCATCGTCGAGAGAACGGCCATGGTCTTGCTATTGGGCTCCTCGCCGTCAGTCTCGCCAATCAAACGGCCGATGACTTCGAGATACTCCTTGATCCCCGCTTCGAACGACGCTTTGACGTCGCTGCCCTGCCTGGCGGCATCCGAGCCGAGCGCCACAACCGGGCACCCGTCCATCCTTTCTTCGCGATGGTCCGTACTGAGGTAGAACTCGATCACTGCACCAAACGGATCGTCAGGGTTCGACGCAGTTGCCTCCGCCCATCGAAGGGCAGCGCTCTCCATCGCCCGCCTGGACGCCTGCGCCGCCAAATCCTCTTTCGATGCGAACTGTTTGTAGAAGGCGCCCTGGGTCAGCCCGGCACCCTTCATCAGATCCTTGAGGCCGATGCCGTCGAAGCCGTGCTCCCGAAAAAGCCGGCTGGCCACATCGATCACGGTTTGCCGGTTCTGCTCAGCTTGAACGCGACTTACGCGCATCATCGGTCTCCATATTTAGATTGCGTACAAAATCTATATCTCAGTTAGAGGCCGAACGCAATCTATCAAGAGGAGATGCGGGATAGGCGGCTCGCCACGCGAGTGGGGGTGGCGGTCTGCCGCAGGCCGAATATGTTCCTTCTTTTTTAGATTGCGTATGAAATCTAAATGGTATAGAGTTCAATCACAATCTAACAAGAGGAGATACGAAGATGACCCGCAGAACCCTGAGCGCATCGCTTCTAGTCGCACTGTCTGTCGCGACGCCGGCGCTTGCCGAAGAAGCCACCATCGAACGCCAGATCGAAGGCGGCAGCCTGCACGAGGGCAGCCTCGACATGGTGGCCTACTACGTCCCGGTCGACGGCAACCTCCTGGAGGTCACCGCCACTTTCGCGCCGAAGGCTGGGGGCGATCCGCTCCGCGTCGTGATGGGCCTCGCCAACGGGGACTCGGTGGCGTTTTCCATGCCAGGCCATCAGGGCTCGCCCTACGCGTTCTCGAGATCCGGCGGGAAGGTGACGGTATCGTCCGGGAACGACGTTCCCACGCGAGAGCCGATGACCATGAACTGACCGGCCGTGCAGGCCGCAGCAGGAGAGGCGATGAGCATGAAAAGGAGACCGGTTATTATGCTGGGCGCGGTTCTGATCACGGCATCAGGGGCGATCGCGGTGTCGGGGGCGATGGCATTCGTCACATTTGCCAATCCCGCTCAGGAGGCTTCCGCCGTGAGCGACCCGCGGCAGGAACCGCCTATCGTCAGGCTGGCGGCGGCGGCGCCGGTGACTGGATCAGAACGCGGCTTCACCGGCATCGTCGGGGCGAGGGTGCAGAGCAATCTCGGCTTTCGCGTACCGGGCAAAATCGTGGAGCGGCTGGTGGATGTCGGCCAGAAGGTCAAGGCCGGTCAGCCGCTGATGCGGATCGACGACACCGACCTTCGCCTCGCGCTCACCGGAAAGCGCAACGCGGTTATTGCCGCGCGTGCGATCGTTGCTCAGACAGAACCGGATGAACGGCGATACGCCAATCTGCTCAAAGATGGATGGGTCCCCCGGCAGCGGTACGAACAGGCGAAGGCCGCGCTGGATACCGCCGCGGCCCAGCTCGCCGCCGCCGAGGCCGACGCGACGGTCGCAGAAAATGAGGCGACCTACACAGTTCTGGTGGCGGACGCCGATGGAACGGTGGTTGAAACGCTCGGTGAGCCGGGGCAGGTCGTCCCTGCCGGCCAGCCGGTGGTCCGGATCGCCAAGGCCGGCCCCCGCGAAGCGGTGGTCACGCTCCCCGAGACGATCCGGCCGGCGATCGGCTCGGCGGCCGAGGCCAGCGTGTATGGTGGCGATGGGCGGCGCTACACGGCACATCTGCGGCAGCTGTCGGACTCCGCCGATGCCCAGACCCGCACCTACGAGGCCCGCTATGTGCTCGACGGCGAGGCCGCGGCGGCGCCGCTTGGCGCGACGGTGACGATTCGGCTTGCAAGCAAGGCGAGCCAGCCGGAAGTCCAGGTGCCGCTGGGAGCACTGCTCGACGACGGCGAGAGGACCGGCGTTTGGGTCCTGGACGGCGCCGCCTCGACCGTGCACTTCCAGCCTGTCCAGCTTGTTCGGGTAACCAGCGAAATCGCTGTGGTCAGCGGACTGAACTCCAGTGATCGGATCGTGTCGCTCGGCGCCCATCTCCTGCAGGAGGGCGCCCGCGTCAGGACTGCATCCGCAAGCGGGAGCAACTGACGATGAACCTCAATGCTTCCGCGTTCGCCGTTGGAGAAGTCCAATGATCTACAGCTACATTGTCAAGAAAGAGATCCGAAAGACCTTCGAGCACGTCAACAACCATCGCTGGGATGCGGCGGTGAAAGCAGTCGCGCCGCATGTCCATCACCGGGTTTCCGGAGCCCACGCGCTTGGTGGCGCGCGCCACGACAAAGAAGCTCTGCGCCGCTGGTTCGAGCGCCTCGGCCGTGTGCTGCCTACTCTCCGTCTCACGGTCAACCACATCTGGGTGAAGGGCTGGCCGTGGCATACCAAAGTGTTTGCCCAGTGGGACGGCACCGCAACGCTGCTCAACGGCGACGCGTCGTACGTCAACCGGGGCCTCCACGTGTTCACCCTGCGGTGGGGCAGGGTCTACGCACTCGAGGAATTTTACGATTCACAAGCGGCTGCCCGCGGTCTTGCCGTCCAAGCGGCAGCTGGCCTCGAAGAGGCCGTCGCCGAACAAATTGTGAGCTAGTGGAAACCGATGAACCTCAATCTTTCCGCGATCGCCGTCCGCGAACGCGCCGTCACCCTGTTCTTCATCCTCCTGCTGGTGGCCGCCGGCGCCTACGCCTTCCTCATGCTCGGGCGAGCCGAGGACCCCAATTTCACTATCAAGACCCTGACGGTCACGACGGCGTGGCCGGGCGCGACTGCGCGCGAGATGCAGGACCTTGTTGCCGAACCGTTGGAGAAGCGGCTTCAGGAACTGACTTGGTACGACCGGGTGGAGACGACCACGCGGCCGGGCTACGCGTATATGACGCTCACGCTGAAGGACAGCACGCCGCCATCCGTCGTGCAGGAAGAGTTCTACCAGGCCCGCAAGAAGCTCGGAGATGAAGCCCGCAACCTACCGTCAGGCGTCTTCGGCCCGTTCGTCAACGACGAATATTCGGATGTGAGCTTCGCGCTCTACGCGCTGAAGGCCAAGGGCATGCCGATGCGTGAGCTGGCGAGGCAGGCCGAGACGATCCGCCAGGACCTCCTGCATGTTCCCGGCGTCAAGAAGATCAACATCCTTGGTGAACGCCCCGAACAGATATTCGTCGAGTTCTCCTACGCCAAGCTGGCAACGCTGGGCGTGTCGGCACGGGACATCGTCGCCGCCTTGCAGCGGCAGAACACCGTCACGCCGGCGGGCTCGATCGACACAAAGGGGCCGCGCGTCTTCATCCGGGTCGACGGCGCTTATGACAGCGTTCAGGCGATCGCCGACACGCCGATTGTCGCTGCCGGGCGGACGCTGAAGCTCTCCGACGTCGCCGAGGTCCGCCGCGGCTATGAAGATCCTCCCACTTACCTCATCCGGCGCCAGGGCGAGCCTACCATCATGCTCGCGGCCGTTATGCAGGAGGGCTGGGATGGTCGGGCGCTCGGCAAGGCGCTGGAGGACAGGACGGCGGCCATCGCAAAGACGCTGCCGCTCGGGATGACGCTCGACAAGGTGTCCGACCAGGCCGTCAACATCACCTCGGCGGTCGACGAGTTCATGTTGAAGTTCGCGATGGCGCTCGGCGTCGTGCTGCTGATCAGCCTGCTCAGCATGGGCTGGCGCGTCGGCATCGTCGTGGCGGCGGCCGTTCCCCTGACGCTCGCCGTCGTGTTCCTCATCATGCTGGAGACCGGTCGGTTCTTCGATCGCATCACGCTCGGCGCCCTCATCCTGGCGCTTGGTCTTCTGGTGGACGACGCCATCATCGCCATCGAAGTGATGGTGGTGAAAATGGAAGAGGGCATGGACCGCATCAAGGCGGCCGCCTATGCCTGGAGCCACACCGCGGCGCCGATGCTGTCCGGAACACTGGTGACGATCGCCGGCTTCCTGCCGGTGGGCTTTGCGCGCTCCACGGCCGGCGAGTATGCCGGCAACATCTTCTGGGTCGTGGGGTTCGCGCTCATCGTCTCCTGGATCGTCGCGGTGGTCTTCACGCCCTATCTCGGCGTCAAGATGCTGCCCGCGATCAAACCGGTCGAAGGCGGTCACCACGCCATCTACGACACACCGAATTATCGGCGCCTGCGGCGGCTCATCACCTTTGCCGTGCGCCACAAGTTCGTCACCTGCGGTATCGTCGGCATCGCCTTCGGGCTTTCCGTCGTCGGCATGGGCTCCCTCAAGCAGCAGTTCTTCCCGACGTCGGACCGCCCGGAAGTGCTTGTCGAGGTTCGCCTGCCGGAAGGCACCGGCATCGAGACGACGACCGCCACGGTCGAGAAGCTCGAGCATTGGCTGGACGGCCAGCCCGAGGCCAGGATCGTCACCAGCTATGTCGGTCAGGGCGCCCCGCGTTTCTTCTTCGCGATGGCGCCGGAACTGCCCGATCCCGCCTTCGCCAAGATTGTCGTGCTGACCCCGAACGCCGAGGCGCGCGAGGCGTTGAAGCACCGGCTCCGGGGGGCGGTGGCGCAGGGGCTTGCACCCGAAGCTCGTGTCCGCGTCACGCAGCTCGTATTCGGCCCCTACACGCCGTTCCCGGTCGAGTTCCGGGTCATGGGAGCCGATCCTGCACAACTCTACGGCATTTCTGAGAAGGCCCTCGACATCATGCGGGGCGTCCCCGACGTGCGGCAGGCTAACCGCGACTGGGGCGACCGCACGCCCGTGCTTCGCTTCGTCCCGGATCAGGATCGACTGAACCTCATCGGCCTGTCACCGGCGGAGGTGGGCCAGCAACTGCAGTTCCTGCTCACCGGCATCCCCGTCACGCAGGTGCGCGAGGACATCCGCAATGTCCCCATCGTGGCGCGCAGCGCCGGCGTCGAGCGGCTGGATCCGGCGCGCCTGGCGGATTTCTCGCTGATGAGCCGCGACGGCCGCTCGATTCCGCTCGACCAGATCGGCCATTCGGAAATCCATCTGGAAGAGCCGATCCTGAAGCGCCGCGACCGCACGCCTGTCATCACGATCCGCTCGGATATCAACGAGGCGACCCAGCCTCCGGAGGTTTCCAAGCAGATCATGAAGGCCCTTCAGCCGCTGATCGCATCCCTTCCGGCCGGCTATCGCATCGAATTGGGCGGATCGATCGAGGAGGCTGAAAAGGCCAACACCGCGTTGGGCAAGGTCTTCCCGGCCATGATCGCCGCCATGCTGATCGTCATCATGCTGCAGGTGCGATCCTTCTCGACGATGTCTCTGGTCATGCTGACGGCACCGCTCGGCCTTGTCGGCGTCGTGCCGATGCTGCTCACCTTCAACCAGCCCTTCGGATTCAACGCCATTCTGGGCCTGATAGGACTGGCCGGCATCCTGATGCGCAACACGCTGATCCTGACCGAACAGATCAAGGAGAACCGTGCTGCCGGCCTTGACGGCTATCACGCCGTCATCGAAGCCACGGTGCAACGCACCAGGCCCGTGATCCTGACGGCACTTGCCGCCGTGCTGGCCTTCATCCCCCTCACACACTCAGTCTTCTGGGGATCGATGGCCTATACGCTGATCGGCGGCACCGCGGTCGGCACGGTGCTGATCCTGCTCTTCCTTCCCGCGCTCTATGCCGCCTGGTTCCGGATCAAGCCGACTGCTGACGATATCCCAATCGCGGACGATACCCAGGAGGTTTCGACGGAGGAACCCGAACTGCAGCTAGCAATGGCCGCCGAGTAGGGGCGCTGTCGTGGAGGCGGCTTGCGTTCCCGCCGCAGAATCCTGTTCGAAACGGCGGCAGGAAGCTGACCTCACGTGCAATCGTTTCCCCTGCGCTGTTCACCGTTTCCTGTAATTGCCCTAGGTATTGACGGCGCGCAGGGCTAACATGCTCACTGGGAGGTGGGCGATGACAAACGTCTCGATCCGGCGGGCGGACTTCATGATGGTCCTTGCCTATGCGTCGGACCTTGCCACGGGCCATTCTCGCGACTTTGCGCTGAAGTCCTGCGTGCTTGCGATGCGGATCGCCGATCTTGCCGGAGTTTCCGAGCAGGATCGGCGCAACGCCTATCACCAGTCGATGCTCCGCTATGTCGGTTGCAACGCCGACACGGATCTTCTGTCGGCCACCTTCGGCGACGAAATCGCGCTCCGCCAGGACCTCGTCGGACTCGACATGGGCAACCGTGCGGAACTGGGCAGGGTCTTCGTCCAGGCCTTCAAGCGGTTCTACTACGATCTTGGGCCCGACGCGCAGGCCAGGGCGATCGAGGCCGCGATGTCGCAGGCGATTGCGGTGGCCCGCCCGGTGCTCACAGCGCATTGCGAAGTAGCGCAGCGGATCGGCGAGCGGCTCGGCCTGTCCGACGAGATCCGGCGTAATCTTGGACAGATCTATGAACGGTGGGACGGCAAAGGTCTGCCGCGTGGGCTGAGTGGTGAGGATGTTCTGCCCGCCGTGCGCCTGATTACATTGGCGCAGGATGTGATTGCGCTCAGCGATGCCGTCGGCATCGACGCGATGGCCGAAACCGTCGCCAGCCGCGGCGATGGCCCATACGAAGCGGACCTGGCCCAGCTCGTCTCGGCGAACGCGTCGGAGCTTATGCAGGGCATCGGTACGACGGTCGACCGCGAGACGATCCTGGCGCTCGAGCCCGATCCACCGGTGACGCTTGACGAGGCAGCCTGCGACGAAGCGTTCCTCGCCATCGCCGACATGATCGACATGCGTATGCCGTTTACCTACGGCCATTCGCGCATGGTGGCGGAACTGGCCGAGGGAGCGGGCGGCCGGATGGGGTTGCCCGTCGCCGACCTCCGTGCGCTGCGCTGGTCGGGCTGCATCCACGACATCGGTGAGCTCGTGGTGCCGGTGGCGACCTGGATGCGCAACGGCCCGCTGTCGGTGCGCGAGCGCGACGCGGCGCAGCTGCACGCCTATTACGGCGAGCGGGCACTGACCTCGTTCGGTCGCGAGGGCGAGGCGATGGCCGCGCTCGTCCTGCGCCATCACGAACGTCTGGACGGCTCGGGCTATCACCGCAAGGTCCACGGCTCCGACCTGTCCCCGGCGGCGAGGATCCTGGCCGCTGCCGAAGCCTTCCAGACGTCGCGAGAGGAACGCCCTCACCGCCGGGCGCTGTCCAGCGAGACGGCGGCAACGCAGTTGCGCGCTGCCGTTCGCGAGG
The DNA here is from genome assembly GCF_000427725.1 of Mesorhizobium sp. WSM3224. Taxonomy (GTDB): domain Bacteria; phylum Pseudomonadota; class Alphaproteobacteria; order Rhizobiales; family Rhizobiaceae; genus Mesorhizobium. Next base: position 124,697 of record NZ_ATYO01000006.1, on the reverse strand, counting down.
GCTGTATCTGTCCTGACGCCGCCGAGGCGGTGCTGTCCTTTGCCGGGCAGCCGTCGCGCCGGGCGCCGCCCCGGTCGCTGGCAGGAATGACGCCGCGCGAGATCGAGGTGCTGCGCCTGATCGCCGCCGGCCTTACGGCGAAGGAAGCGGCGCGCAAGCTGGATATTTCGCCCAAGACCGCGGACCACCACATCCAGAGCGTCTATGCCAAGGTCGGTGTGACCACCCGCGCCGCCGCAGCGCTCTATGCGGTCGAGCACGGCCTTGTCCGCCCGGGCGAGACGCAGGGATAGGGAATACACCCCATGTGCGGCCGCTGCTGGGCGCGCATCGTGATCCTGTCGACGAGCCAATTGTGGCCGCGACCGACAGGAGGATAATCAAATGCTTCTCGCAACGACCAAGGTGGCGGACGTCGACCACTTCATCCGTATCTTTTCAACCAAGGGCGCCGACAAGCGCCGGCTGCACGGCTCGAACGGCGCAACCGTGTTCCGTGACCCGAGCGAGCCCGACCGCGTCTGGGCGATCTTCGACTGGGACGCCGAGGGCTGGAAGAATTTCGTATCGGATCCGGAGGTGCCCGCGATCCTGCAGGAAGCCGGCCATGTCGGCAAGCCGCAAGCTGCACTGCTGCTCGGGCACTACGAGGCCTGACGTCCACGCCGCGCGCCGCCTGCCGTCGGCGGTGGCGCGCCCGACGAACCCCAGAATCGGAGAAATCAGATGGATCCGAAACCCATCAAGATCGGCCTTATCGCCGAACTCACCGGCCCGTTGTCCTTCATGGGCATTGCCAACGCGAACCTCACGACAATGCTCGTTGACGATATCAACGCCAGCGGCGGCCTGCTTGGCCGGCCGGTGCAGGTCGTCATCGAGGATGGCGAGACCACCGACAGCGTCGCCAAGGCAAGGACTGCGAAGCTGATAGACGTCGACAAAGTCGACCTGGTCGTCGGCGGCATCTACAGCTCGACCCGCCAGGCCATCAAGAGCGAGGCAGTCGCACGCGGCAGGACGCTCTATATCTACACCGAGCAGTACGAGGGACAGGAAAACGACCCGCTGATCTTCTGCACGGGCCCGGTGCCCGCGCAGCAGGTCGAGCCGCTGATCCCATGGTTCATGAAGAGTACCGGCGCGAAGAAGTTCTACCTGCCGTCGGCCGACTACATCTGGCCTCATTTGCTGAACAAGGCGGCGAGCCGGGTGGTGCGCGCCAATGGCGGCGAGATCGTCGGAGAGGAATATTTTCCGCTCGACACCGTCGATTTCCGGCGCACGGTGCAGCAAATCATGGCGAGCGGCGCCGACGTCGTGTTCAACACTCTCGTCCCGCCCGGCCTGACGCCATTCCTCCACGAACTCCACAGGGCCGGTTTCGGCAAGCGGGGCGGCAAGATCATCTGCACGTATTTCGACGAGAACTTCTTCAATCTCGTGCCGTCCGAACAGATCGAGGGGCTCTACAGCTGTCTCGACTACTATCAGGAACTGGACGATCCGTTTGGCCGCGCGCTCTTGCGTCGCTACCAGGACCGCTTCCCCGGCAGCGCCATGTTGACCGCGGGCAGCGGCTGCACCGGCCACTACCGGGCGGTCAAAATGTGGGAAGCGGCGGTGAACGAGGCCGGGACAGTCGAGCGCGACGCGGTCATCCGGGCGCTCGATCACGCCCGGATCAGCGAGGGGCCGGGCGGGCCGGCCGAGATGGTCCCCGGCCAGCACCATGTCCGCATGACCATGTACATCGCCCAGGCACAACGCGGCCGGTTCCGGGTCGTTGAGAACCTGGGTCCGATCGATCCCAACGAACGGATGCTTGCCGGCGAACTGCAGCTCAACGGCGCGGACTGAGCCAGCGATGTCGATCACTGTCCTTGCAGGTGGGGGCGAGCGGATGCTTGCCCCCGCCATCCGACCGTGTCGACTGTAGCTGTTCCCGTTCTGCGCCAGCTGTTGGCCACGAGCGCTAGAGCGTTTCACCGTTTCACGGAAACGGCGAACCGCTCTATCTCCTTGTTCTTACGCAATTCCGGACGGAAAACCGCTCACACTTTTCCTGGAATTGCTCTATCTGCTGCGCCGGATGCGAAGTCGCCGACAGGCAGAGAACTTGAGCCTGTTCAATGTCCGCTTGTTGCAGCAAAGCGGACAATTTCGAAAGCGATAGCCGGCGGAACGCCCGGCGTCAGCTATTTCGTGTCGCCACGAAAGTGGCGGCGGCTTTCAGCAGAGCCGCGTGAGCGTCTGTGCGGCTTCAGCGCGAGGCCAACTACCATTTCCACCATTTGTTTCTTGAGTGCCTCCTGCCCGCCGGCGCTGAAAAGGTCCGTGCCGAAGATGTGCGAAAAGCTGGTTCGGTTCGAGACATTGAAGAAGCTCATTGCGCTGATGTGCCAGTGTAATTGAAGCGGCGTTACGTCCTCGCGAAACACACCAACCTCGCGGCCGCGCCGGCAGATCGTCTCCAGTTTCTGTACGGCGCCGGCATTCAGCGGTCGGATCAGTTCGGATCTCTCCAGATAAGCCCCGTGGTGGATGTTCTCGATCATGACGAGCCGGATGAAGTCCGGGTGGCGGCTGTGGTGGTCGAAGGTGAACTCCGCGAGCAGCTTCAAAGCCTCGACTGGCGGCACGTGGTCGAGCTCCAGTTCCTGTTCGCCGGCACGGACCTCGCGATAGGCTTCTTCCAAGACCCGCCTGTACAGCCCCTCCTTGTCGCCGAAATAGTAGTAGATCATGCGCTTCGAGGTGCTCGTCTTGGCTGCGATCTCGTCGATGCGTGCCCCCGAGAGGCCGTTCGCGGCAAATTCCGCCATCGCCACGGCAAGGATATTCTTGCGCACGCCAGCGGGGTCCTGTTTCCAACCGCCGCTGCGTCCATTCGCCGGTTTGTCGTCCATGATCGGCTGCCGCCTCCGGTCCGAACGGTTACATCCGAATGGGTCTTTAGCAAATTAACCGGTTTGTACAAAGTGGTTGACGAAATTAACCAGACAGTACAAAGTGTGCGCGGATGCCGGGAGGAGCTTGCCGATTACGTGGCAAGTCCGGGAGGTCGCATTGACATCGTTTGCTGCTCGCGCGACGGCGGATGAAGGAGTAGTTGCTCCCGATCAGCGGTGCGTGCTGGTGGGCCTGGTCGGGCGCGGCATCCAGCTGTCGCGCACGCCGGCCATGCATCAGACGGAGGGCAGGGCGCAGGGTATCGCCTACATATACCGGCTGCTCGACGCCGACCGCATGGGCGAGGGCACGCTGCGGCTGGAGGACATCCTTGCTTTCGCCGGGCATCTCGGCTTCGACGGGCTGAACGTCACTTTTCCCTACAAGCAGGAGATCATTCCGCTGCTCGACGAATTGTCGGAAGCAGCGGAGGCACTGGGCTCGGTCAATACCGTCGTGCTGCGGGGCGGCCGCCGGGTCGGCCACAACACCGATTTGTGGGGGTTCACGGAAAGTTTCGGGCGCGGCATGGCGGGGGCGCCGCGCGACAGCGTCCTGCTGCTCGGAGCCGGCGGGGCGGGCGCGGCCGTGGCCCATGCTCTGCTCGAGCTCGGCGCCAAACAGCTGCTCGTCCGCGACATCGCGCATGCAAAGGCAACGGCGCTCGCCGCGCGGCTCGGATCGCTTTTCGGACCGGACCGGGTGACCGCCGTTTCCGACGTCGCCGCGGCTGCGGCGCGAGCCGACGGAATCGTCAACGCGACGCCGGTCGGAATGGCCAAGCTACCGGGCATCCCGCTCGATCCGGCGTTGCTGAGGCCCGAATGCTGGGTCGCCGACATCATCTATTTCCCGCTGGAGACCGAACTGCTCGCGGCAGCGCGGCAGCGCGGCTGCCGCACGCTCGACGGTGAGGGCATGGCCGTCCACCAGGCGGCGCGAGCCTTCGAGCTTTTCACCGGCATTCAGCCGGATGTCGATCGTATGAGGGCGGCCTTCGCCGCTTTTGGCGACACGCCCGTTCCCGAACGGGCGGGCGACCGAGCCCGACAGGCCCAACCGAATGAAACAGGGAGGAAGACATGATGTTGAAAACAACTCGCCGAGAATTTCTCGTCGGCGCCGGTCTCGTGGCGACCGCCACGGCGTTTCCGGCCTTTGCCCAGGAGAAGCCCAAGCTGCGGTTCTCGGCCGTGTTCTCGGAGCAGGATATCCGCGCCGAGATGATGAAGAAATTCGCCGACGCCATCAAAGACGACTTCACCTTCGAAGGCTACTACGGCGGCAATCTCTTCAAGCAGGGAACGGAACTGGTCGCCATCCAGCGCGGCAACCTGGAAATGGGCAATATCGCACCGCAGGACGTCTCCAAGCAGATTCCGGCATGGTCGATCGTCACCGCCGGCTATCTCTTCCGCGACGCCGCCCACATGCGGAAATTCTTCACTAGCGAAATGGGCGCAGAGCTGAAGAAGATGACCGAGGACCAGCTTGGCATAAAGGTGCTCGGCCCGACCTATTTCGGCGTGCGCCAGGTGGGCCTTAAGCCCGATAAGCAGATCAGGACGCCCGCCGACCTGGCTGGCATCAAGCTGCGGATGCCCGGCGGCGATGCATGGCAGTTCCTCGGCTCCGCGCTCGGCGCCAATCCGACTCCGATGGCCTATGCGGAGGTCTATACCGGTCTGCAGACGGGTGCGATCGACGGCCAGGACAATCCACTGCCGAACGTCGAGAACATGAAGTTCTACGAGGTGATGTCCCAGATCGTGCTCACCTCACACCTCGTCGGCTTCGATCTCCTCGCCGTTTCGAAGAAGGTGTGGGACGAGATGGGCGCCGACAAGCAGGCAAGGTTCCAGGCGGCGGCCGATGCGGCCATCGAATTCTCGACCGAAAAGCACCTGACCCACGAGAAGGAGCTCGTCGGGTTCTTCAAGGGCAAAGGGCTGAAGGTCTATGAACCCGACGTGGCTGCCTTCCGCAAGCATGTGCAGGAGCAGTACCTGGCCTCCGACCTGGCGAAGGAGTGGCCGGCGGGCATGGTCGAGAAGATAAACGCGCTCTGATGGTTCGGCCGGGCGAGCAAAGACGAGCTCGCCGCAGCCACTTGGTGCACCGTTCACAGCCGTGAGGAACCGTTTTGAACGCCAATTTGAGGCCCATTGCCGGCCGGCTGTATCGCTTCGCGGAATTTGTGCTGGCGGCGATGCTGGCGCTGATGTTCGCCGCCTTCACCTTGCAGATCGTCTTTCGCTACCTGCTCAATCTTCCGATCGGCTGGACCAACGAGCTCAGCGTGATCCTCTGGATCTGGCTGGTCTTGTGGGGCGCCGCCTTCGTGATCCGCGAAGAGGAGGAGATACGCTTCGACCTCATCTACGCGTCGGCCGGACAGACGGCCCGCCGCATCATGTTCCTGATCGCGGCCGCGGCGCTCATCGTGCTTTACGCGATCTCCTTTCCGGCAGTCTTCGACTACGTGACCTTCATGAAGGTGGAGCACACCGCCTATCTGAAGTTCCGCTTCGATTGGCTGTTCTCCATCTATCTGGTCTTCGTCGTTGCCACGCTGGTCCGCTACCTTTGGCTTTCCTGGCAGGCCGCCTTCGGCCCGGCTCCGAAGAGGCCCGATCCGACAGAGATGGGGACCGGCACGTGAACCTCGCCCGCCCGTTCTCGCTGTCGGTCGTCGCGATCACCGCACTCGCCTTTCTTGGCCTGCCGATCGGTCACGCCATGATCGCCGGCTCGATCCTCTACCTGCTGCTCGCCGGACTCGACATGGGCACCGTCGCCGAGCAGCTCCTGAACGGCATGTACGCCAACTACATCATCCTCGCCGTCCCGCTGTTCGTGTTGGCCGCCGAGCTGATGAACGTCGGCTCTATGACCGAGCGCCTGCTGCGCTTCTGCAACGCCTGCGTCGGCCGGTTCCGCGGCGGTCTTGCTTTCGTCAACATCGTCCAGGCGATCATCTTCGCCGGCATGTCGGGTTCGGCTATCGCCGATGCCGCCGGTCCCGGCAAGCTCATGCAGAAGATGATGACCAAGGACGGAAAATATCCGCCGAGCTACGCCGCCGCGCTCTCCGCCGCGACCGCGGTGATCGGCCCGATTATCCCGCCTTCAATCCCGATGGTTATCTACGCGCTCGTCTCCGACGCTTCGATCGGCTACCTCTTCCTCGGCGGCGTCGTGCCGGGCCTTCTGATGGCGGGCGGCCAGATGATCATCGTCGCCTATCATGCCCGCGTAAGCGGCTTCCCAGTCGAGCCGCCGACGCCGCTGCGCGAGCTGCCGCGTATCACTTGGCAGGCGCTGCCCTCGCTGATGATGCCCGCGGTGCTGCTCGGCGGCATCTATAGCGGCGTGACGACGCCAACCGAGGCAGCCGCCGTCGCCGGCGTCTACGCGCTGCTGGTTTCGGTTTTCCTCTACCGCAGCGTCAGCTTTGCCGACTTCTACCGCTCGGTGCTGGTCAGCGCTCGCACCAGCGCCTCGATCGGCATGCTGATCGGCGGTGCGCTGGTATTCAACTATGTGGTCACCGTCGAAAACATTCCCCAATCGGTGAGCGCGCTTCTGCAGACCTGGCAGTTGTCGCCTACCGGCTTCCTCATTCTGGTAAACGTATTGCTCCTCCTGCTCGGCTGCGTGCTGGAGGGAACGACCATCCTGCTGGTGATCGTTCCGGTGCTCATCCCGACCGCGAGGGCCCTGGGTATCGATCCGGTGCATTTCGGCGTGATGGTCGTGGTCAATATCATGCTCGGCCTCGTGACGCCGCCTTATGGCCTGCTGCTCTTCATCATGACCAGGATCGCCGAGGTGCCGTTCAGGGACCTGGTGCGCGACATACTGCCCTTCCTGTGGGCGATGATCGGTTCGCTGGTGCTGATCACCTTCTTTCCAGGCCTCGTGCTCTGGCTGCCGCGCCTGCTCGGCTATCCGGGCTGATAGAGGGGAGAAGACGACCGATGAAGCCCATCTTCGTGATCAACGGTCCGAACCTCAACCGCCTCGGAAAGCGCGAGCCGGAAATCTATGGCACGACGACGCTGGCCGAGATCGAGGCGATGTGCCGGGAGGCCGCGGGGACGTGGCCGGTCCGTTTCCATCAGTCCAATGCCGAGCACGAAATCGTCGACTGGATCCACGAAGCCTTGGACGACGGAGCGGGCATCCTCATCAACCCGGCCGGTCTCAGCTTCAGGTCGATCCCGATCCTGGATGCGCTGAAGATGTTTCCCGGGCCGATCGTCGAGCTGCACATCTCGAACATCCATCGCCGCGAGGCGATCTACCACCGTTCGCTGGTGTCCACTGCCGCCACGGCCGTCATCGCCGGTCTCGGGCCGCGCGGATACCCGACCGCGGTGAAATCGCTGATTGAACTGATCGGACAACAAGCCGGGCCGGCGGACCCGTCGGGCGGACCGATGCATCGGAGCAATGAACGGACTGGTTAGTGCTCGTGAACCGTTAAACCGAAAGGGAGGAAAACCGACATGTGCCCACCAGGATGCCTGCATTCGATCTGTGAGAAGGCGACCCGCAGGGGTCTGCTGAAAGCCGGTTTCACGCTCGGTCTCGGCGCTGCTGCTGCGGCCGCGCTCCCCACCACGCCGTCAGCCCAGGCGGGGGCGATCAATTTCACCGAAACGATCGACCTTTCCCATGCCCTCTATGAGGGTTTCCCGACCTTCAGCGGCGAGAAATGGTTCACGGTGGAGCATCTCGTCACTTTCGCGAAGGACAAGGTGAACTTGAACCGCTGGATATCGTCGAGCACAGCGGCACGCATATGGATGCACCGATCCACTTCTCCGCCGATGGCCTGACGGCCGATCTGATCCCGATCTCGGACCTTATCGTTCCCGTCGCGGTCATCAACATCGCCGCGCGCGCCGCCGAGAATGCGGACACGAGCCTGACGCCGGACGACATAAAAGCATGGGAGGCGAAGAACGGCAGGCTGCCGGACGGCTGCTGCGTGGTGATGAATTCCGGATGGCACAAACTGGTCGGCGACCCGAGGTTCACCGGCAACGACAAGGAGAAGAAAAACCACACGCCGGGCTTTCACATCGAGGCCGCGCAGTTCCTGATCGGCGAGCGCAACGTGAAGGGCATCGGCGTCGACACGCTTTCGCTCGACACCGGGCTCAACTCGAGCGGGGCGTTTCCTGTCCACTACGAATGGCTGGGCTCGGGCCGCTGGGGCATAGAGTGCCTGGCTAATCTCGATGCAATTCCCGAGTCCGGGGCGCGTTTGTTCCTTGGCATCCCCAAGGTGAAAGGCGCAACCGGCGGTCCCACTCGCGCGATCGCGCTCCTGTAACCTCGCGGGCGAAACAATGAAAACCTCCATCGCCACCGTTTCCATCAGCGGCGACCTGCGGGAAAAACTCGCAGCGATCGCCGCTGCCGGATTCGATGGCGTGGAGATATTCGAGAATGATTTCCTGGCCTTCGACGGCACGCCCGCCGAGGTTGGCCACATGGTGCGCGACAACGGGCTGGAGATCACACTGTTCCAGCCGTTCCGCGATTTCGAGGGTCTGCCCGAGCCGCAGCGAGGCCGCGCCTTCGACCGCGCGGAGCGCAAGTTCGACGTGATGCAGGAACTCGGCACCGACTTGATGCTCGTCTGCTCATCGGTCTCGCCGGTGTCGCTGGGCGGCATCGACCGCGCCGCCGCGGATTTCCATGAACTCGGCGAGCGCGTAGCGAAGCGAGGCTTGCGTGTCGGTTACGAGGCGCTCGCCTGGGGCCGGCACGTCAACGATCATCGCGACGCATGGGAAGTCGTGCGCCGCGCGGGGCATCCCAACATCGGCTTGATCCTCGATTCCTTCCATACGCTGGCTCGTAAGATCGAGCTGCCCTCGATCCGCGCGATCCCTTCAGACAAGATATTCATCGTCCAACTCGCCGACGCGCCGCTGATCGATATGGACCTGCTCTACTGGAGCCGGCACTTCCGCAACATGCCGGGCGAAGGCGACTTGCCGGTGCGCGAGTTCATGCAGGCCGTCGCAGCGACAGGCTACAATAGCTACATATCGCTCGAAATTTTCAACGACCAGTTCCGGGGCGGCTCGGCAAAGGCGATCTCCGTCGACGGCAAGCGTTCGCTCGTCTGGCTGATGGACCAGGTGCGGCGCGCGGAGCCGGCGCTCGATATTTCGGTGCCGGCAATGCCAGACCGCATCGGCGTCGAGGGAGTGGAGTTCGTGGAATTCGCCGCGAACCCGGAGGGAGCCGTGTCGCTTGGCAGCCTCCTCACCACGCTGGAATTCTCTGAGGCCGGGCGTCACGTCTCCAAGGATGTCACCCTCTACCGGCAGGGAGAGATCAACATCGTCATCAACACCGAGCGGCAGGGCTTTGCGCATTCCTCCTTCGTCGTTCACGGCACGTCGGCTTATGCGATCGGGTTGAAGGTCGAGGATGCGGCGGCGGCCGTCGCCCGAGCCGAGGTGTTGGGGGCGGAGATTTTCCATCAGCGGGTCGGTCCGGGCGAGCTGTCGATCCCGGCAATCCGCGGCGTCGGCGGCGGGCTGATCTATTTCCTCGATGGCAAGACAGACCTGGCCAGGGTCTGGGACATCGAGTTCAAGCCTGTCGCTGCCGCCGGCGCCGGCAGCGGCGCTGGCCTCACCCGCATAGATCATGTCGGCCAGACCATGTTTCACGAGGAGATGCCGAGCTGGCTGCTCTTCTACGTCTCTCTCTTCAGGACGACGAAGACGCCGATGGTCGACATCGTCGATCCGGCAGGCCTCGTTCGCAGCCAGGTGATCGAGGGTCTCGACAAGCGCCTTCGCCTCACCCTCAACGGCGCCGAGAGCCGTCGCACGCTTGCCGGCCACTTCATCGCCGAGACTTTCGGCTCGGGTATCCAACATCTCGCCATGGCGACAGACGACATTTTCCTGACCGCCGAAAGGCTCAAGGCCAACGGCTTCGAGCCATTGCAGATTTCCATGAACTACTATGACGATGTGGAGGCGCGTTTCGGTCTCGACCCCGAGCTCGCCGACCGGCTGCGTGTGTCGAACATCCTCTATGATCGTGATGAGAAGGGCGAGTTCTTCCAGCTCTATGCGCCGACCTTCGGCGAAGGTTTCATCTTCGAGATCGTCGAGCGGCGCGGCGCCTATGCAGGTTATGGCGGGCCGAATGCGCCGTTCCGCATCGCCGCGCAAAAGCGCATGATGCCGCCCAAGGGAATGCCGAAAGTCTGAACCGCACGAAATTCGCTGGCAGGCAGGCCGACAGTCGGCCCAGGGTTACCGCTCTCAGCTGCTCCGCGTCGCCACGAACGTCGCCGCAGCTTTCAGCAACTCCGCCTCTTCACCATAGGGCTCGAGCAGCGCATGCGCCTGATCGATGAGGCCGTGGAGCTGGCCGCGCGCCCAGTTGGCCCCGTGCAGCGCGGCAAGCGTCGCCTTGCCGGCGGCGGCGTCCTTGTTCGTCGCCTTGCCCATCTGCTTGGCGTCGGCGGTGAGATCAAGAAGGTCGTCGGCGAGCTGGAAGGCAAGGCCGATCGCCGAACCGAACTCCGCCAGCCTCTCGCGGTCGGNGGGNGGCGCGCCGGCGNCGATCGCGCCCGCCTCGCAGGCGAAGCGGATCAGCGCGCCGGTCTTCATCGCCTGCAACGTGATGATGCCCGCCTCATCGGGCCGTTTGCGCTCGGCCTCGAGATCGAGCGTCTGGCCGCCGACCATGCCGCCGGCGCCGGCCGCGCGAGCAAGGGAGAGAACAAGGGCGGCCCGGCGTTCGGCCGACAGCGCGGTCGCTTCGTCGGCGATGATGTCGAACGCCATGGTCAGCAGCGCGTCGCCGGCAAGGATCGCGGTCGCCTCGTCGAAGGCCCTGTGCACCGTCGGCTGGCCGCGTCGCAAATCGTCGTCGTCCATGGCCGGCAGATCGTCATGGATCAGCGAATAGCAGTGCACGCATTCGAGCGCCGCCGCGACGCGGAGCGCCGCGTCACTATCGGCAGAAAACAGCGCCGCACTTTCCATGACCAGAAACGGGCGCAGCCGCTTGCCGCCGTTGAGCACGCCGTGGCGCATCGCCGCCATCAGGCGCTCGGGCCGCGCGATCTCGCCGGAGAACAGACGCGCGTCGAGGATCCGGCGCAGCTCAGTCTCGACCGCGGCGGCGCGCATAAAAAGCGCGGTTTCGAAGGCGATCTGGTCGTCTTTGCTCATGGCCGGGAGCGGTAGCCGACACTCAGACATTGCGCAAGCAGGCGCGCGCCTTTATGCCGGAGGGGGCGAGGCATGGGTGGGGCGGCTTGACGGAACCGATCGTCGAACATGAAAGCGAAGGGCTGGACATGGCGCGGCCGCGGCGCCTGAACCGCGCCGGTCTGAAGCGCATCGTCCGGCGCTGCCTGGTCGTGGCGTTGGTGCTGGCGGCTATCCCGGTCGTGCTCACCTTCCTTTATCTGCCGCCCTTCGTGCATCCGGTTTCGACGCTGATGTTGAAGGACCTCGTGACCTTTTCGGGCTACGACCGGCGTTGGGTGTCGATCGACGACGTGGCGCCGGTGCTGGCGCATTCGGTGATCATGTCGGAAGACGGGCAGTTCTGTTTCCATCGCGGCGTCGATCTGGGCGAATTGCGCGGCGTGGTCGACGACGCGCTGGCCGGCGAGGCGACGCGCGGCGCATCCACCATCACCATGCAGACGGTCAAGAACCTTTTTCTCTGGGCGCGGCCGCTCAGCAGCGTGCGCAAGGTGGTCGAGCTGCCCTTAGCCGTCTATTTCGATGCGGTGATGTCGAAGCGGCGGATCATGGAGATCTATCTCAACGTCGCCGAATGGGGACCGGGCATTTACGGCATCGAGGCCGCCGCCCGACACCATTTCGGCGTCTCGGCCAAGCAATTGTCGCGCCGGCAGGCGGCGCTGCTCGCCGTCAGCCTGCCCAATCCGATCGCACGCAATCCGGCAAAGCCCGGACCGGGCTTGCGGCGACTGGCCTCGCTGATAGAAAGGCGGGCCGGTCGGTCAGGCGCCTATGTCGGCTGCCTTGACTAGGTGCGTCGATATTCAAGTGAGCCCGGCCTGCGAACGGCGGCTACCTGCGCTTCCGGTGCTCACGTACTTCAAGTACGCTCCGCTCCGGTTCTCGGTAGCCACCGCTCTCGGCTCGGCCTGACTTGAATCTCGACGCACCTAGCTCTTATCCTGCTCCGGCTCAAAAAAATTCGCGGGCACGCTGGCCAAAACGGCGCAGGGCGTGTATAGGCACCCGACTTTCTCAGATTATGGCCTCGATGCGGCCCTTTCGCGAGGGTTACCGAGGCATTTTGACCATGTAGTGGAGCATATCCATGGCCGTTCCAAAAAGAAAAACCTCTCCGTCGAAGCGCGGCATGCGCCGCTCGGCCGACGCCCTCAAGGCCCCGACCTATGTCGAGGACAAGAATTCCGGCGAAATGCGCCGTCCGCATCACATCGACCTGAAGACCGGCATGTATCGCGGCCGCCAGGTTCTGGAGCCGAAGGAAAGCTGAGAAGCTTCCACGGTTTGTGACGTTTCAAAAGACCGGCCTCTGGCCGGTCTTTTTGTTTTTGGCGTCTGGTCGATCGAGGCCTAGGTCGCGCAGGCTGCAGAAAAGCCAGGGCAACCGGCTGACATCGTTATTTCATTAGGTCTTACAGCGTGTTCGTCGCCGCCAGCGAAAAACCTTGACGGCGCGCTTGCTGCGGATTTTACAAAAGGGCTGCCCTTTTGGAGTCGCCCAGATGTTCGGTGCCGTCCCGCTGCTGATCGTGCCCTTCGTCCTCTACAATCTCGGCCTGCTGGGATTGTTCGGCGGCGGCGACGATCCCTGGATGATCGAGATGTTCTCCTTCCGCATGATGTCGGGCGGCGTGTTCTCGATGACGCTCGGCGACCTGATGGTGCTGATCGGGCTTATCTTCCTGTTCGTCGAGATCTCAAAATCGGTGCGCACGACCAATGCCTCGATCCTGGACCATCTTCTGTCGACGCTGGTCTTCGTCGCCTTCCTGGTCGAGTTCCTCCTGGTGAAGGGCGCGGCGCATTCGGTGTTCTTCACGCTGATGATCATCGCGCTGTTCGACGTGCTGGCCGGCTTCTCGGTGTCGATGCGCTCGGCCAGCCGGGATATCAATTTGAACTAGGGCTATGCCGATATTCAGGTGAGGCCGGCCTGCGAACGACGGCTTCCTGCGCTTCCGGTGCTCACGTACTTTAAGTACGCTCCGCTCCGGTTCTCGGAAACCATCGTTCTCGACTCGGCCTGACCTGAATCTCGACACATCCAGGGCGCTGCAGCTCTAAGGGGTTCACACGGTGGACGGTTCAACAACCTTCCGCGCGACGACCGCCTCGTACGCTGCCTGCAGCTGCTGGCGCACGGTCGGCGCGCTAGGCGGCGCCTTCAGGGGCATGCCCAGATGCTCGTGGCGCAGTTCGTCCATGAATTGCTCCCAGAGCTGGGGGCCGCCTTTTTCGAGCAACTCGGCGCGGATCGAAAGCTCCTCGCTGACCGGCAGCCAGACGCGTCCCCAGGCGCCGAGATGCGCCATGATCGGCACGAGCGTGATCGCCATCTCGGTCAGGCTGTAGATCGCCTTCTGCTTGTGGCTTGGATCGTCGGCCTTGGTCAGCAGGCCCAGCTGCATCAGCCGCTTAAGCCGGTCGGCCAGGATGTTGGAGGCGATGCCCTCGAGCGAGAAGTTGAGCAGTTCGCGGAAGTGGCGTTTGCCGCCGAAGATCATGTCGCGCAGGATGATCAGGCTCCAGCGGTCGCCGAAAACCTCCAGCGACAGATTGATCGGGCAGCCGGATCGACGGTCGATGCTCATGGCGGTCTCCAGAAAAACCAGTTGCATTATGATATCAGTTTCATTATCGTGCAACTGATTGCAAAATGCAATCGGATTGGAGGAGCAGATGACCACTGCAGCGCACCCCGATATCGCTTCCGAGACGTTCGGCGACCCGGCCGATCCGGCGATCCTTCTGGTCATGGGCGCCATGGCTTCGATGCTGTGGTGGCCCGAAGCGTTCTGCCGGCAGCTCGCCGGGCGCGGCCGCTTCGTCATCCGCTACGACAACCGCGACACCGGCCTGTCGACCAAATATCCGCCAGGCGCGCCGCCCTATACGTTCGAGGACATGGTGGACGATGCCATGCGCGTGCTCGATGACCATGGCGCCGCAAAGGCGCATGTCGCCGGCATGTCGATGGGTGGCATGATCGCGCAGAACGTGGCGCTGAAATATCCCGAACGCGTCCGCGCGCTCACCGTGATCTCCTGTTCGCCGCTTGGTGTCGACACATCCGACCTGCCGGGAACGACCGAGGCCTACAAGGATCATTCGGCGGAAGGCACCAATGTCGACTGGTCTGATCGGCAGCAGGTGCTCGACTTCATGGTCAAGGACGCCCGCGCGATTGCCAGCACGCTCCATCCGTTCGATGAGAAACGGACACGCAAGATGATCGAGGAAGATTACGACCGCTCCGGCGGTCTTGCCAGCGCGACCAACCATTTCCTGCTCAAGGGCGGCGGTCCGCAGCGCACGGTGCGGGATCTCGACGCGCCGCTGCTCGTCATCCACGGCACCGCCGATCCTCTTTTTCCGATCGAGCATGGCGAAGCGCTTGCCGAGGCCGTGCCCGGCGCAAGGCTGGTGCGGATCGAAGGCGGCGGCCACGAGCTGCACCGCAACGACTGGCCGCAAATCGTCCGGGCCATCGCCGAACACGGGTAGCGCCGACAAGAAGCCGCCTTGACTCAAACCGTTCATGCCAATAGTGAAGTAGTTACTTCAGTATTGTCCAATCGCCTGGATATTGGTTGGGGCATGATCTTTTCCAAAAACCGATTTCCACTTTTTGGAATCATGCCCTGAAGCGAAAGAGAGCGAGAAATGTCCCTGACGCTGCATTTCCACCCGCTGGCCTCGTTCTGCTGGAAGCCGCTGATCGCGTTCTACGAGAACGACACGCCCTTCAAGCCGGTGATCGTCGATCTCGGCGATGAGCAGTCGCGCGCGGCCTTCCTGAAGGTGTCGCCGACCGGCAAGATGCCCGCATTGCGCGACGACTCGCGCGGCCGCACGGTACTGGAATCGACCATCGTCGTCGAATACCTCGCCGCGCATTATCCCGGGCCGGTCGCGCTCGTTCCCGCCGATGTCGATCTCGCCCTTCAGGTCCGCCAGGCGGATCGCTTCTACGATTTCTATGTGCAGCATCCGATGCAGAAGATCGTCGGCGACAGGCTGCGGCCAAAGGAGCAGACCGATCCGTTCGGTGTCGAGGAGGCGCGCGCGCAACTGCGCAATTCCTACGCCATTGTCGAAGAGGAGATGCAGGGCAAGAGCTGGGCGGTGGGCGAGACCTTCACCATGGCCGACAGCGCCGCCTCGCCGGCGCTGTTCTACGCCAACAAGGTCGAGCCCTTCGGCGACAAGTTCCCCGCCGTGAAACGCTACCACGACCGGCTGCTCGCGCGTCCGTCCTTCGCCCGCGTGATCGAGGAAGCGCAGCCCTATTTCAAGCTCTTTCCTTACAACGACGGCTAATTCGCGATGCTGCACGATCCCGCCCAGCTCGACCTCATGTTCCAGGCGCTCGCCGATCCCGCCCGGCGCAGCATGGTGGAACGGCTGTCGCGCGGCCCGGCATCGGTCAGCCAGCTGGCCGAGCCGCTGGCGATGTCGCTTTCGGCCGTCGTCCAGCATCTCAACGTGCTCGAGGCAAGCGGCCTGGTCAGGACCGAGAAGCTTGGCCGGGTGCGAACCTGCCGGATCGAGCCGCAGGCGCTTCGGGCCGCCGAGCACTGGATCAACGAGCGGAGGCTTGCCTGGGAGCGCAGGCTCGACCGGCTCGGCGATTTTCTCGATGAAACCAAAGACGAAACCTGAAGGGTCCTGTCATGAGCGAACGATCCGTCGTCCATTCCACCTTCGTCATCGAGCGCGTCTATCCGGCGGCGCCGGCCAAGGTCTATTTCGCGCTGAGCGACGCCGAGGCGAAGAAACGCTGGTTTTTCGATCCCGACAACCCGATGCCGAGCCGGCATGAAATGGACTTTCGCGTCGGCGGCAAGGAAGTGAACGCCGGCTGTCCCAGCGACGGGCAGATGCATTTCTACAACGCGGTCTACCAGGACATCGTGCCGAACCGGCGCATTGTCTACAGCTACGAGCTGCTGTTCGGCCAAACCCGGGTCTCGGTTTCGCTTGCGACGATCGAGCTCATCGCGGAAGGCAACGGCACGCGGCTGATCCTGACGGAGCAGGGGGCCTTCTTCGACGGCATCGACACACCGGCCACGCGCGAGCATGGAACGGGCGAGCTGCTCGACGCGCTCGGCGCGGCACTGGCGGCAGCCTATTGAGGCCTTGTGTCGGCCAAGGGCGCGATCACTTTCTCGTGCGCCTTTGGCTCGACGCCCATAAATCATTCCCCCGGCGATGTTTCCCAGAACTGGTCGAGCCAGATGTTGAGCCTGAGGAAGCCGGCGTTGCTGACGGTGTAGACGCGCCTTGTGCCTTCGGCCTTGGCTTTGACCAGGCCGGCATCGAGCAGGACTTTGAGGTGCTGGGAAACGGCGGGGCGTGAGACGGGCAATCCGGCCGCCAATTCGTTCACCGTCTTCGGGCCGCGCCGGAGTTCTTCCAAGAGATAGCGCCGGTTGGGATCGGCTATCGCCAAAAAGGCGTCAGAAAACATCATGCCTTTATTTGTGGGGCAAAGTTTTCCGAATCTCAACTATTGGTTTCAACCTTTCTGCGCGGATCGAGCCGCGTTGCCTCAGGCGTGACCGCGCGATCCGCGGGCTGCGTCTTAAAGGCATCGCGGTTTTCGATCGGCACCGGCGCGCGGGCGCGGATGCGCAGCAGCGTGTAGCCACCGAGGCTGAGATGCGCGAGCGCGGTTGCAAGGAAGAGCCCCTCCGGACGCATCGAACCCATCAAGGCCGCGGCCAAAAGCGGTCCGATCATCGTGCCAAAGCCGTAGAGCAACAGCAGGCCGCCTGAAACCTTGACGAAGTCCTCGGAGCGGGCGTGGTCATTGGCATGCGCGACGGCGATCGAATAGAGCGTATAGGCGAAAGCGCCATAGGCGGCGGTCATCACGATGACGAAGAGGCCCGAACGCGGCGCGATCAGGAAGATCAGCAGCGCGACCAGCGCGGCGCCGAAGGCCGCGCCGGCCAGCACGAAGCGACGGTCGGTTGTATCCGACAGGCGCCCGGCCGGAAGCTGCATGGCGGCGCCGGAAACGACGACAAGGCTCATCATCAGCGCGATCTCGGCGGTCGAGATACCGACGCGGGCGCCGTAGACCGCGCCCAGGGTGCCCCAGGCGCCGTTGGCGATGCCGATCAGAAGGCAGGCCACCGCCGACACCGGCGAATTGGCGTAGAGGCCTTTCACGTCGAGCTTGACGTCCTGCAGGGGCTTGGGATGCGACTGCGTCGACACCGCTGTCGGAATGAGCGACAGGCAAAACAGGATGCCGGTGATCATGAACAGCGAGGCCGACCGCACGTCGCCGCCGGCGACGATCATCTGGCCGCCCATGATCGAGGCATAGGTGACCATCATATAGAGGCCGAAGACGGTGCCACGGTTCTCGTTGGTGGCCTTCTCGTTCAGCCAGCTCTCGATGACCATGAAGGCCCCGGCCATGGTGAAGCCGGTGAAGGCGCGCAAGAGGATCCAGAAATACTCGTCGATGATAAGGCCGGTGAGCAGCGCGACGATCGCGCCCGACGCTGCGAAGGCGCCGAAGGCCCTGACATGGCCGGCGCGGCGCACGAGGCGCGGCGCGAAGAAGCAGCCAGCGACGAAGCCGCCGGCCCAGGCCGTGCCCATCAGGCCGAGCGATGCGGTCGAAAAGCCTTCCACCTGGCCGCGCAGCGGCAAGAGCAGCCCGTGCAGGC
The DNA here is from genome assembly GCF_000427725.1 of Mesorhizobium sp. WSM3224. GTDB lineage: Bacteria > Pseudomonadota > Alphaproteobacteria > Rhizobiales > Rhizobiaceae > Mesorhizobium. Next base: position 106,786 of record NZ_ATYO01000006.1, on the reverse strand, counting down.
CGGAAGCGGCGAGCAGAAACGCCGTGCCGCGGAGCAGCGAGAGGATCGGTCTGTAGGTTGCAAACATGGTTGATCCGGCTGGAATTTCGGGGCGCAGGTCCGTTTCAGGGGGAGGTCTGGCAGTCGCAATCAGGCTTTTCCGGGGCGGGCAAACGCGCCGGCGAACCTATCCTCTACGAAATAGTGCCTCGGCCGCGGATTTGGTGGCGCCCTTGGCGGCCCGTTCCTCTTCCAGCCGGGCGATCTCTTCGCGCAGCATCGCAATGCGCTCGGATAGTTCGTCTACGGAAAGCAGCGACAGGTCCTGGCCGATCTCGTGCGGGCGCCGCTTCTTGCCGGGTTCGTCGTCGAAGATAGCCATCCGTCGCTCCTCCCCTACTTGGCCATTTGCCTGGTTTGGCAATCAGCATACATAGGGCAGGGGCGCCGATGCAAACAGCCGACACTGACCGGCACAGGGAGAACGGGACACGATGGCAAACGGACAGAAGATCCCGGCGAAGATGACGGCTATCGCGATCTCGCAGCCCGGTGGTCCCAGGGTGCTGAAGCCGGAAACGCGCGATGTGCCTGTGCCCGGTTCGGGCGAAGTGCTGATCCAGGTGCACGCGGCCGGCATCAACCGGCCGGATGTGCAGCAGCGCAAGGGCTCCTATCCACCGCCGCCCGGCGCCTCGGACCTGCCCGGCCTCGAGGTGGCCGGTGAAATCGCGGCGCTCGGCGACGAGATATCGCGCTGGCGCATCGGCGACCGGGTCTGCGCGCTGACGCCGGGCGGCGGCTATGCCGAATATGTCAAGGTGCATGCCGGCAGCGTGCTGCCGATCCCGGCCGGCTTCACCTATTCGGAGGCCGCCGCGGTTCCGGAAAACTATTTCACCGTCTGGCACAATGTGTTCGAGCGCGGCGGCCTGAAGAAGGGCGAGACGCTGCTTGTCCATGGCGGCTCGTCCGGCATCGGCACCACCGCCATACAGCTCGCCTCGGCCTTCGGCGCCTATGTGATCACCACCGCCGGCAGCAAGGAGAAATGCGACGCCTGCCTCAAGCTCGGCGCCGACCGGGCGATCAACTACCGCGAGGAGGATTTCGTCGCCGCGGTGAAGGATGCGACCGATGGCAAGGGCGCGAACGTCATCCTCGACATGGTCGGCGGCGATTATGTCGGGCGCAACTACGATGCCGCGGCGGTCGAGGGGCGGATCGTCCAGATCGCGGTGCAGGCCGGTGCCGTGGCAAGCGCCGACTTCTCCAAGGTCATGGTGAAGCGGCTGACGCATACCGGCTCGACGCTTCGTCCGCGCACCGTGGAGTTCAAGGCGGCGATCGCCGCTGCGCTGGAGGCCCAGGTGTGGCCGCTGCTCGGAACGCGCAAGGTGGCACCCGTCATGGACATGATCTTTCCGCTGACCGAAGCCTGGCGGGCGCATGAGCGGATGGAAGAGGGCGAGCATATAGGCAAGATCGTCCTCGACGTCGGGTGAGATGTATCGATATTCAGGTGAGGCCGGCCTGCAAATGCCGGCCTTCTGCGCTTCCGGTGCTCACGTACTTTAAGTACGCTCCGCTCCGGTTCTCGAAGCCCGCCATTTTCGACTGGCCTGACCTGAATCTCGACACATCTCGGCCGACCGCGGTGCGCCAGTTCCAAGCTGAACAAAGCTTTAATGGTGCAATGCACAAAACGCATTGCGGCCATGCAAAAGCGTCCGTTCAATTTGTGGGCAGGCATGCCTATTTAAGCGGCATCAAACGATTTGACCAACCGACTGGAGAACTATCATGAACCCGATCAGTGCTTACCGTAAGTGGCGCATGTACAACGAAACCGTGCGCGAGTTGAACAAGCTCAATGCCCGCCAGCTGAGCGACCTCGGCATCAACCGCGGCGACATCGAGCGCATCGCCCGCCAGGCTCTTTGATCGCGGCGCCCGGCCGCAAGGCCGGGGGCGGCGAGGAGAAGCCAGAGCCGTCGAGACGCTTGCTTTATCTCCGGTTCCGAACCCGCTGGACCTCGTCCAGCGGGTTTTGTCTTTTCAAGGCGGTGATTCAGCCCCTTCCCAAAAACATTGCGAAAATTCGAGGGAGCGTTTATACAGGCTGCGAATTTCCCATTTTGGTGGCTCTAAAACCACCGCCCGCGCGGGAACGCGGGCGAACGAGAAGGATTTTTGATATGGCCAATTCGCTGCTGATGCCCAAGGCGACCGCCGTCTGGCTGGTCGACAACACCGCGCTTTCCTTCGAGCAGATCGCGCAGTTCTGCGGGCTGCATCCGCTGGAGGTCAAGGCGATCGCCGACGGCGAGTCGGCACAAGGCATCAAGGGCATGGACCCGATCATCACCGGACAGTTGACGCGCGACGAGATCGCGCGCGGCGAGAAGGACATCAACTACCGGCTGAAGCTGTCGGAGCCGAAGGTGCGGGTGCCGGAATCGAAGCGCAAGGGCCCGCGCTACACGCCGCTGTCCAAGCGCCAGGACCGGCCGAACGCCATCCTGTGGCTGGTGCGCAACCATCCGGAGCTCAAGGACGCGCAGATTTCCCGTCTCGTGGGCACCACCAAGTCGACGATCGAGCAGATCCGCGAGCGCAAGCACTGGAATTCGGCCAATCTGCAGCCGATGGATCCGGTGACGCTCGGCCTCACCTCGCAGATCGACCTCGATCTCGAAGTCAACCGCGCTTCGCGCGGCCGCGAGCCGGCGCAGCCCGTCGGCGACACGCTGCTGCCCGCCGCACTCACCGAACGGCTGGTGCCGGCGCCCGAGAAGCCGAAGGACGAGGATGCAGAGCTCGACGCCAACGCCGTCTTCGCCAAGCTTTCGGCACTCAAGTCGAAAGACAAGGACGAAGACGAAGAATAAGCATCGCGAAGGTCCAACAAAAAAGCCCGCTCGAGCGGGCTTTTTTGTTGGACAATGGCTTGGGAGGAAGTCATGTCCGCGCGGCGCGGTCGGGCGCCATGCCGTAATCCTCGCTGCGCTCGACGGCGCGGTAGAAATCGGCCAGCTGCTTGCCGCGCTCCGGCTTGAAGATCCGGCCGGCGATGACGACCGAGGCGATGCGGTCGATGCGGAAGGCACGGAAATCGTCGCGCATCTCGCACCAGGCGACCAGGGTCCAGACCTTGCCCCAGAACCACAGGCCCAAGGGCCGGATGTCGCGCGCGGTGCCGCGGCCGGCCTCGTCGGAATAGTCGATGGTCAGCACCTGGCGTTTCTCGACGGCGCGCTCGATGAGGTCGATGGCTTCGCGCGCGGCGTCGCTCACCACCCACATCGGGGTGTGGATCTCGGTGCGGGCGATGCGGTCCTTCTCGGTATCGGGCAGCACGGCGCCGATCTTGACCAGCGCCTCGTCGGCGGCCCTGGCCATTGCCGCGCCGCCAAAGGCGCGCACCATGCGGGCGCCGGCAACCAGCGCGACGATCTCGTCACGCGTAAACATCAGCGGCGGAAGGTCGAAACCCTCCCTCATCATGTAGCCGACACCTGCTTCGCCGTCGATCGGCACGCCGGTCGACTGCAAGTCGGCTATGTCGCGGTAGATGGTGCGCTCGGAAACCTCGAGCCATGTGCCGAGCTTCTGCGCGGTGACCAGCCGGCCACCCCGCAAATGCTGCACGATCTGGAAAAGCCTGTCGGCGCGACGCATTGATTTCTCCCCCGGGGTTTATGGCTTAAGTCCTTCGCGCTTGCGCTGCGCGGCAACGAATTTCGCCCCGAAGGACAGTCTGCCAGTGGTCGGCGTCCCTGCGTCCAACACGCGCCAGAAGGGCGCTACATCGCTCAGCGCCATGCCGCGCTCAAAATCCTCATGGGCGGCCTCGGCAACTGTGCGCAGATGATAACCGATCGTCACCGGACATGTCACTTCGGCGCCATGCTCGATGGCCAAAGCGGTGCGCAGCGCGCGCACATCCATCTCCACCCCTACGGGGATCGAGCGGATGAACTCGTCGACCTGGCGCGCGGTCGGCACCAGCATCGACTGGCCCTCAACGACATCGCCGACCGTGCGCGGCGACGGCTTGATGCCGTTGATGCCCGGCGTGTTCAACCTGTCGTTCCAGCTTTTCACCATACGCGGACTACTCCGATAGTCGGATCAAGTTCGTTATTGTCAGGATCGAAGCCGCTCCAAATACCGCATTCCTCCTGACAACATGCTGTCAGGAGGCTGCGGCGAAGCTACCGGCAAACAAAGGCTTCCTTCCTGAAACTCGGCATCACTGGCTGCCATTACATCTGGGCGCGGTGCCGCCACAATCCAAGTCGCGGCGCCAAGATTTTCAGTTTTCACGCACGCGGCCGGTGTAAAGGTCCGGCCAGCCGATGTCCTTGCGGATATCCGCCGGCAAGTTGTTCAGAAAACGCTGGGTGCGGATCTCGTTGCGTACCGTGCGGATCCTGCCGACATAGTGCTGCACGCTGCGCAGGATGGTAAAACCGTTCATGACCTGACTCCTCTCTTTCTGATGAGGAGAGTATCTCACACCCCTCCTGACAGCAGTCTGTCAGGAGGTTGGCAGGGGTACGAAGAATGCGCCGCAAGGCCCGCGAGGGCCGTGGGAAACGCTATTTCGTCAGGGATGTTGCTACCGGGCAGTGGCGCCGAGAACGGCTTTGACAGGCGCGGACATTGCTGGTCAAAGGCGGCATGACGAAACTGCTCGCCCTTGTCATCATCGGCATCATGCTGATCCAGGTCATCAAGCCGCTGGGATGGCCGGGGTTGAAGCGGCGCGGCGATTTCTGGAAGCTGGCGCTGCTTGCCATGGCCGCGATGTCGCTGGCCGCTGCCTTGGGCCATTGGGCCTAAGCTTCATTGATATTCAGGTGAGGGCGGCCTGCACCGTCGCCCAGCACAAAATCCAGCAGATGCTCAGCCCAGGCGCGATAACCTGCTGCGGAGGCGTGGAAGCCATCGGAGGCAAAGCCGGCCTCCGGATTGGTGATCGGCAGACGCGCAGCGGCAATGGCGCCGCGCTCGTTGCAGAGCCGCGCACCCATGCGGTTCATTTCAATGGCGCGGATCTCGAGTATCCTGCCGAGCAATGGTGGCATTGCCGGCGCGCGGGTGAATTCCAGCACCGGCGACCAGACCACGCGGGCTTCCGGCCATTTGGCGCGCAGCGCATAGAGCAAGCCGCCGAACTCCTTCTTGAAGCGCGGCACGGCGTGAAAGTTCTTGGTGTCGTTGGTGCCGATGGCCAGAACGATATGCGTCCATGGGTCGGCGGACAGGTTGGGCAAAACATGGTCGCGGATCTGGCCGGACGTCGCCGAATTGAAGCCGGCGGCCCGCCAGCGCACAGTGCTGCCGGTGCGCTTGGCGATCAAACCGGCAAGCTGCGCGGCAAGCCCGTATTCGGATTGCTCGATGCCGACCGAGGCGGCGGAGGAATCACCCAGAACCAACAATGAGATGGCTGGCGCCTTGCCCGCAATCTCATGCATGACCGGCCCTTGCGCCGGCAGCATGCGGCTGGTGCGGCGGCGCACGCCGAGGCCCTGCCAGACATAGACCGGGAAGGCGAGCCAGGTGAGGAGGGCGAGCAGACGCTGCATGGCGGTTCCGTGGATGTGCCGCACTGCCATTAGCGCATGTTTGGACCGGCGTGAACGGTTTGCGGCTTACGCGCAGCAGTCCGGCCGATCCTTGGCCTTGTCCTGGTATTCGTCATGCAGCCGTACCCAGTCCATCAGGCCGTGATAGGGGCCGGTCTCATTGCGGCCCTTCGGCGTCATGTCGAGATAGTGATAGGTGCCGATCAGGGCGTCGCCGCCGCGGGCGCGCGACAGGAAGGTGAGGAAGATGTCGCTGTTCTCGTCGCGGTAGAAGATGCTGGTGCCCGGCAGGTCCTTCGAGCGCAACGGGCGCTTCTCGAAATTGTAGGTGGTGTCGCCCGCCGCGATCTGCTTGTCGGTGAACGAAACCTGCAGGTCGAAATTGAAATCGGACGCATAGGACGACAGCCACTCGAACTTCCAGCCCATGCGCTGCTTGTAAGGCAGGATCTCGGCCAATGGCGCGCGCGAGACGACGACCAGCGAGACGTCATGATGCTTCAGATGCTGGTTGGCGCCGTCGATATGGTCGGCCAGGAACGAGCAGCCCTCGCAACGGTGATCGGAGCCCGGCGTCATCATGAAATGATAGACGATAAGCTGGCTCTTGCCGGCGAAAAGTTCGGCAAGGCGCTTCGGCCCCGCTTCGCTCTCGAAGACATAGTCCTTGCGCAGCTTGAACCAGGGCAATTGCCGCCGCTCCGCGGCGATGAGGTCGCGAAACCGCGTCAGTTCCTTCTCGCGCTCCAGATGCTTTCGGTGCGCCTCGAACCAGTCCTCGCGCGAAACCACGGCATTGCGTTGCATGACTATCTCCTGTCCTCTCCTGCCAAGGACGTTCGACATCGGCCCGACCCGACACAGCCGCCGCTGTTTCGCTGCATCAGGTAGGAATGCGGCCCGCAAAAAACAAAAACCCGGGCGGTGGCCCGGGTTTTCCGTGTCCTGGGGAAGGGACGGCCTCAGGCCGCCTTTTCCAGCGCCGGCTGCCATTTTCCAAGCGCCGCCAGATGGTTCATGTGGGCGCGATGCGTGAAGGCGGCCTGGCCGGCGGCGACGTTCGACGCCTTGCCGCTCCAGGCCTTCTGCGGCGCCGCCTGCAGCGCGCGGCCGTAGGAGAAGGTCAGTTTCCACGGATGCGGGCCGATGGCGTTGATGGCGTTGAGATTGGCGGTCGCCTCCTCGTCGTCCTGGCCGCCGGAGAGGAAGGCAATGCCCGGCACCGCCGCCGGCACCACTTCGCGGAACAGCTTTATCGTCTTCTCGGCAATTTCCTCCGGACTGTCGGTCTTGCCCGATTTCTTGCCCGAGATGATCATGTTGGGCTTCAGGATGGAGCCTTCGAGCACGACGCGGGCGGCGTAGAGCTCGTCATAGAGCTTGACCAGCGTGGCCTTGGAGACGTCGTAGCAGGTGTCGATCGAATGAGCGCCGTCCATCAGCACTTCGGGTTCGACGATCGGAACGATGCCGGCTTCCTGGCAAAGCGCGGCATAGCGGGCCAAAGCGTGGGCATTCGAGGCGATCGAATTGGCGGAAGGCACGCCCTTGCCGGTGTCGATATCGATCACCGCGCGCCATTTGGCGAAACGGGCGCCGAGCTTGTAATAATCCGCCAGCCGCTCGCGCAGGCCGTCGAGGCCCTCGGTGATGGTGTCGCCGGGAAAATTCGCCAAGGGCTTGGCGCCGAGGTCGACCTTGATGCCGGGAATGGCACCGGCGGCCTTGATGATGTCGACCAGCGGCGTGCCGTCGGCCGCCTTTTGGCGGATGGTCTCGTCATAGAGGATGACGCCCGAAATATAACGGGACATCGCCTCCTTGGACCGGAACATCATCTCGCGATAGTCGCGCCGGCTGTCGGCGGTCGATTCGACGCCGATGACGTCGAAGCGCTTCTTGATGGTGCCGGAGCTCTCATCGGCGGCCAAAAGGCCCTTGCCATCGGCCACGATCGCGGCGGCGATATCTTCGAGACGTTCGCTCATGGTGCTCTCCTTGACGGTGTCGGTTCCGCGCTTAACGGAACTCTACCGCCAAAGGAATGACGCCGGAAAGCTAGAATCGATTGAAAGCCGGGTGCGTTCTGCCCGTTCGCGGACTGTTTACCGCTTCAGCACCTCGACGCCGGGCAGCGGCTTGCCTTCCATCCATTCGAGGAAGGCGCCGCCGGCGGTCGAGACATAGGTGAAGTCGTCGGCGACGCCAGCATGGTTGAGCGCGGCCACCGTGTCGCCGCCGCCGGCGACGGAGACCAGCTTGCCCTCCTTGGTGCGGGCAGCGGCATGCCTGGCCGCCGCCATCGTGGCGCGGTCGAAGGGCGCGATCTCGAAGGCGCCGAGCGGGCCGTTCCAGACCAGCGTGGCGGCGCGGTCGATCCACTCGTTGACGCTCTGCAAGGTCTTCGCGCCGACATCGAGGATCATGCCGTCGGCCGGCACGTCCGCGATGGCGACGGTCTCGCTGGCAGCGCCCGCCTTGAATTCCTTGGCCACCACGCCGTCGGCGGGCAGGATGATGGCGCAGCCGGCTTCCGCCGCTTCGATCATGATCTGCTTGGCGGTGCCGGCGAGGTCATGTTCGCACAGCGATTTGCCGACATCGGTGCCGCGCGCGGCAAGAAAGGTGTTGGCCATGCCGCCGCCGATCACCAGTGCGTCGACCTTCTTCACGAGGTTCATCAAGAGGTCGATCTTGGTCGAGACCTTGGCGCCGCCGACGATGGCGACAACCGGCCGAACCGGATTGCCGAGGCCTTTTTCCAGCGCGTCGAGCTCCGCCTGCATGGTGCGGCCGGCATAGGCCGGCAGCCGATGCGCCAGGCCTTCGGTGGAAGCATGCGCGCGGTGCGCGGCGGAGAATGCGTCGTTGACATAGATGTCGCCATTGGCGGCGAGCTTCTCGGTGAAGGCCGGTTCGTTCTTCTCCTCAGCCTTGTAGAAGCGGGTGTTTTCAAGCAGCAGCACGTCGCCGTCCTTCATCGCGGCGACTGCATCGGCGGCCTTGTCGCCGATGCAGTCGGAGGCGAAGCCGACAGGGCGGCCGAGCACGTCTGCCGTGGCCTTGGCGATCGGCTCGAGCGAGAACTCGGCCGATGGCCCGTCCTTGGGGCGGCCGAAATGGGCAAGCAGGATGACCTTGGCGCCCTTCTTGGAAAGCTCGGCGATGGTCGGGGCGATGCGCTCGATGCGGGTGGCGTCGGTCACCTTGCCGTCGGCGACAGGAACGTTGAGGTCGACGCGCACCAGGACGCGCTTGCCGCTGACGGCGCCGATATCATCGAGTGTCTTGAAGCCGGCCATGGTCGTCCTTCCTAGTTTTGACGCAATTCCGGACGGAAAACCGCACACACTTTTCCTGGAATTGCTCTAAAGCGTGTCGCGCTGAAACGGATTCAGGCGACACGCTTTAGGACTTTGTTTTTATGCATGTCGTTGTCCCAGAACCGCCGTACACTTCTGGGCGACATGCATTAGCGAAAACGCGGCGACCTTACCCGGCGCGAACGACGATGCAAGGGCCGCGTTGAAGCGCGCGCGCAAAAATGATGTCGCTGTGAGACATCAGCCTTGGCTGGTCGCCTTTTGCTCGTCCGGCGCGGGCGCCACGGCGTCGATCGGCACGTCCTCGACCGCCTGCTTTTCCACCGGTCTGCGCCAGTTGCGGATCAGGGCGGTTATGCGGTCGCCGATCTCGCCGGCGCTCATGAACACCGGCACGCGAGCCACCGGCGCGGTCGGCTCGAAGGAGAGGCCAAGCCCGGTGATCCTGCCTTTTTCGTCGACATCGCGCACGATCATCTCGATCGGGCCGATCACCACCCGGTCGGCATATTCGGGGTGGCCGCCAAGCCGATCCGAAACCAGCGCTGCAACGGTCAGCTTCTGTTCTGCCTCGGTCAGGCCCGGCGCATAGGCCGCTTCCAACTCCGCCGCCGAACGGGCAGGATCGACGGCGAAGGCGCCGAAGAAATCGGCATCCTCGGGATCGACCACGGCGCGGCTGGCAAAAAGCTTGTCGAGCAGGCGCGGATAGCGGTCCGGGACGAAGATATAGACATGATCGCCGGCAGCCAGCCGACCCATGTCCTGGAAGCGCATCGAGCGGCCGTCGCGCAGCACCAGCGAGGGCCGAGCCCAGCGCGGGATGCGCTCGCCGCGCGCCACCGGGCTGCCAGGCGCGACGCGATAGGCGAGCAGCTCATGATGGGCCGAGCCCGGCAATTCGAGTTCCACCTTGTCCAGCGGACCGAGACGGGCCGGCACGATCAGGCCGAGGCGCCGCGCCAGCGGACCGACCGTCCAGCCCTGCACCACCAGCGACACGAGCACGATGATGAAGGCGGCGTTGAAGATCAGGCGGCCATGCTCGAGGCCGCCGAGCAAAGGTGTGATGGCAAGCAGGATCGAGACCGCGCCGCGCAGGCCGACCCAGGAGACGAAGGCGACCTCGGGACGCGGCAGGTGGAACGGAATCAGGCAGAGCCAGACGGCGACCGGCCGCGCCACGAAGATCAGGAACAAGCCGAGCAGGATCGCCGGCACCAGGATCGCCGGGAATTGCGAGGGCGTGGCGAACAGGCCGAGGATCAGGAACATGATGATCTGCGCCAGCCACGACATGCCGTCCTGGAAGCGCTTCAGGATGGTGACGGCGCGGATGTCGGAATTGCCGGCGATCAGTCCGGCAATGTAGACGGCGAGGAAGCCCGAGCCGCCAATGGCTCCGGCTGCCGCGAACACCATCAGCGACAGCGTCAGCACGAAGATCGGCAGCAGGCCGTGGTCGAGGTTCAGCCGCTCGACAAGACGCACGATGCCAAAGCCGCCGAGCACGCCGACAACGGCGCCGAGCCCCATATTGGCAAGGAAGCCGAGCAAAAGGTTGGTGGCCAGCGCATTGGCCTCCGGGTTGGCATGCGCGGCGATGATCTCGACCAGGGTGATGGTGAGGAAGATGGCGATCGGGTCGTTGGTGCCGGATTCCACTTCGAGCGTCGCGCGCACGCGCTCGCGCAGATGGATCTCGCCGGCGCGCAGCAGGAAGAAGACCGCGGCCGCGTCGGTCGAGGCGACAGCGGCGCCAAGCAGCGAGGATTCCAGCCAGCTGAGTTTGAGAAAATAGGAGGCGGCAACGCTGAAGATGCCGGTGGTCAGGATGACGCCGATCGTGGCCAACGACAGCGCCGGCCCGACTGCTTGCCGCAGCGCGTTGAGCGGCGTGCCGAAACCGGAATCGAACAGGATGACGGCCAAAGCCAGTGAGCCGGCAAAATAAGCCAGTCGCGCATTGTCGAACTCGATGCCGAGGCCGTCGACGCCGGTGGCAAGTCCGATGCAGAGGAAGAGGAGCAGCAAGGGCGCACCGAAGCGGAAGGCGATCAGGCTCGAGAACGCGGCGGCCACGACAAGCGCGGTGCCAACCAGCGTTACAAGATAGATCGCATGCTCCATCCGCCAATGCCCCTCAAATCCGCGTCCCTCCCGCTTTGCGGCAGAGTGGGGCGAAGACATGACGAGTGCAAGGCGAAGGCGTGTTATTTGGCTCGCCGGCCAATAAAAAACGCCCGGCAGAACCGGGCGTTTCGAACTGCGGAATGTGCCTTGAATCAGGCGATGGTCTTGCCGAAGGCAACGGCGGTGTCGCCCATGCGGTTCGAGAAGCCCCATTCATTGTCGTACCAGGACAGCACCGAAACGAAGTTGCCGTCCATGACCTTGGTCTGGTCGAGCGCCACGATCGAGGAATGCGGATCGTGGTTGAAGTCGATCGAGACGTTCGGATGATGGGTGACCGAGAGCACGCCCTTGAGCTTGCCCTTGGAAGCGGCGATCAGCGCCTCGTTGATCTCCTGCGGCGTGGTCGAGCGCTTGGCGATGAACTTGAGGTCGACGACCGACACATTCGGGGTCGGCACGCGGATCGAGATGCCGTCGAGCTTGCCCTTGAGGTCGGGCAGCACGAGGCCGATCGCCTTGGCAGCACCCGTCGAGGTCGGGATCTGGGAGAGCGCCGCCGCGCGGGCGCGGTAGAGGTCCTTGTGCATGGTGTCGAGCGTCGGCTGGTCGCCGGTGTAGGAGTGGATCGTCGTCATCATGCCCTTCTCGATGCCGACGGTCTCGTGCAGCACAGCCGCCAGCGGGGCGAGGCAGTTGGTGGTGCAGGACGCGTTCGAGATGACGATATGGTCCTTGGTCAGCTTGTCGTGGTTGATGCCGTAGACGACCGTGAGATCAGCACCTTCGGCCGGAGCAGAGACGATGACGCGCTTGGCGCCGGCGGTCAGGTGCGCGGCGGCCTTGTCGCGAGCGGTGAAGATGCCGGTGCATTCGAGCGCGATGTCGATGCCGAGTTCCTTCCACGGCAACTGGGTCGGATCCTTGATCGCCGTGACCTTGAACTTCTCCTTGCCGACCGAGATCTGGTCGCCGTCGACCGCCACTTCGTGCGGGAAGCGGCCGTGCACGCTGTCATAGCGCAGCAGGTGCGCGTTGGTCTCGACCGGGCCGAGATCGTTGACGGCGACGACGTCGATGTCCTTGCGGCCGGATTCATGGATGGCGCGCAGGATGTTGCGGCCGATACGGCCAAATCCGTTGATGGCAACTCTGACGGTCATTGTTCTCTCCCTTGGGGACTGGAAAGCGGATGGGTCCGCAGCTTCATAACGGCGGACGGGTCAAGAATCCAGCCGGAGAAGGTCGAATTTAAATCGATTAGGTTGGTCCAGCCCGGCAAAACCGTTAATCGGCGTTGCCGGGCCTGGGCCAATTCCTACTTGCCGTGCAGACGCGCTTCGACTGCCTTGGCCGCAGCATCGGCGGTGATGCCGAAATGCGGATAGAGCTGCTCGATCGTGCCCGAAGCGCCGAAGCCGTGCATGCCGATGAAGATGCCGTCGGTGCCGATGAGGTGGTCCCAGCCCTGGCGGATACCCGCTTCGATGGCGACCTTGATTTTGGCATTGCCGATGGTCTTCTTGCGGTAATCCTCGCTCTGCTGGTCGAACAGCTCGAAGCAGGGCACCGACACGACGCGCGTCGGGTGGCCGTGCTTTTCCAGCAGGTCGCGCGCACCGAGCGCGATCTCGACCTCGGAGCCGGTGGCAAAGATCGTCACCGCGGCTTCGCCGCTTGCGGCGGCCAGTTCGTAGGCGCCCTGGCTGCTCAGGTTCTTGGCCGAATGCTCCGTGCGCACCGTCGGCAGGTTCTGGCGGGTCAGCGCCAGAGTCGAAGGCGTTTTTTCGGATTCGAGCGCGATCTGCCAGCATTCGGCGGTTTCGACCGCATCGGCCGGACGGAAGACATTGTGGTTCGGGATGGCGCGCAGCGCCGCCAGATGCTCGACCGGCTGGTGGGTCGGGCCGTCCTCACCGAGGCCGATCGAGTCATGCGTCATGACGAAGATCGAGCGGATGCCCATCAGCGATGCCAGACGCATGGACGGGCGGGCGTAGTCGGAGAAGCACAGGAAGGTGCCGCCATAGGCGATCAGGCCGCCATGCAGCGTCAGGCCGTTGATGGCGGCGGCCATGCCGTGCTCGCGAATGCCGTAGTGGACATAGCGCTGGCCGTAGTCGTCGGGCGTGATGTTCTTGGTCTGGCTGGTCTTGGTGTTGTTGGAACCGGTGAGGTCGGCCGAGCCGCCTATGGTTTCCGGCACCGCGCCGTTGATGACTTCCAGCGCCATTTCCGACGACTTGCGCGTGGCGACCTTCGGCTTGTCGGTCGAGAGCTTCTTCTTGTAGTCGGCGATGACGGCGTCGAAGTTGGAAGGCAGCTTGCCCGACAGGCGGCGCTCGAACTCGGCTTTCAGCTTCGGCTCGGCGTTGGCCAGACGGCCTTCCCAGTCCGCGCGCGCCTTGACGCCGCCTTTGCCGATGGCGCGCCAGGCGTCGAGGATGTCGGCCGGAATTTCGAAGGGCGGCGAGTCCCAGTTGAAGAACTTGCGCGCGCCGGCGATTTCCTCGGCACCCAGCGGCGAGCCATGCGCCTTGTTGGTTCCGGCCTTGGTCGGGGCGCCGAAGCCGATGGTGGTCTTGCAGGCGATCATCGTCGGCTTGTCGGAATGGCGCGCCGCCTCGATGGCGTAGGCGATGGCTTCGGGATCGGTGCCGTCGATGTGACTGGCGTTCCAGCCGCAGGCCTGGAAGCGGGCGACCTGGTCGGTGTTGTCGGCAAGCGAGACCGGGCCGTCGATCGAGATGTTGTTGTTGTCCCAGAAGACGATCAGCTTGTTGAGCTTCAGATGCCCGGCCAGCGCGATGGCTTCGTGGGAAACGCCTTCCATCAGGCAGCCGTCGCCGGCCAAAACATAGGTGTAATGGTTGACGAGGTCGTTGCCGAAGGCGGCGTTCATGATGCGCTCGCCGAGCGCGAAGCCGACCGAATTGGCAAGGCCCTGGCCGAGCGGGCCGGTAGTGGTCTCGATGCCGGCGGCATGGCCGTATTCGGGATGGCCGGCGGTCTTGGAACCGAGCTGGCGGAAATTCTTGATCTGGTCGATCGTCATATCCTCATAGCCGGTGAGGTAGAGGAGCGAATAGAGCAGCATCGAGCCGTGGCCGGCCGACAGGATGAAGCGGTCGCGGTCGGCCCAGTGCGGGGCCTTGGCGTCGAATTTCAGGAAGCGACTGAACAGCACCGTGGCGATGTCGGCGCAGCCCATCGGCAGGCCGGGATGGCCGGAATTCGCCTTTTCGACGGCGTCCATGGAAAGGAAACGGATCGCGTTGGCCATCCGGTCATGTTGTTCACGCGCGGTCATGCTTCCTCCGGAGAATTAAGTTGAGGGCCTTGGGAGAACCCTAGGGAAAGGGCTTGGCGACACATAGCAGGCACGGCCCTTTAGTCAACAAATGGGCGCGGTTTTTGCCGGGCTTGTGATGCCGTCGGGCGCCTTACATTAGCGATAGCGGGGGACAGTCGCGAGAGCTTTGTTGACGCGCCCTTCACCCGGTGCCTAATCTTTCCGAGGTAACGCGTTCTGAACGCGCGCGATTCGGTGATGGGCAGGGCATAGGACGAAGGCCATGACCGCGGATACGACCCTCAGGGAAGTCATCGCCCGGCTGAGCAAGGCCATGGAAGGGCTGGAAAACGCCGTGGCGGCGAAGCTCGAGCACGAGCGCGATTATTCGGAAGCCGAGGCCGAGGTGCAGCGCATGAACGCCGACCGTTCGCGCCTGGCGCAGGAGCTCGACAATTCCGAGGCGCGCGCCGAGCGTCTCGAAGACGCCAATAAGGAAGTGTCGCGACGGCTGGTGACCGCGATGGAAACCATCCGGGCGGTGCTGGACAGGTAAGGCAATGGCACAGGTCACGGTTTCCATTGACGGCAAGCAGTATCGCATGGCCTGCGACGAGGGCCAAGAAGAGCATCTGATCGACCTTGCCGAGCGCTTCGACCGCTATGTCTCGCATCTGAAGGATTCCTTCGGCGAGATCGGCGACCAGAGGCTGACCGTCATGGCCGGCATCATGGTGATGGACGAGCTCTCGGAGCTCGCCAAGCGCGTCAAGGGCATGGAGAGCGAAGTGCTGACGCTGCGCAAGACGCGCGACGAGGCGCTGACCAAGGCCGACAAGAGCGACAGCGTGCTCACAACCGCGCTCGGCGCGCTGGCGCAGCGCATGGAAGATCTCACGGCGACGCTGGCGATAAAGAAAGCCTGAGCGGCTCTTCCGATCGAAAAAGCAGAAAATACTGGCGCGGATTGCCGGTGATCATGAAAAAATTTCGTCCTGCGGCGGCCTCAGTCGCCGCTCTCGGCGTTTCACCGAAACCACGATAGTGCTAGCTTAGCAGCCCCGCCGGCCACGCTGGCGATCGTTTCACAAAAAAGGGTAGGGACAGGGTCATGAGTCTTCGTATCAACGATGTCGCGCCGGATTTCACGGCCGAAACCACACAGGGCACTATCAAGTTCCACGACTGGATCGGCGACGGCTGGGCGGTGCTGTTCAGCCACCCGAAGAATTTCACGCCGGTCTGCACCACCGAGCTCGGCACGATGGCAGGGCTCGAGGGCGAGTTCAAAAAGCGCAACGTCAAGATCATCGGCATCTCGGTCGATCCGGTGTCGAGCCACGACAAGTGGCAGGCCGACATCAAGACCGCCACTGGCCATACGGTGAACTATCCGCTGATCGGCGACCGCGACCTCCACGTCGCGAAACTCTATGAAATGCTGCCGGCGGGCGCCGGCGAAAGCTCGGATGGCCGCACGCCGGCCGACAACGCCACCGTGCGCTCGGTCTACGTCATCGGCCCGGACAAGAAAATCAAGCTGGTGCTGACCTATCCGATGACGACGGGCCGCAACTTCGACGAGATCCTGCGCGTCATCGATTCCATCCAGCTGACCGCCAAGCACCAGGTGGCGACGCCGGCCAACTGGAAGCAGGGCGACGACGTCATCATCACCGCCGCCGTCTCCAACGAGGATGCGGTCAAGCGCTTCGGCGCCTATGAAACGGTGCTGCCGTATCTGCGCAAGACCAAGCAGCCCGCGGCGTGAGCTTTCCTTCTCCCCGTTCCACGGGGAGAAGGTGCCCGAAGGGCGGATGAGGGGCGGCGCGGCGTTCGATGATGGCCGCGGCAAGCTGCCTCGCGATTGCCTTCGAATGATAACTTCGCAGTGTCGGCGCTGCCCCTCATTGCCCCACCGGGCATTTCTCCCCGTATAGTGACGGGGAGAAATGGCTGGTTCGCCGCTTTCGCCAAACAGAAAGGCGGCGCCGAAGCGCCGCCTTTTTCATTTTCTGCCTTGAGCAACTTTACGCCGCCGGCTGCGCCTCGATGGTGCGCAGCGCCTGCATCTGGCGCTTGGCGGCGGCCTTGACCGCGTCCTGCACCTTCTCGAAGGCGCGCACCTCGATCTGGCGCACGCGTTCGCGGCTGATGTCGAACTCGGCCGACAGCTCTTCCAGCGTCAGCGGCTCGTCGGCCAGGCGCCGCGCCTCGAAGATGCGGCGCTCGCGGTCGTTGAGCACGGACAGAGCGCCCGACAGCATGGAGCGCCGGTTTTCCAGCTCATCCTGTTCGATCAGCATCTCTTCCTGGCTCTCGTGGTCGTCGACCAGCCAGTCCTGCCATTCGCCGGACTCGCCTTCGCTCGCCCGGATCGGGGCGTTGAGCGAAGCGTCGCCCGACAGGCGGCGGTTCATCGACACCACTTCCGCCTCGGAAACGTTGAGGCGGGTCGCGATCTCGGCGATCTGGTCGGGCTTCAAGTCGCCATCGTCAAGCGCCTGGATCTTGCCCTTCACCTTGCGCAGGTTGAAGAACAGACGCTTCTGATTAGCGGTGGTGCCCATCTTGACCAGGCTCCACGAGCGCAGGATGTATTCCTGGATCGAGGCCTTGATCCACCACATGGCATAGGTGGCGAGCCGGAAACCACGCTCCGGTTCGAATTTCTTCACGGCCTGCATGAGGCCGACATTGCCTTCCGAGATCACCTCGCCGATCGGCAGGCCGTAACCGCGATAGCCCATGGCGATCTTGGCGACGAGCCGCAAATGGCTGGTGACGAGCTTGTGCGCAGCGGAAGTGTCCTCATGCTCGGCATAACGCTTGGCGAGCATGTACTCTTCCTGCGGCTGAAGCATCGGAAAGCGGCGGATTTCTTCCAGGTAACGGGCGAGACCGCCTTCACCGGAAACGATACTGGGTAGTGATTGGGCCATGATAGCGCCCCCTCTCTCTTTGGAGTGGATGCCCCCGAAACGCGGCGGGCATACGACGCGGATGCCAAAGGCTCATCCGCGACAACCTGTGTATATAGGAACAAAACCAGAAAAGACAGGCATTTGTTCAACGCTAAACAGTCTGTCACGCTAAAGTGAACAACGACGGTCAGGTTTTTTGATGGCTGGTTTGCAGCTTGTTCGTGGCGGGTCGGTTCAGAATTTCCGGAAGCCGCCGACGAGTTCCTCCATGTCTTCCGGTATCGGCGCTTCGAACCTCATCGTTAGATGGGTGGCCGGGTGCCGGAATTCAAGGAGCCAGGCATGCAGGGCCTGCCGGGGAAAGGCGTTGACCATGGCTTTCAAGGGTTCGGGCAGCCGGTTGGCCTTGGTGCGGAAGGCCTGCCCGTAGTCCGGGTCGCCGATCACGGGGTGGCCGATATAGGCCATGTGGACGCGGATCTGGTGGGTGCGGCCGGTCTCCAGCCGGCATTCGACAAGGCTTGCGGTGGCGAAAGCCTGCTGTGCTTCGCCGAAGCGCTCGACGACGCTGAAATGGGTGACGGCGTGGCGGGCGTCGTCGCGGCCCTGTGGAACGACGGCGCGGCGGACGCGGTCGGCGGCGCGGCCCAAGGCAGCATCGACGGTGCCGGTCGGCCGCTGCGGAATGCCCCAGACCAGCGCCAGGTAGGCGCGCTCCAGATCGCCGGTGCGGCCGTGGTCGGCAAAGGCTTCCGACAGCGCCTTGTGGGCGCGGTCGGTCTTGGCCACGACCATGACGCCGCTGGTTTCCTTGTCGAGCCGGTGGACGATGCCAGGCCGCCTGACGCCGCCGATGCCCGACAGGCTGTCGCCGCAATGATGGATCAGCGCGTTGACCAGCGTGCCGGTCCAGTTGCCGGCGCCGGGGTGGACGACCAGTCCCGCCGGCTTGTTGATGACGATCAGCTCGTCGTCCTCGTAAAGGACGTCGAGGGCAATGTCCTCGCCCTGCGGTTCGGCCGGCTCCGGTTCGGGCATGACGACCGAGACACGCTCGCCGGCCGCCATCTTGCGCTTGGCTTCCTCGACCGGCCTGCCGGCGATCGAGACCGCGCCCTGTTTGATCAGAGCCTTGACCCGGCTGCGCGACATGTCCGGGCCGAGCCGGGCGGCCAGCCACTGGTCAAGGCGCTTGCCGGCGGCGTCGGCGCC
Organism: Mesorhizobium sp. WSM3224; assembly: GCF_000427725.1. Taxonomy (GTDB): domain Bacteria; phylum Pseudomonadota; class Alphaproteobacteria; order Rhizobiales; family Rhizobiaceae; genus Mesorhizobium. The sequence goes on along the minus strand of NZ_ATYO01000006.1, from coordinate 88,326 downwards.
GGCTTGCAGCTCCACCGCTCCATCCCCGGTCGATTCATCCTCTATCAATATCGGGGTCTCTTCGTTATGAGCGCTCATCGAAACCCGCTGCGGATTGTTTAGCCATGGCCCGGCCGATCGCCGAAGAAGATGAGGAAAAGCCGCTCGACCCAGCGGCCGAAAACGTGCGCCGGAAGCTCGTCCGCTTCATGATCGTCAATCTCGGCCTTCTGTTCCTCGCCCTTATGGTGGTGATCGGGGCGCTTGTCTACAAAGCCCGCAATGCGCCGGTGGCCGGCTCGGCGCCTGCCGGCGATGTCCAGGCTCCCGCCGGCGCGCCGCTGTCGGGCGACATCGTGCTCCCCGTGGGCGCCAAGGTGGTCAGCCAGTCCTTGTCCGGCAACCGCCTGTCGATCGACGCCGAGCTTGCCGACGGCAGCCGTTCGATCTTCGTCTACGACATCGCCGAGCGCCGCATCATCGGCCAGTTCCCAATCCGTAACAAATGAGCCCGCACCAAATGAGCGGTTTGGCCGGACATCGCGGCATTGCCACCGTCGCGCTCGTCGTCGGCAATTATGACGAGGCGATTGCCTGGTATGTCGAACGGCTGGGTTTCGTCCTTACCGACGATGTCGATCTCGGCGGCGGCAAGCGCTGGGTGACTGTCGCGCCGCCAGACGGCAATGGCGCGCGGCTGCTGCTGGCGGAGGCATCGGGCGAGGAGCAGGCAAGCCGCATCGGCAACCAGACCGGCGGCCGGGTCTTTCTCTTCCTTGAGACCGATGATTTTTCCCGCGACCATCAGGCGATGCTCAGCAGCGGCGTCGAATTCCGCGAGGCGCCGCGCCATGAGGCCTATGGGACGGTGGCCGTCTTCGCCGATCTCTACGGCAATCTTTGGGACCTGATCGAGCCGAAGCGGCAGGGCTGACCAGGGCGGTTCGGCAAAGCGCGCGAAGCGGCCGAAAGCCCAGTTGCTTTTTCGCAGCCGCCAGCCTATGTAGCCGGTTCTTGAGCGCGCCCATCGTCTAGCGGTCAGGACACCGCCCTCTCACGGCGGGAACAGGGGTTCGATTCCCCTTGGGCGTACCAAACAACGGCTCGGCCGCTACTCCCCGACTCATCTACGCGTTCAGACAGACACCCGCGTGGGTCGCGTCGGCTGAATTGACGACCCCGCGAAAACCCTGCGGGTCCGTATGCCAGAATGCACCCAATTTAAGTCCGGCGGCGACGCTTGAAAGCGTAACAATCTCTGCTACTTGCGAGGTCGGGGGCAGCATCTGCGGCGGCGCGGATTTTGGGTTGGGTAGAGCTGAAATGGTGTCAGTGAAGATGATTTGCCTGCGCTGCCATGGCGGCGGCAAGGTTTTCGATTGCTCCAGATGGAGTGCGTCGAAAGGGTATTGCTGCCCGCACGGGACGCATCAGACCGGTTGCCCGGGGAAGACCCAGACGTGCGCCGACTGTGGCGGCCTGGGGATGCTTGGGGAAACGGAGATCAAGGCCGTCGCGTAATCGTGGCTTCGGCCAGGAAGCGATCAGGGCGGCTTCGTATCGCGATCGTGCCCGCCACCGCTTGAAAAAGGTCCTGCAATCTGTCGCGGCCAAGAGCCGATCACTGTCGTGCACCGATGAGGCTCGTCGCTTCTGGCGTAACATCGCGGATTGAATTAGCATCCCCTCATCAGCGCTTCGGCCGCAAACCAACAAGACGCGGAATGCCGAGCGCAGGGAAGTGAAGCGGGCGGCGGTTGCGTGCCAAGCGCCGGTCCAAGGGCGGCTGGGCATCTGAAAACTCGCCAGCCGGCAAGGCGCAATGCAGGCGGGGAGGGACCGATGCGGAAGCTGCAGTCGCAAGGCGTTCATCACATCACGCTGGTCGGTGCCGGGCGCCAGACCTCGATCGACTTCTGGGAGGGCGTGCTCGGCATGCCTTTCATCTTCGAGCAGCCCAATCTCGACAAGGCGAGCGAAAGCCATCTCTATTTCGATCCGGGCGACGGGCGGCTGATCACGGTCTTCACCGACGAAAGCCGGAGCCCGGTCAAGCGGCGGACACCGACCGATATCGGCTGCGTCCACCACATCGCGTTCTCGGTGTCGCGGGTTACCTTCCTGCAGGCGGTCGCGCGGCTCGACGAGCGCGGCATCAAGCACAGCGGCGTCAAGGATCGCGGCTTCATGGACTCGATCTATTTCGAGGATCCGCTGGGACTGTTGATAGAGCTCGCTTCCTACCGCTTCGAGCCGCCGGCCGGCTTCACTCATGCCGACGTGCTGATGGAAGCGCACAAGATCCGCGTGGCGCGTAGCGACTACAATATCGCCGAGGCGCACCTTGCCGACGCCATCCAGGCGCTGGTGGAGCGGTCGCGCGGAACCCTGTCGGAAAACAGGGCGGCAAAAAATCCATACTAACCAGGTCGGAGGGAGGACCAAGATGGCAAAGACAGCAACGAAGAGCATGAAGAAACCCGCGGCCAAGGCCGCGGCAAAGCCCGTGGCGAAAGCGGCCGCGAAGGCGAAAGCCGCACCCAAAGTGACGGCGAAAGCCGCACCCAAGGCCAAAGCAAAGCCGGCCAAGAAGCCTGGCGTAAAGCTCAGCATGCTGAGGCCAAGCGTCAACAACATGACGGTGCGGGTGTTCGCGCGCGCGGCCGGGCTCGATCCCGCGGAGACCGATGCCTGGGGCCATACGCGCTCGCCTGAGTTCATGGCGCGCAATCCGGCGCATCTGACACCGATGATCGAGGACAAGGGCCTGCCGCGCGGCGTGCTGTGGGAAAGCTGCGCCATCATGCAGTATCTCGCCAACAAGCATGGGCTGGAGAAGTTCTATCCGAAGGCGCCAGCCAAGCGGGCCATGGTGGACAGCGCCATGTTCTACCTCGTCGGCACGCTTTATCCCTATGTCGCCAGAGCCACCTATCCGGCGCTCGGCTTCCCGCAATATGCGGGCGAGGTCGGCCACAGCGATGCCCACCCGGAGAAGAAATCGGAAGCGCAGAAGGCGGCGATGGCCGCGATCGCCGAGCCGCTCGAGGTGTTCCACTCTTTCTTCCGCGACGGCAAACCGTTCATCGGCGGCAACAACCCGTCGATCGCCGATATAAGGCTGGCGGCAACGCTCGAGTTCCTGGCGGTCGTCGACTACGCGCTGCCCAGCTGGGCGAAGGAGTACATGGCGGCGCTGGAGAAGAAGCTCGGCAAAGCCTATGCGGAACCGGCCGGCGACGTGCGCGGCTACATCGCGCATGTGAAATCGCAGGCCAGGGCGTAGCAGTTCTTCGGGGTTAAGGTTTCGTTAACCCAAGGCCTGTCTACTGGTCACAGTCCTCGCCGCGACCACGGATGTACTGGCGCCATGACGAGGCAAGGGAAAGGTCGGCTCCGTGCCGGCCTTTTGCTTTATTGAGCCATCGCGCGGCAATCACGACAGTATGATTCCGCCGGCGCCGACCCCGGCGAATTCCTATTGTCATCCTCGAAAGCAGTCCTACCATTGTCTCTTAGGGGAGTGCATGAACGCGACGAGGATCGCGATGACGAAGGCAATGAGATTTTCGGTGATCGCGGCTGCCTTGCTTTTAGCATCTTCTCCTGTCGGCGCGGCACAGCTCAACAGCATGGACGAGGTTGGCGCCGCCCTGCAGGCTTGCTGGACCCCACCCGCCGATTCCGGGAACGCCTCGGTCACGCTCAGCTTCAGCTTCAAGCGCGACGGCACGCTGATCGGCCCGCCCAAACCAACGGCCATCAAGGTCGGCGGCGATGACAAGGCGCGTCAGGTCTTTGTCGACGCGGCGACGGCCGCCTTGCGCAATTGCCTGCCGCTCAGTTTCTCGCCGACGCTCGCGCAAGGAATGCCGGGAAAGGTCTTTACGCTTCAGTTCAATTCGCCAAAAGACAACGCAAAGCCAATTCAGAAATAAAGAGCGTCGCGCTGAAACGGATTCAGGGCGACGCGGATCGCACTACGCCGCATTGCGCCGGCGCCGGGCGGTTGCGTGCTTTTCCAGCTCCGGCATCTCAAAGACATAGTCGCTCCAGGCCGATTCCGGAATTTGTCCGGCCAGATAGCATTCCAGCAACAGATTTTGCTCAGCTGTCAAATGCCTCGGTGCCCGTTCGTGATCCAGCCCGAGTGAATGGATCAGGTTCCTGGTCAGGCCAGAGACGGTGAAGTGAATGGACATCTTCAGTCTCCTCTGCACTGCGCGGAACACATCATCGCCAACAACGTCCATCACCGGCCAAAGGTTTCATCAGCAATCCGTGATCGCGCCGCGGGCTGGGTCAAGGCGGCCCTGAAAATGGTTTTTCGACTACTGTCTCAATCTTGAGATGAAAGGGTAATATTCGTTTCACCAGATTGAGAGTAACACTTAAATCATATAGGAGAGTTTGCAGGTAATCTTCCGGTTCATGAGTACTAACTCAATTAGCCGGCGTTGATTAAGTCAATCGCGTGTTCCGAGCAGGGATGGCGCCCGATGACGGCTTTACAGCTTCTTAAGATCACCCTTCTGGTGACCATGGTGACTTTGACGCTGACGCAGGTTTCTTACGCCGATCCTTGCTCGGCGTTGAGAAGTCAGATGCAGTTCGGCGGTCGTGGCGCGGCGAGCCCAGAGCTCGCGCAACTGCGGCGCCAGCTTGCCGCGATCCAGGGGGTGGAGAGGCAGCGCCGCTGCACCGCCAGCAGCGTCGTCGGCGGTTTCTTCAATGCCTGCGCGGATCTTGCCCGCAACCGCGCCGAAGTGCTGCGCCAGATTGCCAGCATCGGCAACTCCGGCCGCGATTCCTCGGGGGTGCAGGCGAGATACGTCGCCCTAGGCTGTCAGGCGGCAGCCAAGCGGCAGAAGACGCAACAGACGCCCCAGACCGAAGCTTCCGGTCCGGCCTATGGCGGGAACGCGATGCTGTTTTGCGTTCGTCTTTCGGACGGTTATTTCTTCCCTGCGCCGAACTCGCAATTCGCGCAGTCCGGCGACCTCAAGGATACGGCCGATCAGTGCCGCTACATCTGCGACGATCCCGGCGTTGATCTCTACACGCTCAGCGACCCGAGCCTCGAGACCGATCAGATGGTCGCCGTCGATACGCGCAAGCCCTATACCGAGCTCCCAACCGCCTTCCGCTATCGCGATGCCGCCGCGTTCAAGGCCTGCGACCTCAAGCGCTATTCCCAGCGCGTGGCCGAGCTCAGGGCCCGCACGGTGACGCCGCGCAATATGGAAAACGCCATCATCCCCCTGCCGACAACAAGGCCCGACCTCGGCGCGGTCTCGGCCATTCCTTCGAGCGGCGCAGATGGTGGCGGAGCGAGCGAGGCCCGTGCGACAGCGCAGTCCGAAGCCGCCGTCGCGGTAAGCGCAAAGCCGGTGCGTGTGGTTGGGCCTACCTTTTTCCCCGCGAATTAACCAGGCCAGGTGCGGCCACTGCTTTCAAACGAGCGCGTCCCTCCGGCACTGCCAGAGGGGCGACGCGAGATCATTCGCAGACGACGCGATAGCGCTTCCCGGTTTCGCCGACGTTCCTGCATGTGAGGGGGCTCTGCCCGCTGGAAGACGTATCGGGCAGATCCTGGCCAAGGGATGGTGTCGTCGAAGCGGGCCTGGAATAGCGCCGGACAGCGGGGCTTGCCGGCGCGCTCGGCGGCAGAGGAAACAGGTCCGACGCGATCTGCCTCGACGCCGTCGTTCCCGGCGGCGCCCTATCCCAGACACGCCGGACGTCCATCCGGCTTGGAACGATCACCGTGCCGTCGTCGCTGCGCGCGCAACCGCCCGCTGCAAGCAGCGCCGGGCACAGGACGAAAGCCGCGATTCGACCAAACATTAGCAACACCTCAGGCATCTTATAATCCGTCATTGCCTTGTTCGCCAACCGGCGGATTACCACAGCCGCATTTGAGAATCCGCCTCCTCTCAACCAAACCCGCTTTGCCTGGTTGCAAATCATCATGGTTAGCGGATCGTTAATGCTTGTCGGGCACATTTTCGCCGGCGAACCGGCGCGGTTCGGCCCTGGGGGTGGCAATGGCGGATATGGACGGGACTGTCGGGTCGGACAGCGCGCGCGATTTCGACAAGGCGGATATGCGCGGCAACGGGGTCTCCCCCGGGGAGGGCCAGCATGTGGCCGGGGCTTCGGAGGCGCTCGCCAATCTCAGCCTGATGGTCGATTCGATGCCGATCGGCGTCATTGTTCTCGACGCGGAATTGCGGGCCGAGGTGATCAACCGGGCATTCTACGACTTCTGGAAGATCGATCCGCGGCGCGCTCCGGCCGGCAGCCGTTTTCGCGACCTCATGGAAGCCAGCCGCGACGCCGATCCCTATGGTGCCGATGACACCGTCTGGCAGGGTCACATGGCGGAACGCGAGGCCGAGATCCGGTCCGGCGCCGCAGGCTCCAGGCAGTTGCCGCGCAATGACGGCCGCACGCTGATCGCCTCGCTGGCGCCGCTTCCCGGCGGCAAACGGCTGATCTCCTATGTCGACATCACCGACATGAAACAGCGCGAGACCGAAGCCGAGGATGCGCGCAGGAACCTTGCCACCGTGCTGGAGTCGCTGCCGGCCGGCGTCATCATCTACGACCGCGACGACCGCTTCGTCTTCGCCAACCGCAAGCTGCAGGATACGCTGCCCGCACTGAAGCCGGCCTGGCAGCCGGGCCGCACGTTCCGCGAGGCGTTGGCGCTCGGCCATTCCGTCGGCTATTTCCGCTCGAGCGGCGACGCCGAGGTCGACAGCCTTCATGGCGTCGACACCGAGCGCTGGCTTGACGCCATGCTCAGACGGTACCGTTTGCCGAACTCTTCCTACGAACGCCTCAACTCCGACGGGCGCTGGTACCAGGTCTATGACATGCGCACCGACGATGGCACGTTCATCGGCGTGCGCGTCGATATCACCGACATCAAGGTCCGCGAGAAGGCGCTGCGCGACTCCATGCGCCAGATCGACCTCTACCGGCACGTGATGGACGAGCTGCCTGTGGCCGCTTTCATCAAGGCCGACGATCTCCGCATAGAATTCGTCAACAAGGCCTGGTGCGCGCTGACCGGCCTGCCCAAGGAAGAGGTGATCGGGAAGACGGACCGGGTGCTTTTCGCCACGCAAGAAGCTGACGGCTTCAGCGGCGACGACACTGAAGTCGTGACGACCGGCGCGGGACGCGAGGTCGAGGAAGCCGTCACCCATCGCGACGGCACGGTGCGGCAGCTGATGACGCGCAAGAGCCGGCTGGTTGCGACCGACGGCTCGGTGCATCTGGTCGGCTCCAGCACCGACATCACCGACGTCAAGGCGCGCGAGCAGGCGCTCCGGCAAAGCATGAGCGAGAACGAGGTGTTCCGCAGCCTCATCGACAATGTGCCGGTGTCGATCTACGCCAAGCGTTCGGACCTCAGGCAATTCTACGTCAACAAGGGCTGGTGCGATCTCACCGGCTTCAGCAAGGAAGAAGCGGTCGGCAAGACCGACGTCGAGATTTTCGGCCCGGACGGCGAAGCCTTCGTCGCCAGCGACCTTGCCGTGCTGCGCACCGGCGAGACGCAGGAGATCGAAGAGACGGTGACGATGCCGGACGGCAGCGTCAGGCACCAGTTCGCGCGCAAGGGCGCGATGATCGCCTCGGACGGCTCGCTCTATCTCATCGGCTCCACCACCGACATCACCGAGCTCAAGCAGCGCGAGGCCGAACTCAGCGAGGCGCGCCGGCGCGCTGTGCTCGCCGACCGGGCCAAGTCGGAATTCCTCGCCAATATGAGCCACGAGATCCGTACGCCGATGAACGGGGTCCTTGGAATGGCGGAGCTGCTGGCAAAGTCGGAGCTCGATCCGAAGCAGAAGACCTTCACCGACATCATCGTCAAATCCGGCAACGCGCTGCTCACCATCATCAACGACATCCTCGACTTCTCCAAGATCGATGCCGGCCAGCTGGTGCTCGACCCGGCGCCGTTCAATCTCGCCGAGGCGATTGAGGATGTGGCGACGCTGGTGTCGACACGCGCCAAGGAAAAGGACCTCGAGCTCATCGTCCGCGTCCAGCCGGGGCTCGACGGGCAGTTCGTCGGCGATGTCGGCCGCGTCAGGCAGATCGTCACCAACCTGCTCGGCAACGCGGTGAAGTTCACCGACGAGGGCCATGTGCTGGTCGACGTGACGGGCGAGCGGGTTCCGGCGGGAACGAGGCTCACCATCTCCGTCACCGACACCGGCATCGGCATCCCGGAAGACAAGCTGAAGCTGGTGTTCGAGAAATTCAGCCAGGTCGACACCTCCTCGACCAGGCGGCACGAGGGCACCGGGCTTGGCCTTGCCATCACCTCGCGGCTGGTCGAAATGATGGGCGGCGAGATCGGCGTCGACAGCGCCGAGGGCAAGGGTTCGACATTCTGGTTCAGCGTCACGCTGCCCAGGGCCGAGCAGGGCGGGCAGCGCATCACACCGGTCGACGTCACCGGCGCGCGCGTGCTCATCGTCGACGACAATGCCGTCAACCGCTCGATCCTGAGCGAGCAGATGGCGTCGTGGACGTTCGATTCCTGCGCGGCCGCAAGCGGCGCCGAAGGGTTGAAGGTGCTGATTGCCGCCGCCGCCTATGGCGTGCCGGTCGATTGCGTCGTGCTCGACTATCAGATGCCCGGCATGACCGGCGCCGAGATGGCGCGCATCGTGCGCAACACGGCGGGTCTGGCGCACACGCCGATCATCATGCTGACCTCGGTCGACCAGTCGCTTGCCAACACCGCCTATCGTGACCTCGGCATCGATGCGCAGCTGATCAAACCGGCGCGCTCCTCGATCCTGCTGGAAACGCTCGTAGCGACCATCCAGCGCCATCGCCACAGCAGCACCGCCGCGCACCCGCAACCGGCCGTCGGCACCGGCACGCAGCAAGCCGTGACGGCGCAGACGGCGGCGTCCGACCGCGCCATGCTGCAGCCACCGTCCGTGCGCGCGCGCCCACGCCCTGCCGATGCCGAGCGCGGGCTCGACATCCTCGTCGCCGAGGACAATGAGGTGAACCAGATGGTGTTCACCCAGATCCTTGGCGAAACCAGCTATCGCTTCGAGATCGTCGGCAACGGCCGCAAGGCGCTCGATGCCTTCGGCAGGCTCAATCCGCGCATGATCCTGATGGACGTGTCGATGCCGGAAATGAACGGGCTGGAGGCGACCGGCGCCATTCGCCGGCTCGAGGAGGACATGGGCACGCATGTGCCGATCGTCGGCGTCACCGCGCATGCGCTGAAGGGCGACCGCGAACGCTGCCTGGAGGCCGGCATGGACGATTACCTGCCGAAACCGATCAGTCCGCGCGCGCTGCTCGAAAAGCTCGAACGCTGGCTGGGCACGGACGCCGAGACCCGCCGCAACGCCGGGTAGCCGCGCCAAAATCGCGGACCGACGGATGGGACGCTTACGCATGCGTATGGTGCGATCGCACCATACCAAAGCAAACGCCAAGCTCTGACAATCAGGCATCGATTCTGCCCCTCGGTTACGGGCGGGAGCGGCGACCGCCAACAAGAAACAGTGTCGACTCTACCCCAACGGACCCTGTTTTCGGCGATGAGCTAGGCCATGATCCGCTCTGGCATTCAGGCAACGCGCTCTCGTCCGGTTTTTATTTCCCGGCGGCCGTGATCCGGCCGCCGGGATATTTTTTGTTTCAAAAGCCAGACAAGTCGCTGATTCCCGCGGCAAACCGCGGCCGGTCCACCGAGGCCGCCGCTGACCCCTCCAAGCGCCCCCGTTCAGCCGTTACCGGGCTGACATGAAACTGTCATGCGACTGTAATAATCGAGGGCTATTGCGCTGACCGGGCGCCGATACAACGGGTGCCGAAAGACCATCTTCCGAACAGGAGCAGGCCACATGAGACATTTCATCCGCTCGGCGGCCGTTGCGATTGCAATGGCTGCGGCATCCACCCTTAGCATCTCCGCCGCGATGGCAGCCGACATTTCCGGCGCCGGCGCCACCTTCCCCTATCCGATCTACGCGAAATGGGCCGACACCTACAAGAAGGAGACCGGCATCGGTCTCAACTATCAGTCGATCGGCTCCGGCGGCGGCATCAAGCAGATCAAGGCCAAGACGGTGACCTTCGGCGCTTCCGACGCGCCGCTCAAGGGCGAAGAGCTCGACTCCACCGGACTCGCGCAGTTCCCGATGGTGATGGGCGGCATCGTCCCGGTCGTCAACCTCGAAGGCATCAAGCCGGGCGAACTGGTACTCGACGGCCCGACGCTGGCCGATATTTTCCTCGGCAAGATCACCAACTGGAACGACGAGGCGATCAAGAAGCTCAACCCCGACGCCAAGCTGCCCGACCAGGCGATCGCGGTCGTTCACCGTTCGGACGGTTCGGGCACCACGTTCAACTTCACATACTATCTCGGCGACGTCAGCGGGGACTGGAAGTCGAAGGTCGGCGTCGACAAGGCAGTGGAATGGCCCGTCGGCATTGGCGCCAAGGGCAATGAGGGCGTTGCCAACAACGTCGCCCAGACCGGCGGTGCGATCGGGTATGTCGAGTATGCCTATGCCAAGCAAAACAAGCTGACCTACACCGATCTGGTGAACAAGGACGGCAAGAAGGTCGAGCCTACGGCGGCAGCGTTTTCGGCTGCGGCGGCCAATGCCGACTGGAACTCGCAGCCGGGCTACGGCGTGATCCTTGCCAACCAGCCGGGCGCCGAATCGTGGCCGATGACGGCGGCTACCTGGATACTTGTCTACAAGAAGCCCGACGACGCGGCGGCCACGACCGAAGCGCTCAAGTTCTTCGCCTGGTCCTACGCCAAGGGCGACGAGCAGGCCGCTGGCCTGGACTACGTACCGATGCCCGACGCGGTCGTGAAGAGCGTCGAGGAAATGTGGGGCAAGGACATCGTCGATGCGAGCGGCAAGCCGCTCTACTCCGGCATGTAATTTCCACGGAATAAGGGGGCGCCTCCCGGCGCCCTCTTGTCTGTTTCGAAATGCGAGGGGCCAGATGAGTGCCGTTTCCGAAGCCGTGACATCGTCAGCCATGCGGAGCAGGGAAGCGACAGTGCGCCGCTTCGCCCTCACAGACACGATCTTCCGGACGGCCACGCGCCTTTCCGCCATCCTCGTTCTGGTTATTCTCGGCGGTGTCGCCATCTCGCTGTTCGCCGGCTCGTGGGAGGCGCTGTCGAAGTTCGGCTTCTCCTTCCTGACCACCGAATCCTGGAACCCGGTCACCGAGAATTTCGGCGCTTTGGCGCCCATCTACGGCACTGTCGTCACCTCGGCCATCGCCATCATCATCGCCGTGCCGATCGGCATCGGCATCGCCATCTTCCTGACCGAGCTTTGCCCGCGTCCGCTCCGGCGTCCGATCGGCATCGCCGTCGAGCTGCTGGCCGGCATTCCCTCGATCATCTACGGCATCTGGGGCCTGTTCGTCTTCGCGCCGTTCCTGCAGACGACGATCCAGCCCTTCGTCATCTGGCTCTTCAAAGGCATCCCCGGCCTCAACAACCTGTTTGCCGGCCCGCCCTACGGCATCGGCCTGCTGACCTCGTCGCTGATCCTCGCCATCATGGTGCTGCCGTTCATCACCTCGATCACCAAGGACGTGTTCGACACCGTGCCGGCGGTGCTGAAGGAATCGGCATATGGCATCGGCTGCACGACCTGGGAAGTGACCCGGCGCGTGACGATCCCCTATACCCGCATCGGCATCATGGGCGGCGTCATGCTCGGCCTCGGCCGCGCGCTCGGCGAGACGATGGCCGTCACCTTCGTCATCGGCAACGCGCACCGCATCAGCGCCTCGCTGTTCGCGCCGGGCACGACGATCTCGGCAACGATCGCCAATGAATTCACCGAGGCCGACGGCGACCTCTACACATCCTCGCTGGTGTCGCTTGGTCTGATCCTCTTCATCATCACCTTCATCATCCTTGCCATCGCGCGCTACATGCTGATGCGCATCGACGCCCGCACGGGAGCCTGACCGATGTCGACATCCCTTGCACTCCACAACAGCCGCAAGCGAAAGAACGGCGTGATGATGACGCTTTGCGTCATCGCCGCCGGCATCGGCCTCGCCTGGCTGGCGCTGATCCTCGGCGCCCTGCTCTACAAAGGACTCTCGGGGTTGTCGCTGTCGGTGTTCACGCAAATGACACCGCCGCCCGGCGATGCCGGCGGCCTGCTCAACGCCATCTACGGCAGCATCGTGATGACCATCATCGGCATCGTCGTCGGCACGCCGATCGGCGTGCTGGCCGGCACCTACATGGCCGAGTATGGTCGCTTCTCGAAGCTCACCACGGTGGTGCGCTTCATCAACGACATCCTGTTGTCGGCCCCCTCCATCATCATCGGCCTGTTCGTCTATGAGCTGTTGGTGCGGCCGATGGGGCACTTTTCGGCGATTGCCGGCGCCGTCGCGCTGTCCATCCTGGTGATCCCAGTCGTGGTGCGCACCACCGAGGACATGCTCAACCTTGTACCCAACGCACTGCGCGAAGCGGGCGCCGCCATCGGCGCGCCGCGCTGGGTGGTGATCCGCTCCGTCGCCTATCGCGCGGCCCTGTCCGGCATCGTCACCGGTATCCTTTTGGCGATCGCCCGCATTTCCGGCGAGACGGCGCCGCTTCTCTTCACCGCGCTCAACAACCAATTCTGGTCGAGCAATCTCAATGCCCCGATGGCCAGCCTGCCGGTGACCATCTTCCAGTTCGCTCTCAGCCCTTACGAGGAATGGCAGCAGCTGGCCTGGACGGGCGCACTCATAATCACCATGACGGTTCTCGGCCTGAGCGTCATCGCCCGCAGCCTGACCGGACGCAGAGAGGACAGATGAAACCGATGTTGTCCACCGACCTGAACGCACCCGACACGACCGTCGAGAAGGCCAAGATCGAGGTCAAGAACCTCAACTTCTACTATGGTCAGTCGAAGGCGCTGAAGGACATCAACCTGTCCCTGCCCGAGCGCAGCGTGACCGCCTTCATCGGGCCGTCGGGCTGCGGGAAGTCGACGCTGCTGCGCGTGCTCAACCGCATCTACGAACTCTACCCGAAGCAGAGCGCCGAGGGCCAAGTACTGCTCGACGGCAAGAACATCCTCGACCGCTCGCAGGACCTCAACCTGCTGCGCACCAAGATCGGCATGGTGTTCCAGAAACCGACGCCGTTCCCGATGTCGATCTACGAGAACATCGCCTTCGGCGTCAGGCTCTATGAGAAGATCAGCAAGGCGGAGATGGACAGCCGCGTCGAGCAGGCGCTGAAGCGCGCGGCACTGTGGAACGAAGTCAAGGACAAGCTGAACGCCAGCGGCCTCAGCCTCTCCGGCGGTCAGCAGCAGCGTCTGTGCATCGCCCGCACCGTGGCGGTGAAGCCCGAGGTCATCCTGCTCGACGAGCCGGCCTCGGCGCTCGATCCGCTGTCGACCGCCAAGATCGAGGAACTGATCGACGAGTTGCAGGCCGACTACACGATCGTCATCGTCACCCACAACATGCAGCAGGCGGCGCGTGTGTCGCGGCAGACGGCGTTCATGTATCTCGGCGAGCTGGTGGAGTTCGACCGGACCGAGAAGATCTTCACCTCGCCCCGCGAGAAGCGCACGCAGGACTACATCACCGGCCGCTTCGGCTGAGTTCATACGAGGACATCATCATGGCCGAACATACCGTCGCTTCCTTCGACGAGGATCTGAGGCAGATCAGCCGGCTCATAAACGACATGGGCGACCTTGCAGCCTCCATGGTCGGCGCATCGGCCAGGGCCCTGCTCGAGACCGACAACGCGCTGGCGCAGCGCGTCGTCTCCGACGACGCCATCATGGACGCGCGCCAGCGCGAGCTTGACGACCGCGCCATCACGCTGATCGCCAAGCGGCAGCCGATGGCGGACGATCTTCGCCACGTGGTCGGCTCGATCCGCATGGCGGGCGACCTCGAACGCATCGGCGATCTTGCCAAGAACATCGCCAAGCGCGTCGGTTCGGTGGGCGTCAGCGCCGCGCCGCGCGATCTCACGCATTCGATCGATTCCATGGCGCAGCTGGTGCTGATCCAGGTCCAGGCCGTCATTCAGGAATACACGGTGGGCGACGCCACGGCGCTGGCCAAGCTTCGCAACGACGACGAACGCATCGACGTCAAATACACGTCCGTCTTCCGCGAGCTCCTGACCTACATGATGGAAGACCCGCGCAACATCACCGCTTGCACGCATCTTCTGTTCTGCGCCAAGAATCTCGAGCGCATCGGCGATCATGTGACCAACATCGCCGAGAACGCCTACTATGTGCTGACCGGCACGCAATTGCCTGCGAATCGTCCGAAGCAGGACGAGATGTCGGCGCCGGCGGCCTGAAGGGTAACTGGCAATGATCGCGCCACGCATCATGGTGGTGGAGGACGAGGAGCCGCTGGGGGTGCTGCTCCGCTACAACCTCGAATCCGAGGGTTACCAGGTCGAAGTGGTGACCCGCGGCGACGAGGCCGAAATCCGCCTTCAGGAAAACGTTCCCGACCTGCTCGTGCTCGACTGGATGGTGCCGGCCGTTTCCGGCATCGAGCTTTGCCGGCGCCTCAGGATGCGGCCCGAGACCGAGCGGCTGCCGATCATCATGCTGACCGCGCGAGGTGAGGAAAGCGATCGGGTTCGAGGTTTGTCCACCGGCGCCGACGACTATCTGGTCAAGCCGTTCTCGACGCCGGAGTTCATGGCGCGCGTCAAGGCGCTGCTGCGCCGCGCCAAGCCGGAGGTGCTGTCCAGCGTGCTCAAGGTCGGCGACATCGTGCTCGACCGGGAATCGCATCGCGTCTACCGCAAGAAGAGCGAGATCAGGCTCGGCCCGACCGAGTTCCGCCTGCTCGAATTCATGATGCGTCACCCCGGCCGAGTGTTCTCGCGCAGCCAACTGCTCGACAATGTCTGGGGCGAGACGATCTATATCGACGAGCGCACCGTGGACGTCCATGTCGGCCGCCTGCGCAAGGCGGTCAATAACGGCCGCATGCCCGACGTCATCCGCACCATCCGCGGGGCGGGATACGCGATCAGGGAAGATTAGGTGCAAGGTGCTGAAGCTCTGGCGGGCTTGGAACTTCAACATCTGCTTTGGTGATTAGCCGAGACGTTCCCGCTTCGTTATCCACGGGCGAAGCGAGGAGCGTAGCGACGCAGCGCAGACCCGAGGATCCATTCCGTGACTTCGACGCGCCGCGTCGGTGCAGAATTCTGCTCCGCTGCATCCTACGATCGAGGTAACGGCATGGATTCCAGGGTCTTCGCGACGGAGCTTCGCTCTGGAATGACGAAGCCGCGGGGTCTTCGCTAATTTCCGGCGCTTGGCGGGACACGGAACCCAACGATCACTTCCAGGCTGATCAGGCCACGTTCTTCCCCGCACTCGCCCTTGCCTGCACGCCCGGCGCGAAAATCTCCTGGTCGACGAAGGTCAGCGCGCGCATGGCGCAGCCCTCGCGGATCAACGGCAATTCGTTCGGCTCGGTGTCGAAGGAAATCGATTTCGAGTGCTGGCCGCCGGCGGTCTGGGCGATCGCCTCGCGCAGCGCCGGCTCGATCAGGTCGAAAGCCGCCGCGCTGACGCCGACCATGGCGACAGGCGCCGGGTCGATCAGCGCGAACAGGCTGCCAAGGCCGAAGCCCAGCGCCTCGCCCGCGCGGCGATAGGCCTCGCGCTCAGGACCGTCCGTCTCGCGCGCCTTTACGGCAAGCGCCCGCATGTCGGCGTCGCCGACGTCGACCGGCTCGGCGTCCTCGCTCATCTTCTTGGCGCTGCGCCAGATGGCGTAGTTGCCGGCATAGGCCTCGACGCAGCCGCGCCGGCCGCAGCGGCAGAGCGCCCCGCCCGGGCGGTGGATCATGTGGCCGAACTCGCCTCCGGAAGAATGCGTGCCCGTGAACAGCTCGCCCTTCAGCACCAGGCCCATGCCGATGCCGTGCGAGAGCAGGATGGCGATGAAATTGTCGCGATAGCGGTCCGGGTCGCGCCATTGCAGCGCCACCGCCATCATGTTGCAGTCGTTCTCCATGGTGGCGGGAATGCCGAATTCCGTTTCGAGCATGTCGGCGAAAGGAATGTCGGTCAGCGGCGTGATCGGCGACCACAGCATGGCGCGCGCCTGGGAATCGGTGATGCCCTGAATGCCCATGGCGATGCGGGCGACGCTGCCCACGTCGAGGTCGGGATCCTGCAGCCGGCGCCGGACGATTGCCATGCATTCGCCGATCAGCTCGTCGCGCGGCATGACAAGCGTGTCCAGGCGCTGCTGCTCCTCGGCGATCACCTGGCCGGCATAATCGATCACGGCGACTGACAGGAAGTTCAGCGACAGCACCACGGTCAGCACCGCGGCGGCTTCAGGGTTCAGCGCCAGGCCGATCTGCGGCCGGCCGCGTTTCAACGCCGTCGGCTCGTTGGCCTTGCTCTCGGTGAGAATCCCCTCCTGGATCAGATCGGCGGAAATCGCCGAAATGGTCGAGTGGCTGAGCCCGGTGGTCGCGGCAATCTCCGTCCGCGATGGCTGGCCGGCGCGGCGCACGGCCGAAATCACCATGGCGCGATTGCGCCGGCGCAAATCGTCGTGGCGGATTCCGACCGACATCGTCTCGCACGTCCTCCCGGTCATCGCGGCCCGGTGATGATGCCCTGGCCTGTCGCTGACACGCCAGGGATAGTGGCAGAAGCCAAAGCGCATGTCATTATTTATTGCGGACGTCGAAAAAAATGCCGAGACCCCTCAAAAGCCATCAGAATCGCAGTTGACAGCATCGTTTTGCTGGATCACTATTTTTTTGAGGCTCGAAAAAAAGCCTCTGTACCGGCCTTCGGGCCAGTTTGGGTCGCGCCGCACTGGGCGCAGGGAGGATATCATGAAGAAATTCGCAGCCGCCATTCTGGCGGGTGTCGCCATGTCGCTGACGCTGGCGTCGGTCGCCGAGGCGAAGGACAAGGTGATCGGCGTCTCGTGGTCGAATTTCCAGGAAGAGCGCTGGAAGACCGACGAAGCAGCGATGAAGGCCGCCATCGAAGCCGCCGGCGACAAGTATATCTCGGCCGACGCGCAGTCCAATCCGGGCAAGCAGCTGACCGACGTCGAAAGCCTGATCTCGCAAGGCGCGAACGCGCTGATCATCCTGGCGCAGGACGCCTCGGCCATCGGCCCGGCAGTGCAGAAGGCGCTCGACGAAGGCATCCCGGTCGTCGGCTACGACCGCCTGATCGAGAACAAGGACGTGTTCTACCTGACCTTCGACAACAAGGAAGTCGGCCGCATGCAGGCCCGCGGAGTGTTCAAGGCCAAGCCGGAAGGCAACTACGTCTTCATCAAGGGCTCGGGCGCCGATCCGAATGCCGACTTCCTGTTCTCGGGCTCGATGGAAGTGCTCAAGGAGGCGATCGACAGCGGCAAGATCAAGAATGTCGGCGAGGCCTATACCGACGGCTGGCTGCCCGCCAACGCGCAGAAGAACATGGAGCAGTTCCTGACCGCCAACGACAACAAGGTCGATGCGGTCGTGGCGGCCAATGACGGCACAGCCGGCGGCGTCGTCGCGGCGCTGACGGCGCAAGGTCTTGCCGGCACCGTTCCGGTCTCCGGCCAGGATGGCGACCATGCGGCGCTCAACCGCATCGCGCTCGGCACGCAGACCGTGTCGGTGTGGAAGGACGCGCGCGAGCTCGGCAAGAACGCCGCCGAGATCGCCTCGCAGTTGGCCGAAGGCAAGAAGATGGGTGACATCGCCGGCGCCAAGGATTTCACGACACCCGGCGGTAACACCGTCAAGTCGCTGTTCCTGACGCCGATCGCGATCACCAAGGACAATCTCAACGTCGTCATCGACGCCGGCTGGATCAAGAAGGACGAAGTCTGCGCGGGCGTTGCCGCCGGCAGCGTCGCGGTCTGCAACTGATCTCGAAGACGTCAGACAATGAAGCGCCGCGGCTGTCAGGCCGCGGCGTTTTTTCAAGAAGATTTGTGTTTCCGCCCCGGGCGGCTAACTTCTAGGCTGCATTCCGGCATCCGCGTCAGACGGCAGCCCGGCGGGAGGATTTCATGACCGACACGACCTCAAATGCACCGGCCGACACCGCGCGCGCGTCGGAGCTTGGCGCTGTCGCCCGGTTCCTGAAGGCAACCGAGCTCGACACCCGCATGCTCGGCATGATCGGCGCGCTGCTGGTCATCTGGATCGGCATTCACATCCTGTCGGGCGGACTTTTCCTGACGCCGCGCAATCTCTGGAACCTGTCGGTGCAGACTTCCTCGGTCGCGATCATGGCGACCGGCATGGTGCTGGTCATTGTCATGCGTAACATCGACCTTTCGGTTGGTTCCGTCGAAGGTGTGATCGGCATGATCATGGGCGTGGCGCAAGCCGAATTCCTCATTCGCGTCATCGGCTTCCAGCTTGGAAATCCCTGGCTCTGGATCATTGCGCTGGCCGCCGGCGTGGTGCTCGGTCTCCTGATCGGTGCATTCCAGGGCTTCATCATCGCCTACCTCGACGTGCCGGCCTTCATCGTGACATTGGGCGGCCTGCTGGTCTGGCGCGGCATGGCATGGCTCATCACCAACGGGCGCACGGTCGCGCCGCTCGACGCTACATTCCAGCTGATGGGGGGCGGACCGAGGGGCTCGATCGGCGCGACCGCCAGCTGGATCATCGGCGTAGTTGCTTGCGCGGCTGTCGCTTTCGCGCTGCTCAATGGTCGATCGCAGCGCAAACGGTTCAACTTTCCGCTGCGTCCCGTCTGGGCGGAAACCTTTCTCGGCGTCGTTGCCTGCGCTGCCATCCTTTGCGCGGTGTGGATCGCCAATTCCTATCCGTGGCCAATCGGCATCGTGCGCCAATACGCACAGCAGAACGGCATCGCCATTCCCGAAAATGGACTGTTCATCGCCCACGGCATTGCCATACCGGTGCTGATGGCAGTCGCAGTCGGCATCGTCATGACGTTCATCACCAAGCGCACCCGTTTCGGCCGCTACGTCTTTGCCATCGGCGGCAATCCGGAGGCTGCCAATCTTGCCGGCATCAACACGCGCTGGGTGACTACGAAGGTGTTCATGATCATGGGTGTGCTGGCCGCGATCAGCGCGGCGATCTCGTCGGCCCGCCTTAACGCGTCGACCAATGCGCTGGGCACCCTGGACGAGCTTTTGGTGATTGCCGCCGCCGTTATCGGCGGCACCTCGCTTGCCGGCGGCTCCGGAACGGTGCTCGGCGCCATGCTCGGCGCGCTGCTGATGCAGTCGTTGCAGTCCGGCATGGTGCTGCTCGGCATCGACTCACCGCTGCAGAGCATCGTCGTCGGCGCCGTGCTCGTCGTCGCGGTCTGGCTCGATACCGTCTACCGCAAGCGGGTCTAGGGAAGGAGAACCATCATGGCTGACAACACCGCTCCCGCACCTGTTCCTGCCGGCGCTCCGCTGGTCGATATGCGCAACGTTTCGATCGCCTTCGGCGGCATCCGGGCCGTCGACGACGCGTCGGTCGATCTTTTTCCCGGAGAAGTGATGGCGCTGCTCGGCCACAACGGCGCCGGCAAGTCGACGCTGATCAAGATCCTGTCCGGCGCCTACAAGCGCGACAGCGGACAGATATTCATCAACGGGGAGGAGGCTTCGATCTCCAATCCGCGCGATGCCAAGAAATACGGCGTCGAGACGATCTACCAGACGCTGGCGCTGGCCGACAATGTCGATGCCGCGGCCAATCTCTTCCTCGGCCGCGAGCTGATGACGGGCTGGGGCACGCTCGACGACGTCGCCATGGAGGCCGAGGCGCGCAAGGTGATGGGCCGGCTCAATCCGCGCTTCCAGCGCTTCAAGGAGCCGGTCATCAAGCTGTCGGGCGGACAGCGGCAGTCGGTGGCGATCGCCCGCGCCATCCTGTTCAACGCCCGCATCCTGATCATGGACGAGCCGACGGCGGCGCTCGGTCCGCAGGAGACGGCCCAGGTCGGCGAACTGGTCAAGCAGCTCAAGGCCGACGGCATCGGCATCTTCCTGATCAGCCACGACATCCATGACGTGTTCGAGCTTGCCGACCGGGTCTGCGTGATGAAGAACGGCCAAGTGGTCGGTACGGCGCGCACGACCGATGTCACCCAGGACGAGGTGCTCGGCATGATCATCTTGGGCAAGTGCCCACCGGGCGCCATTCCGGGTCCCGGAGCGCTGAAAATCGCGGCCTAAAGCGCGTCGCGCTGAAACGGATTCAGGCGACGCGCTTTAGGTCATTGTCTTGATGCATGTCGTTGTCCCAGAACCGCTGCACACTTCAGGGCGACATGCATTAAGGCCGTAATTTAGCTGGCTAATTCATGATTGGCTAATTTGACGGCCGGCGCGAGATTTGGCGTTGCCATTGTCTTGGAACGCAGACTTGCCCATAAAGGCGGTCAACCATCCATGGGCCGCACCCTGCGTTGAAGAAGCTCTTTCCGATCGTCGCATTCATTGCCGTCGCGCTGATCAGCCTGACGATGGCGGGGTTCGCCTATTTCGCGACCCAGGAGGCGGCACGCATTAAGTTCGAAGGCACCGCCGACGATGCGCTCAGCCGCATCGAAAGCCGCATCGACCTGCATCTGTCGCTGCTGCGCTCGACGCAGGCCCTGTTCGATGCGCGCAATGGCGACATCAAGCGCGGCGAATTCAATGCCTTCTTCACCGCGCTGAACATCGACGAGAACTTCGCCGGCCTGCGCGGCATCGGCTTTCTCAGACTCGCCAAGACCGGCGACGAGCCTGCGGTCGAGCGCGACATCCTGCACGACTACGGTTCGACGCATCCGATCTACCCGGCCACCACGCAGCAAGAGTGGCGCACGCCCATAGTGCTTTTCGAGCCGCTCGATAAATCCAGTCAGTCGGCCATCGGTTTTGATATGTTCAGCGACCCCGCGCGGCGGCTGGCGATCGAGAAGGCCATGGCCGACGACCAGCAGCATGCCAGCGGCCTTATCCAACTCGGCCAGGCCACCGGCGCGGCGCAGACCTTCCCCGGATTCCTGGTGTTCGTGCGGCTGAACGTGGAGACGGCCCCGGATGTCATCAATGCCAGCCGTTCCTCGACCGCCGGCTTTCTCTACGCCGCCTTCCGCGCGCGCGATCTGTTCCAGGTGGCGCTCAGCAAGGCTCCGCTGCTGCCGGTCAATGTCGAGGTCTATGACGGCAAGCCGGAGGCCGGCAAACTGCTTTTCCGTTCGGAAGCGCCGCCGGCGGAGCGTATCGGCGCGAAGCTTTTGGCGCGTCGCGATATTGTCGTCGCGGGCCGGCCCTGGACCATGCTGTTCAGGCCGACAAGCGCCTTCGAGCTACCGTCCTCTCGCGCCATTCCAGTGATGCTCGGGCTGTTCGGCCTGCTGCTTGCCGGGGCTATCGCCTTGGTGGCGCGCTATCAGGAGCGTGCCTATGACGCGAAATCGGCGCTGCACGAGGCGACGGAAAAGAGCCTGCTGGAAAAGGACCTGATCCTGCAGGAAATGAAGCACCGCATCAAGAATTCGATCACCCGCGTGCTGGCGATCGCGCGGCAGACGGCCTCGCAAGCCACCGACGTCAAGGAGTTTTCGGCATCGTTTTCGGCACGCCTCCAAGCCATGGCCGCATCGCAGGACATGCTGACGCGCTCGCGCTGGCAGAAGGCGGATCTCGGTGACCTCCTGCGCATCGAGCTCGGGCAGGTGTTCGGCAAGGACCTCCCCGACGGCGTGCTGTCCGGGCCGCAAGTGCTGCTCGACGAGACGACGACGCAGGCCCTCGGGCTGACCTTCCACGAACTCGCCACCAATGCGCTGAAATATGGCGAAGCCGGCAACTCAGTCGGCGCCCTCAAGGTCGATTGGAGCGTCAACGGGCGCGGCCACGAGCGGGAACTGGTCCTGAACTGGCGCGAAGCGGGTCAGAAGAACCTGGAAGCGCCGGAAAAGACCGGCTTCGGCACCAAGCTGATAGATCTCAACGTCACACGCGAGTTGCGCGGCACGATCGCGCGCAACTACCACGCAGACGGATTAACGGTGGAAATCAAAATCCCGCTGACCGCGTGAGCGGCCGAAATGTCCCCTGGTGGCGGGCGAACCAGCGGTTTGAACCGGAGGCCGGCAGCCGGCCTCCGGTTCTTTTCCGCTATTAGTTGCAGCGAGCCGTATAGATCCGGCCGCGATGATCGCGATACTGGCAGTAGCCGTTGCGCAGGTTGCGGACCAGCAAGCCCGACCCGGCGCCAACAGCCGCGCCGATCAGCGCACCCTTGCCGCCACCGACCAAGCCGCCCACACCGGCGCCGATCAGGCCGCCGCCGACGACGTCCTGCTCGGTCGTGGTGCAGCCGCTGACAGCAACCACGGCAACCATGGCAATGATCATCTTCCGCATAGAATTGCTCCTCACTTTTGTCCTCACTTTTGGCAGCGCCAGCCGCCATTTAGCATGAAAAAGCGGGCTTTGCCTGCCCGATCTCACTGTTGTTTAAGATAGTCTTTTTTCGGGGCGTTCGCCGTTCGACGCGGCAAGCATGCCCGAAACCTCCAAGGATGCGACCAGAGGGCCGTCGGGCCGCACGTTCCAAGCGATCCGGTGTTGGAGCTGAAGCGCGTCGAAATGGATTCGTGCGGCGCGCTTCAAGTCTCGTTTTGATGTCGTTCTTCTGTGCACTTTGGGCAAAAGCCGCATGCAGGGGATCAGAACAATTGCCAGGCCGCGGCCAGGGCAACGGCGGCGAGAAGCGCGATCGCGCCGAGGCGTAGTGCAAGATCGGATGATCGCGGCGCCGGCGGCGGCTCGGCATCCTGGAAGCCGCTCATCGAGACGCGGGCGGCCTGCTCCAGCCTGTTCATGTCGGCAGCCATCATTTCAATCTCCCAGGTCGCGCGGCGGGCGCGGATGGGTTTCCGGCGCATCCGTTGGCCGGGAGCATAGGATCGGACTTTATGGTGAACAGCCGGTTAAGCCTTCGCCCGGCAAAGCGCCGCCAAACGGCTGCGCAATCAATCCGTCTCGAAATTTCCGTGCGGGACGGTGAGGCGGTATTCCATCCGATTCTTGCCGATTTCAAGCGTCGCGGAGCCATTCAGCGACATCGGCACCACGCGCTCCAGCGCGACGCTGCCGAAGCGCTTCTCATTGCGCGGCGCGTCGCCGACCGCCTCCGTCCAGGTCAGCAAAAGGTTGGGCGAGGTTCCGTCTTCAGCCTCGAGCCTGGCGCGCACCTCGACGTGGCCGTCCGGCCGCGACAGCGCGCCGTAGCTCACGGAGTTCACGGCCAATTCGTGCATCGCCAAGCCGATGTGCAGGGCGGCGTTGGGATTGAGATAAGGATTTTCGCCCGCGAACCGCAGGCTTTGCGCCAGATCGCTGCTGTAGCGGCCGACCTGGCCGGATATGAGTTCCTGCAGTGCCGCTCCTCGCCAGTTGGAGGATGTGACCAGGTCCTGCGAGGAAGCGAGCGACTGCAGCCGGCCGCGAAACCGCGCCAGGAACTCACCAAGCGTCTCTGAATAGCGCCCGGTCTGGGTGGCGATGCTCTGGATGATGGCCAGGAGATTCTTCGATCGATGGCTGACTTCGCGCAGCAATGTCTTCAGCGTCTGCTCACGGCGTTTCTGCTCCGTCGTCTCCACCATGGTGGTGACGACGCCGAGAACTTCGTTGCCGTCGCCGCGGTCGGCGTCGATCCAAAGCTGGAACCAGCGGACGCCCTGGCTTCCCGGAATGCCGAGCTCAAACTGGTCCGCCTTACCGGATTCGATGACCTTGAGTTTGGCGGCTCTTATGCGTTCGGCCTGCGCCGGCGAAAGCAAATCCTTACCATCGGCGGTCTCGGACGCCCATGGCGCGCTCATGTTGCGCGCCCAGACCGTCTTCATCTGCCGATCCTGGTAGAGAACCGAAATTCCCGCATTGTGCAGGGCATGGAGCAATGCGCGCCCCAGCTGCATCCCGCTTTCGGCTGGATGGATCGCGATCACTTCGCCGTCCTGTTTTTCAACCCTGTCCTTCGTGGGATCCTCGGAAGACATTGGAACATCCCGCGCTCGGTCCTTGAACGGCTCAATCCGCAACTGGTTCCGCACGGCATCGAGGCCCAGAAATTGCGGGCTCTCCAAAAACGGTCCGCCGGACGGTGCTCTTTCGAGGCGCCGTCCGGCGGTGGCTGGAAACCGTTTGAGGGGTGCGGCTTCCAGTGTTGCGGTCAGGCTCTCCTGATGAGGCCTGCGATGAGCGAGATCACCAGGAAGGCGAGGAAGATGAAGAACAGGATCTGCGCAATGCCTGCCGATGTACCGGCGATGCCGCCGAACCCAAGCGCGCCGGCGATAATCGCAACTACGAGGAACACGAGCGCCCAGTACAGCATGATGCGTCTCCTTCTTATGTCGGGAAAAGAACGTGGCTCGGTGTCGTTTGTTCCACCATTTGCTGAAAAAGACGATCCCCTTGAAAGGGCTTTTCAGGCCGCAAACAGACAAGCGTCACACGGGGCGCGATGGCTTCGCATGACGCCCAAGGTCTGGGCTGCGGAAGGGATCAGGCGGCGGCTTTGGCCTGCCGGTCGAAGAACAGGGCCTGGCTGATCAACGCCTTGACCATGTCGGGATTGAAGGGCTTGGTGACCAGGAAGGCCGGCTCGGGGCGCTCGCCGGTCAGCAGACGCTCGGGGAAGGCAGTGATGAAAATCACCGGCACCGGCGTCGAGGACAAAATCTCGTTGACGGCTTCGATGCCCGAGCTGCCGTCGGCGAGCTGGATGTCGGCCAGAACCATTTTCGGCCGTGTCTTGCCGAACATGGCCACCGCTTCGGCATGCGTGCGCGCCGTGCCGACGACGCGGTGGCCGAGACTTTCGACCATCTCCTCGATGTCCATGGCAATCAGCGGCTCATCCTCGATGATCAGCACGTCGGTCGCGACCTGCCGGGAAATCTCGTTGCTTGCCTGGGCAAGCAGCTGCGAGAACTCATCCTCATCGACATCGAGAATTTCCGCCGCCTCGTCCTCGCTGAAGCCCTCGACGGCAACGAGAAGGAAAGCCTGCCTCGGCAGGGGCGCGATCGCGTTCAGATTGGCCGCGGCCCGCTGTTCCCAGGCGGTCTGCGCCTGTTCTTGCGGCACGCGGATGGCCACGGACGTGAACAGCCTGGCGAAAACCTTGTACAGCGCGATACGGTCATTGGAGGCTTCAGGGAAGATATCGGTATCGGCTATGATGGCTTCCAGCATCGCGGCGACCAGCGCGTCACCGCTCTCCTGCGATCCCGATACAGCGCGCGAGAAGCGGCGCAGGAACGGAAGATGCGGAGCGATGGTTGCGGACAAACTCATTGTTTACGTCTCCCTCAGATGACGTCTGACACTTAAGGCCACACTGATTGCCCAGCCCCAAAAAATCAAACGCCGGCTTTCAGAAAAAGTTCCGCAGGCTCTGGAACTAAATTAGCACGCCGGCGTTTGGGGTCTCGGGATGGGCAACCAGACGAGGGTTCCGCTTGCGTTGGGGTTTGCAGTCGAAGAGCGGTTTCGGGTGCTGGAAACTAGGGCTAGTATGAAAGAAATGTCAAAGAAACGGATGGCTGATGCCGCAAGCAGGCATCGGAACGGGGATGGCAACCCGCTTGGAGCAAACTCCGAAATCGCCCGCAAGCTCAAGCAATATTATGACGAGTTGGTCTCGGACCGTGTGCCGGACCGCTTCGCTCAGTTGCTCAGCCAGCTGGAACAAACCGAACCTGCCCAGAAAAAGGACTGAGCATGGCGGCGGTATCCCAAAGCTTCAAGACCGAGCTGCTCGGTGCGATCCCGAGCCTGCGTGCTTTCGCCGTGTCGCTGACGCAGAATGCCGATCGGGCCGACGACCTCGTCCAGGAGACGCTGGTGAAGGCGTGGGACAAGCATGAGAGTTTCCAGCCGGGTACCAACCTCAAGGCCTGGCTATTCACCATACTGCGCAACGAATTCTATTCGCAGATGCGCAAGCGCGGCCGCGAAGTGCAAGACAGCGACGGCATCATGACAGCCAGGCTCGCCGTTCACCCGGCCCAGCACGGCCAGCTCGACCTCAAGGATTTCCGCGGCGCGCTCGAGCAACTGCCCGAGGACCAGCGCGAAGCCATCATCCTGATCGGCGCTTCCGGCTTTTCCTACGAGGAAGCCGCCGAAATCTGCGGCTGCGCGGTCGGTACGATCAAGAGCCGTGTCAGCCGGGCGCGCACAAGGCTGCAGGAGATCCTCAAGATTTCCGGGGAGGACGAATTCGGGCCCGACGCGATCTCGGCGCAGGTGACAGGTTCCAACGCGGCGTAAGCCGGACCATCACCCATGGTGCTTGCTGGGGCGATTGCCGTCAGGCTGGGGCGACCCGGCCGCATGCCGCCGCGATGGCCACGATCAGATCTTCACCAGAGTATGGCTTGGTCAACAGCCGAATGTCCGGGAACGAGCTCCTTAATTCGTCCGGATCCGAATAGCCGGAGGCGAATACGAACGGCACACCCTCGTTGCGCAACCCCGCGGCGAAATCTAGGGTCGAGACCGCGCCGAGCATCAGATCGACAATAGCTGCGTCGAAGCGGGAAGGCAGCGCCTGCTCGTCGATCTCCGCCAGCTCGCGCGCGATCGTCACATCCGCGGCGCCGTGGTCTCGGCAAAGCTGCTCGAGATCCATCGCGATCAGGAGCTCGTCTTCCAGGACGAGGATACGGAGTCCGTCAAGCAATGCTGGCACTTATGGGTGTCTCCTCGGCAGGGCCGCACTCATGCGCGGAATCCGCCGCTATGTCATTTAAAAAAGACATGGGCGTGACGCCCGGCGGAACCCGTACCGGTCTCAAGCGTTCCTATGCGCCCATCAGGGCAGGGATTTCGAAGAGGGGTCGAAATGTCCAGCCAAAGCGCACATTCCGTTGCCAGTCGTCAATACTCTTGCGAAAAGTGCCCACTGCGGCCATTGCCCGCCTTTCGCGAATTCGACAAGCAGGAATTGTCATTTATAAGCACCTTCAAGCGTGGTGAATTAGCGGTCGACAAGGGAGCGACCGTCTTGGTCGAAGGCAGCCACAGCGCGCATCTCTACACGGTACTTTCGGGCTGGGCGTTTCGCTACAAACTCCTGCCCGACGGCCGCAGACAAATCCTCAATTATTCGATGCCCGGCGACCTCATCGGCTTGCAAGGCAGCCTGATGGGCGAGATGCAGCATTCCGTCGAAGCCCTGTCGTCGATGCTGCTTTGCGTTTTCGAACGCGAACAGTTGCAGGAACTCTATCGCAACCATCCCGGCCTTGCCTACGACATAACCTGGATCGCTTCGCGCGAAGAACGCATGCTGGACGAGAATCTGCTCAGCATCGGCCGCCGCACCGCGCTCGAACGTGCCGCCTATCTCATCGCCTTCATCGCCAGCCGGGCTCGCGGCGCCGGCGTCAACGGCAAGGCACCGGTGCAGATCCCGATCACGCAACAGCACATCGCCGACACGCTTGGCCTCTCGCTTGTCCATACCAACAAGACGATCCGCAAGCTGATGGACCGCAAACTGGTCATGTGGCGGGACGGCGGCTGCGAGGTTATCGATTATGACGGACTGAAGAGGCTCGCCCGCTGGGAGGGCATGGGCGAAGAACGCAGGCCGCTGATCTAGGTGTGTCGATATTCAGGTGAGGCCGGTCTGCAAGTGGCGTCCTCCTGCGCTTCCAGCCTTCGCCGGCCGAAGCATTCATCAGTAGTGTGGCAGTGAAATTAAGGCTATGGCCGGCGTAGGCCGGTGCTCACGTACTTTAGGTACGCTCCGCTCCGGTTCTCGGAAGCCACCATTTTCGACTCGGCCTGACCTGAATCTCAACGCACCTAGCTTTGAACCGTGGGACTGGAACCTTGGCCCCGGACGCACGTTGAAACCGAAGCAAACCCAAGGAGTTAGAGAATGGCAACCGCTGCCGGCAAATCCGCGACGAACGAAGCAACCACCGCCGACCTCGAGGCCGATATCGAGCAGCTGAAAGCCGATATCCAGAAACTCTCCGAGCAACTCGCCAAGACGGGTCAACACGGCTATGGAGCGGCTCGCCGCGCGGCCGCGGATGGCGTCGAACAATTGCGTACGCAGGGCGAAGCTGCATTCGAGAGCATGCGGGGAAGCGCGGAGGATATAGAAGCGCAACTGATCGCCAAGGTACGCGAGAAGCCGGTGACGTCGTTGGCGATCGCCGCGGGTGTCGGCTTCCTTTTCGCCCTTCTTTCCCGCCGTTAGCCGCAGATGGGGGCGCTTGTCTCGTTGATCTCGGCCTTTGCCTCGGGCGAGGCCATGGCGGCTCTGCAAAGAGCGCGGATGACGGCAATCCTTTACGGGCTTGCCGCCATTTTTGCACTGTGCGGCGTCGGCTTCCTCATCGGCGCAGCCTATATCTGGCTGGCGGCGCGCTACGGGCCGCTGACGACCAGTCTCGGCTTCGGCATCGGGTTCCTGGTGGTTGCCGGGCTCATTCTTGTCGTTCACAAGCTGACGGCCAGGATGCGCAGCAGGCGGCGGGCCAGACGGCGCCAGGCCGACATGACGGCGGTGGGCATCGCCGCAGCGCTTGCCCTGCTTCCGGCGCTTGCCAAGAGCAAGGGCGGGTTGGGAGCCGTTGTCGCACCCGCCCTGGCGGTCGTCGCCTACGCAATCTATCGGGAGAACGCCAAACCCACGCCACCCAAGCCGGACCCGGAAGAGATGTCTTAGGCTGAATTTTTCGGGATCGCTGATCCCCTCCACCGGTTCGGAACCTTCCGGAACAGAGCCCGTTACCCGCCTGAGGCGCCCGCCGCAGCGCGATATGGAGGCCGATGGTGACCAAGATCGTACCAGAAGACAAAGCGCGCCAAGGACATTGGGGCTGGCATGCCCTCAGAATCCTCGTCGCCGGGCTGCTGCTCGCCTTCATTGCGTGGGGGGCAGTCGAGATCTATGGAGAGCTGATCAAGTCGCCGGCGACGCAGCAGACGGTGCCGGAAGCGCCGCCCGCGGCTCAGAAATCCGACCAGGGCGGCTGACTTCATCATGCCGCTTGCGCCTGGGCATTCCTTGCCGGAACGAGCACCTTTAGCGCACCAGGGTGAATTTCAATCGTCGTTTCGCGCTCGAGCCTGATCAATTCGCCATCCAGGACAGCGCTGAACTTCCTGGTCGGCGAGTGGATTTTCAGCACAGCCTTGCCAGCCTGATGAACTTCGACATGCGCGCTCTGGCGCAGCCTGCCGCGCAGCATGTCCAGCAGCAGCTTGGCGAGGTGGTGACGCCGGCGCGCGACGCTGACATAGATGCCGAGCACGCCGCCGGCCGGGTTGTCTGCATAGGGCAGATGGCCTTCGCCGAACAGATTGTTGGAGATGCCGATGCCGGACGTGCGGGTGACGATCTCGGCCTTGCCGACAGTCAGGCTCACCTTGAGCGCTGGCGGGTTCTTGATCGTTGCCCACGCGGCGCGAATGGAAGCCCGCATTTTTCCAAGACGCGAACCGAAATCCATGGCCTCGCGAAGCTGAACCATCTTGGCATGCATGCCGACCGAGAACTGATGCACGAAAGGCCGGCCGTTGGCGCTCGCCATATCGACGGCGATCACCTCGCCATCGGCGAAAGACTTCAACGCAGCCTCCAGGGTTTGCGGAATGCCGAGGCCGCGCGCGAAGAGGTTCATCGTACCGGCCGGCAGAATGGCCAGGGCTTTTTTCTTGTTCATGAGAAGAGAGGCGGCCGTGGAAATCGTACCGTCGCCGCCGCCGGCGAGGATGACGTCGACGCGCCGCTTCGCAATGGCTTTTTCCAACGCCGCAGCGATGTCACGACCAGCGACGATTTCGATCTGAACGGAATGTCCGGCAGCTTCGAGTATCTGGCGCAGCTGATCGGAAAAAGCCTGGATATCAATGGTGCGCAGAGTGCCGCCGTCCTGGTTCAGCACTGCAGCAAACCGCATGCACGCTCCGTGTCGTTTTCAGCACCTAGGGCTGAATGACGCCTCAGCCCGAGGCCGAAACGAAAGTGCCGGCGCAAAAGTTCCCCGGGAGTCGGGAATCAGAACGCCGGGGCCGGCGGGCGTTTGGGAACAACGTCAACGGTCACAACGTTGTGAAGCTGTCGACAATGCCGCTTCCGACCGGCCGATCCGAGGCCTGGGCGGCAGGCGTCATGCACGAAATCAGGCACGAGGAGAGACCGTCATGATCCGCACTCTTTTTGCGACAACAGCGCTTGCAACGCTGCTTGCAACCGGCGCTTTTGCGCAGACGACAACGCCCGCCCCGGCGCAGGCCCCCGCAGCCGAAAACCCGGCCCCGGTCATGCGGGCCGATGGCGCGCTGATGACCAACATTATCGGCGAGTCCGTCTATAACGGCACCGGCGACGATGCCCAGGACATCGGCAAGGTCGACGATATCGTCTTCGATTCCGCCGGCAAGGCGAAGTCCGCCATTATTGGGGTCGGAGGCTTTCTTGGCGTCGGCACGAAAGACGTCGCCTTCGACTACAGCAAGCTGGAGTGGGCCGAGAAGAACGGCGACCGCTGGCTGGTGGCCAAGACCAGCAAGGATGAGCTGAACGCTTCGCCGGCGTTCGATCGCAAGCCTTACGATCCGCCGCCCGCGCAGTCGACCGACGCTACACAGCCCGCCGGCAACACGACTGCAACTCAGGCCCCGACGGCCGCGCCGGCCGAACCCGTGAAGAAGGCGGAGGGCAACCTCGCCACCAACATCATGGGCGAGTCGGTCTATAACGGCACCGCGGACGACGCCCAGAAGATCGGTGACGTGAAGGACATCGTGCTTGCCAAGGATGGCAAGGCGGACTCGCTGGTGATCGGCGTGGGTGGTTTCCTGGGCATCGGCACGAAGAACGTCACTTTCGACTTCGCTAAGGCCAAGTGGGCGGAGAAGAGCGGCGACCGCTGGCTGGTGGCCGAGACGACGAAGGAGGAACTGCAGGCGCAGCCGGACTTCAACCGCAAGGCCTATGATCCGGCGCCCGGGTCGACGGCGGCCGCGAACAATGCGCCGGTCAAGACCACGCCTGCGGTGGCCTCTTCGGACACGACCTCCGACAAGGGCGCCAAGCCGGCTCAGCCAGCCCAATCGACGGCTGAGAACAAGCCCGCGACGCCGCCCGCTTCGAGCACGGCTGAGAACAAGCCTGCTGACAACGGCGCCGCCACCGCCGACCAGACCAAGACCGCGTCCATCGACAAGTCGACGCTGACCGAAATGCCGATGGGCAACATCCGCGGCGACGATCTCAAGGGCACGACGGTTTATGGCGCGAACGACGCCGAAATCGGCTCGATCGGCGACGTCGTGCTGACGCCTGACAACAAGCCCGACGCGGTGATCGTCGATGTCGGCGGCTTCCTCGGCGTTGGCGCCAAGGAAGTGGCACTCGGCATGGACAAGCTCAAATTCATGACCGACAAGAACGGCAAGAAATATCTCTACACCAACTTCACCAAGGAACAGCTGCAGGCGCAGACGGCCTATGACAAGGGCAGTTATGCCGCCAACCGTGACCAGCAGAGGATGGTGCTGAAGTAAGGCAGTAGGGATTAGGCAGTAGGCGGAAGAAGAGTTGGCAAATCACCCGGCTGCCGGGATGTTCTACTGCCTACTGCCTACTGCCTACTGCCTACTGCCTACTGCCTACTGCCTACTGCCTACTGCCTTGGCAACGTGGCCGACCACGCCATCATCCGTCAGTTCCGCCAGCGCCAGCGACTGGTCCAGATGAGCGGCGCGCCAGGCGAGCATCCTCTCGGCGAGTTCCAGCCGCACCGGCAGATAGGCCGGATCGTCAGCCACATTGTTCAACTCGCCCGGATCTTTCGACAGGTCGAAGAGAAGCGGCGGCAGGCCGCCGCCGAAATGCACGTATTTGAAGTCCGCCGTGCGGATGACGGCGAGGTTGCAGGCGCGCGATCCGATGCCGAAATGGCGCTCGGCTTCGCCATCGGCGATTGAGCGGAAATCGAATTCCCAATGCGCTTCGTCGCGCCAGGTTTCTGGCTGTTTGCCGTCGATCCACGGTGCCAGCGACTTGCCGTCGAGATGCGGCTCCGGCGCGGCGCCGATCAGGTCGAGCACGGTCGGAAAGATGTCGACGGCCTCGGTGAAGCGGTCGACGGATGCGCCGGTGGCGGCGCTTCGGCGCGGATCGCGGATGATCAGCGGAATATGGTAGCTGGCGTCGAAGAAGCCGCCTTTGCCGAGCATGAAATGGTCGCCCATCATCTCGGCATGGTCTGAGGTGAGCACGATGACGGTGTCGTCCCAGGCGCCGGCTGATTTGATCGCTTGCCAGATGCGGCCGAGTTGCGCATCGACCTCGGAGATCATGCCATAATAGATCGCTCGGATGCGGCGGAAGTTCTCCTCGCTCCAATCCGGCACCTTGCCCTCGATGCCGGGGATGAATTTTCTCCTCTTCTGCCTGGCGAGATCGTAGGCGAGGTAGGGGTGGCTCCCGGCTTCGGCCTGCCGGCTTGCCGCCCGCTTGAAAGCGGGACCTTCGGCCGGGTCGTACATGGAGTTGTAGGGTTCAGGCACGATGAAGGGCGGGTGCGGGCTGATGAAGGAGATGTGCGCGAACCATGGCGCTCTTTTCTCCTGCTCGCCAAGCCAGCGGATGAATTCGCCGGCCAAGAACGCGGCCGGCGTCTGGTCTTTTGAATAGACCGGCGGCCCGTTGGTCGGGTCGCGAATGGCCTGCCCGCCCGCAGGACGATGAATATCCGGGCTGCCGGCGCTAGTATCGATACCTTGCGCTCGCAGCCATGACAGCCATTGCTTCTGATGCTCGGGCAAGGACTGCCGCACGGCGAAGCCGGGCAGCACGCCTTCATAGCTGCGCAGCCGCGGATCCCCGGCCGCAAGCTGGCGCGGATCGAGCGAGACATCGGTGTAGCCGAACAGGGTCGGGTCGTAGCCCGCCGCGCGCGCCGAAAGCGCGATGTTGCCATGGCGAGCATCGAGCGGCGTGCCGTTGCGGCAGACGCGATTGTTCATCTGGTAGAGCCCGGTGTAAAGGCAGGCGCGAGCCGGCGAGCAAGGCGCAGCCCCGCCATAGTGGCGCCGGAAGAGCACGCCTTCGGCGGCGAGCGCATCCACATTCGGCGTCTTTACCACCGGATGGCCGGCCGCCGACAGGCAATCGCCACGCCACTGGTCGCAGGTGATGAGGAGAACATTCGTGCGGCTCGTTGCATTGTCCAAGATAGTCTTCCTTAAGGAAGTGCCAGATGGAACGGAAAATCACCGGCGTTGCAAGCCAATGCCTGTGACGGAATGGTGAACGTATTTAGAGGCATCGTTCACTTTTATGATACAGTCCATTCTGTGTTTGCCGGCTTTGCCACTGACCGGGCTATCCTCATATTGGCCTGGACAGCGGCGAGGGCCGCACCAAGAATAGGGAAGGAGCAGCATCATGCTCAATCAGATCAAGGGCCTGCATCACGTGACCTCGATGGCCAGCGATGCGCGCCGCAACAATGAGTTCTTCACGAAAAAACTCGGCCTGCGCCGGGTCAAGAAGACGGTCAATTTCGACGCACCAGACGTCTACCATCTCTACTATGCCGACGAGGTCGGCACGCCGGGCTCGGTGATGACCTATTTCCCGTTTCCCGATATCGCCCGGGGCCGGCATGGCGTCGGCGAAGTCGGCACCACGGTCTTCTCGGTGCCGGAAGGCACGCTCGCCTATTGGGAAAAGCGCTTCACTGACGAGGGCGTGGGCAATGTTGCCCGCGGCGAAAGTTTTGGCGAGCAGCGGCTCACCTTCACCGGTCCCGACGGCGACAGCTTTGCGCTCGTCGAGGACAGGGCCGACAGCAGGGCGCCCTGGGTCAAGGGCGGGGTTCCCGCCGACGAGGCGATCCGCGGCTTTCACTCGGTTTCGCTGCGCCTGAAGGACAGCGGCGCCACCGAGGAGCTCTTGAAGTTCATGGGTTATGAGGAAGTCGACAAATCCGGCAATATCCGCCGGCTTGCGATCAAGGACGGCAACGGCGCCGATGTCGTCGACATCGAATCGCTACCGGGCGCCGGCTTTGCCAATCTCGGTGCCGGCTCGGTGCATCACGTCGCCTTCGCGGTCGAGGACCGCGCCAAGCAGCTCGAGGTGCGCAAGGCGCTGGTCGACACGGGTTATGGCGTGACGCCGGTCATCGATCGCGACTACTTCTGGGCGATCTATTTCCGGACGCCGGGCGGCGTGCTGTTCGAGGTGTCGACCAACGAGCCGGGCTTCGACCACGACGAGGACACCGCGCATCTCGGCGAGGCGCTGAAGCTGCCGACGCAGCATCAGCATCTGAGGCCCTATCTCGAACAGCACCTGCAGAAGCTGGAAGACTAAGACCATGAGCAAGGATGCATACGTCCACAAGGTGCTGCCCGGTTCGCCGGGCAGTCCGTTGCTCTTCGTGTTCCACGGCACCGGCGCGGACGAGAACCAGCTTCTTGGTTTCGGCCGCGAGCTTCTCCCTTCGGCGACGATCATCTCGCCGCGTGGCGATGTGTCGGAGCAAGGTGCTGCCCGTTTCTTCCGCCGCACCGGCGAGGGCGTCTACGACATGGACGACCTGGCGCGCGCGACATCGAAGATGGCGGGCTTCGTCAAGGCGCATGTCGAGGCGGCAAAACCGCCGGCGGTGTTCGGCCTCGGCTACTCCAACGGCGCCAACATCCTGGCGTCGGTGGTGTTCGCCGAGCCCGGCCTGTTCGATGCCGCGGCGCTGATGCATCCGCTGATCCCGTTCGAGCCTCAGGTGCAGGGAAATCTTGCCGGCCGCCACATCCTGATCACGGCCGGCAGGCGCGATCCGATCTGCCCGCCCAACCTGACGTCGCGGCTCGAGGCCTATTTGCGCGCCGACGGTGCCGATGTCACAGTGGAATGGCACGACGGCGGGCATGAGGTTCGGCCAAACGAAATCGAGGCGGCGCAGCGGCTCTTTGCTTCGGCGCCCGCTGCCGAAGGAGGCAAGAACAATGGCTGACCAGTTGCCCGAGATCGAACTGGAGGACCGCGGCTCCAAGGGGCGCTACGTGCTGCGCGGACCCGGCGGCGCCGAGGCCGAGATGACCTTCACCAAGATCGGCGAGCATCAGCTGATCATCGATCACACCGAGGTGCCGGATGTCTTTCGCGGCCAAGGCGCCGGGCTTCGGCTCGTCACCCGCGCGGTCGAGGATGCGCGTGCCGCCGGCAAGAAGATCATCCCGCTCTGCCCCTTCGCCAACGCCCAGTTCCGTCGCCATCCGGAATGGGCGGATGTGCTGAAGCAGTAGCACCGCTTCCCTTCTCCCCCTGTGGGAGAAGGTGTCGCCGAAGGCGACGGATGAAGGGTGTTCCAGGGAACGCCAACGCCTCACTCCGCGGGAACACCCCTCATCCGTCTCGGCGCTGGCGCGCCGATCCACCTTCTCCCACAAGAGAGAAGGAAAAGCGCCGGCCTGGCATTTGCGCCGCCCGGCCATCTTGCCTAAGTTGACGGTTCGCTCGGACGAAACTTGTCGTCCCGCCCGTCACCGATTTGAATGGCTCCCCCGATGACCGATACCGATTTGATCCCCGTTTTCGACGGACATAACGACACGCTGCTTCGGCTCTACCAGTCAAAGGGAGCGGACGTCGAAAAGCTGTTCATCGAGGGAACGCCGGGCGGCCATATCGACCTGCCGCGCGCCACGAAGGGCGGCTTTGCCGGCGGCATGTTCGCGATCTTTCCGCCGCCGGTCGAAAAGAGCAAACGCAGCGCGGTGCCGCCGGCGCCAAGCGACAATGAGCCCCTGCCGCCAGAATTGCCGCAGGCCGAGGCGATCACCTCGACCATCGGCATGGCCTCGATCCTGTTCCGCTTAGAGCGCGCCGGCGCGCTGACCGTCTGCCGCAGCGCCGGCGATGTGCGCGACGCGATGGCGAAGGGCTCGATCGCCGCGGTGTTCCATATCGAAGGCGTCGAGGCGATCGATCCCGAGCTTGCCATGCTCGACGTGCTGCACGCTGCCGGCCTGCGTTCGCTGGGCATCGTCTGGAGCCGCCCGAATGCATTCGGCAGCGGCGTGCCGTTCCGCTTTCCCTCGTCGCCGGACACCGGTCCCGGCCTCACCGATGCCGGCAAAGCGCTGGTCAAGGCCTGCAACAAGCTGAGGATCATGATCGACCTCTCGCATCTCAACGAGAAGGGTTTTCGCGACGTGGCCGATCTTAGCGATGCGCCGCTGGTCGCCACCCATTCCAACGTGCATGCGATCTGCGGTCATTCGCGCAATTTGACCGACTGGCAGCTTGGCGCGATCCGCGAGACCGGCGGCATGGTGGGACTGAATTTCGCCACAGGCTTCCTGCGCGAGGACGGCCGCATGAACGCCGACACCAGTATCGATATCATGGTGCGCCACATCGACTCGCTGTTGCAGGCGCTGGGCGAAGACGGGGTCGGGCTAGGTTCGGATTTCGACGGCGCCATGATCCCGGCCCCTATCGGCGACGTCGCCGGCCTGCCCAAGCTCATCGACGCGCTCGCCGCGCGCGGTTTCGGCCGCGCGCTGATTGAGAAGATCGCTTATCGGAACTGGCTGAGCGTGCTGGAACGCACTATCGGCTGAGACCCTATCGATATTCAGGTGATGCCGGCCTGCAAACAGCGGCTCTCTGCGCTTCCGGTGCTCAGGTACTTTAAGTACGCTCCGCTCCGGTTCTCGAGAGCCACTGTTTTCGACTCGGCCTGACCTGAATCTCGACAGGGTCTTGGCGGGACCTGTCAGCCGTAACCCATCCGCCGCAGCCATTCCTTGCCGACGCCGCGGTCGCGGATGATCGGCAGGGGATTTTCCGCATCCAGTCGCGCGCAGATTCGGTAGACCTCCAGCGTCTCGGCGTTCATCTCGCCGCGCTTGTAGAAATACATCGCCGCGGCATAGCGGGTGCGGCCGGACCACATCTCGCCGAGCGGGGTGTTGACCAGCGCCCACTGCTCGGCGGCTTCCGCCTCGGCTTCCAGGTTCCCGGCACCGCTTGCCATGGTCAAAAGTCCGCCGGCGGGTTGGCGGTGCGGCGGTCGAGCTTGACGAACGGCCGCGGCACGACTTTCGCCCGCTTCATCAGCTTCTGGTACTGCAACTCGCGCATGGCGTAAATCTCGACCCAAAGATCGTCGGCGATCGTGTCGCCATAGGGCCGCTGCAGCGAGGCAAGCGCGATGTTGCGCTTGGCCATGGGCGACCACATCGCCGCGCTCACCAGCCCGACCTCCTGATTCCGGCGGTAGTAGACGATGGCGTGCTCGGCGGGAATGTTGCCTTCGATCTCCAGCCCGACCAGCATATGGCGGAGCCTTTTCTTCGCTCGGGCTTCGAGGATGGCGCGGCGGCCGTTGAAGTGTCCTTTTTCCGGATCGATCATGAAGCCGAGGCCGATCTCGTCGGGCATGCGCAGGCGGTCGGTGCGGATGGCATGCTCGGAGGTGGTGAAGTCGGCATTGGCGACGATCAGCCCGGCTTCCAGGCGGGCGCGGTTCAGCGCCGTGTAGCCGATGGCGCGGATGCCGCGCGGCTCGCCCGCCGCCATCAGCCGGTCCCACAGGCTCAGCGCCTTGTCGGCCGGCGCGAACAGCTCGTAGCCGAGATCGCCGGTGAAGCCGGTGCGCGAGATGGTGACCGAAGTGCCGTCATGCGGGAACTCGGCGAGGTCGAACACCTTCAGCCGCTCGATGCCTGCAAAGCCCGCGTCGCGCAGGATGGCGAAGGAGGTCGGGCCTTGCAGCGCCAGCCCTGCGACGGCTTCGGTTTCTTCCTCGACGCCCACGTCATACTGAAAAGCGCTGTCGAGCAGCCACGGCAGATGCCGCTCCTGCGAGCACAGCCGGAAGCGTGTCGGCGAGAGACGAAACAGCGTGCCGTCGTCGAGCACGAAGCCGTCGTCGGCGCACCAGGCAGTGTAGTGGACGCGGCCGGGCTTGAGCCTGGTCACGTCGCGCAAGGTGACGCGGTCGAGATAGGCTTCGGCGTCCGGACCTTCGATCCGGTATTTGGTCATCGGCGAGATGTCGAACAGCGCCGCCTGGCTGCGGATGGCGAAATATTCGAGCTCCTCGTCCCACAGCGAATGCGGGGCGCGATAGCCGGCCCAGCTGTACCAGTCCTGCTTGAACCCCAGCGCGTCGATGCGCGGCTGGAACGGCGTGCCGAGCCGCAGCGTGCGGAAGTGGGATTGCGCGAGAGTGCGGGCGTGGCTTGGCGGCTTGATGGTGGGATGATGGTTCATGACGGCGTTCCTTCGCGCCCCCCTCTGTCCTGCCCGTCCTTCACAGCAGCTGCGCTGCAGCTTCGGAGGGTGGACCGGACATCTCCCCCACAAGGGGGGAGATTGGCTGTCGCCGAGGGTTTCGCCAATCTTCGACATTGCAGGAAGCGAGCCGGGCGTGGGTACAGCCGATCTCCCCCCAAGTGGGGGAGATGCCCGGCAGGGCAGAGGGGGGCGCCGTAGAGCGCTGCGTTTGTGAATAGCGAATTCATCCTCATGCCTTCATCGCGATGATGCGGCGCGCGGCGTTGAGGCCGGGCGCGCCGGAGATGCCGCCGCCCGGATGCGAGCCGGCGCCGGCGAGAAACAGTCCTTCGAGAGGTGTGTCATAGCCCGACCAGCCGGAGACCGGCCGCGACATCAGCATCTGGTCGGCCTGCAACTCGCCATGGTGCCACTGGCCGCCGGGCATGCGGTAGCGTATCTCGATATCGGCCGGCGTCAGAAGCTCGGCGTGGCGCACCGTCGCGCCGATGCCCGGCGCGTAGATTTCAAGCTGCGCCATGATCGCCTTGAGGAATTGCGGCTTGCCGGCGCTCCAGCCTTCTTTCAGCGCATAGGGCGCGTATTGCACTACCGCGGAGAGCACGCAGGCGCCGGACGGTGCGAGCGAGGCATCGACCAGGCTGGGCAGCGTGATCTCCATCACCGGCTCGGGCGAGAACTCGCCATATTTCGACGGGTTGAAGGCGCGCTCGACATGGTCGGGCGAAGGCGCAATGACGAGGCGGCCCGTGTGGCCGGCGGCGTCGACGCCCGCGAATTGCGGCGGCCGGTCGAGCGCCAGATGCAGTTTCGCCGCATCGCCCTTCATGCGGATGTTCTTGACCTTGCGGACGAAGCCAGTGTCGACCTCGCGCGGACCGACCAGATCGAGGATCGTCGTTGCAGGATTGATCGCGGAGACGACGGTTTTTGCCCGCAACATTTCGCCGCTTTGCGTGACGACGCCGACGGCGCGGCCTTTCTCGACGATGACCTTGGCGACCGGCGATGCCTGGCGAATAGAAACGCCGGCCTTTTCCGCTGCCGCGCGGATGGCGGCGACGATGGTGCCCATGCCGCCTTTCGGCTGCATCTGCGCACCGGCGAGGCCGCCGATCTCGCCGGCCAGGCGGTAGTAGAGGCCGAGCAGCGAAGTCGGCGAGCGCGGGCCGAGATGCGAGCCGAGCGTCGCGTCGAAAGCGAGCAGGCCCTTCAGCCGGTCGTCGGAGAGCTGCTCGTCGAGCAGGTCATAGACGTTCATCAGAAGCACACGCAGGAAGTCGCGCATGTCTTCCCTGCCGAGCTTCTTCAGCGCCAGCGCGGTCTGGCCGAGCCCGGTCATTTCGGCGAGCGACATGCCGGCAAGGTCGGGCGGCCGGCGCGACAGGAACGGTTTCAGGATGCCGGCGTAGCGCAACAGCTGCGCGCGCAACTCCTTCCAGGCGGATTGTTCCGAAGGGCTGGCGCCGGCCAGCACCTCGCCATAGGCGCCGTGCAGCACCAGCGGACCGTCCTTCGACAGCGCCACCGAGGGCACGAAATCGCCACGCTCGACCTTAAGCCCGTGGTGCTCCAGCTCCAGCGTCTTCGTCACATCGGGATGCAGGCGGTTGAGCAGATGCGCGACCGTGGAAACGCGAAAACCGGGCGCGAATTCCTCGGTGCGCGCGGCGCCGCCGACCTCGTTGCCGGCCTCGAGCAGCACCACCTTGCGGCCGGATTTGGCCAGCGTGGCGGCGGCGACGAGGCCGTTATGGCCGCCGCCAATGACGATGGCGTCCCAGTTCAAATCAGATGACGTCATGGGCCGGGCTCATATGCAGGGTTGGCTTGGCGAGGTCACGCAGGATCTCGGCGGCGGCGTTGCGTCCGGGGGCGCCCATGACGCCACCGCCCGGATGGGTGGAGGAGCCGCACATATAGAGCCCACTGAGCGGCGAGCGGTATTGCGCGTAGCCTGGCACCGGGCGGTTGAAGAGCAGCTGGTCGAAGGTGAGCTCGCCCTGGAAAATGTTGCCTTCGGTGAGGCCGACCTCGGCCTCGATCTCGCGCGGCGTGCGCACTTCCATGTGCAGGATGCGGTCGCGGAAGCCGGGTGAATATGCGGCGATCTGGGCAATCACGCTTTCGGCGAAGCCGTCGCGGTCGGCATCGGTCCAGTCGCGGCCGTCGATCTTGGGCGGCGCGTATTGCACGAAGCAGCTCATGAAATGCTTGCCCGGCGGCGCCATGGTCGGGTCGAGCGTGGTCGGGATCATCATGTCGAGGAAGGGATCGGCCGACCAGCGCCCGGCCTTCCAATCGTCATAGGCGCGCTCCATGCGCTCGATGGAATCGGTGAAATGCATGTCGGCGCGGTAGACCGGCGAATCCTTCGGCAGGGCCGGGAACTCGGGCAGCGAATCCAGCGCGATGTTGACCTTGCCGGAGGAGCCGCGGATCTTGAAGTTCCGGACACGGCGCAGGAAGATGTCGGGCAGTTCCTTCTCCTCGACCAGCTTGAGGAAGGTGCGCTTGACGTCGGCGTTGGAGATGACGAGCTTGCCGCGGATCTCCTCGCCGCCGGCAAGCACGACGCCCTTGGCCTTGCCGTTCCTGACCAGCACATGGTCGACCTCGGTGCCGGTGCGGATGGTGCCGCCGGAGGCCTTGAAGGAGGCGGCCAGCGCCTTGGTGACGGCGCCCATGCCGCCGCGCGCATAGCCCCAGGCGCCGACCGAGCCATCGACCTCGCCCATATAGTGGTGGAGGAGCACATAGGCCGTGCCGGGCGACATCGGTCCGAGCGCGGTGCCGATGATGCCGGAAAGCGCGAAGTTGGCCTTGATGACGTCGGTCTCGAAATATTCGTCGAGGAAGTCCGAAATCGACATCGTCCAGAAGCGCAAGGTCAGCGCCATCTCCTCGGCCGAGAGCCCGGCGAACTTCTTGCCGAGATAGATGAGTTCGCCGAGGTCGCGCGGCCTGAAGCTGGTCGGGTCGGGCGCGGTGCGCATCAGCAGCGGCTGGATGAAGCGGCACTGTCTGGTGACGTCGCGCGAATAGCGGTCATAGGCCTCGGCGTCGCGTTTGGAAAAGCGAGCGAATTCGCGTCGATGCGCGTCGTGGTCGCGGTAGTTTGCAAGGTAGTCGCCGTCGCGCGTGAACACCGCGCCGCCCTCATAGGAGATCACCTGCAGGCCGAAGCGTGGCAGCTCCAGGTCGCGCATGATCTCGGGCCGGAAGAGCGAGCAGACATAGGAGCAGTTGGAATAAAGGAAGCCCGGCGTCAGCTCGCGGCTGGTGGCGGCGCCGCCGACCCAGTCGTTCTTCTCGACCACCAGCACATCCAGACCGGCGCGCTGCAGGTAGCAGGCGTTGACCAGCCCGTTATGGCCACCACCGATGACGATCGCGTCCCATGCCTTCATACGCGCTGAACCTCCATTCGGGCTGCCTATCTTCTTGTTTTCATGCAATTCCGGACGGAAAATCGCTTCACACTTTCCTGGAATTGCTCGATGCGTTTTGTTCCCCGATTGCCCGAATTTGGCATGGATCACAGTTTTTTGTCCAGCCATATTGAATGAATGTTCAACAAATGGTGTTGCGTTTTCCCGTTGATGCGGTAGGCTTTGCTCACATTTCTGGCCTGAATTACCAAACGGGCCCACATCGGCATTGGGGCTAAGATCCGATGATCGAAACGGCTGACACCAAGCCGGAATATGACGACACCGCCATCCGCTTCCTGGAAGCGCTCTGGGGCGACGGCTACCTGTCGCCCGGTGGTCCGGAAGAGGTCGATCGCGTGGTCGAAGGCCTCTCGCTCAAGGGCAAGACGATCCTTGATATCGGCTGCGGTGCCGGCGGCATCACGCTGCATCTGGTTGCCAGGCACAGTGCGGCTCGAGCCACCGGCTTCGACGTCGAAAAACCGGTGATCGAGACGGCGCGGCGAGGGGCGGCAAGGCAAGGCCTCGAGGATCGCGTCAGCTTCGTCCAGGCGCCGCCGGGGCCGCTGCCGTTCGCCGCCGCTTCCTTCGATGTCGTCTTCTCCAAGGACGCGCTGTTGCATGTGCCCGACAAGGACGCGCTGTTTGCTGAAATCTTCCGTGTGCTGAAGCCGGGCGGCGTCTTTGCCGCGTCGAACTGGATGATCTCGCATGACGGCGAGCCGTCGCCTGAGATGAAGGCCTATATCGCGGCCGAGGGGCTCTCCTTCGCCATGGCCTCGCCGGAGCGCTACGTCGAAGCAATGCGGCGCGTCGGCTTCACCGACATCACGGT
The DNA here is from genome assembly GCF_000427725.1 of Mesorhizobium sp. WSM3224. Lineage (GTDB taxonomy): Bacteria > Pseudomonadota > Alphaproteobacteria > Rhizobiales > Rhizobiaceae > Mesorhizobium. Next base: position 45,701 of record NZ_ATYO01000006.1, on the reverse strand, counting down.
CCGCGACCGCAATCCATGGTACCGCGAGGTCGCGCGCGAAGAGCTGTCGCGGCTCAAGGGATCGTTCTACCACCGAGCCGCTGCAGCGGTCGGCGCGGCCTATGTCGACAAGAACATCAAGACCTGGGAGGCGATGCAGAAGGTGCTTGACAGTGGTGAGCACCGCCCCACTCATCTGCGCGGTTGGAAGCCGGTTGGATAGCCGGCGATGCTGGAGACCGTCACACCCATGAAGACTGCAGAGGCCACCGACAACGCGGATGAATCGGCGCGGAAAGGCGATGCCGAAAAGCGCGGCCGCAAGGCCTCGAAAGAGGTCAGGCGGCTGCAGCTGATCGAGGCGACGATCGATTCACTGGCCAAACGCGGCTATGCCGAAACGACGATGGCGGATGTCGCCGACGGCGCGGGTCTGTCGCGCGGCATCGTCAACTTCCATTTCGAGAGCAAGGAAAAGCTGCTGATCGCCACGCTGCAGCACATGTATGACGAGTATTCGGCGCATTGGCGCACCGCCTTGCAAAAGGCCGGCGACGATCCGGCGAGACAGCTGCAGCAACTGGTATGGGCCGATTTCGACCGTTCGATCTGCAACAAGCGCAAGCTTGCCGCCTGGCTGGCCTTCTGGGGCGAGGCCAAGTCGCGGCCGACCTACCAGGCGCTGAGCAGCTCGCGCGACGCCTATTACCAGCAGGTCTTCATCGACCTTTGCACGACGCTCAAGCAGAGCGCGGGCTACGCCTATGACCCGCAGGTCATGGCGCTGGCGCTGTCGGCCATGCTGGAAGGCCTGTGGCTGCGGCTGATGATGGGAACGGAGGACACGACCCGCGAAACCGCGCTGCAGGCGGCCAACGCATTTTTGGCCGCCGCTTTCCCGAAACATTACGGTTAGCAACAGCCGGCCGCCAAGACCGGCAAGACCAAAAGAGGATGGAACAGCATGAAAAAACTCAGCCGACGCCTGACTTTGACTTTGGCGCTTGGCGGCGCGCTCGCGGCCTCGGCGGCGGCGTTCGCCGTCGCCGCCGACAAGGACCTGATCGTGTTCGACTGGTCCGGCTATGAGGATCCGAGCTTCCATGGCAAATATGTCGAGAAGAACGGTGACTCGCCGACCTTCGCCTTCTTTGGCGACGAGGACGAAGCCTTCGAAAAGATCCGCTCCGGCTTCAAGTCCGATCTCGGCCATCCCTGCTCGCAGAGCGTGGTAAAGTGGCGTGAGGCGGGCTTGCTGCAGCCGCTCGACACCTCGAAGATCGCCGGGTGGAAGGACCTCAGTCCCGGCATCATGGCGATGAAGGACCTCGCCACGACACCCGACGGCAAGGCGTGGTTCATGCCGTGGGACTGGGGCGACACGCAGCTCACCTACAATTCCGACAAGATCGCCGAAGAGGACGTGCAGTCGCTGAAGGCCTTCGCCAATCCGAAATACAAGGGCAGGGTCTCGATCGGCGACAATGTCGACGACGCCTACGCGCTGGCCAGCCTCGCCATCGGGCTCAAGGACTGGACCAAGATGACGGACGAGCAATTCAAGCAGGCGTCCGACTTCCTGCGCCAGGTGCACAAGAATGTGCGTTCCTACTGGACCGACACCACCGATATCGTGCAACTGCTCAGCGGCGGTGAAGTCGATCTCGCCTGGGCCTGGAACGACGCCACTGTGCAGTCGGTCGCCGCGGGCGTGCCGATCAAGTCCAGGAAGGACACCGACGAGGGCATCTCGACCTGGGTGTGCGGCTATGTGCTGTTCAAGGACGCGCCCGGCAATGTCGACAAGGCCTATGACTACCTCAACGCCGTCAACGATCCCGAAGTCGCCAAGACGCTGGTCAAGGACTGGGGTTACGGCCAGGCCAATGCCAAAGGCATGGCCGGCGTCGACCCGGCGATGCTGAAGGAAAAAGGCTACGACAACGTGGAAAAATGGGTGGACAAGACGCTGTTCCAGCAGCCGCTGCCCTCGGAGCTCAAGCTCAAGATGATCGCCGAATTCGAGAAGATCAAAGCCGGCTATTGAGCTTTGCCCCCGGACCCGCCTGCTTCCCGCTCGAACGAAGCAGGCGGGCTCGCCAAAGCACCTGAATTCTCCTAACTTCGCTTCAAACGTTTGCGATGGGGGAGTTTCTCGCGCCATGAAATCCATGCTTCGCCGCCTTGCCTTGGCCGCCGTCGTCACCGTCGGCACGGGTAGCGCCTATGCGCTTGCCGAAGGTGGCGGCGACCTCGTCGTCTTCGACTGGTCCGGTTACGAGGACCCGCTGCTGCATCCGGCCTATGCCGCCAAACAGGGTGCCGAGCCGACCTTCTCCTTCTTCGGCGATGAGGACGAGGCCTTCGAGAAGATGCGCGCCGGCTTTAAGGCCGACATCGCGCACCCTTGCTCGCAAAGCGTGGTGAAATGGCGCGAGGCCGGGTTGCTGCAGCCGCTCGATACCTCGAAGATCGCGGGCTGGAAGGATCTCAATCCGGGCATCATGGCGATGAAGGATCTCGCCACCACCGCCGACGGCAAGGCCTGGTTCATGCCTTTCGACTGGGGCAACACCTCGCTGCTCTACCGCACCGACAAGGTGACGGCGCAGGAGGCGCGGTCGCTCAAGATCTTCGCCGATCCCAAGTTCAAGGGCCGCGTCACCATCGGCGACAATGTCGATGACGCCTATGCGCTGGCAAGCCTGGTCATCGGCCTGAAGGACTGGACCAAGATGACGGACGAACAGTTCAGTCAAGCTTCCGCCTTCCTGCGCGACGTGCACAAGAATGTCCGCTTCTACTGGACCGATGATACCGACCTCAACCAGGCCTTCACCGGCAACGAAGTCGACCTGGTCTGGGGCTGGAACGAGACCTATGTGACGCTGAAGGGCCAAGGCATGCCGATCGCCATGAACCGCGACACAATGGAAGGCATCTCGACCTGGGTGTGCGGCTATGTGCTGCTTAAGGACGCGCCGGGCAAGCTCGATCAGGCCTATGATTTCCTGAGCGCCGTCAACGCGCCGGGTGTTTCGGAGTATTTGGTGAAGACCTTCGGCTATGGTCACGGCAACAGCGCCGGCATGACGGCGATGGACCAGAAGCTGCTCACCGACCGCGGCTTCGACAATCTCGACAAGTTCCTCGACAAGACACTGTTCCAGCAGCCGGTGGCGCCCGACCTCAAGCAGCGCATGGTCGCGGAATTCGAGAAGATCAAGGCCGGCTATTGAGCAGTATCGTTGAAAGAGCCGACGTCGTCATCGTCGGCGCTGGCTTCACTGGCCTGTCAGCCGCGCTCGAACTGAAGCGCGCCGGCATCGATTTCCTTGTCGTGGAAGCACGCGACCGCGTCGGCGGGCGCGTGGAAGCCATCAGAAACGGGCTCGGCGAGCTGATCGACAGCGGCGGCCAGTTTTTCTGCGAGGACATGCCCGAGATAACGGCGCTCGCCAGGGCGCGCGGCAAGACATTCGTCAAAACCTATGTCGATGGCGAATTCATCACCTATCCGTCGATGTCGGCCGTAAAGACCGAGCGCATGTATCGCACCGCCATGGCGATCCGCGAGCGCATGAACAGGATCGAGCCGGACGATCCGGCGATCACCGGCTTGAGCGTTGCCGACTGGCTTGAACGCCAGCAGGATGAAGCCGATGCCAAGGCCGGCTTTCGGTCGATGATCGAGGGCCTGTGGTGCCTGCCGCTGCATAAGGTGCCGCTGTGGTATCTCATCGACAATGACCGCCGCATCACCAATGAGGTGCCGGAGCTGCAATATTCCCTGGGCGAGACCATGCAATCGCTCGCCGACGATCTGGCGAGCGATCTCGGCGATCGGCTGCGGCCGAATGAGCCGGTCATGCGGATCGAGCATGGGGTGCAAAGCGTTCGCGTAGCCACCCCCAGCGGCCTTATCGAAGCGCAGGCGGTGCTCGTCGCGGTTCCGCCTGCAACGGCCGCGAAGCTCGCTTTCGCACCCGCCTTGCCGCCGGCCTTGTCGAAGGCGCTCGGTGTCTGGGAAAGCGGCGCCGTGATCAAGATGCTGGTGCGCTATGCCAGACCGTTCTGGCGCGAACGGGATTTGAGCGGCATGGTGATGTGGCGCGACCTGCCCGGCCTGTTTGCCTGCGATGCCAGCCAGGATGCCGGGCATGCCGCGCTCACCGTCTTCGTCGGCGGGCCGCGCGCTTTGCGCTGGCGCCAGCTGGGCGAGACGGCGTTGCGCGCGGAGGTGACGGCAAGGCTTGTCGATGCGCTCGGCCCGCAGGCTGCCGACATCGTCGATTTCAGCTCGCGCGACTGGACAAACGACCGTTGGAGCGGCGGCGCCTATAGCGATCTCATCGTCGATGTGATGGCGCACGATGCCGAACGCATCATCCTTGCCGGCGCGCCGCCGGTCTATTTCGCCGCTTCGGAAGTCTCGCCGTCTTTCCCAGGCTATGTCGAGGGCGCGATCGTTGCGGGACGCATCGCGGCGGCCAAGATTCAGTCGGCCATCGCCACCAGCGCCTCGGGGTCGTAGGCGAGACGGATCGGCGCGCCGACCGGAATGTCGTCGGCGCCGAAATCGTTGGTCTCGGTCACCGACAGGGGTTTTTCCAGTCCCGGAATCTCGACGATCAGATGCGTGATCTCGCCGAAATAGTGGCGCTCGACGACCTTGCCGGCGACTTCGAATTTCGCCGTCGTGTTATCCCAGAGCACACGCAGCCGCTCCGGCCGGATGCCAAGCGTGGCCGCGCCGCCATTGCGCACGAAAGCCCTCGGCTTGTCGGTCCTGACGCGGCCGAAACCCAGCGTGTCGAGCAGCAGCGAAGCGCCGTTCTCCTCGACGATCTCGGCCTTGACGAAGTTCATGCCGCCGAGGAAATCGGCCACTTGGCGATTGACGGGGCGCTGATAGATTTCCTTCGGCGAGGCGACCTGCGCGATGCGGCCGCCGAACATCACGGCGATGCGGTCCGACATCGCCAAGGCCTCATACTGGTCATGCGTGACCAGCACGAAGGTGATGCCGACCGCCTGCTGCAGCCGGCGCAACTCGACCTGCATCTGCTCGCGCAGCTTCTTGTCCAGCGCTGAAAGCGGCTCGTCCAGCAGCAGCACCTTGGGACGCATCACAAGCGCGCGGGCGAGCGCGACACGCTGGCGCTGGCCGCCGGAGAGCTCGGTGGCGTGGCGCTTGCCGAGACCGATCAGCGACACCTGCGCCAGCGCTTCCTCGACGCGGCGCTTCTCCTCGCCGGCGCCGAGCCTCAGCCGCTTCAGCCCATAGGCGACATTCTGCTCGACATCGAGATGCGGGAAGATCGCATAGCTCTGGAAGACCATGTTGGTCGGCCGCCTGTTGGCGGGAATGCCGTCCATCGGCTGGCCGTCGACGGCGATGGAGCCGCTTGTCGGCGTGTCGAAGCCGGCGATCATGCGCAGCAGCGTGGTCTTGCCGCAGCCGGAGGGCCCGAGCAGCGAGAAGAACTCGCCCTCCCGGATCGCCAGCGAGGCGTTGTCCAGCGCCTTGAACGATCCGTAGCTGCGGGTGACGTCGCGGATCTCGATCATGGTGCGGTCTGATTGGGACTGGACCCGCTCAAGCATAGAGGCCTCCCTCGTTGTGGGTGCGTCTGGCCGCGCGGCGGCGCAGGATCTCGGCAATCGTCATCAGCACGAAGGACGCCAAGAGCAGCAATGTGCCAAGCGCCAACACGCCGGGAAGCTTGGCCGCAAAACGCAGTTGGCCCCAGATGTAGATCGGCAGCGTCGCCTCGGTGCCGGTGAGGAAAAAGGCGATGATGAATTCGTCCAGCGAGATGGTGAAGCAGACGAGCAGGCTGGAGATGATCGCCGGCGCGACCATCGGCAGCGTCACGCGCCGGAAGGTGCCGAAGGCGCTTTCGCCGAGATCGGCGGAGGCTTCCTCGAGGCTGCGGTCAAAGCCTTCGAAGCCGGAGGTCAGCACCGTCATCGAGTAGGGGATGCAGACCAGCACGTGGCCGAGCACGACGGTGAACAGCGACAGGCTCAAGCCGAGCTGAAGCATGACCAGGAGCATCGAGATGGCGACGATCACCTCTGGCAGCACCAGCGGCGCCATGATCAGGCCGTTGATGGCGCGGCGGCCGGGATAGCGGTATCGGGTGATCGAGCGGGCGGCGAGAATGCCGAGCACCGTCGACAGGATCGAGGCCGAGACGCCGACGATGAGGCTGTTCCAGGTAGCGTCGATCAGCGCCGGCGTGCGCGGCAGATCCTCGTACCAATGAAGGGTGACGCCCGAGAGCGGGAATTTCGGCGTCGCTGCCGTGTTGATCGAGAAGATCGGCAGGAAGATCACCGGCAGATAAAGGAAAAGCAAATAGAGGACGGCGTAACTCGACAGCCAGCCGGGCAGGAAACGCCTTATCGCCGTCATCGCGCCAGCCTCTGCAGGGCGCGGAAGACCAGCACGGTGGCACCGGCCATCAGCGAGACGATGATCATGGTGGTGACGGAGAGCGCGGCACCCAGCGGCCAGTTCGACGCCTTGCCGAACTGCGCCTGGATGGCATTGGCGATCATGACGCCGTCCTTGCCGCCGACCAGCTTGGGCGTGACATAGTCGCCGACGGTCGGGATCATGACGATCAGCGCGGCCGAGATGACGCCGGGCGCCGACAGCGGCAGGGTCACGCGCAGGAAGGAGCGCAGCGGCCCGTCGCCAAGGTCGGTCGCCGCTTCGACCAGGGTTCGGTCGACCTTCTCCAGCGAAACGAAGATCGGCAGGATGGCGAAGGTCGCCCAGGCATGGGTGAGCGTGATGATGACCGCGGTGGAATTGTAAAGCAGCGCGGTCGACGGCTCGTCGATGATGCCAAGGCCCATCAGGCCAGAGTTGAGCACGCCATTGTAGCCGAGGATCACCTTCCACGACATCACGCGCAGCAGGTAGCTCGTCCAGAACGGGATGGTGATCAGGAACAGCCACAGGCTCTTGTGGCGGCCGCCATGGAAGGAGATGAAGTAGGCGATCGGATAGGCCAGGGCCACGGTGAGCAGGCTGACCGTCAGCGAGATGTAGAGCGAGCGCCAGAGCAGGTCGCGGTAGATCGGCTCGGTCAGCGCGATCCGGTAGTTCTCCAGCGTGAAGGTGTGGTCGATGGTCAGATAGTGCTGCGTCCAGAAGGAATGCGCGATGACGACCAGGATCGGTAGGACGAGAAGAATAAGGGCATAAACGAAGGTCGGGCTGATCAGGGCAAAGCCCTGGACGGCTTCCGATTGCAGAAGGGGGCTTCGTCTCAATCCCGCCACGCGTAACGGGGGCGACCCTTCCACCGCCGCCGTCATTGCAGCGCTCCGGGCGTGATCTCGGTAGCTGGCTCGGACTGTCCCGCCATGCGGCCTTCCCATTCGTAGCGCCGGCTGCCTGTTCCCGATTTATGCTGGGAGCGTGATCGCTCCCTGGCTTGCCGGCTTTCTTTCATCATGAGCGCATCCGCCGATTGAAATCAAGCGCTATTTCTGTAATATTGATTGAACGGACATTCAAAATGAAGTGAAGAAAGACCGAATTTCCAAGGCTTTTCGCACCTCTTGGTGTCCAAGGAAAATTCTGCAACCTAGTGATGTGAGGCGAAGATGGCGGCTCAAAGCAAGATCAAGGCAAGCGAACTCGTCGAGCCCGGCGATGACGACGCGGTCGCGCTCGCCAAGCGCCATCTCGTGCAGCCCTGGCCCTATGCCGGCTCGGTCGGCAAAGAGGCGCGTGCGCTGATCGCCGAGGGCGACGGCATCTACATCACCGATGCCTCCGGCAAGCGGCTGATCGACGGCCCCGCCGGCATGTGGTGCATCAATGTCGGTCATCGTCGCGAGGAGCTGGCGAAGGTCATGTACGACCAGGCGATGGCGCTGTCCTACAACACGCCATGGTATACGATGAATGCGCCGTCGGCCGAGCTTGCGCGGCGTATCGCCGATGCCGCGCCTGGCGACCTCAGCCACACCTTCTTCACCACCGGCGGCTCGTCAGCGGTGGAGACGGCGCTGCGCTTCATGCAGTTCTACAACAATGTGCGCGGACGGCCGGAGAAGAAGCTGATTCTTAGCCGCGGCGGCGCCTATCACGGCTCGACCTACCTGTCGGCTTCGCTCAATGGCCGCCCGCGCGACCGCGACTGGATGGACGGCGCCGACGAGCTGGTGGTGAAGCTATCCTCGCCCGATCCGTTCCGGCGGCCGAAGGGCATGAGCATCGCCGTCTTCACCGATTTCCTGGTCGACCAGTTCCGCGACACGATCGCGGGCGTTGGCGCCGATCGGATCGGCGCTTTCGTCGGCGAGCCGGTACAGGCTTCCGGGGGCGTCATCGTGCCACCGGACGGGTATCTCAAACGCATCCGCGACATCTGCCGCGAGAACGACATCCTCTATGTCTCGGACGAGGTGGTGACGGGCTTCGGGCGGCTCGGCCACATCTTTGCCTCCGGCGATGTATTCGGCATCGAGCCGGACATGATCACTTTCGCCAAGGGCGTGACATCGGGCTATTTCCCGCTCGGCGGCGTCATCATCTCCGAGCGGCTGCTTGAAGAACTGCGTCGTTCGAATCATCCCGACGCCTTGTTCGGCCATGGCCTCACCTATACCAGCCATCCGATCGGCTGCGCGGTGGCGCTGAAGAACCTCGACCTGCTGGAAGAGAGGGTGCTCCAGCACACGCGCGAGATCGCGCCCTATTTCCAGGCGCGGCTGAAGACGCTGGAAGAGCTGCCGCTGGTCGGCGAGGTGCGCGGCGTCGGCCTGATGGCTTGCGTCGAATGCGTGGCTGACCGCGACAGCAAGGACCCGCTGCAGCTCGACAAGGATGTCGGAAAACGCATCGACGCGCATTGCCACGAGCTTGGCCTTTTGGTGCGGCCGCTGATCAACATGTGCGTGATGTCGCCGCCGCTGATCATCTCACGCGAGCAGGTCGACGACATGGTGGCGATCCTGCGCGAGGGGATTTCGCGGACCATGGATGATTTGAGGAAAGAAGGGGTCTGGCAGGGGTGAGAGCCCATTTCCTTCTCCCCGTGGAACGGGGAGAAGGAAGAGCTTACCCCCTCGACCTCAGCGCGTCGTTCAGCCCCCACATGTCCTTTTCCTCCGGCGCCGTTTCGAGGTCCAGCACCGGAACCTGCTTGCGCAGGTGGTCGTGGTGGGTGCGCACGCCATATTCGAGGTCGGAAAGGTAGAAACCCTCGAAGGCTTCCGACAGCATGGACTCGTTCGACCACACCGAAAGCTGCACGTCCTCGTTCATCGTGTCGCGGTCGATGCGGTAGGCGAGGTAGCGCGCCGCCGCCTGTTCGCGTGTCTCGTCCTTGTAGCGGTAGATGGCGCCGCGCAGCAGCGTCTCGCCGGTCGACAGCGGGAACTCCTGATAGAACTGGACGGATTCCGGCATGATCGACAGCGCGTTGTTGGGGAAGATGCCGTAATAGATCCAGGCCTTGCGAAGATGCTCCGGCAGGCGCGAGGCATCGGGCGCCAGCTTGAGGTATTCGCGCACGCTCCAGCGCCGTCCGGCATGCAGATTGTAGGTGGCGAAGGACCGCGACACGCCGTTGATGAAGGGTTCGTCGAAATAGGTCGCGCCATAGAGGTCCTGCAGCGCCGGGTGCGCCATGGCGACGTGATAACCTTCATTGTCGACGTCGCGCACCGACTTCCAGTTCACCGGCGACTTTTGCGTCCAGATGCCCCAGGAAGGCACCATGCCCGCGACATTGTAATGCGCCATTTCGGCTTCGATCGGCTTCAGGAGCTCGGCCACCGAAGGCTGGGGGCCGCCCTTGCGGAAGCGGATGAAGATGAAGCCCATCCAGATCTCGAGATCGAGCGGCATCAGGCCGAATTCGGTCTTGTCGAGCTCGGGGAAGGAGCGCGGGCGTGCCGCACCGCGCAGCGTGCCATCGAGATTGTAGACCCAGCCGTGGAACGGACAGACCAGCGCATTCCTGCAGGTGCCTTGGCTGTCGGCGACGACGCGGCTGCCGCGGTGGCGGCATATGTTGTTGAAGGCGCGCACGACACCGTCCTTGCCGCGCACGATCAGCGCCCGCTCGCCGACCACGTCCATGGTCAGATAGTCGCCAGGGTCAGGCACGTCGGAGACATGGCCGGCGATCTGCCAGTGATTGCGGAAGACGTATTCCTTCTCGAGTTCGAGAAGGGCATTGGAATGATAACTCCACCCCGGCAAACCCCGCCGGTCCCAATCATTGGGGATCGCCACGTCACGGAGGTGCGGGTTCATGGGGCAGGGCCCTTCTTTTTGTTGAATACTCATTCAATATAGGCATATTTTTCATTGAAATGCAATGGCTTGCGGAAATATGAAAATTTCTTGGCTGCAAGCCAAAGCCAGCCCGAGCCGGAAAAATCCCGGAAAATCCGAGCCTTAATCGAGGAATCGGAACAGCAATTCCGAGCGCCGATAGCTCTCGAGGATGGCATGTTTCGGTGGCATGCGGCGTGCGGCAGACAGAGGCGACGCGCTGGATTCAAGCGTTGCTGTGTGAGGCCGTTTACAGTCAGCCGGGCGCGGCGGGTGCATATGTCCGCCGACCAGCTTCGGCGGAAGTCGAATGGTTGCGGCAGGGTGAGCATGCCGGGTAGCCGGCGCCTGTTTCAAATCCTGTTACACAGGCAGTCGCCGCCAATCATCCGGCTGTTACCTGGTGCGATTAAGTTCGTTTCATAGCAAAAAGAAAGATAACGAAGGGGACAACCGATGTTTGCGAAAGTTCGCGCTGCCGACACCAACCGCCGCCTGGACGGACCGGAGCGTAATGACCGCCGGCCGAAGCTTGCGTTGCGCCAGCGCGCCAGCGACCATCCAATGGCGATGTTCATGCTGATCGGCGCTTGCGCCTTCGTCGGCATGCTGGCTGCGCCCGCCTCCGGCCCGGCTTTCGCATCAATCAATCCGCCGGCCAATGTCGTCGAGGGTGCGCAGACCACGCTCAAGACCGCCCGCCTGCCGGAGCCGCAGATCGAGTTTGCCTGTAAGGGCCAGAACTGGGGCGCCGAGAGCCTCGACTGCCTGCGCGCCATCGCCGAGCAGTCCGGCCAGCACAGGGAGCGTGCGGTACGCATGATTGCCAACGCTGCGCCGCCCACCAACACGCCGAACGTTTTCTAGAAATTAATCGACCTCCCCTGAGCGCACCTCCAGCGCTCGAGTCAGGCTCCCGCCGCATGGTCGGTCGGGAGCCTCTTTTTTAGCTCTGTCGAGATTCAGGTGAGGCCGGCCTGCGAAGGGCGGCTTCCTGCGCTTCCGGCCTTCGCCGGCCGAAGCACTCATGGTGGCGTGGCGGTCAAATCAGGGCTACGGCCGGCGTAGGCCGGTGCTCACGTACTGAAAGTACGCTCCGCTCCGGTTTTCGGAATCCACCCTTCTCGGCTCGTCCTGACCTGAATCTCGACAGAGCCTGCGGCGGCGCGAGCTCAAGGCTCGCCTACGCCTCTGTTGCGATCTCGTTCTGGCCCCCAGACCAGTCCCGCTCAGATGTGAGCGCCGTTGTTGGCGGCAGCCTCGTCGGCAATCGTTGCGAGGACGCCGCGGACATCGAGCGTCGAGAACGGCTTTTCCAGGATCTGCGGCCGCTGTTGCGGCGGCAGCGCCTCGATCTCCGCCTTGGCGCCGATCAGATCGCCGGTGACCAGCACGAAGCGTTGCGCCAGTCCCGGCCGTTCCGCCAGCAGTTCGCGGTAGATCGCAATGCCACTGATGCCTGGCATGCGCAGGTCGGAAAAGACGATGTCCGGCGGCATATAGCCGTTCAACACGTCGTCGGCCGATGTCCAGCTCGCCACGACGCGCGATTTCAGCCCCATCAGCTCCAGAATGTCGGACAATGAGGCGGCGACGTCCGGCTCGTCGTCGATCACCAGCGCATGGCGCAGCCCGCTCGACCGCGCTGGAGCCTCGCCGGGCGTGGCGCCCTTGCCCTCGATCGCCGGCAGTTGCACGACGAAGCGCGCGCCGTGCGGCTCTGCCTCCTCGAACCATATGTTGCCCTTGTGGCGCTCGACGATCGATTTCGAGATCGACAGGCCAATGCCGGTGCCGACGCCGACCGGCTTGGTGGTGAAATAGGATTCGAAGATGCGCGAGCGGATCGTCTCGGGAATGCCCGGACCATTGTCCTCGACGGAGAAGCCCGGATCGCCGCGCTCGCTGCGGAACGTCCGCACCTTGATGCACCGCTCGCCGGCGATGCCGGCCAGCGCGTGCTGGCTGTTGATGAGGAAGTTCGCCGCGACCTGCGTGACGTGGTCGGCGTCGGCCATGGCAAGCAGCGGTCCGATGGCGAAATCGGTGTCGATGATGATGCCGCTGGAACGCGCGCCATAGGCGGTGACTTCGAGCGCCGCCCGCACCACCTGGTTGAGATCCGTCTCGGCCTGCTCGGTCGGGTGCAGCCGCACCATCGACAGGAAGCTCTTGACGATGCGGCCGCAGCGTTCGGCGGCGGCGCGCACCTTCTCGGCGCGCACCTTGGTCTGCGGGTCGCTGGCGAATTCGTGCAGCAGCGTCGATTGCGCCACCACCACCGCCAGCGGGTTGTTGAGCTCGTGCGAGACGCCGGCCAGCAGCGACCCCATCGCAGCCATCTTTTCGTTCTGGTGCAGTTTCTCGCGCTGGCGGTTGATTTCTTCCTCGGCCTGCAGCTTTTCGCGCAGGTCGCGGATCGAGCCGAAGATCAGGCGGCGGTCGGCAACGCGCATCTCCGTTGCGGTCAGTTCGATCGGGAAAACCTCGCCGGCGGCGTTCTGGGTGACGGTCTCCAGCCGCTGGCCGACCATCGGCGCGCCGCGGCCGGCCATGTAGTCGGCGCCTGACGCATAGCCCTTGCGGTAGTAGATCGGAACGATGGTATCGAGCAGGTCCTTGCCAAGGATGGCGCTGCGCTGGAAGCCGAACATCTTCTCGGCGGCCGGATTGAATTCGATGATCGAGCCCGACTCGTCGATGACGATGATGGCGTCGAGCGAGGCCTGCAGCATGGTGCGGCGGATCACTTCGCTGGCATGCGCCTCGGACGGCGAGCGCTCGATGGCGTCGCCGATGGCCAAAGCGATGATGTGCAGCGTCGCTTCTTCCTCGTCCGTCCATTCGCGTTCGGCGACGCAGTCATTGACGGCGAGCGTGCCCCAAAGGTGACCATGCGCGAAAACCGAGACCGACAGGAACGACTTGATGCTCTGTTTTTCGAAATCGGCTCTCAGGAAACCGTCGAGGTTACGTGTGTGGCCGGAGAAGATCTTGCCCTGCCGCTCGTCCTCCTGAAGCCGCTCCAGCAGCGAGTCCGAGTTGATGATCGACTGCATGATCACGGTGGGGGAGGCGAGTTCACCGCCGAAATCCGGATCGATCCAGTAGACGGCGACGGATTGGGCAAAGCCTTCGCCCGGCAATTCGCGCAAGCGGAACAGAATGCCGCGCTGGCATTCCATTTTGCGGCACACCGTTTCCAGTATGCCGTCCATCTCGCGCTGCCAGTCGCCCGCCTCGCGCAGGCGGCGCACGACATGGACGGCCGCCATCGCGGCGCCACCCGGACGCGAGCCATGCATATCGGGACGTGCTGCATCAGCAGTCATGGTCGGCCGTCTCTCGAACCCGCTTAGGCGCGTCACGTCGAAAAGGATCGAGCGACACGCTTAAGCCCGTGTTTGTGATGCATGTTGCCCAAAACCGCTGCGCACTTTTGGCAACATGCATTGGGCGGGTTCAATTGCTGTCGCCGCCCGGCAGCGAGAAGATATAGCCTTCGCCACGCACTGTGCGCAGGAATTTTGGATTGGCGGGGTCGGCCTCGATCTTCTTGCGCAATCGCATGATGCGAATGTCGACCGCGCGCGACGATTCCGGGTCCTCGACGAAGCCGATGGCTTCCGAAATCGCCGACCGCGTCAGAAGCCGGTTGGCGCGGGTGAGGAAAACCTCGAGCACGTCGAACTCGCTCTTGGCCATCTCGATGACCGCGCCATTGGCGCCGATGACCAGACGGCCGTCGAAATCGGCCTGGAAGCCGCCGAAATTCATGAAGCGGCGGTTGCCGGTTTCGGCCTTCGCCGTTTGCGGCTCGGCCAGCTGCGGCACGCGGCGCAGCACGCTGCGCACCCGCGCCAGCACCTCGCGCAATTCGTATGGCTTGACGATGTAATCGTCGGCGCCGAGCTCCAGCCCGACGATGCGGTCGAGCGCGGTGCCGGCGGCCGTGGCATAGATGACGCCGATCGGCGTTTTCGAGCGCAACCAGCGGCCGAGCGACAGCCCGTCCTCGCCGGGCATGGCGATGTCGAGGATGGCGAGGTGGAAGGACTGCGCCTCGAACAGCGTGCGCGCGGCCGCGGCATTCTCGGCCGTGACGACGTCATAGCCGTTGGCGCCAAGATACTCGGCCACGGCTTCCCTCAGATCCGGTTCGTCCTCGACGACGATGATGCGTGCCTTCACGATGCGCTCGCTCCCGCTTTCAGTGGAAAGTAGATTGGGTATAAACGTCATGTCCAGCACTCATCTCGAGTTGTCTGTGGCGGGGTGGAAAAAATGGCCGCACGATCCGTCATTGCGCTTGTGTGCGTCGCCGAGGTGGTGGCGGGCGATCTCGCCAATCATCTCGACCGGCGCGGGCACGACGTACGCAAGGCGCGCCAGCCCTGGGAAGCGGAGACGCTGCTTTCGTCTGGAGATATCGATGTCGTGATCATCGGCGACGACGTCAGCCAAGCGGAAGGTCGGGAGTTGCTCAGGCGTTACGGCGGCGAGGGCGGTCCCGATTTCATCCTGATCTGCCGGCCGCGCGATCTCGTCGACAAGGTTCTGGCGCTCGAGCTTGGCGCCGCCGATGTGATTGAAAGCCCGCTCAACGTGCGCGAGCTTGCCGCGCGCATCGGTGGCCTGCTGACCAGACGCGGCAGGGTCGGCGGGGAATTGATCGTGCTCGAGAACGCCACCGTCGATCTGCGGTCGGCCATGGTCATGCATCGCTCCGGCGCGGAAGACCAGCTTTCCCCAGGTCAGGTGGCGCTGCTCAAGCTTTTTCTGGCGAGCCCGCGCAAGGTGCTGACGCGCGACGACATCATCGCTGCCGCACCGGCCGAGAATGCCGACGCTTTCGACCGTTCGATCGACTCGCGCATCGTGCGGCTGCGCCGCAAGCTCGACACCGAGACCATCATCACCATCAGGGGCGCCGGCTACCGTTTCGATCCGCCGGTCTCGCGCAACGAATGAGCTCGAGTCAGCGAGCCCTTTGAGCATCGGACTCCCCAAAGCGGCGGTCATTTGGCTCCGACGCCTGGCGCTCAGCGCACCACGATGACCGAGGGGCCGGATGACAGGTCGGCGCTGGCGGTTATCTCCGCCTGGGCGTGCTCCCTGAGCAGTACCGTTGCAAGCGCGGCAAAGCCCAGCAAGCCTTGCGCGTAAAGAAGTGCGGAAAGCACTGAGGCAGCAAATTTCGTCTTCATCTCTTCAAATCCTCAAATCTCGAAATCGTAGGTGCTTCAGGAAACTCCCGAAGCGCCCGCGCCGCCGACGGAGCCCCCCGCTGCGGCGCGGGCCTTCGGTCCTCTCGGCAGCAAGCAGCCGGAGGGGCCGCGTGTCCTCATCAGCCGAAGGCCGACCCGCCAGAGGGCCTTCAGCCGGTGGACGCGCAGGCTGGAAACGATCCAGACCGTGGCGATGAACAGAGGCATGTGCAGCGTCGAAACCTCGCCGGAACTCATCGTCGCCTGGGCCGTCACCGAGGTCCCAACCGCTGAGCCGGCGCCGCCGAGCACGATCGCCGCGACACTAATCCCGAAAGCTAGGAGCGGAGTTTCGATTTTCGTTTGCAGATGTCTGTTCCCGTTGCGTCAACCTGACGCCGGCCTGTATCCACATCATGCCGCCGGAGAGGCAGATTGTTGCAGATCGGTTTCGAAATTGGCTGTCAGGCCTTCATATAAGGGTCAAATACACTTTCGTTTGCGCTGCAGCCTGCCCCATTAGTTGCAAATTGAGAGGAGCGGTCTCTCCAGTTTGGGATCTCCGGCGTTAACTTTTGGAAACAGATTCGAAACAGAAACGAGCGTCAAGCGAAATTCAACTGAAACAGGCGCGCTCAATAAGGCGATCCATCGAAATGAAGCCGGCGCGACCGGCAAAAAACAGAGAGGGACCGTCATGCATATTTCCGCCAAGCTCATCCATGTCGCTGCCGCGGCGCTCACCGGTGCGGCGCTGCTCTTCGGCGCCGGCAACGCCGCACACGCCAATCAGATCGTCGCCAAGGTTTCGCTGTCGCAGCAGATCATGGAAGTCACGGTCGACGGCCGTCCGACCTACACGTGGAAGGTGTCGACCGGTGACAGAATGCACATCACGCCGACCGGCTCGTTCAGGCCGACCAGCATGCATGAGATGTGGTATTCGAAGAAATACGACAACGCGCCGATGCCGCATTCGGTGTTCTTCAGCGGCGGCTACGCCGTTCACGCCACCTATGCCATCAGCCATCTCGGCCGTCCCGCCTCGCATGGCTGCGTGCGGCTACATCCGGATGCAGCGGCCGATTTCTATCAGCTGGTCGAGGTCTTCGGCCCCGCCAACACCAGCATCGTCATCGTCAAATAACAGGCTGGGGTAAGAGAACGGGTCAAGTAGCAGGCGGATTGCCGCCTTCGGAATAGCTCTGGCACCGAAGCTGTGGGGCGACCGCCAAAAAAAGAGGCCGGGATTTTCCGGCCTCTTTTGTTTTTTTGCTTCGTCGCCTTCTCAGCTCGGCAGCGCCGGCATCAGGTTCGGATCAGGCTTTTCGGCAAGATGCGGCAGGTCCTTGCTGGCGATGAAGGTGTAGAACATCGGCACGACGAAGAGCGTGAACATGGTGCCGACCAGGATGCCGGTGAAGATGACCAGGCCCATCGAGTAGCGCGCTGCCGCGCCCGCGCCGCTGGAGACGATCAGCGGCAAGACGCCGAGCGCCATGGCCGCCGTGGTCATCAGGATCGGCCGCAGGCGCACCTTGGCCGAAGCGATGATGGCGTCGCGCCGCCGCATGCCATGTATTTCACGCTGTTGGTTGGCAAATTCGACCAGCAGGATGCCGTGCTTGGTGATGAGGCCGATCAGCGTGATCAGACCGACCTGGGTGTAGATGTTGAGCGTTCCCAGGCCAATGTTGAGCGGCACGATCGCGCCGAAGATCGACAGCGGCACCGCCATCATGATGATCAGCGGGTCGCGGAAGCTCTCAAACTGGGCTGCCAGCACCAGATAGATGACGATGACGGCTGCCGCGAAGGCAATCAGGATGGTGTTGCCCTGCTCCTTTTCCTGCCGCGACTGGCCGGAATAGTCGATGAAGAAGGTGTCGGGCAGCGTCTCCTTGGCAATATTCTCCAGCGCCTGAAGCCCGTCGCCGGTGGTGACACCCGGCAGTGGCAAGGCCGAGATGGTGGCGGAATTCAGCTGGTTGAACTGTTCGATCGCGGCCGGCGAGGCGTTGGTCGAAATCTTCACCACAGCCGACAGCGGCACCATCTTGCCGTCGACGCTGCGAACGAAATATTCGCCGAGCTTCTCGGGATTGTCGCGGAACTGCTTCGGCACCTGCGGGATGATGTCGTAGCTGTTGGAATCGCGGTCGAACTGCGCCACTTCCGCACCGCCGACAAGCAGCGTCAGCGTGTTGCCGATGTCGGCGATCGGAAGGTTCAACGCCGCGGCGCGCTCGCGGTCGATTGTGACGGTCACCTGCGGCGCGTCATAGGACATCGAGTTCTGCACCACGATGAAGCGACCCGAGGCTTGCGCCTTGTTCTTGATCTTTTCCGCCTGCTCGAAGACCTCCGAGGAGCCGCCGGTGGAGCGCACGACCATGGCAATCGGCAGGCCGCCGCCGGAACCGGGCAGCGTCGGCGGTGCGAAGACGAACGCCTCGACGCCCGCCACCTTGGCGAGGCGGCCCTGGATGTCGGCCTGAAGCTGCTTCGAATTGCGCTTGCGCTGGGCCCAATCCTTGAAGGCGAAGCCGACGAAGGCGCTGTTGGTCGTGCCGCCGAAGGCGACGGCCGAGAACTGCGCCCTGGTCTCGGGAATGTCCCTCACCAGGCCCAGGATCTGGTTGACATAGGACTCGGTGTAGTCCGATGTCGCGTAGCGCGGCCCTGTCACGATCGAGAGCAGGAAGCCCTGGTCTTCTTCCGGCGCCAGTTCGCCGGAAGTCTTGGTGAACATGAAGCCGGTGAGCGCGACCAGCGCGACGACGATGATCAGCGTTACTGGCCGGTTTCTCAAGGAGGCGGTGACGGCCCGCTCGTAGACGCGCTCGACGCGGCCGAAGACGCCGTCGACAATGCGTTGGAATCGGCTGTGCGCGCCTGCCTTCAGGAGGCGGGCCGACATCATCGGCGTGATGGTGACGGCGATCACGCCGGACAGCACCACGGAGCCGGCCAGCGTGACCGCGAATTCGCGAAACAACGCACCGGTCAGGCCACCGGTGAAGGCCAGCGGCGCAAACACGGCGGCTAGGGTGATGGTCATGGCGACGATAGCCGAGAAGATTTCGCGCATGCCGTTGAAGGCCGCCTGCATCGGCGACATGCCTTCTTCTTCCATGTGGCGGTGGATGTTCTCCACCACCACGATGGCGTCGTCGACGACGAGGCCGATCGCCAGCACCATGGCGAGCAGCGACAGAAGGTTGATCGAGTAGCCGACCGTAAACAGTATGAAACAAACGCCGATCAGCGACAGCGGGATGGTCACGATCGGCATCATCACCGAACGGAACGAGCCGAGGAACAACAGGATGACCAGGATGACGATGGCAACCGCCTCGCCGATGGTCTTGAACACCTCCTCGATCGAGGCGCTGATCTGGCCGGTCGCATCGTAAACGACCTCGATCGTCATGCCTTTCGGCAGTGTCTCCTGGATCTGCGGCACGAGCCTGGTGACCGCCGCCGCCGTCGTCAACGGATTGGCCGCCGGGGTCGGGAAGATGGCCAGGAAGGTGCCTGGCTTGCCGTTGAAGCTCACCCTGGTGTCGGTGCTCTCCGCGCCGAGCTCGACACGCGCGACATCGCGCAGGCGCACCACCTGGCCATCCGTCGAGCGTATCGGGAGCTGGGCGAACGCCTCGGGCGTTTGCAGGGTGGAATGCACCGTGATCGAGGAGACCACATATTCGTTCTGGGTGTTGCCGGGCGCCGACAGGAAGTTCGAGTTGTTGATCGCGGTCAGCACGTCCACGGCCGTGGCGCCGCGGGCGGCGAGCCGGATCGGGTCGATCCAGACGCGCATCGAATATTCCTGAGCGCCGAAGATCTGGACGTCGGCGACACCTTCCACGGTCGAAATGCGAGGCCGTATGACGCGCTCGATATACTCGGTGAGCTGCTCCTTCGTCATGTTCGGATTCTGCATCGAGATGTACATCATCGCGAACTGCTGCCCGGTGCCCTTGACGATCACGGGGTCCTTGGCGGCGTCCGGCAGGGTTCCGCGCACGCCCTGGACCTTGGACAGCACCTCGGTGAGCGCGACGTCGGGATTGGAGCCGAGCTTCATCTGCACCGTCACCGTGCTGGAAGACGGACGGCTGGACGAGGTCACGTAGTCGATGTTTTCCGTCGAGGCGACGGCGCGCGCGATCGGGGCGGAGATGAAGCCCTGGATCAGGTCGGCGCTGGCGCCAGGATAGGCGGTGGTGATGGTGATCGCCGTCTCGTCGACCTTCGGGTACTGGCGAATCGACAAGTTGAAGATGCCCTGGAAACCCAGGAGCAGGATCATGCAGGCCAGCACCGTCGACAGGACAGGCCGGCGAATGAAGAGGTCGGAAAAGCTCATTGCTGAACCTGCTTGTTCGCCGATTTGCTGGGGTCGATGGTGTTGTCGACGGCAACCGACATGCCGTTGAAGAGCCGGTTCTGACCGGCCGTGACGACCTGGTCGCCATCCTTGAGGCCCTCGGTGATCTCGACCATGCCGTTGTTGCGGCGGCCGAGCTTGACGAACACCTGCGAGATGACGAGGGCCGGCTGCTGCGCGGCGTCAGCCGGCTTGGCGCCCTCGGCAGCCGCCTTGTCGGCCGGCTTCGTGTCAGCCGGCTTTGCCGCGTTGTCAGCGGGTTTGGAGGCGTCCGCCTGCGGCTTGGCGGCATCGCCAGACGCCTTATCGGCGCCAGCCTTCTGCTCGTCCGGCTTTGCCGGCGCAGCCGCGGCGCCTCCGGCAGATTTTGCCGGCTCGACGACGAAAACAAAATCGCCGTAAAGGCTCGTCGTCACCGCCGTCTGCGGCACGGAGATGACATTGTTCTCCTGCGGCAGCTCGACGCGGATCTGGACGAACTGGCCCGGGGTCAGCTTGCCTTCCGGATTGGCGACCTCGCCGCGGATCGAAACCAGCCGGCTTGCCGGGTCGATCTTGGGATCGATGCCGCGAATGGAGCCGGTAAACGACATGTCGGCGAGATTGCCGCCAAGCTTGATGGCCTGGCCGATCTTGAGCAGCGGCAGCTGCTGTTCGGGAACGGTGAAGTCGACCCTCATCGTGTCGAGATCCTGGATGGTCACGACCGCATTGCCGGGCGCCAGATACTGGCCGATGTCGATCTTCGGAATACCAACCGTGCCGCCGAAGGGCGCGGACAATTGCTTCTGCTCGAGCACCGCCTGCAGCTTGATCACCTGCGCGGCCGAGGCATCCGCCGCGGCGCGCGCAGCATCGAGCGTGGCGTCGGTTCCGACGCCGCGCCGCTGCAGTTCGATCGCACGGGCGAGCGCGGCCTGATCCGAAGCGGCCTGCGCCTTCTGCGCCACCAGATCGGCTTTTTCCACGGCATCGTCGAGCTGCACCAACACCGCGTCGGCGGCAACCTTCTGGTTGGCGTGGAAGAGGATGTCCTTGACGATGCCGCTCGTCTCGAGGGTCAGGTCGACGCCGCGCACGGCATTGACGGTGCCGATCGCCTCGATGCCGGGGGTCCACTCCGAAGGCTTGACGGTCACTGTCGAAACCGTCGCGGCCGGCGGCTTCATGGTGGCGAAAAACTGCTTGATGCCGGCATCGCGCATGAAGTTGAAGCCAACGATGCCGACGCACACCAGGGCGAGCAAAAGCAAAAATCCGGCGATGATGAAAAAGCGCTTCACGGAGAGACCCCTCGAGCCGGCAACCGGCAAAACAATCGATGCCGGGACACATATCGACGATAAGTCCCGATTTCAAATGGCGGGCGCCTTACTGTACCGGCTGGACGGTCTTGTCAATTCCGCCTAGGCTAATGTACGGGGAGGCGCGATGAGAGTACCCAGGGCAAACTCACGCGAAAAGATCCTTGCCGCCGCCGCCGACGTGGCACGCGAGGCAGGCCCGGGAAGCCTGTCGCTTGAAGCTGTCGCCAGCCGCGCCGGAGTGTCGAAAGGCGGCCTGCTCTACAACTTCCCGACCAAGGCCAAGCTCATGCAGGGGCTTGTCGAAAGCTATCTCAGCGACTTCCACAAGGCATTGGAAACACGCGCGGCCGAGGCCGACCATGAGAGCGTGCTCTCGGCCTATATCAAACTTTCGGCCGACGATTGCGAGCGGCCGAAACCCTCGGCCTCCTGGATGTTCTCGGCGATCGCCGAAGATCCCGACTTCCTGACGCCGATAAAGGCGTTCAAACGCCAGCTGTTCGAACGGCTGAAGGGGGAGACGGACGATCTCGGCTCGCTGCTGGTCTGCTTTCTCGCCATCGAGGGCATGCGCAGCATGAATCTCTTTGATTCAGACGTGCTGTCGCAGGACGAGCGCGAGCTTCTGGTTTCCTCGCTGCTGAAGATAGCCGGTAGATCACCAACGGTTGAGAGCGTCACACCAGCTTCATCCTAGCGACATAGCGTCCTCCACGGTTCTTTGCTGCGAATGCAAAAGGAGTGGGACAATGGTGGACGTAGTTTCCAGTGAGGCGGGGATCCCGAGACCGGATCATCCTCTAGCACAATCGGGCGGTGCCAAGTGGTTCCTGCCGGCTTTCGGCGTGCTGGTGCTCGTCGGCATCATCTATGTCGGCTATGCGCTCAGCCAGGACCTGGCCGAAGCCAAGACGGTGCCCTGGATCCTGCTCGGCATCGCCCTTTTGATCGCGCTGGGCTTCGAGTTCGTCAACGGCTTCCACGACACCGCCAACGCGGTCGCCACCGTCATCTACACGCGTTCGCTGCCGGCCGAATTCGCCGTCATGTGGTCGGGTGTCTTCAACTTCCTCGGCGTGCTGACCTCGAGCGGCGCAGTGGCGTTCGGCATCCTGTCGCTGCTGCCGGTCGAGCTTATCCTGCAGGTCGGCTCGTCCTCGGGCTTCGCCATGGTGTTCGCCCTGCTGGTCGCGGCCATCCTGTGGAACCTCGGCACCTGGTTCCTCGGCCTGCCGGCTTCGAGCTCGCACACGATGGTCGGTTCGATCATCGGCGTCGGCCTCGCCAACCAGTTCACGGCTCCGGCCGGAAGCGCCACCAGCGGCGTCGACTGGGGGCAGGCGACCAATGTCGGCACCACTTTGCTGGTCTCTCCGATCATCGGCTTCTTCGCCGCCGCCGTGCTGCTCTATGCGATGAAGCTCCTGGTGCGCAACCCGGCGCTCTACGAAGCGCCGAAGGGCAACACGCCGCCGCCGTGGTGGATCCGCGCACTGCTGATCTTCACCTGCACCGGCGTCAGCTTCGCGCATGGCTCCAATGACGGCCAGAAGGGCATGGGATTGATCATGCTGATCCTGATCGGCGTGGTGCCGACCGCCTTCGCACTCAATCGCACGCCCGACATCAACTATCTCGAAGCCTACAAGTCGGCCTCGGTCTCCGTCGAGCAGGCGCTGGGCAAATATGTCAAACCTGGCGTGACAGCCGCCGATCCGAAGGCCGCTGTCCAGGAGGCCGTGCGCAGCAAGACCTGGAACGATCAGACGACGGTCGCGCTGCAGACCTACATCCACAACACGACCGCCGAGCTGCAGCCCTATGCTTCGGTCGACAAGGTGCCGACCGATCTGGTCAGCAACGCGCGCAACGACATCTACCTGATCGGCGAAGCGCTGAAGCTGATCGACAAGAAGAAGTTGCTGCCGATGCAGGCCGATGACCTCAAGGCGGTGACCGACTATCACAAGGCGGTCGACAACGCGACGAAGTTCATACCGCTATGGGTGAAGGTCGCCGTGGCGCTGGCGCTGGGTCTCGGCACCATGGTCGGCTGGAAGCGCATCGTCGTCACCGTCGGCGAGAAGATCGGCAAGAGCCACCTGACCTATGGCCAGGGCGCGGCTGCCGAGCTGGTGGCGATGATCACCATCGGCATGGCCGACCGGCTCGGCCTGCCGGTGTCGACCACCCATGTGCTGTCGTCCGGCGTCGCCGGCACGATGGCGGCCAACGGCTCCGGCCTGCAATGGTCGACCGTGCGCAACCTTTTGCTTGCCTGGGTGCTCACGCTGCCCTGCTCGATCGCGCTCGCCTTCGTGCTGTTCGTGATCCTCCGCCAGGTGTTCTGAGCGGCGGCAATGGCATCAACGGTGCCAGCTTTCAGGCCCCGTATCCCTTCAGGTTATCCCGAAACGCTGGCGGGACAGCACCCCCTCTGTCCTGCCGGACATCTCCCCCGCAAGGGGGGAGATCGAATGTTACGCCGGCTTTCGCCAATCATCAACGTTGGGAAATGAACGCCGACGGTCGAGCTGCCAATCTCCCCCCTTGTTGCGGGGGAGATGTCCGGCAGGACAGAGGGGGGTGTGAAGGAACTCGACCGTGGTGCTTTGCCGGACCTTAGGTCGGATCTTCGCGATGCAGGTCGTGGATGGCGACGCCCTCGACATTGGTCGGCAGCATCAGCCACTTCTTGTGGCGCAATGTGCGCTCGGTGTCCTCCAGGCCCATTTCCCAATGCTCGCGCATCGAGGTGCCCGAGAATTCGTAGTCCTTAGCGTGGCCTTCATAGCCTTTGTGCTGGTAGATCAGGTGAACGATGTTGACGACGCCGGCGTTCGAATAGTCGGCGATCAACTCACTCTCGCCGTCCTTGAGCTGTTCCGGCGGCACCCGCTTGAGCGCATCGAGCAGCTTCATCTTGAGTGCGTGGATGCGTTCGAAATTGTCGGTGTTCTGGCGCGTGCGGCTCGAATACATGATGTCCTTGTGGCGCGACAGGACGTCGGCCATGCCGCGCGGCAGCACGCCGCGGGCGCTGAACAGGTCGACCTGGAAAACCAGCGAAGACCGGTCCTCTTCCTGGTCGAGCAGATATTGCAACGGCGTGTTGGAAACGATGCCGCCGTCCCAATAATACTCGCCCTCGATGCGGATCGAGGGAAAGGCCGGCGGCAGCGCGCCGCTCGCCATGATGTGCTCCGGCCCGATGCGAACCTTGTCGGTGTCGAAATAGACGAAGTTGCCGGTTCGGACGTTGACCGCGCCGACGCTCAGCCGCTTCCTGCCGTCGTTGAGCAGGTCGAAGTCGATCAGGCTTTCCAGCGTGTCCTTGAGCTCGGCGGTGTCGTAGAAGCTAGTGGCGCCTTCAGCGCCCGACAGCTGGAACCAGGGATTGGGACTGCGGGGCTTGAAGAAGCCGGGCTGGCCCATCGTCATCGTCATCAATGACGAGGTCTGGTTGCGGATATCGCGGTAGATGTCGCCTTCGGGCGTATAGGCCCAGATCTTGCGGCCCGAAATCGTCTGCCAGAACTGTTCCAGCCGCTGCAGGCGGCGGCTCGGCTCGTTGCCGGCGATGATCGAGGCGTTGATGGCGCCGATCGAGACGCCGGAGAGCCAGCTCGGCTCGCAGCCGGCATCGGCAAGCGCCTGATAGACCCCCGCCTGATAGGCTCCAAGCGCGCCGCCACCCTGGAACACCAAGGCGATGCGGTCATATTGCGCCGTGATTTCGGCAATGGTGGCGGCGGCCGCCTTGCTGCGGTTGCGCTCAAGCACCGGCTTTCTCCAACTGGGTCGCACCGGCGGCGGATTGGTTGTGGCCGGCGAGGTAATCATGCACGACTTCGCCCAGGCCGAGCGTCAGATCGGCGGTGAAGTGGACGGCCGAGACGATGTCCAGCACAGGCAGCTTGGCCACATCGGCCATGACATGCGGGCGAAGGTCGAGCGCGGCGGGCGCCGTCCAGGCTTCCTTCAGCGTGATGTCGGTGAGGTAGTAGCGAACCAGCTCGCAGATGCGCGGACTGCCGTCGACATGTGGGATGATCTTGATGAGGAAATTGGGCGCGGCGAGCGAGGCCAGCACCTGGTCATGATCGGCCTCGCGGTGCTTGTAGCCCATCGTGCCGGTGGCGCACAGAACGCTGCCATAGTGCAGCGTGCCCACCACCACCTCGCCCTCATGCACGATCTTGGGGCTGGCGAGCTTCTTCGGGAACCCCCAGAGCTCGCGGCCGCCGGCGATCGGCGCGTCGTCGTCGAGATACATCGAATGGACATAGCCGCCATGCTGGCCCTTGTAGCGCACCGGTATGACCTGGCCGGTTTCGGTGTAATCGCCGAAGCCGGTCGAATCCGGCATGCGAATGAACTCATACTTGACCAGCGGCTCGTCGATCTCGAGCGGCGCCGGCACGACCGCTTCCAGTGCCTCGCGCGTGGTGCGGTAGGTGATGATGATGTATTCGCGGTCGAAGAAACGATAGGGCCCGGGCGGGAAGGACGGATTGGTAAGCGGCATCGCATAGGCGCGCTTCACGACGTCGGCGATTTCCAAGCTGTTCACCCATCGGTTCAGGAATGACACGCGCGAAACGCGCAGGAAGAGTATGTTGCACGGCACCATGACAGTGCCATGTCATGGTTCTTGAGCGCCAGCTTCGTGGATCGAGAACAGCATCACAACATTGTAATCGCAACGACATACGGCCATGGCATTGTCATGCTGCGGCGCACAAACTATGTGCCCTCATGGTCCCTCCTACCTGTCGCGAGATTTTCCCATGGGTTCCCTGTCTTCGAAGAATGCGCTCGTCACCGGCTCGACCAGCGGCATCGGCCTTGCAATCGCCCGCGCCTTTGCGGCGGAAGGCGCCAACGTCACCATCAACGGCCTGGGCGACGCCGCGGCGATCGAGCAGGAGCGGGCCGGCATCGAGAAGGATTTCGGCGTCAAGTGCCGCTACTCTGGCGCCAACATGATGGACGGCGCCGCCGTCACCGCCATGATTCACGAGGCCGAGGAAGCGTTCGGCAGCCTCGACATCCTGGTCAACAATGCCGGCATCCAGCATGTCGCGCCGATCGAGGAATTTCCCGACGACAAGTGGGAAGCCATCATCCGCATCAACCTTTTGGCCGCTTTCTATGCGATCAAGGCGGTGGTGCCCGGCATGAAGAGCCGCAAATGGGGCCGCATCATCAACACGGCTTCCGCGCATGCCCTGGTCGCCTCGCCGTTCAAGTCGGCCTATGTCTCGGCCAAGCACGGCATTGCCGGCCTGACCAAGACGGTGGCGCTGGAAGTGGCGCAGGATGGGATCACCGTGAACGCGATCGCTCCCGGCTATGTCTGGACGCCGCTGGTCGAGAAGCAGATCCCCGACACGATGAAGGCGCGCGGCATGACCGAGGAACAGGTCAAGCACGACGTGCTGCTGGCGGCGCAGCCGACCAAGGAGTTCGTCACCGTCGAGGAGCTTGCCGCGCTGACGCTCTTCCTGTGCTCGGATGCCGCCAGGCAGATGACCGGCACGACCCTGCCGATGGATGGCGGCTGGACTGCGCAGTAAGGGCGAATGCCGTTTCAGGGAAAGGTCGGGGCGGAGTTCCCGTCTTCCCCGGCAATTTGAATTCTTGACAATCGTGGGGGAGCGTTCCAGCATCGCGGCCAAGGGGTTCCCCGCGACGACCCCGTGAGGCGTCAGCCCAACGATCGCGTCCAAACTCTCTTTTTTCAGGAGGTGGACGCCATGCCGTCAACTACCGCAATTACCGTTCCGCAGCTTTCCCGTCTCGTCGGCCTGCCGGATGCGCCGGTCCTCATCGACGTGCGCATCGATGAGGATTATGAAGCCGATCCGCGGCTGCTGCCGACTTCCCGCCGGCGCGATTTCAGGACCGTCTCGACCTGGGCGGCCGAGTTTTCCGGATGCAAAGTCGTCGTGATCTGCCAAAGAGGGCAGAAGCTCTCCCAAGGTGTTGCCGCCTGGCTGCGCCACGGAGGCATCTCGGCGGAGTCGCTGGAAGGCGGCTTCGAGGCGTGGGCCGCCGCCAAGGCGCCGTTGGTCACGGCCGGGGCGATCCCGCCCCGCGACGAGCAGGGCCGCACCGTATGGGTCACGCGTTCCCGGCCGAAGGTCGACCGTATCGCCTGTCCCTGGCTGATCCGCCGCTTCGTCGATCCCGATGCGGTGTTCCTGTTCGTCGATCCGGCCGAGGTGCCTCTGGTGGCTGATCGCTTCGCCGCAGTTCCCTTCGACATCGAAGGCGTGTTCTGGAGCCATCGTGGCGATCGCTGCAGCTTCGACACGATGATCGAGGAATTCGGCCTGCGCATCGATGCGCTCGATCGCCTGGCGCTGATCGTGCGCGGAGCCGATACGGCGCGCCTCGACCTCGTGCCGCAGGCGGCCGGGTTCCTCGCCGCCTCGCTCGGCCTGTCGCGCATGTTCCGCGACGATCTCGAGCAACTCGAAGCCGGCATGCTCCTCTACGACGCCTTCTTCCGCTGGTGCCGCGACGCGGCGGAAGAGACGCACAACTGGCCCGTCGCAGGCAAGGCGCAATGACCGCGCTTGCCAAGGACGGCGCCGCGCGGCCGTCCGAGGTCCCGGCCATGCCGAGCTTCCGCGAGGCGACGCGGCTCTGGGCCAAGATCGGGCTGCTGTCCTTCGGCGGGCCGGCCGGACAGATCGCGCTGATGCACAAGGAGCTGGTCGAGGAGCGCCGCTGGATCGGGGAGGAGCGTTTTCTGCACGCGCTCAACTACTGCATGCTCCTCCCCGGTCCCGAGGCGCAGCAGCTTGCCATCTATGTCGGCTGGCTGCTGCACCGGACGGCGGGCGGCCTCGTCGCCGGCATCCTGTTCGTGCTGCCCGGCGCGTTGGTAATGCTGGGCTTGAGCAGCTTCTACATGCTCTACAATGACGCTCCGGTCGTCGAGGCGCTGTTCTTCGGCGTCAAGGCGGCGGTGCTGGCCGTCGTCGTCGAGGCGGTGATCCGCATCGGCAAGCGGGCGCTGAAGAACCGTGCCATGGTGGCGATCGCGGTGGCGGCCTTCCTGGCCATCTATGTCGCCAGGCTGCCGTTCCCGCTGATCGTGCTCGCGGCAGGCCTCATCGGCTGGATCGGCAATCGTTTTGCTCCGGGGGTGTTTTCCGGCTCGGCGCACGGCAAGGGCCGCGCAACTGCCGACAGCCATGGTGTGGTGGATATGATGTTCGAACGCGGCGAGCTCGGCCACACCGTGCCGACGCGGTGGCATGCGGTCCGCACGATCGCCATCTGGCTGCCACTCTGGCTCGGACCGGTGGCGCTGATCGCCGTGCTGGCGGGGCCGGGGAGCGTGTGGGCGCAGATCGGCGGCTTCTTCAGCCTGATGGCCGTCGTCACCTTCGGCGGCGCCTATGCGGTTCTAGCCTATGTCGCGCAGGCGGCGGTGACCTCGTTCGGCTGGCTTTCGCCCGGCCAGATGGTGGACGGGCTCGGGCTTGCCGAGACGACGCCCGGGCCGCTGATCCTGGTGCTGCAGTTCGTCGGCTTTGCCGCAGCCTACCGCCATGCAGGCTTTGCCAACCCGCTGTTGGCCGGATCGCTCGGGTCGGTGCTGACGCTCTGGGCCACCTTCGCGCCCTGCTTCTTCTGGATCTTCCTCGGCGCGCCCTACATCGAGCAGTTGCGGCAGAACAAGGCGCTGGCAGCGGCGCTCGGCGCGATCACCGCGGCGGTGGTCGGCGTGATCATGAACCTTGCGCTGTGGTTCGCGCTGCATGTCGTCTTCGGTCAGGTCGGAAAAGTCGGCTGGGGCGTCGAGGTTCCAGTCCTGTCCTCGCTCGACTGGCGCGCCGCGCTGCTGTCGGCGGCGGCGATGGTCGCGATGCTAAGGCTGAAGCTCGGCATGCTGCCGACACTGGCGGGATCGGCGCTGGCGGGGCTCGCATTGCTGGCGCTGTGAGGTCGCCCGACAAGCCCGTTATATCAGCGTGAACGAAAAAAGCCGATCGCCGGGAATAAACGGCGGAGTTAGCTGGTCTCCAAGGCATGCGCCACGTGCGCGCAACAGCAGGAGACCACCATGAAACGGCATGAAGACAGAAGCGCAAGGGCCGACGAGGGCGAAGGGCTCAACTGCCGTCGTCCTTTGGAGCGCTGCAGCTGGACACACCTGTTCTGGGCGATACCGCCCGGTCGCCGATCCTGATCGGTGCCGATCG
Organism: Mesorhizobium sp. WSM3224; assembly: GCF_000427725.1. Lineage (GTDB taxonomy): Bacteria > Pseudomonadota > Alphaproteobacteria > Rhizobiales > Rhizobiaceae > Mesorhizobium. The sequence continues at coordinate 16,281 of NZ_ATYO01000006.1, read as the reverse complement.
CAACAATCGAGATCCACGACCATGACGGCGAGCATCTCATTGCAGCCAGCGATGCGCGGTCCTGTTCCGAGGCGCCGTTCTCTTCCAATGTGCTTGACTCCGGTGACACCAATGCCTTCTCCTCCCCCGAAGCAGGTGCAATCGCCTGCAGTCGCGATCTTCACCCGCACGAGCAGGGACAGGTCCGCGCCACCTGCCGCGGGTGGCCGCAAGCCCCTGGCGGGAGCGCCTGACGGTGGAACGGTGTTGAGCGAAAAGATGTTGGCCGCGCGTTTTGCCGAGGTGGTGCTGCCGCATCTCGGCGATGCGCTGTCGCTGGCCCGCTGGCTGACCGGCAACACCGTCGACGCCGAGGATGTGGTGCAGGAGGCCTGCCTCAAGGCGCATGCGGGCATTGCCGGGTTCGCTGGGGGAAACCCCCGCGCGTGGCTGCTCACCATCGTGCGCAACGCCTCCTATACGTGGATGGCGCGCAACCGTCCGCGCAGCGTGGTGGCCGTCGGCGACCTCGCCGATCTCGACGACGTGTCGCCGCCGCCCGACCACGACGACGACAGCCCGGAGGCGGCGCTGATCGCCAAGGCGAATTCGGCGGCGGTGGAAGCAGCGATCGCAAGACTGCCGCAAGCGTTCCGCGAAACGCTTGTGCTGCGCGACATAAACGGTCTCAGCTATCGCGAGATCGCCGCCATGCTCGGTGTGCCGCAAGGCACTGTGATGTCGCGGCTGGCACGGGCCCGAGGCCTCTTGATGACGGAACTTGGAGGGCGCCACCATGAGCCCGCATGAAAATCGCCCGCGTGAGGATGGATTGCCGAAAGACCCGCAGGATATGAAGCTGATGATCCACGCCGTTGTCGATGGCGAGCTCGATGCCGCAGCCGCCCTGGCGGTCGAGCGCCGCATGGCCGCCGATCCCGACCTTGCCGCCGAGCATGCGCGGCTGTTGGCGCTGCGCGGCGCTGTCGCCAACGTGCCGCGCCCGACCGTCAGCGACGATTTCCTGGCGCGCATCGCGGCCATCGCCGAGGTTAAAGGCGCCGAGGAAGCTGCCCAACCCACGGCCGCCAAGGCAGAGTCGTCCGCGCAGCAACAGCAGCAAGGCAAGGTCGTTGAGATGCGGCCGCGCGCTTCGGCGCGCCGGTTCAACTCCTTCGACTGGCGCCAGATGGCGGCCTCGATCGTGCTGACGGCGTTTCTCGCCAGCGGCGCGACGCAGTGGCTGACGACAGCGGACAATGGGTCCGACAGCTTCGCGGTCGCTGTCGCCAACGGCCATCGCCGCAGCCTGCTCGCGGCGACGCCGGTCGACATCGTCTCGTCCGACCGCCATACGGTGAAGCCATGGCTCGACGGCCGCATCGGCGTCTCGCCGGCGGCGCCCGACATGGCCAAGGACGGCTACGCGCTGCTTGGCGGGCGCGTCGAGGTCATCGGCGACAGGCCGGTGCCGGCGCTGGTCTATCGCCATCATGAGCATCTGATCACGCTGGTGGCCGCACCCCGGCAGAACGAGGCCAAATCGGTGCCGGTGGCGGATGATCTGTCGGCGGGCGGCTTCCTGCTGGTCCACTGGACCGACGACGCCTTTTCCTACTGGGCGATCTCGGATGCCGAACGCCCCGCGCTCGACGATTTCGTCGCCCGCTTCCGGGCCGCCGTCATCGCCAATCCGGCGGCCGGCAGCCCGGGGTGAATTACTCCACCATGAACCTCGAGCTGAACGGAAGGCTTGCGGCTCCGACAGCCTTGGGCGAGCGCTCGATGTTGCCGGCAATGGCGGTTGTGCCAGGCATGGCCTGCTCCAGCTCCCGGCAAATCGCCTTGCAGACCGCCTGCGGCGCATAAGAGGACAGGACGACCGAAGCCACCGGAACGAACGGCTTCAATGCGGCTATCGACGACTTCATCTGCTCCAGCAGATCGCGTTGCCATGCAATCTCGGCATCGCCGAACGAAGGCCAGTCCGCGCCCCGCTCCCACAGTTCGGAGGGGGAATTGCCTTTTTTCCGGATCTCCTCCTCCAGGCGCAGGATGCCGACGTCAAAGCTCACCGCGGCAGTGGTGTTGTAGATCTGATGGTTGAGGACCAGGCGGCTGTGCAGGCGCGCGCCGAGATAGAAGAAAAGGTAGTCCGAAAGATGCTTTGCGACGCCGAACATGCTTTCGCCGCCGGCTGCAGCGGTGATGTCGTTCTGGACGTAGACGGGATAGCCGATCTCCCTCTCGACTTCCTCCTGCAGGGCGTCGAACCGCTCGCGGGCCGCTTTCGGCGTCAGCTCGAGTTCCGCTTCGTCGCCGGGCAAGGCAAGACCGATACCGGCAATGCGTGAGTGGAGGTGCTGAGGCAGATTGGCGATGGCCTTGGCGACAGCGCTCATGAACTGCGGATGGTTGGTGTCCTGGGCGGCCGTAGAGAACGGCAGCACCGTGCGTGAGCGGATCGAGCCGACAAAGTCGACGAGCACGACCTCCACCTGCCGGTGGCCGACGCTGATGCCGACGGAATAGGCGCCTTCAGGATTGAGCGAAATGGGCACGGTCGGCGGCCCGACACGGCCACGCTGGGCCTCGCCCTTGGCGATCAACCCTTCCTGCTCGAGCGAGCGCACGATAACGGACACCGTCTGCGCCGACAGGCCGGTCCGCGCGCCGATCTCGAGGCGGGTGATGTCCTTGCTCTGGAGCAGCAGCGACAGCACCAGGCGCTCATTGTAGCCGCGCACGCTGACGGCGTTGAGGCCGCTGGCGCGGTCCGCGATGCGCAGCGGATTGGGAGGCGCAAAGCGCATGTCAGGCATGGTGCGTCCTTCCGCGACCGGTCGCGGGAGTTATGCCGCGGTCACTTCTCATCCGGCCACCCGATTGCTTCAACTTCGCGGGCCAGCGCGCTGCCCAGCAACGCATGCGCTCGCCCGTTGATGTGGAACCCGTCCAGCGGGTCGCAGGTGACAACCGAACCCGCGTCGAAGAAATGCACTTCGAGTGAATCGGCGATGATCTCGAATTCGAGCGCCAGTTGCCGTGACTTCTCCGGCGCACTGGCGAAGATCGACCGCCATTCCTTGATGTCGTCCAGCATCGGCGGCGGCGAAACGATCATGATCTCGGGCACGCTGCCGCCCGGACCGGGCTTCAACTCCTTGATGTCGTAGACAAGGCAGCCCATGGCCATAGCGACTTCCGAGGCCGGCTGGTTGAAGCGAGCTTTGAGATCGTTGGTGCCCAGCATGATGATGACGAGATCGAGAACGGCATGGCTCTGCAGGCAGGGCCTGAGATATGTGCGCCCGTTCTTGTGGGCTCCCTCGATCGGATCATCGCGCACCGTCGTGCGGCCGCTCAGGCCTTCCTCGATGACATGCCAGCCCGGGCCCAGCTCCCTTGCCATGACGCCGGGCCAGCGTTCAGCCGGACCGTAGCGCTCAAGCGGCGTGCCGCCTGGTATTTGCCCATGCGTGTTGGAGTCGCCGTAGCACAAGACCGATCGCATGCTCCTCCCCGATCCAGCCAAGGTTCTGATTTGCAGAGGTTTATCGGACGAGTGTCGCTCGTCCGCCAGTGCCGCAACCCTGCCATCTGGCGGAAAGGTAGCGCAAGCCGCAAAGATAATCCATCACTCTGAATAATTATTGACAGCCGGTCGGATCGATGCTTGAAAAGGGCCTGGGAGGAATGCCCCGAACCATTTGCGCCGACCGTCTGCCATGATCCATGGCGGCGACACTGGACCTGTGTCTCCGGCGGCCGTGCGCGCGGGTTGAGCAATAAGCTGAAGCAATGCCGGGATCGTCCGGCAGGTGCGGCGTTTGGCCATGGCCGACCGCCGATGGGGAAGTCGTGACCCTGGCATCCAGGGTCCGTGGAGCTTGAGAAGGAGGATGGCTCAGTGAGACGGATTATCAAATCAATCGCAGCGGCAGTGATCGCGACCACGATGTGGTGCGCTCCCTCGTTTGCAGATGAGGTATCGCTGCTTGACGGGGTTACCGCCCGCGCAGGCGACAACCCGACGGTCGAGGCTGCGAAGTTCAAGAAGGATTCGCCCTGGGTCATCGGCATGAGCCATTTCGGCGTCAACGCGAACACCTGGACAGTGCAGGTCGCGCATGAAGCCGAGGCGGCCGCCGCCAAGGACAAGCGCATCAGCAAATTCATCCTGCTCGATGCCGGCTTCGACCAGAAGAAGCAGGTCGCCGACATCGAGGACCTGATAGCCCAGAAGGTCGACGCCATCATCGTCCAGCCGGTCACCTCCACTTCGGCGGATGCCAGCATCGCCAAGGCAGTCGCGGCAGGCATCCCGGTCATCGTGCACACGGGCCGCATCGAATCCGACGCCTTCACCACCGAGATCCAGGGCGGCGCCGAGCATTTCGGCAAGGTGATGGGCGACTTCCTGGTCAAGGAGCTCGGCGGCAAGGGCAATATCTGGGTGCTGCGCGGGCTTGCCGGTCACCCGGAGGACACCAACCGCTACAATGGCCTGCTGCAGGCGCTGAAGGGGACCGATGTCAAGATCATCGCCGAGGAGCATGGCGACTGGCAGTACGACAAGGCCAAGAAGCTCTGCGAGACGCTCTACCTTAACAATCCCGAGGTCGACGGCATCTGGTCTTCTGGCGCCGACATGACGCGCGCGTGCGTCGACGTCTTCAAGCAGTTCGGCGCCAAGATCCCGCCGATCACGGGCGAGGGCAACAACGGCTTCTTCGGCCAGTGGATCGCCGACGGCTTCAAGTCGATCTCGGCGGAATACAGCCCGGCGCAGGGCGCCGCCGGCATCCGCGCCGCCGTGGCCCTGCTCGAAGGCAAGGAGTTGAAGAAGCACTACGACTACAACCCGCCCGGCTGGGATCTCGAGAAGGTCAAGAAATACTATCGCGATGATCTCTCGGCCAATGTCTGGTGGCCGTCGGAGCTGCCCGAAGACAAGCTCAAGGAGTTCTACGCCAAGAAGTAAAGGGTGGCGTCACGGTGGCGCGGGCAGCGGCGACGCGGGGCCCGCGCCACGGAATTCCCCTGGATGCAGCGGTGCTTGTTTCGTGAAAACCCTTGTCGAAATGTCCGATATCCGGAAGGCGTTCGCCGGCACGGCGGCGCTGAAGGGCGTCTCGATCGCGCTCCAATCCGGCTCCGTCCATGCGCTGATGGGCGAGAACGGCGCCGGCAAATCGACGCTGATGAAGATACTCGCCGGCGTCCACCAGCCGGACGGCGGCGCCATCCTGCGCGACGGGCGTCAGGTGGCCTTTCACAGGCCGAAGGACGCGCTGCAAGCCGGCATCTCGACCGTATTCCAGGAATTGTCGCTGCTGCCCAACCTGACGATCGCCGAAAACATGTTTCTCGGCCGTGAGCCGACCACCGCTTTTGGCGGGGTCGATCATCGGCGTATGCGGCGCGAGGCGGGCAAGGCGCTTGCCGAACTCGGCCTCGCGCTCGATCCCGGCACGCTCATTTCGAGGCTCAGCATCGCCGAGCGGCAATTCGTCGAGATCGCGCACGGCATCATGACCGACGCCAGCGTGTTCATCCTCGACGAGCCGACGGCGGCGCTGAACGCCGCCGATGTCGAAGTTCTGAACCGCCACATCCGCAGGCTGAAGGATGAGGGCAAGGCGGTGGTCTACATTTCGCACCGCATGGACGAGATCTTCGCCATCTGCGACACAGTCACGGTTCTCAAGGATGGCGAACTCGTCGGCACCAGGCCGGTCGCCGAGATGACGCCGGCGGCGTTGATCGCGATGATGGTCGGCCGCGAGCTCACCGATCTCTTCCCGCAACGCGGCGACGCCCCCGGCCCCGCTATGCTTTCGGTCGAGGATTTCCGCGTCACCGAGCGCTCCAGACCGTTCTCGTTGTCGCTGCGCCGCGGCGAGATTGTCGCGCTGGCCGGCCTGGAAGGGCAGGGCCAGCAACGCTTCGTGCGCTCGCTGGTCGGCCAATACCATCCCTTCGCCGGCCGAGTGACAATCAAGGACAGGTCGCTGCCATTGCCGGTGTCGCCTGGCGGCGGGGTGCGCCGGTTGCAGGCGATGGGCGTCGGCTTCGTGCCGGAGGATCGCAAGGAGGACGGGCTTTTCCTCGGCCTCTCCGTCGCGCACAACATAGCCGCCGCACTCCATTCGAAACGGTCGGAACTGGCGCTGGCCGCGAGCTATCACCGGCGGATCGCCGACACTATGTCGAGCCTTGCCGTGAAAGCCAGCGGTCCTGGCGCTGCCGTCGGCACGCTGTCGGGCGGCAACCAGCAGAAGGTGCTGCTCGGCCGCTACCTCGCCGCCGACATCGACATCCTTCTCGTCGAGGAGCCAACGCGCGGCGTCGATATCGGCGCAAAGTCCGAGATCTACCGGCTGCTGCGCGACTTTGCGCGGAAGGGCGGCGCGGTGCTGGTGCTGTCGCGCGAGACGGTCGAGCTGATCGGACTCTGCGACCGCATCTGCGTCGTCCACAACGACACGATCGTGAAGGAAATGCCGGCGGCCGACGCCACGGAGCACAACATTCTCGACGCGGCGCTCAGCGCCAACGGGACGGCGAGGACCATCAATGACAGCCATTAGCAGACGCCTGACAGGCGCGAGAGGATCCAGACAGGGCATGTGGTTGCTGCCCTTGCTGATTACCGTGGCGATCGCGCTTTGGCTAAGCCTCCAGACGAAGCAGTTCCTCTATGGGGAAAACCTGCTCAACCTGGTGCCGCAGGCGATGCCGCTCGTCATCACGGCGGTCGGCCAGATGTTCGTCATCCTGCTCGGCGGCCTCGATCTTTCGGTTGGCTCGATGATCAGCTTCACCACGGCAGTGCTCGCCCTCGGCGGACCCGCCTGGGTGCTGATCCCGACCGTGTTCGTGCTGGCCGGGCTGGTCGGTGTCACCAACGGCTTCATCATCACCCGCTTCAACGTGCATCCGATCATCGCGACGCTGTCGATGCAGTATATTCTGCTTGGCGTCACGCGGGTGTTGCGGCCAGTTTCGGGCGGCACGGTGCCGGATGTCGTCATCAGTGCCGTCGCCGGCTCCTTCCTCGGGGTACCCATGCCGGTGTTCTGGGGAATATTTACCATCCTGGTTGCCTGGAAGCTGGTCTACGGCTCGCGCTTCGGGCTGCACCTTTTCGCGATCGGCGGCGGCGTGTCGTCCGGCGTGGAGGATGCGGCGCATAATTTAGGCATAGCCGACCGGCGCAACATCGTTCTTGCCTATGTGATCTGCGCCTGCTTCGCGGCGCTTGCCGGCATCTTCCTCGCCGGGCGCATCGTCTCGGGCGACCCGAATGTCGGACTGCTCTTCGAACTCGACGCGATCACCGCCGTCGCCATCGGCGGCACCCAGCTTTCCGGCGGCATCGGCAGCCTGCACGGGACCGTCATCGGCGCACTCGTCATGGCGCTGCTCGCCAACGGCATGAACCTGACGAACGTGTCGCCATTCATCCAGACCACCATCAAGGGGGCGATCCTGCTCCTGGTGGTCGCCTTGCAATCGCGCAAGAAAATGGGGTTGTAAGTGCCTGCCGCGCTCGCCATTCCCGTCATGCGCCGCCTGCTGCGCATCCCGCCGGCCTACTACGTCTTTGCCGTGCTGCTGCTGATTCTGTGGGTCGCGCGGCCGAATATGCTCAATCTCAACGTCATGGGCATATTCGTGCGCCAGATCGTGCCGCTCGGCATATTGGTGCTCGGCCAGCTTCTGGTGATGCGGGTGCGAAGCATCGACCTGTCGGGCGGGGGCGTCATCCTGCTCATCAATTACACCATCTCGTCCGGTGTCTTTCCCGGTGCCTCGATGATTTTCTTGATTGTCCTGGCACTGGCCACCGGCCTCGCCGTCGGCCTCTTCAACGGCCTGATGGTCGGGGTCAGGCGGGCCTCGGCCGTCATCGTCACGCTCGCGGTCGGCATCGTGCTGGTCGGGTTCGTGCAATACCTGTCGAGCGGCAAGCCGCCTGGCGATGTGCCCGGCATGTTCGGCGATATCTACAACACGAAGCTTGGTCCGGTGCCCACGCCCGTGATCTTCTGGGTGGTGGTTTCGGCAGCGCTGTCGCTGTTCCTGTCCCGGACGGTCTTCGGCCGCTACGTGACGTCGGTCGGCGAGAACGTGCAGGCGGCGCATTTCTCCGGCGTCCCGGTCGCCCGCACCGTGGTGCTTGCGCACACGCTGGCGGGCCTGCTCGCGGGTGTTTCGGCGCTGGTCCAGACGGCCTCGATCGCCGTCGGCAGCGTCAGGGTCGGTCTCGACCTGCCGATCCTGGCGGTCGCAGCAACCATCCTTGGCGGCGTCGTTTTCGGCCGCGGGGAAGGCGGCGTCTGGGGACCGTTCTTCGGCGTGCTCTCGTTCGCACTGCTGTTCGTCGTGATGACGACCTTCGGCGTGGACGAGCCCGGCAAGCTGATTGCGCAGGGGCTCATCATCCTGCTCGCCGCAATCTTCTACGGCGTCAGGAGCAGGTCGAGCTGAGGGTGGCAAGTTCGGAACGGCCAATAGTCAATCGCGTACGGAAATGGATTGGAGACATGAGCAAAAGATCGATTTTGTGTTTTGGAGATTCGCTGACCTGGGGCTGGATTCCGGTCATCGAGGGATCGCCGACGCATCGCTATGCCTATCAGGACCGCTGGACGGGTGTGATGGCCTCGCATCTTGGCGACGGCTGCCATGTGATCGAGGAAGGTCTGAGCGCCCGCACCACCAGCCTCGACGACCCCAACGATCCGCGCCTCAACGGCAGCGCCTACCTGCCCTCGGCCATCGCCAGCCACCTGCCGCTCGACTTGGTCATCGTGATGCTCGGCACCAACGACACCAAGTCGTTCTTCCGCCGCACGCCCTACGAGATCGCCAACGGCATGGCCAAGCTCGTCGGCCAGATACTCACCAGCGCCGGTGGTGTAGGCACTCCCTATCCGGCCCCGCAGGCGTTGGTGATCGCGCCGCCGCCCCTGACCCCGATGCCGCATCCCTTCTTTCAGGGCATGTTCGCCGGCGGCCATGAGAAGACGGCTGCGCTCGCGGCTGAATATCGCGCCATGGCCGACTTCACGAAGGTCGATTTCCTCAATGCCGGGGATTTCATCACCACCGACGGCTGCGACGGTATCCACTTCACCGCGCAGAACAACCGCGACCTCGGCAAGGCGATAGCGGCCAAGGTCCAGGAGATCTTCGCGCGCCAACCCGATCGCAAAGTTGCCTGAGGGTTCGAGTTTCAAAGCGCATCGGCCCCTCCAGACCGATGCGCCGATTGCGGGACCGGCGCGGCACCGTCGGCCCGCAACTTTTTCCACTGGCTTGCTGGAAGACGTGGCGATCCCGACAGGAATCGAACCTGTGACCTACAGATTAGGAATTTGTCAGACGGCCTTTCCCATCGCATTGCAGATTTCTTCGACCAGCATTGCGGCCGAAACCGAGCCCGGGTCGGGATGGCCCAACGAACGCTCGCCGAGACGCGCGGCGCGGCCGATGGTTGCGATCATGTCGCGCGTCGCTTCCGCGCCCTGGCGGGCAGCGGCGGCTATGGCGTCGGCATCCTGGCCATCGACTGCCGCGTCCGCGGCCGGAGCCCAAGCGTCGAGCATCGTCTTCTGGCCGGGTTCCGCCTTGCCGCGCTGGGCGATGCCGTCGCGGATTGCCGCAATAACGGTCCGCAACTCGCTGCGCGGCATCGATCCGCTCGGACCTGCGGCCTTGCCGGCGCGCAGAAGGGCGGTCGCGTAGAGTGGTCCGGAGGAGGCGCCGACTGCGTTGAGAAAGCCTTTGGCGGCGGCATTGAACACATCCTGCAGCGTGCCTTCGGCGGTTTGGGCCGCATCGGCTGCGGCCTTCATGCCTTGCTCCATGGCGATGCCGTGATCGGCGTCCCCGATCACCCCGTCAAGCGCGCAGAGCCTGTCGCGCTCGGTGGCCATCCGCGCGGAGAAGGCTCGAAAAAGGGCTTTCAAATCCCCGGTCGTGAACTCCATTGGGCTCAGCTCCGGAACATGGCGCAGTCGCACGGATGGTCGATCATACGCTGCAATTCGTCATCGAGATGCATGATGGTGATCGAGGCGCCGGCCATGTCGAGCGACGTGCAATAAGGGCCGACCAGAGTCTTGTGGACGACCAGTCCCGCAGCCTTCAGGCGCTCCGCGATCCGGGCATTCAGGATGTAGAGTTCCATCAGCGGCGTCGCGCCGAGCGAGTTGACCAGCACCGCGACACGATCGCCGGCCGGCGCCTTCATTTCCGCCAGGATCGCGTCCATGATCTCGTCGGCGACATCGTTGGCCGAACGCAATGGCCCGCGCCGCACGCCCGGCTCGCCATGGATGCCCATGCCGATCTCCATCTCGCCGACGGGGAGATCGAAGCTCGGACGCCGCGTCTGCGGCAGGGAACAGGACGAGAGCGCCACCCCCATGGTGAAGGTGCGGTCGTTGGCGTGACGGGCGATCCGCTCCACCTCTCCCAGCGGCATCATCATGTCGGCGGCCGCCCCCGCGGCCTTGAAGATGAACACGTTGCCGGCCACGCCGCGGCGCTTTTGCCGCTGGTTGCGCGGCGCCGACGCGATGTCGTCGGTGGTCAGCACCGTGCGCGCCTCGACGCCTTCCATCTCCAAAAGCTCGGCGGCCATGTCGAAGTTCATCACATCGCCGGCATAATTGCCGTACATGAACAGAACGCCGGCGCCGCCACTCGCGGCCATCGCCGCGTCGACCGCCGGCTGCGGCGGGGGCGAGGCGAAGACGTTGCCGATCGCGGCGGCATCCGCCAGGCCCTTGCCGACATAGCCGAGGAACGTCGGCTCATGGCCTGAACCGCCGCCAACTACCAAAGCCACCTTGCCGGTCCGCGGACCATGCCTGGCGACGATCGCACGCGGCGCGTTGTCCGGGCGCCAAAGATGCTCGGGATGCGCGGCCAGGATGCCGGCCAGCATTTCGTCGACCGCCGCATTGCCGTCATTGATCAGCTTCTGCGTCAGGCTCATTCGCATCTCCCCTGCATGGTCTTCGACCGCAAGACTAGAGCGTTTCGCGGCTGCGTGGAATCGTTCTTATTCTGGTCCAGCCAAGGTCGCGAAGCGAGATGTATCGAAGGTTCAGCGAACGTTGTACTTGGCGTCGACTTGATCGATGGCGGCGACATTGCCAGCCGACCGTCCCTTCGGATCGAACGTCTCCTTGAGGAAGGCATCGGCGATCGCCTTCGCCAGCTCAGGCCCGATCACCCGCGCGCCCATGGTGATGATTTGGGCATTGTTCGACAGCGCGGCACGCTCGGCGGAGTAGGTGTCGTGCGTTAGCGCCGCGCGGATGCCCGGCACCTTGTTGGCCGAGATGCAGACGCCGATCCCCGTGCCGCAGATCAGAATAGCACGGTCATACTTGCCGGCCAGCACATCGCTCGCGACCCGATCGGACAGATTGGCGTAGAACGGGTCGGGCCCGGTTTCGGTGTGCGACACTTCCGACACCTCGTGCCTGTCCTTTAAATGATCGGCCAGAACCCGGGCCAGGCCTTCGCCGGCACTGTCCCCTGCAACCGCGAGCTTCATGAACGTCTCCTCATAGTTTGGCGACGCATCTGGACAGGATGTCGAGGTAGCCCTCCACCTGCCAGGCGGCGCGTCCGATGAACAACCCGTCGATATGCGGGCATGCGATGAGTTCGGCGCAATTGTCCTGGTTGACCGAACCGCCATAGAGGCAAGGGACGCGGTGGCCGAGCACGTCCTGGGCGGCAGCGATGATCTCCGCCTGGCGGGCGTCGGCGTAGTCCGAGGTTGCCGGAATGCCGTTGACGCCGATCGCCCAGACCGGCTCGTAGGCAAGCAGGATCGGCGCGCGCTTCTGCGCGGGGCCAAGTTTGGAAAGCGCGCCGCGCACCTGCCGGTCGAGAACGTCGCGGGCGAGGCCGGCCTCGCGCTCGGCCAGCGTCTCGCCGATGCAGATCAAGGGGACCAGGCCGTGGCGCAAGGCGGCTTCCGTCTTGAGGCCCACGGTTTCGTCGGTTTCGCCGAAATGCTCGCGGCGTTCGGAATGGCCGAGCTCGACGATATCCAGATCGCAATCCTTCAGCATCACCGGCGAAATCTCGCCGGTCCAGGCGCCGTCGTCGGCCCAATGCATGGTCTGCGCTCCGACCTTGACGGATGTATCCTTCAGCATCGCCTTGACCTCTCGCGCCGCCGTGAAGGGGGGGATGACGAAGCGCTGGATGCGCGGGTCGCCTTCCGGGTCGGCGAGCAGCCCGCTGGCGAAGGCGAGCGCCTCCGCCAGCGTCTTGTTCATCTTCCAGCTTGTGCCGATCCAGACTTGAGGCGTCTGTGTCATCGATCAGTCTCCTGGCGAACCGAATGCGGATGAGTGCGGCATGGTGCTGTCAATCGCCAAGGCCGTCACGGATGGCCGAGAAATAGCGATCGGTTCCGACCTGCCCGCCCTTAAGCGCCACCTCCAGCCCGTCGATCGCCCCTATGCTCGAATGGGCGACGCACAGCGGCGAGCCGGGCGATGCCGGCAGCGGCATTCTCACCGTCAGCGCGTCGACGCCCATCTGGCCGAGCGCGTGGCTCGACGTGTCGCCGCCGGCGATGATCACACGCTTCAACTCCTGCTCCACGGCCAGTGCGCGCAGCAGTTCGCCCAAGCCGCGGCCGAGCTTGTGGCGGGCGCCTTCCTGGCGATCGATCTCGTCGCCGCGATCGGCGGCGGGGCCAAGCGCCGTGTAAAGGATCACGCTGCGCCCCGCTTCGAGGCTGGCGTTGCCGGCTGCCGTCGCGCGTGCGATGGCCTTGTCGGAATGCTCAGAGACCAGTTCGACCGGATCGACCTCGATGCCGTCGAAGCCGTCGGTCATCGCATGGCGGATCTGCCGCTCCGTCGTCGGCGAGCAACTGCCCGACACCACCGCGATGCGGTCGGCTGCTCCCGGCGGCGGGAAGCTGCCCTCGCTGCCCGGAGCGGTATCGCCAGCCCATTCGGAAAGCAGCGCATATTCGATGCCGGAGGAACCGACGACGAAGTGCCCGCCCGGCTTTCTGGTGCGCCATATTTCCTTGCCGGCAAGCGCCTGCGTCTCGCGGCTGTCGACATCGACAAGCACGATGCTGCTGTCTCCGAGAAGGCGGTCCATGGCGTCCGATCGGGATGGCGATTGCAGCGTTGCCAGGTCGAGCAGTCCCGTGGTCAGTTTCGTTTGGCGTGACAGATGCACAAGCAGGTCAGATTCATCCATCGGCGTCGCCGGGTGGCGGCTCATCACCGGGTGGCGGTCGATGCGGTAGTATCTGTCGCGATAGGCGGCGAAGAGGTGGCCGAATGCGGTGTAGCGCTTGAGCTGCGGCGCGCCGACCACCAGCGGCACGCAGTCCTGCGCGAACACCGCGCGGCCGACCTCGATCGCCCGGCCGATGCTGCCGATCGTCGGGCTGGAATCGAAGGTCGAGCAGACCTTGTAGTGGCAAATCTCAGCGCGAAGCGACTTCAACCAGGTGAAAGCCGCTTCGAGATGCGTGTCCATCCATCGCGGGGACTCGCTGCGGCTGGTGCCGGCGAGCCCGACGGCACGGCAATGCGCGAAGCGCGCCATCAGTCCGGCATCCGGCTTGCGCATGAAAAGTACTGTCGGCACGCCGCCGAGTTCCAGCGCTTCCATGACGTCGGTCGAGCCGGTGAGGTCGTCGCCATAATAGCTGAGGAGCAGGTCCCGCACGCTCAGGCCGCCTTGCCGTCGGCGAACTTCTCGATCGAGCGCGCCAGCTCGACATGGCTCTTGGCAAAGTCCTCGAGCGGAATACCCTCGACCGCCGCCTGCCAGGCCTGTTGCACGGCGCGCACGCCGGCGCCCGGCCCGTCCGGGTGGCTGACGATGCCGCCGCCGCAGAGATAGAGGAGGTCGACAGTCCGGCCTGTGCGTTCGTATGTCTCGGGCGCCTGTCCGCCCCACTGGCCGGAGCCCGCCACCGGCAGGGCGCAATCGTCGGGCGAAAACAAAGGCGTCGTCACCGCCTCGAAGGAGCGGATGAAGGAGTCGTCCGGTTCCCAGTATTTCGAGGCGATGCCGTTGATCTGGAACTGGTCGACGCCGAGCAGCCGCCAGAACTGCTGCCAGACCCTGAAATCCATGCCGAGGCCCGGATGGCGGGTGAGGATGTCCCAGCCGTTGCGATGCGCGTGCAGCACCAGGCCGGAACGCTTCCTGAGGTAAGCCATGCCGCCGAAGCCGATGGAGTTGATGTTGACCACCGCGCAATTGCCGCCGGCTTCAAGCACCAGATCGTGGTTGCGCATCATCTCGTCGGGATCGGCGTGCGAGATGCCGAAGGCATACATTACCTTCTTGCCGGTTTTCTGCTCATGGTCGAGGATCAGCGGCATGATCGCCTTCACCCGTTCCGATAGCGGCGAATAGGCCGGGCTCATCAGCTTCTCGTCGTCCTTAATGAAGTCGACGCCGGCCTCAATCAACTCGCCCACCATCTCGGCCGTCTCATGCGGCCTCAAACCCAGCGCCGGCTTGACGATGGTGCCGATGATCGGACGGCCCTCGACGCCGGTCAGCCTGCGGCTGCCGGCGACGCCGAATTGCGGGCCGGGATGGGAGCCCCTGAATTCCTCGGGCAGCTTCATGTCGATGACGCGGATGCCGGACAGTCCCCTGATCGAATAGGTGCCGCCGATCGCAATCGTCATCAGCGCCGCGAGATCGGTGCCGATCGCGTCGAACGGAAAAGCGATGTCGACATCGGCGCGCTTGAAGGGACCGCCGCCGGCTTCGGGTATCGAAGGTTGCGCCGCGTCCGGCAAAGGCCGGATCGCCAGCACGCGCGCTGCCACCCGTGCCTTCAACTCCTCGGTCTCGCCGGGCAATGCGACGAAGGTGCCGGTCGACTGGTCGCTGGCGATCTTGGCCGCCAGCACCTCGATGCTCCCCGGGGTCTCGATGCGATAGGTGAGGGTGATCATGGCCGGCCAGACTCAGTCGAAAGTCAGGAAAAGAATTCCCTGCGCTCGAAATCTGGTATAATGAGTACATAAGCATTGCAAGCAATATCCTGCCCGGCGGAGACGCCATGCGACAGGCGACGGGCATTCCGGAAATTGCGGCCGCGGTGATAGGTTGGGACTGGGTCAAGGGAGTGATTCGCGACGATGAACCGTTCGGAACCGATCGTCCGGCGCAAGCTTTCCGACGAAGTCTTTGTCAGGCTGAAGCGCCTGATCACCAGCGGCGAATTGCAGCCTGGCGACGACATGCCGTCCGAGCGCGAGCTGATGGAGCGCTTCGAAGTCGGCCGGCCGGCAATCCGCGAGGCGATGCAGGCGTTGAGCAACATGGGTCTCGTCGCCATCTCGCATGGCGAACGCGCCAAGGTGCTGCAGCTCACCGCCAAGTCGATCATCAAGCAGGTCGACGGTGCCGCCAAGATCATCCTGTCGTCGTCGAAGGACACGCTCGAACACCTGAAGAGCGCGCGCATCTTCTTCGAGCGCGGCATGGTCAAGGAAGCCGCGGAGAAGGCGACGCCCGACGACGTGCAGCGGCTCAGGGCAACCGTCGCCGAGCAACGAGCGGCGCGTGGCGATGCCGAGGCGTTCATCTCCGCCGACATGCGCTTCCACACCCAGATCGCGGCGATTTCAGGCAATCCGATCTATGTCGCGGTCAGCGAGGCGATGCTTGGCTGGCTGAAGGAATATCACACCGAGATGCTGATCTGGACCGGCAAGGAAAAGTTCACCCTGACCGAGCACGAGGAGATCATCGGCTGCATCGAGAAGAAAGACGCCGAAGGCGCCGAGAAGGCGATGATCAAGCACCTCGAACGCTCGCGCGCCCTCTATGTGATGAACTCCGGAAAGTAGCTTCGTTCAGATCAGGATGACGTTTCGTTGAATCGCCGTCCTGATCGAGCTTTTTGTTGGAGCATGATCTTCTCCGAAAACCGGTTCCCACTTTTCGGGATCATGCTACCTAAAGCGCGTCGCGCTGAAACGGATTCCACGGTACACGACTCAGGCGTTTTTTGAGCTGATCATCGATCTTCGGGGTGCTTTTTCGAGCCACGCGTGGGCGGCTGCTTTGGGGCAGTTGACGATCCAGTCTCTGAGTGCGTCGAGACCGATGCGGAACCAGGATTTTTCGCGGCGGCCGTGGCTTTTGCGGGGTATGGCCTTCATGCCCATGGTTTGGGTGGCGCATCGGTAGGCCCATGTGATGGCGAGCATCACGATGACGATGAGGCTTGCGAGCTTCTCGGGATTGGTGATGTGG
>NZ_ATYO01000052.1 GCF_000427725.1 Mesorhizobium sp. WSM3224 | reverse complement strand
TGCTGCTCAAGACCAAGCAGATCAGGAAGATGATCTCCTCTTATGTCGGCGAGAATGCCGAGTTCATGCGCCAGTATCTGAGCGGGGAACTGGAACTTGAGTTCAATCCGCAAGGGACGCTGGCTGAACGCATGCGGGCCGGCGGCGCTGGCATCGCCGGCTTCTACACCAAGACCGGCGTGGGGACCGTCGTGGCAGAGGGCAAGGAGCACAAGGTCTTCGACGGGGAAACCTATATGCTTGAGACCGGCATCGTCGCCGACCTGTCAATTGTGAAAGCCTGGAAGGCAGATGCCTCGGGCAACCTGGTGTTCCGCAAGACAGCGCGCAACTTCAACCCGCCGGCTGCCACGTGCGGCAGGACCTGTGTCGCCGAAGTCGAGGAGATCGTTCCCGTCGGCAGTCTGGAGCCTGACCAGATCCACCTGCCGGGGATCTATGTGCATCGCCTAATTGAGGGCAAGCACGAGAAGCGCATTGAACAGCGCACGACGCGTGCTGCGGCTTGAAGGGGAGGTGACAGATGGCCTGGGACAGGGACCAGATGGCGGCGCGGGCCGCGCGCGAGCTTGAGGACGGCACCTATGTCAATCTTGGCATCGGCATTCCGACGCTCGTCGCCAATCATATTCCAGACGGCATTCACGTGACGCTGCAGTCGGAGAATGGCTTGCTTGGCATCGGTCCATTCCCGACCGAGCACGAGATCGACGCCGACCTCATCAATGCCGGCAAGCAGACGGTGACGGCGCTGCCGCATTCGGCCTTCTTTGACTCTGCCCAGAGCTTTGCGATGATCCGCGGCGGCAAGATCGCAATGGCGATCTTAGGCGCCATGGAAGTGGCCGAGAACGGCGACCTCGCCAACTGGATGATCCCCGGCAAGCTGGTCAAGGGCATGGGCGGCGCGATGGATCTTGTCGCCGGCGTGAAACGCGTCATCGTTGTCATGGACCACACCAACAAGGCCGGGGAATCGAAGGTGCTCAAAGCCTGCACCCTGCCGCTTACGGGTAAAGGGGTGGTCGACCGTATCATCACAAACTTGGGCGTTCTCGATGTGGTCGAGGGCGGGCTGAAGCTCGTCGACTGCGCCGATGGCGTCACTGAGGACGAACTCCGCGCCGCAACCGAAGCAACGATCGTCACCTGAGGCGGGTGTGCTGGCTGCAGCCGCCGGTCCCAAAATAGAGGGTGCGATTATGACCAAAACCTCCATCGTCATTGCCAGCGCCGCGCGCACGGCCGTAGGCTCCTTCAACGGTGCCTTCGCCGCCACGCCCGCGCATGAGCTCGGCGCCGTCGTCGTCAAGGAACTTTTGGCGCGTGCTGGTGTCGAGGCTGGCGAGGTGGACGAGGTCATCCTCGGCCAGGTGCTGACCGCGGCGCAAGGCCAGAACCCGGCCCGCCAGGCCTCGATCCTGGCCGGCCCGCCCAAGGAGACCACCGCCTGGGGCCTCAACCAGGTCTGTGGTTCGGGCTTGCGCGCCATCGCGCTCGGCATGCAGCAGATCGCCACCGGTGACGCCAAGGTGATCATCGCCGGCGGCCAGGAATCGATGTCGCTGTCGCCGCACGCCGAGCACTTGCGCGCCGGCGTCAAGATGGGCGACTACAAGATGATCGATACCATGATCAAGGACGGGCTGTGGGACGCCTTCAACGGCTACCACATGGGCAACACCGCCGAGAACGTCGCCCGCCAGTTCCAGATCACCCGCGATGACCAGGACCAGTTCGCGCTGGCCTCGCAGAACAAGGCCGAGGCCGCGCAGAAGGCCGGCAAGTTCAAGGACGAGATCGTCGCCTTCACCATCAAGGGCAAGAAAGGTGACACGGTTGTCGATCAGGACGAATACATCCGCCACGGCGCCACGATCGATGCCATGACCAAGCTGAAGCCGGCCTTCGACAAGGACGGCACGGTGACCGCCGCCAACGCTTCCGGCATCAATGACGGTGCCGCCGGCGCGCTGCTGATGAGCGAAGCGGAAGCCGCCAGGCGCGGCATCACCCCGCTGGCGCGCATTGTCTCCTGGGCAACCGCCGGCGTCGATCCGGCGATCATGGGCACCGGACCCATTCCCGCCTCGCGCAAGGCTTTGGAACGGGCCGGCTGGTCGGCAGGGGATCTCGACCTTGTCGAGGCCAACGAGGCATTCGCCGCACAGGCCTGCGCCGTCAACAAGGACATGGGCTGGGATCCCGCGATCGTCAACGTCAATGGCGGCGCCATCGCCATCGGCCACCCGATCGGCGCCTCGGGCGCCCGCATCTTCAACACGCTGGTCTTCGAGATGCGCCGACGCGGCGCCAAGAAGGGACTGGCCACCCTGTGCATAGGCGGCGGCATGGGCGTCGCCATGTGTGTCGAACGAATGTAGCGGAGCGGAGCAGAACCGATGGGCGCCGCTGAGTTCCGGCTCTGTCAAGTGTCGCTTGAACGTTCTTTTGGTGGCAGTAGCGACGTGCGAGTAGAGCGTGAACAAGCAATTGCAATCCGCGACCTCCTGGAAAGTAACACTTTCATTCCAGGCGGACACGACGGTGGACCTTGCCGCCTCAGCATCGCACTCGCAGACGCACACCTGGCGCTGCACATCGGTACCGAAAAGGGAGCGCACGTTGTGAGCCACTTTCTGTCACTAGCTCCGTTCCGCCGGCTGACCAAGGATTACGCATACATTTGCGAAAGCTACCACCGTCCCATCGCTTGGCCCGGCCCTGAAAGGCTGGAGGCGATCGAAATTACTCGGCGCGCCATCCACAACGATGCTGCCGAACTACTGAGAGAGCGTCTCTCATCGAAGGTGAGCGTCGACAAAGACACCGCTCGTCGGTTGTTCACGCTGATTTACGCCCTCCTAGTGCGCAATGCCTCCAGCGCATTGTGTTGAGCTGAAAGGGCACTCACAGCACCCCAGACCGGCGAAACAAAGGACATATCGAAAGAATTCACTCCAGCCAAAGCGTTTGTGGTCCCGGCCAGCCTTGCATTGTCTGCAGACTGTAATGTGACCGCACTGCATTCCTAATCGTGAGCGTCGAGCATACAGAAGGAGGATACCCGAGTTGTGTGTAGAAATGTCATCAGTACGTCATTGGGGCGAGGCGGGCCCTGCGACGACCCCGGCAAGCGCGGTTCAGCTGGAAGCCTGTGCCTCGAGTTTTCTGCAGAGTGTTGGCCAGAATTTCCGCCACGCCATGTCGTTCCTCGATCTACAGGAGGGGCTTGCCGAGCGGATCGTCCAGTGCAACTCGACGTACACGGTACGTTTCGGCGTCAGGCTGCGCGGCCGGATGTACAGCTTTGTCGGCTGGCGCTCGGTGCACAGCGAGCATTGCGAGCCGGTCAAAGGCGGTATCCGCTTTGCGCCTGATGCCGATGCAGAGGAGGTGGAGGCGCTCGCGGCGCTGATGACGCTCAAATGCGCGCTGGTAGATGTTCCGTTCGGAGGTTCGAAAGGAGCACTCAAGATCGACCCGCGCGAATGGACGCCGCAGGAACTCGAGCGCATCACCCGGCGCTTCACTCAGGAGCTCACTAAGCGCGGTCTAATCGGTCCCGGCCTCAACGTGCCGGCTCCAGACGTGGGCACAAGCGAGCGAGAAATGGCGTGGATGGCCGACGAGTTCCGTCGTGCCAACCCGACCGACGTGATCAACGTACGTGCCTGCGTCACAGGAAGCCGCTCTCCAAAGGCGGGATTGCCGGCCGCACGGAGGCGACGGGCAGGGGCGTGCAGTTCGCCATCCAGAGCTATCTTCGGGATGCCCGTACCATGGGGATTGTTGGAGAACGGCGCGACCTCAAGGGCGCATCCGTAATTGTTCAAGGGTTCGGCAATGTCGGCTATCACGCTGCCAAGTTCCTCTCCGAGGACGATGGCGCGCGAATCATCCTCATTGCCGAGCGCGACGGATATGTCGCCAATCCGGAAGGTCTTGCGATAGAGGCGCTGAAGCAGCATCAGCTGCGTACCGGCAGCATCCTGGGATTTGACGGAGCAACTTCATTCGCCGGAGACATGACGGGTCTGGAACAGCCCTGCGACATCCTCATCCCGGCGGCGATGGAGAATACCATTCACGTCGAGAATGCCGCGCGCATCAAAGCACATCTCATCGCCGAAGCCGTCAATGGCCCGGTTACTTTCCAGGCCGATCAAATGCTGCGCTCAGGAGGAGTGACCGTCCTTCCCGATCTCTACGTCAATGCTGGTGGCGTGGTCGTCAGCTACTTTGAATGGGTGAAGAACCTGACCCATATTCCGTTCGGCCTGATGGAAAGACGGCGGCGGGAGCGACGCAATCACACGATTTGCCACGGCTCTTGAGCGGATGACCGGCCAGCCATTTCCCGCCGACATTCGCGATGAATTCCTGGAGGGCGTTGCCGAGATCGATCTCGTCCGGTCCGGCCTAGAAGATGTCATGCGCAGCACCTGGTCGCGTATTGCCGACCTGCTTGAGGAGCAGCCGGACCTCGGCGACTACAGGACGGCCGCCTACGTCGCTTCCATTCGCAAGGTCGCTGACGCATACGAGGCCATTGGCATTTAATCCCAGAACGTTTCAAGGCACAGACGAACTTTATCCAGCCAATGGGAGGGGCGATTTCTCGGGTCCGGCACCGTTTCTGTCGGCGCAATCCATAAGCTCGGTTTCGACTGCTATGCCTACCTTAACAGCCAGCCAGTGCTACCTACGCGATATCGAACTACCCGAATGAGCGGCAACAGCGCTATCTGGAACGCGACTATAGGAATGTCGATTCAGTCGTCACGACCGTGCGGTTAAGATGGAGGCCTTCACGTGGGCGGCCGACAGCCCGAGAAGGAATTGTCTGGCTGAGTTTGCAATTTCTGAATTTCTCTGCTGAGGCAGGCGATTGTGGCTCCGGTCGGGCATTGCTGTCCCGATCCGGGCGGCGTTTGGCCACCGCCGATGATGACGGTCGCATCGCACAAGCTGTCGCTGTCGCTGGAGCGCGACATCGATAAGTTTGCGGCAGCGACCGCCTTTGCTCTCTCCAGCGCTTCAGCTCTTGTCGTTGTTTATCAGCGATTTTCGACCGTCGTCGACAGGGGCCGAGCCGACGGCGAGAGAGTACAGGTCGAACTCACTGCCAGGCAGGCCCTTTGCCTCAAATGGTCGGCAAATCGATGAGAGCAATCGCGGTGCTCGAGGGCATGCCCTTCGCGACGATGAACATTCACCTGAATAATGCTGAGATGTCGCTTCATGACTGTATCCGGATGTCAAAACGGCCGATTTATCCACGAAACACTACGTGAACAAGATCTACAGCACCGAGATTGGAAGCTAGACAGGTCACGCCCCATCCCGCATTTTGCAGTTCCTGATCTGCTTGCCGGCGGCAAGAGTTTTCCTGCTTAAGGATGTATCCGCCAGAAAGAAATCGAGCTCGGCGCATTCCTCGTTGGGGCAGTGACAAAGCGCGTCGACCGCGCTCTCGCGGCCTGATAGGACGGTTGCTCCTGAATGTGAGCAGCCTCACCGGTCCGCTGCAGTTTCCGCGACGAGCCAGTTCCGGAATGCGACGAGCGGGGGGTGTTTCTCGCGCTCGTGCGGCCAAGCCAGGTAATAGGCCTCTGCGCTTTTCATCGGCAAGTCCAGAGCAGGTACGAGATTACCGGTGGCAAGCTCGTCCTCGATCAGGAACTGCGGCAGCAAGCCGACTCCCATGCTGGCGATTGCTGCCTGCGCAGCCGTCGCGAACTGGTCAAACAGCATGCCAGGAACGGGCTGGGTGGCCTCGCCGTTCATCGCGAACCATTTTTCCCAGGCCTTCGGGCGCGTGGTCAGGTGGAGAAGCGGGGCCTTTTTCAGATCGATCGGATATCCGAACTGATGGAAGTTGAGCAGTTCTTGGCTACACGCCGGAATCACGATCTCCGATCGCAACAAAGTCAGATCGCCTCCCGGCCACTCCGCGGTGCCAAAATGGATCGCCGCGTCGATCGGCTCAAGGCGAAAGTCGAACGGAGATAATTTGGTAACGAGATTGATGGTGATACCAGGGTTTGCAGCGAGAAAGCCGGGCAGCCGAGGTGCCAGCCAACGCGTGCCGAAGGTCGGTAGGATTGCCAGCGTGAGCGTGCCACCCAAAGGGTTGGTTCGAAGCATAAGGGAGGCAGCACTGATCTTGCGGAGGCTTTCCCGGATCTCGCGGGCGTAGACCTCGCCTCCGCCCGTGAGGCGGATTGTTTGCCGTTCGCGGTGGAATAGCTCCACACCAAGCTGTTCTTCCAGCATCTTGATCTGACGGCTGACAGCACTTTGCGTCAGCGAGAGTTCCCTTGCCGCGGAGGTTACGCTGCCGGTACGTGCTGCCGCCTCGAAGGCCATCAACAGGGAAAGCGACGGCACAAACCGCCGAACACTGAGCATGTCATTCCAATCCTGCATCACCTACACCTTGACCTCCGCTGAAGTGCAAGTCTCCTTGCCGGCGCTCCGCCCGACATAGCGGCCGAGCACAGCTCTCGTCCTTGCCTGACTTGTGCATCGCCGAACTTGGCTGCCTGCCTTGGCGTCGTCAAGAGATACAGAGTGCATCTCATTCCAATGAGGAATGAACTCATGAACAGATGTCGATATCGAGGACAGCCGAATGACGCTCTGATCGCACCCTGATCACCGGAGCGGCTCCGGTGGCTTGCTTCGGATTCCCGACAACGGACGAGATTAACCGTGAACGCTCCTGTAAATCCCCGCAGCATCCCTTCGCAGAAAGTTCATTCCGACGAGATCCGGTCGCTCTTCTCGATCGCCATGTCGAATATGTACCGTGCCGAGGTACCGCAGTATGGTGCTCTGGTCGACCTTGTGACCGAAATCAACGCAGCGACACTGGCCAAAGACCCCGAACTAGAGCAGATACTGCGGCGCAACGGCGAACTGGACCGACTTAGTGTCGAGCGTCACGGCGCCGTTCGGCTCGGCACTCCGGAAGAGCTCTTCAACATCCGCCGGGTCTTTGCGGTGCTCGGCATGCATCCGGTCGGCTACTATGATCTTTCGGTCGCTGGCGTGCCGGTGCATTCAACAGCCTTTCGCCCTGTCGAAAACGAGGCTTTGCGTCGCAATCCGTTTCGCGTCTTTACCTCGCTTCTTCGCCTCGAGCTGATCGAGGACGAAGCGCTCCGCAAGGAAGCAGCGCGCATTCTGTCGGAGCGGCAGATCTTCAGCCCTCGAACTCTCGAGCTCGTCGAAGTCTTTGAGGCCGAAGGCGATCTTGACCAAGACCAAGCCGAGGAATTCGTGCGCGAGGTTCTGGAGACCTTTCGATGGCATAGTGATGCTACAGTGACGTTGGCCACCCACCTCAAGCTGCACTACGCCCACCGTCTGATTGCGGACGTGGTGAGCTTCCGCGGGCCCCACATCAATCACCTGACGCCCCGCACGCTAGACATCGACGCCGTGCAAGTTGGCATGCCAACATGGGGCATCACCCCAAAGGCCGTGATTGAAGGCCCGCCGCGTCGCAACTGCCCGATCCTGCTTCGGCAGACCAGCTTTAAAGCACTTGAGGAGCGGATCGAGTTCAAGGCCGAAGACGGGGGCTCGGTTGAAGGAACGCACACAGCCCGCTTCGGCGAGATCGAGCAGCGCGGCGTGGCGCTCACCCCGAGGGGCCGCGCGCTTTACGACGAGTTGCTGGCCTCGGTTCGTCGCGATGTCCAGGTGGGCGCAACAGGCTCTCGTGCCGGTGATTACGAAAGCGAACTGGCAGAACGGTTCAAGGCGTTTCCCGACAGCTGGAGCGACCTACGCGATCAGCGGCTCGCCTACTTCCGCTATTCGCCGACCCCGGAAGGTCTTGCCACCATCACACGGGAGACGATCCTCCCTGCGCTTGATGAGCTTGTCGCTCGCGGCTACCTGCGTTTTGATCCTATCATCTATGAAGATTTCCTGCCGGTCAGCGCGGCAGGCATCTTTCAGTCGAATCTTGGCACGGATGAGCAGCAGAACTATGCCGAAAGCTCGAACCGTCAAGCATTCGAGGAAGGATTGGGAGCGAAAATCGCCAACGAGCTCGACCTCTATGCCAAGGTCCAACAGGATTCGATCGCCGACGCATTGGCGCAACTGAGAGAGGCGGCAGGCCCGACGCAGTGATGGAAACGCGGCGGAGCGGACATGGGGAGGCGACCGATATTTCGCCGTTCCTAGAGGCACTGGTGCGCTCTGGCTACCGCGGAGAGATCGCGCGCGATCTCGCCACCCGAACCGTCTTCGCCACAGACAATAGCATCTATCAGGTCATCCCGCAGGTGGTCCTTTATCCGCGTGAGGGAAATGACCTCGACCGCGTCATCGCTCTTGCCGCTTCAGGGGCGTTTGGGCGAGTTCCGCTTTCGGCGCGTGGGGGAGGAACCGGCACTAACGGGCAGTCGCTGACCTCCGGCGTCGTCATAGACACCTCGCGCCATTTAAACAGAATCGGCACGTTGGACGTGGAAGCCGGCACGGTGACCGTAGAGCCCGGCGTCGTCCTTGACCAGCTCAACGCCTTTCTGAAGCCGTACGGTCTGTTCTTCCCGCCGACCGTCTCGACCGCCTCGCGCGCGACCCTCGGCGGCATGGTCGCGACGGATGCCTCTGGGAAGGGATCGCGGATCTACGGAAAGACCTCCGATTATATCGAGGCGATGGATGTCGTCCTCGCCAATGGTGAGATGGTTTCAATCAAGACCCTGGAACCGGCAGCCCTCGCCGGGGTGGCCGCGCAAGACACGCTTGCCGGACGCATCCATCGGGAGGTGCATCGCGTCGTCACCGAACGGCGCGACGTCATTCGCGACATCTTTCCCGAGATGAACCGCGGCCTCACTGGCTATAACCTCAAGAACGTGCTTGACGAGAATGGCCGATTTCGGCTCCAGTATTTGCTGGCCGGTTCTGAAGGCACGCTTGCCATCACCAAGCGCCTGACCCTGCACGTGCGCCGGCTTCCTGCTTGCCGCGCCGTCGTCGCCATTCGCTACGCCTCCTTCCAGACCGCGCTGGGCGACGTCCAGCGGCTGCTCGCCGCAGATCCGGCCGCGATCGAAATCCTGGACGATAAGGTGCTCTCCCTCGCCAGGGAAGATGCCATCTGGAACGATATTGAGAGCGTTCTCGGGGGCACCAGCGCGGCGCAGGTGTGCGGCCTCAACGTCGCCGAATTCGTCGCCGATAGCGCGGAAGAACTGGAGTCGAGGGTTGAGCGTTTGTTGATCCTCCTCGCGGAGGCTCCGGATGTCGCCCTCGATTGGACGGTCGTGCGCAATCCAGCGCTTGTCGGCCGTCTTTGGTCATTGCGCGAGAAGTGCGTCGGCTTACTCGGACGGTTGGGCGGCGATCGGCAAGGAACCGCCTTCGTAGAAGACGCGGCAGTGCCACCGGAGAATCTTCCCGATTTCGTGGCTGAGTTCCGCGCAATCCTTGACAGCCATAACCTGACCTACGGCATGTTCGGACATGCGGACGTTGGATGCTTGCATGTGCGACCGGCGCTCGACATGAAGGATCCGGCGGATGCCGCTCTCATCCGCCCGGTCTCAGATGCGGTTGCCGCGCTGACGAAGAAATACGGCGGCTTACTGTGGGGCGAACACGGCCGTGGGTTCCGCGGCGAATACTCGCCCTTCTTCTTTGGTCCGGAGCTTTATCAAGAGCTCTGCCGCATAAAGGCAGTGTTCGATCCGCACAACATCTTCAACCCGGGAAAACTTGCAGCGCACGACGGCATCAGTCACATCGACCGCATCGATGAAGTACCCCTTCGTGGCGCGTTCGACCGGGCCATCGCGCCCGAGTATGCCCGCCGCTTTGACCGGGCGCTTGCCTGCAACGGCAACGGCGCTTGCTTCAACTGGGATGCGGACGATCCGATGTGTCCCTCTTACAAGGCGACGCGTGATCGCAGACAGTCGCCGAAGGGACGGGCGGCGCTGCTGCGCGAGTGGACCAGGTTACGCAGCGAAGCGGAACGCGGTGAGGAGGCAGCCGCCTTGCCCGCCATCGAGGACGAACTCCACGCCTCTCTCATGACCTGCTTGTCCTGCAAGGCCTGCTCGAGCCAGTGCCCGATCAAGGTCGACATTCCCGCGATGAAGGCGCAGTTCCTAGACGCGTATCACCGTCGTCACCGACGCGGTCTGCGCGACCAACTTGTTGCGTGCATGGAGGCGGCCATTCCGATCGCACGACGCGTTTCGTGGCTCGCCAATCCACTGCTTCGCGCCGCCTCGTTCCTTCGGCTCACCAAATACGTGGTCGGCCTCGTCGACCTGCCGGCGCTCATACCGGCGCGTGGAGCCATAATCCCTTCCGATGCGCACATCCGCACTTGGTCGCGTCTTTCTGTCGATGTGAAGCAACGGACTGTGCTTCTCGTTGAGGACACCTTCACGGGCGCTTTCGATGGCGATACCGTCCATGCAGCGCGCGATCTCCTGACGGCTCTGGGCTACGAAGTTCATCTCATCGCGGCGCGGCCCAACGGCAAGCCCCTGCACGTTCTCGGAATGCTTGACCGCTTCTCTCAGGTCGCGAGTTCGGCACGAGCCTACCACAACCGACTGCTCGACACAGGCCTGCACGTCATCGGCATTGAACCTGTCACCGTGCTTATGCATGAGCTCGAGTACCGAACGGCTGCGTCCGACGGAGGCGATTGCCGTACACCGGTGCGCTCGCTTCAATCCTTTCTTGCTATGGAGATTCAGGCCGGCAAGATTGCCGCCCGGGAGCCGCGATCCGAGATCCCGTTGTATTTTCTTTTTCTCCACTGCACCGAGAAGACCGCCAATCCGCGCGCCGTCGAGGAGTGGAAGCGGGTCTTCGCGACCCTCGGTCTTCGCCTCGAAACACCCTCTACCGGATGTTGCGGAATGGCGGGCCTGTTCGGCCATGAACGGGAGCATGCTGCGCTATCGGAACAACTCTTCGTAATGAGTTGGGCGGCGGGACTCGCCGGCAAGTACAAAGGCCACGTTCTTGCCACCGGCTTCTCCTGCCGATGCCAAACCAAGCGGTTCGCCGGCTTCAGGCCGCGCCACCCGGCCGAAGCCCTTCTCGATCATCTGCGGGGCGGGGCATCCACACTGCCTCCGCTCTATCCGAGACGTCTTCACAAGATCGGATCGCAGATCCTTGCCCTGTCGCCGCTTGATACCCGGAGGAAAGACCATGACATCCCTTGCAATCGATAGAACCATGACATTGCTTGCTGACGAGGTCGCCGCGATTCTCGGCCGCCGCGGCGTCGATGCCGCCGCCATGACCGCTGGCGATCTCTCCGCAATATCCAATCTCCGGCGAGACGCCCGGTGGCCTAGGAAGTCAGCCTATGCCGTAACCGCCGATGTCGGCCGTCGAAAGCGCGTGTTCGGAGTCCCTCGAGTGTCAATTGGTGCCCACGCCGAAGCCGGCGAACTGATCCGCCGGCTTGGCGAGGAGCTAGAGCGGGATGAGATTTGTAAGAGTCGTGGGATTGAACGAAGCCGCTGACGCGGCATTTGGTGCGGGGGTTTGCGGATGAGGCTTCTGTTTTGAAGGATTGCGGCTGTTGAAGCGCAATCTTGAAAACAGGAGATGAGAGATGGCCGAGTTGAGCCCTCTGCGCCGGCGCATGATCGAGGACATGACGATCCGCAATCTGTCGCCGGCAACGCAGCGATCCTACGTGCACGCGGTGGCGAAGTTTTCCCGGTATTTCGGCCGCTCCCCCGAGCGGCTTGGTCTTGAGGACGTCCGCACCTTTCAGGTGCATCTGGTCTCGACCGGGATCTCGTGGCCGGCGCTGAACCAGACGGTGTGCGCGTTGCGGTTCTTCTACGGCGTGACACTCGGCCATGCCGAGATTCCGGAACGGATCGTCTATGCCCGCTCGCCACGCACGCTGCCGGTGGTTCTCAGCGCCGACGAGGTCGTCCACTTCCTGGAGGCAGTGCCGAGCCTGAAGACGCGCACGGCGCTGACGACGGCCTACGCAGCGGGTCTTCGCGCCTCGGAGACCGTCGGGCTGAAGGTCGGCGATATCGACAGCGGCCGCGGCGTCATTCGGGTCGAGCACGGCAAGGGCGGCAAGGACCGCACCGTGATGCTGTCGGCGCAGCTTCTGCGCATCCTGCGCGTCTACTGGCGGCTGGCAAAGCCGCAGGGCTGGCTGTTTCCCGGCCGGAACGCAACCCGTCCCATCGACGTGCAGGTTCTGTATTCGGCCTCTCGAACAGGAGTTGGAAGCTCTGGGCATAGGAATCGCACGTGTGTCGGCTGGCACCCCGCTGATGGACGAGTGTTTCGCGCAGGAACGCTTCGATGAGGGGAGCGATCGGTATCACGCTCGCCTCTCATCCGACATGAACGCTTCTCCCGCCACGGCGATGTCGCGCACGAGGTCGGCGGTTGCCTCCAGGTACCAGTAGGTGGCGTAGACGTTGACGTGACCCATGTACGTCGCGAGCGCGACCATATGCGTACCGCATCGGTTTCGGCCCGTCGGACTGCCTTGTAGCGCCCGCACCGCGAACGTGTGCCGCGGATCATGCAGCCGAGGGCGCCGCGCCGACGTTGGCCGGATGCCAACTTTGCAGACCAGCCTGTCGAAGGTCTCTTTGACTGCGAAGTAGCGCAGTGGCCGGCCACGCGTATCGGCGAACACGGGATCATCTCCCGAGCTAGGTCCGCGGCGCTTCAGGTAGCGTTGCAAGCCTGCCGCCGTCGTATCGTGCAACGGCACCAGACGGGTCTTGCGGAACTTGGTCTCGCGGATCAGCAGACCGTCGCTCGTTATGTCCGCGAACGTCAGCTTGAGTGCTTAGGAGATGCGCAGCCCCGTGGCCGCGAGCAGGGCGACCAAGGTCGCATACGTCAGCGAGCGCAGGCCTCCTTGAGGTCGAAGCCGGCCGGCGGCTTCGATCAGGCGACCGATCTCCGTGTCCGAGTAGATGTGCGGCGGTCGACGTCTTTTGCAGGCGCCGAAGTGATTGGCCGGGGGCAACTCGTGCCGGACATCTTCGACGCGGATATGACGTGCGAAGCGGCAGACGGCCTTCAGTCGAGCATCGCGTTGCGCAACGGATGGTCCGAGCGCGGCCCAATCGATGGCTGTTTGCGTTTGGACATACGCGTGCCCGCGCTCGACCGCGAAGGCGGCGAAGCTCTTGAGCAGGTACTCGGCATTCGACATCGCAAAGCCTGTGGCACGGCGCAGTGCAAGATAGGTCTCGATGGTGTTCAACATCAGAGTGCCTCCGGCCAAGGCTGCGCCACCTGCTTCAGAAGAGTGACATCGGCTTTGGCGTAGTGGGCCGTCGTGTCGATGCCACGATGCCGGAGGACTAGCCCGATCTTGTCGAGCGGTACGCCATGGCGCAGCATCTCGGTCGCCGCGGTGTGCCGCAGGGCGTGCGCACCCTTGACGGGCGTCACGACGCCAGCCCGCTTCATAATGCGCCTGACCACCGAAGAGACGCCGTCGCCGTTCCGGAACGGGCGGCTGGGCGCGATCGTGCTCAGGAACACGCGATCACTTCGACAGCACGACGGTCGACATTCGAGATAGGCAGCGATCGCATCCCCGACGTCCTGGGGCAGCGGCAAGCGAATCTCATAGCGCGACTTGCCCGTGACCCGCAGCGAACCCGCCTGCCACTCGATATCGAGGAGACGGAGCTGTGCCACGTCGCCGGCCCGCAGGCCGAGGCGAGCCAACAGTAGTACGATGGCGAGATCCCGCCGGCGCGCGCCGGCATCACCATCGCAGGCAGCAATCAACCGGCTGACCTGTTCGCCCGACAGATATCGCGGCATCTCGGCAAGCTGCCAATGGGCGTAGGCCGGAACGGCATCGTCGAGACCGGCCCGGCAGTGCTCTTGAACGGCGAGGTAGCGCAAGAATGCCCGCAGGCTCGTGGTCATCTTCTCGATGGTGCCGCGCCCGCATGTGCTCGCGCGCTTCATGAAGTAGCCGCGGATATCGGTGGGGCTCCAACGCGTCGGGTCCGTTCCAAGTGCTGCCATAATGCTGGCTGCATCGCGCGCGTAGAACCTGATGGTCGCATCGGATGCCCCGCGATGCTTGCTGAGCCATGCTTTGAAGCCGACGACCAATTGCGGTTCGGCAGGCCGCATCGCCGCGACCGCGGGCTTGCACACGCCTATTTCTTCGAGGTGCCGACGGAAGAGCCTTGCGCCGTAGATGGTGTGATGGTTGCGGCGGCCTCCCCTGGCGCGCGGACATCGGCACGTTCGCAGATGCTGTTCGAACGCCGCCAAATCGATGTCGCTCACGCTTGCATCGCGCTCTGCCATGACGTGGCCGACATGAGCTGCCGCACGCAGATAGCGTACGGCCGTCTCGGGGCCGTAGCCCTGCCGTTCGAGCGCTGCGGCGAAGCCATCCAGATATGGCCTGCACGGCCCGCTGCGCAGATGCCCCAGCATCTTCGACGCAGAGAAGTAGGTCTCCAACATGTTCGTCCCCCTTTGTGATCGGCCATCAGCGGCCGAGCAGACGGGGCAGCATCGGCGCCATGTTATGGAGAGTGAGAAATCGACGATTCACAGGAAAATACTCACACCGCGGCCGCCAGCTCCCCATTACTAAATCTGCCCATAAGACAGGAATTGTAGGCCACGCGGATCGCCCCGCAGGATCGGCAGCCCTCGACATGCCGCCGAGCTCGGCCGTCCGGCAGAGCTCGATCGCGCTCATCACACGCCGCTCGACGCGTCCGAGATGACCGTCATGGGCCTGTCGATACGCCTCGCCATGGCGGCCGAAGATATCCGCCACCTCCAGTCTCGCCGACATGGGCGGAACCGGTCAGCCCGGCGGCACCACTTCGATGTTCAGCCTGTCGAGCGGGCTCGTCGTGCGCCGGATGAGGCCGTTCGAGACCTTGGTGTAGCGGGCCGTCGAGGAAAGATTGTTGTGGCCAAGCAGCACCTGGATGATGCGGATATCGGTGCCGTTCTCGAGCAGATGCGTGGCGAAGGAGTGCCTGAGCGTATGCACCGTCACCCGCTTGTCGATGCCGGCGGCGGCGCGCGCCGAGCGGCAGGCCGAATACAGCACCTGCACGTCGATGGGACGATTGGGGTCGCGGCCGGGAAACAGCCAGCCCTGCGGCTTCGCCAG
>NZ_ATYO01000051.1 GCF_000427725.1 Mesorhizobium sp. WSM3224 | reverse complement strand
GGCCGTGGTGCCAAGGGTTCTACGCGGCCATCAATCTCAACATCAAACGCTGGAAACGGCTACTCGACCTCAAGAACCCCAACCACGGCCTGCTGCTGCCGATCCTGATCTACTGCGTCGACAAAAAAGGGCGGCCCGTCCTCGGCAAACCCAGGCCGGGACCCGAGACCGCGCACTTTATCGAGCACGAGGCGTACAAAGATATCGCCCTCGTCATTCCCGCCCTCCGCGAACTCCACTACGTCACCCGTTATGATAACCCGCAGTGATCGCCCCGGCGAGCCGACTAACGGCTGACCGCCATACACGCATCAGACGACTTCGGGAAAGGTGCCTTGGTGCACCGCTTACGCAGTATGGGACACGAGGTCCGCTTGATCCCTGCGCAATACGTTCGGCCCTACGTAAAGACCAATAAGAATGATGCCGCCGATGCCGAGGCGATCTGCGAAGCAGTCACGCGGGAGATCCTGGTCATCCACCGAGTTCGGGAGATGTTGATCCGCCAGAGAACCCAGTTGATCAACGCGATCCGCGGTCACTTGGCCGAGTTCGGGGGTAATTGGTCCGAACCGGGCACACAACATCGGCCTTCTAACCGTTCTGATCGAAGATGAATCGGTAGCGCGTATTCCGCCTGTGGCGCGGCATGCGCTACGTTATCTCGTCGAACAGCTAAGAGAGGTGAAGACCAAACTCGGCCGGATCGACAGCGACTTGGTTGCCGTCGCGAGAGGCTCAGCGCCTGCCGGCGATTGATGACCATACCCGGGGTCGGCGTTGTCACCGCGAGTGCCCTGGTTTCGTCGATGCGGGACCCGGCCGACTTCAGGTCCGGCCGTCATTTTTCCGCGTCATGAAGGTCGTCGACGCAGACTAACGATGACAAGGTAATTCACACTATCGCGGTATGCCCATTCGGCGACTGACAATGCCCGGATCGAATTTACTACTGTCGGCCTCGACACGGCGTCCAAGCTCGGACATTACATCCGGCAGGAATGCCTCTACGCGGCGCGATAGCAGGTTGAAATTCAGGAAAAGCTGTTCAGCTGTCGCCAGTAAAGTTCCGTCTCCGCGCACCATTGTTTGCGCGACATGGACTCGCTTTTCGTCAAGATCGGCTATCCAAGTAGTGAGGACCAGATCGTCGCCGCGCATCGCTTCTTGCTTGTAAGCGACCCGCGCTTCGGCGGTGACCAGGCCAGAGATCACAGAGCCATCGGGGGTTAGCTGTATCACATGGCCAAGCTGTAAATCCGCAGCTCTACTGAACGCTCCCAGATAGTGCACCATATTCATGTGCCCATATCCGTCGATAAGATCGTCGGTGACCATTGTTGCGAATTTTCGGGTCGCATCCATGTATTTGCCCAATCTCGTGTGATCTTAGCGGATTACACTGCCGTTGTGATAACGCTTTGAACAAGATGCACCCAGTCGGCAGCCTTTCATTAGTTCCATCTGTGCACAAAATAGATCCACTTCTTTGTGTCGCTCTGAAGATCGATGCGCCGCCAGCGCACCTCGCCATGGACGGGCCCTACTCTGGGCAAGCTGACAACCGACTGGGTTTCCCGGCGGCGGTTGGCCTTCAGCCTTCGGGCCATGGCGCTGAATGTGATTCATTCAGTCCCGCAGCGTTGCCGGTCCATCCGCCAATCTTCGCGGCCGCCGCCCCTTATGGCGTCCAAAACCGCCGTGAACGACAACGATCGCCGGATCTGAGCTTTGGCCAGCGTCCTTACGTCGATGCCAAACGGCGAACCTCCGATGGCGCACCCGTTCTGGACGCCTCTCTAGTTCCTTCCACGCGTGACGTTTATGAGGCCCGGAGCTCGCGGGTATCAATCTTGGCGAGAACAACGAGCCCCCAAGCCGTATAGGTCGATGCAGACCGGCCGCTACAAGAAATAACTTTCCTGCCGGCAAGGCGGGCAGCTGTACTGGGCAAGCTAGGCGCTTTTGCCCAACTCTGATTGTGACGGGCCTCGATGCACCGTCCGCCGCACCAGCCGCATGACAAGTGACAACAACCTCGCGATCGACAGAAAGGGGCATTATCAAGCGCCACCGGGGTAATAAGAGGACAAATTCTCTTCATCGCCACCCATGAGTTAGAATTACTGACCAGCAGCACCCCTTGGAACCTTCAGGTGCCCCGGATACCGCGCAGACGCTCCGACCGCCTCCGCAGGAGCTCAACCGCAGTCAGCATCGCGGTAGCGAACAAAACCAATACGGCAGCGGCAGCAATAATGGTGGGGCTGATTTGCTCCCGGATCCCTGAAAACATCACCAAGGGCAAAGTTCGCTGCTGAGGGCCGGCGACAAAAAGTGCAATGACGACCTCGTCGAAGGACGCAACGAAGGCAAAAAGCGAACCAGCAATCATACCAGGACTTATAAGAGGCAGTATTACTTTGAAAAACACGGTGATCGACGGCGCCCCAAGTCCAGACGCCGCACGAACGAGTGAATTATCTAAGCCCACCAGAGTTGCGCTTACCGTTACTACTACATACGGCGCAGCAATCGCCGTGTGCGCTAATATCACCCCCGTATACGAGTTTACTAGCCCCACGTTCGCGTAGAAGAAATAGACTGCTACCGCAGTAATTATGGTCGGCACGATCATCGGCGATATCACTATACCCAACACCGCCGTACGCCAAGGGAAGTTCGGCCGGCTGAGCCCAAGTGCAGCTAGCGTGCCCAAAACGGAGGACAGTAGCGTCGCCGCTACGGCGACAAAAAATGAGTTTTGCAAACCGCCTTGCCACCGGGCTGACAAAAGGAACTCCTCATACCAGCGAAACGAAAATCCGGACATCGGATAGGTGAAGAAAGGCACTGAATTGAACGAGAGTGGTATGACCATCAAGACGGGCGCCACAAGAAACAGTAGCACAGTGCCGGAGATAATCCTATGCAACCAGTACCAACCTTTTTCGATCGTAGAAGCATAGACCAACGTAGACATCGTTCTCACCCGATCTTGAGTCGGTTGACGTCAACCAGCTTATTGAACACGTAGTATAGAAGGAGCGTCGCAACGAGAAGGAGTGCGCTGAGTGCAGAGGCCAAACCCCAGTTTATCTGCTTGTTGGTATAGTTAGCGATAAAATACCCCACCATCTGGTCGCTTGGACCGCCTACGAGAGCCGGGGTGAGATAGTAACCAAGGCATAAGATGAAGGTCAGCAGACATCCGGCAGCAATACCGGGCAGTGTCTGGGGAAAGTAGACCCGCCAGAAGGCGTAGAACGAACCGGCGCCGAGTGAGCGGGCGGCACGGATATGACTCGGCGGGATCGTCTTCATGACACTATAGATCGGCAGCAGTGTGACGGGAAGCTGGATTTGGGTCATAGCAACGATCGTTGCGAATCGGGTGAATATAAGATCCGCAGGATGCGATATGATATGTAGCCCTACGAGGGCTTGGTTGACGACACCGTTCTGCTGCAACAGTACGACCCAAGCGACCGTCCGCACAAGCATTGACGTCCAAAATGGCAAGACGATCAAAATCATCAGGAGATTGCTGGATTTTGGCGACAAGGTCGCCAAAAGATAAGCGACAGGAAAGCCTAAAAGAAACGTTGCGGCTGTTACGCCAACGCTTATCCCGAACGTCCGCAGGAAAGCGTCGCGGAAGATTGCGGTTTCCGGTGGGGTAGCCACGATCTGGCTGTCGGCCCCATATTGGTAGTCGACTGAGCGTAGCAGGTAGTATGCCGTAAAAGGCGAGGCGCCACGCTTAAAAAAATTCCAGACCTCCTTACGCTCCCAAAGCGGATCTATCTGGATCAGCGCCGCCTTGTAAGGACCGGTTAAAAGCGTGCTCGCCTTTCGGGCGCTGGACGTGAACTGACTTCCGGTGCCTGGTAGCTCATAGTTCATCCGCACGGCGACTGAGCCCATCGTCTTCTGTTCCCACGTATCCCGCAGATCCTTGGCGAGAGCGGCAAAGACTTGCTCGCCGGGAAGGTCGTTGCCGTCCCAGGCAGCAAGTGCTGCCGTAGTTCGCGGCATCAGCGTCAGCAACGTGTCGTCATGGACAGCGTTAAACAGCATCCGACCAATCGGAAACACGAATGTTATTACAAGGAACAATAGCAGTGGCAGTACGAGCGCGAATGCCCTCAGCTTGCCCCAACGCTCCGAACGCCGAAGTTCCGCTCGCAGCAGCATATTCTTCTCACTGCCGGCAGTTTGGGCTACTGTCGCTGCCATAGGCTCCTCTCCCGGTTCATGAGTCAGGTGCCGGGAAGACTTAAGTCTTCCCGGCAATTGTCGCCTATTGGGCAAGCCATGCGGTAAAGCGTTGATTTAGGTCGTCGCCCTTCTCGTTCCAGAAGGCAGTGTCAGTTTTGATAGCATTGGTCATATGCTCGGGCGCATTTGCAAGCCAAGGTAAAACCTCGCCGCCGACAAACTCCATTGCATCCTTGTTCGCGGGCCCGTAAGGGATGTATTTTGTCAACGTTCCTTGTACTTCGGGTGAGGCCGCATAAGCAATGAATTTATAGGCATCGTCCAAATGTGGTCCGCCCGCAGGAATGACCCAGACGTTTCCCACTCCGGGAAGTTGGGCGTCCCACATGATCGCGAAATTCTTGCCTGAGTTCTTGTTGGCGTCGTAGATGCGGCCGTTGTAAGCTGCAGTCATCACGACCTGGCCGTCAGCGAGAAGCTGCGGGGGTTGGGCTCCAGCCTCCCACCAGATAACGTCCTTCTTGATCGTGTCGAGCTTCTTGAAGGCCCGATCCACGCCCTCTGGCGTATTGAGGACCTTATAGACATCCTGCACGGGCACGCCATCGGCGACAAGCGCCCATTCAAGATTGCCGGCGGCAGTTTTCTCAAGTCCGCGCTTGCCGGGAAATTTTTTTGTATCGAAGAGGTCCGCGATGGTCTTCGGACCGTCCGGCAACTTATCCTTGTCGTATGCAACAACGGAACTTGATATGACTGACGGAACACCGCACTCGTACATATCCCCATCTATAAATTTGGACCGGTTGAGTCCCAACTTGTTCCAGTCTATCCGTTCCAACAATCCCTGATCACAAAGTCGATTGACCCAAGTCGAATACCCATCAACTACATCCCAAGTTACACTTTTAGTCTCGACCATAGCCTGTATTTTGGCAGCGTCGCCACTGTACTCATCTTCATTGACCGCGACGCCAGTCGTTTTGGAGAATGGTTCGAACCAAGCTTGGCTTTCAGCCCGCTGTAAGGCGCCCCCCCAAGACGTGATCGTGATTTGATCGGCCGCTGCACCTGGCTTCGTTAATACAAATGTGCTAGCGACCAATCCGATTATCACAAGTGTTTTCTTGCTTAGTGCTGAGCTTCTCATTAATTGTCCCCTGGTTAGCCTCGCACCCGAGGCACGTTAAAATTAGAGTTCCCGACGTCATCCGGCGTCCAGCGCCCGACAGTCCTGCGTTTTCCAGCCGATTGTGAGCTGGGCACCTTCATGCACTTGCACCCCATCGGAATTGGGCAGCTTGATCACCAGATCATGACCGCCAACCGACACACGGACTCGGACGTGGTCTCCCAGGTAGATCAGCTCCTCGACTCTGGCGTTAAGGGTATTTGGCAGGGAACCCGGCGCCGGATTGAGTTTCACCCGTTCCGGGCGCAACGATATCAAAACCGGCCGCCCGACGGCTTCGGCATTGATCACCAGGGCATGGACGTTGCCCATACCCGATACCTCCACCGTGCAGCTTGCGCCGTCCATGTCTATCACCTTGCCGCGCAGCAGGTTGTTATCTCCCACGAACTGCGCAACAAACGCGTTCTGCGGTTGCTCGTACAGGCCTGCCGGCGAAGCAAGTTGGTGGATGAGCCCATCGTTGAACACCGCTATTCGGTCCGACATGGTCAGTGCCTCACTTTGATCATGTGTGACATAGACAATGGTGACGCCAAGAGCTTTATGGATGCGCCTTATCTCGAGTTGCATCTGATCGCGCAATTGTTTGTCGAGCGCGCCCAGCGGCTCGTCCATAAGAACCAGATTGGGATCGAAACAGAGCGCTCGAGCAAGCGCGACACGTTGCTGTTGACCCCCCGAAAGCTGACCTGGCAGGCGCTTGCCATAGTCGCCAAGCCGGACCATATCCAGCGCCCGCGTGATCCTGTCCTTGATCTCCATTTTGCCGCGTTTTCGAACTTTTAAAGGAAATGCCAGGTTCTCCTCTACCGTCATATGCGGAAAAAGTGCGTAATTCTGAAACACCATGCCGATATCTCGTTTGTGCGGAGGCAGATTATCGATCGCTCGACCGTCAATAAAAATCCGGCCTTGAGTAGGCACCTCAAAGCCGGCGAGCATCATTAAGGTCGTCGTCTTGCCAGAGCCAGAGGGCCCCAACAGGGTTAAAAACTCTCCACGAGCAATGTCGAGATTGAGTTTTTTGACGACGAGAGTTTTGCCATCGTAGGTCTTCTGAACATCGGAAAACTTTACAAAGGCGTCGTTTGCGCCTGGCATTCCCGTTATTCCCAATGCTGGCGCTTGTCCCGCACTGCACTTGTTTCGCCTGGTGAGATCGCTCTGAGCACTCCCACCGAGATAGGCGCTCGAGACGAGTCTACGGTCGGCCAGATGGTGCATTTTTCATCCCTCTGCTATGCATTTTTTTTTGCGGCGAATGTCAATGCTCGCCGAATTTGGCACGCAGCGCGACTGGCGGACCAATTTGCATATTTGGTCCATTTGATGATCAACGGGCTAGTGCGTCAAACGCAATTTCCATATTGTCATCATCTGGACTCGAGATGGAGCTCGATCCTTTGCGCCACATCCACCAACCCATTTTTCAGGCTAGGCAGTCGGCCGTGAACAATGGAGGGATCAGGCCGTTAGTTCTTTCGGCTGACTTGAGAGGCGGCGAGGAGAAGCCACAAATGAGCCTTCAGCCACCTGAGCAGGAGGGAGAAGTTGTACGGCGGCCAGGATGGCGTTGACGGCGCCGCCCTGCTTGCTGGCGAGATAGTTGCGGCCCATCCGGTGCTCAGCCTTGATGTGGCCGATCACCGGCTCGACGGCCGATCGCTGCCGCATCTGGCGCTTAATGGCCGGCGTCACCGGGCGCTTCTTACCAGCGGTGGAGACCCTGAACTTGTGGCTCTCCGGTGTGTTGTGGCCGCGATAGCCGGCCTCGGCGAGGATGCGGCTGATCTCGTTGCCGATGGTCTTTTCTATGTCAGGGACGGTCGCTGCGAGCGTGTGGCCGTCATAGATCCTATGAGGAAGGTGGATAGCGACCCGCGCTTGGTGGCACCGGAGGTCACATTGCATCAAGCAACCACCTTACCTGGAGGTCAGCATGTCCGTTGCAGTGCATTACCCCGAGGCGCCGATCAGTCTCCGCACCGATCTTGGCGCAATATTCACCTCGTTGGAAATCTACCGCCGAAATGGCTGGTCACCTCGCTGCTGCCGGGTGGCGGCGAAAAGATCTCCAAGCATTGGGTGGCGGCCGGCGACACCGTCGGCCTGCTGAAACGGTTCGCCTCACTCAACAGGAAGGCCCAGGCGCGGACCGGCCGATGCTTTTCGATCGTCGTCATCCAGGAGGCCGGGCTCGACGGCTTCTGGATCCACTGCGTGCTGGAGGCGGAGGCTACGCACGATGCTGGTCCAACTTGCCTGGCTGTGGCTGCGCCATCAACGGCAATCGGCGCTCTCCCTGTGGTTCAAGGAGCGGGTGAAGCAGAACGGTGGCCGTCTGAAGAAGGCGCTGATTGTGGCGCTCGCCCGCAAGCTACTCGTAGCACTGTGGAAATACGTCAACGCCGGCATCGTCGTCAACGGGGTAGTCATGACCGCCGCCTGATCACGATCCGTCACCTCAAGCCGAGTTCTACGCTTCGGTCGGGACCCGATCAGTCCTGGCTGATCCAGGTGGGCGAACCGAGCAATCCCATGGCCAATGCCGCTTCATAGATTGGTTCGCCGTCCTGCGCCCTTGTCCGCCGCAAGCGGGATGTTGGTGCTGCTGTATTAAACAGCGAGCGTGTATAAGGTGGATTTGGCTCGGGAAACGGGCCGCGTCATGCCATCGGGGCTCAGACCATGGATTCCGAGCGACAGCACGAGAAAGAGAAAAGAATGTCACCTGGCAAATCCATTCCACTTGACCCTCCTCATATAAGGGATTGCCGGGCAGCGCTTTTGCATGCAGGGCGAGCTGGCACCTTTTGAGCGCTTCAGCGTGGTGGCCACCGACACCTTCACCCCGAACTCGTAGGTCGCATGCGCCCTGCCCTTATCGATGCATTCCACCTCGTGCGCATGAAGGCTGTAGATTTTGCGGCCAGGCAGCGAACTCGCGCCCGAGCGGAACATGGACGGATCGCCGCAAATGCGGTCGGCTGTGATCGGCCGATGCCGGAGATCGAGGCAAGCAATCGGCACTCGAATCCACGAGAGCTTGCAACGAACAACACGCAGCGCTAGCTAGTTTCCGTCCATAAACGTGCGTATTTCAGTGCGTTTACAATGAGTTGCGCGCGATTGAAAGCGCCTTGACGGGTGCGGACGGGTCGAAGAGTGCTGTTTGCTGCCAAAATGGTGTCACCGGCGCGTGCGGTGGCGGCCGGCATGGTTGGTGCGGGGCAACTTGCGATCCCGGGGGGCAGTTCAGGTCGGCTTGAGGCGGGTGAAGATGACGGGGTTGTAGGCCACGACTGAGGACTAGACGTAGGTCTTGAAGTGATCGAGGCCGTGCCAAGTGGCAACGCGCCAAACCGTAAGCACGCTTGAGGCATGAAATGCCGGCCTCGATGCCGGCGCGGAAGTTGCGAAGCTTGCGATAGACCCACTTGCCCGCGGCGACCCCCGCCAGTATCTAATCTGTTCATCGCGCCCCGCGACAGGCGGCCGTCCTGGTGAAGGCAATGGCGCTCGTCCAGACCGTGCCGATCTCCCCTTTCGAATGCTCATCGCAACCTCCAACTTCAGAGTGTTGCGACGACCGCTTGAATCCACCCAAAAGGCCTATCGCTGAATGCCTGGAGCCGCGCCCGAAAGATCCAAGCAAATAAGCTCAACGTCGTCGGGGAGATAGTCCGGACAATGACGGAACGACTGGAAGCTACCCCCGCCATGAGGGAAGCAAATTATCCGATACGACGGCTCGAGTGAATTCTTTGCGACGCTAAGAGACCTCTCCGATGAACTGACCCCGTAAAGTTGGACGGTTCATTGATCTGGTAGATTTAAGGGCTGGGTCCTGTATTGCACAGGGGCCAGCCCTTTCAGTTTCAGTTTGATGCGGCGGTGGTTGTAGTAGTCGATGTAGTGCTCGATGGCCGTATCGAGGCTTTGGACGGTTTCGAACCTTTCCGGATGGAAGAGTTCGGATTTGAGCGTGGCGAAGAAGCTCTCAATCGGTGCGTTGTCGAGGCAATTGCCTTTGCGTGACATGCTTTGTGCAAGGCCTCTGGCTTCCAGCCTACGCTGGAATGCCGACATCTGGTACTGCCATCCTTGATCGGAATGCAGGATTGGCCGTTCGTCCTCATCGAGTCGGGCGAAGGCTTTGGTCAGCATATTGTCCACCAGTTTGAAGCGTGGGCGGCGCGCCGTCTCGAAGGCGACGATCTCGCCATTGTAGAGGTCCATGATGGGAGACAGATAGAGCTTGTCGCCGGCCACGCTGAACTCCGTCACGTCGGTCACCCATTTGCGGTTGGCGCGGTCGGCGCTGAACTTGCGCTGCAACAGATCGGGAGCGGTCCGCCCAACCCCGCCCCTGTAGGAACGATACTTCTTCGGCCTGACCAGCGACTTCAATCCCATCCCGGCCATCAGGCTCTGGACGGTCTTGTGGTTGACGCGTTGACCCGACTGGCGCAATTGCGCGGTCACCCGGCGATAGCCGTAGCGGCCCTTGTGGCTGTCGAAGATGGCCTTGATCGCCTCCTTCAGCGCCGCATGGCGGTCCGGGCGCGAGGTCGCCTTTTGCCTGTAATAGAACGTGCTGCGCGGCAGCTTTGCCAGTTCGAGTAGTCCCTCAAGCGGATGCAACGGCCTTAACGCCTGGACGGCTTGCGCTTTTTGGGCGCGTGTTCCTGCGTTAAGGCCTTCAGTTTTTTTAGGTAGGCGTTCTCCATGCGCAGATAGTTCAGTTCAGCCATGAGCTCCTCACGGCTCTTGGCCTCATCATTGCGCGCTTCAGGCGGCTCAAGCGGCGGTTCAGGCGCCGGTTTTGGCATCGATCGCGGTCTTCCTCTGGGGCGCGGGGCGAGCGCCTCTATCCCGCCCGCATGATAACGCTTCTCCCAGCCCGCCAGGCAACCCGCGTTGCGAATGTTGAACAACGCCGCCGTCTGGCGATACGACAGACTTTCTCCCCACATCCGCTCGAGCACTGACAGCTTGAACGCCGCGTCGTAATGATCGTATTTGCCCAACAGCCCGGCATCGCCGTGCGCTTGGTACAAAGCAACCCACTTGCGGACAGTCGCCGCGTCAATGCCAGCAGCGGCGCCAGCGCTTGCGTAACTCTCGTCCCCGCTCAAGTAGCGCTCAACAATCGAGCGCTTCTCAATCTCGCTGAATCTGGACATGCAAAACCCCCGAAGGTTGTGTCCAACTTTCGGGGGTCAGTTCACGATTGGGGTCGTTTTGGTCAAGATGCTCCTGCACCTTTTTCTGGACCGTTCCGTGGGGTCACTCGCTTCTCTTCGCGATCAGCGTTTGGGCCGCCGCATGATGGGGTCAGGAGCAGGGGAATCGCATATGGCTTTTTGGGACTTGAAATTGGACTAGGAAGGGATTCTTTGAGGGGGCAGTCTAACTGAGGAGAGACTGCCATTTCCCGCCTAGAGAGCTATTTCGGCTCGGTGCCTGATCCGCGCGCTGGCAATGCATGCATCGGCTTGGCGACCTTATCGTGATGATGATCGCCGCAAGCCTTTGATAGAGTACGAGGTGGCGCCTAGTCACGACACCTTCTCGCGGCTGCTTCGGCTGCTTGACCCGAAGGCTTTCGGGCGTGCGTTCGCGGCGTTTGCCGCGGGCTTTGCGCGCTTGCCAGGAAGTGGTCTCGCTCGATGGCAAGGAACTGCGACGGGCCTATGAGAAGGGTCTTGCGGCCAGCCCACCTCTGACGGTGTCGGCCTTTGCCGCCGAGACACGGCTGTGCTTGGCGGCAGTGTCGCCCGGCGCGGGCGAGAACGAGGTCGAAGCAGCTCTTAAAGTCGTCGAACTCATTGATCTCACTGGCGAATGGTCACGGCTGACGCGCTCCACTGCCACACGCGCATGGCACAAGCCATTACTGAACGGGGCGGCGATTACCTGCTCGCGCTCAAGGGAAATCGCCGCCATTGGGTGGCTCACGCCAACCAAAGTTTGACCGAGATCATCCCCGCGCTCGCAGAGCGGACCGAAACCAGCCATGGCCGCGACGAGTGGCGACAGGCGGAGATCGTAGCTGCAGCCATACCGCTGATGCCCGGCCACAAAGCCTTCATCCGCATCACCAGCCGACGCGATAAAGCCGAACCGGTGACGCGCTTGTTCATGACCTCGACACTGCTATCGCCGCAGCAG
Organism: Mesorhizobium sp. WSM3224; assembly: GCF_000427725.1. Lineage (GTDB taxonomy): Bacteria > Pseudomonadota > Alphaproteobacteria > Rhizobiales > Rhizobiaceae > Mesorhizobium. Next base: position 3,620 of record NZ_ATYO01000051.1, on the reverse strand, counting down.
GCCGTGTCGGCCCACACTTTCGAGCCGGTGTTGTTCTTGTCCAGCACGTTGGAAAGCTGCGCAAGGGACCGGCTCGCGTCAAAAGACTGCGACACATAGGCGCCTCCTTCCGGCGGTTGCTTCTACAGCGCCGAAGAATGCCACACCCCTTGCCGCTCGGCCCATAGCATCTACCTCAGTGGGTACGATCCAGCTATCCCGTCGTATGCGCGCACCCTAATGGCTTCTTCTTACCTAGCCAAGGTTCGCATGACTTTTTTGATTGGCACGTCGATTGCTTCGAACACGGTGAGGGCTGGTTACGAAAAAGGCGGTACCGCGGTCACGACCCCCGGAGTTCAGGTGAAATCTGGTCTTTCAATCCAGCGGAGTGCCGTGGATGGGCTGAGAGGTGAAAGATGAAGGATTGGTCTCGTCCCCGGTGCCTGCAATCAGACATTTCTGTCGACATTCAGACCTTCGGCCAGGCCCACCGGTGCGTCATGTGTCACGTCGGCTCGATTTCAGGCTAACGCTGGCAAAGCCTGCAAAGCAGCTTTACACTTTCCAGAACAAGGGCCTGTTTACCTATGACGACGCTCGCGACTTTAAAGGCTACTATTTGCTCGGCCTTGGGGCATGACATTAGCTTTTCGGGCGAGCCACTAAGTGATCCGATTCCGCTTCCATTTGCCACGGAAACCGACATGCTGGGAAACGTCTCGCTCCGTCGTCGGCGTGAGTTCGCTTGGGGACGGCATCACGCTCGTGAGGCGTTGCATCAATTGGGTGTTGTCCCGATCTTGTCAAGGGCAGATGGCGCTCCTCTGTGGCCTTCCGGAGTCGTCGGAAGCATTTCCCACTCTTGCTGCGACTGCGGATCCGTTGCCGGACGTGTCGATAACGTGCTCGCTCTTGGGCTGGACATTGAAGATGATGAACCACTCGGAGCGGACCAGCTCCCGATCATATGCAGGCCTACCGAAACAGAGTGGGCGGAATGGTCCAGCAGTTGTTTCGGTCCGAAACTGATCTTTGTGACAAAAAGAAGCCGTTTACAATTCATACGCGCCGAATACTTGTGCATTCTTGGATGTTCAAGATGTCTGTGTCAGGAACAAGCACGAAAGCGGGTCGTTCGAGGCCGAGATTGTCAACTCACACAAACCTATGAGTTTCGGCAGTCGGATCATAACCGGGAATTATCTCCCATTTCGCATGGGGATGATGGCCGTGGCTGCGCGATTTCGAGAAGCGTGATGCCTTTGGTTGAGCATTGGATGCTCTCGATGCAGGCGTGCCCTGCGCGTGGGCAGTGGCCAATGCGCTTTATGGTTCGGATCGACGCTATTCCGAATGCGGAAGCCACGGCCAGCCTTATGTTCTGGCGGTTCGGTCTAGTCGGGGAGCCTTCTGTGGTTGCTGCCCGTATGCAAGAAGTTTCCCAACCTGACGTGCGTGGTGATCGAGTGCGGTCTTCTGTCAGGCCTTCATGTGCGGCATTTCCAGAAGCCACTGGCCGGTATGTGATCTGCAGATCAGGTCCAAATCCCAACAACGAGCACATTGGCTCTTTTGCTCCAGCTAGGTCAGTTTCCGTCCATAAACGCAGTATTCGACGCGTTTACAATGGCTTGCGCCCTAGTGGAATGCGCCTTTTGACGCGCAGGGACGGATCGAAGAGCGCTGATTGTCGCCAAAATGGTGTGATCGGCGCGATGATAGGCACGCGGTGGCGGCCGGGATGGGTCGGCGCGGTCAACTGCGATGCCGAGGGTCCGTTCAGGTCGGCTTGAGGCGGGTGGTGACAACATGAACGATATACAACCTTCAACGGAGCTGGGGCGACTTTTTGCCCAGCTCCGTGCCGAGACTTCCTCCGGCGACCCGCGTGTATGTGTTGAGACGATGTCGGGGCGCACACAGCAGGTGGAAGCCCTGCGTTCAGAATCTCGGTTCAGCGGTCTGGCTCTAACAATTGATGAACCAGTTAGTTTCGGCGGGACGGGAGCCGCACCAAATCCCGCCGAGGTGATGTTGGCTGCGCTGGGCGCCAGCATGGAAGTCACCATCAGATGCTACGCCGATTTTCTGGGTATAAACGTGAAGTCGATTGGCGTGGAGCTGTCGGCACAAATGAACAGCCAGGGCTTTTTTGGAACGGGTGAAGGGGTTCGATCTGGCTTTCCCGCGATATCCGCGACCGTGAAAATTGTCAGTGATGAGCAGTCGGAAGCCATCTCCCAATTATTGACGATCGCTGAGCGTTGCTGCCCGGTGCTCGATAACATCAGGCACCCCACTGAGGTGGCGTTATCTTTTGATCTTGTTAAGCCGAGTGAAGTTTGAACGAGCCTAGCAGAACGGGTGAGCTGTTTCGGCGACAACCCGCTTGAGCTTGCACTTTCGGCACCTGGATGCCCGTAGGAGCGGTAGAATAGCTGAATTTGAGATTGCTTATAGCGCGGCGATCTGGGAGAGACCTGCGCGACATATGTAGAACGGCCACGCGGGCAAGCGCTTTTTCAGACATTTCATCCAGGGGGATAGGTGCGATCATATGTCCGGCCTTTCAGCGCGGTCTAAGACCGCTGGCGTCGATGAAATTCGCGATCCGAGGGGCTGATCAATCTGACGCGCTGTAAGAGACCTTTCTGATTGGGGTCGTTTTGGTCAAGATGCTCCTGCACCTTTTTCTGGACCGTTCCGTGGGGTCACTCGCTTCTCTTCGCGGTCAGCGTTTGGGCCGCCGCATGATGGGGTCAGGAGAGCGAGGCGTCTCAATCTGTTTCACGACCTTGCCGCGCTTGGGCCGGCAGGTTCGGGACTCTCAACGAGATCGCCCTCGCCCATCGTCCCCCACGGAACGATCCGGGCATCGCCCTTTCGGGCGAAGGCTTTGTTCGTGTTGCTTGCTCCTCGATCTGTCTCAGTTCACGCGGCCAGGGGAACAGGCTCCTTTCCGAAGCGGAACTCGGTCGCGTCGGCCCACATGCGATGCCTGAATGACGGCCAGTTTGCGGGCGACCGCGACCCGGGCTCGTGCCATGCCGCGCCGTCTGGCGATGTTCATACCCAATGCTCTGAGGCTCGACCACTTCTTCGATCGCACCAGCAGTGTGTGGGCCGCCTCATAAAGCGCGGTACGTGCAAGTTCGTCGCCGCATCGACTGACCTTTCCCTGGATGTCGGTTTCGCCGGACTGGTAGCGTGCCGGCGTCAATCCCAGATGCGCTCCCACCGACTGCGAGGAGCCGAACCGCTCCGGCCGGTCGATCGTGGCGCGGAAGGCGAGCGCGGTGATCGGCCCAACGCCCGGCGCGCTCATCAGCCGCCGGCAAACTTTCTCCTTGCGCACGATATCGAGAACCTGCTTCGTCAGGCGGGCGAACTCTGTAAGCGCTGCACCACGGCACCTTGCAATGGGCTGATGAACATGGAGCTTTCGCGCCATGACATTGGAACATGCAGGGGGCGATGTGGTCGCCGAGTTAAGCGGTGCGGCGGCGGCCGAAGATCGTGCAACGATGCCCGGCCGCGCGCGGCAACGGAGGCTGTGGAGTTGCGCCGAGAAGCGCGCGTTGGTCGACCTGGCGAGCGCGGCGGGGTCGTCGGTGACCGAGGTCGCGCAAGCGTTCGGC
>NZ_ATYO01000050.1 GCF_000427725.1 Mesorhizobium sp. WSM3224 | reverse complement strand
ACCTTCTCGTAGCGGGCGTCGAGGATGAGGTAGGCAAAGGGCTCTTGCAGCGGCCGCTCGGCAAAGGCCTTCAGGCTCTCGTCGAGCCGCTTGTTGATGGCCGAGATCGACGAGGCCGAGAAGGCATGGCCGCACAGCTCTTCCGTGATCGCCTTCACCTTGCGGGTCGACACGCCCTGAACATACATCTCCGCAAGCGTCGCCACCAAGGCGCGCTCGGAACGCTGGTAACGTTCGAACAGTTCGGTCGAGAAGCGGCCGGCCCGGTCTTGCGGAACACGCAGCTCAAGCTTGCCGACCCGCGTGACAAGGGTGCGGCCGTAATAGCCCGAGCGATAGCCCAGCCGCTCCGGCGTGCGCTCGCTCTTCGAAGCACCCAGCGCCTCGTCCATCTCGGCCTCGAGCACCTCCTGCATCACCGCACGGATCACTTCGTGCAGCCCATCCGGGTTCGAAAGCAGAATGTCTTTGACGGCAGCGCTGGCGGATTTACCTTCTGTCTTGGTCATGGTGGCGTTCCTTCGCGGGAATCAGGTGACGTTGAACATCACCAGCCTGCCATGACCGCCCTCTCTCGGCGAATTTGCAGAACTCTCAGCACACTACCCAGAAATAGGCGACAGAGCGGTGCCAGGCCACTGGGAGGGTGATCTCATTCTCGGTCTCGGCAGCCCAGCGATCGGCACGCTAGTCGAACGTACGACACGGTTCACAATGCTCCTGCACCTGCCGCGCATGGAACGCCAGGAAGGATAAGTCTGTCAAAAACGGCTCGGCTCTTGCCGGGCACGGCCCCGAAGCGGTCCGCGACGCCATCCCGGGACCATCATGGAACTACCAGGGCACCTGCGCCGATCCTTGACTTGGGACCAGGGCGCGGAGATGGCGCAGCATGCACAGCTCCGTATCGAGACTGGACTGAAGATCTACTTCTGCGACCCTCAAAGCCCTTGGCAGCGCGGCAGCAAAGAAAACACCAACGGCTTGCTGCGTCAGTACTTTCCGAAAGGCACGGATCTCAGCCAGCACGGGACCAATGAACTCAGCGCTGTAGCCGATGCTCTGAATACCGGGCCTCGCAAGACGCTGGATTGGCGCACACCTGCAGTGGCTCTCGACTAGTTGCTCAAACAAGATATGATCGAGGTGTTGCGACGACCGGTTGAATCTGCCTTGAACTCCGCGATCGGGATGGTGCACGAGATCCCCAGGAGCAGGCTGGCGATTGGGGATGACCATCTTGAGGGCCTCAATGGCAAGGCTTGCTCTGAGATGCGTATCCAAACTCCACCGGACCACCCTGCGGCTAAAGGCGTCAAGCACAGCGGCAAGGAAAGTAAACTCCTCAGCCAGATGGTGATATCGGCAACCCGTCACTGTTGCCAACCAGCCGCTGGATTATCGGCTATCATCCCCGGCTTTTCTATTCCGACATCGACACCCTCATGTCATTCTCGGCCGCGAGAGTTTTGTTGCTGGGAGAAGTGTGGCAGAACGCCCTATGATCACCTAGTGGCGCGCGACCACGGCGAGCTACTGATGCCCGGCCATAAAGCCTTCATCACACATCACCAGTCAGCGCGACCAGGCCAAACCCCTGACGCGTCATCTCGCCGAAGCGTGCTCTGCGAACTCATCTCCGCCAGATACGAGCGCAGGTCCATTCTCCCCATCGCCAACCAGCCATTTGGCGAATGGAAGAAGGTCTTCCCGATCCCGCTATGTGCTCACTGTCGCTGCTCCACTCTTTCGATCGAAGCTTCGGGGTTGATAGCTGACGCGTCTGCCAGATGTCAGTCCGGCAGATATTTCTCCGACCAACTGGTGCCCGCCACGCCTTCCGCGATCATGGCGTCAATCTCGCCGCTTGAATAGCCCAGGCGCCCGAGAACCAATCGCGTATGACTGCCATATTTGGACATCGGTCCCGGTATGGTTATCTTGCTGTTTCGCGGCCGCACTGCATTTGGCGGCACGAGGTCGACCCAACGCCCCATCGGGTGCGTGTTATGGCGGACGACGCGGTAGGTCGCCCGAGATATATCGAGATCGCCATCGCTCTCGTGGACGAGAGCGGCATCGTGTGTCTTCTTGAGCGATCCGAGCGGCACTGCCGAACTCTTCCCTTTGATATTTCTGCGCCAAAACATCGCGGGGCGGCTCCTGAAGCGTTCCGCCAGTTTCGGCTTCAGCTCCGCTTCCGAAAACTGCGCAAGGTCCGCCAACTCCGAAACTCGTGTCAGCGCGCCAAAACGCTCCGTTGGGGCAGCAAAGAAGATCCAGCCGTCCGAAGCCTCGTAGCACTGGTAAAAAGGCCCCCAGCCGATCACCTGGCGTCCTGAAGGTTCGTCAAACGGCGCCCTACCGGCGTAGTCGTACATGAATTGAGCCTGTATCAGGCTGCTAGCGGCGGCCAGCGAAGTGCGTGCCACGCCGCCTTTGCCAGTGTCCTGCCTGCGAAGCAGTGCGGCGCCGAGGGCGATGCAGCCGCAGAAGCCGCCGAGCACGTCGATCGTGCCGGCATGTGCGTGCTCCTCCGGCGTCTGCATGCCGCCGCCGAAGCGCATCATGATGCCAGTTGCCGCCTGAACGGTGTCGTCATAGCCTAGATGGTCGGATTTCGGGCCCCGCCGCAGGCCGCCCCAAGCGTCGAGCTGGACCATGATGAGCCGCGGATTGATTGCGGCAAGCCCGTCCGCAGTGAGATTGAGTCGAGCGCATTGCGCGTCGGTTGCGTTGACGATGACGACATCGACCTGCGCCAGGAGCCTGTGCAGCACTTCCTGTCCCGCCTCTTTTCGAAGGTTGACGAGGATGCTTTCTTTTCCACGCTGCGCCTGCAGGCCGCAAATCACGGAATTCGAGGGGTCGGCCGAGGGGTCGACGGGCTGTAGCGTGGTGACTTGCGCTCCGTAGCGAACGAGCGTCGATCCGATAGTCGGGCCGGCGATTACGTTGGTTAGGTCGAGGACCTTCAAGCCGTTGAGCCAGCCGCCTCGCCCTTCCTTGCCGCCGCCTTTGCGTACAGGCTCGGAGAGCAGCCTTTGCAGGTCGGCCGGGATGGGGCCGCGCTTGTCGGCCGCGCCGGTATCATTGATCAGCCAGGCGACATTGCCCATCTGGTACATGCGCCCGCGGCGGGTATCCTCGACTTCCAAGATAAGCCCCGAGGCAAGTGCATGGGGGTCAGCTAGCCACTCCTCTGAGAAACGTTGCGCGGTGGCGGGCGCCCGCGCCGCGCCGAACAGAGCCTCCCATTCGTGCGATGGCTTAGTCAGGAACGCCTGCTTCATCGCGGCTGAAATCCGATGCCGGTCGCTGGGCCCGACGGGAGAGGCACGCTGCGTCCACTCGGAAGGCCAGTCCGCAACGTCGAGGTAGGCGGAAAAATCCGGCAGGCCCTCCGCAAGTTCGGTCAGCCCCAGAACCTCCAAAGCCCGCTTGGGGTGGCCCGAGATCGAAGTCGACACCAGGTAGAAGCCGCGGCCGTCCGCGCAGGTATAGTTTCTGTAAAACGGATCGAGAAACTCCGACAACTCGCCGAATTGAAGATTGAGCGGCAGGTTATCCCTCAACCTGCGCTCCAGTTCCAGTTCGCGCGGCGACTTGTATCGACTCGGGAAGTTCTCCATCTCGAGGCAATTGTAAACCAATCCCTCGAGCAAAGCGGAGGCGAGCGGCACTTCAATTGTATCGCCGCCGTTCCTATCTCGGGCGTACAGCGCGAATAGCACCGCGTGCGCGCCGAAGCTGGCGCCATAAGCCGAGGCGAGCGTCAGAGGCGAGAAGGACGGGTTGATCCCCATGAGGCGACGATTGAGGCCCATGTCGGTGAACTGCCCGGTATAGGCGGCGATCACCGCCTCCCACGCGGCGAGATCGCGAAGCGCGGGATCAGTGGAGGCGAAGCCGGGCAGCGAAAGATAGATCAACCCGTCGTTCGCCGCGCTTAGCACGTCGGCGCCAAGCCCCAGGCGTTGCATCACCCCGGGGCGGAAGTTCTCGATGACAACATCAGAACGCCGTGCCAGTTCAATGGCGACGGCCCGACCCTCCTTCGACTTGAGGTCGAGAGTCAAGCACTGCTTTCCCCGGGAGATCATGTCAAAGGCCGGGTTGTCGAAGGCAATGCCGTGGGGCGGATCGATCCGGATGACTTCGGCGCCAAGGTCGGCCAGCATCAAGCCGACGAGCGGTCCTGCGAGATACTGCCCGAAGTCGAGCACCCGCACATTCGAAAGGGGCCTTGTCGTCACCAACTCACTACCTCCGCAAGGGTTTGCAGTTCAGCGATCAGCTACTGCGTGATCTGGTCCAAACTTCTAAGGTTCCATAGTATTCATTAGCTACTAGTTTGGCGTCGATTGCATCGACTGCCCCGAGTCAATCTCCAGACCGGCAACGTCGTGAACTCGTGCCAGCTTCGGCATTTACGCCTGCGGCCTCCTCGAAGAGTTTAGCCCCTGCCTTGGCCTTCGAAACCCTCAGCGGTCATTGCAAGGATGCTCGTGGTCGACTGAACGATCTGAATCGTTTCGCTGTGTGGCAAAATGGATCGAATGGCACAGGCAAAAAATGTCCACCGCTCGCGATCAAGCGCGGCGTTGAGCTTACAAAATTCGGGATCGGCGGGATATACCGGGAGGTCCATTTGGGCATGGGGCAGCGGACGAGTAACATGATCTATCGCTTTCCTCCAGTCACAGAGTGCTGCGGAGAACGCTACCCGTTTTCGCTTGGAGACGGTTTGAATTTTTGAGAATTATTGTGACCCAATATTTGCACGTCGTATTCTAAGATACACATTAATTTCTAGTTTAGGATTGCGGGTTGCGTATTCCGATTCATTCGGCGACCATTCCGATTTGAAGGGGGCCATTTTTCGGACTGATCCAGGGTCTCGTTGATGTTTGGGTTGGGGTTTGTTTAAGGTCAACATTCGGTGTTTTCGGGTACGAGTGGCGGGCGCTGTTTTCGCATATGCTTTCACCGGTGAGATCGATGCGATAGGCATTGCCAACGAGGCCATCCAGGATGGCGTCGGCCAAGGTTGGGTTTGCAATAATCTCCCACCAGCGATCACAGGAACCTGACTTGTGACGGTGGTTGAGCGTCGTTCGTAGCGTTCCTCAATGATCTCCGGGAGATCGCGGCGGTTGGTCGTCATTGAGTTTTTCCGGTCCTCCGGTCTCCAGTCATCGAGGATAGCAGGTTGGCCATGGCAAGAGGTTTACAGCCGGGGAACCCGGTGGTAGGCGACTGAGAATGGTGGCCGGTTTCACGTCGGAAGCGGCAGCGGTGGCTGGCGAAATAAGTCTTGGCAGTTGTGCGCCCAAAAGTGCGTCGCGACGATGTCGCCGCCATTTTTTTAATTCTTTGCCGGTATGCCTGATTTTTTGGAACCTGCGCAACGAGCCATTACTGGGCCCGCGTTCTCGCTGTCGTCCCTCTCGCGCTTCCCGCCGCCGGTCGATCCGCGGTTCAGCTACCCTGGCGAGAATGTGATCGCGGCTCTCGAAGGAGCATATCGCAAGGCCGGATATCCGGAGACGATCCGGATCGACCAGAGCTCCGAGTTAATCTCTCGCGACCTCAACCTGTGGGCCTACCAGAGAGGTCTTGAACAGCACTTCTCCCGGCCGGGAAAGCCGACGGACAAAGCATTCATCTAATCGTTCAACGGCAAGTTGAGGACGGAATGCCTGAACGCGCACTGGTTCCTTAGCTTGACGACGCCCGCGCTAAAATGGAGGAATTGCGTCGCGATGTGATCACCTTTTGCCGGAAGTGGATGATCTGGTTCAATTCAGTGGGGATCAATGAGGCCACCCAGCGCCGCAAGCCTCCTCAGATGATGGTCTCCATCGCCAAATAGCCTTTCGATCATTGCAGCACGCTTGAAATAATGACCAATACTGTACTCCATTGTCATCCCGATGGCGCCATGGAGTTGGATCGACTGGTGGCCTATCGCCTTTGCCGACCTGCCGATCTGCACTTTCGCCGCCGATACCGCTCGCTCGCGCTTAGTGGCGTCGCATTCACTAACCATCATGGCAGCGTACATAGCCATGGAACGTGACTGCTCCAATTCGACTAATATGTCGACAGCGCTGTGCTGCAGCACTTGAAAGGTGCCGATCTTCCTACCGAATTGCTCCCGGGTCTTGAGATAGTCGACTGTGATGGTTTGCATCTTGATGAAGCATCCGACCGCTTCCGCACAGAGAGCTGCAACAGCCTCGTCAGCCACACGCGAGATAATTGGCAACGACCCTGCCGGATCTCCAATAACCTGGGCGAATCGGACTGGCACGTTGTGTAGTGTGATCTCGGCCGCACGGAGACCGTCCTGTGTTGCATAGCCGCGGCGTGCCAGGCCGGGCGCTTCTGCATCAACTAGGAACAAGCCGATCCCATCCGTGTCCCGTGTGTCACCGGCCGTTCGCGCCGTAACGACGATCTTGTCGGCCGCATCACCACAGAGGACTAGCCCCTTGGCACCATTTAGAGTCCAACCGTCCGCGTCTCTCGTAGCCTTCGTCTCGACGTCGAAGAGATCGTAACGCGACTGTGGCTCCGCATAAGCGAAGGCAAGTTTCATGCTGCCTTTCGCAATTTGCGGGATGATGTCCATTTTTTGCTGCTCGCTGGCTCCGTAGCGAAGGACACCGCCTGCAAGGACCACGGTGGCGAAATAGGGCTCGAGGATCAACGCCTTGCCGAAGGCCTCCATGACGGTCATGATGTCAATGGCACCTCCACCGAATCCGCCATGTTTCTCGGCGAAGGGCAACGCAAGAAGACCTAACTCGGCATAGCGTGCCCACATAGCTTCACTGTAACCCGCCTTATCCTCTTGGTAGCTTCTGCGATGGTCAAACGTGTACCAATCTGCAATTAGCCGTTCGACGCTGTCTTGAAGAAGCCTTTGTTCGTCTGATAAGTCAAAGTTCACGCTGGAATACTCCTAAGCCTCGCGTTAGATCCTCAAAGGTTCACAAGCCGAGGATCGCCTTGGCGATGATGTTTTTCTGAATCTCGCTGGAGCCCGAATAGATGGATGCCGCCCGGCTGGAGAAATAAGCTGGAGCTATCATGGCGGCCCAGCCCGGGCCGATGTTTGGCGTGTCTCCCGTCATTCTTTCCTTTTCTGAAAAGTAGGGAAGGGCGTAGGGGCCGACCAAATCCATCAGTAGCTCGGCTGTCGCCTGTTCGATTTCGGAGCCCTTGAGCTTGAGGATCGAACTTGCAGCATCTTGCGCGCCACTCTGTTGCATTGGTGCCTCGGCGACCACGCGCAGCTGGGTCATCTCGAGCGCCTTAAGCTGGACTTCTACAGCGCAAACCTTTTCTCGAAACGCAGCTTGGTCCGCAAGCCTCCCACCGCCAAGACCAGTGCGAGCCGCTAGTTCCTTGATGCGCTGGATGCGCGCCTTGCAAATGCCTACCGAGGCGTCGATAGCGCGCTCGTTTCCAAGAAGATATTTGGCATAGTCCCAACCCTTGTTCTCTTCGCCAACGAGATTCTCAGTCTGAACACGCACGCCGTCAAGAAATACCTCACAAACATCATGGCCGCCGTCGATTAACTGGATCGGTCGCACTGTAATGCCGGGCGACTTCATATCGATCAGAAGGAACGAGATGCCCTGCTGCTTCTTCACATCGGGATTCGTTCTAACCAAACAGAACATCCAATCTGCGTATTGTGCCGCTGAAGTCCAGATCTTCTGGCCTTCGACGAGGTAATGGTCACCATCGCGCACGGCCCGTGTCCTGAGCGAAGCGAGGTCCGAGCCTGCGCCCGGCTCGGAAAAGCCTTGGCACCACCAGTCGTCCACATTAGCAATACGCGGAAGGTAATACTTCTTTTGTACCTCATTGCCGAACGTGTATATTACTGGCGCGACCAGAGCAGCGCCGTAATCGTAAGTCGTCCGCGCAGGATAGGCTTGTACCTCCTCCTCGAATATGTAATGTTGAACAGGTGTCCACCCAGCACCTCCATATTGCTTCGGCCAATTTGGTATACCGAGCTTATTTAGGACACGCGCACCAGCAACCATCTCGCTTTTCGAGAGTTTATGGCCTTCCAGCAATTTGCGCTGTATGTCAGACGGAACGTTGTCGCGAAGGTATTTTTTTATTTCTATACGAAATGCAGTCTCTTCGTCTGTGAAAGCGAGATCCATTCGGATTACCCCTAGTTAGATCGAACTTGCCTTTGGGAGGACGACACAAATTCCGTACAGCGAGACCCGGCCACTACTATGTTCCTGCACCCCATCACCTGCCCTTCCAAACCGGCTTGCGCTTTTCGGCGAAGGCGATGTAACCCTCCCTACTGTCCTCGGAGGCCGACAGCCTGTTGACTGTTACAAGTTCCCGTCGTGCCATCCTGTGCATCGCGTCCTGGAAAGTCAGCGCCTCGGCCACCCGTGCGGTCTCCTTGATCGCCGCGAAGACTAGCGGCGGGCCGCTGGCGAGCAGCCGCGCGATCTCCCAGACGCGGTCCTCGAGCTTTTCCTTGGGCAGCACTTCGTTAACCAGGCCCCAGCGCCGCGCCTCGTCGGCATCCATCCAGCGGCCGGTGAACAGAAGGTCCATGGCGATGTGGTAGGGAATGCGCTTCGGCAGCTTGATCGTCGCGGCGTCGGCCAGCGTGCCGGCGCGAATTTCGGGCAGCGCGAAGGAGGAATGGTCCGAGGCGTAGATGAGGTCGCAGGACAGCGCCAGCTCGAGGCCGCCGCCTACTGCCATGCCGTTGACACAGGCGATCACCGGCTTGTTGAGGTCAGGCAATTCCTGCAGCCCACCAAAGCCGCCGACGCCGAAGCCATCCGAGTCGCTCTCGCCGGTGTCACCGGCTGCCGCCGCTTTCAGGTCCCAGCCGGCGCAGAAGAACTTGTCGCCGGCGGTTTTGACGATGGCAACACGCAGTTCCGGATCGTCGCGGAACACCTTGAACGTCTCGCCCATTATCCGCGAGGTCGTGGGATCAATGGCGTTGGCCTTCGGCCGATCTAGCGTGACTTCGAGGATCGCGTTTTCGCAGCGGGTGGTGATAACGTCAGCCATTTTTCCTCTCTCCAAGCACGAGCAGGGCGTCCGCGATCCAGGCGCCCTTGCCTTCGGCGCACACGATCAGCGGGTTGATGTCGAGTTCCTCGATCTCGCCTTCGTTCTTCTGCACGAAGTCGGCAATGCCGGCGATGGCGTCGATGGCGGCATTGACGTCGGCCTTGGGCCGGCCGCGATAGCCTTCGAGGAGAGGATAGAGCTTGAGCCCACGCAATGCCGCCTCGATGTCGTCGCGCGTCGCCGGCAGCATCAGGGTCACGCTGTCGCGAAACAGCTCGACCAGCACGCCGCCAGTGCCGAGCGTCATCACCGCGCCGAACATCGGATCGCGGGTGAATCCGACGATCAGCTCGGCGACAGCGTCGCGCACCATGCGCTCGGCATAGAGCCCGGTGCCGAGCGGCAGAAGCTCATGCGCGGCGGCGCTGACGGATTCGGCGTCCTTGAGGTTCAGCCTAACAGCGCCGAGCTCCGACTTGTGAGCAACGCCAAGAGCCTTAACGGCCACCGGAAAGCCAATCGCCTCGGAAAACGCCCCCGCCTCGTCCGGGTCTCCTGCGCGCACACCCTTAGGGACCGGACAACCGGCATTGATTAGTCGCGCCTTCGTCTCCGCTTCATCGAGAATGAGGCGTTTGTTTGCGGTCACCATGTGAGGAGATGCACCAATCGATTCAGGTTGTGGCCTACGCCAAGCCGCCCCAACGAAAACCGCCGCCTCAACAGCGCTCATCGCTTCGGAGAAGCCAGACAATGGCACCGCACCTGAACCGATCATCTGGGCAGCGTAGTTTTCAGGCATGTTCTCGGGCAGCGTCGAAATGATCGCGCCTCGCGCACGCGTGTTCTTCAACGCCGTTTCGAAGGCGCGCGCTACCGTGAACCTGTCGGCACCCAGACATCGGTCATCTCGTGGGAAGTCGAGAACCAGCAGGTTCAGGTCGAAGTCACCCGAGACCATAGCGGTGAAGGTCTCGATCAAAGCTGGCTCATTGCTCCAGATGAACGTGTTATAGTCGAGCGGATTGGCAATCGCGACCAGCGGCCCTAGTGTCGCTCTCAGTTTCGCCGATTGGTCAACATCTAGCGGTGGGAAATGTACGCGACGGCCTTCCGCGCTATCAGCCATTACGGAAGCTTCCCCGCCCGAGCAACTCATCGACGACAAGCGATAGCCAGGCAGAGGGCCAGTCACGTGCAAAAGCTTCAGAGTTTCGATGAGAATGGGAATGGATTCAACCCGCGCGATTCCAAGCCGCCTCAGAAAGGCACCGGATGCGGCATCCGAGCCAGCAAGCGAACCGGTGTGCGATACCGTCGCCCGCTGCGCTTGCTCGGAACGGCCAACTTTTAACGCCACAATCGGCTTCCTGAGTTCCCGTGCGCGGGCGGCGAGCCGTTCGAAGCCGGCCACGGATTCGAAGCCCTCTATATGCAACCCTAGCGCGGTGACGCGGTCGTCCTCGACCAGCCCCAACGCCATCTCCGAAAGCCCCGTCTGCGCCTGGTTGCCGGCGGTCATTATGAAAGCGATCGGAAGACCCCTCTTTTGCATCGTGATGTTAATGGCGATGCTCGATGACTGGGTAATAATACCAACGCCCCGGCCGCTCTCAGGCAACCTGACGCCACCATGTTCGTCCGGCCACAAAAGCGCACCGTCGGCATAGTTGATCATCCCGTAGCAATTCGGACCGATGATCGGCATTTCGCCGGCCGCAACAACGAGTTCGGCCTGCAGGCGCTTGCCGTCTTCGTCAAGAGCTCCAGTCTCGCTGAAACCAGCAGCATAACAGACGGCCCCGCCCGCACCGCGTTCGACCAGACCTTTAACGACCTCTACCGTAAGATTCCGATTCACGCCGATGAACGCCGCGTCTGGAGCGGCGGGAAGATCGGCGGCGGACCGGTAAACCTGTCGATCTCCGACCTTATCCTTCGACGGATGCACGGGCCAAATCTGGCCAGCAAAACCCAATCTGATAGACTGCGCGACAACAGCGGCAGCCGCTTCGCCGCCGAAAACTGCTATCGACTTTGGGCGAAGAAAACGTTCAAGTCTGTGCATTTACTTTTCCTAGGGCTGCGCCGCTGTGCTTGCGAACGGACCATAATCACGGTTACAGCACCCATCGCTGTGGAGATGGATCCCACCGGATCAGAATGTGCGTGGAGACATCCAGCGTCACGTCCATCGTCTCACGACGTAATCGCGGATGGCCGAGCACAGTGCGAGCCCGAGTTCCGCTCGAGTGCAACGAACGCCTCGTCGGCTTGGGTGAGCGAAAGCACTCGTGCAAGGTCGCATTGAGACGCTCTCGCCGATGGATTCGCTGACACGCCGCAAAACATAGGCGTGTTGTCTGCCCCACAGGTAGTCTTCCCCCCAAAAAAGACGAAGCCGTTGACCCGACCGATAGAGTTCCACGAATGCTCGCAAAGGGATTGTTCGGGGCGAGGTCCAGACGGTAGACGACCGATATTATGCCATGATGGCACGTCACACTATGTGCAACATGACCGTTGGCCCCCAGGATAATAGAGGGAAATAGCCTCCTGTGACCACGAACAGGTCAAGCTTTCTTGGGATCGTGAGGCGCACAGGCGGGTGTGCCGTCTCAAGAACAGAATCGCGAAGTAGCTCATTTTACACTCCTAGTGACGTTTGATAACTTTGTTGATCACCAAACAGGGGGTGGCGGCCGATCGTTAAATCTGGCGGATTCTTCATGCGTCTCAGGTGCCCGTCAAATATTTATTGTCGCTGCCGACTATCTCGAAGACAGATGGCTGGCTGTGGTCGCTGGTCGGCAGATCCAGCCCATTTAATACACGGCGATGAGCTATCGGCGGCCTGAAGTGGCGATCTGGTCGCTTTGCGGTGCGTTTCCCCCTCCTCATCGGGCGCCGGCGGTGATCCGTCGTGATGGCAAGCGGGGTTTGGAGGTTGCGGTCGGCGGGTTCGTTTCGGGGCGTCTGCGCCCCATCGTTATGTCACGAGCCATGGGATGCGATCGAGGACTGTCGCATTGCCACACGGAGATTGTTACCGAGCGGCTTCGTTGCCTCACCTAAAGTGTTACCCCGTGAAGGCGCATTCCGGCATAATGCCTCGCCATGAACGAGGGATCATGAAGACGAAGATGACGCATGCCATGCGGATGGTGAGCGCCGCCACGATCGGCCGCTTGCTCCAGATGCCGAGGCGCAAGGGCCGTTCGAAAAAGCCGAGAGTTGTGCCGGAGCCCGGCGGCGCATCAAAATGCGCACCTTTGCTGAATGGAATGAGCCGCTTCCCGGCAGCATGGATCTGGTGGCTCATTCCGGGGAGGTCAACCGCGGCAGTCACGTTCACAGCCTGGTTCTGACCGATATCGCCAGCGGATGGACGGAGACCGCGCCCATCCTCGTTCGAGAAGGCACCCTCGTGGTTGAAACGCTCGAGCGTATCCGCGCGGGCTTACCCTTCGCTCTGAGCGCGCTGGATGTGGACAACGGTAGCGAGTTCGTCAACAACAAGCTGATCGAATATTTCCTGGGTCACGGCATCGAACTCACCTGCTCGCGGCCCTACCGCAAGAACGACCAAGCGTGGATAGAGCAGAAAAATGGCGCCGTTGTACGGAAGCTCTTGGGCTATCGGCGCTTCGAAGGTCTGGCGGCGGCTAGGGCCATCACGCGGCTCTACGGACCCCTCGTTCAAGCTGCTGCCAAGCAGCGCGACGGGGCGAAGGTAACCAAGCGCTATCATCCACCGCCGACGCCCTGTCATCGTCTCCTGCAAGCGGAAGCTGTCCCAATGGCCACCAAGAGCAAGTTGCGCGAGATTGCCGCCGGCCTGCACAGCACGCATCTCCTCCAGAACTTTAGCGGATCAAGGCCGACCTGATCGGCCGTGTCGACAGCGGCAAGTCGATCCCCTCGGCCTTGAAGCGCGCGCTCTGGCGGTTGAGTGGAGAATGCATGCCGAACTTGTCGAACAGGATCGTCGCCAGCAGCTGCGGGCCGATGAAGCCGCGTGGCGTGGCATGGAACGGCGCCGGCGGCTGGCTGATCTTCCCGCAGTCGCGGGAGGTGAACTTTTCACGCACCGTCTCGATCAGTTTGAACCGGCGCGGGATCTCTTCCAGCGTCTCGGTCACATCCTCGCCCAGCTTCGACAGCCGCGGTCCGCCGCAGCAGGTGCAAGTGGTGGGAGGCTCGATGACGACGAGCTCGCGCTCGATATTCTCTGGCCAGGGTTTACGCACTGGCCGCTTGCGCGTGAAGGAATGCACGCTCTGGGTCTTCGCCGCCGCGGTGGCCGCGGCAAGCTCGTGACGTAACGCGGAAGTCAATTGGCCATCCACCCAGGCAAGGGGCAAAAACCTTGTCATAGAGTCAGATTCGGCCAACCGCGCCCGTTTGTGCGCCTTGCCGTTCAAAAGCGGCGGTAGATCGATCTGTCCAACTTTCTGACTCAGTAAGATTAGGTGTTCTTGGCCGGCTGCAATGCAGCTCGAATTGCCACCACCCCTACATCTCGCAATTCCATGAGCTCGGCTTGGCCGTTGGCGGCAATGCCTTTCAATACGTCTTCGCCATATGCTCGCATCAATTGTCGGTCTGGCTGGAAGTCTGGCGGCGCCAGGTACCGCTCCATCTCGTCGGCGAGACCTTCTGCGTAGTCGCCATAAGCGGTTGGGTTTCGCGCCCCAAGAAATAATGCCGATGATGCGCCCATAACAGCCCACCTTATGGCTGGGCCAGAAGCAATAGCCCTGTCGATCGCCTGAAGGTCAGCTACTCCTTGAGACGCTATGTAGAGAATTTCCCTCAAAACCGCGTATTGAATTCTATTCCCAATATAACCGGCGATCTCCCGGTCAAGTGAGACCACTTCGCATCCTGTTGATATATAAAATTCGGATGCCGCAGCCGCTGCCAGCGAGGCGGCGTCGCCACCCGCAATCTCCACAAGAGGCACGAGGTATGGTGGATTGAAGGGATGACCAATCAGGATGCGCTCTGGATGCCGGACTCCCCTTCTCAAATCGGCGGCGAGGAAACCTGAAGAACTCGAAGCGATGACAACATTAGGCGCCGTGAGAGCATCGATTTCGCCAATCAGTTTAATCTTGGCGTCGATGTTTTCGGTCGCACTTTCTTGAACGAAGTTCGTATCCTCAAGAGCTTCCTCCATGTCGGTTGTAAAGTGCACGCGCGTAGGCGAGGCATCCGGTGCCATTCCGAGCTTAGCAAGGGCCGGCATTGCCTTGGCCAGGTACTCCCTCAGAAAAGTCGCCCGCTCGGCAGCTGGATCATACACGACGACCTCTAGGCCGGCCCTCATAAAATGCGCGGCCCACCCAGCCCCAATCAGCCCGCCGCCAATGCAAGTGACCCTGGCGATCTGGTTCGCAGCGCCTAGTGTTTTTTGCTCAGTCATTTATCTCTCCAGCAACGAAAGATCGTCCCATAAACGTAGCGCCCCTTCAGGCAACGGCCTCAAGTGTCAACCGGAAAAGGCGCCCGGTCGGCCTGATCACTGAGCCCAAGCAAATCATCTCGAAACACTCGTGAAATCAGCTGTGACAACAGCGAGTTTAGCTTTGCGGGGCAGTTAGCCGTCGGCACTAGGAGGAGACTGGACATTATTGCCGAGACGCTTACAGCCACCGCCGCCTGATGCCGGACAGCAGAGCCGCAGTCCGAGGTGTTTACGACTGCGCCTCGCTTTACGAGCCTCCGAGCTTGCTGCCACGAACGCGGTCTCAAGCCTAGGATCGCCCTGCATCACAAGATCGGCCCAAACTCCTTCGACGGTTTCAAATACTACGGGGAAATCGAAAGTAGCTGAACCAAACCGTGAGCCGGACGGCGGCGCCGGCAGCGTCACGCCGATCGACAAACCAGGTTCCAAGCCCAGAATCCCAAGGCGGCTTCCGACTTGCGACTCCATCGCGGCCTCCATGAGGTGTTATTCCGCTGTCATCGTTCGCTGCACGGGAAACCGAGTGCGGTCATCCGCGCTTTTTGACGCCGAGAATTGCTCGTGCTTCGGCAGGTGTGGCGACGCTGGCGCCCATGCGCTCGATGATCCCAACCGCATTGTCAACGAGCTCGGCATTGGATGCCAGCACCCCACGTCGGAGATAAATGTTATCTTCCAAACCTACCCGGACGTGCCCCCCCATAGCCACCAACTGTCCAACCATCGGCATCTCATCTGCACCGCAGCCAAATCCACCCCAGACTGCCCCAGAAGGCAGAATCTCACGCATCGCCTGCACAGCGCTCGGTACAGCGGGAGCACCATACCCTGTGCTGAGGCAAAATTGGAAAAGGGGGGGACCGTCAATTATGTTTTCGGAGATGAGTTTCTTAGCGACTTCAATGTGGCCTAAATCGAAGCATTCGAGTTCGGGCTTGACACCGGCCTCGCGCATAAGCGTCGCCATCTCTCGCAAATCGGACATCCGCGCAACGAAAATCGCCTCCCCAAAAGCCATCGTTCCGCAATCCAAGGTGCTAAGTTCTGGCTGAAATTTGAGGGCATGGGAGCAGCGTCCAATTGCGCTCTTAAGCGTGCTAGCCTTCCCTATTACTACAGGGTCCAAAGAATGTAGTTCAAGTTCACCATCCATTCCACAGGATAAGTTGATGATGACATCCGTCGCCGCGTCCCTAAGCTTCTTAACAACCTCTTCATAGAGCTCAATTCGGTTTGATGGGGCTCCCGTGTCAGGCTCACGGACGTGAATGTGCACAATCGCAGCCCCAGCCTTTGCAGCTTCCAGTGCGGCCTCCGCGATTTGGGACGGCGTCTTGGGGATATTTGGATGCTTCGCAAGAACCGCAGAACTTCCGCCGGTGACTGCACACGTGACAACGACTTTCCGCGACATTAGAAACTCCTACTTCGGTATTAGTCTGGCGCCATGCTCTCGGGGCGTCGTCGAGTGGTCGTACTACCCGAAGGCTAGGGGCGGGCAGCGAACATTAAATCGGGCAGATTCTTTATTTTGCATCACGTGTTCGTCAAATATTGATTGTCGCCGTCGACCATCTGGATGCGAGATGGCTGTGCGTCGTTCACTGGTCGGAGATCCAGCGGGCTGTTGAAAAAGGCTCGCGACAGTCTCAGGTACGTGGTTCACTCTAACCACGAAGGGGTTGGAATGAATCGTGCGGGGTGGTGACGGACAGGCGGGCGAACTCTTCAGCTACGTGGACCTCGAGGCTCGGGGGCGCGCGATCACCCGTTGCGCCGCATTCGGGCGATTGTGAACGAAGCCCTTTCGGCGTTGGAGCTGGAGTTTTGCGGCGCTGTACTTGCCGATCGGGCGGCCGTCGATCCCGCTGGAGAAGCTGCTGCGGCGATGCTTTTGCAGTAAGCGGTGCACCAAGGCACCTTTCCCGAAGTCGTCTGATGCGTGTATGGTGGTCAGCCGTTAGTCGGCTCGCCGGGGCGATCACTGCGGGTTATCATAACGGGTGACGTAGTGGAGTTCGCGGAGGGCGGGAATGACGAGGGCGATATCTTTGTACGCCTCGTGCTCGATAAAGTGCGCGGTCTCGGGTCCCGGCCTGGGTTTGCCGAGGACGGGCCGCCCTTTTTTGTCGACGCAGTAGATCAGGATCGGCAGCAGCAGGCCGTGGTTGGGGTTCTTGAGGTCGAGTAGC
>NZ_ATYO01000049.1 GCF_000427725.1 Mesorhizobium sp. WSM3224 | reverse complement strand
ACGATCCGGAAGCTGCAGCGGGCGCTGCATGGTCAGAGTTCTGAACGTTCCGCCCGCCTGCACGACCAGATGGAGCTCACCTTCGAGGAACTCGAGAGCACGGCGACGGAAGACGAGATCGCCGCCGAACAAGCCGCGGCCCGGACCACCGAGGTGGCGCCTTACGTGCGCAGACGACCGGCGCGCCAGCCATTTCCCGAGCATCTGCCACGCGAGCGCGTGGTCGAGCCGGCGCCGACCGCTTGCGACTGCTGCGGCGGTCACCGGCTGCGCAAGCTGGGTGAGGACATCACCGAGACGCTGGAGGTGGTGCCGCGGCAATGGAAGGTGATCCAACACGTGCGGGAGAAGTTCACCTGCCGCGACTGCGAGGCGATCAGCCAGGCTCCGGCGCCGTTCCACGCCACCCCACGCGGCTGGGCCGGTCCCGGCCTACTGGCGATGATCCTGTTCGAGAAGTTCGGCCAGCATCAGCCGCTCAACCGCCAGGCTGAACGCTATGCCCGCGAAGGCGTGCCGCTCAGCCTGTCGACGCTCGCCGACCAGGTCGGCGCCGGCGCCGCGGCGCTGATGCCGCTGTTCAAGCGGCTCGAAGCCCATGTGCTGGCCGCTTCACGTCTGCACGGCGACGACACGACGGTGCCAGTCCTGGCCAAGGGCAAGACCGATACCGGCCGATTATGGACCTATGTGCGCGATGACCGACCGTTCGGCGGCGCCGATCCGCCGGCGGCGGTGTTCTACTATTCCCGCGATCGTCGAGGCGAACATCCCGCGGCGCATCTCGCCGGCTGGAGCGGCATTCTGCAGACCGATGCCTTTGGCGGTTATGGCGACGCCTGTTCTGGAAGCCAGTTGCTGGGCCCACAGCCGGCGCAAAATGTTCGAGCTGGCCGATATCGAAGCTGCGGCGCGCAAGAAGGCGCGCGGCGACAAGCCCAACCTGGTCTATCCGCTGGCGGTTGAAGCCGTGAAGCGCACCAATTGGAGAGGGCCGCCACCCGGCGCATTCGTCGCCCAGTCTCCAAGTTCAAGCCGTCCATTTCTCGCAGAAGCGCAGCCCGCACTTAGGCAAGCCAGTTCCCATCCGTGCGAATTACGCATTAGCCACGACATCGGCCCTCTCGGCAGGGCGCATCGTGTCGGGCTTATGCCGAATCGGACGCCGCACAAGACGCAATACAGGGCAGCTTTTTGGCTGTGACTGACCTCAGACTTTGCGGCAAAAATAGCATCGTTCGTGACCTTCGATCATAAAGGTTCTGCAAATTTGTTAGTATCTGGGTGTCCAATTGCACTGACAGGGCGCGCATGACGATCTTTGGGGATAATGCCTTGTGCTTGTTAGGCGCCTATTTCAGTGCAACAGTTATTTAACTTTGTTTATACAATTGTCGCACGAGGATTGACAATCCATAACCGTAGTATTTGCGAAATTTATCGTAATATTAAAATTGTTTTACCAACAATTCCTGTATCCTCTCTGCACCGAAAGTAATTGGAGATAGCAATGGATTCGATCACGCGTCCGCTGTCGCATGGCCAAATGGGCCTTTGGCTGCATCATCAAACGAGACCAACTGGTAGCGAATACAATTTACCAGTCGAGCTGCGCATAAAGACGCCGTTCGACGTTAACGCCTTGCGTTGCGCGTTGGAGTCATTGGTCGACCGCCATGAAATGCTGCGCACGACCTTTCACCAGGAAGGCGAGCGTGTGGTTCAGCGCATTCATGAGAGAACCTCTCTGAACTTCCACGTCGTTCGACTAGAGGGTGTCGAAGAAGCCTATTTCCATCGATCTATCTCGGCGGAAGCTCGCTTACCTTTCGACCTGGAACATGGGCCGGTGTTTCGCGCTCATCTGTTCATCCGGAGTGCCACTGAAGAGATTCTCCTCCTCAATTTCCATCACATCATTTCCGACGCTCACAGCATTCGCACCTTCCTGCACGAGTTCGGCAGGCTCTACCAGGCGTGCTGCAGCAACACGCACATGCCTCGTCTGACCAAAGCAGTTCCTTACGAGGACTTCGTAGTCTGGCAGGAGCGCCTCCTGGCTGGCGACGGCGGAGAACGCATGTGGGCCTATTGGCGCAGCCAATTTGTCGATCATGAGCCCGGTCTAGCGCTTCCGACCGACAGACCACGAGCTCCGGTTGCCACGCACACCGGATCAGTTCATTCTTTGGATATTGAGATGCCGCAGGTTGCGCGCCTCGAGCAACTGGCGCACGAACAAAAAGTGACGCTCGCCACCGTTCTGCTTGCTGCCTATTACGTCCTGTTGCATCGTTATGGCGACCAGGACGACATCACCCTCTACGTGCCGCGTCACGGTCGCCCGGCGGGAGATTTTTCCGGGACCTTCGGCTATTTTGTGGCCATGGGCGCCTTACGGCAGGATCTTTCCGGAAATCCAGTTTTTCCCGAGCTTTTACAGCGCGTGCGTCACGTGATGCGCTGCGCGCGTAACAACGAATGCTTTCCACTTCCCTTGCTTCTGGCGAAGCTACAGCTCCCCTCGTCACCTGAACGCAACCCGCTCGCCCAGGCAGCATTCAATTTTACTCCGGAAGCCGTGAGTTCTCTTGGCTTCACGCCATGCGGCGTCGACCTCTCCGGCTTGCCCGCGCAAGTTCGATTTTGCGAGACTGATGTGTGGATCGACCTGGACTTCCGAATTGTCGCCGGCAACGAACGCGTCCGCCTTCACATCTTATACAATTCGGATTTGTGGGATCGCAGCACCATTGAGCAGCTGGGGAAGCATTACTGCTTGCTGCTTTACGGGATTGTGGATGCGCCCGCACGACGAATAGGTGACTACGGTCTTCTGACGGCAGAGGAAGAGCATCAGCTTCTACACAGTTGGAATAACACAGCCGCACCATTTCCGTCCGACATTTGCCTGCACAACCTGATCGAAACGCAGGCTGCCGCTTACCCTCACAATGTCGCTGTTAGCTGCCCATTGGAAGAACTCAGCTATGCCATACTTGAACAAAGAGCAAACAGGCTTGCCCATCACTTGATTTCAAGGGGCATCCGCCTTGGAGATGTGGTCGGGGTTCTGCTTGAGCGTTCGTGCGATCTCATTGTCGGCTTTCTAGCAATCTTGAAGGCGGGAGCAGTCTATCTTCCTCTCGATCCCCGACTCCCACCGCAGCGCCTGCGCTTCATGTTGCAGGACGCTGGCGCCGTTGGGATCATCAGTAGGGCGGAACTCAAACAACAGACGTTCGGAAGAGCCTTGGTAGCGCCGCACGTCGAAAGCCTGAATCGATGCGCGATAGTTCTCCTCGACAAGGACCACACCGCAATTGCTCTACACGAAGGCACGCCCCCGCACTGCCCCGCTAGCTCCTTCGATTTGGCTTATGTGATCTATACGTCCGGTTCCACGGGTCAGCCAAGAGGCGTGATGATTGAACATCGCAGTGCCTGCAATATGGCGGAGGATCTGAGGCGCACTTATCGGCTGGGGCCGGACAGCCGAGTACTGCAGTTCGCCTCCTGCGGATTTGATGCATCGCTCTCTGATTTTATGCTGGCTTTATCTTCTGGCGGTCGGTTGTGCATGGCGCCCACAGCCGCATCGTTGCCAGGAGCAGAGCTTGTCGAGTTTATGCGCCGTGAGCGCATTACCTTTGCCGGTCTTACGCCGACGGCGTGGATGTCCTTGCCCTCGAGCGATTTTCCGGATCTCGCCGTGATTAAGTCAGTTGGAGAGGCCTTGCCGTCGAGCCTTATTGAGCGATGGGGTGAGAAACGCCGAATCTTCAACTCCTATGGGCCTACCGAAACGACCGTTTTTTGCATAAGGACGGAGGTGAAACCCGATGGGCGGAAGGCGCCCATCGGCCGCCCTGCCATCAATACAAAGGCTTACATCCTCGATCGCTATGGGAACCCGGCGCCGATTGGCGCGATCGGTGAGCTTAACATCGGGGGGGCCGGCCTGGCTCGCGGCTACATTAATCGCGATGAACTCACGCGCCAGCTTTTCCGGCCAAACCCGTTCGATGATGAACCGCAATCCAGGATCTACAGAACTGGGGATCTGGCCCGGTATCGGTCAGACGGCGCGATTGAGTTCCTAGGCCGGAAAGACGGGCAGATCAAGATCCGCGGCATGCGGGTTGAGCTTGCCGAAATCGAGCAATGCCTGCTGGAGCACGAAAATGTCAAAGCGTGCTGCGTCACGCTGACAGATAGTCCGGACAAAAACTCGAGCCTAACGGCCTATGTGGTGAGGCGACGCGAGAGTTTGGAGGGTTCCGATGAACTTCGAGCTTTTCTGCGTGCAGCGCTGCCTAGCTACATGATTCCTTCCCAGTTCCTGTTCCTCCCGCAACTACCCATCAACCGTAGCGGCAAGATCGATCGGCGTGCTCTTCCCGAGCCGAGGAACGCGCCGAATTTGAACGCCTCAATTTATCCAACCTCTGGGCTGCAGGCGGATTTGGCCAAAGTATGGAAAGACGTGCTGAATCTCGACCGCGTCGATGTTGATGATAACTTCTTCGATGTCGGTGGACATTCCCTGGCTGTCGTCCAGGTTCAGGCGCGTATCCACGATCGTTTAGGCATCGATTGCAAGATTCTGGATTTGTTCGAGCATACCACAATACGAAGGCTCGCGACACACTTGGCCGCAATTCCTTGCGTTCCACCCACGCAGGACGCAGTGAAGCCAAGTGGCCCGATCTCAATCGAAAAGGAACCCAACCAGGACGGCAATGCTGTTGCAATTATTGGCATGGCAGGGAGGTTCCCGGGAGCGGAGAATGTGGATCAATTCTGGAGCAATCTGGTCGATGGCATTGAGTCCATCGCAGATCTGGATGAACAGACATTGCGAGAAGCTGGCGTCGATCCTGAGACGTTTGGTAAGCCTAATTATGTTAGGCGCGAAGCCGTCGTCAGCGGAGTTGATCTGTTTGACGCAGCATTTTTCGGCATCTCGCCTAAGGAAGCAGCGTGGATGGACCCGCAACAACGCTTCCTGTTGGAAACAGCTTATCAGGCGCTCGACCATGCGGGATACGGATCTCGCGAGACAGAGGGTGACCGTGTTGGTGTCTTTGCCGGCGTGGGGGCCAACCACTATCTCATTGACCGCGAACCGAGCCGCGACCTGCTGGATTCAGAGAAGTTGCAGTTTCGTATTCTCAATGGCTGCGATTTCACGGCGACGCGCATCGCCTATAAACTCAACTTGACCGGCCCCTGCGTCTCAGTTCAGACGGCCTGCTCCACTTCGCTAGTTGCTGTCCACCTCGCTTGCCAGAGCCTGCGCAGCAATGAGTGCGACATGGCAATGGCAGGTGGTGCATCGATTTCCTTGCCACATGGAAAAGGCTATCTCCATCAACAGGGCCATATCTTATCCCCTGACGGCCACTGCCGTGCGTTCGATGCTAAGGCACAAGGAACGGTGAGAGGCAGCGGAGCAGCGGTTGTCGTTCTCAAGCGGTTGAGCGATGCCTGCAAAGACGGAGATTACATATGGGCGGTCATAAAGGGGACCGCCATCAACAATGACGGCGCCGCCAAGGTAGGCTTCACTGCCCCCAGCGCCGACGGACAAGCTGCAGTTATTCAAGCTGCCCTCACCGATGCTGGCGTCCCAGCGGATACGATTGGCTACGTGGAGGCGCATGGTACGGGCACCTATCTTGGAGATCCCATCGAAATCTCCGGCCTGAGCAAGGCCTTTCGTTCGCAGACCGCAAGAAAACAATTCTGCGCAATAGGCTCAGTAAAGACAAATATAGGCCATTTAGACGCCGCAGCGGGTGTAACGGGATTGATCAAGGTTGCCACGATGCTGAACAACGGGGTCATTCCCGCTAGCCTACATTTCCATGTGTCCAACCCAAACATTGAGTTTCAGGATAGCCCGGTACTCGTAAATAAGACCGGTACCGCTTGGCCCAAGGGTGATGGGCCAAGACGCGGCGGGGTTAGCTCATTTGGCATTGGTGGCACGAACGCGCACGCGATTCTTGAGGAGGCTCCGCCGCGAACCGGTGAGCAGGCCAGTCGCAGGCCGCAAGTCTTTCCGGTATCGGCGGCGAGCAGTCCGGCAATGACCGAAATGCTCCGGCAACTGGCCGGCTTTATGCGCCGAACCGATATTCAGCATAACGCGGCGAATATCGCATATACGCTGCAAAAGGGTCGAGCCGCTCTCAGATATCGCACAAGTTTCGTGGGATCCGATCTGGCGGAACTAGCCGACAAAATCGATAGGGCGGCACTGCAGGCGGGCATGACGCGAGAGGTGCCAAGCAGTGAACCCCGCATCGTATTCATGTTCTCCGGCCAGGGCGGGCAGCAGATTGGAATGGGTCGGGAGCTATATGAACAAGAGCCGGTCTTCCGCAGCGCCATCGACGAATGCGCAAAGTGGCTTAACGAGTTCGCACATGTTGATTTCCGCGCCCTGCTCTACAAGGAAGGCAAATCCGAGAGCGAATTTGAGCCACAGCTGGAAGTCGTCATGCAGCCCGTCATCTTCGCCACCCAATATGCAATGGCGAAGCTTTTCATCTCGGGGGGCATTTTCCCTGCAGCTGTGATCGGCCACAGCATCGGAGAATATGCAGCCGCTCATATTGCAGGCATCATCTCGCTACCCGATGCCATTCGACTGACACTGAAAAGGGGGCAGTTAACGTCGCGTGTGCCCGTCGGCGGGATTGTTGCAGTCCATCTGTCGCCGGAAGAACTCCGACCATATTGGAATGAACGCCTTTCATTGGCGGCCATAAACGGGCCGCGTCGGTGCGTCGTTTCGGGGGCCGCATCCGAGATCGCGGCGTTTCAAAAGCAATTGGAGGCTGGATCCATTGCGAGCAAACGAATACATGCAAGTCATGCTGTGCATTCGTCCATGCTTGATCCGATCCTGCCAGAGTTTAGGCTTCATGCCGAGCAAGTCGAGTTCCAGGCGCCGCAATTGCCTTTCATGTCAACAGTGCTGGGTGACTGGTTAGAGGCGGAAGTGCCGCCTGATGGCAGCTATTGGGTCCGCAATCTGCGCGAGACGGTGCAGTTTCAGCTGGCTTTCGATCGCCTGATGCAATCGGACTATCAGTTGTTCGTCGAGATGGGGCCTGGCACAGCCCTGAGCAGACATTCAAAACAGTTCAAGTCAAAGAGCGACCTGCGCAGCCCTATCAGCTTTCCAGCCATGCCAGGAGACGATCATGGGGAAGGTGATCACGCGAAGCTGTTGCAAACGCTGGGCCAGCTTTGGACCTGCGGCGTTCGCATTGATTGGTCAGGCCTGCACCACCAAAAGCTCCCGCAGCGCACCCCCCTCCCGCCTTATCCTTTTGACCGTAAGCGTTATTGGCTCGATGGGGCCCCCGCCAAGGAGCGGGACCGAAATGCGGATTTGAATCTACCTAATACGGCAGCGCTATCGGTCACTCGCCCGGCTGGCAGCGAAGAAGCACGTGGTCCAACAGGGGTTGAGACATCTGACGAGGCAGCTTTGGACCGCCAAATTGCGGAAGTCTATCAGGACATTTTGGGTTTGGATGACGTTTCCTTGACGGACAGTTTCTTTGATCTTGGAGGCGATTCATTGAGTGCCTTGAGCGTAATCGACCGCATCGAGCAGCTCACGGGAGAGAGGTTGGCCATTTCTCAGCTGTGGGAACGGCAGACACCGACAGCAGTCGCGATGGCCCTTTCGAAGGCCCGCGGAAGTGCACGTCCGAGCGCATTGGTGCCGATACAAACTGGCGGTTCGTGGGCGCCTCTTTTTTGCCCCCACCCTTTTGGCGGGCATGTGCTCTTCTATACCCCTCTTGCTGAAGCACTGGGCCCGAAACAGCCGCTCTTCGGTCTCCAGGCACGCGGTCTGAACGGTGAGGCAAGGCCTCACTTGAGAATTCCGGAGATGGCGCGGGAATATGTTGAAGCCATCAAGAGCGTTCAGCAACGCGGTCCATATCAGCTCGCCGGCTTGTCTATGGGCGGCAGCATTG
This sequence comes from Mesorhizobium sp. WSM3224, assembly GCF_000427725.1. Classification (GTDB taxonomy): domain Bacteria; phylum Pseudomonadota; class Alphaproteobacteria; order Rhizobiales; family Rhizobiaceae; genus Mesorhizobium. Next base: position 9,461 of record NZ_ATYO01000049.1, on the reverse strand, counting down.
CTTGGGAAATGGCCTGCCAATTGCGCGATGCTGGTGACGAGGTAGCGATCCTTGCCCTGCTCGACGCTAAAGCGCTTCACAAGGATGAAGAAGTCGCAAGCGGCCGGTATCATGGCCTGCTCGGCAACAATCCCATTCCTGATTGGCTAAGCGATCAAGCGGTCACAATGAGCGTCCTTTTCCCCGCGCTCAAAAAACATTGGCGAAAGGTGAAATCGATGAAACGTGAGGGCCAGGTGATGGCCTTATGCGATTTCGGAAGGCAAGCTGGCCATGTCCCAAAAATGAGCGACAGACAGCTCGATCATATCCTAACGATCGCCGAGGCCAATAGAATTGCGCTACGCCACTACACACCTCGGCCCAACGACAGTAGGGCCATTCTTTTTGCGGCCAAGAAGGGCCTGCGTGTCTCCTCCAATCTACATGATAGCGATCTTGGGTGGAAGCAGTTCGCGCGGGGCCGCCTGGAAATTCACGAGGTTCCAGGTAACCATTACACCATGGTCGCTCCGCCGCATGTGAACGTCCTTGCGAAGATACTTGCTAACTATCTCGATCGAAACGACTAACATTGGCTAGCAGCCGACCGGGTCGTGGTCGAGTAGCTCCGCGATGAATTCCTACTTCTGCTCGAATGCCGAAGTATCCATCGCCTTCAAGACCCTGCCGACGCGAAGGAGACGGCAGGTGCGCCGCGCAACGCTCGCAGTCCGGCGGTGAGGTTCAGCCCAACGTGAAGAGTTGCCGCGGCGCCTTTGTGAGAACCTCGACGCCGGATTCGGTGACGCGAATGCTTTCGCTAAGCACGTAGCCGAAATCTTCCTCGACCCAGGAACCAAGATGCAGGTGGAAGGTCATGTTCGGCTCGAGGACCGTTGTGTCACCCAGCTTAAGGCTTGTCGTCTTTTCCATCCAGTTGATGCCGATGGAGTATCCGGCCCGAGACTGCTTCTTGAACCCGTGCTTCTCGGTCGTGCTGTGAATAATCTTGGCAACTTCGCCGCTAACGGCGCCCGCATGGATTACATTCAGCCCCGCCTCGAGGCCGGCAAGCTGCGCTTCATGGATGCGCAGCAGGCGGTCGGACGGTTTGCCGAGAGAATAGGTCCTGCAGATCGGAACGTGGTAGTCATGGCGTACGCCGGCGATCTCGAGATTGACCTGGGAACCCTCCCGAAGGATGTCCTCGCTCCAAGTGGTGTGCGGGTTCCCGATGCGCGATGTGGCGCACAGGAAGGGAGTTGCGATCCAAGTTCCGGCCTTGCCGTTCGCTCCGCGGGCGAGCGCTCCCACAATTTCGGCGATGGCGTCTGCCTCCCGCATGCCGGGGCGCATGACTTCCGCGGCTCTAAGCACACCGGCGTCGGAAATCGCGGCGGCCTCACGCATGACAGCAATCTCGAGATCGGACTTGAGCGTGCGTATGCGGGTGACGACGTTCGAGAAATCCTCGATGCGTGACTGCGGCAGGCGGCTTTTGAACTTTTCCACCGAGTCGGCCGACAAATTGGATAGCTCAAGCCCAATGCCGCTCTGCCCCAGTTCCTGGTCCAAAAGGAAGTCAATGACCGCGTCGTAACCGTTCTTGTCCGGATCGCCCATCAACTCTTCCGAGTAGCCCACGATGCTGTCGCGTTCCATGAAGGTCTCCTGCACGGCCGCGGCAACGTCCATCCAGCGTAGGATAAAGACGGGCTCTTCCCGCGAAGCAAGGACGACGACGCCGCGCGTGTCATAAGAGTGAGCGACGGAGCCCGTCAGGTATGTCACATGTGCGTTGTCGGTGATGACAAGTGCGGCGATGTCACGCTCAGCCATCCTCGCCTTCGCCGCAGTGAGCCTGCGTAGATATTCCCAGCGCGGGAAAACCTGCGGTCCTTTAACTACCGGCATAAAACTCCCTCGGATTTTCTCTCAGGGCGGGCCGGCCGGGGCTCCCTGCCTGCAGCCGTTTGCCAGGCTACCGCAATATTGATGCCGACTCCTGGCGTTCTTGTAGGTTGCAGCTACAGAATTCTGAGCAGGCAGGCGCTAAGTCAACAGTTCAGGCGCGAGATTGCCTCATACGGGCGGTCTGGCGGCTCCCGCTCTTCCTTGGCGAACGCCGTCTCCAGGTCGGCTCGCTGGCGCAACCAGGGGGCATCCTATCTCATTCACGATAGATGCCATCCACAGATTGCATTTGACACGATCACCCGCCCCTCGGACCGTTGGGCCATTTTGTATGCCAAGCGGGGGGCAGTTCTGGAGCAAGAGATGTACAACGTTGACGTGTTCGGTGAACTGCTGGTCGAGGCAACGGAATGGCGCCGTTAGCTGCATTAAAGGGTCCACGATACCGCGTTGCGTGACCGTTTGGAGATCGAGACCAGCATAGGAGCGTCAAGCGCCAGCCGTCCGAAAACGCAGAATGTCTGCTTCCTTCGCCGCAAATCGACGAAATGCACTCTCGTCCCAATAGTATTGGAGAAGCTGCGAAACCTTCGGCGATGTAGATCACGCGTCGGACGCTAGTTGGATTCACCTAGCGTCGCACCCGCCGAAGCCGTTTTCCCCGTACGCGCAGAGAACGCGAGGAGATCGAAACGTATCGCCAACGGAACAGGACCGGCTGCCCCCCCGAGCGGGCGCGTCGCGTTCACCACCACATGCGCTCGCAGGAACTGAATGATCTTCAGAGAACACAATGCAAATCAAGGTCCTTCAGAATACATCATCATTGGTCGGCATTATCGGCCTTTGGATCACGGATCAGCTGACGCGCCTGAGCCACCGAGACATCGCACTTAAGCTTCGGCCAACTCGGGCTGGACTCTGTTGATCAGGCATGGATGAAAGGGCATCGATGGTCAATATGACGATAAAAGCGCGCCGCCCAGAGAAGTTTCGCCTATTACACGAGAGGCGTTACTGTTTCGCAGGGTCGCAGGACCGCATGCAACCACGGACTTCGAACTTTGTGTCGCGCCGTTGGAATCCGTTCGCCAGCGCGAATGCAAGAGATGTCAAATGAACGCGCGGTTTCCACCAATCATTCCTCCGAGTTCAGGAGAGTGGCACCGCACAGGAGGCGCCTTTACTTCGCGCCACGATTTGGCTGCTTATCGCATGGTCATCCTGCTCGTTCCCGGATTTTCGCAGTTGACTCTATCATCCTTCGTTGACCCGCTGAGGGTCGCGAACTCGGTCTCGTGTCGCGCTTTCTTTGGATGGAGCGTGGCGAGTTCGGACGGCCGGCCGGTTGTATGCGCCAGCGGAATATCTGTGTGTCCTAACAAGTCGTTTGCCGAAGTCGCGTCAGACCTGCAGCGAAGCGATAGGCCGAGCGCCGTAGTGGTGTGCGCCGGTGCAGGCGTCGAAAGCCACCCACTGGCATCGCTGATGAATATCATACACCTATGCCGAGGGCACAGAATTCCCATTGCAGCGCTGGGAACGGCCACTTGGCTGCTCGCCAAGAGTGGCATTCTGAACGGCACTTCCTGCACGATTCATTGGGAAAAGCTGCCAGCACTGCGCGAAACCTTTGGTCGCCTTCATGTCACCGACTCATTATTCGTATGGGATGGAGACGTTGTGACCTGCGCTGGTGAGCTTGCGTCTTTCGATCTGGCCTTGGAGCTGATTCACCACAATCTTGGCAAGGAAAGCGCAGCGGCCGTTTTCGAGCACACAGGCGCGGGCCAGTGGCGCTCCGGGTCCGAAAAGCAATCCTCAATCGGCGCTAAATATGCTGGTCTGAGCCAGAAACTGGCTGAGGTCGTGCGACTGATGGAGCAGCACGTCGAAGACCCGCTTTCCATGCGCGACATCGCGAAATGCGTCGGACTTTCGCCGCGTCAGATTGAGCGGCTATTCGTGCAGTATGTATCCTGTCCACCGATGCGGTACTATCGGCGCGTGAGGCTCGAATGGGCCAAGCGCCTGATCGAGCAAACGAACATGCCTTTTCTGGAAATTGCAGTCGCATGCGGCTTCATCTCATCGTCTCACTTCTCCAAGAGCTTCCGCGAACTTTTCGGCAAGGCCCCGAGCGCTTGTCGTGCCTGAAAGGCGGGCGATCCTGGTCCGACCTTACAACGAGCCATGCACAACGGTCTCTGCCCTCTCGGAATCCGAAAAAGTTGGGTGAAAGGTTACCCCGGCGCCGTGACCCCCTTGTTCGTTCGCCATCCTCTCGGATGCTCGTACGTCAGCGGTACTTCTCCAGGGCGGAACTGTCATGAAGGTCGCCGGATTGAATCGAGCGATGCGACATGCCAGTTCTGGTCGACCCCGCAAGGATCAAAGATCCTCGCCCTGGCCGCCTTCGAGTTCTTCGAGGCGCATCCCGTTATATGACCGGCGATTCGTCTTTGTCGCGCGCCTGCTCATCATTTCCACGGACGCTCTGGCCCAGGCCATCGGCTCCGTCTGCGGTGCATGAAATAGAACCCGATTGGCCGCCGAGGCGCGGCGATTTCCTCCCAAGCACTGGCATTGATCGTTCGTCGCCGTTGCGGCGTGAAGGAGTATGTGCCGGCCCGTCTCAAACATCGTTGGCGGGGCGGGCGATTGTGTTGCCATAGCCACGGCATTCGGCAACGCGGGCGGCGAGTATATGGGCGGTCTGCTCGGGTCCGGCGTGATGGCGAAGTTCCTTAAGCTCCATCACTGCATCGCGGCTTTTATATCCGGAATCCTGCGCCCGTGCGATGGACTATATTACCCCATCCTGCTGCTCATATGCCTTGCTGCCATCGCCTTTGTTGACGAATTCGAACTCACAGGATCAACGTGCCGGCGAACTCGTCGGCGCCGGCATCTAGCCGGCGCCTTGAAGAAAGCATTTGAACGGCGTCACCGTGTGGATTGTGCCCTCGGCGATCGGCGGATCGTCGCAGGCCGATGAACCGATATCGGGAGATTCTCAAGCCGCGCCTTAATCTGAAGGGCGAGGTGCAATGAGTAGATACGCGATTGCGACAGGCTGCCGCCGTGAAACCACAGACCCTCCTGCGCAGTCGGTTTCCACATGTTCTTCAACTCCCCTTCCCAGGGGCCCGGGTCCAATGCTGTGTCGGATCCGAGCCCCCAGCAATGGCCCACGCGGCGCTCACAATCCTTGGAGATCAGCGTACCAATCCAGCTTTCCATTGGTTCAAAGCCGGTGGCGTAGATGATGGCATCTGCATCAAGTTCTAACCCATTGCTGAGGACCACCGACCTCTCCTTGATTTCCTGGATAGTGGTCCCGCTCCTCACTTTGATCTGTCCATTGATGATCAAGTCCGAGGCGCCGACGTCGAGGTAGTATCCGGAAGCACGTCGAAAATATTTTCCGTTCACGCCGGTATTGTCCTCGCCGAAATCGAGAAGAAATCCTGCAGATCGCAGCTGCGCATAAAACGTCGCGTTCTCCCGCTGGTCCTTGTCGCAGTCTTCTCTGTCAATGCTTTCCCTGGCCCTGAATGGCATCGAGGCCGATATCAGGTCACGACGCTCAGTGCTGAGATCAGGGCTCTGAGGGTTTTGGGGGATCCTGAGGACGCTGGTCGACGAGCGCTGGACCATAGTTACATCGGCATTTGCCGCCCACAGATCAACACATATGTCATGCGCGGAGTTGTTAGAGCCCAGGACGACAACGCGTTTACCAGCCAGCGTTGCTCCGTCCCGGTGCTCGCTAGAATGATATTGCACGCCTGCGAACAATTCAGCCCCCGGCAACACCGGGGTCTTGGGCTTTCCGGAGAGGCCAGTGGCGATGACGAGTTGCTTTGGCCTCAAGATCTCTATGCTGCCTTCGCGCTCAACGTTGACAATCCATTCCTTGTTCTTGTCGTCAAAGTGCGCACTGCGAACGGTTGTAGAGCACCATATGTTAAGTTCCATAACTTTCGCATACATTTCCAGCCAGTCGGCAATCTTGTCTTTCGACATGTAAATCGGCCAATGGCTCGGGAACGGAATGTACGGGAGATGGTTTGACCAGACTGGATCATGCAGATTGAGAGACTTATAGCGCTGCCGCCAAGCATCGCCCGGCCTTGGCAGCGCATCAACAATCAAAGTGGGAATACCGAGCATCTTCAGCCTGGCCCCTAGTGCCAACCCTCCCTGCCCCCCACCTACAACGAGGCAATAGGGCTGGACCTCGGTGCCGAGTGTTCGCTCCTCCCGCTGACGCTGCTCAAGCCAGGTCAGCCTTTCCTTACTGGCCGTATGCTCAGCTCCGGCAGGACGACGCGGCCCGGACGGCTCTTCAAAGCCCTTCAGTTCGGTCATTGACGTGAGGAGCGTCCAGCACTTGCCTGCGCGGAGCCGGATATAGCCCTTGCCTCGTGCGGTCGCGGTCTCAAAATCAAACGCGCTCTCGAGTCGATCCCCCTCAGTCTTCGATTCTCCGTCACGCACTATCGAGATGCTGCCGACTTGGTCGAGCTGTTCATGCAGCATCTTTGCAATGGCGGGTCGGCCGTCCATTGTCGCAATCGTCCAAGTGAATGCGACCAGATCCCGCCAGTAGCATTCCTCGGCCGAGAACATCGACACTGCCGCCTCGACGCGCCCTGTATTGAGAGCCGCTTCGAATGCTGCAAGCCATTCCTCGACCTGATTGTTGCCCATGCTAATAGGTTCCTCGCCGGAGTGCCGCTTAATTTCTGAGGTGAGGTCAGTCAACGTCCAAGCTCCTATTCGGTTAAAAGAGGCGGGGGCGCATTCTGCGCCGTTCCCGCGTAACACTGGTTTTCTGGAAGTTGAATCTAGCAGCGTTGAACCGGCGGGGAGCGTCGATTTCTCGTCGAAGGCGCAGGAACGCCGCGTTCCGCCCTTAACTGCGCAGAATTCCGCCGCTTGCTCGGCAAAGCACAGGAGCAAAGAGCCGACAAACAGCCCAGAGCGCCCTGCTGGCTGGGAGGATACCAGCAGGGCGCGCCGCGATAGGTCGCGGTCTTGGGACGACCGGACATGGCGGCATGTCTGCACCGCCCGTCGACACGAACGCTGCAATTTGGAAATCGGCTTCCCTCTTTCGACGCTGGAGGGTTCGGATCCGTTTAGACTAAGCTACGCGCAAAGCGAAATGACTCAGTTCAGCGCTTCCACGCACAGCGCCACGCCCATGCCGCCGCCGATGCACAGGGTGGCGAGGCCCTTCTTGGCGCCGCGGCGGCGCATCTCGAAGACCAGCGTGTTGAAGATGCGGGCGCCGGAGGCGCCGATCGGATGGCCGATGGCGATGGCGCCGCCATTGACGTTGACGATCAAGGGATCCCAGCCCATGTCCTTGTTGACGGCGCAGGCCTGCGCGGCGAACGCCTCGTTGGCCTCGACAAGGTCGAGATCCCCTGCCGACCAGCCGGCCCTCTCCAAAGCCTTGCGCGAGGCGGGAATGGGTCCGGTGCCCATGATCGCCGGATCGACGCCGGCGGTTGCCCAGGAGGCGATGCGCGCCAGCGGAGTGATGCCACGCCGTGCGGCTTCCGCTTCGCTCATCAGCAGCGCGCCGGCGGCGCCGTCATTGATGCCGGAGGCGTTGGCGGCGGTCACCGTGCCTTCCTTGTCGAAGGCCGGCTTCAGCTTGGTCATGGCATCCAGCGTCGCGCCGTGGCGGATGTATTCGTCCTGATCGACAACCGTGTCGCCCTTCTTGCCCTTGATGGTGAAGGCGACGATCTCGTCCTTGAACTTGCCGGCCTTCTGCGCTGCCTCGGCCTTGTTCTGCGAGGCCAGCGCGAACTGGTCCTGGTCGTCGCGGGTGATCTGGAACTGGCGGGCGACGTTCTCGGCGGTGTTGCCCATGTGATAGCCGTTGAAGGCATCCCACAGCCCGTCCTTGATCATGGTGTCGATCATCTTGTAGTCGCCCATCTTGACGCCGGCGCGCAGATGTTCGGCGTGCGGCGACAGCGACATCGATTCCTGGCCGCCGGCGATGATCACCTTGGCGTCGCCGGTGGCGATCTGCTGCATGCCGAGCGCGATGGCGCGCAGGCCGGAGCCGCAAACCTGGTTGAGGCCCCAGGCGGTGGTCTCCTTGGGCAGGCCGGCCAGGATCGAGGCCTGGCGAGCCGGGTTCTGGCCTTGCGCCGCGGTTAGCACCTGGCCGAGGATGACCTCGTCGACCTCGGCCGCCTCGACACCGGCACGCGCCAATAGTTCCTTGATGACGACAGCACCGAGTTCATGCGCGGGCGTCGCGGCGAAGGCGCCGTTGAAGGAGCCTACGGCCGTGCGCGCGGCGCTGGCGACAACGATGGAGGTTTTGGTCATAATCGCACCCTCTATTTTGGGACCGGCGGCTGCAGCCAGCACACCCGCCTCAGTTGACGATCGTTGCTTCGGTTGCGCCGCGGAGTTCGTCCTCAGTGACGCCATCGGCGCAGTCGACGAGCTTCAGCCCGCCCTCGACCACATCGAGAACGCCCAAGTTTGTGATGATGCGGTCGACCACCCCTTTACCCGTAAGCGGCAGCGTGCAGGCTTTGAGCACCTTCGATTCCCCGGCCTTGTTGGTGTGGTCCATGACAACGATGACGCGTTTCACGCCGGCGACAAGGTCCATCGCGCCGCCCATGCCTTTGACCAGCTTGCCGGGGATCATCCAGTTGGCGAGGTCGCCGTTCTCGGCCACTTCCATGGCGCCTAAGATCGCCATTGCGATCTTGCCGCCGCGGATCATCGCAAAGCTCTGGGCAGAGTCAAAGAAGGCCGAATGCGGCAGCGCCGTCACCGTCTGCTTGCCGGCATTGATGAGGTCGGCGTCGATCTCGTGCTCGGTCGGGAATGGACCGATGCCAAGCAAGCCATTCTCCGACTGCAGCGTCACGTGAATGCCGTCTGGAATATGATTGGCGACGAGCGTCGGAATGCCGATGCCAAGATTGACATAGGTGCCGTCCTCAAGCTCGCGCGCGGCCCGCGCCGCCATCTGGTCCCTGTCCCAGGCCATCTGTCACCTCCCCTTCAAGCCGCAGCACGCGTCGTGCGCTGTTCAATGCGCTTCTCGTGCTTGCCCTCAATTAGGCGATGCACATAGATCCCCGGCAGGTGGATCTGGTCAGGCTCCAGACTGCCGACGGGAACGATCTCCTCGACTTCGGCGACACAGGTCCTGCCGCACGTGGCAGCCGGCGGGTTGAAGTTGCGCGCTGTCTTGCGGAACACCAGGTTGCCCGAGGCATCTGCCTTCCAGGCTTTCACAATTGACAGGTCGGCGACGATGCCGGTCTCAAGCATATAGGTTTCCCCGTCGAAGACCTTGTGCTCCTTGCCCTCTGCCACGACGGTCCCCACGCCGGTCTTGGTGTAGAAGCCGGCGATGCCAGCGCCGCCGGCCCGCATGCGTTCAGCCAGCGTCCCTTGCGGATTGAACTCAAGTTCCAGTTCCCCGCTCAGATACTGGCGCATGAACTCGGCATTCTCGCCGACATAAGAGGAGATCATCTTCCTGATCTGCTTGGTCTTGAGCAGCA
>NZ_ATYO01000048.1 GCF_000427725.1 Mesorhizobium sp. WSM3224 | reverse complement strand
TCGCGGACCATCTGCGCGCCCATGTTCTCGAACTTGTCCTCAAGCTCGATTTCCTTGGCGACGGTGACGCCGTCCTTGGTGATGCGCGGGGCGCCGAACGACTTGTCGATGACGACGTTGCGGCCCTTGGGGCCGAGCGTCACCTTCACCGCGTCGGCGAGGATGTTGACGCCGCGCAGCATGCGCTCACGGGCGTCGCGGGAAAACTTTACGTCTTTGGCAGCCATGTTTAGCTCCTGGCAGGGGCTCGGAACGAGCCCGAAGATTCAAGATTGACGGTAAGGCCGATGATCAGCCGATGATGCCCATGATGTCGGATTCCTTCATGATCAGAAGGTCTTCCCCATTGAGCTTGACTTCGGTGCCCGACCATTTGCCGAACAGGATGCGGTCGCCGGCCTTGACGTCCAGCGGCACGAGCTTGCCGGCTTCATCGCGGGCGCCGGAGCCGACGGCGATGATCTCGCCTTCCTGTGGCTTTTCCTTCGCCGTATCCGGGATGATGATCCCGCCGGCTGTCTTGGATTCGGATTCGACCCGGCGAACGACCACACGGTCATGAAGCGGGCGGAACTTGGACTTTGCCATGTTTTCTTCCTCGAATGAGAACGGTGAGAACTGTTCCTCCATCCGGCGATGCCGGATACGAGTTAGCACTCACCAAAGGCGAGTGCTAACGTGGCGCTGAAATAGGCTGGCGGCTTGCTAGAGTCAAGGCGCGTGCAAGGGCCAAGCGGCGCGAAATTTTTCTTGTGCTGAACCCCGGAGAGAAATGCGCGGGCTCCCGCTAGGCGTCAACGAGCAATCTCGCCCACTACCCTCAGCGCCTCGGTGATCGCAGCACCAGCAGCGGACAGCGTTCGGCGAGCCCGTAGGCGCCGGTCGAGGCAATGCCGACATCGCCGAAATGCGCTTCGGCCTCTTCGACAATAGAAGCCGCCGGCGCGAAGCTGTAGATGGCCGGCGAATTCCGGTAGACATCGATGGTGCCGATGACCGGCAGCTCCCAGCCGGTGCGCTCGGAAAGCTCAGTGCGGTCTGGGAACAGCGCTTCGAATTGTTCGAGGATTCCCGTCACCGGAATGATGTAGTCCGGCGCGCCGCCGGCTGCGGTCATGGCCACGCGCCATTTGAGCTCGTGGAAGGTCGAGACGCCGCCGCTCAATGCCAGGGCGCGGACATCCTGCGGGTCGTCCGGTGTTTCGGGCGAGGCGTAAAGCCTGATGCCGGCGCGGCCGTCGGCACTGAGCACGCGCGCGATCGTCGAAAAAAGCGCTCGTCTTGCATCGGCGCCGCCGATGACCGAGAGGCATCCGTCGCCGATCAGCGCATCGACGCTCGCGCCGGGAAACGGCAGATTGAACCAGTCGCCAATAACCGCCTTGCGCGTATCGGTGTCGCCCGGCCAGATGCCGGCAATCATGTCGGGGGACTCATCGACCGCCGTCATAGTGGCGCCAAGTCCGGCGAGCTCCGGCGTCACGCCGAGCAGAACGACATGCGATTGCGAAAGCTCGAGCTCACGTTCATAGGTCTCGACCACCTCCGCCGGCGGCCGCAGCGGCGAGCCGAGCAACTGCCAGTGTTTGCGAATTGCATTCCAGTGCTCTGTCATTCAAAACCTGGGCCTGTTAGCGCGTTGTATTCGATCGAATAGTCGAGCACGCTTAACAAGCCAAGTGGGGCGCATGGCACGCATCGCCGTCATCACGCATGAACATGACCGCTTCCAGAGCCGGCGCGGGCTGCTGCTGCGCCGTGATAGCCCGTATATGCTCTTCGACCTGCTGGAAGAGCTGAAGCGCCGCGGCCATTCGGTCCGGATCCTGCGCGGCACTTCAGCGAAGCCCGCCGCCGATATCGCCGTGCTGCATCTCGACGCGACTGTGACACCGCCCGACTATGTCGACTATGCGCGCCGCTTTCCGTTTTGCCTTAACCTCGGCGCCGCCGACATTTCGAAACGCCGCATCAGCGGCGCCGCAATTGGCCGGGGCGATGAATGGCAGGGGCAAGTCATCGTTAAGAGCAGCCTCAACCACTGGGGAACGCCGGAACAGCAACTGAACCAGCGCGCGCGCCGCGCCGGCAAGCCGGAGCCGTTTCCAGGTGTCGAACCTTTCGACAAATATGAAATCCATGCCTCGCTCGCCGACGTTCCGGTCGAGGTCTTCGAGCGACAGGATCTGGTCGTCGAGAAATTCATTCCCGAGCCGGAACCAGACGGCTTCGGTGCCCGCTTCTGGCTGTTCTGCGGCGCGCGCGAGCGCTGCACCCGCCATGTCTCGCCGCAGAGCCTCGTCAAGGGCGACGACACGATCCGCCGCGAGGCCGTTCCGGTACCGGACGAGCTTCGCGCGCTGAGGCGCAAGCTCGGCTTCGAATACGGCAAGTTCGATTTTGTGGTGCATGAGGGCAGGGCGGTGTTGCTCGACGCCAACAAGACCCCTGGAAGGGCCAGGAACCTTTCGAGCTTCATCACCGCCGGCAATGCCAATCTTGCCGACGGCTTCGAAGGACTGATCCGTCAGGTTACCTGATCGGCGCTCAGATATTCATCCCGCCCGAGACCTCGATGCGCTGCGCGTTGACCCAGCGATTGTCGTCCGACAGCAGCGAGGCGATCATCGGGCCGATATCGTCGGCCACGCCGGCGCGGCCGAGCGCGGTGACGCCGGCCACCATGCGGTTGATCTCGGCATCGTCGCGCACATGGCCGCCGTTGAAGTCGGTCGCGATGGCGCCGGGCGCCACGGTGTTGGCGGTGATGCCGCGCGCGCCGAGCTCTTTGGCGAGGTAACGCGTGAACACTTCGATGCCGCCCTTCATCATCGCATAGGCCGACGATCCGGGCGCGGCGAAACGGGCGAGCCCGCTTGAGATGTTGATGATGCGGCCGCCATCGTTGATCAGCGGCAGCAGCGCCTGGGTGAGGAAGAACACGCCCTTGAGGTGGGTGTTCATCAGCGTGTCGAATTCCTCTTCCGTCGTCTCTCCGATCATCTTGCGCAGGCCGGTGCCGGCATTGTTGACCAGATAGTCGAAGCGGTCGCGCTTCCAGGTTTCCTGTAGCGTGTTCTTCAACGCCGCAACGAAGGCGGGGAAGGTCGCGATGGCGCCGGTATCGAGCTCGAGCGCGGCGGCGCGGCCGCCGGCGGCCTCGATCTCGGCAATCGCCGTCTTCGCCTCGTCGGCGCGCGAGCGATAGGTGACGATGACGTTGGCGCCCTTGCGGGCGAGGTGGAGCGCGGTGTTGCGGCCGAGGCCGCGGCTTCCGCCGGTGATGAGGGCGATGGGGCGGGTGGTCATGGCGAAATCTCCTTCTGTTTGGATGGAGATGCATATACTCGACTGATCGGCTGATATAATCGGGCACGGATTGCCAACACTATTCAGTATGTGCGAACAATCGGCATGGACCGGTTTGACAGCATGCGGCTCTTCACCCGCGTCGTGGAACGGCGCAGCTTCACCGCGGCTGCAGCCGATCTCGGCCTGCCGCGCTCCAGCGCCACCGCCGCGATCAAACAGCTTGAAGAGCGGCTTGGCGTGCAACTGCTGCGCCGCACCACAAGGCACGTCACGACGACGCTCGACGGCGAAGCCTATTACCAGCGCTGCATCGGTATTCTCGCCGACATCGAGGAGGCCGAGGGCACCTTTGGCGCGCATGAAGTGCACGGCCGGCTCAGCATCGACATCAACGGCCATTTGGCCCGCACCTTGGTGATCCCGGAACTGCCGGCTTTGCTTGAGCGCTATCCCGGCCTCAGCGTGCATATCGGCGAGGGAGACCGCTTGGTCGACCTGGTACGCGAGGGCGTCGACTGCGTGGTCCGCGCCGGCACGCTGCCCGACAGCGATATGATCGCGCGCCGCATCGGCATGGCGCGCGAGGCGACGCTCGCCAGCGCCGCCTATGTTGAGCGCCATGGCCGGCCGGGCTCGCTGGACGAGCTTGCCGGGCACATGATGATCGGCTTCGTCTCGTCTCGCACCGGACAGGTGATGCCGCTGGAGTTCACCATCGACGGCAAGATCCGCGAAATCGTCCTGCCGTCGAGGGTCACGGTTTCCAATTCCGACACCGCCGCCACGCTGGTGCGTCAAGGCTTCGGCCTCTACCAGGCGCCGCGACGCCGCTTCGCCGCCGACATTGAAGCGGGCCGGCTGGTCGAAGTGTTGCCCGGCAATCCGCCGACGCCGACGCCGATCTCGGTGCTCTATCCACCCAGCCGACAACTGTCGCCACGGGTGAGGGTGTTCGTGGATTGGCTGGTGGAGATTCTGGGGCCGAAGCTCGATCCCTGATCGTGATCAGAGAAACAACCTCAACTGCGTGTGGATGATCGACCGATAGTCCTCGATCGTTCGCCGTCCTTCTTGCCTGTCCTGTGTCAGCGCGAGCCGCACGACGCCGCCGGCAAGCTGGAAGATCAGGAACACCACGCGCCCGAACGCCTCGCGCTGCTCCGCCTGAAGCATCGGCGCGACCTGGTCGCAGAACATTTTGGCCTGCTGCCTCGTCTCGGCGATGTCGAGATGCTGCAGCGCCTTGTCGGCCTGGATGGCGTTCTGCAGGTCCTGGATGGCCGGATCCGCTGCGACGCGGGCATAGTAGTCGTCGAGCAGCCGGTCGGCCGCCGCGGTCACGTCGTCCAGTCCGCGTATTTGGGCGATGATCGCGCCGAAGCGCGCCTGGCTTTCCTCGGAAAACCGCTCGTAGAGCATCGCCAGGATCGCCGACTTGCTGGGGAAGTAGTGATAGACGGTGGCGATCGGTCCGCCGGCCAGCGCACCGACTTCCTTCATCGTCACCGCGTCGATGCCCTTTTCGCCGATCAGCCGCATGGTCGTGGCGAGGATCGCGTCGATGCGCTCGCGGCTGCGCTCCTGCTTTGGCCTGCGCCGCGGTTCCGTCGCCGTTCGCTTTATCTGCGTCATGCGCCAAATCCTGTGAGCGTACGAATTCGCGGTTGACAAGAAACATGATCAAGTATCAGTTTCGTGAAATACTGACAACTTGTCAGTTTTTCAATCGAGCTGCAAGGGAGAGCGCCTCGTGATGGTCACCGACGCCGCGCAAGTGGAAAATGGCGACTGGCTTGTCGGCAACCCGACCGGCCTGCAGCTGGCCTCGGCGCTGTGGATAGGCTCGGTCGGCCTGCTCATCCTCGGATTGCAGCCGGTGCTGCTCGGTGCGCTCTATACGGAGGGCCATGTCACCGGCGACGAGCTCGCTTTGGTCGCCACCGCCGAGATGATCGCGATCGCCATTGGCTCGGCGATCGTGGCGATGCTGCTGCCTGCCAGGAACATGCGTTGGAAGAGCGCGGCGCTGCTCGTCGTGCTCGCGCTCGCCAATTTTTGGACCGCTTATGCCGGTACCCCCAATGCGCTGACCGGCGCGCGCACGCTGGCCGGCCTTGCGGAGGGCGGGCTTGTCGCCGTCGCCACCGAATTGATCGCCCGCTCGCGCCGGGCCGAGCGCATCGGCGGCTATTTCGTCACGCTGCAGACTTTGGCGCAATGCGCGCTGGCGCTGATACTGGCGCTCTATGCCGTGCCTGCCGCCGGCTCGGCCGGTGGCTTCGTCGCGCTCGGCATCGTCTGCCTGCTTTCGCTGGTCGTCGCCTGGACCGTGCCGGACGACTATGCCGACCTGCCCAAGGAAGAGCAGTTCGCCAATGTGGCGACCGTGCCTGCGATTACCGCGCTGCTGTCGATCTTCTGCTATTTCATGTTCTTCGGCGCCGTCTGGGCTTTTCTCGAACCCATTGGCGCGCAGTTCGGCATCGACGGCCGCACCGTCGGGCTGATGGTTTCGGCAAGCCTTGCCGCGCAAGTGATCGGCGCCATGACCGCGACGGTGTTCGAAGCGCGCATCGACTATCGTTTTGCCATCACCGTCATCGGGATCGTCGCGGCGATCAGCTCGATGCTGCTCGCATCCGGCCCCGGCCTTTCGGTGTTCTGGGCGGTGGCGCTGGTGATGGGCTTCATCCTGCTCTTCATCGTGCCTTACCAGATCCGGCTGGCGATCACCGCGGACGAGACGCGCAACGCTGTGTTGCTGGTGCCGGCGGCCCAGCTTTTTGGCCTCGCCATCGGTCCGATCGCCGCTTCGCTGCTGATCGACGGCGCGAATTTCCGCCCGGTGCCGGAATTCGCCGCCGCGACCGCCTTGGCGAGCGTGGCGCTGCTCGGCGTCTTCGTGCAAGTCGCGCGGCGGCGTGGCCGGGCCTGAGCGGGGGTCAAGATGGCAAACGCCTGGAGCAACTGGTCGGGCCTCGTCACGGCTTCCCCGAAAATGATCGCGACACCGGCCGACGCCAGCGAACTGGCCGAACTGGTGCGCTCGGCGCCCGGTCCGCTGCGGGTCGCCGGCGCCGGCCATTCCTTCACGCCGCTGGTGCAGTCCGACGGCACCATCGTCTCGCTGGAAAAGATCGAGGGGCTGGTCTCGCACGATGCCGCGAACAGCCGGGCGCGGGTGAGGGCAGGCACGCGGCTGGGCGCCCTGATGCATATCCTGCAGGACATCGGCCAAGGCCTGCCGAACATGGGCGACATCGACCGCCAGGCGATCGGCGGCGCGCTGGGCACGGCAACGCACGGCTCCGGCCCGACGCTCGGCGCCTATCACACGCAGATCGAAGCGCTGCAGATCGTCGATGGGAAAGGAAAACTGCGCGAGTTCAGCCGGGCGAACAGCCTGGACATGATCCATGCCACCGGAGTCGCGCTCGGCGCCTTCGGCGTGCTGACCGAAGTGACGATGAACAACATCCCCACCTATCGGCTGCGGCGCCGCAAATGGGTGCTGCCGATCGCCGACATGCTGCGCGATTTCGAGACGATGATGGCTGCGCATCGCTCGGCCGAGTTCTACTACATCCCGTTTTCCGGCTACGCCCAGTTCATCGCCAGCGACCTCAGCCATGTGGCACCCACGCCGCGGCCGACCGAGGACGACGAGGAAGGACTGGCGACACTGCGCAAGTTGCGCACCGTTCTCCGCCGGCTGCCGTCGCTGCGCCGTGCACTGATCCGGGGTGCGGTGAAGAAGGTGCCGTCCGAGGACTATGTGCAGGACTGGCTCAACGTCTACGCCAGCGATCGTCGCACCAAATTCAACGAGATGGAGTACCACCTGCCTTACGAGGAAGGTCCGAAGGCGCTGGCCGAGATCATAACGCTGACGGAAAAGCACTTTCCGGAAGTCTATTTCCCGATGGAGGTGCGTTCGGTGGCGCCCGATGAATTCTGGCTTTCGCCCTTCCACAAAAGGCTGACCTGCTCGATCGCCATCCACCACGATGCGGCGAATGATCCGCTGCCTTTCATGCGCGCCGCAGAGCCGATCTTGCGCAAGTACGGCGGCAGGCCGCATTGGGGCAAGATGCACAGCCTGAAGGCGGCGGACTTCAAAAAGCTCTATCCGCGCTGGGATGAGGCCATGGCGGTGCGCCGCGACATCGATCCCGAAAGCCGTTTCGTGTCGCCATACATGGCCGGCCTGTTCGGCATCGAGCCCAGTCCCTCTGGTATCCAATAATGAGCGCCTATTTCGCCACTCTGTCCGACGCGCTGAGGGCCGCCGACGTCTTCCGGCCCTGCCTTGTGCTCGACCGCGACCGGCTGGATGGCAACATCGCGCTGGTCAAGGACAGGCTGGCGCCAGGCCTTGCCGTGCGGCTGGTCGATAAGTCGCTGCCTTGCGTGCCGCTGCTTTCGCACATTGCCAGAGCGCTTGGCACCGACCGCTTCATGACCTTCCACCCGCCGGTGACGCAAGCCGTGCTCGACGCCTTCCCCGAGGGTGATCTTCTCTACGGCAAGCCGATGCCGGCCGGTGCCGCCAAGGCTGCGCTGACCAGGGGCGGCGCCAGCTGGTGGTCGCGCGTCTGCTGGTTGATCGACACGCCGGAGCGGCTGGCCGAATATGGCGCGCTCGCTGCCGCGCTCGGCACCGAGTTGCGCTTTGCCTTCGAGGTCGATGTCGGCCTGCATCGCGGCGGCTTTCGTGATCCCGCCGAGATCAAGGCGCTGACGATACCCAAGCGCCTGCATTGCCAAGGCATCATGGCCTATGAGGCGCATGCGCCGGAGATACCGGGCTTGTTCGGCGGCGCGGCCAAGGCACTGAAGCAGGCCTCCGCCAAAGCCGCCGAGTTCGTCGCCGTCCTCGACCCGGGCCAACGCCGCATCCTCAACATCGGCGGCTCGAAGACGGCGCTGCTGCATAGCAGCGGGGCAGCCAACGAAGTGTCGATCGGCTCGGCCTTCGTGCTGCCCAGCGACTTCGATACGCCCGGCCTCGACGGTTTCCAGGCGGCGGCCCTCATCGCGACGCCGATCCTCAAGACGGTCGATCCGGTGCTGCCGGGTCCGGCTGGGCTATCGAAGGCTCTGCGGGCGATCGGCCTCTTCCCGCGCAAGGGCTGCTATCTCTACGGCGGCAAGTGGATGGCCGAGCCGGTTTTCCCGGAAGGTATGAAGCCGAATGGATTGATCGGCCTCTCCTCCAACCAGCAGTTCATGGGGTTGCCCGTCGATGCGGCCGTGAAGCCTGGCGACTACGCCTTCCTGCGGCCGACGCAGAGCGAGGCTGTGCTGCAGCATTTCGGCTCGATCGCGGTGTTTGCCGGTGGACGGATCGTGGAGTACTGGCCGGTGCTGCCGATAGGGTGAGCGGCACGTGAAGAGCTGAGACGTTGGCGGGACAGCACCCCCCTCTGGCCTGCCGGCCATCTCCCCCGCAAGGGGGGAGATCAGATGTCGCGCCGCTTTCGTCAATTATCGGCGTTGCATGGGGAGCTACGGCGGCAAAGCTGCCAATCTCCCCCCTTGCGGGGGAGATGTCCGGCAGGACAGAGGGGGGTGGGAAGGATCACGACATAACCGGTTGGCGATGTGCACTGACGCGTAACACCCGTCTTTGCTATTATTGACTCAGTCAACTAATTGATTCATCCTGCTCCAGACAGGAGGAATTCCCATGACCATCCACGACCACCCCGGCAAGGAACGCATCGAGGCGGTGCGTGCCTTCAATCGCTTCTACACCCGCCAGATCGGCCTGCTCGACGAGGGGCTCCTGAAAAGCCCGTTCTCGCTGACCGAGGCGCGGGTGCTTTATGAGCTTGCCCATCGCGACGGGATCGCCGCCAGCGACCTGGTGCGCGACCTCGGCCTCGATCCAGGTTATGTCAGCCGACTTTTGAAGAAATTCGAGGAGCGCGGCCTGGTCGAGCGCGAAGCCACCGAGGCGGACGCGCGCCGCGCCTCGATCGCGCTGACGCCGGCGGGCAGGGAAGCCTTCGCGCCGCTCAACCAGGATTCGCACGATCAGGTGCGCGCGCTGCTCGATCGTCTGACGCCCGTCGACCAGGAGCGGCTGGTCAAGGCGATGCGCACCGTGCAGGACCTGCTCGGCGACAGATCCAAACCCAAGGTGCCCTACATCCTGCGGCCGTTGCAGGTCGGCGACATCGGCTGGGTCACGCGTCGCCAGGGCATGCTCTACGCCCAGGAATATGGTTGGGACGAGACTTACGAGGCGCTGGTTGCCGAAATCCTCGGCGAGTTCGTCAAGAATTTCGTCCCGCAATGGGAGCGCAGCTGGATCGCCGAACGCGAGGGCGAGGTGGTCGGCTCGGTCTTCGTCATGCGCAAGTCGCCCAGGGTGGCGAAGCTCAGGCTGCTCTATGTCGAGCCGTCGGCGCGCGGCCTCGGTATCGGCCGGCGGCTGGTCGACGAGTGCATCGCCTTCGCGCGTGCCAAGGGCTACAGGACACTGACGCTGTGGACCAACGACATACTGGGCTCGGCCCGCCGCATCTACCAGTCCGCGGGCTTCAAGCTGGTCGATGAGGAACGCCATCATTCCTTCGGCAAGGATCTGGTTGGTCAGACGTGGAATTTGGAACTGTAGCGCGCACGTTTCATCCCCTGATCGGCAGCCAGATCTCCAGCCCGCCATTGCCGGTGTGCGCGTCGAATTCTGGCCCATAGCGCTCGAATTCCGGCGCGTCGGCGATCTCGTGGCCGGAGGCCGGCAGCCATCTGTTCCAGATCGTGTTGATGGTGCGGCGAATGGTCGAGATATGCTCGCGGTGCGCGAACACCGCATATTTCTGCGCCGGCACCCGCACGCGGCAAAAGTCCCTGGGCAGGTCGGAGAAATCCGTCACCTCGACGCCGACGACATAGTCGAAATTGCCGGCGTCGTCGCCGTTGAGGCAGGCGCCGTAGAAGACGCTCGGCACCTCGCCGGGAATGTTGCCGATATAGGGGGCGAAGCGCTGCCACTGCATCGGGATGCCGGCGCTGGTTTCGCAGCTGTAGCGCTCGCCAAGCCCGGCGATGAGGAGGGGTCGGCTGGTCTCGAAGCGCGGCGGCTCGAGCGTGGTGAGAAGTGAACTGTCCATCAGGATCGGCTCCACGAGGTCGAGGGTCTGGGTCGAGCCTTGCGCGCGCACCAGCTCCGGCGTGGTGCCGAACGCATCGCGAAAAGCCCGCGTGAACGCCTCATGCGAGCCATAGCCGGCATCGAGCGCGACCGAGAGGATGTCGCGCGCGCCGCCCGCCAGCTTGCGCGCCGCTTCGCTCAAGCGGCGCGCCCGCATATAGCCCATCACCGACCGCCCCGTGGCCGCGCCGAAGGCGCGTGTCACATGGAAACGCGATACGCCGCTGCTTGCCGCGACATCGTCGAGGCTGATGTCGTCCGGCAGGTGGCTTTCGACAAACCACAGCGCTTTTTCGGTCGGGTTCATGGTTCCTCGCATTTGGCGGGCGACACTAGCCCCCGCGCCGATAGCCAGTTTGATCGAAATTGCTCGCCGGGTACAAATCTCGTTCGACACGGCTGCATCTTCACGGGCCGCTAACCATGAACGCATCGCATGCCTGCCATGTCGATTTGGCCGGCTTCTGGCGCAAACATCCACTTGAATAGTAAGCACGCTTATTATATGTATCGCTCATGGTTTCAGATGGCATCGACAGATTTGGATTTTTGATCCATGACGTGCAGCGCCTGATGCGCAAGCGCTTCGAGGCGCGCGCCAGCGGATTAGGTCTTTCCTCGGCGCAATGGCGGCTGCTCGTCCGCGTCGCCAAGGAAGCCGGCGTCGCGCAGGCGCGGCTTGCCGAGCTCCTCGAAATCGAGCCGATCAGCGTTTCGCGCCTGGTCGACCGCATGGAGGAGGGCGGCTGGATCGAGCGCCGCCAGGACGCGACCGACCGGCGCGTGCGCATGATCTTCCCGACCGAGAAGGCAAACGCGGCCTATGCCGACGTCAAAAGCCTGGCCGGCGAGGTCTATGAGGAATCGCTGGCCGGCGTGTCTGCGGAAGAGCGCCGCGTCCTGATCCGCGTGCTGGACACCATCGTGCGGAATCTGACGGACGCCGAGACATCGTCCCTGGAAAAGATGAAGAGTACGGAAGGCGCAGCAGCATGAACGCGGCAGCCAAGATAGAAGACGACAACGTCACCAAACTGGAGATCGAAGCGCCGGCGCAGCCAGCCGCCAAGGCGTCGGCGGAGCCGATCGCCAAGGCGTCAGCGGAGCCGATCGCCGAAGCCCCGGTAAAGCCCGCGGCTGCTCCGGTCGCGGTTGCTCCCGAGCCGCAGCCGGCTCCGGCAGCGCCGAAGAAGAAGCGCCGCCTCGGCCGTTTCCTGTTGATGGTCGCCCTGCCACTGGCTCTGCTTGCCGGCGGCTCGTATGTCTGGGTCACGGGCGGCCGCTACCAGGAAACCGAGAACGCCAACCTGCAGCAGGCAAGGATTTCGGTCGCTTCCGACACGGCCGGCCGCATCGTCCAGGTCGGCATCGCCGACAACCAGCTGGTCAAGCAGGGCGACCTTCTCTTCGTCATCGATCCCGAGCCTTACAGGATCGCGCTCGCCCAGGCCGATGCGGCGGTCGCCGGCGCGCGCCTCAATGTCGAGCAACTGCGCGCCGCCTACAGCCAGGCGATGGCACAGGAAAAGTCGGCCGCCAGCGAGGTCGACTATGCGCAGTCGCAATATGGCCGCGCCGCCGACCTCGCGCAGAAAGGCATCAACGCCAAGTCGTCCCTCGATGAGGCCCGCAACGACCTCGACAAGGCCAAGCAGCAGCTCGCGGTCGCTCAGCAGGGCATCGTCAGCGCCAAGGCAGCGCTCGGCGGCAATCCGGACATCGAGACCGACAAGCATCCGACCGTGATGGCGGCTTTAGCCGCGCGCGACAAGGCCGCCTACGATCTGGCGCAGACCACTGTGAAGGCGCCGGCCGACGGCATCGTCTACCAGGCCGCTTCCTTCAAGCTCGGCCAGTATGTCGCCGTCGGCACGCCGCTGTTCGCGCTGGTCGAGACCGGGGACACCTGGATCGACGCCAATTTCAAGGAGACCCAGCTCACCAACATGAAGCCGGGCCAGAAGGCCGAGATCGTCGTCGACACCTATCCGGGCCGCACCTTCGAGGCGACCGTCAGGGCGATCGGCGCCGGCACCGGGGCTGAGTTTTCGCTGCTTCCGGCGCAGAACGCCACCGGCAACTGGGTCAAGGTCACGCAGCGCATTCCGGTGCGCCTGGAGCTGACCGATCCCGACGCCAAGATGGCGCTGCGCACCGGCATGAGCGCCACCGTCACCGTCGACACCGGCGTGGCGCGCGGCCTGCCGTCGATCTTTGGCCACGCCACGGCAGGGGAGCAGGCGCAGTAACGACAGCCAAGCCCGCCGGGATCGGTCGGGCAAAGCAAGGGATTGGTCCGATGGGACGAGGGGCAAGGATCAACAAGGCAAGCCGCATGGCGGCCTGCTCGAAAGTTGAGGCCCCTGCACAGCCCCTTCGGTCCTCAGGTTTCCGGGCGGCAGGTATCCGCTCCAACAGAGACTTTCGATCGATGTAACCCCCACATCGATAGTCGCGTCCCACCGCGATGAGGGTCTCTCAACGGAAGGTTTGCCGCCCGGAAGCCTTGAGCCGGATGATTTCAGGTCGGTCCGACCTGAAATCTGAATCCGTCTCTAAATCAAAGAGACAGAGCATGATGTCGTCCGAAGACTGCTTCACACTTTTCGACATTGTACGCTAGCGTACACTTTTTTGCTATCCGCTGGAAGTTCAGCATCATGAGCACGCCCGAACCTTTCAAGGAAGTGCCGCATCGCGGGCTGATCACGGTCGCGCTGATGCTGGCTACGATCATGCAGGCGCTCGATACCACCATCGCCAATGTCGCGCTGCCGACCATGACCGGCGACCTTGGCGCCTCGCCCGATAACATCAACTGGGTGCTGACCTCCTATATCGTGGCGGCGGCGATCATGACGCCGGTCACCGGCTGGCTCGCCGACCGGCTTGGCCGCAAGGAGCTCTTTCTCGCATCCGTCGTCGGTTTCACCATTTTCTCCATGCTCTGCGGCCTCGCCTGGAGCCTCGAGACGATCGTGCTCTTCCGCCTGCTGCAGGGCGTCTTCGGCGCTGCCATCGTGCCGTTGTCGCAGACCTTCCTGCTCGACATCAATCCGAAGGAGCGCCATGGCCAGGCGATGGCGATCTGGGGCGCCGGTATCATGCTTGGGCCGATCCTGGGGCCGACGCTGGGCGGCTGGCTGACCGAGAACTTCAACTGGCGCTGGGTGTTCTTCATCAACCTGCCGGTCGGCATCCTAGCCTTCCTTGGCATGGCCGCCTATCTGCCGGTCATCGCCAAGCGGGTGCGCAGCTTCGACTTCTTCGGCTTCGCCATGCTCTCGCTCGGCGTCGGCGCGCTGCAGCTTCTGCTCGATCGCGGCGGCGAGGTCGACTGGTTCAACTCAGTCGAGATCTGGATCGAGCTCGCTCTGTCGCTCACCGGCTTCTGGGTGTTCATCATCCACACGGTGACGGCCGAGCATCCCTTCATCGATCCAAAGATCTTCCTCGACCGCAATTTCGTGACCGGGCTGGGCTTCATCTTCGTCATGGGCGTGTTGATCCTGGCCTCGATGTCGCTGTTGCCGCCGATGCTGGCCAACATCTTCGGCTATCCGACCGTCACCATCGGCGTCGTGCTGGGCCCGCGCGGCGTCGGCACGATGATCTCGATGCTGGTCGTCGGCCGCATCATGCACAGGATCGATGCCAGGATCCTCGTCGCCTTCGGCTTCCTGCTTACCGCGCAGTCGCTCTACACCATGGCAAGCTTCACGCCGCAGATGGATAACTGGCTGATCATCTCCTCGGGCGTCATCCAGGGCCTCGGCATGGGCATGGTGTTCGTGCCGCTGTCGACGGTCGCCTTCGCCACGCTCGATGCGCGCTACCGCACCGACGCTACCTCGCTGTTCAGCCTGGTGCGAAATCTGGGCTCGTCGATCGGCGTGTCGGTGGTTGCGGCGTTGATGGTTCGCAACACGCAGATCAACCACACCGAGCTTTCGGCCTTCATCAACCCATACAATCCCAACCTGTGGGCCGCGTCTCCGGCGGCCGCCGGCGGCGATCCCGCGGCACTTTCGCAGGTCGACCGTGCGGTGAATGCCCAGGCGATGATGATCTCCTACATCAACGACTTCAAAATCCTGATGGTGATGACGCTGGTCGCGATCCCGTTCGTGATCCTGCTGCGCAAGCCCAAGGCCGCGCCGGCGGCTGGGGCGCCCGCTGCCCATATGGACTAGGACCGCCATGCCGGTTGGTCCTAGATCACAATCGAGACAGACTGCATCGTCCCAGCATTGAGCGGTTGGATGAACGCGATGCAGAACCCGTCATTTCCCGTATTCGATCTCGGACAATTCGAGGCCGCGAGCGCCGCGCGGAAGAAGGAGCTTGGCCGCGAGGTCGACCACATCTGTCGCGGCACCGGCTTCCTGGCGGTCAAGAACCACGGCGTTTCGCAGGCTGTGATCGATGCCGCCTGGTCGAAGGCGAAGGCCTTCTTCGACCTGTCGCCCGAGGAAAAGCAGCGCTCGAAGGCGCCCTACAAGGGCTATCCCTATGGATATCTCGGCCCCGAGCTCGAGGCGTTGGCAAAATCTCGCAACATCGACACGCCGCCGGACCTGAAAGAGAGCTTCAATGGCGGACCTCTCCTCGTGCCGCCGGGCATTAAGGACCCGGAGGCGCTGGCCTTCTGCTACGCCGAGACGATCTGGCCGGCCGAGCCCCCGGGCTTCGTTGACGCCTGGAAGGCCTACTACGCGGCTCTCGAAGATCTGGCGCTGCGCATCATGCGGGTCTTTGCCACAGCGCTTGGCTTGCCGGAGACCTATTTCGACGCTTTCCTCGATGCGCCGATCAGCGCGCTCAGGGCACTGAACTATCCCGAGCAGCATGTCGCGCCGAAGCCCGGCCAGATTCGCGCCGGCGCCCATACAGACTATGGCAGCCTGACCATCCTGCTGCCGCAGTCAGGGTCGCGCGGACTTCAGATCGTCACGCCGAGCGGCGAATGGGCGGAGGTGCCGCCGGTCCCCGGCGCCTTCGTCATCAACATCGGCGACCTGATGGCACGCTGGACCAACGACCGTTGGGTGTCCACCGTGCATCGCGTCGTCAACCCGCCGGCGGAAGAGGGCGGCAGGGATCGCCGGCAATCCATGGCCTTTTTCCACCAGCCGAACTGGGATGCCGAAATCACGGTTCTGCCGAGGGAGAGGCGCCGAAATACGAGCCGGTGCGCTCCGGCCCTTACCTGATGGACAAGTTCAAGGCGACGACGAAGTAGTAGGGCGGCAAGGGTAGGGCGGGAGGACCGGCAGCCTACCTGCCCAGCACGAGCGACCAGTAGCGCAAGGCGGGGTCGCGGCCGTCGCGCACATAGGCCAGCCCGAAGCGGCTGAAGTCCGGGTCGAGCATGTTGCGGCGGTGGCCGGCCGAATGCATCCAGATGTCGAACAGTTTTTGGAGGTCGAAGCGGCCCTCGGCGATGTTTTCGGCCGCCGCACCCCGCACGCCGTTGTCCTTCATGCGCGAAGCGAAATCCTTGCCCCAGCCGGTGGTGTGGCTCATGCGCTCGCGCGATGCCATGTAGCCGGCCTGCTGCAGCGCTGCCTGTTCGAGCTGCGCGTCGGGCGCCAGTGCCGGCAGCCCCGCCGTGGTGCGTATGCCGGCCAACGTCGCCGTAGCGGACGAAGAGGCGCCCGCGCCTTCGCCCGTCGGCACCGTGACGGTGCTGCAGGCGGCGATGCCGGCAAGCGCTGCAAGGCCGGCGGCCTTGAGCAACGTGCGACGGTTGAGATCGGGCAAGGGAGAATCGACGGTCAGGATGGTCATGCGGCCTCTGATACCGCAGAACATGGCTTTTGCCGGGCAAGGAGATGATGGGACGCCATGCGATCCATGCGGCGACAGGGCGACAACCCTTGGCAAATGCGTTATATTGCCACAGGTACCAGTGGCAGCCATGGGCGGCCACCCAGGCAGTGACCGCCCATTGCAGCGTGCGTCCGATTGGACGCAAACGACGCTGTAAAACTTTGGTTTGGCGCATGATCCCTTTCCGAAAGCCGGTTCGCGGCTTTCGGGGTCATGCGCGAAAAAACGGAGGACGGTTATGGCCGGTTTTCATGTCATGACGGACGCGCATGGGATGCATGTGCAGCCCACGGTGCGACGCATTTCCACCTCGGATCTTTGGGATGCGCTGAGGCTCGGCGCCGAGGATTTCTGGGCCAAGCCCTCGCATTATGTATTCCTGTGCCTGATCTATCCGATCGTCGGCCTGATCCTGACGCGGTGGAGCTCCGGATCGAACGCCATCCAGCTCGTCTATCCGCTGATGTCCGGTTTCGCCTTGATCGGTCCGTTCGCGGCAATCGGCCTCTATGAGATCAGCCGCCGGCGCGAGCTCGGCATGAGCAGCCGCTGGCACCATGCGCTCGATGTCCGCCATTCGCCGGCGCTGCCGTCGATCGCGGTCATCGGCATCCTGCTCTTCGCGCTGTTCCTGCTTTGGCTGTTCACCGCGCAGTCGCTCTACACCAGCCTGTTCGGCGCCGAGGCGCCCGCTTCGGTCGGGGCCTTTGTGCGCGACGTGCTGACGACCGGCAAGGGCTGGACGCTGATCCTCGTCGGCAACGCTGTCGGCTTCGTTTTCGCCGTTGTCGTTCTAGCCACGACGGTCGTCGCCTTCCCGCTGCTGCTCGACCGCGACGTCGGCGCAGTCTCGGCGATCGAAACCTCGGCCCGCGCGGTGATGGCCAACCCGCTGACGATGGCGCTCTGGGGTTTGACGGTCGCCGTGTTGCTGGTGGTCGGTTCGATCCCGCTGTTTGCCGGGCTCGCCGTCGTCATGCCGATCCTCGGCCACGCGACCTGGCACCTCTACCGCAAGGTGATCGAGCCGGAACAGATAAGGCCCGTACGCCGTCCGATGTAGGAAACAGTCGCGCGAAGCTGCCGGCTATCTTTGCGCCTCGGTCGCCATCTTCAGCGCCAGCGCCGTCAGCACCGTGCCCATCATCCAGCGCTGGACGACCAGCCAGAACGGTCGTCCGGCGAGGAAATTCGCGATCGATCCGGCGGTCACCGCGATGATCGCGTTGACGGTGAGGCTGATCGAAATCTGCGTCACGCCGAGCACCAGAAGCTGCGACAGCACATGGCCCTTAGCCGGATTGATGAACTGCGGCAGCAGCGAAAGGTAGAGCACCGCCACCTTCGGATTGAGCAGGTTGGTCATCAGACCCATGGCGAAAAGCTTGCGCGGCCTGTCCCGTGGCAACTCGCGAACCTGGAACGGCGAGCGTCCGCCGGGCCTGAGCGCCTGCCATGCCAGCCACAGCAGATAGAGCGCGCCGGCAAAACGCAGCGCATCGTAGGCAAAAGGCACGGCGAAGATGAGCGCGGTAATGCCGAAAGCTGCCGACACCACATAGAACAGGAAACCCAGCGCCACGCCGCCGAGCGAAATCAGCCCGGCCTTCGGCCCTTGCGACAGCGAGCGCGAGATCAGGTAGATCATGTTCGGCCCCGGCGTCAGCACCATGCCGAGGCAGATCAGCGCAAAAGTGAGATGGTTGGCGGCGTCGGGCATCGGGGTCTCCGGATGATGACGAAACACTCATCACGGACTTTCACCAACGGCAAGAGCATGATTGCCCGAGCTTTTGCGCCAGCGTTTGAAAATTGGCGAAAGCGGCGAAGCCGCCAATCTCCCCCCTTGCGGGGGAGATGCCTGGCAAGGCAGAGGGGGGTGCTGTCCCGCCAGCCTCTCAGCCAATCTTACACGCAGTCGAGGCCGGATGCCGCGACGGAGGTTAGCGTTCCTTCACCTCTGTCCTGCCGGACATCTCCCCCGCAAGATCCTATGAGGGCGTGGATGGCGGCGCGATGTTTCGCCAAGATTGGTTTTCCACCCACGCAACAAGGGAGAAGACCGATGTCGCATGACCAATCGAGTATCGCATCGAGCGCCGCCACCCGTGGCCATCATGGCGCAGTCACAGCCTCTTTGGAACTGAGCACAACGAAGTGGCTGGTGAGCGTGCAATCGCCGGGCAGCGAGCGGTTGTCGCGGCACGTGCTTGCCGCGGGCGATGTGGGCGGGCTTTTGGCGCTGTTT
>NZ_ATYO01000047.1 GCF_000427725.1 Mesorhizobium sp. WSM3224 | reverse complement strand
GGCTCGACTGGACCTCCAAAATCGCGACTTGGTCGAGGCCGCAAAAGGACTTCGCCTTCAAAGCGCGATTATCGATGGCGAAATAATCGTCCTTAGTCATGCCGGAGTTTCAGACTTCGGCGAGTTGCGTAAAGCCATCACGCGGCGCCAGCACGATCTCTATTTCGTCGCCTTCGATCTCCTGCACCTCAACGGCAACGACTTACGAGATATGCCGCTGGAGGACCGGCGCGAAGTGCTGCAGGCGATGATCCCGGCCGGGGAGCGAATCCAGTTCAGCGAAGCGCTGCCAGGCGCCGGCGCCGCGGTCTGGTGGAGCACGCCGGGCTCGAGGGCGTCGTCTCGAAGCGGAAAGACAGCAAATATCGCTCGGGACCTTCGACCAATTGGCTGAAGGCCAAGTGCTACATCATCGATGCATTCGACCTGCTTGGCGTCGAGCGCAAGCCAGGCAAGCCGGCCTTTGCTCTGATGGCCGAGCGGGGCACAGGGCGCTATGTCGGCGCTGCCTTCATAACCTTGAACCGGGAAATGCGAGAGCGGCTATGGAAGCGCGTCAAGGAGGGCCCCAGGGCGGCCGCCCAAGGGCATGAAGCGGCCGGCGACTGTCTGCGTGAAGCCGGGGCTAATCGGCCGTGTGAAGCACCTACGTGGAGAGGAAGACCTGCGCCATGCCTCGCTGCAGGATTTCAGAGAGGATTGAGCATGGCCGTATCGGTTCCGTTGGAATCTCCGGACAGCGGTTTGGAACTCCCGTTGCCACCAGGTGTTCCTCTTGATCGGATTGGACAGGACGAGATGACACATGGCCGCGCCGCGCGCAGTTTGGAAGGGTTTCCTGAAAGTTGGTTCGGTCGCCTGCGGTGTTAAACTGGTGGGTGCGACTTCCGAGGCCGGCAAGGTTCATTTCAAAATCCTAAACCGGCAGGACGGATTGCCCGTCAAGAGCGCGTACATCGACGAAGGAACCGGCGACGTTGTGCCTGCCGAAGACCAGATCAAAGGTTACGAGACGGAAAAGGGCGATTTCATCGAGATCGAGCCAGACGAGATCAAGAAGCTGAAGCTCACGTCGCAGCATACCCTGGACGTCGAAGGCTTCGTTGCGATCGACGACATCGACACCCGCTATCTGGAAAAGCCCTACTATGTCGTCCCTGCTGACGGGGTTTCTGTCGAGGCATTCAACGTTATACGTGAGGCGATGGCGAAGGAGCGTGTGGCCGCTCGATCTTGCGTGGTTCTGTATCAGCGCGGCCGGGAAGTGGTCATCCAGCCGTTCGGCAAAGGGATGCTGTTGACCGAGTTGCGGACGCACAACGAGATGGTCTCGGAAGGGAGCGTCTTCGGTGATTTGAAATCCCCGAAATATGACCAGGACCTGCTGGAAATCGCCAGCCTGCTGATCGACAAGAAAGTGACCAAGTTCGACCCCTCCAAGTTTAACGACACCTACGAGGATGCGTTGATCGCCATGATCGACGCCAAACGGAAGGGTAAGAAGCCGCCCAAGTCGGCGCCGAAACCCAAAGAGAATGTCGTCGACCTGGCCTCGATATTGAAGAAGAGCCTGGAAAAAGAGGGGATCAAAGCGGGTTCCAAAGCTAAGCCGGCTCGCAAATCGGCTTAGATGGCAATCTTGCCGCTCACAACCGGTTGATCCGTCCGACGAGCCGGGAGTGGTCGTTGGGCAGCTTGTTGATGGCTGCTGCGTTCACTTCTCGGCCGACGCGGTTGAATTGGAGTTTCCCGTCCAGGTCATGCGAGAGCAATCCCTTCACCTCGCCGGCCGGCGTGCTAGCCATGAGGTCATAACAGGCGGGGTCCAGAGTATAACGGGCTGTCGATCGTGGGGTCGCCGCATCGGCTCGCCAGCTGGAGCGTGCGACCGCCTTCGCGGTCCTTCGCCGGGTCGCGAACACGGTCTTCTGCATGTTGTCAGAAGTGAACAAAAAAGAGAGCACAAGGGTCAAGACCCGCTTGACCGGGAAGCTGGTGAACAGGCCCACACGATCCGCTTTCGGCGGCTCATGGAAATCCGATGAAAGAAGCGGGTGATCTGGCGGGACGAATAAGCGACTGGCAACATAATATGCGCTACTGCTAATATGGCTGAAGCGCATGAGGACGAAGGGGCTGCCGATGTCCATCCAAAGTGAATTGCAGAGCTTTTGGAACACCTATGCCGCAGCCTATTCTGCCGGCGACGCTGGAGCTTGCGGCGCCATGTTTACGACCGATGCAGAAGTACATTCACCCTATGCAACGCCCGCCGTTGGGCGCGATGCCATCGGGGCTCTCCACGCGGCTTGGACGCAGGGTCACGGCGAGGCGGCTGAGAAGAAAGTGACGGTGGTCCATGCTGGGAGATCAGGCGATCTCGCCTGGTGCCTGGCCACCTATTCGGAAGGATTGGACGTCGGTAACGGCACGCCGTCGACATCTTCGAACGGCAAGCCGACGGGTCGTGGCTGATACGGATGTGCAGCCTCAACAGCACCGACTAAGACAGACGCAAACCGCTAGACTCATCGTGACGAACGCTTCTTGGCATTTTGCTGGCTTCGCCGGGGCCTTCCGCCCGAGCCCGCTCGCCTCAGCCAGCTCCGATCTCTGAGCGGCGTAGTTGGGAGCCACCATCGGATAATTGCGCGGGAGGCCCGCTTCTCACGATATTCCCTCCGGTGTGAGATGTGGTGATCATCAGGTGCCGCTTCAGCGACTTGAACTTTTTTCATCCCCGAGGCGAAAGCGACTGGCCTCCTACGATTTCCGGAGCGGCCACACCCCTGAGATCGACCTTCAGACAAGACAACTCATGCACACTATGCGTGGCGCGATTAATCGGCCTCATATGCAGCAGCGTTGATGAAGTTCGGCACGGCGTGGGGACGGGTCGCAGATGTCGCCGAGCGCATGGCAGAGCGCCTCGAAGGTCACCTTCTTGCGCAGCAGCGTCTTGAGCTTCGAGAAAGTCATTACGATCGTGTTGAGATCAAGCGAGTATGGCGGCGGCAACCGCATCCCTGCGCTGCGAGGCGCACCAGTTCGCAGGGCCGCTCGCTTTTTGTGGACCCGTCGAGGATGACGAAATTGCCGGGTTCAACTACGGGCGCCAGTTGCGTATTGACCCGGCTCTCGGAGCGCCGGCCGTTCAGCAGCGCAAAGAACCTCGACCGACCATCCTCAGTGAGTAAGATGGGAAAGGCTTCCTTCGCTGTCAGTAGTCGGGCGAATCTCTTTAGGATGGCCATCGATATTCAGGCCGGGATTGCCCTCGGCTTTACCGGCTGCCAGCTAGTCCGGCCAGAATCTCGTGTCACGGCAATTGCGAAGCCGGCTGATACGGGGAACCTAAACCATAGAAATGCATTGCCTTTCTATGTTCAGTGACCGAGAAACCATAATCGTCGAAGTTTGCTTGCTGGTGGCTGTCCCGGTCTGTGTCGGCTTGGCCGTGCTCACGGCAGTGATCTTTCCCTGATGTTGGCATCGTTCCTATTTTGAACCCTTTGGGGGCATACAACCGGGGTAAAGGGTGCTGATAGATACGCAGCCGAGCCGAAGCAGGCGCGTCGAGTACATATTTGCGGGCCGCTGCGGACCGACAGTGTTCCAGTCGATCAAGATGCGAGAGGTTATAATCGCCATGGCTGCAGATGATATTTACGCAAAAAAGCAGCGCTACGAAATAGCCCTGACAAGGGAGGAAACCAGACTGCTTGGCACTGCCGCACTCGCATATGCCTCGAAAAGATTCGGCGTTTGTCCGTAATAAACTGTGCCGCCTCGGCGCCGACATTGGCCGGCGCGCCGATCGGCGGGACGCCGGCGACGGCATGCGTTTCATGGCTGCCCTCCGGCAGAAGGTCCAGCGGCCGATGCATACTGCGGTTTGGGGACGGGATAGATGAAGGCGTCGGCCGCCAGTTTTGGGCAGGGGCGCGTCTTCAATGACGCGCAGTGAGGCTAGGCGCGTTGGGGACGCCTTCAACTAAGATGTCTTGCCACGGTGAGTACGTCGTTACTATCAACAGGCGGCTTGCTCAGGGTCTGCTCGTGCAGCAAATTTGACGGCATATTTGTATACGGCCCGGCTCCGCTCATCGGTTACGCGCACCCAGAGCCGTTCCTCTCGGCGGGCACGAACTTCCTTGCCTGTAGCCTTTTGCGCCGCATCCCAAGGACTGTCGGCCGTGAGGGTACGGCGTGAAACCGGCAGGTCCCCCGCCATCTGTTCAACTCTGTAGGTCTTCATTCTTCCCAACCAGACGCTGCTGGGCTTTGTTCCAACGCCTCGGGCGGTCGCGCCTAAAGGCGGCTCCGGTGCGGCGGCCGACCCATGCCGTGCAGCGGGCTACCGCCGCGCGCGAAGTTCTGCGGTGAGTGCTTCAAGCGCCTCCACGTCTGGCGCATAGGAGGCGGCGTGCGCGGGATACCGGTCCTGCTGCTGGCGGTAGAAATTCAGCCATTTCGGCAAGTCGGCGATCGGGAATGTCCCTCGCCATTGGTCTTTGACGAGCGTGAAGGTGCCGGCCGCCGAATCGTAAGTAACAATAGCCTTCATGAAGGCATTATTAGTGTTCGCGCTCTGAAACAAAGACCACGGCTCGATTGTTTTCTATTTGCAAACCAGCGGGTGCGGGCATGCCATCCACCTCGATCAGGAAAACAGAATACAATCCGGAAAGCAGGATTCTCTCCGTCTGGTTCGTGGCTAGCGACAAACGGTACGATTTTGAGGGGGTGCCTCCGAAGACGTATGCAGCCTTCCGGTCAGCGTTCGTCAAGGGCCGCTATTTCAACGACCATATTCGGAATCACTTTCCCTATCGACGCATTCCAGAATAGGCGTCCAACTCAAGCATTTCATGCAAGGCTGCTCGTGCCAGATCACCAGCCGCACGTGCCGCATTTTTCGGATCTGTAGGCGCCGGACAAATCGGCTGCTCCCGTCTAATCGCGCGCGTGAGACCAGAAAGCAGGTCGTATGATGAGTTCTCCACTGTGCAAATGATTGGTTGGCAAGGGTCTCGGGTTCATCGACTGGCGCTGGTCCATAGATCGCCATCCTGATCAGCCACGCGTTTACTGGCACTCCTGCGGCCACACATCCCAGCTATCTTTGCCAGGCGCGCCGCCTCGCCGCTCGCTTGGAGCGCAATCCTTGGTGGGAACTCGGGCGTATCTCAGCTGGCTTTCATGTTTGCAGTGGTCGGGCTTTTGGCTTTGCATAATATCTCCGAGTGTGATTGGTTTTTTCACCGTTGCATTGAAGTTAGGGCGCATGCCGATTTATCAAAAAGCCAAGGAAGCTGGTGTCTTTGATGCTTCCGAGGTCGCCTTGTTGGGGCGCGTCTTCGAGAAGTTGAAAATCGACGGCCAATCGCCTGAGCGACATGAAGCGCTCGCGTCTCGCGTCATAGCAAACTATCAGGCGGGGATTACAGACGAGGAAGAGCTGGTGTCTGCTTCCAAACTACCGCTGGGGCGCTGAGTCCACGTCAGTTGGCTCGATGATTCTGCCTTTGGTGCCATTCCGCAGGGCTACGCGACCGAGCAGTGCGGTTGCGATCTGGCCAAGTGATGTGGCTCGCTCACGGCCCCACTAATAGGTAAATCCAGATTGGGCAAAAAGCCCCTCGCTTGTCGTGAGGCTTTCTGACTGGCCAGAGGCTTAGGAGTGTGTGGTTGTGTGCGTCAAGTTCTGCAAAAAAGGGCGGCCATGATGCCGGTCATGCGGCCTGGCGTAGGGCGAGCTTATAATGGAGACGCGGCTTGGGGCAGCGTCCCTATGAATTTGACCCCAAGCCGGTCGTTCCTGCGCCACCGCAGGACTGCTTGGTAGGCGATGCCCCGGTTGGCACGTAGAGCACAAACCGATCAGGCACACGCGCTTCGACGGGCAGTTTGGGTTCATTTCCGCTGCTGTTTTGGTTCCGAATGACGAAACTGTTTTCGGAGTTTGTAATTCCGCTGATGATTGCCGCGCCTTTCAGCAGTCGCTGCCGCCGTTCCCGGTGAGGCTCAACAGCTGCGCTAGCTCCCCCGGTGCGAAGATCGCGCCACCTGCAAAAGGATCGACGTGCAAAAGCTCAACTTGAGAGAGCCGCGACTCGCCACCGCCGCGGTGCCGAACACCCGTGACACTGCCGAACGCTCAACAACCGCTCTCGCGGTCCCTCTTCCCACTGGGGTGGGTAACTGCACCAGAGATTTCACGGACACCGCTCTCTGCAACCAACAGGGGAACCAATTTCTACCTGGAGTGTTATCCCCGCGTTAGACCGGTCTAACGGACCGTCTTGCGCAGCGAGCCCGGCGCGGTACCCTCATGTCGCGTCGGGCTCAATTTAAGAGCCGTCAACCCACCAATCTCGTCCTGTGGAATTTTGATCCAGAGCAAAGCTGCCTCGCTACGGATTGCCTAAAGCATCAGGTGCGGGGGCCCAAACCGAACCCAGCCAAGGTCAATTGGCGACGCTACCGGCTATGGCTGCCACCAATTGTCCCCTTGGCCCCTCGACTCCGCTGCGCAACGGCTTTTGCTCGCACCGCGCTATTCTTGCGCCAAGCAAGTAGTTGCCGGGGCCGCAGTTCCAAGATGGCCCGCCCATCGCGTGCCTGCGCGGGACAAAACAGCAAGAGCGTACTCAGACCCGCGACTGCAACATCCGATAAACCTGCATCCTCGAACAGGCCCGTAGTTTCCGCTATAGTCGCAGGTCCAGCACCATCCGAATGAGCAGGAAGCCGACCGTTATGGAGGCTGCAGGTGGATGTTCCGCAAGCCACATCAAGGCAAGCAAGCCGAAGCTGGATTGCAAATCGACTGGCACAGTTGCGCAAACCTCGGATGCCTCCGCAATGCGGCGACGCCGAGGTTGGGGTACGGCTCCAGTCCGTGGTTCATCCCATCGGCCTATTAGAACCGACCGATTGGTGCTTAGAGCTGGTAGAGCATTGATCGTGGCGACCGTCCCGCTGCCAATGGTGGCAGGCTTTTGTCATTGCCGGAACTTTCTTCCTATTAGGGTCGTTGAGCGATCGACGCGGAAGGAGAAAACCGATGCCCGACACGAGCGACGAATCCTCAACGCCAAAGAGAACCCAAAGCGAGGCTCAAGAAGCGCTTGAAAAGCAAGTCGCGCAGTTAAAGCGCGAGATCAACAAGATTAACCAGATACTAGCCGAGCGCGCCGAAGAGGCAGCCGAGGTGGCCGAAGACTGGTATGAAAGCGCTGCCGACCGCGCGGGCAAGACTGCTCAGGCGCTCCGGACCGGAGCTCAATCAGTTTCGGGTGCCGTCCGAGAAAATCCTGGGATGGTTTCAACGGCGTTCATGATCGGCGCCGGGTTGGGTCTGTTATTGGGCCTCACCCTAAACGAGGCCACCGCGCATGATCGGGATCGCTGGTTCCATAAGTAAGTGCTGAGCGCTGAATAGAGGCCGCTGCCCTGCTGTGCAGCGGCTTCTATGCAAGCCAATTGCCGAGTTCTTCTAAATGCCGATTCTGCACTTGTCGACGGGGTCCGCCGCTCCGAGCCAGGCTGGGCGCCACGTCGCGCCACATCACATGGGTCTCCGGAAAACCGTGCAGCAAAAGCAGACCAGGCCCGTTGCCAGCGCGGCGGACGAAGATCCTTGCTGCGCGGGTGTCGATCTTGCTGGCGTCGAAATCCACGAACATGTTCGCCTCCGGGCCGCTGGAGCCAATAGCGAGGCGGCCTCAACTCCAGGCAGAATTCAATGTCAGCGACGCTTCGAAGATCTGGTCGCGCCTTTCGTCCAGCACCTTCACCGTGATTGACAGATGCCTGCCACCCGGCATTTCGTCGCGAGCGACGTCGTAGAGGATGCGCAACGCCTCCATTCCGGCGCGTTGGCGATTGGGAAAAAGCTGCCCCTCCCTGTCCTCCTGGCTGTTCTCGCTATTGTAGAGGTCGAAATAGAAGCGTTCCATCGGCACGTCGGTCCCGGCATTTCCTGGGTCAATTCACCAGCGCAATCATGGTTCCAAGACGCTGATCCTTGGAGAGAATCGGCCATGCGCTGCCTTGCCGTTTGCCACACCTGCAACCAGGCCCGGTCTGCTGCGTTAGCGATTGCGAATGGAGGACGCCGGATGCTGGAATCGCTTTATCTCAACCTCGGCCAGCATGACGCCCTTTCGGACGAGGAGAAGGCCCTTCTCACCACCACCTTATCGACCGAGAAATATGTGGGCGTTGGCGAGGACATCGTTTCGGAGGGAACCCGGCCGACCTACAGCACACTGATCATCGACGGGCTTGCCGCCCGTTATAAAGTACTGGAGGACGGCGGGCGCCAGTTCACCTCCCTGCAGGTCGCGGGCGATTTCGTCGACCTGCATGCCTTCCTGCTCAAAACCATGGACCACGGCATCGTCGCCCTCTCGCCCTGCCATGTGGCCGCGGCCGAGCATAGCAAGCTTAAGACGATTACTGAACAGGCGCCGCATCTCACCCGGCTTTTGTGGCTGGACACGCTCGTCGACGGCGCCATCCATCGCGAGTGGATCGTGGCCATGGGCCGCCGCTCCAAGACGTCCCATCTGGCGCATCTGATCTGTGAGCTGTTCGTCAGGCTGCAGGTGGTCAAGAAGACTCGCGGCATGAGCTTCCATTTGCCGCTGTCGCAGGCCCAACTCGCCGATGTGCTCGGCCTTTCCGTGGTTCACATGAACCGGGTGATCGGCACGCTGCGGCGCATGAACGTCGTCGGCTGGACAAACCACACGATCACAATTCTGGACTGGGAACGGCTGGTCGCCATCGCCGAGTTTGATCCGACCTATCTCAGCATGGCGCGCGAGCCGAGATAGCTCGGCCAAGACAAGTCAACCAAGACAGGTCGGCTTGGCACGCGCCCTAGCTCGGCGGCATCTTGGAGCGCGACCACAGTTGGTCGAACATGGTGAGGGCGGCACTTGGCCCGGCAGGCCTTAGCAGGCCCTGCTGCGCGGCGGCCTTCTTGAAGGTGGCGAAGGCGATCGCCGGCCGGCAAGTGCCCGCGATCGCTTCATCCACCAGTCGGACCGCGTCGAGATAGGCCGGCGCTTCCTTGTTCTTCCAGGTCCCGGCAAGCGCATTCTTGGCATCGGCGATCGTGGTGACCACCATGGTGCCGCCGCCGACGAAACGGATTGTGAGCGGCAAAAAACGGCTCATCGATCTTTCACCATCCGAACCATTCGCGCGTGCGCCAGGCAAGGCCGGCGAAGGGCGCGGCGGTGATCAGGGCGGCAAGGACAAGAAGCGGGCTGTTGATATGCAAGGATTTCATGGTGCACCACAAGGTTCGAGATCGCCGTAAACGATGATTGTGCCGGTCGGTTGCATCCGGCCGGCCGGTCCGGGCCGCAAGTCTGAGGCTACATATTGCTCGCGGGCCGGGCCGGCGGCGCCGGCCGATGCGGCGGACGCGGACGTGGCCTGAGCGGCACCTCGGCGAGCGAAGCGCGGATCACCCTGACAGGGATCGGTGGCGCGGCGGCAGGCCTGCGCGGCAATGCGGCCGAGAGGCTGCCTATGAGAGTTCGAACGTCCATGGGACTCCTCCTGAAGAGTCCCCCCAAAGTTGAAGGGTTAGCACCGCAGCCGGGCGGCCGCATTTAACTTTGATGTATGTTCGGACGCCCGGTGGAGTGCGACGCGCGGGTCCAACCTTTCCGCTGGCGTGCGCTGTCCTGTGAAAGAAGCGCACCATGGCTACCAGCAGAACAAACTCCGGCACGGCCAGGAAATCAGACACCGTGCAGCCGGCGTGCGGGCAGCGCGCCGTAAGGGGAACCATCACGCCAGCACCGGCTTGTGCTCAGCGGGCCGCGTCAGCCGGACCTGGTGGCAAAGAGAACAGGTCTGATTTCTCCGGCTTCACGCCCTGGCCAACGAAACGGCAGTCGAGCTCTTGTCCCACCCGGCCCGCCCATGATCGCCTGGCAGGTCTTGCCTACCGGGTTCTTGTCGATCACATCGAACACTTCTTCCAGGCGCGCGACATGTTCCTCGGTCTGGCCGCGATGCGTCCCCTAGGGCGAAATCTCATAATGCTTTACCGCCTAGGCGGCCGCCAGCAGTCCGGCATCGAGCGAGGGCGAGCCTTGTACTCTTCCATGATCTCGGCGCCTTCCTCGGTAATGATGACAAAGGCGGCCTCGAAGAAGGGGCACCAACAGAGAGAGCCACTACTTGTTTCCGAAAGGATTTTTGCGACGGGCAGCCGGAAACACTCAATTGTGGCAATGAAAAGGGTACTGACCCCGGCGCTAAGGCGGTCCTTTACCAAAACCACTGTGCAGCGAGGCCGAGCGACGAGGCCGCCATTACCAACGTAGATAGCCAGCCGAGGCTGCGCAGCCAGCCTTGGACCGGAAATTGCCCCATGATGTCCTTGCGCGAAGCCATGAGCATCATGACGATCATGACTGGGACCGCGCAGATGCCGTTGATCACGGCGCTCCAGTAAAGCGCCTCGAGCGGGTCGATCGGGGTAAGTGTGATGCCGGTCCCCAAGGCGGCCGCAGCGGCGAGTGTCGAGTAAAATGCCGCTGCCCGCTTAGGCTGTCGCTGCAGCCCGACCGGCCAGCGCATCGCTTCGCCGACGGCGAAAGCCGCCGAACCCGCCAGTACTGGCACTGCCAGCAGTCCGGTGCCGATGATCCCCGCCGAGAAGATGATGAAGGCGAACTTTCCGGCCAGGGGTTCCAGTGCCTTTGCCGCGTCGGTGGACGAAGCGATCTCCGTCACGCCAGCCTTGTGAAGCGTCGCGGCCGTGGTGAGGATGATCGCCAGAGCGATCAGGTTCGAAAAGGCCATTCCAGCCAGTGTGTCGGCGCGTATGCGCTGGAAAGCCGCTGCAGCTTGCCAAGGAGCCCAGCGCAGCGGCCTGGCTGTTGGCTTGAGCTCCTCCTCTTCAACCTCCTGCGAGGCCTGCCAGAAGAACAGATAGGGCGAAATGGTCGTGCCAAGGATTGCGAGCAGCGTCGTGAAGAAGGCGCCGCTCCATTCGATGTGGGGAATAAACAGCCCTTTCGCCGCATCGGCCCAGGGCACATTTGCCGCGAACATGGCAATGACGTAGGCGAACAGGCTCAAAGTGGTCCATTTGAGCACTTTCACGTAACAGGTGTAGTTGAGGAAGACGATCGCGCCGATACAAGTGATTGCGAACGCGATGACATAGACCGGGCTCGGCCCGCCAATGAGCAGTTTCAACGCATCCGCCATTGCGCTGAGATCGGCGCCGATGTTGATCACGTTGGCGACGAACAGAAACATCACGATAAGATAAAGCAGCGGGGCCGGATAATGCCGGCTGAGATTGCCGGAGATGCCGTTGCCCGTGGTGCGGCCGATGCGAGCGGCAATCTCCTGTATCGCCGCCATCAGCGGGAAGGTGAACAGCATGATCCAGCCGACATTCAAACCGAGTTGGGCGCCCGCCTGGCTGTAAGTTCCGATGCCGGACGGGTCGTCGTCGGAAGCGCCGGTGATGAAGCCCGGCCCAATCATGCGAAGGAATCGTCGGAAAGGACTCTTTGCCAGCGTGTTGCTTCGTTCCCGCTCGATCTGCGAACCGACTTCGGTCATCGCACGCTGTTCCCTGTCCGCTCGCTCGCGAAAGCCACGGCTATCGGGGCGTGGGAGAAAATCGGCGCGAGGTAGATGGCAGTGCGGGGAAGGCTGTCCCGCATTAAATGAGCAATTGCTAACGAGGGCATGTGATAATGGGGTAACAGGAGATCGGTTCCACGGTAATCATCACGCTTCGCACCGGCGATGGCGTCCCTCATCCACATTTGTTTATGCCAGCCCCAGTTCGAGCAGCTAGACCAAAGGTGTCCAGGATTTCGCGTTGGACCGGCAACGAAGTGGCCGGGGCCAAATCTAGCGCGGCGCGCGCGCCATGACCCCGCCGTGGCCAAGGCGGGGCCCTCATCACCTCACTTCGGCGTCACCGAATGCCGAGGAAGCCAAGTATGGCGAGGATGATGACGATCGCTCCTACGAGCCAGATGATGTTGTTCATGTCGTCTCTCCTATGAGTAGAAGACGCCTGGCCACCCTTCGGCGGAGACCGCGTTTTATATATTGACGGCGACACTTTCGCCTTGGACCAACGGGAGCAAGTTGCTTACGTTCCGGGGATGGGCCCACGGTCCCGCGAGGCTTGGACCGAAGTCTTAGTGACAGCCTCTCTTACCATTGGGGATTTCAAAGGTTTTTATTGTCTTTGGGACAGCCATCCCGGTGTGCCCTCAGGCCCTCGGAAAAGCGGCCAGGCGCGTGCTGCCGCCTCAGCGCCTTATTGGAAAACTAAGCGTCCCAGCAAACCTGGCGAGAGCTTCGTTGTGACGCCGATCTGCAAGGGGCGAGGGATTTGGCGGGACGAGTAGGAGCTAGTGAAGCGTGGGCTTAACACGTTTGCCATTGGACGACCGCTCGATGTCGTCAAGGCCTTCCTGGAGTTCCAACGCAAGCCGGAAGATAGGATCAGGAACCAAAATCAAGTCATTCAAGCGCTGTGCGACTTGCGTCTCTGCGGCCGCTTGTGAATTAGGCGATTGCAACAACAGTTGCGACAGACGCTGGCGCTGCAACACGTGGATCTCTTCCAACAAACGCAGGAACTTCAGCGCATCCGCCGTGGGCAGATGTCGGGCTCTCAATCGAGCTAACCGGCCACGCTGCAGTGCTACCTGCAGTTCGCCACTCTGGACATGACGTTGCGCCATGCTGATGTGATCACCGAGCACCATTGTCCATAACGCTGAAAATGGCACGTGGTTCCTTCGTCGTCGCCTGGGAAAAACCCTGCGGTCTGGCTCGACGGGGATAGGATGCCAGACAGCTGGCCCGAGGGAAGCTTCTGGGAGTCTATCGAGGTGCAGCCGGTTACCTCGGATCGCGCGCTGGAACATTCGAAAGCCTCAAAAAAGAGGGATCGCGAGGGCAGCATCCCACTCGATCATCCCTCATGCCGATGAAGCCAAAGCCAAAGCGAAGAACGTTCAAGCGTTCGAATCTCCGAGCGCTTGGGCGACGAAGCCCCGGGAAGCTAGAACAGCTCGTCAGAACCGAACGCACATCCTCGGGAGAGACAAATGTCTGCGGACCCAAGCTTGATAAAGCATCTGCAGCTATCAGTCCGCTTGCCGCCTCGGTTGCACTATTCTGCTGTCGACCCTTTCGGGCAAATGGGGATGCGTCGGTCCGGTGGCAGCGGT
The DNA here is from genome assembly GCF_000427725.1 of Mesorhizobium sp. WSM3224. Lineage (GTDB taxonomy): Bacteria > Pseudomonadota > Alphaproteobacteria > Rhizobiales > Rhizobiaceae > Mesorhizobium. Next base: position 5,517 of record NZ_ATYO01000047.1, on the reverse strand, counting down.
ATCACCATCCTGGCCTTGCGAACCGGCCATTGCGGTTTTGCGCCGGCGAAGAACACGACTGCGATCACGCATATCACCAGAAGGGCGGCGAAAGGTTTGCGATGATTTCGCCGATCTGCATCAGGTACTCCGCGCACAAAGCAACCCCCGCCGCATCGCAGGTAGCGGTGGGTGTCTGTCTGCAAAAAACTGGCGATGAAAGGACACATGATTGCCAGTGGGGATTCAATGCAATCGCGGCGTGTTCGTTCGTTTCGGCCTTGGGACTGATGCGCAGCCAGATCGGACTCCGGTCGGAGTTGCTGAGGGGGAAGCAAATCGTACATCCTTCCGCTGCGTCGGCCGAATACCCCAAGTAGCCCAACAGCTGACGCCGCGTAGCGCCGGCTCGCTAAAAGCAAGAGCCGAATGCTACTCCGCCACCAAGACAAACCGGGCGCCCCCATGCATCCGCAGTGGTCCGCCCTTGTAAGGTGTCGCCTTCGCTCGCTGCTCCTCTGCGTTTTCCCCTAGCGTAAGGAGGCTATGAAGCCCCGTGGTCCATCATATTCGATTTTCCTAAAGTTCTCGGAACCGTTTCCCTCTGCATGGTTTGAGTCCCGGTTTAGGGAGTCTTGAGTGCATGCGTAAAATGGACGGCCAACTCGCCTTCATCGAGTTCCAATCGCCCATATTAGTCGACAAGGCTCCCGTGGACGCCGATTGGCTGCACGAAATCAAATACGACGGCTACAGGACCCAGCTGGTGGTTGAGGGCGGAAAGGCGCGAGCATTCACACGGCGGGGCTACGACTGGTCACACCGGTATAAGCGGATTGTTCAGGCGGCGGCGAACTTGCCGGTGAAATCAGCCATTCTCGATGGCGAAACCGTCGTCCTCGGCAAGAGTGGTCTGCCGGACCATCAAGCCCTTGAGCGGGAGCTAGGGAATCCGAACTCGCACAAGCTCATGTTCTTCGCGTTCGACCTTCTGCACCTCAACGGCCGCGATCTTCGACAGCAGCCGCTAATTAAGCGGAAAACCGCCCTACAGAACCTGCTGAAGGACACCGCACCCACGCTGACCTATGCCGAGCATCTGGAGGTAAGAGGCAAAGATGTGATCGACCATGCCTGCCGGATGGGCCTGGAGGGCATCGTCTCCAAGCGGGCGGATTCGCCTTACCGCTCCGGCGTCCAGACCAGCTGGCTCAAGGTCAAATGCATCAAGAGCGACACGTTTCCCATTGTCGCCTTCGTCGAAAAGCTCGGCGCACAACCCCGCCGTATCGCCTCGCTGTACATCGGCAGGCGGGAAGACGACCGGCTGCTCTATGCCGGGAAGGCGCAAAGCGGCTACACGCTGGACGCGGCGCGACGCGTCAGGGAGCGGCTTGACCCGCTGATCATCGCCAAGTCACCGCTGTCGGACCCGATCAAGAAGCCCAAGGCGACATGGGTTAAGCCAGAGATCCTGGCCGAGGTGCAGTTTAGTGGTGTGACGGACCGCGGCATCTTGCGTGAGGCGGTGTTCAAGGGATTGCGCGAGGATCTTCAAGCGATACCGGCCAAACCTCCGTCGCCCTCAAAGCGGCAGTCGGAAGCCCAACACGGCGTCCCTCGCGAGAACATCTTGCAGCTTTTGCCCGACGCTGTCGCGCCTTCCAAGGAAGAGCTGGCGAGCTACTGGCGGCGGGTCGCCGATCAGGCTCTCATCCATCTAGGTCGACGGCCTCTGAAGTTGGTCCGCCATGCCTTCGGCGCCACCTTCTATCACGAGGGACCATTGCCTCCGATACCGGCTTCTGTGCACCAGCTACGGGTTCAGAAGCGGGAGGGCGGCGAAGGTGTTCGGGTATGGATAGATGATCTCGATGGTCTGCTTGGCTTGCTCGATATGGATGCCGTCGAGCTTCATCCATGGAACGCAACTATTGACGATATCGAACAGGCCGACCGCCTCATACTCGACCTAGACCCGGGCGACGGCATTGCATGGGGCGAGGTGGTCGAGGCCGCCTTGTCGCTACGCGGGATTCTGGAAGCGGCTGGGTTGGAGAGTTGGCCAAAGGTCACTGGCGGCAAAGGCATCCACCTGATGGCGCCGCTCGCCTCCAAGCTCACCCATGACAGAGCACGCCAACTGGCCAGATCGCTTGCGCAATGCCTCGTTGATGTCGATCCTTATCGATACCTGCTATCAGCTGACCCGGCGGCCCGAAAGGGCCGTATCTTCCTTGACTACCTGCGCAACGGGCGAGGCAACACCGCCGTCGGGGCTTTTTCCCCCCGAGCGCGGCCCGGCTTTCCTATTGCCCATCCAGTCACCTGGAAGCAGGTCGAGGCAGGCATCCGCCCGGACGTTTTCACGCTCGCGCACCCGTTCAAAGCTGTTCGTCGGAAAGCCGCGTAGTCCGGTCGCGGCGCTCAGCCGGTATCAGCCCGCTTTCTTGCCTCGCGTTCGAGTGTCTTCCGATCGTTGCCGTGTTCTCTGATTAGCTCGCGAACCTGCTCTGGCGTGATACGATGCTGCTTCGCGAAATAGCGAACCTCATGATCCTCATCGGCTGACACACGGTCGCGATCTCGAGAACCACGCTTGCTCTTGTCGTCTGCCATTAGGGTTTCTCCTGATCAGAGAGAACAACGCCCGACCTTGTATGTTCCCCGGCCCCTCCATTCACCCGGTCAAGGAGATCCGCTTGGAGCGCAATCCTTGGTGGGAACTCGGGCGTATCTCAGCTGGCTTTCATGTTTGCAGTGGTCAGGCTTTTGGTTTGCATAACATCTCCGCGTGTGATTGGTTTTTTCACCGTTGCATTGAAGTTAGGGCGCATGCCGATTTATCAAAAAGCCAAGGAAGCTGGTGTCTTTGATGCTTCCGAGGTCGCCTTGTTGGGGCGCGTCTTCGAGAAGTTGAAAATCGACGGCCAATCGCCTGAGCGACATGAAGCGCTCGCGTCTCGCGTCATAGCAAACTATCAGGCGGGGATTACAGACGAGGAAGAGCTGGTGTCTGCTTCCAAACTACCGCTGGGGCGCTGAGGCCACATCAGTTGGCTCGATGATTCTGCCTTTGGTGCCATTCCGCAGGGCTACGCGGGGGAGCCAGTGTGGTTGCGATCTGCCAAAATCAGCAAAAAGCCTGTCGTTGGTGGTGACACGCTTTCTGGCTGGCCGGACGCTAAGGAGAGTGTCATACCGCCTCGCGGGTAGTTCGCACTTCCGTGTCGCAGGTCGCCGTCTTAAGCGTCTTGGCTGCTGAGCACGTCCACGCCGCGCCTTTCTATCCCAACCAGCTGTGCACCAGACCTATCTGCGACCGTGCTGACCCTCTCAGAATGCTCGGGTTAGAGGGGTAGGTTGGATTAGATAGGCTGCTGAGACCGGTACCAGTCCCAAGACCTGCGTTGATGCCGTTTCGACCGCAGCGCCAATCCCGCTTGTGCCGCCCATCGTTGTGCCCAGCCCGGCTGTCACTATCAGAGATCCCGCGCGACAGAAATGTCCGGTGCTGGCGCGGACACTCTTCAGCAAATCCGTGGTCGGTTCCCGTTCGGAACAATGGGAACCGCTGCAGGGTTATCCGTCATGGCACTTCCAAAAGAAGGATGAGTACTCATGAAAAGATTAGTGTTGATTTTGGTGACCACGTGCTCGGTGCTCGCCGGGCCGGCACTTGCAGCCTGTCCCAGCAATTCGGCTGGCACTGACCAGACCCGAACTGCCGGAATATCGAAGGATGGCACTCGCGCGCCGCTTCAGCCTCCGGCTCCGCAGGTCGACAAGAAGGCAGCTCAGAAGGACGGAAGCACCATGCCTCTGGCTTCCCAGGCAGGAGCTGGCAACAAGAATCTGGCGACCTCACAGCAGGACGTCGAAGCACAACAGCAAGGCGGCAAGACAGCCGCGGCCCAAGCTGATGAGAACTGCAAGACGAAATAGCTCGCATGTAGCTGCTGCCTGGCGCCTAAAGCGCGTCGCGCTGAACCGGTTTCAGGCGACGCCTTTTAGGTCGTCCTTGTTTGACGCATGTCGCCGTCCCAGAACCGCTGCACACTTCTGGGCGAAATTCATTGGCTTCGCTCACCATCAGGGCTGGCGGGCGGCCGCCGTAGCTTCCTCGTCAGCCTGGCGCATGGCCTCAAATAACGACAGCGCCAATTCCAGGTTGTCTGGATAGATCGCTAGAACCCAAGCCGCTGTGCCACCTGAAATTTCGGAGAGTGTCGACCAAATTGCCATAGCCCCGCAAGGGCACACCGTTCTCGGTTCAACAGGTTGAGGACCAATTTTTTGGACCGGTGAAACAATCGGCTTCAATATCAGTTCGTGCATTCAGCAGGCAAAGTCATGCAGCGGTGCGGGCGCGGTCCGGACAGGAGAACTGATCATGTTCTACATATCCAGGAAACTGTGTATTGGCCTCATGGCAGGAACTCTGATGCTCTCGGCCGGCGGCTTTGCTCCGGTTTCAGCACAGGAAATCCCAAACGACTTCAGCGCTATCGTCCGCCAAAAGCTGCCGGCGGTAGTCGCCATCACGACCAGACAGATCATTCAGGACCAAACGGGCGTAAACGACTTTCTCGATCCCTTCGGCAGCCACGGACCGGTGCAGCCGCAGGTGCGAGAAGCGCTGGGCTCCGGTTTCGTCATCAGGCCCGACGGCTATATCGTCACGAACAACCATGTCGTCGCTGGCGCCACCGAGATTCACGTCGTGTTCTCCGACAAGGCGACGGCACCGGCTCGGCTTATTGGCCGGGACCAAGCAACCGACATCGCGGTCTTGAAAGTGGATCCCCGGCCCAGCATGACGACCACTGCCTGGGGTGACTCTGACGCAATGCAGCCGGGTGCCTGGACCATCGCGATCGGCAGTCCTTTCGGGCTCGGGGGAACCGTTACCGTCGGTGTTCTTTCCGCCCGCTCGCGCGACATTCAGGCCGGTCCTTACGACGATTTCCTGCAGACAGACGCTTCGATCAACAGAGGCAACTCCGGCGGCCCCCTGTTTAATGCGCGTGGCGAGGTGATCGGCGTGAACACCGCCATCGTCTCGCCGTCGGGCGGCAGCATAGGTATCGGTTTCGCCGTGCCCTCCCGCACTGCTCGCAGTATCGTCGATCAACTGATCAGCACTGGCCGGATCGAGCGTGGTTATATCGGAGTGCGGCTTCAGGAGGTCACGCCCTCGATCGCCGAGGCGCTCGGAATAGCCGGCACCAAGGGAGCGCTGGTTGCCTCGGTCGAGGCCGGCAGCCCGGCCCAGAAGGCGGGGATCCAGCCCGGTGACGTCATCACCCGGTACAACGGCAAGGACATTCAGGGGGTCCATGACCTGACNTTGGCGGCAGCGAACCAAAAGCCGGGATCAACAGCGACGCTGACCACGAGCCGAGGCGGCACGCAACAGGATTTGTCCCTCACCGTCGGTCAACGCAAGGACGAGGAGGTACAGACCGGTGCCGTTCCGAGCCAAGGGCCGGGGGACCAGCGCCTCGGACTGGCACTCAGCCCCATCCCGGACGAAGC
>NZ_ATYO01000046.1 GCF_000427725.1 Mesorhizobium sp. WSM3224 | reverse complement strand
TTGAAGCCTGAATGCTGCGTCGATGAAGTTCTGTGGGGACTGGGGGCGCTACTGGCAAACGTCATGCACCTGTGCCAGCTGCAGCATTCAATATTCGATAAACTTGCATCCTTGAGCAGCAGAGACCTTTTGCAATATCGGTGGGCTTGCAACCGTCTTTGTGCTGCTGGAGAATGTGAGAGTAATCCAGGCACTGTTTCCCACCTTTGTAGGCACCAGCGTCTTTGGCCTTATGAATGCCTTCCTTTTGCCTCTCCTTAATGAACCGGCGCCCCATCTGAGCGACTATGCCAAGCACCGTCAGCACGATATGGCCCATCTCACCGCGCGTTGAAACGTGCGGGTCGAGTACAGTGACGAAAGCACCCTTCTGCTCGCACTCATGGATCAGATTGAGCACATCGCGGGTGTCGCGGCCGAGCCGGTCGAGGCGCGTCACCACCAGCTCGTCACCGGGACGAAGGAAGTCCAAGACGGTCGCGAGTTCGGCCCGGCCATCACGGCTACCACCTGATACCTTCTCTGAACGAATGACCTCGCACCCCTGGGCCTTTAGCTTTGCGAGTTGCGTTTCTAGATCTTGATCAACGGTGCTGACCCCGGGCGTAGCCAATCCGGCTCATGTGGTGCCACCTCAAGCTTTAGGCCTGAGGCTACCTTGCCATAAATAGTCGGTGTCAAGCTCAATCGCGCGCTTGCCGTTCCTTGTGGCATGCGTGCCGAAAGGCAGCCTGAATATTCCTTGGAATCTACATCAGACACCGTGGAACCTACGTCAAATGCATGGTTGAGATGGTTTGTGGGAACCATTGCATGGCGTTTGAACCAGATCGAAGTCTTGTCCAAAAGCTTCTTGAGGAGACTGGCATCACCGAGGCGGAAGCGGTGGGGCTAATCTCCCTGCTCGGGACGAACTGGTCATCTCTCGTACGAGAGGCGAAAATCTTGAAACGAGTGAAGCCTTCGGAGCGGCCCGCCGAGGCCTAGCTGACGATTTTTTCTGTCGGCGGGCCAACTGGTTCGAATGCAATGGAACATTAGCGCCAACTGAAAGTTCGGGACGTAACTCGATAAGGTTAGTCACTTGGCCCACGTCTCGTCGTCGAATGTTTTCATCCGCAAGCTCCAGAACATCTCTGATCTGACACAATCGGACATTGCCGTTTTAGAGAGCATCCCGCTCCAGAAGAGGGAATATCGGGCTAACCAGGACCTTGTACGCGAGGGGGATCGACCCACCCATTCATTTGTCGTTCTGGACGGCATGGTGGGCTCCACCAAGCTTACAGGCGAGGGCAAACGGCAGATCACGTCTTTTTTTGTGCCGGGAGATCTTCCCGATCTCCATGGATTGCATTTGTCTGTTATGGATTGCACCTTCTCACCGCTCACATCAGCCAGATTGGGCTTCATGCGGCACGACGCTCTGCGAGCCATTTGCAATCAACATGCTTCCATATCGACGGTGTTCTGGCGCTCGACGCTCATTGACGCGGCGATCTATCGAGAGTGGGTCACAAATGTCGGAAGGCGCGACGGCTATACTCGCATGGCGCACATTTTGTGCGAACTCATCGTCCGCCTTCGCTCCGTCGGCCGAATCGAGGACCATGTGGCGGAGCTTCCGATCACGCAGTCAGCACTTGGCGACGCGCTGGGCCTATCCGCCGTGCATGTGAACCGACTTCTACAGGAACTTCGACGTGACGGTTTGATATCCACTGTGGGCTCGCGATTTCACGCTGTCGATTGGACTGGTCTCGTTCGAGCGGGAGATTTTCAAGCCACCTACCTGCACCAAATGACCGAGCAAGCGTAGTGAGGACGAAGGGTGGCTCGATGGCGAGATATTTCTTTGACAGCGGTGACCGCGACGATGTGATGAAGGACGAGATAGGAGTCGAATGCAATGGGATTGAGGACGCACGCCGTGCGGGTATTGAAGGCTTGATGGACTTGACCAGAGAATTCCTCAGAGACGTCGACGGGCAGCAATTGTTCGTCGAGATTCGAGACGAGAGTGGAGACAAGCTGGCGAAACTAACCCTATCGCTTCAGACGCAGCCGGTGATCAAGGACCTTGGCCGATGTCACTACGCTAAACCGAATCCGTCTAAGCGAAATATGGCCGGGCGATAGCGCCGTCGTTTCAACGGTCCAATTCGAGAGCGACGCCGCTCTCGTCCTTCTAGCGGAGGTTCGTTGGCCTTCAGCAGTGTTATTCGGGATTATCGTCTGGCCACTGTATGTTCGAGCCTTCCCGCCTCAACCGCGCGCCGCTGGCGTCAAGCAAAGCCGTAATCAACTCCTCATCGACTATCGTGCTGTCTGTGAGCAGGCCGAGGAGTTCGCGGGCTTCGGTCATCCACTCGGACGCCGGACGATGCCTGATCATGGATGTCAGGGTGTGGCAGAGTATGTCAAAATCAAACGCCGAAATATCTGGTCGGCCTCGCTTCATGGCGCGTCCCATTCGTTGCGGGCTTGCTGCGGAGCTTTCTAAGCGGGCCGCCTGCAACATCGTCCCCCGCCGCTATTCGTGGGGGATTTAAGGCTGGCAAAACCAAAGTGCATTAACATATGAAAGTGTCGCTCCGGAGAACGTACAAGGACCGGCCAACGCGACTGAATTTGGAGAACCATTTTCCAACGTTCACTGTAACCGAAATCCTCCGAGAAGCTTACGCTGGGCGGCCCTTCATCGGTTTTGATAAGATAGATATCTCCTTTCAGGAACTGGAAACGATCGTTTGCAATGCCCGGCAGGACTGGAGTGCCGCTCTCGCCAACATCAAGGGCATATATCTGATATCCGACCTTAACACCGGAAAGCGCTACGTCGGCTCTGCCTATGGGGAACAAGGCATTTGGGCAAGGTGGTGCGACTACGTGACCAGCGGTCACGGCGGTAACGTCCAGCTACAGGGGCTAATCACCGAGCCGACGTTGCAATACAGCCGCGAATGGTTTCGCTTCGGCCTTTTGGAAATCCGTCCGTTTTCGACGCCGGACAAAGTCATATTCGAGCGAGAAAGTTTCTGGAAAAATATGCTCCTGACGCGAGGCCAATACGGTCTGAATAAGAATTAGCCCGTGAAGTCGGCTCCCGTCGGGTTCGCGCTGTTGATGCTCAACCTTGCCCAGTGCTCGCGGGTCACAAATCATCTGCACATGTTCGGCCTAACAGCCGTGCCACTAGACCGGCGCTTGAAAGCGCGGTGTCCGTTGGCGTCCGATACTGTCCAGTCAATTCCTACCATCAATGTGGGGTGAAACGTGGGCTTGAATTGGCTGCTGCAGAAACTTTTGTTTAATTTCAGCGCCTTGTGGCAATCGATGGCGGAGAGAGCGTCCGCGAACGGTGCCTATCTCATGTGACGGCCCCACCGTCTTGTCGACCAGGCAAAGTCGGCATCTCACTATCGGCCGTCCGCCAGATCCAGGAATCAAACTCCGGTCGCGACGCGATCAGTTCGCTCAGCGTTTCCTGGTACGCACTGTCGGAGAAGGGGGGTACGACATAAAGGCCAACCGGCCGCGGCTGTGCCTGCAATATCGCCGCCGCGGTTGGCTTGTCCGCCGGCAGATTGAAGCGCAGTCCTTTCACGCTTCGCTCCCTCATTCCGGCAAGGGCGTCGACCAGCTTCTTTTCATAGGCGGAGTCGTACGGCACCCAATTCTCCGCCACGACCATAACGGCCATTTCCTCGATCACCGCCAGCCCCGCCGGAGTCAAACCGAAGGTGGCAATCGCGATTAGATGCGATGCCTCATCCGCGCCCCAGAGTGCCATCTCGGTTTCAAAACGGGTTTGAAGCCGACGATGAAGACTCTCATCCAACAAGAACACGAACCCCGGCATGTGCTTGACGATCAACTTGTGGCCGCTCCGAGCCGGGCTGAACTCCTTGACCTCGCCGACCAGGATCATCAGCTTTCTGGGGCCGCTCTTCGGGGGCAGCGCAGGTGCAAGCGCCTGCCCGCGCCTTTGCTCGATCGCGATTTTATCGGCGGACCGGAACGGCTCGGGCACGAACAGGATTTCGCTCAGTGCTCCGCCCTTGACCGTCATCTGGCCAGCGGCCTCAACGAGGTGCCAACGAATATTCCACCAATGCCGTTTGCCAGCCCATCGCGACGTCCAGACTGTCAGTTCCGCTTCGTGCCAGAGATAATGGAGCAGGCCTCGCAGGGAGAGTTTCCTGGTGTCCCCGACCACGCTGTCCGAACTTGCGGCGCCAACTGCCGGCACAGATCGCGTGCCGACCTTCGACAGGCGAAAGTCCAGCTTCAGTGCGGCCATGCCGCTCTCGGAATCGACCTGGATAGCGCTGCCCATCAACACGCCGAGGCCGGACAGTTCGTCGGGCGGCTCGTAAGAGGAACAGGAAGGATCATGGCTGCCACCCGATAGCGGCATCCGCTTGACCATGTATTGGTCGCCAACCTGCGCAATATACATCGCCGGGCAGGGCTCTTTGCACAAGCAAAGCGGTCGCAGCTTTCTACGATATGCATCCGCAAGCGCAGCCTGTAGATCGGGCGCCGCCTCCTCGATCACCTGGTCAGCAAGTCTAAAACGTCGCATTGCCTCCGTTGCTCCGGATGCCGCCGCATCCCCACGTCCATTGAGTCATGGTTTTGCCATCGAAGCAACGGGCTTGTTCGTCACGACATGATCGCTGGATCTCGCTCCGAGAGGGGGCTGCGCTTGGCTGAACATCCGGCGTGCGGCTGGTCTTCACCTTGGGCGTGTGTTTTGGCACTGCCACGCCGGCGGGCACTTCGAAAGGCGACGGTGCGGCCAGCAGAGGAAGAGGGCAGGTGGGGCTTGCGGTGGGCGGACGAAGGTCCGGGGGAGAGGCTCCCGGCGTCCGCCGCGGAGCAAACTCATGACACAGATGGAAATTCAGGCACCGACGCTGAACGCGCGTGCAGGCTACAAGGTGGATGTGGGCCGCGGCCAGCGCGTCGGCCGTGTGTCGTCTGAATGGTTCAACCGACCAGCCGACGAGCGCTACCTGTCGCTCACCGACCTCCGGAACTCGGTGGGGGCCCGATCGCAGCGCAGCCGTACGCGCATTGTCGAAAGCGAACGGATCCGCGTCGAGGCCAGCCGCGACGACGCTGAACGCCTCATGCTCATGCTGCCCGATGCCGAGGCACCGGTTGCACCCACGCATTGGAGTTTCGGTCAGCTTGCGAGCCTGGTCGGCGCACCAGCTGCTTACCTCCGCCAACTTCCGGCCCCGCTTGCCGCCATCAATCTCCAATACGGGCTGACCTCGCAGCGGACAGAGCAGGTTAAGACGCTAGAAATCCAGAACGGCCGCGTCGAGTTGCGGGCGGTGACCGGTCCCGACTATGGCCGGATTTTCGACCACGAACTGATCGAGGCGGTGCAGAAGATTGCCGGCAATGGCACCGGCGATACGCGGTGGAAAGTGCCGGGCGTACTCGACTGGCCGACGGGAATCTACAACCCCAATGTCGACATCTCGAAGAACACGACGACGCTTTATGCCTCCGACCGCGACGTCTTTGTCTTCCTGGTTGACGACCTCAATCCGATCGAGGCCGGAAAGCTACCGAACGGCGATCCGGATCTCTTCTTCCGCGGCTTCTACTGCTGGAATTCTGAAGTGGGTGCCAGGACATTGGGGATCGCGAGCTTCTATCTTCGTGCAGTTTGCCAGAACCGCAATCTCTGGGGCGTCGAAAATTTTGAGGAGATCACCATCCGGCATTCCAAGTATGCGGCTTCCCGCTTTGCCGCGGAGGCGGAGCCGGCGCTGATCCAGTTCGCCGAATCCTCGTCGATGCCGTTCGTCAACGGCATCAAGGCCGCGCGGGAGCGGATCGTCGCCCGCAACGATGAGGACCGCGAGAGCTTCCTGCGCAAGCGGGCCTTCTCGAAGGTTGAAACCACGAAGATTATCGATGTTGTGTTGGCCGAGGAAGGCAGGCCGCCGGCGTCGATCTTCGATTTTGTGCAGGGCATTACAACGGTCGCGCGTGACAAACCGCACCAGGATGTCCGCTTGGATATGGAGGGCAAGGCCAAGAAGCTCTTCGATTTGGCTGCCTGAAGCATCCCAATCCGGCCCCGCTGCGGCGATCTCCGGTTATTTCTCCGGCGTCGTCCTCGAGCACAAGGGCGGCGTCTTCGCACGTGGTGGTCAGAAAAAGGGAAGGCGGCCGTAGGCCCGTCCCCGGTGTCAACTGTTACACCAGAGAGACGACGGATGTGCTCTCCTTCGCTAGTCCTTATTCGGATTCCGGTCCGAAAAACTGTTCCGGGAACGTGCCGATCGGTTCACTTATTCGGTATCGGGTTGAGACACTTCGATTGCTGGCACATCCAGCCCCTCAATTTCCTGCATCACTTTTCCGGCGATGCCCTGCAGGTCACCGTACATGCCGACGGTCGACTCGATTACCCCTTGGATCTGCGCCTCGCGCTTGGCCCACAGACGTGTTGTGGCCTTGCGTTCCTTGGCGAGGTCCTCCTGCATATCCGAGAATTTTTCCACAATCGCCTCGACGCGATGTCGGAACCGCGGACCGGTTAGATAGCCATAGACCTGCTCCATTTTGGTGGCCTGGCCGTCCTGGGCGAGGCGCGAGTTGGCCAGCTCGATCAGGGATTGCCGGAGCAAAATGGCGATCGGGATCGCACATTTGGGGTGGGCGACATAGACTCCGTCCAAAAGATCGAAAGTTTCCACTCCGGGAGGCAACGCTTCCGAGACCATCAACGCAATATCCGCTCTCGCGGCTCGTTGATCGCCTCTGAGCTTACCCAGCCAGTGCTGGCTCCAGTTCTTCGTGCGTTTCGATTCCCACAAGATGGCGCCGCACGGCTGGCCGGCCGGTCCGACCACGCGGTGCAAGACGTCTCCGCCGAACTCGCCTTTGGCGACCGGTTCGACGATGTCCATCGGGAAACGGCTGGCAATGAGGGATTCCAGCTCGAGCTCGAGGACCTCGCCCTGCAACTGCTGGGAGCCCTGTTCGGCACGACGCTTCAGCTCCTCGATCTGACGCTGCATGCCGGCAATCTGTTCCTCTTTCTCCGCAACCTTCATTTTGAGGCCATCTTCGGCTTCGGACCTCGCCTTGATGCGAACGGCGTCCAGCCCTTCCTGGATCTTTCGTTCGATGGTGAGCGCCATCTCGCGCTTCTCATCATCGAGCGCACGTTGCTGTTTCAGGAATTCCGCTTGTTGCTGCTGAGCCTCGGCGAGTTTCTCGTCCCGCGCCTTGAGTGTCGCCTCTATCTCGGCAAGCTTCTTGTCCCGGTCTTCGAGATCGACCAAGAGCAGCAGCCTGGCCTTGCGAGCCTCCTCGGCCGCGATAGCCGCGCGCTCGAGCTTCATCTTTTCCGCCACCTGGCTGTCGATGTCCGCCTGAGCGGCATCAATTGCGGCTTGCTTGCGTTGAAGCTCTTCCTCCCGGGCCGCGATGGAGGCGTTGCTCTGCGCCAGACGCCGCTCGTAGTCCTCGCGGGTAGCGGCAATCAGGGGAGCCGCAAGCGACTCGTTCAGCTTGATGTCGGCCTTGCAGCTTGGGCAGCTGATTGTCGGTTCATTGAGAATCCTGGGCTGGACTGTCATTCGCGGTGACTCGCTGAGGAAGGAGGTGGCAGATTATATCTTAGGAACTGCTTCTGGAAAAGAACAAAGAGTGAACTTTGGCAGTTATCCCCCGCGCAAGGGCCTGCGAAACGTTCGCTGCATTTGCAGATTGCTGGAAAGCAAAGCACGCAGGCTGTGGCGAGGAACTCAGGTGTATTCGAAGCCAGCCGCCACACCTGCTGGCCACCCGTCAGCCTCGGCCGGCAGACGCTGATCCACCAGCTCATGGATTTAGCCGATAGTCAGAAGGCACTCGGCCAGGCTCGAAAGTACCGAAATCTGCAAGTCGAAGTCATAGGTCCGTTGCGCTGTCCCCAGCGCTGCTCACATGCTTGGCGGGCGTCTGTGCTGGCGCCGGCCGGCAGAGGCAAAGGGGGAGGGGAGGTTTCTGACGGGCTTGGAGGTCCGGGGAGAGGCCCCGGGCCGCCCGTCATGGAGAACCTGACCATGGCAAAGGCCATTCAGAAGATCGCTATGAACCCATCGGAAAACATTCCTTACGACAAGCTCGTACTGTCGCAGAAGAATGTTCGGAGGGTAAAGGACGGCATTTCCATCGAGCAGCTCGCCGAAGACATCGGACGGCGCATGCTGCTTCAGAGCCTGAACGTCCGTCCCGTCCTTGGCCAAGACGGGGAGGAGACCGGCACGTTCGAAGTGCCCGCCGGCGGCCGCCGCTATCTCGCGCTCGGCATGCTCATCAAGCAGACGCGGCTGGCAAAGAACGAGCCGATCCCCTGCATCGTCAATCGCAGCACGGCGATATCGGCGGAAGAGGACTCTCTGGCCGAGAACTTCCACCGCGAGGATCTTCATCCCCTCGACCAGTTCCGGGCCTTCAAAATACTGAGCGACCAGGGACTTGATCACGAAGAAATCGCCGCGCGCTTCTTCGTGTCGGCGGCGACCGTCAAGCAGCGCCTGAGGCTCGCCTCGGTTTCGCCAAAACTTCTCAAACTCTACGAACATGACGAAATCCGGCTCGAGCAGATCATGGCGTTCTCGATTTCGGACGACCATGCCCGCCAGGAGCAGGTCTGGGAGCGCATCAATAGCAACCAGCATATGCAGGAGCCCTATTACATTAGGCGCCTCCTGACGGAGACGACGGTGCGCGCCGACGATCGCCGGGCGGTCTATGTCGGCGCCGAGGCCTATGAGGCCGCCGGCGGCGTCATCCTGCGCGACCTGTTTGAGCAGGATTCCGGTGGCTGGTTCCAGGATGCAGCTCTCCTCGAGCAGCTGGTCTTCGACAGACTGAAGGTAGATGCCGAGGCCGTTCGCGCCGACGGCTGGAAGTGGGTCGAGGCGGCGATCAGCTTCCCATACGGCCACACCTCCGGCATGCGGCGCGTTTATGCCGAGCCGACGGAGTTGAGCACCGAAGAGATCGCCCGCTATGACGCGGTGAAGGCCGAGCACGATGCGCTCGATGCCGAATATGCCGAGAAGGAGGACGCCGACCAGGAGATCGAGGACAGGCTCGACCAGCTCGGCGCCGAACTCGACGCATTCCGCGATCGGCCCCAGGTCTATGACCCGGCGCAGAAGGCTATCGCCGGGGCATTTGTGGCGCTCGGCGCCAACGGCCAACTGCAGATCGAAGCCGGCTTTGTCCGCCCCGAGGACGAACCACGGGTCGAGACGGGCGATGACGATGAAGAAGCCGAGGGCGGGGATCGCGACCCGTCGCAGTCCGGCGATGACAGCGCCAATCACATCGTCGTCAATGGCCGGTCCGTGAACGGCGCATCCGACGCGGCCGAAGAGCCCGAGGATGAAGGGATCAAGCCGCTGCCCGATCGCCTCGTCTTCGATCTCACCGCACAGAAGACGCTTGCGCTGCGCAATGCGTTGGCAAGCGACCCCGACATCGCCTTCGTCACGGTTCTCCATGCGCTCGTGCTGCAGGTGTTCTATCGGTTCGCCAAGGACAGCTGCCTCGAGATCAACATGGTGAGCAACAGCCTTGGGCAGGTGCAGGGTCTGGCCGACACACCCTGGGCGAAAGAGATCGCCGATCGCCACGAGGCCTGGGACAGGGATATGCCCGGCAGCAACAATCTCTGGGACTTCCTGCTTGGTCTCGACGAAGCGAGCCGGAAGGCGCTGTTCGCGCACTGCGCGTCGGTCTCGCTCAACGCCGTCGTCGAGCCCTGGAACAGGCGGTCAGGCGCCCTTGCCCATGCCGATGCACTCGCTGCCACGCTGGGCTTCGACATGGTGGAGGCTGGCTGGTCGCCCACGGTGGACAACTATCTCGGCCGCGTCACCAAGGCCCGCATCGTTCAAGCCGTGCGCGAGGGACGCGGCGAGGATTCCGCACAGCTGATCGACCACATGAAGAAGGACTTGATGGCACGCGAGGCTGCTCGACTTCTCGAAGGGTCGAACTGGCTGCCCGAGCCGCTGCGCCTCGATGGCAACGACGCGGGTGCTGAAGCCGCCGACGCCGGCGCCGGCGAAACGACGAATGAGGCGTTACTCGGCGGCGACGCCGCCGAGCTGCCCGCCTTCCTCGCCGACGAGACCGGCACGTCCTTCGATGAACCGGTGACCGAGGCCGACGAGGAACCCGACCGCCTCCAGGCCGCCGAGTAATCGGCCTCCCGCTCCCCACCGGGCCCGGCATCTCCGTCGGGCCCTCTTTTTTTCCGACATGGAGAAAACGCATGTCTCCGCACAGATCGTCTACGATTTCGGTCCGTTGGGGAGCATCATCCGCTATTCGAACGGCACAGCGAGGCCGCCGGCCCGATTCAGAAAGAAGCTGTCCGTGTGCGAGAGCCGCAACGGCACCGGCCGACTGGTCAAGAAGGAGCCGACGCGCACGCGCGCGACCTATAGCTCGCCAGCCCGTTTCACCTGCATGAAGGCGATTTCGTCCCGGGGGCATCATCGTCGTCTCGGTCCGGCGCACGTGGTCCGTCGAAAGCGACCTGCGTTTCGAGGTTGTCGAGCGTCCGTCGATCGGCATGGTCCGCGTGCTGCAGGACATCGGCGAAGCCCGGAACTCCTGCATCTCGCCAGGGGTCGCCAGGCCGCCGAACGCTGGATCGCCAACAATCCGTACAGCCGGGCCTATCTCGAGGAGGTCTCCGCCGATGAGGGCCCGTGAGATGCCTTACCTGGAGAGACCCTGACGAATATGTGTGTTGCTGCCGATGCCACCTGGCGCTTTGACTCGCGATGGTCACCGCAGCGAGCTTCGGTTAGTGCGGAAATTCTCTTCCGGACCGGTGGAGGAAGGCACGGTGAGCTATACGGCATGGGGCGCCAAGGCGAATGTGAAGTGCAGGATCTGATCATCTCGGCGAGGATCCCACTCAAGCCAACAGTGGAAATGATAAACCCCGCTTCAGCGACGTTCCTACTTACTGAAGTTCCATTGTCCTCCGGCGAAGCTCCGGGCGGCGTCTTCGAGCGCCGCGCGGTCATTGCCGAGCCTGTCGATCAGGTCTTGAGCTTGTTTGGGCGTTATCCCGGTGCGCATAGCCACCGTCAAACGTCAGAGCTAGCGGTTTCGCTGCGCCGCGGCTTCTTTGCCTTGCCGGATAACACTGTCGCTCCAACAGCACTTGGGTCGGTGGCCGCCTGGCCCTGCAAAGAGTCTTCGCCGTCAATTTCGGCTTCAGCTTGATGCCAATGCCTTTCTGGATCGCCATGCAGGCCGCCTTCGCGTTCCCAAATCTCATAAGCTCGCTGTTGAATTCTCTGGTGCCGATCGCCGCTCATGGACATGCTCCGTGCATTCCCTCTAAACGCGGAGAAGAGCGGATTGATCCGGATGGTGGCAACGGAGATTCAAAGAAACGGCCAAAGCCTGCTTCGGCGCGGTTTATCGGTCGCAAGGGGCGGAGCCGTTTGATACTCATCCCACCTTAGCCGGTTGCGACAACAAAAATTTAGCCTCGCGGGGTAATAGCCTAGGAGGCTTCTTGCGCCATCTGCGTTTCCCAAAAACCAAAGCGGTAGTGCAAAGGAGTGTCAAAATTGACCGAACCGACAGAATTGAACAATCAGCTAATCAGCCTAACGGCAGACGTGGTTTCCGCCTACGTGAGCAACAATCCCGTTCCAGCGGCCGGCCTTTCGGACTTGATCGGGTCTATCCATTCTTCACTGTCCGGTCTTGGCAAAACGGCTACGGCCGATCAGCCGCAGCAAGAGCCCGCAGTAAATCCAAAGCGGTCGGTGTTCCCCGATTACATCGTCTCTCTCGAGGACGGAAAGACGTTCAAATCGCTGAAGCGCCATCTTCGCGCCCAGTACGGCATGACGCCGGAAGAATACCGCGAAAAGTGGGGCTTGGCGCGCGATTACCCCATGGTCGCCCCGAACTATGCTGCTCAGCGGTCTGCACTCGCCAAGTCGAGCGGGCTGGGTCGCAAGGCTGCGAAGCCGACCAAGAAGGCACCGGCCAAACGCGGAGCAAAATGAAAGCGCTCTGCGCTGCATGCCTTCAAGTGGTCGGCGGCGTTTTTCTAGTCGTCGCCTTGCGGGTCACGTATGAGTACCCGGACATCAATCCGTTTAGGCCCGGCGCCATCTTCGCACCCGGGATGCATCGCAGCTGTTCAATTGGATCCTTGTCTGCTTGTTTGGCACCACGGGAGTTGGAAGCGTACAAGCTGGATTTTGTACGAAACCGACATTCTGACGGCCAGAGGTCTTGCCCGTCGCCGACTGGCTATAGAAAAATACGACGGCGACCGGACTGAAATTTACGGCGGTCTGGCGCGCAACGCCGCTCGCCGAGTTTAACCGAGCCGTGCCCGCGCGGCGCGAATTCCTTGGTCCAATGTCCGACTTTTCAGTACGGGCAAACCCGAACGCGTTCTTGCACCCGATGGTGATGGCGCCAGTGCCTCACCCACTGCACGTGGCAACGGCCATAGTGACGCTGCCGGTAGTGGTAGCGATGCGGGTAGCGGGCCGCGTAGCCGGGATAATAATCGCGATAGCGGGGGCCGTAATAGCGCCCGCCATAGTCGTAAAACGGGCCGCCGCCGTAGAAGGGGCCACCGCCAAACGGGGCGATGCCGCCGAACGGACCGAAAAAGCCCATGCCGGGGCCGAAGAACTGTGCATCCGCAGGCACGACCGTGGCTGCGGCGGAGGCGACGGCAATCACCGAAGCAAGTAGCAGATTTCTCATAGCAACCTCCCTGAGGGCCGATCACCCGTTAAACCTCCGCAGGAGCCGTATGTTCCCAATCGCTAATATTCTCTGCGCGCCGTCTGCAATCGACCTTCGTCAGGAGAATTACATTCGCAGTGAGCGGGGCCATCAGGTGGATACCTTTGCCGCCGGTGACGTTCGGCCAGCTTTCTAAGCCAGCCGCGGTGTGAGTAGCCGCGACGTGTGGGTGCTCGCGTCCCCCAACTCTGTACGAAAAGCTGAGTTCGGTAGCCGTCATATTTGATCTCGTGAAGCCAATCTCCTCCTTCGGGAGCTTTCTCGACCAGTGTGGGCGATTGAAATTCGACCAATGAAAGCTGGTCTGCGGCACTGATCATTACACTCGCGGCTCCAGGAGCCGCGACTCAAGCCGTAGCGCCCCCTGTGGGTACCGAGCATTTTAGAAGGTTTGCGTCCTGACCTCGTTTGTCAGGAATGTCGGAGATGCAGCTTGCCACTGGGGATGACCTTTGCTTGCCTACCTGTTTCGCGATGAGAGGAGGGCAGACATGGAACGGTATTTCTCGGTGGCTATTGTGACGCTGCTTTGCAGCCTGATGATCTTTGGCATGGCACTGACAGTCGCCAGAACCCACAAGAGGACGGGCGTTCTCGCCCCGACCATGACTGGCGATCCGCTGCTTGAACGTACAATCCGCGCCCATTCAAACTCGGTCGAATGGCTGCCCATCTTTCTGCCGTCGATGTGGCTTTTCGCGATCTACTGGAGCGCTCCATGGGCAGCTGCACTGGGACTGCTTTGGATAATCGGAAGGATCGTCTACTTCATCGGCTATCTGTCCGCACCGTTGAAGCGGTATCCCGGCTTCTTCATTCAATCTTTCGCTGCGTTCGCCCTGCTCTTCGGCGCCCTCGGCAGGATCATATTCTTGATGATGCAGGGATAGGTGAGGCGCTCAAGCCTTGCGGCGTCAGCCTCTGCTATCGGACCGGATAACACATGTCAGGCAGCTGACCACAGAACAGTGACTGTGCCGAATTTCGACCCCTACCCGGCGCTCCGCATGTGCTGCGCCGTGCGTATTTAGAGAGCACTTCGAGTAACCTTTCGCTTCAGCTCGACAGTGTTCAGAAGGGTAACAAGATGGCGGGCCTATTGCTCGTCAAGATGCTCAGCCGGAGCGCCCCACGCGTCTGCGGGCTGCCCAGTGAACACGTGTCGGTTTGAACGACGGGGTGGTCGCCGTTGAAGTCCACAAAGATGGCGGGACGGTCGTCTCTAGCCATGCAGGTGCCAAGTCGTGCCAACCATAGCTAAAGGCCAGAAACGACCCGCCGCCGTGGTCGGCAACGCCATCCGCATGATGCGCATTGGGCGAGCAAATCCCTCGGCAAATTTGGTATGAATCCGTACTGTCTTTTTTTATTGAGGGTTCGATTTCAGCGATCATATAATCCTGCCGTCACCGGCTGATCATGGGCGCGCCGGTGCTTGAGAGCAACGCCAAGCTCCCGCCTTGATGGGAGGTTGGCATTATGACCCAGCCACGTAATTCTGTGTCGGCATTCGACTGCGATATGCTGCGCAATGCCTTCATCAAATCCGTCATCCAAGGGAAAGTCCCCGAAGACAAATGGCGCGCCCTTGCCGCCGATTTGATCAGCGACTTCACCGATAACGATGACATCGATCCAGAATTGCTGGAATGGATTATGCGAAATTAAGCGCCCGGCTCAGATTTCAAACTGATGCACTACCGGCAAATGGTAGTTTTTCAACAGAGAGCGGTATGTTGTATCCTGGTCGATTTTTGGAGCCGAGCGATGTCGTGTTGCTTGCCCACGTTTGTCAAGCCGTTTGTAAAGAGCGCGGCGTACTCCCTGCTTCCCACGACGGAGAGCGCATAGCTGCGCACGTCCTCAGGCTGTTTATGAACGGCTTGACTGGGGAGAATGAATTGCTCGAGGCTGAGAGGAACTGGGCTCGACGGCCTAACCGGTCGTTCCACCAGATCCATGCCAACGACGCGGGCACGAGAGAAGCCGGGTACTCGAAGCTACCCCTCACCAGTTGGTCATGAAACGGCTCGCCCAAACGTATGCTAACGGAGGCAGGGGTTGAACATTTTTGACGATATCGAGGCGCTGCTCAGCGCGGACGACGCAACATCAGCTCTAGCAATAGTACGGACTTCGCGTCAGGCCGACCAAGAGAGCGAGACGTTCTCGAGCTTGATGAATGACTTCTTGCTTGACCTCATGACCATGTCGTTTGTCGCCGAGGCATTTGGCGGCCGTGTTCTGGATTCATCGCGGACGCTGGCCAGGAAACGGCTGTCAAAGATCAAGTTATTGTCGCTCATGCGTTCCGCGTAGACCAACCACATGGCGCAAGTTTCGGTTGCGACCGGCATTGGCCCATTGTCTTCAGTCCTGCATCGCTTCGAACATAAGATCGAAGATGCTGTCGACTCCCTTCTCAATTTCCCTCTACGCCGAGGCGTTCGTGGCTCGCGGTCGTCATCATCTTATTGGCAAGTCACTGATAGCCGCCGGATCATCGGTTATCTCGCGCTCGGCAGATGCTGTGGCCCCACTGGTGAAAAAAGTTCATGCCGCGAACGCTCATCAGAGGCTTAAGCACGGCGGGGCATTTTTGCGTTCCGCTGACGAACAGAGATCGTGGCGATATTTCTGAGCGCGGTAGCGAAACGGAATTTCGTAGAGAGTAATCACTGATCGGGGGGCTTGACGGTCAAATGCTTATGGCTTGCGAATAGACGCAGCTTTTCGGGATAGCCAAGCCGAAGCGCGGCGTGGCAGATCGGACAACTGAATGTAGCTATGGTCTTGAACCAAGAGCCTTTGCGGGTAATTGGATGCGTGCACCTCGGGCATTCGAACGTGAGGTACTGATCGTTCAAATCCACAGGTATCGGCATTGAAACTCCGTCAATTGATGGATGCCCGCCGCCTTGGGAGCTAGCGGGCATCCATGAACTGGCGATCAAAGGATTATGGTTCGCCAGCGATCTCTAATATTCGAGGCCGCTGTAGGTTTCATGCCATGGACCAATGCGCGCGGGCATCGGACGACGGTCTTAGTTTGCGATGAGCTATCCATGTCGCCGCCGCTCGGCCGAAGCGCTGGATGCGTTCCTTGCGGCCTCTTGGCCGTACTGTGTGCGTTCGTGAGTTGGGGCGGCTATTACCGGCTCGTTGGGGATTGCCATTGTCGGCTGAGATACGAGATCATGCTCCCGTAACGCTATGACGCGGTGGCGGTGAACCCGCTGAACGGGACTGGTCGAACGGCAAATTTCGTCTGCATTATTGGCTCCGCCTAGCGAAAAAAGATATGGAACAGCAGGAGCAACTGGCCGCCAAGGTCATCGGCGATTTCGATGCCCTTGTGTTCGGTGGGGAGGACTATCGTGGATAACAACATTGGGTCTGATCGACGACCAACGCTCCGCCTTTCGGCTTCGTTGCTCCTTGTGGGTCAAATTCTGTATGTCATCGTTACGCTGTTTCACGCTGGCGGTGATGCCAACAATCATCCCGCAATCTTCGAGGGCTATGCCGCCAGTGGCGCGTGGACTTTCGTCCATTTAATGCAGTTCGCTTGCACCGCCATTATGCTGTCGGGTGTCTTCGCCCTATTCTTCGGCCTTAATGTTCAGGGTGAAATCGCCAAGTGGGCGGCGCGATTTGGCGCGGCCCTTACCGTGGTGAGCTTTGCGCTCTACGGAATCGTGCTGGCGGTAGATGGAGTCGCGCTCAAACAGGCCGTAGACGCTTGGGCTAAGGCCCCTGACGCCGAAAAGGCGGCGCGCTTTGCAGTCGTTGAAGCCATACGTTGGGTGGAGTGGGGGACAAGAAGCTACGAGGCCTTTACACTAGGCCTCGCTTTGGTCCTCTTTGCTGTCACAGAAACCGATAGCTTACCTGATGGCGCTCTCCGGTTTCGCTTATTGGCTGCAGGGCTGGACCGCCGGAGTTGAAGGCTTCTCGCCAGCGCACGTAGTCGGCATCGAGGCGGCGGAGGTTATAAATGTGATCTGGGCCGCGTGGCTGCTCGTCTTCGCATTACGAAAGTGAACTGATCGCAGCCTGCGCGAGGTAGGGTGTCGCACGCTATTCGTTCCGGCTGCTGCCACTGAGTTGGCGGCAGATGGTGGGCTGTTGGTCAGCCGAGCAGACGAGTGTATTCGGCCTCTGCTTGCCCGTAGAAGCCGTCAGCAAGGCCGAGAAGCCCTGCCCGGTCGCGAACTGTGACATGTCCTCTCTGCGACCGTATCACGCCGCGTCCTTCGAGAATTTGCAGGGCGATGGTGACGCCGGGGCGCCTGACGCCGAGCATGACGGCCAGGAAATCATGCGTCACCGTGATGTCGCTCCCGACAGTCCGGTCGTCGCACATCAGCAGCCATCTGGCGAGCCGGTCCTCAAGCTTGCCCCGGGCATTGCTCAAGGCCGTCGATCTGGTCTGGATGTGAAGGTAATGGACATAAAGCAGCAGGAAAGCGCGTAGCGTCGGACTTTCCTGGAGGGCGCCCTTGAATGCTTCGGCATCCATGCACACCGCCTCGCCCATCATCTGCATGTAGCAATCGTTGGACGCCCAGTCGACTCCCATCACCAGCGCCGAGCCCGACATGCCTTCGCGGCCGATTATGCCGACCTCGGTGTCCAGCCCCGGCCGATTCCTTGCCACCACGGAGGCGATGCCGGATTCGAAGAAGCAAACCGTCTTGATCGGCACGCCTGCCGATTCGAGCGGGGCCTTCAGATCCAAGAAACGATCATGCAGATGCGGTGAGAGCAGCTC
Organism: Mesorhizobium sp. WSM3224; assembly: GCF_000427725.1. GTDB lineage: Bacteria > Pseudomonadota > Alphaproteobacteria > Rhizobiales > Rhizobiaceae > Mesorhizobium. Next base: position 1,706 of record NZ_ATYO01000046.1, on the reverse strand, counting down.
GAAGTCCGCAGAGTTCATACCCCTGAGAAGGGCGCCATGATATTTGCCGATGCTCTGATCCATCTCGAACTCCCATGGGGCGGGAGCACGATGGCCACTCTCAAGCGCTGGCGCCCATTCGTTCGGCCAGCGACGAAACGACATTAAGCTTTAATCGGGGCATAGCGAGTCAAATCGAAGAGCTCCACAGTGTGAGGATACCCCGGCGGCCTAACGCGGGTAGTGGGTCTTTGAATTTCGGGCTGACAATCAAAGCCCCACCATAGCCTAGCGCCGACCCCTCAGCGCCGGGGCTTTTTGGTCTCAGGCGGCACCACGCATTCAATCCTGATCTTCACAAGCTCTCTGCCGTTGATGTCGCGGATCGTGCACACAGCATCGTCGGCCTTTGCGCCGACTATCAATCTGCGGACGATCTCGACGGCTCGTTCCTTGGCCTCAGTCAGACCCGGTACGTTGGTCCCCTGTGCATCGTGGTAGACATCTCCGCTATGGGAGAGATCGAAGAAAAATTTTGGCATGATGGCTCATGATCCAGAAAGCTTCACCAACGTCTAAGTTAGGTTCGGGATCGCCTTCGGCGAGGTCGTAAGCTTTCTCCTCGCCTTCCTCGACTTCACCAGCCCGATCAGCAGCGGCTCATCGGGCGAGCAGCAGGGGCAACCCGGGCCGCTGTCGCGGGCCGAAAATGGCTGTCGCTTAAAAACCCCAGCGCAGGCCGCCAGCGCACGCCGAAAAAAACGCCCGTCGAATCGGCGCAGCCAAAAACCGTTACCGACCGGGGTTCTTGACCTTGAAGGTCAGCTTCGTCGGCAAGCAGCGGCCGTCAAAGATGGACAAACTGACCGCCAGGCGCGAGCTGCTGGATGAGATCGAAGTCAATGGTGTTGGCCGTGAGCAGAGGCAGGCCGGCCTGCGCGGCGGTGAGATAGATCAGCGCATCATTGAGGCATTCCTTGCGTTGATGTTTCTGGAAATTCTGGGTTCGCGACAACGTACCGGCAATGACGCCGGCATCGATCCAGATCTGATGGTCGGGGGTGAGCACGCGGCTGTCCGGGATACTGCCGAAGAGGGTGACGTAATGATCCCGGACCGGATGCCAGTCCGGCCTTGCCGGATCGTAATTGGCGACACCAGTGGCGAGTTCGCCCAGACACACCGAGCAATGAAACAGCAGCGAGCGGTCGAGCAACCGCCGCGCCATATCCGTCAGGGTTCCGGCCGCGGCCATGATATAGATATTGCTGTCCGGCACCAAAGTCGGCCGCCCGGTTGAGCCTATATCCGCAACGCCGACAAGTTCGTCTTGCGCTCTCGGTATCAGCTGGGCGCGGCGTCGTTCTGGCTTGTAGCGCCGCAGCGCGGCGCGCAGGTCAGAACTCAAGCGCGTGGCCCGGCCCGAGCTTGCCGTAGGTGCGCTTGAGGAAGGATGCCACCGGATCAGGCTGGGCCAGTGTGGCCAGCGCGAGGATACCGAGAGCGGTCGGGGAATCGATCCCGCTTTCTCGCTTGGCGGCTTCGACCAAAGCTTTCGGCGCACGGAAGGAGAGATGTTCCGTCTTGTCGCCATCCAGCAGACCGGCGCGGCGCGCGTCCTCAATCGCCACGGCCGCCGTCGATCGGCTCGCGGATTGCCTGGTTGCAGAGACTTTGCTTTCCCCCCGCTTCAGTACGCGCGCAGTCGCCATGTTCAACTCCATCTG
>NZ_ATYO01000045.1 GCF_000427725.1 Mesorhizobium sp. WSM3224 | reverse complement strand
TCGGCTCGACATGGGCATCGAGCCATTCTTTCGAAACGTCCACTCCACAGATGGTCTTGTTCACGGTAACCTGCCTTGTGCGTACGATTGGAGCCAAGCGACTATTCGGTCGTGCGTGACGAAGGCGAAGATCCCAGGCTCATCCACGGTTGTGGCCGCAGGGGTGTCGGGCGACTTCGCCAAGCCTCGAATCGGATGGCCATCCGGTTCGAGGCTCAGTCGCTTTCCTTGCACAAATCTCTGTCCGTGCAGATACAAGGGGTGCTCCAGCGGAGTGAGACGCCGGATATTTGAACTTGCGCCAGATTGGCTAATCTTTCGCCATGCCGCACCAACCCGTGACTCCGGCCAAACGAAATTTCGCCCGCGCGATGCGTCGCGAGCCAACCGAGGCAGAAAGCCGCCTGTGGCACGAGTTGCGCGGCCGCCGTCTGGACAGGATCAAGTTCAGGCGGCAGGTGCCGATCGGCCGGTTCATAGCCGACTTCGTTTGCGCCGAAGCACAACTCATCGTTGAAATCGACGGCAGCCAGCATGCGGAGTCGCGCCGCGACCTGGAGCGTGACGCCGAACTGAAGGCTAGGGGATTTCGCGTGCTGCGTTTCTGGAACGACGATGTGCTGAAGGAACTGGACGCGGTCTGCGATACCATTATCGCTTATGTGCGGGATGAGGGTTTGCAGCCTTGGCGGTGATGTCACCGGCGGCGTTGCCAAGCTGGAGCACCCTCATCCGTCTCGACGCTGCGCGTCGATCCACCTTCTCCCACAAGGGGAGAAGGGGAAGGCTGCGCATCCGGCCAGCTTGACGCCCTTCCCGGCCTCGCCCTAGCCTTGCCTCCACCCACCAACAGGAGACCACCCAAATGGCAGGCACGGTCGAAGGCGAGAAGATCGACGTCGGTTTCAACGGCAAGCGCTGCATCCATTCGCGCAATTGCGTCCTCGGCAATCCGCATGTCTTCGTGCCCAATGCGCCGGGCGAGTGGATCCATCCGGAAGCGGCTGATGTCGAGCAGGTCGTGGCGCTGGCGCAGAACTGCCCGTCTGGCGCCATCACCTACAACCGCAAGGATGGCGGGCCGCAGGAGAAGGCGCCGGTGGTCAACACGGTGCGCGTCAGGGAAAACGGCCCGCTGGCCGTGCATGCCGAGATCGTGCTCGGCGACGAGACCTTCTTGCGCGCCACGCTCTGCCGTTGCGGCTTGTCTGAGAACAAGCCGTTCTGCGACAACAGCCACATCAAGGCCGGCTTCACCGCCACCGGCGAGCCACCGCTGAAGGAAGCGCAGGTGCTGGACGCGGGGAATGGCCCGCTCAACGTGACGCCCACCGTCAACGGCCCGCTGAAGGTCGAAGGCAACGCCGAGATCGTCACCGGCACGGGGCACACCATCGCGCGTACCACCAAAGTGTTCCTCTGCCGTTGCGGGCATTCGGCCAACAAGCCGTTCTGCGATGGGAGCCATAAGCGGGTGGGGTTTGTGGGGTAGACAGTCGCAAAGGTTCGCGCGAGGCCCCCCTCTCTGCCCTGCCGGGCATCTCCCCCTCAAGGGGGGAGATTGGCAGTTCGGGCGTCGGCGCTTTTCCTACAACGTCGGCGATTGGCGAAGACCGCGATGACATCTGATCTCCCCCCTTGAGGGGGAGATGGCCGGCAGGCCAGAGAGGGGGGCCTCGTACCGGCGTCTCAGCAGATATCCCCGCACCAACCTTCACGCCTTGGCCCACCCCTCCAACCTTTATCCGCCAGCCCGTATCGGCTAAGGGGCAGGCACCGAACCTCTTGCCCGGACCACCACCCCAAAATGACCGCCAAGCCTCACCCTCTCTTCCTCGGCATCGACACCGGCGGCACCTACACCGATGCGGTGCTGTGGTCGGAGGAAGGCGGGCCTAAAGGCAAGGTGCTGGCCAAGGCCAAGTCGCTGACCACGCGCCACGATCTCGCTGTCGGCATTTCCGGCGCTGTCGATGCGGTGCTGGAGAATTCCGGCACCGACCCGGCCGCGATAAAGCTGGTCTCGATGTCGACCACGTTAGCCACCAACGCGCTGGTCGAGGGCCAGGGCGGGCGCGTGGCGCTGGTCATGATTGGCTTTTCCGAGGCCGACCTTGCCCGCGACGGGCTGAAGACGGCGCTCGGCACCGATCCGGTGGTGTTCTGCCCCGGCGGCCATGACGTGCACGGCAATGCGGCCAAGCTCGACCTTTCCGGCCTCGAGGCGGCACTTCCCGAGCTTGGGCGTTCGGTGTCGGGCTTCGCCGTCTGCGCCTATTTCGCCACCCGCAACCCGGCGCATGAGCTTGCGGCCCGCGACCTGATCCGCGACAAGACCGGCCTGCCGGTAACCGCCAGCCACGAGCTTTCGGCCAAGCTCGGCGGCCCGCGCCGCGCGCTGACCACTTTGCTCAACGCCCGCCTGATCTCGATGATCGACCGGCTGGTGGCGGCGACGGAAGGCTTTCTCGGCAAGCGCGGCATTGCCGCGCCCCTGATGGTGGTGCGCGGCGACGGCGCGCTGGTCTCGGCGGCCTTCGCCCGCCAGCGGCCGATCGAGACGATCCTCTCCGGCCCGGCCGCCAGCCTGGTCGGCGCCCGCCACATGACCGGGCTCGACGACGCCATGGTCTCGGATATCGGCGGCACCACCACCGACGTCGCGGTGCTCGATGGCGGCCGGCCGCGCCTCGATCCCGAAGGCGCCACCGTCGGCGGCTTCCGCACCATGGTCGAGGCTGTCGCCATGCGCACCTTCGGCCTCGGCGGCGATTCCGAAGTGACGCTGGAGGACGGCGCGCTCGACCCGAAGATCCTGCTCGGACCGCGCCGCCTGGTGCCGCTGGCGCTGGCCGGCATGGCGCATGGCGAGGCGGTAATTGTCGAACTTGAAAGACAACTCCGCGCGCCCAATCCGAGCCGCATGGACGGGCGCTTCGCCCTGCGCACCGGCGTGCCGGACCGGCTCGCCGCCGGCCTCACCGGCCCCGAAGCGAAGCTCTACGAGACGATCGGCGCCACCCCGCTGGCGCTCGACAGGCTGCTGTCTTCAAATGCGCAGAACGCCACGCTGAACCGGCTGGTCGCGCGCGGGCTGGTACACATCTGCGGCTTCACGCCGTCCGACGCCGCGCATGTGCTGGGCAAGCAGGCCAACTGGGATGCCGTGGCCGCCCGCCTCGGCGCCGAGCTTTTCGCCCGCCGCCGCGACGGCCGTGGCCAGACCATCGCGGCAACGCCGCAGGAGATTTCCGAGCGCGTGCTGGTCACGCTCACCCGCTGGTCGGCCGAATACATCCTCGAAACCGCTTTCGCCGAGGACGGGCTGGACGGCGCCGCGACTGTCGCGCATGCGCTGGTGCAGCGCGCGGTCGATGCCCATCCCGGCATCGCCCGTTTCACCGTCGCCCTCGACCGCCCGGTCATCGGCCTCGGCGCCTCCGCGCCGCTCCACTATGCGGGCCTGCCGCCGCTGGTCGGCAATGGCTGCATCGTGCCGGAGGACACCGACGTCGCCAACGCGCTCGGCGCCGTGGTCGGCCAGGTGCGCGTTTCGGCCGAAGCCCGCGTCAGCCAGCCCAAGGAAGGCCTGTTCCGCCTCGCCTCCGGCCAGACGGTGCGCGACTTCACCGACGAGGAAAAGGCGATCGCTGTGGCCGAAGCCGACGTGCGGGCGATCGTCGCCGAACGCGCCAAGGACGCCGGCACCGACAACGCCGAGATCGACGTTTCCACCGAGTTCAAGGTCTCGACCATCGAGGGCCAGCGCATGTTCATCGAGGCGCATGTCGTGGCGGTGGCGTCTGGAAGGCCGAGGATCGCGGTGTAGGCGCGACCTCTCCTTCTCCCCTTGTGGGAGAAGGTGTCGCCGAAGGCGACGGATGAGGGGTGCTCCAGGGAAAGCCAGCGCCTCACTCCGCTGGAACACCCCTCATCCGTCTCGGCGCTTGCGCGCCGATCCACCTTTTCCCACAAGGGGAGAAGGGAAGGTCGCGCTCCCTACACCCTAAGCCGAATTGACCCTCGCCCCCCAAACATGCCAAACGCCCCGCAAGCCTACCATCTGGAGAAGCCCTGATGACCGACCGCATCGAGATCGCCGGGTTGCAGATTGCCCGGGAGCTCCATGACTTCGTGGCCGAGGAGGCAGCGATCGGCACCGGCATCGACCCGGAAAAATTCTGGACCGGCTTTTCGGCGATCGTCCACGACCTCGCGCCGAAGGACCGGGCGCTGCTGGCAAAACGCGACGCCATGCAGGAAAAGCTCGACGGCTGGTATCGCCAGAACGGCGCGCCGCTCGACATGGAGGGCTACAAGAGCTTCCTGAAGGAGATCGGCTATCTGGTGCCGGAAGGCCCGGCCTTCAGCGTCTCGACCGTCAATGTCGACCCCGAGATCGCAGTCGTCGCCGGGCCGCAGCTGGTCGTGCCGGTGATGAACGCGCGCTATGCGCTCAACGCCGCCAATGCGCGCTGGGGCTCGCTCTACGACGCGCTCTACGGCACCGATGCCATTCCCGAGACGGGCGGCGCCCAAAAGGGCAAGGGTTTCAATCCCGCGCGCGGCGCCAGGGTGATTGCCTGGGCCAAGAATTTCCTCGACCAGTCGGTGCCGCTGACCACGGGCAAATGGGCCGGCGTCAACGGGCTCTCGGTCGCCAATGGCGCCTTGAAGGCGGGCGAGGGCGCCGGCGCCACCACGCTCGCCGACCTAAAGCAGTTTGCCGGCTATCGCGGCGATGCCGCCAATCCGGAAGCGGTGCTCCTGGCCAGGAACGGCCTGCACATCGAGATCGTGATCGACCACGCCAACCAGATCGGCAGGACCGATCCGGCCGGTATCGCCGACGTCATCCTGGAATCGGCCCTGACCACCATCCAGGACTGCGAGGATTCGGTCGCGGCCGTCGATGCGCAGGACAAGGTCGTCGTCTACCGCAACTGGCTCGGCCTGATGAAGGGCGACCTGGCCGAAGAGATCACCAAGGGCGGCAAGACCTTTGTCCGCACGCTGAATCCGGATCGCCGTTATACGGCGCCCAATGGCGGCCAGCTCTTGCTGCCTGGACGTTCGCTGATGTTGGTGAGAAACGTCGGCCACCTGATGACCAATCCGGCGATAACCGACCGCGATGGCCATGAGGTGCCCGAAGGCATCATGGATGCCGCGCTCACCGCGCTGATCGCCCTGCACGATGTCGGCGAAAACGGCCGCCGCGCCAATTCCCGCGCCGGTTCGATGTATGTGGTGAAGCCCAAGATGCATGGCCCGGAGGAAGTCGCCTTCGCCGTCGAGATCTTCGACCGCGTCGAGGCCCTGCTCGGCATGGCCAGGAACACCATCAAGATGGGCATCATGGACGAGGAGCGGCGCACCACCGTCAACCTCAAGGAGGCGATCCGCGCCGCGAAGGATCGCGTCGTGTTCATCAACACCGGCTTCCTCGACCGCACCGGCGACGAGATCCACACCTCGATGGAGGCCGGCCCGATGATCCGCAAGGGCGACATGAAGCAGGCCGCCTGGATTTCCGCCTACGAGGCCTGGAATGTCGACACCGGCCTGGAATGCGGGCTCGCCGGCCACGCCCAGATCGGCAAGGGCATGTGGGCGATGCCCGATCTGATGGCGGCGATGCTGGTTGAGAAGATCGCGCATCCCAAGGCCGGCGCCAACACCGCCTGGGTGCCGTCGCCGACGGCGGCGACGCTGCACGCCACACATTACCACAAGGTCGATGTGCACGCCGTGCAGGCGGCGCTGAAGAGCCGGCCCAAGGCGAAACTCGACGACATATTGTCGGTGCCGGTGGCCGTGCGGCCGAACTGGACGCCGGACGAGATCCAGCGCGAGCTCGACAACAACGCGCAAGGCATCCTCGGCTATGTCGTGCGCTGGATCGACCAGGGCGTCGGCTGCTCGAAGGTGCCCGATATCAACGATGTCGGCCTGATGGAGGACCGCGCCACGCTGCGCATCTCCTCGCAGCACATCGCCAACTGGCTGCGCCACAAGGTGTGCTCGGAAATCCAGGTCCGGGATTCGCTGCAGCGCATGGCGGCGATCGTCGATCGCCAGAATGTCTGCGACCCGCTCTACCGGCCGATGGCGCCGGACTTCGACAATTCAGTAGCCTTCCAGGCCGCCTGCGACCTGGTGTTCAAGGGCACGAGCCAGCCCAATGGCTATACCGAGCCGGTGCTGCATAAGCGAAGGTTGGAGCTGAAGGCGAAGGGCTGAGAAAAGCGGCTTCTTGCAACGTGCCGATCAAATATCGTTGGTCGGCGCTGCCCCTCATTGCCCTGCCGGGCATTTCTCCCCGTATAGTGACGGGGAGAAAGAGCTGGCCGCAACGCTGGTGCCATTCCTGCTACGCTGACAAATTGGCGAAATCGGCGGGCGACAAGTCTCTTCTCCCCGTTCACGGGGAGAAGATGGCGGCAGCCAGATGAGGGGCGGCGCTGCGTCGGCGAATAGCCAGCAGTACTGACCGCATATTATAGGGATGGCGGCTCGGCCGCCCCCCCGCTTCGACAGGTCCTCCACCAGCGCGGTCGCCGGGCCGGCCAGATCACATAGATGAGATGTCGAAGTGATCGGCGACTGGTCTTCAACGTGTTGACGATTGGCAATCTACCTACTAGTTGGTAGGTAGTTGGATGAAAGGTATCGTCATGTCTGCACAAATGAATCGCGCCCAGTCCTCAAACGGCTGGCTCAAAACCTATTACTACCTGCGGTTTGCCGTATCGGCCGCCTGGGTCCTGGCGGCCGTCACCGTCGCGAAGGCCGTTCCGACGCTCGCCGTGGTCATGCTGGTCGCCTATCCCCTATGGGACGCACTCGCGAACTATGTCGACGCGCAGCGCAGCGGCGGCCTCGGTCGCAACAGGTCGCAGTTGCTCAATTTCGCCGTCAGCATCATCACCGCGATCGCGGTCGCTATCGCGCTTGGCCGCGGCATGAACGCGGTGCTCGCGGTCTATGGCGTCTGGGCGGTTATCTCCGGCGCGTTTCAGCTTCTCACCGCCCTGCGTCGCTGGAAAATCAGCGGCGCCCAGTGGGCGATGATCCTGAGCGGCGCGCAGTCGGCGCTGGCCGGTCTCTTCTTCGTCAAGATGGCAGGCGGCACGGAGGCCATCGGCATCGCCAACGTCGCGCCCTACGCCGCTTTCGGCGCCTTCTACTTCCTGGTGTCCGCCGTGTGGCTTTCGGTCAGCGATATCCTTCGCAAGTCGCCGCAGGCCGTGCGTTGAGATTTCCTCCGCAGGACGTTAGAGCAATTCCAGGAAAAGTGTGAGCGGTTTTCCGTCCGGAATTGCGTAAAAACAAGGAGATAGAGCGTTTCGCCGTTTCCGTGAAACGGTGAAACGTTCTAGGCATGTTTATGGATAAGCCCTCGAACACCGCCGATGACATCCTGGCCGCCGCGCGAAGCTTCATCGTCGCCGGCGGCTACAACGGGTTCAGCTACGCCGACATCGCCGAGGTGGTCGGTATCCGCAAAGCCAGTATCCATCATCATTTCCCGAGCAAGGTCGACCTCGTGCAGACCCTGGTCAGGCGTTACCTCGAGGAGGCCGTGACGGGCATGACGCAGCTTGAGCGCAATGTGCCTGAGCCGCCCGAGTTGCTTCGAACCTACACGGGCTTCTGGGCGCAGTGCATCGAGGACGCGAGCAGGCCGATCTGTGTCTGCGCCTTGCTTGCCAGCGAGCTTCCGGCCCTTCCCCCGGAGGTGGCCGTTGAGGTCCGGGCCTATTTTCAGTTTCTCTCGGGGTGGCTGACCCGCGTCTTCGAGCGCGGCGCCGAGCAGGGAACATTGACGATCGCCGTCGCGCCGCGCGTCGAGGCGGAAGCCTTCATGGCGACCGTGCACGGGGCGATGATTTCCGCGCGGGCCTATGGCGATGTCTTGACTTTCGGCATGATCCTGGCGCCGACATTGCAGAAGCTGATCCCTGGAGCAATTCCAGGAAAAGTGTGAGCGGTTACGCTCGACGACTTCGTCGTAGCGATCCGTCCGGAATTGCGCCAAAAACACCCGATGATGTGAGATAGGCCTCGACGGATCCGGCGTAGCTGCGATGTCTTCCGACTACGCCGCCTGCGCCATCCGGTCCGCGCTCATCCGGTAGGAAATCGCCTCGGCCAGATGGATGCGGCCGACCGTCTCGCTGGCGTCGAGGTCGGCCAGCGTGCGCGCCACCTTCAGCACGCGGTGGTAAGCCCGCGCCGAAAAGCCGAGCTTTTCGCTGGCATCCTTGAGCAGCGTCAGGCCGGCCGTATCGGGCCTGGCGATCTCCTCGATGATCGAAGGCGGGCAATGCGCGTTGGTGGTGGCGCTGGCGCCCAGCTTTTCCAGCCGTTCACGCTGCATGGCGCGCGCACGCGCCACGCGCTGCGCCACCGCGGCGCTCGTTTCGGCCTTGTCCGGCCGGATCAGGTCGCTGGCCGAGACCGCCGGCACTTCGATCCGAAGGTCGATGCGGTCAAGCAGCGGGCCGGAAATGCGCGCCTGGTAGTCGGTGCGGCAGCGCTCGCCGCGCAGGCAGCGATAGCCGGGCTCTCCCGACATGCCGCAGCGGCACGGGTTCATCGCCGCCACCAGCTGGATACGCGCCGGATAGGTGACGCGGTGGTTGGCGCGCGCGATCATGCAGTCGCCCGTCTCCAGCGGCTGGCGCAGCGCATCCAGCGTCTGCGGCGTGAACTCCGGCAACTCGTCGAGGAACAGGACGCCGTGATGCGCGAGCGAGACCTCGCCCGGCCGCGCGCGGATGCCGCCGCCGACCATCGCCGCCATCGAGGCCGAATGGTGCGGCGCGCGGAATGGCCGCCGGTCGGTCAGCTTGCCTTCGCCGAGCTCGCCGGCAACGGAAGCGATCATCGACACTTCGAGCAGCTCCTTCGGCGCCAGCGGCGGCAGGATCGAGGGCAGGCGCTGCGCCAGCATCGACTTGCCCGAGCCAGGCGGCCCGATCATCAGCAGGTTGTGCCCGCCGGCGGCAGCCACTTCGACCGCCCGTTTGGCACTCTCTTGGCCCTTGATGTCTGAGAGGTCCGGCAGGTTGCGCGCCGCAAGCTGGATGCCGGCTTCGGGCCGCGACAGCACCTGCGTGCCGCGAAAATGGTTGGCGACGGCGATCAGGCTGCGCGGCGCCAGTATATCGAAATCCTTGCCGGCCCAGGCCGCCTCCGGTCCGCAGGCGAAGGGGCAGATCAGGCCCTTGCCCTCGGCATTGGCGCCGATCCCGGCCGGCAGCGCGCCGGCCACGCCCGCGATCGTGCCATCGAGCGACAATTCGCCGAGCACCACATAGCCGCCCAGCATATCACCCGGGATGGCGCCGAGCGCCGCCATCAGCCCGAGCGCGATCGGCAGGTCGTAATGGCTGCCTTCCTTGGGCAGGTCCGCCGGCGCCAGGTTCACCGTCACCTTCTTCGACGGCATCGACAGGCCCGACGCATGCAGCGCTGCCTGCACGCGCTCGCGGCTTTCTGCCACCGCCTTGTCCGCCAGGCCGACGATCTGCATGCCGACCTTGCCCGGCCCGACCATCACCTGCACGTCGACCGGCACGGCCTCGATGCCCTGGAAAGCGACCGTGCGAACCCGCGCCACCATTTTTGCCCTGCCCCCGATACCGGCTCGCGTGTCCCTGCGATCAGGCCGCGAGCGAAATCAAGCTAGACAACCACAGTTTTTCGCTTTGGGCAAGAACATTACAGGAACATAAGCAGCTGCGCGTCTCGTTACGGCGCAGCAGTCGAATGTTGCTGCGGCAACGGAACCTTCAGGAACATCTTGCCCAGGCGTCGTAGGTGCGGCTTGGTAAATCGACGGCGGTAGTAGTAAGTTGCCAAGGCGGAGGACCAGTATTTTCTTCGCAGCCCCATAAGGCCAAGGATCATCTTCCGCCTACGGGCGGATTTCAAAATCAGCGTCCCCTCCGGAATATCCAATCCCGACATGGTTCTGTAGAAATTGAAAACATCGGCAAAAGGCACGCGCCTATAGCGCCAGGGCTTGGCCGATCCCGCATAGTGGATCACCTTGGGAAGCCGCCGTTCGATTTCCACATACCGGTCTGAAAAGAAATTCCATTCCCTGCCCAGGAAAATAACTCGTCCACGCACCACAGCATTCAAGGCCGTCTGGTCGAGGTATCGCGACTTGGCGGTTTCCCGAACTTTTGCGAAGATCCTGTCCGCAATGCCGTCCCTGCGCCAAGCGACGAGGTTCATCGTCAGAACGCCGGAATTGATATAATCATTCCGGGGCATTTCGATGTCGTCGAGTTCCTCCTGCTCGACGAAGCCGTCGATCACGCCGGCGACCAAATTGTCGCCCAAGTCGGCCGACCAGAGGCCGCCGAGATCGGATACCACCAGCGTATCTGCATCCATGTAGATGGCCTTATCGCAATCGGGCAATAACTCGGGAATGAGTATTCGGGCATATGCGGCAGTCGTCAGCAGCTTGCCTCTTGTCGGCAGGTCGGAAATCCGCTTGGCGTCTGCTTGGACGATCTGACAGTCAATTCCTTTTCGTTCGCAAAAAAGACGAAGCTCTATTACGGCAGCCAGCTCTATTCCTGCGTCGATAACGACGAATTTCGCCTCGCGGTTATGAATCCAAGCAGAAAAGATGAATAAAAAAAGCCCCGGCACAAAGTTATTGTCGCTTGCGGTAACAATTATCATGAAATCGCGACTCCTTGAAAACGGGGAGCTGGGCCATGCTGTAGTGGGTAAAGCGCGAGAGCGTTCACGACCACAGGCAGCACGTTGGCAGCCAGCCTCTCGGCAGGTCCGATGCATAGAGCGTCGCCTGCATCGTGTCGAAAATTACCCCCGCTTCCCCTCCACACAGTCCCAAAACAAGCTCGCTATATCCGCCCCGCCAAAACGCTGCACCTCGCGCACGCCGGTCGGCGAGGTGACGTTGATCTCGGTCATGTAGTCGCCGATCACGTCGATGCCGACGAGGATGAAACCGCGTTCCCTCAGCGCCGGTCCGATGCGGGCGCAGATCTCGCGCTCGCGCTCGGTCAGCTCGGTCTTCTCGGCGCGGCCGCCGACATGCATGTTGGAGCGGGAATCGTGCTCGGCCGGCACGCGGTTGATGGCGCCCACCGGCTCGCCGTCGATCAGGATGATGCGCTTGTCGCCCTTGCGGACGTCCTTGAGATAGCGCTGCACGATATAGGGCTCGCGGAACAGCTGGCCGAACATTTCGAGCAGCGAGGCAAGGTTGCGGTCGGCCTCCAGCAGATGGAAGATGCCGGCGCCGCCATTGCCGTAGAGCGGCTTGACGATGATGTCGCCGAACTCCTTGCGGAAGGCGGCTACTTCCAACGGATCCTTGGTGATCAGCGTCTCCGGCATCAGGTCCGGGAATTCGGTGACGAAGATCTTTTCCGGGCTGTTGCGCACCCAGGCCGGATCGTTGACCACCAGCGTCTTCGGATGGATGCGCTCCAGCATGTGCGTGGTGGTGATGTAGTTCATGTCGAAGGGCGGGTCCTGTCTGAGCAGCACCACGTCCATCTCGGAGAGATCGGTGCGCACCTTCTCGCCCAGCGAGTAGTGGTTGCCTTTCTCGTCGCGCACCCGCAACTCCTCGATGCGCGCGAACACCTTGCCGTCCCGCATCGACAGCCGGTCGGGCGTGTAGTGGAAAAGCTTGTGGCCGCGCCGCTGCGCCTCCAGCGACAGCGCGAAGCTGGTGTCGCCGGCGATCGACACGGTGGAGACATGGTCCATTTGGACGGCGATTTTCAGCGGCATCTTCGGTCTCCGGCGGGACGAGCAATTGCAGCCGCCGATATAAGGAAATCAGCGGCATCTGCCAATCGTGCTCGCTTGGCACAGCAGCTCAGCGGTCGAAGACCAGGCGCGAATAGCCGAGGAAGGAGAGCGTCATGGCGGCGATCGAGGCGATGGCGAGCGCCGCCAGTGGCGGCAAGGCCGGCAATGCCAAGAGCAGCGCGCAATAGACCAGGTAATTGACGATGCTGGTGGCGATGCCGACGCCGCCATAGCGCGCGCCTTCCTGCGCGATGCCCCGGCCCGACGGCGAGAAGGTCAGATGGCGGTTGATCTGCCAGGTGACACAGAGCGCGAAGCCGATCGAAAGCACCCGCGCCGTCAGCGGCCCGAGCGGCGTTGCGGCAAGCAGCAGCCACAGCGCCGCCGCGTCGGCGAGGAAGCCGATGCCGCCGGCAAGGGCGAAACGGACGAGGCGGCCCACTATGCCGCCCGCGGGGCCTTGCCTGGCTCGCTCTTCGGCAAGGCCTGCCCGGATACGGGGCGCTCGGCGCGGCCGGAGGAAATCGACAGATAGAAGATGCGCTTCTGCTCCGCCCGGCCGCGCGATACCGAATCGAGGATGAGCCCGGTCATCATGGACAGCATGGCCAGAAGCAGCATGCCGATCGACAGCACCCAGGTCGGCATGCGCGGCACCAGCCCTGTCTCCGCGAACTCGACCAGCACCGGGATCATCAGGCCGATGCTGGCCGCCAGGAAGAACAGCGCGAACGTGCCGAAGAAGCGCAGCGGCTGCGTCTCCTTCATCAGCATGGCGAACATCCACAGGATCCTGGCGCCGTCGCGGAAGGTCGACAGTTTCGAGGATGAGCCTTCCGGGCGGCGGCCGTAGTCGAGCGCCATCTCGCTTACCGGCAGCTTGAGCTGCGAGGCATGCACCGACATTTCGGTCTCGATCTCGAAGCCGCCGGACACGGCCGGGAAGCTCTTGACGAAGCGGCGGGAAAACACGCGGTAGCCCGAGAATATGTCGGTGAAGTCGGTGCCGAACAGGCTCTTGTATAGGCGGTTGAAGATTCGGTTGCCGAAGGCGTGGCCGTTGCGGCCGGCATCGTCAGTCACGCCGCGCCTGGTGCCGACCACCATGTCCGAGCGCTCGGTCTGCAGCACGTTGATCAGCTGCGGCGCGTCTTCGGGAGCATAGGTGCCGTCGCCATCGGCCATCACATAGATGTCCGCATCGATGTCGGCGAACATCCGCCGCACCACATTGCCCTTGCCCTGGCGCGGCTCGCGCACGACGATGGCGCCGGCTGCGCGGGCCTTCAGCGCCGTGAGGTCCTTGGAATTGTTGTCGTAGACATAGATCGCGGCCGACGGCAGCGTCTCGCGGAAGCGCACCACGACTTCGCCGATCGTGAGTTCCTCGTTGTAGCAAGGCAGGAGCACGGCGATGACCGGCTCGTGGCGGACTGCATGCGGCATGTCTGTCTCCGGGCGCCCGACCAGCCTCCGGCCGCGCTTACGCCGGCCCTTCGAGCCGCTTTACTATTTATTGAAGCCGTTAAGGCTAGGTTTAAAACCGATCCTTTCCCTTCAAAGGCTACGGCAATGGGCACAGCTGAGAACGGCGCCGCCACGTGGAAGTCCGATCTCATGCTGGCGCTGCTGGCCGCCTTGTTCGCGTTTGCGCTCGATGCGTGGACCGGCTTCGGCCCGCTGACCGATCCCGGCGGCGACAACGACAACCTGCTGCGCCTCGTCGAGGTCCGCGACCTGCTTGCCGGCCAGGGCTGGTTCGACCTGCACCAGTACCGGATGGGGCTGGAAGGCGGCTTCGTCATGCACTGGTCGCGGCTGGTCGACGCGCCGATCGCCGCGATTGTCCTTGCCGCCTCGGCGCTCACCGGCAGCAGGCCGCTTGCCGAGGACGTGGCGCAGGTGCTGTGGCCGGCGCTGCTGCTTTGGTCGACCTTGTTCTTCACCGCCCGCGCCGCGCGCTCCTTCGGCGGCGGCGGCGCGGTGCTGCCCGCCATCCTGATCGGCGGCGCCGGCTATTATTTCATCGGCATCTACGACCCCGGTGCGCTCGATCACCATAACGTCCAGCTGATGCTCACCATGGCGAGCCTCGCCTTGTTGCTCGAGGCGCCCGCTCGGCGCGGGGCCGCGCTGTTTTCCGGTCTCAGCGCCGCGCTGACGCTCGCCGTCGGCATGGAAACCGTGCCCTACGTTGCCACCATAGGCGTTTGCGTGTCGCTGCTGTTCGTCGCCGATGCGGGTAGCGAGCGGGCAATCGCCCGGGATTTCGGCCTCGGCTTCGCCGGCATCGCGGCGCTTGTCTTCGTCACCACGATCCCGCCTTCCGCATGGGGCGTGGCGCAGTGCGATGCCTTTTCGGTCGCGCAGTTCGTCGTCGCCGCTATTGCCGGCATCGGGCTGGCCGCGATCGCCTCGATCGAGCCTGCCGCCCGCGGCTGGCAGCGCAGGCTGGCGTCGCTTGCCGCGCTGGGCGTCGTTCTCGGCGTGGTCGTGGCGATGCTGTTCCCGCAATGCCTATCCGCGCCCTACGCCGCCCTCGATCCGCGCCTCAAGGAACTGTGGCTCGACCATGTCAACGAGGCCCAGTCGCTGTTCACGCTGCTTGTCCGCGATCCGGCGCGCGTAGCGGCGCGTTACGCGACGCCGCTGGTCGCGATCATCCTGATGGCGCAGCGCTTCCGCCGCGGCGGCTGGCGGCGGCAGGACAGCCTCGTCGCCGCGCTGCTCGTCGTCGCCTTCGTGGTCGGCGTCTGGCAGGTGCGCGCCACTACCTTCTCGATCGCCTTCGCCGTCATCCCGCTCTCGGCGTGGATCGCGAAATGGCGGGCGCGGGCCGAAACCAGCTCGTCGCTCGGCGTGGCGCTGCGCCTTGCGGCCGTCTGGCTGGTCTCGATCAACCCGGTCTGGACCGGCGTTGCCGCCGCCGCCTCGGTGGCGTTCGACAAAGACAAGGCCGTCGCCGACGGCACCACGACGGACAAGACATGCGAGAAGAAGGCCACCTTCGCGCCGCTTGGCAACATGGCCGGCTCCACCGTGCTGACGATCTCAAATCTCGGAGCGCCGGTCCTCGTCTACAGCGGTCATCGCGTCTTCGCCGGCCCCTATCACCGCAACGTCGCCGGCAATCTCCTGGCGCTGGACGCCTTTCTCGGCTCGGCCGATGACGCGCACGGCATCGTCGAGGCGCATCGTGTCGGCCTCGTCGCCATCTGCCCCGACAACGTCGAGACCCGGATCCTGACCCAGAAGGCGCCACAGGGCTTCCTTGGTAGCCTGCTGCAGGGCAAGGTCCCGGACTGGCTCGAGCCGATCGCCGAAACCCAGGGCAGCCCGATCGAGCTCTATCGCGTCAGGCAAGCCGGCTAAAAGCAATCCTGCGAAAGGGTGCGATCGCTTAGGCTCGGCGTCTTCGCGGTAGCCTTCCGTCCACGATCGCTTAGACAGAAGTGTCTCCCCGGGAAAGTCTTCGATATTTCCATTAGAAATTACGCACAAACGAATATCTCATGCAGATCGGCGTTCCTTGTCGAAAGCTGATCTGCTGCCGACGAAGCAAGCAACTGTTGGACGATGGAAAAATCGATTTTCCGATACGTTTCCTAAACGCTTTGCTGCCAGTCTGGCCGTAAATACCGACATCAGAACAGGGACATGATGCAAACGACGTTTGGCACCGGTCAGCCAGGCAAGGAAAACACGGATCTGGCTTTCACCGATTCGTTGACCGGTCTCGGCAATCACCGTCGCTTCTTCGACAAGGTCGATCGCCTGATCAGCGACCGCGCCGACGATCCCGCGCCCTTCACCGTCGGCATCCTCGACCTCGACGGCTTCAAGCCGATCAACGACCTGTTCGGCCACAAGGCCGGCGACGACATCCTGATCCAGGTGGCGATGCGGCTGCGCGCCTCCATGGACGGCTATTCCACTGTCTGCCGCATCGGTGCCGACGAGTTTGCCTACCTCTACCCGATGGTGTTCTCGGAGGAGCAGGCAGCCGAGAAGTCGCGGATGCTGATCGAGATCCTGTCGGCGCCCTATGACGTCGGCGAGCGCACCGCCAGGCTCTCGGCCTCGGTCGGCTGCTCGCTGTTCTACTCCGGCGACGAGACCACCGAGATCCTGGTCAACAAGGCCGAAACCGCGCTCTATCACGCCAAGCGTTCGGGCCGCGGCCGCGTCGTCGTCTACACCCGCGAGATGGAGGAGGCGGCCAAGCGCGTCACCCGCATCGAGCAGGCGCTGCGCCGCGCCGTCTCGGCCGGCGAGGTCGAACCGCATTTCCAGCCGATCGTCGACTTGAACAGCCGCCGCACCATCGGCTTCGAAACCCTGGCGCGCTGGACCGACCGCGACCTCGGCGTCGTGCCGCCATCCGTCTTCATCCCGATCGCCGAGGAGCGCGGCATCATCGGCCCGCTGTCGCAGCTGGTGCTGCGCAAGGCGACGGAGGCTGCGCGCAGCTGGCCGAAGGAACTGTTCCTGTCCTTCAACCTGTCGCCGTCGCAGCTGGTCGACCAGAACACCGGCCTGCATATCCTGGCCATCCTCGATCGCACCGGCTTCGATCCGCGTCGGCTGGAGATCGAGATCACCGAGACCGGCCTGATGAACGATCCGGCCTCGGCCGAGAAGATCGTCGAGGATTTGCGCCGCGTCGGCATCCGCGTCTCGCTCGACGATTTCGGCACCGGCCAGTCGTCGCTCGGCCGCCTGCGCGAATTCCATTTCGACAAGCTCAAGATCGACCGCGCCTTCGTCTCCTCCATCCTCGACGACCGCCCCTCGGAACACATCATCCGCGCCATCCTGGCCATGTGCGAGGGGCTCGGCATGGATGTCGTGGCCGAAGGCATCGAGGATGAGGCGCAGGCCGATCGCCTCGTCCAGTTCGGCTGCGCCGGCGGGCAGGGCTACCTGTTCGGCAAGCCGGTCGATGCCGACGCCACGCTCGGCTATCTGCGCGATTCCTATCGCGGCGCGCTGCATGCCAAGGCGATCTGACAAGGTCTGTTGATATTCAGGTGAGGCCGGCCTCACCTGAATATCAACAGACCTTAAGTGGTTCCGGGGGAACGGAGGTGCAGACCTCATTTGTCGGACATAAGCTGCTGAAACCGTCTTTTCACCCTTGCTCCCTAGGCCTGTCTGGCTAGGATGCGCGCCGGCTGAAAGGGAGAACAGATCATGATGCCATCGGCGCGTTTCGCCGACCTCGACGGCGCCTCGGTGCTGATCACCGGCGGCGGTTCCGGCATCGGCGCGGCGCTGACCGAAGGCTTCATGCGGCAGGGCGCCAAGGTCGCCTTCATCGACATAGCGGACAAGTCCAGCACGGCCCTTGCCGACCGGCTGGAAAAGGAGCTCGGCCGCCGCCCACTCTATCTCAAGGCCGATCTTCGCGACATCGAGGCGTTGCGCGCCGCCGCGACAAAGGCGGCCGAGGCGCATGGCGATGTCACGACGCTCGTCAACAACGCCGCGCTCGACGACCGCCACGCGGTGGAAGACGTCACCGTCGAGTTCTGGGACAACAATCTCGCCGTCAACCTGCGGCCGCATTTCTTCACCGCGCAGGCCGTGGCGCCCGGCATGAAGCGCGCCGGCGGCGGCTCGATCGTCAACTTCACCTCCACCTCCTATCTCATCAACCACCCGGATATGCCGGCCTATACCGCGGCCAAGGCCGGCATACTCGGCCTGACCAAGGGCCTCGCCGGCAAGCTCGGCGCCGACCGCATCCGCGTCAACGCGGTGGCACCGGGCTGGGTCATCACCGAACGCCAGCGCGAGCTCTGGGTCACCGACGAGGGGCTTGCCGCCCATGTCGCCAAGCAGTGCATCAAGGACATCATGCAGCCCGACGACATGGTCGGCACGGTGCTGTTCCTCGCATCGGACGCCTCGCGCATGCTCACCGCCCAGATGCTGATCGTCGACGGAGGGTTCCTGTGAGCCCGGCACCTGCGGTCGCCGCGCTCGACTGGGGCACGACCCGGCTCAGGGCCTGGCTGCTCGACGGCTCCGGCAAGGTGCTTGCCGAGCGGCGCGGCGACGACGGGCTGATCACCGCCCGCGAAAAAGGCTTTTCGAACGTTCTGGAAGGCCATCTTGGCGCCATGGGCGCGCCGGAGGCGCTGCCGGTCATCATCTGCGGCATGGCCGGCTCGCGCCAGGGCTGGATCGAGGCGCCTTACGTCACCGTGCCGGCGCCGATAGGCGCCATCCTGCGCGGCGCCGCCCGCATCGAAAGCGAGCGCCGCGACATCCGCATCGTGCCGGGCCTCGCCCAGCGCCTGGCCGACGCGCCGGATGTCATGCGCGGCGAGGAAACCCAGCTCGCCGGCGCTGGTTTGCCGGCAAAGGGACGGCATCTGGCCTGCATGCCCGGCACGCATTCGAAATGGGTCGCGGTCGAGGATGGCGCGGTCGCGGGCTTCGGCACCTGGCCGACCGGCGAGCTTTACTCGGTGCTTGCCGTGCATTCGATCTTGAAACATTCGCTGGGCGAGCATCCGGCCCCGGTTGCCGCGGACAGCCCGTTCTTCCGTCAATGGTGCGAGCGGGCCCTTGGCGAGGGCGGCGACGTCACCTCGAAGCTGTTTGCCATTCGCGCCGCCGGGCTTCTGCAGGACCTGCAGCCCAGCGACGCGGCGGCGTGCCTGTCCGGGCTTTTGATCGGCGGCGAGATCGCCTCGGCAAGGCGGCGCTATGGCGCCAGCGATGCGCCGGTGGCGCTGATCGCCTCCGGCGCGTTGGCCACACTGTATGGAGCGGCGCTCGACCTCGCCGGCCTTGCCTTTCGCACCGTGGACGCCGATGAAGCGGTGCGCGCCGGCCTCGTCGAGGCCGCGCGCGAGAACGGCATGATTGGAGACGCTTCATGAGCCAGACCGCACCCTTCCCGAAACTCAAGCGCGGCCTTGTCGCCATCCTGCGGGGCCTCAAGCCGGCGGAAGCGATCTCGATAGGCCAGGCGCTGTTCGACGCCGGCATCGAGGCAATCGAGGTGCCGCTCAATTCACCCGAACCGTTTTCGTCGATCGCCAGTATCGTCGAGGTCCTTCCCAAGACGGCGCTGGTCGGCGCCGGCACGGTGCTGACCGCTGCCGATGTCGACGCCTTGCACAAGGCCGGCGGGCGCCTGCTGGTCAGCCCGAACATCGATGCCGAAGTCATGGGCCGCGCCATGCATCATGGCATGGTGACGATGCCTGGCGTGTTCACGCCCACCGAAGCCTTCCAGGCGATCCGGCTCGGCGCCTCGGCGCTGAAATTCTTCCCGGCCAGCGTGCTTGGAGCGAGCGGTATCGCGGCCATTCGCGCGGTGCTGCCGGCAACGACGCTCATCGGCGCGGTCGGCGGCGTCTCCGACAAGGATTTTGCCGGCTACAAGGCGGTCGGCGTCAGCGTCTTCGGCCTGGGATCGAGCCTCTACAAGCCGGGCGCCAGCGTCGAGGATGTGGCGCAGCGTGCCCGCGCCGCGGTCGCCGCCTGGGACGAAGCCTTCGGAGGATGAAGATGGACGGCGTTTCGGTTTTTTCCGACCACATCTGCGAGCTCGGCGAGGGCCCGAGCTATGATCCCGCCACCGACACGCTGTTCTGGTTCGACATCGTCAACGGCAAGCTCTTGGAAAAGCCGCTCGCCGGCGCGCTGAAAATCCAAGATCTCGGCTTGATGGCCAGCGCCATCGCCATCATCGACGACGATCGCCAACTCATTGCCACCGAGACCGGCCTGCAGGTCAGGGACGTCAAAACCGGCAAGCTGACGCTGCACACGCCGATCGAGGCCGACAATACGGCCACTCGCTCCAACGATTCCCGCGTCCATCCCTGCGGCGCCTTCTGGACCGGCACGATGGGCAAGGGCGAGGAGAAGGGCGCGGGCTCGATCTACTGGTTCTTCAAGGGTGAGCTGCGCCGGCTGTTTCCCGACATCACCGTCTCGAACTCGATCTGTTTCTCTGAAGACGGCGCGACCGCCTACTACACCGACACCTCGACCGGGCTCCTGATGCGCGTCGCCTGCGATCCGGCGACCGGCCTGCCCAAAGGCGAGCCGAGGGTGTTTGTCGACCATCGCTCGTCGAAAGGCTATGTCGACGGCTCGGTCGTCGACCGCGACGGCGTGCTGTGGAATGCCGTCTGGGGCGGCAGGGCGGTGAAGGCCTATGCGCCGGACGGAACGCTGCTGCGCGAGATCGCGATGCCGGTGACGCAAGCTTCCTGCCCGGCTTTTGTCGGCCAGAAGGCCGACCGCCTGGCGGTGACCTCGGCCTGGAAAGGCAAGGACGAGAAACAGCGCGCGCTCGATCCGCAGGCCGGCATGACCTTCCTGCTCGACATTCCGGTCCGAGGCCGCTTCGAGCCGCGCGTGCTGATCGCCTAGTGCATGTCGCCCAGAAGTGTGCAGCGGTTCTGGGACAACGACATGCATAAAAACAAAGACTTAAAGCGCGTCGCCAGAATCCGTCCACGGTACACGACTCAGGCGTTTTTTGAGCTGATCATCGATCTTCGGGGTGCTTTTTCGAGCCACGCGTGGGCGGCTGCTTTGGGGCAGTTGACGATCCAGTCTCTGAGTGCGTCGAGACCGATGCGGAACCAGGATTTTTCGCGGCGGCCGTGGCTTTTGCGGGGTATGGCCTTCATGCCCATGGTCTGGGTGGCGCATCGGTAGGCCCATGTGATGGCGAGCATCACGATGACGATGAGGCTTGCGAGCTTCTCGGGATTGGTGATGTGGGTGTC
>NZ_ATYO01000044.1 GCF_000427725.1 Mesorhizobium sp. WSM3224 | reverse complement strand
ACGGCTGGTGGATCCGTCAGTATCCCATCTCCTGCGCCACATGGAGCTGCGAGACGCGCAAGACACATTGCAGTCCATCTATAATCGAAACGACATCCCAGCCGACTTCCTGTTCCTGCCCGTGAACAATGGCACGCCTACTCGCGCCGGCACCCATTGGTCGCTGCTGCTGGTCGATCGCCGCAACCCGGAAAGACCGGTCGCCTATCACTACGATTCCCTCCAGCGGGGGAGATACAACAACGCGCCTGCAACACAGCTGGCACGACGGCTTGGTGCCACCTTGGCGCCGGCCCGCATACCTCGACAGCCGAACGATTACGATTGCGGCGTCTTTGTGGTGGACGGCACGCGGGCGCTGGTTAAACAATTGGTGGATGGGCAGCGCCCGGACCACGAGCCGCTGCACCTCGACGGGCTCATCGCCGATCGGCAGGCGCTGCAAAACCGACTGACGAGGCTTTGATTGGGATTTTCGAAAACGGCACGTTCGGCGAGACCAGTAATTAGTCCAGGTTATGTTGCAGGAGGGTTGGTTTGGGCTTGAACAAAGGGGCACGTTCGGCCCTGCTTGTCGGAACGACGCCCGCACGCAATCGCGAAGCTCACCGTTCAGTTCGGCGGTGCGGACTTGCATCAGCATACGGGCGCCGCGTAGCGACCACGCATTTGTTGCTTCTTGACCATCCGCTTGCCGACAAGCGAATTCACCGCTGACTCAGCGAGCGTGGTTGCGACACGACGGCCGGCCCGATAGCGTTTTCCATAGTTGACGATCGCACCGCTGTTCGAACGGATATAGGTCAGGAGCTGCGAGCCAAGGCTGTGAAGACGCGCGATCGAGAATTCGTCTTCTACCGGCGACTGCTTAAGTCTCGCCAGAAGCCACTCCAGCCCGCGGATCGCCCGATCAACACGCCCGTGCCACAGGCGCCGCTCCACTAGCCGTGAGCTTTCGGGAGGTTGTCCATTCGGGCCCGACCGAGGAGACTGGAGTTACCACGCTTCAGATTCGCCGGAGGGTCCGAAATAGGGGCCGGTGGACGCGCGTGTTTTTCCTGACTGGTCAGCTTCTCGAAAGCTGGTGGCGATAGCTTTCGTTGTCGTCCGAGCTCGCAATCCGTTCACCATTGAGATTTGGATCTGAGCCTGTCTGCGCAGACTTGCGAGCAGCCTATATTTTCGAATGGAGAATGATATGGATGGTTCTCGGTTCAATCCTCGGCAGTTGAACCCGCCAGGCTTCGCGTGGCAGAATACCGGCACCAACGTAGCGCAACAGGCGGACGCCGCGAGTCCGCAAGCGGACTTTGAGCAGCAGTTGAACCAATTGCAGCCTGGTTCGTCTGAGGAGAGCGCTGGACGGCCCCAAAGCACACTGCTCGACGTTTCACGGCCGGTGCCGTCGTTGCCCGATCTGCGTGACGACTTCATCCCTTGCCACCAAACGTCGGAGGCGGCGGCACACGGACCCGGCCCAGGTTCGAATAGCCAACCGGAGTTTGCGGTGAACAAAAAGGTCCGCGCGGGCGCAAAGCGTGGCCGTTCCGAGCCCTTTCCCGAGGACGAGGAACTCGTCTCCACCTTCAAGAACGTGGCCCGCGAAAAGATGCACCAGCGGGCAGTCCAGGAATTGGGAAGCGATCTGCACCATCTTAGCCGCTGGCTGCGCCAGGAAAATCGGAGGCCCATATTCGACCGGTTTAACCACGATTCACCTGGCCATGCTTCTTTTGTCGCTGATGTGCAGGACTATCTGAGGGCTGGTGGCCGCTCTATTATTGTTACGCACCTGAAAAAGGTTGCACCATGGGCCCTCCCGTCGCGAGTGGAACTCACTGGGGAGCTCCCTCCCAGGATTGGGCGCCGTCGTAAGCTGGCTCCTCATCCCGAAGACGCCCCCTTGATCGAGGGCGCGCTCGGCCAAACGCTGAAAGATCTTGGAGCCCTCGACCTGGAGGCGGTCTGCATCGGCGGGACCTTCCGCAACTTCCCGCCGGCGACGGTCCATCGGATCGCCAGGATCAAGAGCCTCAGCACCTATGACTGGCGTTTCTCATGACCGATCTCCTGTCGGCGGTGCTGGGGCTTGGCCTGTTCGGCGCCGCTTGTCTAGCCTTCACCGAAAAGATCCTGCCCGTGCCGCCGTCGCATGTGCTGCTGCTCTTTCTCGGCATGACCAAGGCGTCTGATATTGCCGCACTCGGCGCCCTGTTGGCGGTCACGACACTGGCTTCGACGGTCGGCTGCCTGTTCTGGTTCGCTCTGGGCGGCCGGCTGGGTCCGGTACGCGCCGACGCCCTGGTCGGGCGCTTCGGCCGCTATTTCTTCCTGCGCCATGAGACCTATCTGCGTTTCTCCGGCGCCTATCGCCGCAATCACATCCGGGCCTCGCTGCTGGCGCAGTTCGTGCCGACGGTGCGGAATTATCTGCCGATCGCCGCCGGCGCGCTGCGGCTGCCGGCCTTGCCGTTCGCTTTGACCACCCTGCTTGGCGCGATGCTGTGGAACGCCGGCTTCCTTCTTGCCGGCTATGCGATGCGCGACGGCGTCCATGATCTGCTCACGGTGGCGTTTCGCATCATGGCCATCGTGCTTGCGCTGGAAGTCGCGTTCCTCATCGCATTGCGCTCCCGTTGGCGTCGCGCCAGGCCGGCAGGAAGGTAGACGCTGTCCGCTTTCTTTCCCGCACGCGCCCGTGTCCGGCCATGGCTTTCACCATCCGCCAACTGCAGTTGTTCGTGGCCGTCGCCGACCAGGGCACCGTCTCGGGCGCGCTGACGGCGGTACTGATCCATAAGGTCGGCGCGACATGGCCAAAACCGCACAGTTCAACATTCATGCTGACGCCGGCCGGGCTGCCGCGAAGGCTAGGGCGTGCGCTTCGGTCGCCCCCCGCCCTGTTGGCCGATCGGCTCGCCCCGGCGAACGGTTACGACAGGAAGGGACGAAGACGCGCCAGAACGCGGCCACGCTCAACGTACATGTCTCGGGGGCGCCGATGGACCGGAATTGGAGCAGGCAGGAGCTTGCGGAGCACTGGAGCCTTGGCTTGGATTTGAGGAGCGCGACGCTCGGCTCGACCTGCTCGCCACACCAGGGGCTTGCTTCAATCATTGCCCCGGTCGATCACATAGTGCGACCGCCACTTCAGCGTTCAATTGCCGATCGATGGTCGAAGCGCAACAGTCTCACCGTCGCGCGTGAAAAGGCGTGACGATCCTCGCCGCACCGCAGCAACAGCTATGGGCCGATGTTGCATATTCCATCGAAACATAGAGGACGGCTGACTCCAGGCGCTCAGGGAGGTGTTCGATGAAACGATGTTCAAGTCGCTTCATATCATGCGAGTTCTATGAGCGGGGGGTGAAGCTGATCGGAGCCACGGCGCATTATGTCACCGCCGATCTCGACGAGGGTCCGATCATCGAGCAGGATACCGTCCGCATCACCCATGCGCAGAGCGGCGACGACTATGTCTCGATCGGCCGCGATGTCGAAAGCCAGCTTCTGGCACGCGCTATCCACGCCCATATCCATCACTGCGTTTTCTTGAACGGCAACCGAACGGTCGTCTTTCCGGCGAGCCTAGGCTCCTACGGGTCGGAACGGATGGGCTGAGGGCGCATAAGATCCCTAAACCCTTCCGATCACCCCGTCTCTCGGCTGAGCAGACTCGTGAGAAAGGCGGGCAGTTTAGTCGCGTGCCAGCGCCACGATAGGATCGAGCCTTGATGCATTGCGGGCGGGGATAAAGCCGAAGCCTATGCCAATCAAGCTCGAACACAGCAGCGCCGCGACAATGGAGGCTGGCGAGTAGATCAGCGGAAACGTGGTGCTGAATTGAGCAAACAGGACGCCGAACCCAGCGGCAGTCAATACACCGAGCAAGCCACCGATCAAGCAGACCAGCACAGCTTCAATGAGGAATTGTTGCAGGATGTCGCTCTGCCGTGCGCCGATTGCCATGCGCACGCCGATCTCGTTGATTCTCTCAGAGACGGCCACGAGCATAATATTCATCACTCCAATACCGCCGACGAATAGGGATATACCGGCGATGCAGGCGACGAGCAGGTTAAGGCCTGCCGTGGCCGCCTGGGTCGTTTTCTGCCAGCTGCCCGAATTGAAGATGAGGAAATCAAGCTTGCCGTGACGCTTCGTCAAGAATGCCGTGGCCATCTTCTCCGCTTCGGCTGCGTCCGTTGTTTCGTCGACGCGCACCAAGATGGCTTGCAGCAAACGGGATCCCGTCATCCGCGTTTGCACAGTCGTATATGGCAGGAACACCTGGGGGTCTTGCGCTGCTCCGTCGGGTTGCTGGGCCTTGATGACACCGATGATACGCACAGGCACGTTTATCAGAAGCAGGATCTTGCCGATGAGCGAACCATCTTCACGCGGAAACAGGGCCTTTTTCGCATTCTCGTCAATAACTGCATCCTGCGCGACATCGTCGACGCCCCGCTTATCGAAGAACCGTCCCTCCAGAAGCTTGATGTTGCGCGTGCTAAAGTATTGATGGCCAATGCCGTTCGCTACCACGGTGACTTCCTTGTCGCCCACCTGCACCGCCGTCGAGATCGAACTCCAAGGCGAGGCCGCCACCACATAAGGCAGCTTCGCAAACTCCGTCGAATCGCCTAGCGTAAGTGTGCTGATCTGTGCCGCATAGTCCGGTGTGATGTAGAGCGTATTGGCGCCCAGATCTCTGATCTGATCGAGAATTTGTTTCTGGGAGCCCTGGCCCAGCGCCACCACGCTGACCACCGATGCCGTACCGATGATAATGCCTAACATGGTCAGGAATGTTCGCATGCGATGAGCATTCATGGAACGCAAAGCCATGGTAAAGGCCTCGTTAAAGCGGTCGCTCATCCGATTGAAAAAGGTTAGCTTTTCTAGTCTTCTGTCCAGCACGTCATCATTGCTCGCACGGCCACCGCCGGCACCGTCATTTCGCGTATCAGCAATGATCTCACCGTCCTTCATCTCAATGATACGATGAGCACGCGCCGCAACGTTTCGGTCATGGGTGACGATAATGATCGTGTGACCCTCGCGGTTCAGATCCTGAAGAGTGCTGAGGACGTCTTCACCACTTTGGCTGTCGAGGGCTCCAGTCGGCTCGTCAGCGAGAATGACATCGGCATTATTAATCAGGGCGCGCGCAATTGAAACGCGTTGCTGCTGCCCGCCTGACAGCTGGCTCGGCCGGTGATGCACCCGCCCGCCCATGCCGAGTCGCCGCAAAATGACTTCAGCCTTTTGGCGTCGATCGTCACGGTTCTGCCCAGCGTAAATAGCCGGAAGCTCAACATTGCTGACCGCGTCCAGTTCGTTCAAAAGATGATAACGCTGGAAAATGAAGCCAAAATGCTCACGCCGCAGTTGGGCCAGTTCGTCGGCGTGAAGCTGCGAGGTCGAGCGTCCCGAGATCAGATAGTCCCCCTCGGAGGGGCGGTCGAGACATCCGAGAATATTCATCAAAGTGGATTTGCCCGAGCCGGAGGCGCCCACGATGGCCACCATCTCTGCGCGATGAATTGCGAGATCGACATGATGAAGAGCCGTCGTAAACTCGTCACCCGACCGATACCGCCGGGTCACACCTTTGAGCACGAGCAGAGGGGCTTGGCTCATGTCAAATGTCGGCCGCTGTGGGAGTGGGCGCTTGATTGTCGGTTACAATCTTGTCGCCATCCCTCAAGGTCGAACGGATTTCGATGTTGATCTTGTCGGTAATGCCGGTTTCGACTGTTCTTTCCTCTATCGTGCCACCGACATCAACACGAACGGTCGCCTTGTTGGGCGTATCCGATCGTCGCACTGCAGAGATGGGAGCCAAAAGGACGTTTGTGGCTTTGGCAAGAATCATATGGACTTCGGCCGTCATATAGGTTTTCAAAAATCCGTCAGGATTTGGAACGTTGAATATACCCTTGTAGTAGACGGCAGAGGGGGGCGCCTCGCTGATGCCGTTGCTTGATCTGAAGCTCTTGTCATTGACGATGGAATCCGGCGCGAGTTCAATTCGTTCGAGCGTCGCTGCGTAGGGCATTGAATTCTGGCCCGAAACGGTGAAATAAAGCGGCAGTCCCTCATGGACTTGCGTCATGTCCACCTCTGAAATGTCTACCTCGACAACCATCGTATCCAGCTGGCCCAGAATAGCCACCGTCGGCACGCTTTGCTGCGCGTTGAGGGTCTGGCCTTCCTGGACCAGCGTGATGAGGATCGTCCCATCGATAGGGGCGGTAATGCGCGTATGGGCGAGGTCGCCCTCGGCGATTTGCACCTCGATCGTCGAGACGGCGATGACTGCTTCGCTGATGGCGAGCTGTGCTTGCTTCGACTTCAATGTGGCGAGGGCCTTGTCATATTCAGAACTAGCAATTGCATTTTTGGCCATCATCACCTGGGCGCGGGCAAAGTCCTGTCGTGCCAGTTCCAGCTTCGCGATATTCTCATCGCGGCTGGCCTGATGTTGCACCAAGGTGGCTTGAGCCTTTTTGAGCTGGTTCTGTTGCTTTTCGGAGTCGATGAGCGCCACGAGATCATCCGCCTTGACCTGTTGTCCCGGTTTCACATGGAGAGACAAAATCCGGCCTGTTGCCTGCGCACCGATGGCAATCAGTCTTTTCGGTTTCAGGGTCCCTGTCGCGAGCACTGCGGTTTCTATATCGCCATGCCGGATAATGGTCATGCTCGGAAGCGGTGCGTCTGTCGCCCACTGACGACCAACGAAATAGAGACCAATCGTCGACGCCGCCATAATGGCGAGCCAAAGACGGAAACGACGTCTCGACCTGGCTTTCATGATGGCCTCGTTTGTGTTGCCGGCAAGGCCGGGATAGCTGGCTTTACGAAATGCGGTCCGGTGTAGCCGTCAACGACTTCCGGTTTGCTGGCATTGATGCGACCGGTCCAGCCGCCCCCTAGCGCTTTCTGCAAATCGACATAACTGACGACAACATCCGTTCTGGCTTCTGCAAGGCTCGTCTCCGCGGCCAAGAGGTCTCTTTGTGCAGTCAGCACATCGATGAAACTCTTTGCGCCAGCCCTATATTGTTCGAGCGTCAGTTCGTTGATCTTGCGGCTGTTGCTCACGATCCGCTGTTGAAGCGTAATGCGCAGGCGGTTCTGATTGAGCGATACGCTGGCGTTTTCAACCTCGCTCAGCGCCGTCAAGATGGCCTTGCGGTAGGCGATGAATGATTGATCGCGAGCGGCTCTGGCAGCTTGAACATCGGCATTCAGCCTGCCAGCATTGAAAATTGGCACGCTAAGGCTCGGACCGAAACTCCACCCAATCGTTGACAGCCGGGCCAGATCGCCGAAATTCGCTCCGCCCACATTCATATTGCCACTTAATGAGATACTTGGATAAAGAGCCGCCTGTTTCTGACCAATGCTGGCTGTCGAGGCGGCATATTCACGTTCGGCCGCGCGAACATCCGGCCTGCTCAAGAGCAGATCGGCGGGCAATCCGGCCGCGACATTGCGCGGCACGTGGGGGATGGCGCGAGTTTTGTCGAGCATGGCGGCAAGACATGACGAGGACCGACCCGTCAGAACAGAAAGGTTGTTGAGCTCCATCGAATAGTTGATCCGCAGAACCGGGATCAGAGCTTGCGTGGACGCCGTTTGAGTTTCGGCACTGAGAAGGTCGAGTTGCGATATATGACCGGCCCGAAGCCGGGTGCGCGTCAGCTCGACCGTCTGGCGCTGCGATGCCGCGTTGCGCTGCGCGTTGGCTATACCTGCCTGCACGCCACGCAGCTTCGCGTAGCTGCTTGCGACGTCGCCGATCAGGGTGACGAGCGCTCCGCGAAGGCGTTCACCTGCCGCTTCCGCGGTGTAATAGGCGGCTTCAACGCCTCGGCCTTTGGCGCCGAACAGATCGAGCTCCCATTGGGTGTTGAATCCTAGGCTCGCTTGGGTCGACCCATTCGTCAAACTGCGATCAGAGGCGATGCCATCCAGCGAAGGATACATGGCGCCCCCCGCAGATGCATAGTTGGCCCTTGCTTGTCGGACCTTTGCCTTCGCCGTTGCCACATCGGGATTTGCGGCAATGCCATCTAAGATCAATTGATCGAGGACGGGATCGTTGAGTTCCTTCCACCAGTCGCCAAGCCGAGGGGTTTTGGTACCCGCCTTGCTATTCCATTTGGATTGCGAAAGTACCGCGGGCTTCTGATAATCGGCACCAACGGTCATGCAGGCTGTCATCAAGGGGAGAAAGGCCGTGAGCATTGTCAGGCGGGAAAATAGCCTCGTCAAAACATAGATCCTGAAATATCGATGCAGCCCTCACGCGTACAGGAGATGTCGTCGAACGACGTCAGGATCTTGCCGGTCTCCGGATTGACATGACCAAGTGCCGCAGGCACCTGCCCGTAAGGTTGGGCATAGAGAAGATTTCGGGTCGCGGCATTCGCGCCGCGGACTGGTATAACTAACATCTTTCTCTCCCTAGCCGGATCGGGGCCGGGTTCTCCGGCTTGGCTTGGCTTCTCCCATCGCGGCGCTCCGGGCGAACGCGGCCGCAATCTTTGGTGCAACAGGCGTGCCAATCCGAGAAACCCAGCGATAACGCCATTTTTCTTTGACTTCGGCAGTTTCGCCCAAATTGCTTTGTGCGGATTTCCGCACTTGCAGCTTCACTCCAGTGGGATTTCCGCACAAACTTTCGCCGCTGGATAATTAGAGGACGTCGGCTTGCGTGGCATTGGCGCGAACGCCGGCGCCATAGCGCCAGGACGACGCGGCTGTTTGCGTTCCCCGATGCGGTTGCGGGAGCCGCGGCGCTCGGCCTCAAGGAACACGATGGACTGGCGCTCGCACGGGAACAAATGCTGCGCCGGACCAGGGACAGCCGCGGCAACTCGAAGCTGCCGCGGCTCATCGACTACGTCCTGACCCGGCTGGTGGTCTCGAGCAAAATGACAGAAAAAGAGCTGAGGGTGACGACCAGGGGCGCGCTCAACCTCGTCGGCGAGCTGGGCATGCGCGAATCACGGGGAGAGGACGTTATCGGGGATTGGGCGAGGGAAATGTCGTGGCAGGTTTGGCTCGCATACACTGGCACAGTACAGCAGGAACATGAAAGCACACTGAGCGGGATTGTGCGAAGTTCAACGAAATGTTGGACATCCGACGTAGCGGTTCCGGTGGACCCCGTCGTAATTAAAGGGGTTCTCCTTTGGCACGACTGATGCAGTGTGATCCGCAACCCGTCACCGACAGTGATGTCGCACGAAGAAAGTCGAATGGGCGCACGGACTCTCTCTTAGCGTGATCCACAAGTTTGAATCGATCCTAAGCATCGGACCCAGATCTCGGCACCGTCCAAGGAAACCGACAATGGCTGTGAGCTGCACCGCATTGCCTTGCCGCGGACGGCCACGCTCGAGGCGCATCCCGAGCCGAACCTGCTCGGCGGCCTTGTCACGCTTTCGGCCATCGGCAGCAGGGCAGGGGCTGAAAACTGGGGCAGAGATCTCTACCGCTCCGAACCGCCGGCGACCGAGGAGAAGAAGCTCAAAGCGGTTCCCTATTTTGCCTGGGATAACCGCGATCCGGCGAGATGCTGGTCTGGCTGAGGGAAAGGTGAGAAGCGGCGGGACCGCGTCCGCATCGGGCGCGGTCCGGCGCGCCCGATCTAGTTTAGCGCGCGGCTGTGCAGGCCTATGCTTCCCTTTTATATCGAACAAGATGATTTAAATCATCATTTATACTATACGAGGAAACGCATGAAGACGGCTGTTACGGCGCATCCGCGCTATGTTGTCTCGAAAATAGATCCGAGGCTCTACGGATCCTTCATCGAACACCTGGGGCGGGCGGTCTACACCGGTATCTATGAGCCCGCTCACGCGACAGCGGATGATAACGGCATGCGTCAGGACGTCATCGATCTCGTCAGGGAACTCAATGTTCCGATCGTGCGCTATCCCGGCGGCAATTTCGTGTCCGCTTACAATTGGGAAGACGGCGTCGGCCCCAAGGAAGAGCGCCCGGTGCGCCTTGACCTGGCCTGGCACACGTCGGAGAGCAACGAAGTCGGCCTGCATGAATTTGCCGACTGGTGCGCCTCGGCCAAGACCGAGATGATGCTTGCCGTCAATCTCGGCTCGCGTGGGCTCGACGAAGCCCGCAACCTTCTGGAATACACCAATCATCCCGGCGGCAGCGAGTGGAGCGACAAGCGCATCGCCAACGGTCGCAAGGAGCCTTTTGACGTCAAGCTCTGGTGTCTTGGCAACGAAATGGACGGCCCCTGGCAAATCGGCCACAAAACCGCCGACGAGTATGGCCGCCTGGCCCACGAGACCGCCAAGGCGATGCGCGCCTTCTCCACGTCCCTCGAACTCGTGGTCTGCGGCTCGTCACATGCCAAGATGCCGACCTACCCCGAATGGGAAGCGACCGTTCTCGACCACACCTATAACGAGGTGGATTACATCTCGCTGCACATGTATTTCAACAACGCAGCCAACGACGCGCCGAACTATCTCGCCATGAACGCGAAGCTCGACGATTACATCGTCTCGGTCGCCGGCGTCATCGACTATATCAAGGCCAAGAAGCGTTCCGAGAAGCAGGTCTACATCTCGTTCGACGAATGGAACGTCTGGTACCATTCCACGGAGCAGAACAATAAGATCCTTGGCGGCAATGACGGCTGGCCCTTCGCCCCGCCATTGCTCGAGGACATCTACAATTTCGAGGACGTGCTGCAGGTCGGCCTGATCCTCAACACCTTCATCCGTCGTTCCGACGTGGTCAAGATCGCGTGCCTAGCGCAACTGGTCAATGTCATCGCGCCGATCATGACCGTTCCCAATGGCCCGGCTTGGCGCCAGACGATCTTCTATCCTTATCTCTATGCCTCGACCTATGGCCGCGGCAATGCGCTGGATCTCAAGGTGGACAGCCCGAGTTACAGCTCCACCGTCGCCGGCGAGGTTTCTTATGTCGACGTGGCCGGCGTGCATGACACGCAAACCGGACATGTCACCTTCTTTGCCGTCAATCGTCATCCGAGCGGTACCCATCCGGTGAAGACCGCAGACGTGCGTATCCGCGGCCATGAGCACCTGAACACCGCGGTGCTGAGGTCAAGCTTTTGATGGGGAGACGCGATGACATTCTTCGAGGAGGAGTTCGACCTTCTCGATGCCTTCATCGTTGAAGGCCAAGATCCCGTCGTCATCGTTGGCGCTGTAGACCCAGATGACGCCGTCCTCGGGCTCGAGACCGAGCGTCAGTTCCTGGATGAGTTCTTCGCTGACGCCGAGGTCCCTGGCGACACGGTCAACGGTGTAGACGTGATGCACCTTATTGCGCTGCATGATCAGGCCGCCGCTGGTTGGGTCCGCAGTTTTGCGGATCTCCAATTCCACGGCAGCAAATCATCGATCCGATGGGCCGGATAGGCGGCCAGTCGGGCGAGGACGTCGGCGAGCCACGACTGCGGGTCGATATCGTTCATCTTGGCGCTGACGATCAGGCTGTAGAGAATGGCAGCGCGCTGTCCGCCGCGATCGGAACCGCAGAACAGCCAGGACTTTCTGCCGAGAGCGATGCCGCGCAGGGCTCGCTCGGCTGCATTGTTCGATAGGCAAATCCGCCCATCGTTGAGGAACCGGGTGAAGGATGACCAGCGGCGCAGCATGTAGTTGAAGGCCTTGGTCAGATCGTGTCCGCGCGAGAGCTTGTCGCGCGTCTCGATCATCCAGCGCTTGAGCTCGGTGATCAGTGGCGCGCTCCGCTCCTGGCGCACGGCGTGGCGTTGGCCCGGCGACATGCCGTTGATCGCGCGCTCGATATCGAACAAGGCATCGATGCGCTTCACGGCTTCAACCGCTAGCGGATAGACCAGGTTGGGCTTGTCGCCGCGCGCCTTCTTGCGCGCCGCCGCTTCGATATCGGCCAGCTCGAACACTTTGCGCCGGCTGTGGGCCCAGCAGCTAGCTTCCAGAACAGGCGCCGGCTGACGACCCGACGCATAGAGATCGCCATAACCGCCAAAGGCATCGGCCTGCAGAATGCCGCTCCAGCCGGCGAGATGCGCCGCGGGATGTTCCCCTCGGCGATCGCGGGAATAGTAGAACACTGCCGCCGGCGGATCGGCGCCGCCGAACGGTCGGTCATCGCGCACATAGGTCCATAATCGGCCGGTATCGGTCTTGCCCTTGGCCAGGACTGGCACCGTCGTGTCGTCGCCGTGCAGACGTGAAGCGGCCAGCACATGGGCTTCGAGCCGCTTGAACAGCGGCATCAGCGCCGCGGCGCCGGCGCCGACCTGGTCGGCGAGCGTCGACAGGCTGAGCGGCACGCCTTCGCGGGCATAGCGTTCAGCCTGGCGGTTGAGCGGCTGATGCTGGCCGAACTTCTCGAACAGGATCATCGCCAGTAGGCCGGGACCGGCCCAGCCGCGTGGGGTGGCGTGGAACGGCGCCGGAGCCTGGCTGATCGCCTCGCAGTCGCGGCAGGTGAACTTCTCCCGCACGTGTTGGATCACCTTCCATTGCCGCGGCACCACCTCCAGCGTCTCGGTGATGTCCTCACCCAGCTTGCGCAGCCGGTGACCGCCGCAGCAGTCGCAAGCGGTCGGCGCCGGCTCGACCACGCGCTCGCGTGGCAGATGCTCGGGAAATGGCTGGCGCGCCGGTCGTCTGCGCACGTAAGGCGCCACCTCGGTGGTCCGGGCCGCGGCTTGTTCGGCGGCGATCTCGTCTTCCGTCGCCGTGCTCTCGAGTTCCTCGAAGGTGAGCTCCATCTGGTCGTGCAGGCGGGCGGAACGTTCAGAACTCTGACCATGCAGCGCCCGCTGCAGCTTCCGGATCGTGAGGTCCTGATGTGCGATCAGCGCCGCATCATCCGATGCCCTGGCCCTGGCGACCGCCAGTTCGGCCTCGACCAGCGCAGCGCGCGCGGCCCCGTCTTCGGCTCTGGCCAGCGCCGCGCTCAGCGCTGCTCTCAGCGCGCCGATATCGTCCGGAACAGCATCCTGGGCGGTGGCAACCATGCCCTGGAGTGAATCATAAAACGCGTCCGCTGACTCGCGGAAAATGGCGCAAAATCAAAGAAAAACTCAGCCCGCGCGCTGCGGGCGGAACGTGTGGCGCGGGTTGCGCCAATCGATCCCGTCGAGCATGTAGGCGAGCTGCGCCGGTGATATGGAAACCGTGCCGTCCGCCGGCGACGGCCATAGAAACCGGCCCTTCTCGAGCCGTTTTGCATACAGCGACATGCCGAGCCCATCATGCCAGATAATCTTGATCAGATTGCCGTTGCGGCCGCGGAAGACATATAGATCGCCGGCATGCGGATCCCGGCCCAACGTCTCCTGGACCTGCAGAGCGAGGCCTTGCATCCCACGACGCATATCGGTCCGGCCGACCGCCAACCAGATCCGCACCTGGCTCGGAACCGGGATCATGAAACGCCCAGCGCCTTCACCATCGCCGCCGCCAGGGTCGGCGGCGTGGTCAGCGGAATCCGCAGCCGCACCTTACCGGCGATCTCCAGTTCGATCACGGCTGGTGGCGCCGGCACCGAAGCGGCGGCAGGCTCATCACGAACCACGACAACTTCGGCAAAGCCCGTTTCCCGGGCTCTTAACGTGCGGCGCCACTTATAGATCAGGCTGGTCGCGACATCGTACTGACGCGCCACCGCCGCCACTGTGGCCCCCGGCGCGAATGCTGCGGCCAGTATCCGGCACTGATCCTCTTCACTCCAACGACGACGGCGTTCGGGCCCGGTCAATATCGTCATCTGGCTCATGCTGTGCTGCTAATTACGCTCGTAAGGACGACCTTAAGAGCGCAGCCTCGCTTCCGTGCCATGCTCGCGCAAGGCGGCCTTCGCCGGAGGCGTACTCCGAGCGAGGAAATCGAAACCGTGATCGACATTACGGGCTTCGGCGCGGCTGACATCGTTGATTACCAGGCGATAACGCACGCGGATATGAAAGCCGTCAATTCGGCCGGGAACCCCAACAATGTCAGGCCCAGGAACGGGACCGGCGCCTCGGTGGCGGGCAGCAGGCTGAGCTTGGCGCTTCCACCCTATTCCTACCAGATGATCCGCCTGAAGCTCTGACTTCACGCGCATTGTCGTGCATGCGTAAATGCGCCTTAAAGGCAAAACGGGGCGGGGTGAGGCGTGTCTGCTGTTGCCGTGTGAGGATTTCTCGGCCGGGCTCGCGTAGGGACCAACGTTCTGATTTTCATAGTTCGGCCGCCGCTCGAGGATCAGTGCGGAGCACCACCGCAAGAAGGTAACGATAGCCATTCGTGGTCATCCATCGAGCGCGTGCAAGGTGCGTTTCCCGTGCCCTGAATGCTCGCTCCGGCTCCTTCTCAGGATTGATGTGCAAGACGATCCTGGCCACCTCGCGCCAGTCAGCATCCTCGGCAGCGGCGTCGAGAAGGCGAATATAGGTGAGCAGTCGCTCCTCAGCGTAGCCTGTAAGGACGGAAGAGGTCGGCGCCACGTCGGCGACGTCGGGATCGAGCAATGGCTTCAGCATGGTGATCTCGCACGAACTTACTAGGTAAGTGATGGCTCTGGCAAACAGTACAACTAGCCCTACAGCCAAGACAACCCCAGATTGGCCGTTGGGGACCAGGTACAGGCCGTAATTGATCTTGTCGGCGGCCTCCTCCACGAACTGCGCGGGGCGACCCCGAGCAGCCGGAGAGGGTGGGTGGAGTGGGGCGGCAGGGTTGGCCCAGCCAGCCGGTGCCGTTGCGGGCTGGAAGGTTCCGCAGTGTAGCGGGAGGTGCCAGAGCGGTTCGAATTGCACGCCTCTCCGCCATTGGCAATCCGCAGAGTGCAAGGCCGTCGATGGATGTTGCCGATCCGCCGATCTACGGCACTACACTTTCCACCAAAAGGCCAATGCTATCGCGACGGCGGTTACGACAACCCAGAACAAACACGTCTGGTCTCCGGTCCGGCCAGATTTCCAGCGTTCGAACAGGTCGTAAATTGCCGCTACTCCGGACGAAATCAGGCCGCCCACAATAGCAACGATATCAAGCGACCTGACAGAGACCGAGGCGGATCGGTTAGTCTCCATAATAGAACTCTCGAGAACTACGACTTGCGTCAGTTACTCGTATCCACAGCCTACCAGGTCCTCGATCAAGCTGGAGCGGTCGCGGTATCGCTTTCATGACCGCGTGCACATGGCTTTGTGCCTCGACTGACACGCTACGGACTGCTTTTGGCCCATCCATCTCCTCAACCTTGAAGGTCTCCATAGGTCGGCTTCCTCGCACCTGTTACGCATCAGACTTGCCATTGTCTCGCAAGGCCCAGTTCGCTCTAATTCGATCGCTGGCCTCCAGGTAAGCCATGTCGACCAAATAGGTCAGCAGCCTTTCCCCGTCAGCATGCACCGTCTGACGAATCTCTCTCAACATTGCTTGGACAAACTTCAAATTGTCCAAGTTTTTTGACTGTTTCATGGCCCCCTCCAATCATTCCTGTAACAGAGATACCTAAACGCCGTTTTAAACCGATTCAATAAACGTAAACACCCCGTTTAGCTGGGCGGTACTCGACCCAATAGTCGCTCAGTGAGACCCACGAAGCGATATCCTGCATTACTTACGGCACCCTCAGATGTTTTTTACCGATAATAGAAAGTCCTGAGACCAGTCTCAGTGCCGCACAACTCTCATATGTCGTTGTTGCAAACAAGCTTGACCCCGCAAAATTCGGGTTGCCATGACCAGAGCCGCAAAGAGCGTGCGGGCGCCGTCGGTGTTTGTCGGGTCGGCTCCGGAAGCAGGCCGCTAAGCTATTCGTGAAGGACTGCCGGCCGTGGCAGGGCAGCCGATTGCAGCTGCGGTCATTGCGGCAAAAAAGCAGGAGCCCGTTTTTTCGAGCGGGCTCGCTCCCGCGTGAATCGCTGCGAACAGGAAAGGGCGGCTTCGCTGCCGCCCTTCTCGTAAGATTTGCGAAGTTACGCGTGCTTTATGGACTTCTTAGAAATCCATGCCGCCACTCAAGCCCGCTTGCGGGCTTGAGCAATATTTAGTTGATGAGCGTGCATTATGAGTTTCTCTTTGCGAATGATCTGGTCCGAAAAGTCTGCAATTTTTCGGGATCATTCGTCTCTTAGAACTCCATGCCGCCGCCGCCCATGCCGCCGCCGCCAGCCGAGTCCTTCTTCGGCGCTTCGGCGATCATGGCTTCGGTGGTGACGAGCAGGCCGGCGACCGAGGCCGCGTCCTGGAGGGCCGTGCGCACGACCTTGACCGGATCAACGATACCCATGACGATCATGTCGCCATATTCGCCGGTCTGGGCGTTGTAGCCGAAGGTCGCGCCCTCGTTCTCGATATTGCCGGCAACGATCGAAGCTTCCGCACCGGCGTTGGCCGCGATCTGGCGGCCGGAGCCTGCAGTGCACGACGCACGATGTTGATGCCGGCAACCTGGTCGGCGTTGACGCCGGTGGCGTTGATGCTCAGCGAAGCGCGCAGCAAGAGGGTTATCGCTACACCACCATGTTCCTGCTCACCGGAGCCGATCATGAGATCGAGCTGCCGGTGACGGTGACGCCGCTCGGCGCCGTCGCGAGATTGGAGCATCCGCTGTCCGGTTTCGGGGAGGAGCGGGAACGCTATCGGCGGCGTCTCGCCGACGCCCGGCGGCGGTTCGCCTCCTACCAGGCCCGCGACGGCGGCGAATTCGCCTTTGCCGCCGAACTGGCCGACAAGCGCCACCAACTTGCGGAAGTCGACGATGCCCTGGCATCGGAGGGGCGGAACGACGCAGCATCGGCCGCGCAAGCGGCGTGACAACAAGACCTGCTCATAGCGACCAAACTTTGAATGCAATGCAACACACGCATGGCTGCATTGCACAATAGTCGGTTTGCGGCTGATCAAAACGCAGGCATTCTGCACGCAGCTGATGCACATGGCGGTCTTCTCCTCCCAGTGCCGCCGCACCGGCTGTTCCCCTCTGGAGGCATTTGACCTCCGAGACTTTATGGGCCGGCGTTTGCCGGCCCATTTTTTTTGGCACATCATTAGCCGTGACCCTCTATCGCGACAGGCGGTGCTCGTCGTCGATCAGGACAAGTCGGGCCGGCGGAATGTCGGCCCATCTCCACAGAACGAGGTTCATGTCCTCGGCGGTCGAACCCGCGGCAAAGCTTCGAACGAGCAGGCCGTCATATCCGGTGCCGAGCAGGCGCCGCGCAAAGGCCTGCGTCTTCGCCTCGCCGCTTGCCTTCATCTGATCGCGCCATGCCATGTCTCCAAGCGCCGCGCCATCCATTCCTTCGGCGGCAACCGCTGCCGCGTCTCGGCAATCAAAAACCTTGTCGAGATTAGCGTCGTAGGAGACGAGCGTGGTCGGCTGCAGGTTGCCGACCTGGTTGGCCTCCCGCAGCGCCGTCATGACAGAGAGGGATGTGTAGAGCGCCGGCACGCCCTTGGGATTGAACCGGCCGCCATAGAGCTCCGCGCCACGCCCCGACAGCGGCTCGCGGGCATAAAGGGGGTTCAGGGCCCGATAGAGTTTGCCCTCATACCGCATGCGAGCGGTCAGGCGTGCACGCCGGCATCGACTGCATCGATATAGTCGAGCACGTCGTCGGCCCGGCCGCTGCGCACAAGCTGCATCGCCGTCTGACCGGAAAACCCTGGCAGCGGCTCCGAGCGATACCAGGCATAGGCCATCAGTGCCGAACCGAAGCGCGGCTCGACCTTGTTGATCACCTCGATCATCTCGCGCAGGCGCCGCTGCGTCTTGTCCGACCGGACCCGATCCTTGCGCTGGATCGCGTCCTTGCCCAGTCCGGCCGTGCGAGCAATCTCCTCGCTCGTCGTCCGCAAC
This sequence comes from Mesorhizobium sp. WSM3224, assembly GCF_000427725.1. Lineage (GTDB taxonomy): Bacteria > Pseudomonadota > Alphaproteobacteria > Rhizobiales > Rhizobiaceae > Mesorhizobium. The sequence continues at coordinate 4,220 of NZ_ATYO01000044.1, read as the reverse complement.
GCTTCCGCGATCCGGCGCGGCGCGAAAACGCCATTATCCGCATATTGGGTGAGCCCCATGCCGCAGCCATCCTGATCCCGTTGCCATCTGTACTGACGTAGCATAGCGTCAGAATGTGCGGAGTTCAACATGAACCCTGCACCACCAGAATGTCAGCCAGCAGTTGGCATGCCCTGATTGTCATCGGATCGAGATCGAGCATGGCCAAAGCGGGAAGAGACGGGCTCGTCTCCTCTCGCAGGCGCTGAAAAACTAACTCGCTTTTCCGGGACAGGGTCAGGGGAATCTGGATTTTCTTTGCGACACCGGCTCGCTTTTTTTCGAAACCGCGCCCACGGCATACCGGCCTGGGCCATTTCTTTGCTCATCCCTATGAATGCTAACGCTCAGTTTCGGTATCGGTCACGCGCAGGTTCATATCGCTAGGGCTCTTGATCAGCATCACGGCGTTGCTCTTGCTCAGGTCGCGCGGCACCAGGCATGGCGACACGGGAATCGGCCGCTCCAGGGCTTCCACGAGCACTGTCCGCAGATCGATCAACAGCCCGCTTCAGGCCCGGCTGCGGATCACCTTGCCCTCGATCCGGATCGGCATCTTCTCGGCGGCGATCTTTTCCTTCCTCGCCTCATGGGACGAGGTCGTGGTGGCGATTTTCATGGCGAGCCCGACCTTGCAAACCTTGCCGGTGAAGATCTGGGGCAGTTTGCGCGCCGACCTCAGCCCGGTCGTCGCCGCCGCCTCCAGCCTGCTCGTCGGCCTGACCTTGTGCCTGATGATCGTGACCGCACTCCTTCGCAGAAAATTATCGAGATGACCCGGCCATTCCTGTCCATACGCGCGGTGAGGAAGACGTTCGGCGCCTTCGTCGCCGTCCACGATGTCACCATCGATGTGCCCAAGGGCGAATTCCTGACCTTCCTCGGGCCGTCCGGCTCCGGCAAGTCGACGACGCTCTACGCGATCGCCGGTTTCCAGGACCCGAGCTCCGGCGACGTCCTGCTGGAGGACAAGTCGCTGCTTTCTGTGCCGTCGCACAAGCGCAACATCGGCATGGTCTTCCAGCGCTACACGCTTTTTCCGCATCTGAGCGTTGCCGAAAACGTCGCCTTCCCGCTGCGCGTACGCGGCCGCCCCGACGCCGAAGTGAAAAAGAAAATCGCCGACATGCTGGCGCTGGTGCGGCTGGAGAATTTCGCCGGCCGCTATCCCGGCGCGCTGTCGGGCGGCCAGCAGCAGCGCGTGGCGCTTGCCCGCGCGCTCGCCTATGATCCGCCGATCCTCTTGATGGACGAGCCGCTGTCGGCGCTCGACAAGAAACTGCGCCAGGAGATCCAGGCCGAGATCCGCCGCATCCACCGCGAGACCGGCGTCACCATCCTCTATGTCACCCACGACCAGGAAGAGGCGCTCCATCTGTCGGACCGCATCGCCCTGTTCAAGGAAGGGCGCATCGAGCAGATCGGCACCGGCGAGGATCTTTATCTCAGGCCGGCCAGTGAGTTCGTCGCCGGCTTCATCGGCAACTCGAATTTCCTGCCCGCCGAGCATCTGGAAACCGCGAATGGCGCCTCGACCGTGCGCCTGGCCGACGGTTCGGTCGTGAGCGGCGTGAAGACGACGCAGGCCTTCGATCGCGGCCAGAAGGCCCGTCTGATGGTGCGCCCCGAAGCCTTCCGGCTTACGCCCGGGCCGGCATGCGCCGCGCTCGCCGTGGAGATCGTCGACACCGCCTTCTTCGGCGACCGCAAGCGCATCGTGGTGCGCACTGCCGGCGGCGGCGAGATCGATGTCAGGCCAACGTCGGATGCGGCCGAACCAGCTGGCATCGACGCAGCCTCGCGAGGGCAGGTCTTCTTCGATCCCGCCTCTGCTTTCCTGTTTCCCGCCTGAAGGCTCGGACTCGAGATCACGTCTATGCCCCGATGAGACCTGAAGGGCTGCTTCTGAAAATCCGCACCTCGAAGTTGCCGGTCCGGCTTGTGCCCCAGTTCAGACTAAAACTCAGTTTGAAGCCCTATTTGGGTTCGGGACGGTCCGAACTGATGGCTGCGCACCGCGAGCCTGCTTGCATGACTCCGACGCAGTGGGAGGATTGACAACTACCCGTTCCCTGAGCTGGATCGACCCTGCAGACCAAGTGAACACGAGAACGTGTCACGTCACTTCCGATCCACCAATCGACCACTATGCTCTAGTGATGTCAGTTTGTTCATCAGGCCGGCTTTGGAAAGCCTGGGCGCTTGGTCGAGCCGCGGCCCATGTTGCGGTCGCTGGGGTGAGGGCGCGTTGACGTTAGGACCGAGCGTCTCCTCAAGCGTTCGGGCAATGCCGTTGGCGCCAAGCAGAAGCATGGGTAGTCGGTAGGCCTCGGCCCAGGCACGCCAGTCGGCGGCAACAAGTTCGAGGTCGTCGGACACCAGCAGCGGCACCGTCAGCATGGGATCATTGTGCAGAAGCTTGAGCTCCGCTGTGAATCTTCCATCCGGATCCTCCATCGCGCAGGCAGCCACGCCTCGGAAAGTCTTGGCGGGAAGGGCAATGATTGCCGGCACGCTGCTGGAATCCTGCGTGCGGCGGACCACCACCCCACGCTGGTTGAGCGTGAAGGTCACGTCGCCATAGTTGTCGCGCGTGGTATAGCTCACCAGCTCCGGCAGGCGCGATGGATCGAGACGCCTGTTGCGGCCGGTCCAAGAACTCGTCTCCGGTTCACTATGAGTCGGCCCACCATCGGCCATCACTGGCACCTGAAGAAAGAAGGGGCCTGAAGCACAGCACGCAACCAATGCCCCGAGTGAGCTCCAATCCTCTGCGCCGCCGCCGTCTTCGGCTTGCGTCCAGCGACAGCTGCGTGCGTTCGCAATCTGTACCCCCTATTGAGGCCGAACCGGATTTACCGGCTCGAACTCTCCAGCACATGTGCTACTGCCACATAAAATAGGAGTGTATTGTGTATTAGAGATTACTAATTTATGTCAATTTCTTGGTACTTTGGCAAAAATGGCAGTCAGCTGGAGGGCGGAGAAGGATTTCAAGACCGCTTGGATGTCCATGAAGCCCGATGAACAGAAGGCCGTGTTGAAAGACTGCGGCGATACCACGCTTAACAAGTCGCATGCGCAATTCTGCGCAATGGCAAAGAAAATGGGTGGCTGATCGATCCGAGCTAACCGGCGTGATTATGCCATTCACGGCGTACGGAGGCGCCAGGGAGTTATACCCGGTCCCCGGGCCGTCTTGCATTATGGTTGGAGAAGTGCGCCACCGTATTGCGCCCAAAGGTGTTCGCAGTCCCACACCCTCAAGCTTGACGTCCCTGGTTCCCCATATAGGACCATTGCACCGCGAACATCGTATCCAAGCACCGACGCGTTGGCGACGAACTGGATGGCGCGCCCTAAGCTGATAGCGCCGATGGGGGCTTCAGTTTTGCTGGTGAGATCGATCACTCCAAAGATTTCCGCGTCTGCGCCTCTGCCGGCCAAAACAGCCGTCGAAATTGCATCATCCCGGGCAAGAAGCATCGCATGGGTTCCCGTAAGCGGCGCCTGGTAACTTCGATCCGCGACATTGGATTCAGGGGTAGTGTGCTGAGAGTTCTGCAAATTCGCTGAGAGAGGGCGGTCATGGCAGGCTGGTGATGTTCAACGTCACCTGATTCCCGCGAAGGAACGCCACCATGACCAAGACAGAAGGTAAATCCGCCAGCGCTGCCGTCAAAGACATTCTGCTTTCGAACCCGGATGGGCTGCACGAAGTGATCCGTGCGGTGATGCAGGAGGTGCTCGAGGCCGAGATGGACGAGGCGCTGGGTGCTTCGAAGAGCGAGCGCACGCCGGAGCGGCTGGGCTATCGCTCGGGCTATTACGGCCGCACCCTTGTCACGCGGGTCGGCAAGCTTGAGCTGCGTGTTCCGCAAGACCGGGCCGGCCGCTTCTCGACCGAACTGTTCGAACGTTACCAGCGTTCCGAGCGCGCCTTGGTGGCGACGCTTGCGGAGATGTATGTTCAGGGCGTGTCGACTCGCAAGGTGAAGGCGATCACGGAAGAGCTGTGCGGCCATGCCTTCTCGGCCTCGTCGATCTCGGCCATCAACAAGCGGCTCGACGAGAGCCTGAAGGCCTTTGCCGAGCGGCCGCTGCAAGAGCCCTTTGCCTACCTCATCCTCGACGCCCGCTACGAGAAGGTGCGCGAGGCCGGCATCGTGGCGAGCCAGGCG
>NZ_ATYO01000043.1 GCF_000427725.1 Mesorhizobium sp. WSM3224 | reverse complement strand
TGTCGACCTGAATGCGCCCACACCGTCCGAATTGCGTGATGATGCGCACTTTGCACCGGCACACTCCACCGGGGCTCGCTCAGACACCTTCGGCGACCTTCGGTCTTTTGTCGACCTGAATGCGCCCACGCCGTCCGACTTGCGTGATGATGCTCAGTCCGCACCGGTGCGTCCGCACCGGGGGCAGATGCTCGGCGACATGCAGCCGCAGCCCTTGATGCAGGGGACAGGGTCCGCCGCCGCCTTGAAGCCGGCAGGAGCCGATGACGTTCAGCACATCCTCCGCGGTCGACTTTCGCCGATGAGTGAAGCTGAGCCAGCGGCACCGGCCAAGACTCTGCAATCCGCGTTGCCAGTCACAGCTCGGCCGCCAGACACCTACCACGGTCTTCCACTGGTTGATCTGACTGCGCCCCTGAGCCCCTCCTCCGATGCTCGGATCGGCAGGCCCGCCTCGTCCANTGTCCCGGCGGGGTCGGTGCTCGGGGCCACCGAGTGGCTGAGCGACCCCCATATCCTGAGGGATTACGGTCTCCTGGAGGAGCAACTGCGGGGGATCGATCCAACGCTCGCCGCCAGGACACGGCTGGTGGATCCGTCNGTATCCCATCTCCTGCGCCACATGGAGCTGCGAGACGCGCAAGACACATTGCAGTCCATCTATAATCGAAACGACANCCCAGCCGACTTCCTGTTCCTGCCCGTGAACAATGGCACGCCTACTCGCGCCGGCACCCATTGGTCGCTGCTGCTGGTCGATCGCCGCAACCCGCAAAGACCGGTCGCCTATCACTACGATTCCCTCCAGCGGGGGAGATACAACAACGCGCCTGCAACACAGCTGGCACGACGGCTTGGTGCCACCTTGGCGCCGGCCCGCATACCTCGACAGCCGAACGATTACGATTGCGGCGTCTTTGTCGTGGACGGCACGCGGGCGCTGGTTAAACAATTGGTGGATGGGCAGCGCCCAGACCACGAGCCGCTGCACCTCGACGGCCTCATCGCCGATCGGCAGGCGCTGCAAAACCGATTGAGGAGGCTTTGATTGGGATTTTCGAAACGGCACGTTCGGCGGCAGACGCAAATGCTTGACGCTGATGGTAAGTAATCCGGCCTAAGTGACTGGCGTCACTGCGTCGCGCGGCCGTTGAGAGCGCAAGCGACGCCTATGCGACTTCACTCTGACGTGTGAGGGACACAAGAGCAGTTCAAATCCAGCGCGCGCCCTCTATCAAGCAATACCCGGGGTGTCCGGGCACATCTGCGCCGCAAGGTACCATCTGCATATCAGTCGCGTCTCGCAGGCTGCCGGACACGCTATCGACATGACCAAGTTGTGGAAGGTGGAGCATGGCGCATGCTTGATCGTTTGACCCTCTCTTTGAGCATCTGGAAGCGACAAGTGGTCGCCCCTGCGACTACTAGAGTCCACTGAAGCGCGGCCAGGGCCTGGATCAGGCGATCGAGATTTTCCTCGGCGACAAGACCTATCGGCTGGGCGCGGCGTGCTGCGCGACATTGATGGAAAGCATGCGATGAAAACCCTCAATGGCGGGGGCTTGTCTAAGACTGAACAAGACCCCTATCCCAACGGCCACACCGATACTCACAAAGCGGTCCTTCCCCGACACGCGCTTGTGCTGTTCATGCCAAACGAGCATCAGTCTGTCGAAGCGACTGCAGAGACTCAGAACCGTCTCGTGCTGCTGACGCTGCCGAATGTCACCAGCGAAGTAGGCAACTCCGATTTTCGACAAGGACGGCTGGTCATCGTTTAAGTTGGCCTGTCGCAAATTCGACCATGGACCTGACGTTCCAACAGGTCATTCTGCACTTTTTTCGGCCGTGAATGTCCTGTATTTGGCAACTGGTATGGCCGCACGATCACCATCGCTTGGTTTGACGGCCTTGTTGTCGAACAAATCGCGCGGATCGTTGACCATTACTGCGAGGTTATGACGTGTCGAACAGCCAAGCGGCAGGTCAACGGATTCGTCGCTGGGCAACTGACTGGAAACCGACGGACAGTCAGCAGGGCGCGCATGATAGACAATCACCTCTATTCTCGCCGTGCGGCCGTCGTGTTGGTCCAACAGCTGGATGTTGTTAGCGTCGATGCCCATCTGCTTCGCCTGGTGGACTGCCTCTGCGCCGAGCCGAGGCGACCCGCTGATCAGCAGATGAAGCGCATCGCGCCGACCGCGGCTGGCCCTCTCAAGAAAATTACGCAAGCGCTGCCGTTCGGAAGCGCGAAGGCTTTCCAAGATCAGGACGGTGCTCTCCTGCCGGATATACACCGGTGTCGATGGCGCGGCATAGATCGGCGCGCTCGCGCAGCCACCTAGGATTGCCATCAAGGCGACCAGGTGAACTTTGATCCGCACTGTCATGTGGCCACAGCTATTCAATGACAAAGCCGACACTGCTCTTGGCACTTGGCGCGCCGGCGTGCGTAGCCGCCCGGCCTCCCGGCGGACGCCGCACATTCGATCGAGGCTTCCCTCCATCCGAAGGCGACGCCATCCGGTCCGTGGGCGCGCTCATCTGGTCGGGGCTAGACCCTGGTCTCACGATGTAAGGTGTAACCAGAATAACCAGTTCCGACTCCTCCTTTTGAAATGAGGACGAACGAAACAGGGCGCCAAGGATCGGGACCTGGCCGAGCCCGGGAAAAGCACTGATGTTATTGCTGACGGTCTGTCTGATGAGCCCGCCGATCGCAAAGCTTTGCCCGCTGGCGAGTTCGACGACTGTGTCGGCGCGGCGGGTGGAAATTGCCGGCACGGAAATGCCGTTGATTTGAACGGCACCTTGTGACGTGAGTTCACTGACTTCCGGCTTTACGCGAATATTGATCTGGTTGTTATTGAGTACGGTGGGTAAGAATTCCAGGCTGACGCCGAAGTGACGAAATTCAATTGAGACTTGCCCGTTTTCCTGCGGCACAGGGATGGGAAATTCGCCGCCGGCGAGGAAGCTGGCCGTTTCGCCGGACATCGCAGTGAGATTGGGCTCAGCCAAGATGGAAGCAATGTGCTCCTTGGCGAGTGCGTCGAGGACCGCGCCGATGCTGACGTTGCCATCGTCGTATCCGATTTCCGCTGTACCACCCCCATTAGCTGCACCCGAGCCGGCACCTCTGCCGCCGCCGCTTAACAAACCCACTTTGAAATTGCCGATTTGACCGAGGGCGGACAGGTTAATACCAAGTTCCTTCATGGCGCCACGGGAGACCTCAGCGACGCGCACACTCAGATTCACCTGCAGGGACCCAGCGACCTTAATTCTATTGACGACCTGCGCGCCCTCACCGAGGAATTGCTCGGTGACCGTTTTCGCAGCGTCTACGGTCTCAGCATCGGGCGCTGTACCGCTAAGAATTGCGCCGCGTGGAGTATATTTGACGCGGATAGGATAATCGCCGACCTGATCCCTCAACATCGCCCGCAGATCCCCGATCGGTTGGGTCACGACAATCTGCAACGAGGCGAGAGCCTCACCCTTGTCATTCAAGGCGAATAGGGTGGTCCGCCCCGATTTCTTGCCAAAGACGAAGATGGTTTTGTTTGAGGGTGCCTGATAGTCCGCGATCGTGGGATCGGCAACAAAGATGGTCGCGGCTGGCGCGGGCAGGCTAACTGTCTTGCCGAGCGAAGAGGAAAGGCTCAGCGTTGCGTTGATGCTATTGGAAGCTGCACGCGGCGTCGCTTCACCCCCGTTGCCCTGGGCCGCGGCAGAAAGCGGAGATAACAGCATCAGCGCGCAAAGGAGGGGGCCCAGGTAGGGACCACCGGTAGCTCTCGAGCCATCGACAAGGTTCGACCGCCGGTTGAGCTCAGCATGACGAATTGGAACTATTTTCAAGACCGGGTGTCTTTCATAGGCGACTAATCATGTCGATGCCGCGCCAGGCAATTCAAGAATGTAGCCGATGCCACGCACGGTCTTGATCTGCAGCGTTGCGCCTGACCTACTCAGATGTCCACGTAAGCGATAGATTCCGACTTCAAGCGCGTTGGTAGATACCTCGTCGTTAAAAGAATAGAGGTGGCCCTCAAGCTGCTCACGCGGCACGATGCGGCCTGCACGGTTGAGCAATTGCTCAAGAATACACAGCTCGCGGCGCGCTATTATCAGCGGATCCCCTGCAACCGAAACCTCTCGGCTGATCGGGTCGAACTTGAGATTGCCAAATACAAGGATGGGGTCGGTCATCTGTATTGCCCGGCGCTGAAGGGCTCTCATTCTGGCGATGAGCTCGACAGGAGAGACGGGCTTGAGCAGGAAATCGTCCGCTCCACCATTGTAAGAGGCAATTCGCTTCTCACAATCATTGAAGCAACTCATCATGACGGCAGGAACTGAATGCCCCTCGCTCCTTAATTGCCTCAGCCACTCCAAGCCGTCGCCATCAGGCAAAGCCAACTCCAGCAGGAGAATTTCGTAGCTCGCGCNTCGAAATGCACTCGACGCCTCTTCCAGAGTACAAGCCACGTCAACGGCAAAACCGCTATCCGCGAGCGCACCGCGCACCGCGCGTGCAGGATCGGTATGGTGATCAACGAGCAGCGTTCGCATTTCATCTCATAAGCAGGGGAGAACGGTAAATTGGGCACGTCACCGTCAATGAATTCTATATTCGCTCCCGCATTCGCTGGCTTGTGTGCCAGTCATTCGGCGCAGCTGTCTAACGAAAACGGGTTTCGTTTGTAGCGTTACAAATTATTTCATTGGCGGTCAGGGAGCATCTCGGTTCGGTGCTGCGATCGATTGGGATGAAGTGCCCGTGGTCGCACGGCCGCTTGACATCGCAGCGGCCATCACCTTGGTCGCGCCGGTCGAAGTCGTCGAAGTCAACGCGGTCATTATTCGGCGCACTCGCCCGGAGGCCGGACGTGCTCGGCGAGTTGTTCCATGAGCGCCGGTGTTCAAGCAGATCCGTAGCCGCTTCCTGGCGAGGTTCACCTTCGAAGGCCACCGCACATCGCAGCCATTTCGTGAGGCAACGACTGCCCTGGGCCTTGGCGTTCGCTGCCAGAGAACTTGCCGCTCGCGCATATCGAACGACGCTGGTATCGTCATGTCTTCCAGAATGGATCGATCGCACCGACTACGATCTCGCTATTCTCTGGTGCGTGGCAGTCTCACGCCCAGCCTAATCGTTGCCTCTTTCAGCGATCCACTGCAAGCGGTCCGTGTTGCATTCAATTGTTCCGTTGATGCGCCTTATGGCGCCGGCCTCTTCCAACGCCAGTATAGCCCGATTGACCTTCGGCCGGCTTGCTCCCAAAATGCCTGCAATATCCGATTGCGTGAGCGACAGTTTGAGAGTCGCGCTTATTGGCAATTCATTGCCGTGGATATGCCTCAGGGTTGTGAGGAGGAAACGGGCCGCTCGGGAATTCAGGTGATAGAGGGCGATGGTTTCCAACTGCTCGGTCATACCCCGCAATCGTGAGCAGAGATGACGGATCGTCGCTCTGGCCGCCCCCGGCGAAAGCTTGAGAAGCTCCATAAATGGCCCCTTGGCGATGACGAAACCTTCAGAGGCGACCTGCGCCGTGGCGTCGGCTGATCGAGGCTGATCGTCTAGCATAGCCATTTCGCCGAACAGCTCTCCGGCTTCGAGTTGTCGCAGGACCAACTCACGGCCCTGGGGTGTGATGAGAGATATCTTGATACGCCCGGAGATCACTCCCAGCATATAGTTGCCCTGATCGCCCCGCTGGAAGATGACGGTCTCTGGAGGCCATCTGCGAGAGCTTGAGATAGCCGCGAGCGCCGCGATGGTCTTGTCGTCGAAGTCTCGAAAAAGCGAAAAGGAACGCCAGAAGGCGGCGCATCTATCGACCTGGGTCATATAGTTTCCTTTTTGGAAATGAATGGTCCTATGACGATGTCGCGGGCCGAGGTGACACGCTGGTTGAGTGCCGTCGCCGTTTGCCGCCGGCCGAAAGCAGCCACTGGAGAAGATGTTCTGAGCTAGCCACATGCCCTCTGTCTTGGCGCAGGCGGCCGGGTCTATTCGAGCGAGCTCTTTCAATGGCGCAAGCGCGTTTGCCAGCGATCGGACCGGACTTTGCCTCGACTGGCTGCTGTCACGAACGGGCCGGCGGCCGCTACTATTGCTAACCTGCCTACACCGGTCCCGATCCCATGCCGGAAGAATGACCTCATCGACATCGAGGCCGGCGGCCGCTGCGATCGAGAGAGAGCTGATACTGATGCCGCGCGGTCGCACCTCTGCGAGAAGGACCGGTGAGTTGTCCGCCGAAGCGCCCGTGAAAGCAGATGATCCCGGCTCCTCCTGGCGTGCGATCCTAGCCAGTGACTGGTCCGTGGCAATCTCTTGAACGTGATCTGACATGGCACAGTCAGCCGGTTCTCTCATCGGACTTGGTCGTGAGAGCCCGGCAGGAGATGTTGGCAACTGGTACGAAGCTCTCGACGTCGCAGTTTGGGGGCGGTTCCTGACGGCCTCCGCGCGCCATGTGACGACACAGGACACAGTCACCGGGAGCACGCGAATTCGGGCTGGCCGATCTAAGGCATGAGTTGCGAACTCGAGCCAGCAGCTCGCCGCCGGTGCGAACCGGCCGGTTTCGCCGGGTCGTAAGTCTCACGTTGCCTGCCGCTCCCGCCCCGTTTGGGGAAGGAGTAGCACGCGACCGATTGCAATCGACACTACTCAACCCACTTCCACCAAGGGGGTCTTCTGGTAGCTCTGCCGACTTCGTCATGACCAGCGCCTCGATATGGGCCGCACGGACTTGGCAGGCTTTGGCAACGGCTCATGGCAAATCATGGCGACGGACAAACACTGACAGTCTCACACGTGCTGTTGCCATTCTCTCCCGCGCGTGATGGTTGCGATCCGCTTCGGTCAAGACCCATTGATATCCGCATTTCTAAAATTAGTAATATGCATTGTTTATATGAATTCCATCCACGCTATGGATATAACCGCGCGCACGCGACGGGGTATTGATCTTGGGTCACATCGACCCGCAGCAGGTGCGTTCAGAAAGGCGACGCGGCCCCGCATGAGCCCCCGGGCCATGCTGCTCCCGCAACCCCTTAGCCGGGAGCCGCGGTCGAGACCGATGCTTGCGAATTTCTCTGGTACGAGCAGCCGGTCACTGGATACCGAGCCATCAATTCATCTGATCGTGAGCAGGTATTTCACGCGATCATGAGGAGTCGAGCGGCCACTTGGCCCCGGCGGTGCATTGATTCACGCGTTTGTGGCGCCGTCAATTGATGAGCATCGTCGTTCTGTTTTCGCATGCTTGTGCCGTTGAGTTGACCACGGTGGGCCAGCCGACCGACTGGCATCGGCCGCTAAGCCCGCTCAGCCGGGATATTGAACACATAGCCAATGCCACGTTTGGTTTTTATCAACTTCGGAGCGCTTGCGTCAGCTTCGAGCTTCCGACGCAAGCGCAAGATCTGAACGTCGATGCTGCGGTCTAGAATCTCGCCGTGGATGCGAGTGGCCCGTTGCAGGTACTCTCGCGATACAGGCTGCTCTGCCGCCTCGAGGAAAGCAACCAGAAGTGCATATTCGCCCTGGGTTAGGGGTACCAATGCGCCTGAAGGATCACGGAGCTGGCGCGTCTTCGAGCGTAGCTCCCATCCCCCGAAAAGCCATTTTCCCGGTTGTGTCCTTCGCTGGTTTTCAAGGGGATCGCTAGAATCCGATCCAACAAGAGAGTGAATGCGCGCCATAAGCCCACGCATCCTACTCAGAGCCTCGTCGGCATCGGATTCAAGCGGGATCACTTTATCGCTCTCGCTCCGGCGATTCCCAATGACGACGATGGAGAAATCCCCGCGCTTGCGCAGATCACGCCAGAACTCAGGACCGTCGTCCTTGCCGAAATCCGATTTGGCAATGACAGCGCCGGACTTTGGCTTATGGTCGCTCTTTAACCCTTCCGCGTGCGCATCCGCCGCATTGATCGACAAATTCCTGCACCGCACGTATTCTTCCATGGTCTGCATAAGCGCGAGCACATCGTCGACCACAAGGACGCTTCCGGTTTTGCAGGCCTCGCACATGTATCGCCTCCATTCGCGACCCACCTTGTCGCTCCTGGTCAGATCACGACTCGCTTTTTCAACAGTCCGCTGCTTGGGCGCGTTAGGTGCAGCGGCTGCCTAAGTTGCGCGGCAGAAGGATTGCTGCTGTAACCGATGGAACTTGGACCCCGTAACTTTTAGGCTGATCTAAGAAACCGATTTTGATCGCGCGGCTTCTAAGGCAGCCTCTCAACGTCCTTGAAAGGTGTGCGTCGCCTTTGGCGTAGAGCGGCAACGGCGGTCTGAATGCTATCGTAGAATGCGGCTATGCCGCACTCAGATGCCACCCATACAAAGGTATTTCATTTCGAGATAATCCTCGAGCCCGTGGCGCGACCCCTCGCGCCCAATGCCGGATTGCTTGATGCCGCCGAAGGGGGCCGCTTCCGAGGACATTCGCCCGGTGTTGATGCCGACCATTCCATATTCGAGCGCCTCGGCCACGCGCCAGACGCGCATGAGATTTGACGCATAAAAGTAAGCCGCAAGCCCGTAGATCGTGTCGTTGGCCTCGTGCACGACTCGATCCGCGTCTTCGAACCGAATGATCGGAGCCAAAGGCCCGAACGTCTCCTTTTGCGCGAGGGCCATCGCGCTGGAAATATCGGTGAGGACCGTCGGTTGGAAGAACGTGCCTGCTTTCCCGATGCGCTCACCTCCGCATTGAATTGTGCCGCCCTTTGCTACGGCATCGGCTATATGGGATTCGATCTTGGCCAGGGCATGCCCGTCGATCAGAGGACCGATGGCCACGCCCGGATCGAAACCGTCACCAACCGAAAGGTGAAGGNCCTTTTCCACGAATTTGATCACAAACGCATCATGAATGNGCGCCTGGACATAAAGGCGGTTCGCGGAAACACAAGTCTGGCCGGCATTGCGGAACTTCNCCTGGATCGCACCATCCACTGCGGCATCGAGGTCGGCATCGTCAAAGACGATGAACGGCGCGTTGCCGCCGAGCTCAAGGCTGACTTTCTTGATCTGGTCCGAACACTGACGCATGAGCAGCCGGCCGACCTCGGTCGAGCCGGTAAAGCTGATTTTGCGGACCTTGGGATTGGAGCAGAGTTCGCGGCCGACCCTCTCGCCTTCGGAAGCGTAGATCAGGTTGACCACGCCTCTGGGAAAACCAGCCTGATGGGCAAGAGCAAACATTGCACCCGCTACAAGGGGCGTCTGTTCGGCAGGCTTGAGCACGATTGTGCAGCCCGCGGCCAGGGCCGGCGAAATCTTGCGCGCCACCATCGAGGCCGGGAAGTTCCAGGGCGTGATCGCGCCAACAACGCCGATCGGCTGCTTGATCACGAACATCCGGCGGTCTGTTGATGGTGCGGGGATCGTCTCGCCGTAGACGCGATTGGCCTCCTCGGCGTACCATTGCAGGTACGCGGCCGCATGCGAGATCTCCGATTTGGCTTCGGCAAGCGGCTTGCCCATCTCGGCGGTGAGAATTGCAGCGAGGTCGTCTGCGTTGTCAACGATCAACTGGTGCCAGCGCCAGAGCATGTCGCTGCGCTCTCGAGCCGTCAACGCAGCCCATGCAGGTTGCGCCTCATAGGCTTTTTCGATCGCCATACGCGTTTCCCGGACGCCCATGTCGGGAAGCTCTGCCAGCAATTCGCCGGTCGATGGATTAAAGACCTCAAATACATGTCCGTTATCCGGCGTTCCAAGCGATGGCGTCTGGTCGATCGCACCAAACAGCTCGCGGGATTTCAGGTGGCGGGTCATAGGCGGGTGCAGCGGCAATATCGGATTCCTTCTCAACGGGTGAGACCTACCATCATCGTCCCTCAGCGCTACGAAAAAGCTGCCTACTGCGGCAAGAAGGCGTGGTGGGCGGCGAGCCTAAAGATGAAATCACACCTTGTTGACCTCCGCGTTGTAGTGGGTCGTGGGCGGTCCGCCGCGTTAAAAGCCAACCACCAGCGCTCCGCCGGTCAGCCCGGCACCGGCCGCCGCCAGCAGCAATTTCTCGCCTGGCAAGATGGGATTGGCGCCCTGCGAGATTGACAGCGACAGCGGGATTGTTGCGGCTGACGAGTTGCCATGGTCTGCGATGGTTTTGACGATGCGCTCATCCTCGAAGCCGAGCGACTTGCCGACCGCGTCGAAGATGCGGGCATTTGCCTGGTGCGGCACGAAACGGGCGATAGCTGGTGCCAAAAGGTCGGCCGCCTCCAGCGCCTGCCTGGAACAGCGGCCCATCATCTCGACGGCCTTGACGAAGACCTCTCGGCCATTCGCAATGGTCATGCGGGTTTCGGCGATGTCGATCTCGTCGGAGAAGGGAAGGTTGCTGCCGCCCGCCGGGATATGGATCAGGCCATAAGAGGAGCCATCCGAGGCAAGCGAGGCGCCGAGTATGCCATGACCAGGATTCCTGGAAGGGGCGAGCACCACCGCACCCGCGGCATCGGCGAACAGCACGGCACTTGCACGCTCGGCCGGATTGATCCGACGGCTCAAGATGTTGGCGGCGATGACGGTGGCTGGCCTGTTGTGCAGGCGGACAAAGCCGTCGGCAAAGGTCAGCGCATAGATGAACCCCGCGCAGGCACCGGCAAGATCGACCGCGCCGGCACTTTCGAGGCCGAGCCTGTGGGCCACCAATGGCGCGCTGGGTGGCAGGAGGTGATCCGGCGTCGAAGTGGCGAGCAAAAGCAGACCGATGTCCTTGCGATCGATGCCAGCTGCCTTCAACGCCATGTCGCCTGCTTGTGTCGCCAGGCCAGAGAGCGTGTCGTCCGGTTCTGCCCAGAAGCGTGACCGGACTCCCGTGCGCCCCTCGATCCAGCCTCCTTCCAGCCCTAGGCTCGCCTCGATCTCGGCATTGCCAACCTTGCGCGCTGGCACGTGATGGCCAAGGCCTATGATGTGCGCCGTGCGGTTCATCGGCCGTCGCTCGCAAGCTCGCCCGCCTCGTCGATTGCATCGTAAAGCCGGTCGAGTTCGCCCGATGTCACGCAATAGGGTGGCAGCACGTAGATGACATTGCCGAGCGGTCTCACCAGCAACCCGCGCTCGAGCAAGAAGGCGCGCAGTCTTGGACCGACCTCGGCGAGATAGCCGGCATTGCCGACGCTGAGGTCAAGCGCGGCAATCGTACCGGTCGTGCGCACGTTGTTGAAACGCGGATCCCCGCTGAACCGCGCGATCTTGTCTTTCTGCATCCTCGACAGGGTGGCCACGCGCTCCGCCACAGGCTCATCGTTCCAGATGGCGACACTCGCGAGTGCAGCTGCGCAAGCGATCGGGTTGGCCGTGTAAGAGCTCGAATGAAAGAAGGTCCTGGACCGGTCAGTGGAAAAGTGCGCGCGAAAGATCGGATCGGTGGCAAGCGTCGCCGCAAGCGGCAACGAGCCGCCCGTCAGCCCCTTGGAGGTGCACAAGATGTCGGGCGCGATCCGTGCCTGCTCGCAGGCGAACATAGTGCCGGTTCGGCCCCAGCCGGTCATGACTTCGTCGGCGATGAACAGCGTGCCCGATCGCTCGGCAATGCGCTTGAGCTCGGTGACAACCCATGCCGGATACATCAGCATGCCGCCGGCACCGAGCACCAGCGGCTCGATGATCAATGCGGCTGCGCGGCGGTCGCGGGTGACGGCCTCGAAACGATCGAGCGTCTCCTGTTCGCGTCCAACGGCGGGGAAGGGGATGATGTCGACCTCGAACAGTAAGGGCTCGTAGGCGGCGTTGAAGACACCACGGGCGCCGACGCTCATCGTGCCGATGGTGTCACCGTGATAGCTGTCCTCGACGACAACGATGCGCGAGCGGGGGAAGCCATTGTTGCGGTGAAAGCCGAGCGCCATCTTGAGCGCAACCTCGACGCTGGTCGAACCGCTATCGGAATAGAAGACCCAATCGAGGCCCCTCGGCGTCATGTCGACCAGGGCCGAGGCCAATTGCTCGGCTGGCTCGTGGCTGAGGCCGGCAAAGATCACCTGGTCGAGCGTCTCGGTGGCGTGTCGGATCGCCGCCACGATCTTTGGATGGCGATGGCCGTGCGTGATGACCCACCAGGACGAGATCGCATCGAGTATGCGGTTGCCGTCGCGGGTTTCGACATAGGCGCCCTCGGTGCGCACGATGGTCGGCGGCACCGGCTCGGTGGCATGTTGGGTGAAGGGATGCCAGACAGCGGAGCTCATGGCCGGGTCCTCATGAAATCGGCGGCGCTGAATGAGGTCTGCATGGCGTCGGACAGCGTGCTGGGCGTCAGGGATTCCAAACGCGGCAGACGGCCAAGCACGCGAACCTTGCCCATATCGGTGATCGTTTTCTGCGTATCGACCACCCTGTCGCCGATGAACACCACCCCGAGAAGCGGTATGGAGCGGCTGCGCAAAGCCTCGATCGAGAGTAGCGTGTGATTGATGGTGCCGAGCGTGGTGCGGGCGCAGAGCACCACCGGTGCGTTCCATCGCGCGAAGACGTCGATGTAAAAGGCGCGGCTGTTGAGCGGCACCAGAAGCCCGCCAGCGCCTTCGACAACGAGCGGCCGGCTGGTCGTTGGCAGGACAAGCGCCTGTGCATCGATCTCCACGCCGTCCAACTTGGCGGCAAGATGTGGCGACAGCGGCTGGCGCAGGCGCCAGGCCTCGGGCAGCACACGATCGCCAGACAATCCGGCGAGCAGGGCGACAATTTCGCTGTCGGTTTCTTCGCAGGTGCCCGACTGCACCGGCTTCCAGTAAATACCGTCAAGCAGGCCGGTCAGCCCGGCCGCGAACACCGTCTTGCCGATGCCGGTGTCGGTACCGGTGACAACGATCTGCACTGTCACGGCGCGTACTCCCATTCTTGCGCTAGCGCATCGAACAGCGCCGAAACGCCCGCCTCACCGACATTCAAAGTGAGCGAGACCCGCAGCCTTGCCGTCCCCTCGGGCACGGTTGGCGGACGGATACCCCGCACGTCGAACCCGCGCGCCTGCAACTTCTGCGCCAGCGCCATGGCGCTGGCGTTGTCGCCAACGACGATTGGCAGGATCTGCGAACCACTGGCTGCGAGGCCCAGCGCCTCGGCCCGCTTGGCCGCAAGCGCGACCAGGCCGGCCAGCCGCTCACGGCGGTCGGGTTCGTCCGCGACGATGTCGAGTGCGGTTGCCGCCGCCACCGCCATCAGCGGGGAGGGCGCGGTGGCGTAGACGAAGGGACGGCAGCGATTGACGAGATAATCGCACAGGACCCCAGGCGCGGTGACCAGCGCGCCTGATGCGCCCAGCGCCTTGCCGCACGTATGCAGCACCACGACGTTGTCGCGGCCTTCGAGATCGTGCGCGAGGCCGCGCCCATTCGGGCCGTAGACACCCGTGGCGTGTGCCTCGTCGACGAACAGGAAGGCATCGTGACGGTCCGCGACCGCGATCAGTTCACCGAGCGGAGCCCGGTCGCCATCCATGCTGTAGAGGGTCTCGACCACGATCCAGGGACGGCCGGTCCCACCCATGACTCGCCAGGCGACAATGGCATCGTCCACGGCGCCCGCATCGTTATGCGCAGCTTCCACGACATCAGCGCGGCCGGCCCGCGCGCCCTCATGAGCGCTGGCATGGACGAGTTCGTCCAGCACGATCAGGTCGCCCTTCTGAGGCAAGGTTGTGAGCACCGCGAAGTTGCCGACGTAGCCGCTGCCGAAAAACAGCGCGCGCTCGGCGCCGAAGAAATCTGCAGCCTTGGCTTCGAGCGTCTCGTGTTCGGGATCGTTGCCGCGTAACAGCCGTGAGCCGGTCGCACCGAGAGGCGTGCCGGCTGCGAGTGCTACCGAGACCGCCTCCGCCAAGCGCGGCGAGCGCGCCAGGCCGAGATAGTCGTTGGAGGCGAAGTCGAGCCCTGAGCGGGTGCTCAAGGTCCGCAACCGGTCCTTGCGGGCCAGCCCGCTCAAGGTCGCCTTGTAGCGGTCGAGCAAGGCTCGCCCGCTCACAGAGCTTCCCGTGCAACCGGTTTGATGCCAAGCCGGCGCAACAGGGCACTGTCCTTGTCTTCTTCGGGATTTTCGGCAGTCAGCAAGGTGTCACCGACGAAGATGGAGTTGGCGCCGGCAAAGAAGCACAGCGCCTGCATCTCGTCGCTCATCGCCGTGCGGCCTGCGGATAGGCGCACATCGGACTTCGGCATCAGGACGCGGGCGAGTGCGATGACGCGCACGAACTCGATCGGCTCGATCGGGGACGCTCCGGCCAGCGGCGTGCCGGGGATCGGGATCAGCATGTTGATCGGCACGCTCTCGGGCGGTTCGGGCAGGTTGGCGAGCATCACCAGCATGTCGATACGGTCGGCCTTCTCCTCCCCCATGCCGACAATGCCGCCGCAACAGACATTAATGCCGGCCGTACGGACATTGGTGAGCGTGTCCAGCCGGTCAGCAAAGGCCCGGGTCGAGATAATCTCTCTATAGTATCGTTCGGAAGTGTCGATGTTGTGGTTGTAGTAGTCGAGGCCGGCCTCCTTAAGCCGGTGCGCCTGGTCGAGGTCGAGCATGCCCAGTGTCATGCAGGTCTCCATGCCGAGAGCCTTCACACCCTCGATCATGGCGACGACGGCGTCCATGCCGCGTGCCTTTGGGCTGTGCCAGGCGGCCCCCATGCAATAGCGTGTGGCGCCGGCATCCCGTGCCTTTCTGGCCTCGACGATGACGCGCTCAACCTCCATCAGCTTCGAGGCCTTGAGGCCAGACTGATGATGCGCGGACTGGCTGCAGTAGCCGCAATCCTCGGGGCAGCCGCCGGTCTTGATAGAGAGCAGGCGCGACAGCTGTACCTGGTTTCGATCGAAATTCTGGCGATGGATGGTCTGGGCCAGGAACAGCAGGTCGTTGAAGGGGAGGTCGTGGATAGCCTCAGCCGCCTCGCGGGACCATTGCTGGAACACACCGTCGAATGAGCTTGCGGCAGCATCCGGGTACAAGTCGCTGTTCATTCCACCTCCCTTTCAAAAAAGCTTTCGCTGCGAGTCCCCGTTCAGCCGGAAATCTTGGCCGGCCAACCTCGTCCGCTATGATCTGCCCACCAGCGCTGGTACGGGCAGGGCGTTGCGGGCTTCATCGAGGATGGAAAAGCTATAGCCGCCCTCTGCGTTGCGCCCGACCGAATAGGTCAGTCGATCAACGATGTGATTGTCCATGTCGAAGGTCACAACGCGCGGCTTCAGCGCGGTCAACTCTGCCTCGTTTACATAAACCGAGTTGCATATGATGACCTGATCTCCAGGCTGGCAGGTGCGCGCCGCGGCCCCATTGAGGATGCAGCAGCGCGATCCGCGCTCGCCCAAGATCACATAGGTCGAGATCCGTGCGCCCGAATTCTTGTTCCAGATGTCGACGAATTCCATCGGCAGGATGCCTGCTTCCTCGCAATGGTCGGGGTCGAGTGTGATCGAGCCGTGGTAGTCGAGATTGGCTTCGGTGACGTATATGCCGTGCAGCTTGCCGGCGACGATCTTGCGCATCCATTCCTCCAATATAACCTTACGGTTCCTGTTCCCGCATCGCACCGACGCCTTCAATTCAGATGCTTGTGACGGCAATTGCCATCGATGGACGCATCAAGTCCGATGTCGAGGATCGGAGCACTGTGCGTGAGCCAGCCGACCGAGATGAGGTCAACGCCCGTCGCGGCAATCGCCGGAGCCGTTCTCGGCGTCACTCGACCGGAGGCCTCGGTGATGACTCGGCCCCCAACCATTGCCACCGCGCGGGCAAGATCTTCGAGCGACATATTATCGAGTAGAACCGCGTCGATGCTCAGCGCGAGCGCGGTTTCGAGCTGTTCAAGCGTGTCGACCTCGACCTCGATCTTCACCATATGTCCGGCGGCGGCGCGCGCGCGTTCTATGGCTGTGCCAATGTCGCCAGCGATCGCGATGTGGTTGTCCTTGATGAGCACGGCGTCGTCGAGCCCGAAGCGGTGATTGGCGCCGCCGCCGACGCGAACCGCGTATTTCTCCAGCGCCCGCAATCCGGGCGTCGTCTTTCGCGTGCACGCGATTCTGGCCTTGTGGCCGCGCACCGCCTCCACCATCGCCGCTGTGGCGGTTGCAATGCCGCTCATGCGGCAGAGGAAGTTAAGCGCCGTGCGCTCTGCCGCCAGCAGGCTGCGCGCCGGCCCGCACAGCCGTGCGATGGTTTCGCCGGCGGCGACATCGCAGCCGTCGGGGCGCCAGATGTGCATATCGATCGAGGGGTCGACAAGCATGAAGGCGAACGCTGCCAGATCGAGCCCGGCAACGATGCCCACCTCGCGCGCCTTGAGCGCAAGCGTGGCTTTATGATCGAGAGGGATAATTGCATCACTGGTGATGTCGCCAGCTTTGCCCAAATCTTCCAGAAGCGCATTGCGCACGATCGGTTCGATAATGATCGAGGGAAGAGGCGAGAACGACACCATGTCAGGAGCTCCGTTCCGAGGCACGCCAGCTCACCGCGACCGCACTCTCGAATGCCGTGCAGAGTGTCAGCCGTGACGCGGCGGCGGCGGCTTGGCGCCTGGGGAAATCGGACCGGTAATGCGAGCCGCGGCTCTCTTCACGCCGAAGTGCGGCGATGGCAATCAACATTGCCACCAATGCTGGATCGGCCGCGGCCGTCGCGCCGACGGCGAGCGGCAGCAATGTCGTGACGGCCTGGCGTAGCGCCTTTCCGTTGCGGATAATACCAAGCGCATCGGAGGCGATCCGTCGTACAGATGAAGGGTCCGGCCGCATCGGCACGATCGCGGGAAGCCTTGGCCACTGCCAGCCAGCGCAAGTGCCGGCGACGCTCTCAGCCACCCAGACCGCTGTCGCGACCGCCTCGGCCAGCGAGTTGCTGGCGAGCCGATTGGCGCCATGCAGCCCGGTGCATGCCACCTCGCCACACGCCCACAAACCGGTAACGGAGCTATGGCCTTCGGCATCCACGGCCACGCCCCCCATGTGATAATGCGCCGCCGGTCGGACCGGGATCGGCTCAACGGCAGGATCGATGCCTGCCTGCCGGCAAGCCGCCTCGATCACCGGGAAGCGTTTTGAGAATTTCGGGCCGAGGCATTGCCGAGCGTCGAGGAACACACGATTTCCGGTCTCAAGCTGAGCGCACACCGCGCGCGCGACCACATCACGTGATGCAAGCTCGCCGCCAGGCACGCCGGCGAGGAAGCGCCGGCCCTGCTTGTCGACGAGCACCGCGCCTTCGCCTCGCACCGCTTCGCTGACCAGGGGCATTGGCCGTCGTGCAGTATCGAGCGCGGTCGGATGGAACTGCACGAATTCGAGATCGGCAAGCTCTGCCCCGGCACAGGCAGCAAGCGCCAGGCCATGCCCGAACGAGGCAAGCGGGTTCGTCGTATCGCAAAACAGACCGCCGATTCCGCCGGTCGCGAGCACGACGCGGCGCGTCGGCAACGCGACGACACCGTTCTGTCGGGCGGCCACCACGCCCACCAGCCCACCGGCCGCTACGATCAGGCGCAGCGCATCCATGCCTTCCATGATCGTAATCGACCGTGTCCGCCGCACTGCTGCGACCAGCACGTGGAGCAACTCACGGCCGGTAGCGTCGCCGGCAGCGTGCACGATCCGGGGGCGCGAATGCGCGGCCTCAAGCCCGAGCCGCAGGGCTCCATCCAATGTGCGGTCGAAAGGAGCACCTAGACGGACGAGGCTGTCGATGGCTGAGGGTAGAGCCTCGACGACACGCCTGGCGATCGCTTCGTCGCAAAGCCCATCGCCGGCGGCAAGCGTGTCGGCCAGGTGCAGTTCGGGGCTATCGTCGGCGCCGAGGCTCGCCGCCACCCCGCCCTGGGCAAGTGTAGTGGAGGCTTCGGTTCCAAGTGGTGTTCTGGATAGAAGCACGACCGGCTGCGGCGCCAAGTGAAGCGCCGTCATAAGGCCGGCAACGCCAGCGCCGATGATGACCGGCACGCCGCCAATGTCGTGCACATCGGAGCTCATATGGCTAGCATGCGCTCCACGGCCTGGCGAGCCCGATCCGCAATCTGCGCTTCGATCGTCACCACATGGCGGTTCTGCTCCAGTGCGCTGCGGATATTGGCCAGCGTGATGCGCTTCATGTGCGGGCAGAGATTGCAGGGACGGATGAATTCGACCTCTGGATGCTCGACGGCGACATTGTCGCTCATCGAGCATTCGGTCATCAGCACGACCCGGGCGGGCTTGATGCGTCCAACATACTCGGACATGGCCGCCGTCGAGCCGGCGAAGTCAGCCTCGGCGACCACGTTCGGCGGGCATTCGGGGTGTGCAAGCACGGTGAGCCCCGGATGGGCCTCGCGCAACTCGCGGATGTCGCCCGGTGTGAAGCGCTCATGCACCTCGCAATGGCCTTTCCAGGCGATGATGTCGACCCTTGTTTGCGCTGCGATGTTCCTCGCCAGATATTCGTCGGGCAGCATGATCACCCGCGGCGCGCCGAGCGACTCGACCACCGCCAGCGCGTTGCCCGAGGTGCAGCAGATGTCGGACTCGGCCTTCACCGTGGCGCAGGTGTTGACATAGGTGACGACTGGAACACCCGGGTAACGCTGGCGAAGCAGCCGCACGTCTGCGGGCGTGATCGAGTCAGCCAGCGAGCAGCCGGCGGCGACGTCCGGGATGAGCACCGTCTTGTGGGGATTGAGGAGCTTCGCCGTCTCGGCCATGAAATGCACACCGGCAAGCACAATAATATCGGCGTCGATTGCCATTGCCTTGCGGGCGAGCGCCAGGCTGTCGCCGACGATGTCGGCTACGCAGTGGAAAATCTCGGGCGTCTGATAGTTGTGGGCCAGGATCACGGCGTTGCGCTCGCGCTTAAGCGCGAGAATGGCGTCGATGTCATCGGTGAAAGCCGGCCACTCGATCGGCGGGATTACGCGCCGAACACGCTCGTATAGCGACGCCGCCGCAGGTATCGCCCCGGTCATCGGCGCCTCCGATTATATTCCATGTGATTATAAGGGGTATATGTCTACGTTGACTATAAGCCTGTCAACCCCGTGCCAGCGGCAATTTTGTCCCGGCCGCGATCGATTCATCGAGGACGGCATGGCGGAAGCGATAAAGCTTTGCCGGGCGGCCGCCCGTTTCGACAGATGTCTCGCCAGTCTCTTCGACCAACTCTTGCTGTTCGACCAGCCGGCGGAAGTTCGGCTTGTTGATGAGCCTGCCGGCGAGGGCTTCCACGGTCCGTTGCAGCTGCAGCAGAGTGAAGACTGGCGGCATCAGCTCGAATACGACGGGCCGGTATTTGATCTTGGAGCGCAAGCGCGCAATGCCTGTCGCCAGAATGCGGCGATGATCGGCAATCATTGGTCTGCCCGGCACTGAGACGAGCGCCGTCGAACCGTGATCGCGCGTGGCCTCTTCCACGAGACCCGCTTCGTAGAGCAACTCGTAGCGCTGCAATGCGAGCTCTTCGTTCCATGCCCTGTCGTCGAAGCCGAAGGCAACCCCCGCTCGTCGCCGACGTTCAAGGCGTGTAGCGCTGTCGGCAGCATTGTGGGCCCAATCAAACAGGCGCGGGCGCAACACGTCCCCCACCATCGCAGGAGTTCCGGAGCGGTGGTCCTCCCAGGGGAAATAGTCGTACCAAGTCCCCCAGCAGCGTCTCGTCGAGCTTGTCGCATCTTCTTCACGGGTAAGTGCGAGATAGCTGATCGAGATCGCGCGCTCGTCGGCGCCGATGCGGTCGCGGTCGGCAAACGTGTAGAGCTGCTCGATGTAGCCGAGGGGCTGACCGGTCCGTTGTTCCACCCACACGCGAACGCCCGACTGCAGCGAGCGATGAGCAAGTTCGAACGGGCCCGACGGCAGCACGGCTTCCAGCCCGATGGTAAGGACGCAAGGATCGCGATTGATCACTGCTACCACGACAGCGATCAGGTCAGCCTTGACGTCGTTGGCCTTGCGTCCGGCTCTGCCTTTCCTGTTTCCTTTTGCGTGGTCGTGCATGGTTCCGGAATTGTCCGAGCTACCGTAATCAAACGGTCTATAATCGATTTAAATACAAGGTGTACCAAGACTTTGCGCGCGTCAACATCGCCACGGTTATCCGCCGTTCTAGCTCTTCTTATCTGGACAAAAATATGCCATTCGCGACGCCCATGGTGTGTAACGTAAGGGAAGGGCTGCCATGCGCGCGCCTGCGAAACGGTGCCTGTCAACCCGCTTGTCCGTCGGGTTGATCTGCCCGCCAGGGGTCTACAGTCTGTCCAGGCCCGTACAAATCCATTGTTGAAAAGAGTCTTGGCTGCCTGCCTTCGTGCGCTTTTTGAGGGCGCTTGTGACCTGCGAGCGTAGACCGCCGATCTTTCAATCAACACCAAAGGGCACCGCCACTTGGCTCTTCGCAACCGCACCAAATTGTGGCAAACGCGCCCAGCGGTTGGGGTAACGGTGCGGAAGGAGAAGCCATTGAGCGTGGCCGGTGAAACAAAGACCATCACACCGCCCATGGTTCGCTTACAGAAGGGGCGAACCCCGCTGGTCTGCTTGACCGCCTACACCACGCCGATGGCAAAGCTCGTCGACCGGCACTGTGACCTCGTTCTCGTCGGCGACAGCGTCGGTATGGTGCTGCACGGCTTGCCCTCGACGCTCGGCGTCACCCTGGACATGATGATTATGCACGGCAAGGCGGTGCGGCGTGGGGTGGAGCGTGCGCTGCTTGTTATTGATATGCCGTTCGGCTCGTATGAAGAGGGGCCAGAGCAGGCTTTTCGCCATGCGGCACGGATAATGGCCGAAACCGGATGCGCGGCCGTGAAGCTGGAGGGCGGCGAGACTATGGCTCCCACCGTCCGCTTCTTGACCACCCGCGGCATCCCGGTCATGGCCCATGTCGGCCTGACACCGCAAGCGGTGAATATGTTCGGCGGCTATCGCGTTCAGGGGCGGGGAGAGGACGCCGACAGAATCAGGAGCGACGCCACCGCGGTCGCGGACGCCGGTGCTTTTTGCGTTGTATTGGAGAAAGTCCCGGAACACCTGGCGCAACGGGTCACGGCAGAGATCACCATCCCCACCATTGGCATCGGCGCATCGCCCGCCTGTGATGGGCAAATCCTTGTGACCGAGGACATGCTTGGGCTGTTCACCTCATTCCGGCCGAGCTTCGTCAAGCGCTACACCGAGCTTGCTCAGGACGCTGACGTCGCGATCGCGACCTATGCGACCGAGGTACGCCAGCGACGCTTTCCTGCTGTCGAGCATGTTTTTAGCGAAGCTCCTAAGGACGTCGACGTCGGCCAGCCGAGGCGGTGACAAGTGGCATAAGCACTCAGCGCGCTGCGCAGCTCAGAACTGTTGCGCACCCGCTTTGGCTGGGTTTCAGGTGCTCGCGTAAAAAGGGCGGCTTCGCTGCCGCCCTTCTTGTGAGATTTGCGAAGTTACGCGTGCTTTATGGACTTCTTAGAAATCCATGCCGCCACTCAAGCCCGGTTGCGGGCTTGAGCAATATTAGTTGATGGGCGTGCTTGAACTTCTCTTTGCGAATGATCTTGTCCGAAAAATCTGCAACGTTTCGGGGTCATTCGTCTCTTAGAAATCCATGCCGCCCATGCCGCCCATACCGCCGCCGCCCATGCCGCCGCCGCCCATGCCGCCAGGCATGCCGCCGGCGCCAGAGTCCTTCTTCGGAGCTTCGGCGATCATGGCTTCGGTGGTGACGAGCAGGCCGGCGACCGAGGCCGCGTCCTGGAGGGCCGTGCGCACAACCTTGACCGGATCGACGATACCCATGGCGATCATGTCGCCATATTCGCCGGTCTGGGCGTTGTAGCCGAAAGTCGCGCCCTTGTTCTCGAGGATCTTGCCGGCAACGATCGAAGCTTCGGCACCAGCGTTGGCCGCGATCTGACGAGCCGGAGCCTGCAGTGCACGACGAACGATGTTGATGCCGGCAGCCTGGTCGGCGTTGACGCCGGTGGCGTTGATGCTCAGCGAAGCGCGCAGCAGCGCGACGCCGCCGCCGGCAACGATGCCTTCTTCCACGGCCGCGCGGGTCGCGTTGAGGGCGTCATCGACGCGATCCTTCTTTTCCTTGACTTCGACTTCCGTCGCACCGCCGACGCGGATCACGGCAACGCCGCCGGCGAGCTTCGCCAGACGTTCCTGCAGCTTCTCCTTGTCGTAGTCCGAGGTGGTCTCCTCGATCTGCTGCTTGATCTGGGCAACGCGGCCCTGGATCTCGGCCTTCTTGCCGGCGCCGTCGACGATGGTGGTGTTCTCCTTGGAGATCGACACCTTCTTGGCGCGGCCGAGCATGTTGAGGCCGACATTCTCGAGCTTGATGCCGAGGTCTTCCGAGATGACCTGGCCACCGGTGAGGATGGCGATGTCTTCCAGCATGGCCTTGCGGCGATCACCGAAGCCCGG
>NZ_ATYO01000005.1 GCF_000427725.1 Mesorhizobium sp. WSM3224 | reverse complement strand
GACATCGCTTGTGCCGGCGACCGCAACCACCGAGAATATCGCGCCGTCCGGCTTCCAGCATTTGGTGCAGCCGCAGGCATGATTGTGGGCGATCTGCCCCTTGACCTTCACCTTCACCGGGTTGCTGGTGCAGGCGCAGACCAGCGTGCCGCCGGCAAAGGAAGCGCTTTCCCTGGGCAGCCCGTTNTCGATCTTCGGATGCAGNTTCTCAGGCATTCTTTTCTCCTCCCAGTTGTAAACCACAAAAGTCGCCGGCCGGTTGGCCGGCGGCATGTGGTTCTTGCTTCAGTAAACCACGACACTNCNGATCGACTTGCCCTCATGCATGAGGTCNAAGCCCTTGTTGATGTCNTCNAGCTTCAGCGTNTGGGTGATCATCGGGTCGATCTGGATCTTTTTGTCCATGTACCAGTCGACGATCTTCGGCACGTCGGTGCGGCCGCGCGCGCCGCCGAAGGCGGTGCCCATCCAGGTGCGGCCGGTGACCAGCTGGAACGGCCGGGTCGATATCTCCTGGCCGGCGCCGGCGACGCCGATGACGACCGACTTGCCCCAGCCGCGATGCGAGGCTTCCAGCGCCTGGCGCATCACCTTGGTGTTGCCGGTGCAGTCGAAGGTGTAGTCGGCGCCGCCGATCTGGTCGGCGCCACGCTTGGTCATGTTGACCAGGTAAGGCACGATATCGCCGTCGATCTCCTTCGGATTGACGAAATGCGTCATGCCGAAGCGCTCGCCCCATTCCTTCTTGTCGTTGTTCAAATCGACGCCGATGATCATGTCGGCGCCGGCCAGGCGAAGCCCCTGGATGACGTTGAGGCCAATGCCGCCGAGGCCGAAGACCACCGCGGTCGCGCCTTGCTCTACCTTGGCCGTGTTGATGACGGCGCCGATGCCGGTGGTCACCCCGCAGCCGATGTAGCAGATCTTGTCGAAGGGAGCGTCGGGATTGACCTTGGCCACCGCGATCTCCGGCAGCACGGTGAAGTTGGAGAAGGTCGAGCAGCCCATATAGTGGAACAGTTTTTCGCCATTGACCGAGAAGCGCGAGGTGCCGTCCGGCATCAGCCCTTGCCCCTGCGTGGCGCGGATGGCGGTGCACANNTTGGTNTTNCNNGACAGNCANGACGGGCACTGGCGGCATTCGGGCGTATAGAGCGGGATGACATGGTCGCCCTTCCTGACGCTAGTGACGCCCTTGCCGACATCGACGACGATGCCGGCGCCCTCATGGCCGAGGATCGCCGGAAAGATGCCTTCCGGATCGGCGCCCGACAGCGTGAACTCGTCGGTGTGGCAAATGCCGGTCGCCTTGACCTCGACCAGCACCTCGCCGTCGCGCGGGCCGTCGAGGTCGACCTCCATGATCTCCAGCGGCTTTCCAGCACCGACGGCGACTGCGGCACGCGTTTTCATTGAGGTATCCTCCCAAGGCAATCTGTAAGTTTTAGCTAACGGCAAGCTGCCAGCCAGCCATTCGTTCGGCATTATGGGTAACCTTAGCGAGTTCCACGCTGGCGGCCAACGTCTCTTGCGACGTTTTTCGGCGCGGTTTCCGCAATAGGTACCAGCCTGCGGGAGCCAAGCCGCGGGCACTTGAGGCGCGCCGGAATTGTCCATAGAACTGGACCGCTTCGCCGGAGGAACGACACCCAAATGTTCAAGAAGATCCTGATCGCCAATCGCGGCGAGATTGCCTGCCGCGTGATCAAGACGGCGCGCAAGATGGGGGTCGCCACGGTCGCGGTCTATTCGGATGCCGATCGCGACGCGGTGCATGTCGAAATGGCCGACGAAGCGGTGCATATCGGGCCTTCGCCCGCCGCGCAGAGCTATCTGGTTGCGGAGAGGATCATCGCCGCCTGCAAGGAGACCGGCGCCGAAGCCGTGCATCCGGGCTACGGCTTCCTGTCGGAGCGTGCCTCTTTCTGCGAGGCGCTGGAGGAGGAAGGCATCGTCTTCATCGGCCCGAAGCCCAAGGCCATCAAGGCGATGGGCGACAAGATCGAATCGAAGAAGTTCGCCAACGCCGCAAAAGTCTCGACGGTTCCCGGCTGGCTCGGCGTGATCGAGAATGCCGACCATGCCGAAAGTATCGCCGGTGAGATCGGCTATCCGGTGATGATCAAGGCCTCGGCCGGCGGCGGCGGCAAGGGGATGCGCATTGCCTGGAGCAAGGCGGAGGTGCGCGACGGTTTCGACCGGGCGCGCTCGGAAGCGAAAAGCTCTTTCGGCGACGACCGCGTCTTCATCGAGAAGTTCGTGGTCGATCCGCGCCATATCGAGATCCAGGTGCTGGCCGACGCGCACGGCACCGCGCTCCATCTCGGCGAGCGCGAATGCTCGATCCAGCGCCGCAACCAGAAGGTGGTCGAGGAGGCGCCGTCACCATTCCTCGACGCCAAGACCAGAAAGGCGATGGGCGAACAGGCGGTGGCCTTGGCGAAGGCTGTCGATTACCAGAGCGCAGGCACGGTCGAGTTCATCGTCGACAAGGACAAGAACTTCTATTTCCTTGAAATGAATACGCGATTGCAGGTCGAGCATCCGGTCACCGAGCTCGTCACCGGCATCGACCTTGTCGAGCAGATGATCCGCGTCGCCGCCGGCGAAAGGCTCGGCATCAAGCAGAGCGACGTGAAGCTGAACGGCTGGGCGGTGGAAAGCCGCCTCTATGCCGAGGATCCGTACCGCAACTTCCTGCCCTCGATCGGCCGGCTGAAGCGCTACCGGCCGCCGGAGGAAGGCACGTTCGGCGACATCGTGGTCCGCAACGACACCGGCGTCACCGAAGGATCCGAAATCTCGATGTTCTACGACCCGATGGTGGCAAAGCTCTGCACCTGGGCGCCGACAAGGCTGGAGGCGATCGACGCGATGTCGGAGGCGCTGGACAGCTTTGTCGTCGACGGCATCGAGCACAACATCCCGTTCCTGGCGGCGCTGATGCAGCACCCGCGCTGGCGCGAGGGGCGGCTGTCGACCGGTTTTATCGCCGAGGAATATCCGGACGGCTTCGCGCCGGTCGAGCCGGATGGCGAGGAGAAGGCGGTGTTTGCCGCTGTCGCAACCGCGATCGAATTGCTGCGTCGCGACCGCCTTGACCGCCTCAGCGGCAGGCTGGCGCCGCATTCCGGACATCTCAAGCGCGACTGGGTGGTGAAGATCGGCACGGATTACCTTTCGGCCGAGATCGTCGACGGCATGATTTCCATCCCGATGGAGATCGACCTCTCGATCGGCGGCGGCAAGCCGTTGACCGTCGCCTGCGACTGGCGACCGGGCGATGCGATCTGGCAGGGCACAGTCGGTGCCAACAGGGTCGCAGCGCAGATCCGTCCGATGCTGAACGGTTTGCGCATCGCCTGGAAAGGCATGTCGGTGAGCGCGCGCGCCATGCTGCCGAGCACCGCGGAGCTCGAAAGGCTGATGCCGGAGAAGCTGGCGCCGGACACCTCGAAAATGCTGCTCTGCCCGATGCCTGGCCTCGTCGTCTCGATCGCCGTCGCGGAAGGACAGGAGGTCAAGGCGGGCGAAACGCTGGCCGTGGTCGAGGCGATGAAGATGGAAAACGTGCTGCGCGCCGAAAGAGACCTGACGATAGCCAAGCTCAACGCCAAGCCCGGCGACAGCCTGGCGGTCGATGCGGTGATCATGGAATTCGCCTGAGAAGAGGCGCTACCGGGCCGCAAGCCTGTGCCCTGTGGGGTCATTTGTACTGGACTGGTACGGCCCTGTCCGGGACAATACATGTGCATAAATTTGAGTCTTTGGGACAGCGCGAAAAATCATGGCGGATGAACGACTTCCACGCGACCCGTTGCAGCGCGAAGCAGCCGTAAAGGCCGCGCGGCCCGAAACGCCGGCGCGCACCTTTATCCATCTGCGCGTGCATTCGGCCTATTCGCTGCTCGAGGGCGCCTTGCAGCTCGGCGCGATCGTCGGCCATGCGGTCAAGGATGAAGCGCCGGCGATCGCGGTCACCGACACCAACAACTTGTTCGGCGCGCTCGAATTTGCCCAGAAAGCGGTCAAGGACGGCATCCAGCCGATCATTGGCTGCCAGGTCGATCTGGCCTTTACCGGTGAAGCGAGCGACGGCCAGCGCGACCGCCGCCGCCATGGGCCGGAGATATCGCCGGTCGTGCTGATCGCCGCCAGCGAGGACGGCTACAGCAATCTCGTGCGGCTGATCAGCAAGGTCTATCTGGAGACGCCGCCCGGCGAGCCGGTGCATCTGACCAGCGCCGCGCTGGAGAGGCAGTGCGACGGACTGATCTGCCTGACCGGTGGGCCGCGCGGCCCGATCGGAACTGCACTGAAAGCCGACCGGCGCGACCTCGCCGAACAGCGGCTGCTGTTCCTCAAAGGCCTCTTCGGCGACAGGCTCTATGTCGAACTGGAACGGGTCGCCGGCTATGACCGCATGGTCGAAAAATCGTCGATCGACCTGGCCTATACGCATGAACTGCCGCTGGTCGCTACCAATGAGGCTTTCTTCTCCAAGCGCGATGATTACGAGGCGCATGACGCGTTGATCGCCATCGCCGAGGGCTCGGTGGTTGCGGCCGACAACCGCCGTCGGCTCGCCGCGGACAATTTCCTGCGCAGCCAGGCCGAGATGGCTCGGCTGTTTTCCGATCTTCCGGAAGCGATCGACAACACGGTCGAGATCGCGATGCGCTGTTCCTACTATCCGAAGAACCGCAGCCCGATCCTGCCGCGCTTCACCGGCGCTGACGCCACCGACAAGGACGCGGCCGAAAAAGCGGAGGCGGCCGAGCTTGCCCGCCAGGCACGCGAGGGGCTGGAAGCCCGGCTTGCCGCGCATGGCCCGACGCCGGGCTACACGGTCGAGCAATATCGCGAGCGGCTCGAATTCGAGCTCGGCATCATCGAGAAGATGAAGTTCCCGGGCTACTTCCTGATCGTTGCCGACTTCATCAAATGGGCGAAGGCGCAAGGCATTCCGGTGGGCCCGGGGCGCGGTTCGGGCGCCGGTTCGCTGGTCGCCTATTCGACCACCATCACCGACATCGACCCGCTGCGCTTCTCGCTGCTGTTCGAGCGCTTCCTCAATCCGGACCGCGTCTCGATGCCGGACTTCGACATCGACTTCTGCCAGGACCGGCGCGAGGAGGTGATCCGCTACGTCCAGCAGAAATACGGCCGCGACCAGGTCGGCCAGATCATCACCTTCGGTACGCTACAGGCGCGCGCGGTGCTGCGCGACGTCGGCCGCGTGCTGCAGATGCCTTATGGCCAGGTCGACAAGCTGTCCAAGATGGTGCCGCAGAACCCGGCCAATCCGGTCAAGCTGGCGGACGCCATCGCCAATGAGCCGCGCTTTGCCGAGGAGGCCGAGAAGGAGCCGATCGTCCAGACGCTGCTCGACATGGCGCAGAAGCTGGAGGGGCTTTACCGCCATGCGTCCACGCACGCCGCCGGCATCGTCATCGGCGACCGGCCGCTGTCGGAACTCGTGCCGATGTACCGCGATCCGCGCTCGGACATGCCGGTCACCCAGTTCAACATGAAATATGTCGAGCAGGCGGGGCTGGTGAAATTCGACTTCCTCGGCCTGAAGACGCTGACGGTGTTGGAAACGGCGGTGAAGCTCATCCGCCGGCGCGGCGTCGATATCGACCTGGCGACAATACCGCTCGACGATCCCGACACCTATGCGATGCTGTCGCGCGGCGAGGTCGTCGGCGTGTTCCAGGTTGAAAGTGCCGGCATGCGCAAGGCGCTGATCGGCATGCGGCCGGACTGCATCGAGGACATCATCGCGCTGGTGGCGCTTTATCGCCCCGGCCCGATGGAGAACATCCCGACCTACAACGCCAGAAAACATGGCGAAGAGGAGATGGCCTCGATCCATCCCAAGATCGACCATCTGGTGAAGGAGACCCAAGGCGTCATCGTCTACCAGGAACAGGTGATGCAGATCGCGCAGGAGCTGTCAGGATATTCGCTCGGCGAAGCCGACCTTCTGCGCCGTGCCATGGGCAAGAAGATCCGCGCCGAGATGGACAAGCAGCGCGAGCGTTTCGTGACGGGCGCGGTAGAGCGCGGCGTCAGCAAGCCGCAGGCCGACTTCATTTTCGACCTTCTGGCCAAGTTCGCCGACTACGGCTTCAACAAGTCGCACGCGGCTGCCTACGCGGTCGTCTCCTACCAGACCGCCTATCTCAAGGCGCATTACCCGGTCGAGTTCCTGGCGGCATCGATGACGCTCGACATGAGCAACACCGACAAGCTGGCCGATTTCCGCCAGGACGCCCTGCGGCTCGGCATCGAGGTTGTGGCGCCGTCGGTGATGTCGAGTTTCCGCCCGTTCGAGGTCGGCGAGAACAAGATCTTCTATTCGCTGGCGGCGCTGAAAGGCGTCGGCGACGCGGCGGTCGAGCACATCGTCGAGAAGCGTGGCGAGAAGCCGTTCAAGAACCTTGCCGATTTCTGCGAGCGGGTCGATCCGAAGATCGTCGGCAAGCGCGTCTTTGAAAGCCTGATCATGGCCGGCGCGCTCGATTGCTTCGGGCATGACCGCGCCCAGATGATGGCCGGTGTCGAGCGGATGATGGGCTTGGCATCGCTGGCGCAGCAGAACGCCATTTCCGGCCAGGCCGACATTTTCGGAGCGTCGCTCGGCGCCCAGTCGCAGGCGCTCAACCTGCCGTCGACCGATCCATGGCTTGCCGCCGACCGATTGCATCGCGAGTTCCAGGTGGTCGGCTTCTACCTCTCGGCGCATCCGCTGGATGAGTACAAGGCAGCACTTCAGAAGATGCGGGTGCAGAACTGGGGTGAATTTTCGGCCGCGGTCAAACGGGGTGCCGCCGCGGGGCGTCTTGCCGGCACCGTCACCACCAAGCAGGAGCGCAAGACCCGCACCGGCAACAAGATGGGCGTGGTGCAGTTTTCCGACACGACGGGCCAGTACGAGGCGGTGCTGTTCTCCGAAGGGCTGGCCCAGTATCGCGACATGCTGGAGCCGGGCCGCTCGGTGGTGATCACCGTTTCGGCCGAGGACCGGCCGGAAGGCATCAATCTGCGCATCCAGACGGTGCAGTCGCTGGAAGATGAGGCGAGCCGCATCCAGAAGGCGCTGCGGATTTTCGTGCGCGACGCAGCGCCGATCAACACGCTTGCCGGCCAGCTCGCCGTGAAGGGCGAAGGGCAGGTGAGCTTTGTGCTGATCAAGGAAGCCGGCCAGGGCGAGGTCGAGATCGAGCTGCCCAACCGCTACCGCATCTCGCCGCAGGTCGCGTCGGCGATGCGCGCGGTGCCGGGCGTGGTCGAAGTGGAGCTGGTGTAGGTTAGGGAGTCGCTGCTTCCGCCTCCGCCACCCGTGCCGTCTTCCTTTGCAGGTTGAGCAGATTGCCGGCCAGGATCAACGCCGCGCCGCCGGCGGTGAAGACATCGATCTGCTCGCTGTAAAGCAGCCAGCCGATCAGCGCCGACAGCGGCACGCGCAGGAAGTCCATCGGTGAAATGACGGTCGCATCGGCGTGGCTGAGCGCACGGGCCATGCAGAAATGCGAAGACATGCCGGTGAAGGCGACCACGAATATCGAGGGCCACTGCTCGACGGGCGGGTCGCGCCAGACATAGAGCGCCGGGACGAGGCCGACCACGGACTGGATGATCAGCATCCAGAAGATGATGCGCACGACGCTATCGGTTCGCGTCAGCGACTTGACCATGACCACCGAGACGCCGAAGCACATCGCGGCGCCCAGCACGACGAGATGACCGGGATCGACCGAGCCGACGCCGGGACGCACGATGATCACCACCCCGATCAGCCCCAGCACGATGGCCGTCAGCCTTGGCCGCGACAGCCTTTCGCCGAGAAAGCTCACCGCCAGGATCGCGGTCCAGATCGGCGTCGTGAACTCGATCGAGATCAGCACGGCCAGCGGAATCAGGGTCAGCGCATAGAGCCAGGCCGCCTGGCCGGCATAATGGACGACGTTGCGGGCGATGTGGGCGAGGGGGCGCCCGGTGCGCATCGCCTTGAAGCCGCCGCCCGTCATCACCAGCGGCAACAGGATGAAGAAGCCGATCACCGAACGCAGCTCCAGCACCTGGAAGACATTGAGCGCGGCCGTCGCGGTGCGGCCGGCGACCGACATCGCCAGGAACGAGGCGATCGACAGCGCCATCCAGAGCGCGGCCTTGATGATCGAGGGAGCGGGTGTCATGGGCGCTTTTCGCAAGCCGGACCTTCGACCGCAACCGCTAGTCGATGCATTCGACTGGGCCAGCGACTGCCCAGCCGGCGCGGCGTTAAAAAACAGTCATATTGGAGGCGGAACCTGCAGCCGTCGCAGGCGTTCGAGTCTTTGTGTTCGCAGCTTCGATGCCGGGGGAGAATTCCGATGAAATCGACGATGCTGTTTGCGCTCGCCGGCTGCCTGATCGCAGCAACGGCGGCGGTGGGCGCTCGCGCCGACGATGCCGGTTTCCTGCGCTCGTTCCAGGGCAGCTTCGCCGGCAACGGCACCCTCAAGGTCAGCGCCAGCGCGCCGACGGTGAATATCTCGTGCACCTTCAAATCCGGCGCCACCTCGACCTCGCTGTCGCTCGACGGCAAATGCCGCGGCCTCATCCTGATGACGCGGGAAATCAGCGCCGACCTCAGGGCCAGCGGCGCCGGCTATGCCGGCGTCTATATCGGCTCGCGCACAGGACCGGCGCGATTGAACGGAAGCCGCTCGGGCAACGCGCTCAATCTCGGCATCCGTTGGGCCAAAGAGGTCAATGGCGACCGCAAGGCGCGCTTGACCCTCGAAAAGACCGGCAGCGACGGCATGCGGCTGACAGTGACCGACACAGATCCGAAGACCGGCAAGACCATAGTGACGAGCCGGATCTACTTGCAGCGCACTTGATCAAGCCCGCAATAAATGCCGGCCAGTATCACTCCTCAAGCGGCTCGGGCGGATTGGCGTTGCGGCCCTTGCCGAATGTGTAGCCGGTCTCGACGGCCTTCCTGCCGAACTTGTCGCGCAACGTGTCCATCGCGCCTTCGGCCAGCGCGCGCTTGCGCGACTGCACGTCAACCAGATCGGGCGGATCGGCCTTTTCGTCGTCGGAGAGGTCGCTGACGCCGATGCCGAGCAGGCGGAACCTGGTGCCGTCGGCCTCGCGGCGCAACAGGTCGAGCCCGGTCTGGAAAATGCGGTCGGCAAGCCGCGTCGGATCGCCGAGCTGGCGGTTGCGGGTGCGGAGCTTGAAATCCTGCGTCTTGAGCTTCAGCACCACGGTACGCCCGGCAATGCCGGATTTTTTCAGCCGCGCCGAGACCTTTTCCGACAGGCCGCGCAGCACCGGCACCAGTTCCGCCAGGGCGGCGATGTCGGTGTCGAAGGTGGTTTCGGCCGAGACGCTCTTGGCATCGCCGCCAGGATCGACCGGGCGGTCGTCCTCGCCGCGCGACAGCCGGTAAAGCCGATCGCCCATAACGCCATAGCGGCGCATCAACTCGCCGCGCTCCATGCGCTGCAGCTGGGCAATCATGCGGATGCCGTCGCGCTCCAGCGTCGCGGCCAACGCCTTGCCGACTCCCCAGATCATCGTCACCGGCTGCGCGGCGAGAAAGCTTTGTGCCTCCGCTTCGCCGATCACCGAAAAACCGCGCGGCTTGCGGAAATCCGAGGCAATTTTTGCCAGGAACTTGCAGTAGGAGAGGCCGGCCGAAACGGTGATGCCGAGCTCCCTTTCCACTGTCTGCGCGAAGCGCGCCAGCACCAGCGCCGGCGGCATGCCGTGCAGCCGCTCGGTGCCGGCGAGGTCGAGAAACGCTTCGTCGATCGACAGCGGCTCGACCTGCGGTGTCAACGCCAGCATCAATGCGCGGACTTCGCGCCCAACGCCGACATATTTTTCCATGTCGGGCGGGATCACCACCGCTTCCGGGCACAGTTCGAGCGCCTTGAACATCGGCATGGCCGAACGCACGCCCTGGATGCGGGCGATATAGCAGGCGGTGGAGACGACGCCGCGGCGGCCGCCGCCGATGATGACCGGACGGTCCTTCAGCGCCGGGTTGTCACGCTTTTCGATCGCCGCGTAGAAGGCGTCGCAATCGATATGGGCGATCCGCAAGCGGTAGAGCTCGGCGTGACGGACAAGGCGCGGACTGCCGCAGCGATCGCAGCGACGCGTCTCCGCGCGCTGGAAAGCCAGGCAGTCACGGCAAAAACCGTGTTCGGGATTGTTGACAGGAGCGGCCATCGCTGCGAACATAAAGAGAACAAACGCAATGGTACGACAGCGCAAGGCTGGCAACAAGCTTGGCCTGGGGAGAACGCATGAGCACGACCATAGCACCGCTGACCCCAGAGCTCTGGCCCGACTTCGAGGACCTGTTTGGCAAGCAAGGCGCCTGTTATGGCTGCTGGTGCACGCATTTCCGGCTGGCGCCGGCGGAACGGCGCGCCAGCGACAAGGAGCGCAACAAGGATCTCATCAAAGCGCGAATAGAAGCAGGACCGCCGCCGGGGCTTTTGGCGTTCGAGGACGGCAAGGCCGTCGGCTGGATGCAGATCGGTCCGCGCGCCGACGTGCCCGAGTGGAACAATCAGGGCAGGGGCTCGGCGCCGGTCGATCCGTCCGATGCCGGCGATCCGGATGTCTGGGCGATCTCCTGCTTCTTCATCCGCGTCAAGGCGAGGGGCAGGGGCGTCACGCATCGCCTTGTCGAGGGCGGCATCACGTTCGCGCGCGAGAACGGCGCAAGGCTGCTGGAAGCCTGCCCGATCGACCTGTCGCGCGATTCGCGATCGATCGGGCTGTTCGTCGGCTCGTCGCGAGTGTTCAAGAAGGCCGGCTTCGAGAGGCTTGTGGAGCGCAAGCCCGGCCGTCCGCTGATGCGGCTGGTGCTTTAGCCGGGCGCGCTTTTGGCCTACAGTCGGCGTCTTGCGGCTGCAACGCTTGTTGCCTACCAGAAGCAGATTGTCTCGTCTTCCGAGACCAACGGAGAACCGACGTGAAGCGTATTTTGCCACTTGCCTTTGCCCTTGCGCTCAGCGCGCCCGCCTTTGCCCAGACCGTCGACGACCAGGGAGCCAAGCAGCTTTCCGACAATCTGGCGCGCTATTTCGGCAAGCAGGCGTTCGACAAGGGCGTGCTCAAGGTTTCGGTCGAGGGCGACGCCTACAAGATCGCGCTCGACGTCAAAGCGCTCGTCAATGCGCTGCCCGAGCAGAAGCTCGTGAAATTCGACATGGCGCCATACGCGCTGATGGTGAAGCCGCGCAGCGACGGGTCTTGGGACGTTTCGTCGAATTTCTCACAGGGCGCGTCCTTCGATTTCGACGGACCGGAAGGCCGCCAGAGCATGGAATTCACGATCAAGGACGGCAAGCTGACCAGCGTCTACGATCCGGCCCTTGCCGCCTTCACCAACGCGACCAGCTCGTTGTCCGGGATGACCATGACGTCCCGGCAAGCCAAGCAGCAGGCCGATGTCTCGACAGGCGCCGGCACTGCCACCGTTACGTCGACCAAATCCGCCAATGGCGGTGTCGATTTCACAGCCACGCAAAAGGTCTCGAGCTTCATTGAAAAGATCAAGATCGACGATCCCAACAGCGGAATGAACTTCCCGCTCACCTTGAAAACGCCGGAACTTTCGGTTGATGCAAACGGCAAGGGCGTGCGGACGAAGCCGCTGCTCGACCTGCTTGCCTTTGCCGTGGCCAACGAGGACGAAACCAAGCTCAAGGCGAACCAGGCTGAGCTCAAATCGCTCATGCTGGCCGCGCTGCCCATCTGGGAACGGGTCGATGGCAACTACGGCTTCAAGGATTTCGAGGTGGAGAGCCCTGTCGGCAAGTTTGGGGCCACGCAATTCAGCACCGCATTCGGCATGGACGGGGTCTCCCAGAACGGTAAGGTCGACTACGCGATCAAGGCCACCGGCCTCACGATCCCGCATCAGACCCTGCCCGAATGGACGGTGCCGCTATTGCCCACGGACATCGACCTGAACTTCGGCGGCGCCAATATCGATCTCGACACCATGGCGAAAAAAGCGATCGAAGCCTTTGATCTCAATAAGAATCCGCCGCTTTCGGATGAATTCGGCAAGACTTTGGTCGCCGATTTCAAGGCGAAGAACCCGAAGGTCGTCATCGGGCACAGCACGCTGAAAAACGCCGACATCGAAGTCGCGATGGAAGGCGAGATGACGTTTCCCGGCGAGAAACCCGATGCGACGGTGACCATCGATGTCGCCGGCTATGACAAGGTCGTCGATGCACTGAAGGAAGGAGCCAAGAGCGATGAGCAGATGGCGCAGGCCTTCCCGTTTGCGTTGGCCGTCAAAGGCTTCGGCAAGACCTTATCGGATGGCCGCCTGGAGTGGGTGATCAACACCAAGGCCGATGGATCCATCGCGGTCAACGGCGCCATGCTCAAGGGGCCAGATGAAGTCCAGGACGACAGCGCGGGTCAGGATGATTCGGGTGGTGATGACGGCGCGAACGGAACGGATAATTCCACCGGGGATGACGGTACGGACGGCGGCGACAATGGCGGGGCTGGCGCGAAGCTGCAGCCCTAAGCGCTCGCGCTAAAGCCCGAGGGCGCCGGCGATC
The DNA here is from genome assembly GCF_000427725.1 of Mesorhizobium sp. WSM3224. Lineage (GTDB taxonomy): Bacteria > Pseudomonadota > Alphaproteobacteria > Rhizobiales > Rhizobiaceae > Mesorhizobium. Next base: position 335,401 of record NZ_ATYO01000005.1, on the reverse strand, counting down.
TTCGGCGCCGCCTCGCGCCAGTCCTCGACCGAGATGATGTCTTCGGGCGTCGGCGGCAGGAAGGCGCGCAGCGAGTTGTCGGCCATCAGATGGAAGAGATGCGCGTCCGTCACGGAATTGCGCGCCGAGACCAGATTGGAGGGCTGGTCGTCGACAAAGGCGACCGGCCGTCCCTTGGCGCCGCGCAGTTTGGCGATTGCCGGCCCCTTGGCCATCTCGGTGGTCAGCAGCGGGTAATTCAGCCCCAGCGCGTCGAGATGCGCCCGGCGCACGGCGTGATGCTTATGCGGCATGGCGGTCAGGAGCACGATCTCGGCGCCTTGGCTGAGCATCGCCAGCGCGTCCGCGGCGCCGTCGGTGATGCTTTGCCAATCCGCCTGGGTGTCGAAGAACTCGCCGAGAAGCGCCGTCACCTCGGCTTGCTCGATCAGCCGGCCGGTCGCCGTCTCGGCGATGTTGCCGGTGAGTCGGAAGGAAGCCAGTGTCAGCCCGAAGCCGCGTGTTTTCAGGAAATGCGGGAAGGGCCGGACGAATTCGAGCACGACGTCGTCGACGTCGAGCACCAGCAGTGGCCGGTCGTCGGCTGCAAGCTCTTCGATCTGCCGCGCTGTCTCGGGATCGTCGCTCATGTCGAGCGCTCGTGATCGTCGTCGCCGAGCGGCAGGGCGCGCAGTGCCTTGCCGACGGCGGCCGGTGGCGTGCCGGTCTCCTCGGCGAAGCGCAGAAGCGTCGGCTCGTGGGCGAGGATGAATTGCAGAACGCCGGCAAGGAAGCCGGGCTCCGCGGCCGCCTTGCGGATCGACTGCACCTCGATGCCGGTGATCGCCAGGAAGCGGGGCAGGAGTTCCAGGTCGGCAGCAACGAAACCCAGCGCCTTGACGGCAACGGTTTCCGCTTCCTCGCGCATTGACGCTGCGTTCGCCATCATTACCTTTGGAATGGTAGATTTTTGAGTCTCTCTCCGCAGTAACGGCAAGCGTCGCTTGCGGCAAGCCTTCGCTCTCTCCCGCACAACGTCCGAAGGTGGAATTGGTACAGCTTTTCCAACCTCCGGTTTCCGTTTCGTCAATCATATTGGGCTAGAGTGCAATAGGGTTGGGTGCGGTCCGAAGGGACGCATTGCGACAGTCTTCGGCTTCGAGGGCGGTCGGGACGGGAATTTGATGGCTAAGAAGGTCATGATCGTCGAGGACAATGAGCTCAACATGAAGCTCTTTCGGGACCTCATCGAAGCCAGCGGTTACGAAACGGTTCGCACGCGCAACGGGCTGGAAGCGCTGGATCTCGCGCGCCAGCACCGGCCGGACCTCATCCTGATGGACATCCAGTTGCCCGAAGTGTCCGGCCTGGAAGTGACGAAATGGCTGAAGGAAGACGACGAATTGCATTCGATCCCCGTCATCGCCGTCACCGCCTTCGCCATGAAGGGCGATGAGGAGCGCATCCGCCAGGGCGGCTGCGAGGCCTATATTTCCAAGCCGATCTCGGTGCCGCGCTTCATCGAGACGATCAAATCCTATCTGGGCGACGCATGATGCATACCACCAGCACAACCGGAACCTTTTGAGATGACCGCGCGGATCCTGGTCGTCGACGACATTCCCGCCAATGTTCGGTTGCTGGAGGTCCGGCTGCTAGCCGAGTATTTCGAGGTGCTGACGGCCAATAACGGCGCGGATGCGATCGAGACCTGCGAGAACGGCAAGGTCGACGTCGTGCTGCTCGACGTGATGATGCCCGACATGGACGGGTTCGAGGTCTGCAAGCGGCTGAAGAGCGATCCGGCGACCTCGCATATCCCGGTCGTCATGATCACCGCGCTCGACCAGGTTTCCGACCGGGTGCGCGGCCTTGAGGCCGGCGCGGACGATTTCCTGACCAAGCCGGTCAACGACCTGCAGCTGATGACGCGCGTGAAGAGCCTTGTCAGGCTCAAGTCGCTGACCGACGAGCTGCGGCTGCGCGCCTCGACCACGCGCAATATCGGCATCGAAGAACTTCTGAGCCGCGATTTCGCAACCGAGGATACCAAGCCGAGGGTGCTTCTCATCGACGAGCGCAGGTCTTCCGTCGAACGCATCCAGAAGATGCTGCGCAACAGCGCCGAGCTCGATGTCGCGACCGATCCGCACGCGGGATTCTTCCAGGCGGCTGAGACAGCGTATGAATGCGTGCTGATCTCGACCGCTTTCTCCGACTTCGATGCGCTCAGGCTCTGCTCGCAGCTGCGTTCTCTCGACCGCACCCGCTTCCTGCCGATCATGCTGCTCGCCGACGAGGGCGAGGAAGGCCGTATCCTGCGCGGCCTGGAACTCGGCATCAACGACTACCTGATCCGGCCGATCGACCAGCACGAACTGACGGCGCGCCTGCGCACGCAGGTGCGGCGCAAGCGCTATAACGACCAATTGCGCGCCAGCGTCGCCCAGACCATCGAGATGGCGGTGATCGACGGACTGACAGGACTTCACAACCGGCGCTACCTCGACAGCCATCTGCAGACGCTGTTCGATCGCGCCGTGGCGCGGCGGCGGCCGCTGTCGGTGATGATCACCGATCTCGACCGCTTCAAGTCGATCAACGATACCCATGGCCATGACGGCGGCGACGATGTGCTGCGTGAATTTGCCAGGCGGCTGCGCAAGAATGTGCGCGGCATCGATCTCGCCTGCCGCTTCGGTGGCGAGGAATTCGTCGTGGTGATGCCGGACACCGATGGAGCGGTCGCCGAGAAGGTGGCCGAGCGTATCCGCGCCGAGATTGCGCAAGCGCCTTTCGCCATCGGAAGCGACGGCAAGGCGATCGAGGTCACGGTCAGCGTCGGCGTGTCCTCGCTCTTGAAAGGAACCGACAGCGTCGCCGCGCTGATGAAGCGTGCCGACCTCGCGCTCTATGAAGCCAAAAGCGGCGGCCGCAATCGCGTCGTGGCCAAGGCCGCGTAGCAGCCGAGACGGATTTTCCAGTCAACCCAACAGGGTTACGAATTTACCTTAACCCAAGCGATTCGCGAGCGGTGGTTAAGAAATGGTTGATTTTTATAAGGTCTTGCGCAAATCTGCGGCATAGACCGAAGACGAAGCCGGCACGAGGGTAGACTAGCCGGCCCGATCCAAAAAATACCCCATGATGCTCAGGTCCGCCGCATCTCCTGGGTCCGTGGGGTCGGCCGGCCGGCGCTGGCACATAGTGGCCTCCTCGTACCGCTGCCAAACGCCGACCGGCCCCCTTTTTCGAAAAGCCGACATTTTCTTTGGAAACCGACAGGGGAACCATGCGCTCAATAGCGGCGAGGTTCCTTTTGTTGCTCGACCTTGCCCCAAAACAAAAACGCCGCCCAAAGGGCGGCGTTTTGATTTCTCGGGATAACCAGATTACTTGATCTTGGTTTCCTTGAACTCGACGTGCTTCTTGGCGACCGGATCGTACTTACGGAACGAGAGCTTGTCCGTCTTGGTACGGCTGTTCTTGCTGGTCACGTAGAAGAAACCGGTGTCGGCGGTCGACAGAAGCTTGATCTTGATGTTTGCGGCTTTGGCCATGATTTTCGTCCGTTAACGTTCGTGGAGTTTTGGCCGCTGGAGCACGGGAAAACACCCGGACGCGGGAAACTTGGCGCGACACATAAAGAACGTGCCCGGAAAGTCAAGCCCGCTACCGACAGCCCGCGAGGCCCTTGGGATCGTCTCGGGTTTCGGCACCGAGCCATGGCTCATGGGAGGATGGACGGCTGGTCGATCACCCAAAGCCATGTCCCGTCGCCTTGCCGGTGGGCAATTTCCACGGTCACCGTGCCATCGGGAAGGCGCGTGGAAGTGAGTGCCAAATCTCCGTTGACGATAGCCGGACGCTGATCTCCAAGCTCAAACTTTGGCCCCCTTGTCACCAACTTGCCGTAGAAATCACGAATGGCGTCCCGGCCGCTGGCCAACTGTCCACCGCCGGTAGCGAGGATGGCGTCGGGCTCATAGAGAGCAGCCATGCCGTCTGCATCTCCTGCCTGCTGGCGAGAAACCAGGAGACGCGCCAGATCCTGGGGATTGCGCGCCGGCTTGCGGTTTGCCTCGTCGTTCATGGGCGACTTCCCAAACGCTACCAAGTTTCCGGTGTCACTCCGCAGCGACCGATTCCCGCTGCGGCGCCTTGGCGAGCTGACCCTGATCGGCCGTCTTCCAATCGCCTGTCGTGTTCCACCAGCGGTTCGGATTGGCGCGGTCGTCGAGGCCCTTGGAGCGGCTGGTCAGCAGCGGCTGGATGCGAATGACTGGCTCCTGATAGGAGTGAGCCTGGAATATGGCCTCGACGACGCGCGCGGCAAGCCCCTGGTCGTCAGGCAGTTCGAACGAGACTTCGACCGTTCCCGGCCGGCGGCGCAACTCTGTTTCCGCGCCCGCGGCGGCACCTTCCAGAGGCTGGTAACGCTCGATGCCTTGCGCCGACTGATAGGCATTGGCGTCATATTTGCCCATGCGAAGCGGCGTGATCGCCACCACCGCCTCCATGATGCGCTCGACATCGGCGGCCGGCGCCTGGAATGTGACGAGCAGAAGCAATTCCATCCTGAGGGACTTGGTTTCAAAGCCACTGTCGATCATCGCAATTCTCCTACCTGCGTTGGAGGCAGGGTATATAGCAGGGGTACTGCTGACACGGTGATGTCAGGATTGCCCCACGCTTCCGCGACATTCGCCCACTGCGTATCGCCCAGTAGTGCCCAGCGGTTCCGGGACAACGACATGCATCAAAACACGTCGCCTGAATTCGTTTCAGCGCGACGCGCTTAGAGAATCTTGCGCACGAGCCTGACCAGGACCAGAAGCATGTAGGCAGCGAAGAAAAGGGCCAGCGACCAGCCGAAGCCCGATGGGCCAAAGGCATCCATGCCGATGCCGATCGCCTGCGGACCCAGCACCATGCCGACGCCATAGCAAAGCACGAAGGCCGCGTTGGCGGAGGCCAGCTCATGGCCGGAAAGCTGGGAGCCGAGATGCGCAAGGCCGATCGTGTACATGGCGGCGACGACGCCGCCCCAGACGAACAGCAGCGCCGCCATCAAATGCCAGTTTTGCGCGAAGAACGGCATGAAGACGGTACCGATCAGCCCGACGGTGGCGCAGGCCAGAAGCAGATAGCGGCGGTCGGAAACGCGGTCGCTGATCATGCCGATGGGGATCTGCATCAGCACGTTGCCGAGCCCGATCATCGTCAGCAGCAGCGCGGCGTCGGCCTCCGAATAGCCGATGCGGCTGCCATAGATGGGGAACAGCGAGAAACCGCCGGTTTCGACGGCGCCGAAAACAAGAACGGCAAAAGTCGCTGTCGGCACCATCCAGATATAGCGCAGGAAATGGCTGGTCTCGCTGTCGGCGACGATGGTCGGGCTCTCGTTGCGGGCCGCCAGCACCGGGATAGCGGCAAGCGTCACCAGCACGATGGTGACGCCGAATGGCAGGAAGCCCGAACTGCCGAGATGGGCGAACAGCCACGGTCCGGCGGCGAAGCCGAGCGACAGCACGGTGGCGTAGATGCCGAGTACAAGGCCGCGGCGGCTCGGCGGGGCCGAGGTGCTGATCCAGAACTCCGACAGGATGAACAGCACCGTCAGCGAGATATGCAAGGCGACGCGAAGCGGAAACCACATCCAGAAGTCGGGCGCGAAATGGAAGCCGACGAAGGCGAGCGCGCCGATGGCAATCATCAACAGCATGGTCCAGGCGACGCCGAGCCGCATTGCAAGCGGGGTGGCGAGCGGCGCGCCGGCGATCGAGGCGAGGCCGGCGACAGCCGTGTTGAGGCCGATCATCGAAGCGGAATGGCCGCGGCTTTCCAGAATGACGCTGAGCAGCGGCATGCCAAGGCCGATGGCGATGCCGACGACGCTGATCGAGGAGATCGCCGCGATCATCGGCAGCCAGTGTACGCGTTCGTCGCCCTTTTCTTGGGTATCGACCGTCATGGGATCAAAATGCTCTGCTTCTAAAGGACTTCGCGGACGAAGCGGTTGCGGACGAGCCGGAAGAACGGCACGGCGCCTCCCGGCCGCAGCAAGGGATCATCGGCGAGCCGCTGTTCCAGTTCTTCCAGGATCATGCCGGTAATGTCGGGGATATCGGCCTTACGGGCATCGGCAAGCGGCAGCCAGACGAGTTCTTCCAGCTCGTTGGTGGGGCCGCCGTCGGGCAATTCCACCGCAACGTCGTGGCGCCAGGCGCTGAAGAAACGCGTGTCGAAACGGCGCACGCGATTGGGCGGGGTGATGGCGCGGGCGATGAAGCGGAGCGCGTCGAGCGATGGGGTCACGCCATGTTCGACGAAACCCTGCCAGTCACGCTCTGCGGTCGAGAAAACACCTTTGCGGCCAATCAGCAGCCCGGCTTCCTCATAGGTCTCGCGAATCGCCGACAGTGCGATTGCCCGCGCCCGCGCCGCGCTCGCGCGGCCGGGGCCTGCGACCAGCTTCTTCTCTTCTTCGCCGCGTAGTGGGGCAGACACGGGGATGCGGCTGTCGGCCGGATCGGTGCGGCCGCCGGGAAAGACGAATTTTCCGGGCATGAAGGCGTGACCAGCATGGCGCCGGCCCATCAGCACCAGAACGTCCCTGTCGCTACGATCGAGCAGAATGAGGGTCGCGGCATCGCGCGGACGCAATGCCCGGCCGCTGCGCACGGCCAGGCCTTTATCGAGCTTGTCGACATCCGCCTTGGTCATTCCTTCCATGCGCTCGACCTAGCGGAAACTTCCCGGATGCGAAAGTGGCTTGCACGTCGCGGTCTTTGCACCAGGGCGGACAGCGGTGCGACCTGGCTTATCAATGGCTCTCGAACTCGTCCTTGTCGTCGCCGAAGCCGTGCATATAGAGCGCCCATTGCAGGCCGATGACAGCGCCTTTGACCGGCTGCAACAGCACAAGCGCGAGAATGACGGTCAACGGCACCCAGATCAGCGCGTGCTGCCATGTCGACAGCGTGATGGCGGCCTCCACCGCCATGAAGGAGCCAACCACGATGTGGCCGACAATGACGATGACCAGATAGGCAGGCAGGTCGTCCGCGCGATGGTGATGGAGCTCCTCGCCGCAGATTTCGCACTTGTCCACGGGCTTCACGAAAGCGTGGAAAAGCTTTCCCTTGCCGCAATGCGGGCAACGGCCGAACATGCCGCGCTTCATCGCCGTCCACAGCGGACGCGGGACGCGGCCCGAATGATGCTCGCCACCGAAAACCTGTTCTTCCGCCCGCAAATCGCCTGGCATCATCGTCTCCTGCCGCGCGGTCCCGAATGCGATTGCGACGCGCGGGCGCGGCCCTTGGCCTTGTGGAACGACCGCCTTGAGCCGGGCAGGGCCTTCGGGTCGGTCAGCATCTCGAAACGCATCGCGCCGGCCATCGGCGCGACCTCGAGCAACCGAACTTCGACGCGATCGGCAAGCTGATAGCCCTTGCCGGTGCGTTCTCCGAAGAGCGATCGGGCGGTCTCGTCATAGATATAGTAGTCGCCGCCCAAAGTTGACACCGGAATAAAGCCGTCCGCGCCGTACTGCGGCAATTGAACAAAGAGTCCTGCCTTGGTGACGCCGGAGATGCGCGCGTCGAACGTGTCGTTGACGCGCTCGGCGAGATAGGCGGCAACCAATCGGTCGACGGTGTCGCGCTCTGCGGCCATGGCGCGGCGTTCCGTCGCCGAGATCAGCGCGGCGACCTCTTCCAGCCGGTCCGCCTCCTGCTGCGTCAGGCCGCCAGGCCCGAGACCAAGTGCCGCGATCAGCCCGCGATGCACGATCAGGTCGGCATAGCGGCGGATCGGCGAGGTGAAATGCGCGTAGCGCCTGAGGTTGAGGCCGAAATGGCCGATGTTCTTCGGCGAATACTCGGCCTGGCTCTGCGAGCGCAGCACCACTTCGTTGACCAGCGCCTCGTTGTCGGCGCCGCGCACCCGCTCCAGGATGCCGTTGAATTGGCTCGGCCGCATCTGCGCGCCGCGCGCCAGGGACAGGCTGAGCGTTTGCAGGAACTCGCGCAGCGATTCCTGCTTGGCGAGCGACGGCGCATCATGGATGCGGTAGACGAGCGGCTCTTTCTTGCCCTCCAATGTCTCGGCGGCCGCGACATTGGCCTGGATCATGAACTCCTCGATGAGCTTATGCGCGTCGAGGCGCTCCGGCACGATGACCCGGTCGACCGTGCCGTCGGGCTTCAGCAGGATCTTGCGCTCCGGCAGGTCGAGCTCCAGCGGCTGGCGGGAGTCGCGGCCGCGCCTGAGCACCGCATAGGCTTCCCATAGCGGCTTCAGGACGCTGTCGAGGATCGGCCGCGTCTTGTCGTCGGGAATTCCGTCGATCGCGGCCTGCGCCTGCGGGTAGGCGAGCTTGGCCGCCGATTTCATCATGACGCGGTGGAAGGTGTGCCTGAGCTTGCGGCCTTCCGACGAGAAGGTCATGCGCACGGCGATGGCCGGCCTGTCCTCGCCCTCGCGCAGCGAGCAGAGATCGTTGGAGATGCGTTCGGGCAGCATGGGGACGACGCGGTCAGGGAAATAGACCGAATTGCCGCGCTTCAAGGCTTCGCGGTCGAGCGGCGTGCCGTAGCGGATATAGGCGGCGACGTCGGCTATCGCCACGGTGACGATGACGCCGCCGGGATTCTTCTCGTCCGTATCGGGTGTGGCGAAGACGGCGTCGTCATGGTCTTTCGCATCGGCCGGATCGATGGTCACCAGCGGCAGATCGCGCCAGTCCTCCCGGTGGTCAAGCGTCGCCGGCTTCACCGCTTCGGCCTCGGCAATCACGTCCGCCGGAAAGACATGGGGAATGTCGTGGGCGTGGATGGCGATCATCGAGACCGCCTTCTCGCTGGTCAGCGATCCAAGCACCGCCAGCACCTTGGCGCGCGGCAGGCCGAAGCGCGAGGCGCGCGCGGGCTCGACCTCGACGAGGTCGCCGTTTTTGGCGCCGTTCTGGAATTCCTTGTCGACGATCAGCTCCGGCTGGCGCCGTTCGACGGGCTCGATGCGGAAGGTGCCATCCTTCAGAACGCGGAAGACGCCGAGCACCGCGTCGCTGCGCTTCTCGAAGATCTTCATCACCCGCCCGGTATAGGCAGGGCCTGACGGATCGTCGGTCGGGAAGGTCTTGGCGAGCACGCGGTCGCCGATGCCCGGCACCGGGCCGCCGGCGCCGCGCGAGATGCGGATGGCGACCACGGGCGGCGAACCGGGGCCGGTATATTCGTTGGGCTGCGCCAGAAGCACGCCGTCGTCGTCGCGACCGAAAATATCGAGCACGGCAACATGAGGCACCGCGCCGGGCCGGGTGAGGCGCTTCCGTTCCTTGTTGAGCAGACCTTCGTCCTGCAGGTCGCGCAGAAGATCCTTCAGCCAGATGCGGTCGTCGCCGCGCAGCGCGAAGGCCTTGGCGATCTCGCGCTTGCCGGATCGATCGGGATTTTCGGCGATGTAGCGCAGGATTTCGTCGCGCGAAGGCCGGTAGTCGCCCTTGACCTTGGCCCTCGTATCGGCGGTGCGCGGATCGCCGTGGCTTCGTCCGGAGATCCTGCGCGCCACGTCCTGCTACCCCTTCTTCGCGGCCCTGCGGAAGGGTTTTTTGCCGCCTCCGCCCTTGGCTTCCTTCTCGGCGATCATGGCGAGCGCGTCTTCCATCGTCACCGATTGCGGGTCCTTGCCCTTGGGCAGCGTCGCATTGACCTTGCCGTAGTTGACATAGGGACCGTATTTGCCGTCGCGCACGACGATCTTGCCGCCGCCATCGGGATGGTCGCCCAACTCCTTCAGCGCCGCCGTCGTGGCGCCGTTGCGGCCGCCCTTGCCCTTCTGCTGCTTCTCCGCAATCACCGAGACGGCGCGGTTCAAGCCGATCGAGAACACGTCCTCGATGCTTTCCAGATTGGCATAGGTGCCGTCATGCAGCACGAAGGGGCCGTAGCGTCCAAGCCCGGCCGAGATCATCTTGCCGGTTTCCGGATGTTTGCCGACATCACGCGGCAGGGCCAGGAGCGCCAGCGCCTTCTCGTGATCGATCGACTCGGCCGTCCAGCCCTTGGGCAGGCTGGAGCGTTTGGCCTCCTTGCCTTCGCCGCGCTGGATATAGGGGCCGAAACGGCCGCTGCGCAGGGTGATTTCCTCGGCGGTGTAAGGATCCTTGCCGAGCAGCTTGACGCCATCCTCGCCATTGCCGTTTTCGCCGTTGGGATTGGCGGCGTCGCCGAGCTGGCGGGTGAAGGAACATTCCGGATAGTTCGAGCAGCCGACGAAGGCGCCGAACTTGCCGAGCTTAAGCGAAAGATTTCCCGAGCCGCATTTCGGGCAGATGCGCGGATTGGAGCCGTCTTCCCGCGCGGGGAAAACAAGCGGCGCGAGTTCTTCGTTGAGCGCATCGAGCACGTCGGTGACACGCAGTTCCTTGATGTCGGCGACGGCGCCGGAGAAATCCTTCCAGAAATCGCGCAGCACGTCCTTCCAGGCGAGCTTGCCGTCGGAAATCTCGTCGAGCTTTTCCTCGAGCGAGGCGGTGAAGTCATATTCTACATAGCGCTCGAAGAAGCTTTCCAGGAATGCCGACAGCAGGCGACCCTTGGCCTGCGGCACCAGCCGGCGCTTGTCGATGGTGACGTAGTCGCGGTCCTCGAGCGTCTTCAGGATAGCGGTGTAGGTCGAGGGACGGCCGATGCCGAGCTCTTCCAGCTTCTTGATCAGCGTCGCCTCGGAATAGCGCGGCGGCGGCTCGGTCGTGTGCTGGGTGGCGTTGATCGCCTTGCGGGCAAGCTGCTCGCCGGCGCGGATCTCGGGCAGGCGGCGGCTCTCCTCGTCTTCCGCGTCATCTTCCTTTTGATCGGTATACGCGGCGATGAAACCGTCGAAACGAACGACCGAGCCGATGGCGCGAAGCTCGGCGGTGCGGGCACCGTTGACCGCCTCGATTTCGACGGTGGTGCGCTCGATCTCGGCGGGCTGCATCTGGCTGGAGATGGCGCGCTTCCAGATCAGTTCGTAGAGGCGGGCCTGGTCGGCATCGAGATATTGCCGCACGGAAGCCGGCGTGCGGTTGAAATCGGTCGGGCGGATCGCCTCGTGCGCCTCCTGGGCGTTCTTGGCCTTGGTCGTGTAAAGGCGTGGCTTTTCAGGCAGGTATTTTGCACCGAACTCGCTCACGATGGCGTCGCGCGCGGCCTCGATCGCCTCCGGCGCCATCTGCACGCCGTCGGTTCGCATATAGGTGATGAGGCCCGCGGTCTCGCCGCCGACGTCCATGCCTTCATACAGCCTTTGCGCCACTTGCATGGTGCGGGTCGCGGAAAAGCCGAGCCCGGACGAGGCGGCCTGCTGCAGCGTCGACGTGGTGAAGGGAGGGCCGGGGTTGCGCTTGGTCGGCTTGGCCTCGAGCGAAAGCGCCTTGAAAACAGCGCCCTCCAGCATCGTCTTGATGTCGTCGGCCTGCGCTTTGTTGGCGATGTCGAGCTTCTGCAGCTTCTTGCCGGCGAAGGCGGTCAGCCGCGCCTCGAAACCGTCGTTGCGGGGTGTGTTGAGGATGGCGGCGATCTGCCAGTATTCCTCGCGGATGAAGCGCTCGATCTCGGATTCGCGGTCGCTGACGAGACGCAACGCCACCGACTGGACGCGGCCGGCAGAGCGGGCACCCGGCAGCTTGCGCCACAGCACCGGCGACAGCGTGAAACCGACGAGATAGTCGAGCGCGCGGCGGGCGAGGTAGGCATCGACCAGCGGCGCATCGATCTGGCGCGGATTGGCCATCGCTTCCAGCACCGAAGCCTTGGTGATAGCGTTGAAGACGACGCGGCTGACCGGCTTGTCCTTCAGCGCGCGCTTCTGCTTCAGGACTTCGAGCACATGCCAGGAGATGGCTTCGCCCTCGCGATCCGGGTCGGTGGCGAGGATCAGCCCATCGGCGTCCTTGACCGCCTTGGCGATGTCGGCGAGGCGCTTGCCGGAGGCGGTATCGACCGACCAGGACATGGCGAAGTCCTCGTCGGGCCGCACCGAGCCGTCCTTGGCCGGCAGATCGCGGACGTGGCCGAACGAGGCCAGAACCTTATAGTTCTTGCCGAGATATTTGTTGATTGTCTTCGCCTTGGCCGGCGATTCGACGACGACGACGTCCATGAGGTCTCTTATCAATTAGGAGGCGGCGGAAGAACTCCGCGGCGCACGACGAAATCCCACTCTTTTCGTCGCTCACATGGCCGCGCTTTTGCAATCGGTCAAGGGGAGGCGGCCAATTTGCGAGGTGCCAATGCCAGATACACTCTTAGAGTGTATGGCAAAGATCACATTTTTGGGGACGGTGACGTCAGTGCTTCGAAAGGGCTGACGAGGGGGCAAAGCCTGCTGGCCGCCAGATCGAGGGATCGGCGGCCAGATCGTGCCCTTTAACGGGGCGGGCACATTTTCTCAGTCGGCCTTTACGACATGCCAGGCGCCAGCAACGCCTTCGCCGGCCATGTCGCCGGCCTTCTTGTCCTTGACGAAAGTATAGACCGGCTTGCCGTCATAGGCCCACATCTTGGTGCCGTCGGTGCGGTCGACGACCGTCCATTCGTCGTCGGCCTTGGCGCCGGCCTCGGCCTTCAGCGGCGGCCAGTTGGCGGCGCATTTGTCGTAGCAGTTCGACTTTCCCTTCTCGTCCTTGTCGAAGGTGTAAAGCGTCATGCCGTTGGCGTCGGTGTAGATCTTGGTGCCGCCGACTTCGGCTTCCTTCCAGGCCTCGGCGGCGTGGGACGCGGCGGTGCCGAGCAAAAGGGCGGCAAACCCGAGTGCAATCGCTTTCATCACAAATCTCCCTGAGAACAAGCGCGCGGCAATCGCGCGCTCATCCAGTCAACGCATCGAGGAGGCTGTTTCTTCCTCGGGTGAAGCGGCCACACAATGGTGATTGGCAGGCGCGCGCCGGCGTCGCTATATCGACGCCAGCACAATCGGGACTCATTGGATGGCATTGGACATCGGCTATGTCAGCGCGGTCGGGGCAGGGGCGATCTCGTTCCTGTCGCCATGCGTGCTGCCGCTGGTGCCGCCTTATCTCTGTTACATGGCCGGCGTTTCGGTCGATGATTTCCGTGGCAGCCAGAGCGTGACGGCGAAGGAAGGCGCGCGCGGCGCGCTGCTTTATGCCTCGCTTGCTTTCGTGCTTGGCTTCTCCACGGTGTTCGTCGCGCTCGGCGCCGGAGCCTCGACCATCGGTCGCCTGCTGCGCGTCTGGCAGGAGCCGCTGGCGATGGCGGCGGGCGTCCTGATCATCATCATGGGCCTGAATTTCCTCGGTATCCTGCGCATCCCGCTGTTGTCGCGCGAAGCGCGTTTCCAGTCTCAAGGCAAGCCGGCCAGCATGATAGCGGCCTATGTGATGGGCCTTGCTTTCGCTTTCGGCTGGACGCCCTGCATCGGCCCGGTGCTGGGGCCGATCCTGACTTTAGCCGGCGGGCGCGAGACGGTGGGTGAGGGCGCGCTGCTGCTTGCGGCTTACTCGCTCGGCCTCGGCATCCCATTCCTGATCGCGGCGCTGTTTTCCGGCGCCTTCATGCGCTTCCTCGGCAAATTCCGCGTCCATCTCGGCCGCGTCGAAAAAGCGATCGGAGCGCTGCTGGTCGTCGCCGGTGTTTTTTTCCTCACAGGCGGCGTACAGAGCGCGTCTTACTGGCTGCTGGAGAATTTCCCGGTGCTTGGGCGGCTGGGCTGACATCGCTATCGTCAAACCGGAACGATGCCCGAAAACTGGCGTTACAGGCCGTGCGCGGGCGCAACAACCGATGACCGACCGGCGAGGCGACAATGGTAGCCAAGGCTGACGTGCAGAAGTTCTTCAAGGCCTACGAAAGGGTCTACAACGACGCGATCGTCGGCAATTTCGACATGGACGATTTTGGAGACATGTATTCGTCCGGCTTTGTCTCGGTAACGCCTGCAGGGGTGATGGTCGGCGAGAACGGCCAGCAGCTGAAAGACATCATGAAAAAGGGTTTTGAGGCCTATCGGGCGATGGGAAGCAAGGCGATGACCTGCAAAGATGTCGCGGTGACGCCCATCGATGAGGGCCATTGCGTGGCCAAGGTGCGATGGTCGGGCGACTATGAACGCAAGGACAGAAGTCACGTGACCATCGATTTCGAGGTCGATTATCTCGTCGAACGGCGCGATGGCAGCTTGAAGGTCTTCGGCTGGATCGCCGGCGACGAGCAGGCGGAATTCAGGAAGCACGGCCTATTGTAGGGGTGCTGGCCGCGCGATTTCGCTGCAGGACCCGCTGATTAAAAGTCAGTTGCTCAATCCATCTCACCGGAATTTAACCGCATTGGTACAGCATAGCGCCAATGCTAAATGTGCGTTGATTCCAAACCTTTTCATATGGTTGCCCATCCATGAGCCAGAGATCCTGCCTGTCCGTCATCCTCGCCGCCGGCGAAGGCACGCGCATGAAAAGCGCCATGCCGAAGGTGTTGCACGCCATTGCCGGCCTGCCGATGGTGGCTCACGTCGTGAAGGCTGCCGAAGCGGCCGGCGCGACGGGCCTCGCGCTGGTGATCGGTCATGGCGCCGACGAGATGCGCAGGGCGGCGCACAAATTCGCGCCGAAGGCAGAGACTTTCGTGCAGGAGAAGCGGCTCGGCACCGCACATGCGGTGCTTGCCGCTCGCGAAGCGATATCAAAGGGTTATGACGACATCCTGGTGATGTTCGGCGACACGCCGCTGATCGACGCGCAGGCTCTGGCAGCCGCGCGGCAAAAGCTGGCGGAGGGTGTCGCCGTCGTGGTGATCGGTTTTCGTCCGCCAAGCCCGATCGGCTATGGCAGGCTGATCGAGAAGGGCGGCAAACTCGTCGCCATTCGGGAGGAGAAAGACTGCTCCGAAGACGAGAAGAAGATTGGCTTCTGCAATGCCGGGATGATGGCGGTGGCGGGCGAGCATGCGCTGCGGCTGCTCGACAAGGTCGGCAACAAGAACGCCAAGGGCGAATTCTACCTGACCGACATCGTCGAGATCGCCGGCGCGGAAGGCCTCGATGTGGTTGCCATGGAGGCTGGCTTCGAGAGCGCGCTCGGCATCAACAACCGGGCCGAGCTCGCGGAAGCGGAAGCGATCTGGCAGACGCGCCGGCGGCGCGAGGCGATGCTTGCGGGCGTCACGCTCATCGCGCCGGAAACCGTCTATTTCTCGCATGACACCGAGATCGGGGCCGACACGATCGTCGAGCCGAATGTCTGGTTCGGTCCGGGCGTCAAGATTTCCACCGGCGCCACGATCCATGCCTTCAGCCATCTCACAGGGGCCACCATCGCCGAGAACTGCGAGATCGGGCCCTTCGCTCGATTGCGCCCCGGTGCCGATCTCAGGAAAAAGGCCAAGGTCGGCAATTTCTGCGAGGTCAAGCAGGCGACGGTCGAGGAGGGCGCCAAGGTCAACCACCTGACCTATGTCGGCGATGCGCGGGTCGGTGCTGGGGCAAATATCGGCGCCGGCACCATCACCTGCAACTATGACGGCTACTCGAAATTCTTCACCGACATCGGCGAGGGGGCCTTTGTCGGCTCGAATTCCTCGCTGGTGGCGCCGGTCACGATCGGCAAGGGCGGCTACATCGCTTCGGGCAGCGTGATCACCGAAAGCGTGCCCGACGACGCGCTGGCCTTTGGCCGGGCCCGCCAGAGGACGATCCCCGGCAAGGGCAAGGAACTGCGCGAGCGCTTAGCTTCGGCTGCCGCGGCAAGGAAGAAAGCGGCGGAATAAGCAGGCCGCAGCTCAGGGCAATTGGTTTCCCGCTCACCAGCAGCGCGCTGGCTGTTGCATCTCAAAGCCGCCTTGTGTCATCCAGCGCGGATCGTCATTCGAAGGATGACGCAATACCGCCGCAAATGGTACTTGCCGCAGCAGCTGCACCTCGCAGTATAGACGAAGGCAGTGCGCATGGATGTTTCGGCGCTGAAGTGATCGAAAAACCGAACAATTGCGGTAACTGGATTGCAATGGCCCTCTGCCATGATGGTACGCGAAACAGGGTTCCGGCTGACACGGAACGAAACGCAAAGTGACTTTCGCGGTAGCCCGGCAATCCGTAGATGACGCTGGGTTTTCCGCTGGGAATCGGGGGTTATCGCATGTGCGGTATCGTTGGAATCGTCGGCCGGCAGCAGGTTGCGCCGCTCATTGTCGACGCGCTGAAGCGGCTCGAATATCGCGGCTATGACTCGGCCGGTGTCGCCACCATCGAGAAGGGCGAGCTTGGCCGCCGCCGCGCCGAAGGCAAGCTGGTCAACCTCGAACGCCGGCTGAAGGACGAGCCGCTCGACGGCACGATCGGCATCGGCCACACGCGCTGGGCGACGCATGGCGTGCCCAACGAAACCAACGCGCATCCGCATTTTTCCAACGGCGTCGCCATCGTCCATAATGGCATCATCGAAAATTTCGCCGAGCTGCGCGACGAGCTTACCCGCGACGGCTACAGCTTCGCCTCGCAGACCGATACCGAGGTCGTGGCGCATCTGGTGGCGCGCGAACTCGCCAAGGGACTGAAGCCGGTCGAGGCGGCGCATGCGGCGCTGAAGCGCCTTTCAGGCGCCTTCGCCCTGGCGATCATGTTCAAGGGCGATGAAGACCTGATCGTCGGCGCCCGCAACGGCCCGCCTTTGGCCGTCGGTCATGGCGAGGGCGAGATGTTCCTGGGCTCCGACGCCATAGCGCTGGCGCCCTTCACCAACTCGATCACCTATCTCGAGGACGGCGACTGGGCGGTGGTTCGCCGCGACGGCGTCGCGATCTTCGACATCGACGGCAAAAAGGTCGCCCGCAAGCGCCAGCAGTCGCTGTCGACCAGCTTCATGGTCGACAAGGGCAACCGCCGGCATTTCATGGAAAAGGAAATCCACGAGCAGCCGGAGGTGATCTCGCATACTCTGGCGCATTACGTGGATTTCGTCTCGGGCGTGTCGAAGCCGCTCGACCTGCCGTTCGACTTCGCCAAGATCGGCCGGCTGGCGCTCTCGGCTTGCGGCACAGCCTATCTCGCCGGGCTGATCAGCAAATACTGGTTCGAGCGCTATGCGCGGCTGCCGGTCGACATCGATGTCGCCTCGGAGTTCCGCTATCGCGAGATGCCGCTTTCGGCCAACGACGCGGCCTTCTTCATCTCGCAGTCGGGCGAGACCGCCGACACGCTGGCCTCGCTGCGTTATTGCCGGCAGGCCGGCATGAAGATCGGCGCGGTTGTCAACGTGCGGGAATCGACCATGGCGCGCGAATCCGATGTCGTGCTGCCGACGCTTGCCGGGCCGGAGATCGGCGTCGCCTCGACCAAGGCCTTCACCTGCCAGCTTTCGGTTCTGGCATCGCTCGCGGTGCGCGCCGGCGTGGCGCGCGGCGCGATTTCGCGCGATGAGGAAAAGCGGCTGGTGCGCGAGCTTTCGGAAGCGCCGCGCTTCGCTACCCAGGTGCTGAAACTCGATGAGCAGATCGAGCGCATATCGCGCGAGCTCTCCCGCTACAAGGACGTGCTCTATCTCGGCCGCGACACCAATTTCCCTTTGGCCATGGAAGGCGCGCTCAAGCTCAAGGAGATTTCCTACATCCACGCCGAGGGCTATGCGGCCGGCGAGCTGAAACACGGGCCGATCGCGCTGATCGACGAGAACATGCCGGTGATCGTCATCGCCCCACATGACCGGATCTTCGAAAAGACGGTCTCGAACATGCAGGAAGTGGCGGCGCGCGGCGGCAAGATCATCCTGATCACCGACGCCAAGGGCGCAGCACAGGCGAGCGTCAAGACGATGGAAACGATCATCCTGCCAGAGGTGCCGGAGATCATCTCGCCGATCATCTACGCGCTGCCGATCCAGATGCTCGCTTACTTTACCGCCGTGTTCATGGGCACCGACGTCGACCAGCCGCGCAATTTGGCGAAATCGGTGACGGTGGAGTAAGGCGACATCTGGCGCTGCGCCGGATCGTATCAATCAGTGATACGGGCCTCTTGCTCCTGATTGTGTATCAAGGTATGATACAAATCGTGGGGAAGGCTGTTGATCGTCTCGTTCAAAGGCAAGACGGTGGAGGCGGTCGCCGCGGGAAGGGACCGAAAGGATTTCCGTCGGATCTGGTCGCCCGTGCCGAGCGCCGACTTCGGGCAATCGACAATGCCGTCCAATTGAACGACCTCCGGTCACCGCCGGGAAACCATCTTGAGGCATTAAAAGCAGATCGTGCAGGGCAGCATTCGATACGCATCAACAATCAGTGGCGCATCTGCTTCAGATGGACCGCTGCCGGCGCCGAAGATGTGGAAATTGCCGACTACCACTGAGTGGGCACTTGCCCTAACCCTTTGAGGATACTGAGCTATGCTCAAGTTCGCACGCCCCATACACCCCGGAGAATTCTTGCGCGAGGAATACCTTGCGCCGCTTGGCATGAGTGCCGGCGCGCTTGCAAAAAAGCTCAATCTTCCACGCACTCGGATCGAACGCATCGTCAAGGAAGAGGTTGGTCTTACTCCTGATACGGCGCTTCGTCTCGCCAGGTTCTTCAACACCACGCCCGAGTTCTGGATGAACTTCCAGAAGGCCTACGAGTTGGAGACCGAAGCGAGGAAAATAGCGTCGGAACTCGAGAAGATCGTGCCGCTGGACGCGGCGGCATGACGATCATTCTTTAAAAAACTTTCGCAGTTCCAAACCGGCTCGCGGTTCTCTAATCTCGGCGACGCAACCCTGCGCCGCGGTGAACCCCATGTCCGATGCCCTGAAGACCTCTGGCATGACCCGGCTGAGGAATTATTTCCTGACGGGCTTCGTCGTCTGCGCCCCATTGGCGATAACCGCCTACATTGCCTGGTCGCTCATCGGCTGGGTCGACTCCTGGGTAAAGCCCTACATTCCCGCCCGCTACAACCCGGACACCTATCTGCCATTTCCGGTCCCCGGCTTCGGGCTGATCGTGGCGCTGGTGATGATCACGTTCATCGGTTTCATGACAGCCAACATCGTCGGCCGCGCCATCGTCAATGTCGGCGAGCGGCTGCTCGGCCGCATGCCGCTGGTGCGCGGCATTTATCGCTCGCTGAAACAGATTTTCGAGACGGTGCTGTCGAACAAGGGCGACATGTTCCGCCAGGTCGGCCTGGTGGAATATCCGCGCAAGGGGGTCTGGTCGCTGGTCTTCGTCGCCAGCGAGAGGGAAACCGAGATCAATCAGAAGCTCGACCAGGAGGGCGATCCGCTGGTCGCGGTGTTCATGCCGTGCACGCCGAATCCGACCACCGGCTTCCTGATGTATGTGCATAAATCCGAGATCGTGCTGCTCGACATGACGATCGAGGACGGCGCCAAGCTGATCGTTTCGGCGGGCTTGGTCGCGCCGGAAGTCAGGCCCACGATCGTGGCGCTGAACGGCGAAATGATCAAGGGTCCACTTGCCAACCCGCCACGCGGCTCCGGACCTCAGCCAGCGCGCAGCAAGCGCACCGCTTCGTCGCGCCCGAACAGGTAGAGCAGGAGGCGAAGCGCCTGGCCGCGTTCGGACTGCAATTCCGGATCGCGCGACAGGATCAGCCGGGCGTCGTCGCGCGCGGCTTCGAGCAGGTCGGCATGGAACTCGAGGCGCGCCACCTGGAAGCCGGGCGTGCCGGACTGCCGGGTGCCCAGCAACTCACCTTCGCCGCGCAGTTTCAGGTCCTCCTCGGCGATGCGGAAGCCGTCCTCGGTCTCGCGCATAACCGAAAGCCGGCGCTTTGCCGTCTCGCCGAGCGGATCCTTGTAGAGCAGCACGCAGGATGACGGCTTGTCGCCGCGCCCGACCCGGCCGCGCAGCTGGTGCAACTGGGCAAGGCCGAAGCGTTCGGCATGCTCGATGACCATGATCGTGGCGTCGGGCACGTCGACGCCGACCTCGATGACGGTGGTGGCGATCAGGATGCGCGTTTCGCCTTGTTTGAAGGCGCGCATCGCCTCGTCCTTCTCGACGCCCTTCATGCGGCCGTGCACAAGGCCGATCCGGTCGCCGAACAGCGGTTTCAGCGAGGCGAAACGGTCCTCCGCCGACATCAGCTTGATCTCTTCGGATTCCTCGACCAGCGGGCAGATCCAGTAGATCTTCTGGCCTTCGGCAACTGCATCGCGCATGCGTCCGACCAGTTCGTCCAGCCGTTCCATCGGCAGGGTCACGGTGCGGATCGGCTGCCGGCCGGCCGGCTTTTCGGTCAGCTTCGAGACGTCCATGTCGCCGAAGGCGGTCAGCACCAGGGTGCGCGGTATGGGCGTCGCCGTCATCACCAGCATGTCGGGCGCGTCGCCCTTGGCGGTGATGGCGAGGCGCTGGTGGACACCGAAACGGTGCTGCTCGTCGATGACGGCAAGAACGAGATCATGGAATGTCACCGTTTCCTGGAACAGCGCATGCGTTCCGACGACGATGTCGATCGCGCCGGTGGCAAGAGCTTCCAGCGTCTCGGCACGCTCGCGGCCCTTCTCGCGCCCGGTGAGGATGGCGAGGCGCAGGCCGACTGTTTCCGCCAGCGGCGCGATGGTCGCCAGATGCTGGCGCGCCAGGATTTCCGTCGGCGCCATCAGCGCCGCCTGGCCGCCCGCCTCGACGGCACGCGCCATGGCAAGCAGCGCCACCACGGTCTTGCCGGAGCCGACATCGCCCTGCAGCAGGCGCAGCATGCGTTCGGGATCGGCGAGATCGGCGTTGATTTCGCCGAGCGCGAATTCCTGTGAGGGCGTGAGCTTGTAGGGTAGGGCCGCGCGCAGCTTCTCGACGATGCGGCCGTCGCCGACCAGCGGCCGCCCTGACAGCCGGCGGATTTTTGCCCGCACCAGTGCCAGGGACACCTGGCCTGCCAGCAACTCGTCATAGGCAAGACGACGCCAGGCCGAGCCCTCGACGGCAATTTCGATGGGGTCCTTCGGATAATGGATGCGGGCGAGCGCGTCGCCGAAGGATGGAAAAGTGTGGCGGCGCATGAAGGCGTCGTCCTGCCATTCGGGCAGCTCCGGCAGGCGGCCGAGCGCCTGGCCGATGGCGCGGCGCAGCACCTTTGGCGACAGGCCGGCGGTGAGCGGATAGACCGGCTCGACCAGCGGCAGCCCCTCGGCCTCGTCGATCGGCGCGATATGGTCGGGATGGACCATGGTCGGGCGGCCGTTGAACCATTCCATGCGACCCGAGATCACCACGTGCTCGCCTTCGGGAAGCATCTTCTGGAGATAGGCGGCATGGGCATGGAAGAAGGTCAGCGCCACCTCGCCGGTGTCGTCATGGGCGTAAACGCGGTATGGCACCGACCGGTTGCCGCGCGGCGGCGGCTGATGGCGGTCGACCCGCACCTCGAGCGTGACGATCTGGCCCTCGGCCGAAAGCGCGATGCCGGGCCGGTTGCGGCGATCGATCACCGTGTTGGGCAGCACGAACAGAAGGTCGGCTGCGCGCGCGGCTCGATCGCCGAGATCGGCCGGCACGACCTTCTCGATCAGCAGGCCAACCTTCGGGCCTACGCCGGCGAGCGAGGTGATCGGAACGAACAGGGGATCGAGGATGGTGGGACGCATCGTGTCAGCTTATGTCGCGACGGTCGCAGCGCAAAGGCTGACACCGGCCACTATCCACGCTATATGCGCCGCTTTGGACAGGGATGCGGCGCCATGACCGGAACACAGCGATCAAGCGAGGGGCTCGACGCCCGCCGCCGCAAGCTTCTGTTCCGCTCCTGGCACCGTGGCATGCGCGAGATGGACCTCGTCCTGGGTTCGTTCGCCGACGCCGAGATCGGCGCCTTGACCGGCGATGAAATCGACCAATATGAGAGGCTTCTCGAAATTCCCGATACTGAATTCCTGCCGATAGTCACCGGCGAGCGCCCGGTTCCGCCCGATGTCGATTGCGCGGTGCTGCAAAAGATCCTGGCGTCGCGCCGGACCATGACATTTTGAAAAACGCATGAAACTCATTCCATCCATCGGCCTGCCCAAGGCTCGCGCCGGCCAGTTCATCGTCGACGGCGTTGCCGACGGCTACGAAGCCTTCGCGCTGGTGCAGACGGCGCAGGAGATCGCACCGGACAAGCCGGTGCTGTTCGTCGCGCGCGACGGCCAGCGGCTGCCGGCGATCATCGAAGCGCTCGCTTTCGCGGCGCCCGGACTGCCGGTGCTGGAGCTGCCGGCCTGGGATTGCCTGCCTTACGATCGCGTTTCGCCCGGCGCCGATGCCGCCGCGCGGCGGCTCGATGCGCTTTCCGCCATGATTGCGCTGGCCAAGAAGCCGCATCGTGCCGTGATCCTCACCACGGCCAATGCGCTGTTGCAGCGCATCCCGCCGGCCGGGCTGATCGAGGCGCAGACCTTCCACGCCAAGCCGGGCAACCAGATCGACATGAACGTGCTGATCGCGCGGCTGGAGACGTCCGGCTTCGAGCGCGTGCCGACCGTGCGCGGCCTCGGCGAATTCGCGGTGCGCGGCGGTATCCTCGACCTGTTCGCGCCGGGCTGGAGCGAGGCGCTGCGCCTCGACTTCTTCGGCGACACGTTGGAATCGATCCGCGTCTTCGACGTCGCGACGCAGCGCACCACCGGGCAGCGCAAGTCGATGTCGCTGCAGGCGATGAGCGAGGTGGCGCTGACGCCGGAAACGATCAGCCGCTTCCGCCGCTCCTACATCGAAGCCTTCGGCGCGCCGTCGCGCGATGACGCGCTCTACGCTGCCGTGAGTGAAGGCCGGCGCTTTGCCGGTATGGAGCACTGGCTGCCGTTCTTCTACCAGCGGCTGGAAACGGTGTTCGATTATCTGCCGGATGCGCCCGTCGTTTTCGACCATCTGGCACATGAGGCGCTGGCCGAGCGCCACACACTGATCCTCGATCACTACGAGGCGCGCCGGAAGCAGGCTGACAGCGCATTGAAGGATGCGGTGCCCTACAAGCCCGTTGCGCCGGATCTCCTCTATCTGTCGCCTGAAAATCTCAAGGCCTCGCTCGGTCCGCGCGAAGACATAGACTTCACGGTTTTCGATGCCCCCGATGTCGGAGGCAAGAAGGTTTTCCATGCCGGCTCGCGGCATGGCCGGAGCTTCGCCGAGGAGCGCGCCGACCCCAACATCAACGTCTTCGACGTGGTCGTGAAACACATTGCCGACGAGCGCGCCGCGCGTCGCCGGGTGATCGTCGCCGGCTGGACGGAAGGCTCGCTCGACCGGCTTGGGCAAATCCTTGCCGAACATCATCTTGGCAATCTGAAGCCGGTCGCGACGCTTGCCGAGGTCGAAAAGCTCGAGCCGGGGCAGGCGGGTCTCGCCGTGCTGCCGCTCGAATCCGGCTTCGAGACCGACCACATGGTGGTCGTCGCCGAGCAGGACATCCTTGGCGACAGGCTCATCCGCCGTTCGAAACGCAAGAAGAAGGCTTCCGACTTCATCGCCGAGGCCACATCGCTGTCCTCGGGCGATATCGTCGTCCATGCCGATCACGGCATCGGCCGCTTCATCGGCCTGCGCACCATCGAGGCGGTCGGCGCACCGCATGACTGCCTGGAGATCCACTATGCCGGCGACGACCGGCTGTTCCTGCCAGTCGAAAATATCGAGCTCCTGTCGCGCTACGGCTCGGATTCGGCGGAAGCGACGCTCGACAAGCTTGGCGGTGGCGCCTGGCAGGCGCGCAAGGCGCGGCTGAAGCGCCGTCTGCTCGACATGGCCGGACAACTGATCCGCATCGCCGCCGAGCGGCAGATGCGTTCCGCGCCTGCCATGATCCCGGCCGACGGCCTTTATGGCGAGTTTGCAGCGCGCTTCCCTTATGAGGAAACCGACGACCAGCAGACAGCAATCGATTCCGTCACGGACGATCTCGGTGCAGGCAAGCCGATGGACCGGCTGATCTGCGGCGACGTCGGCTTCGGCAAGACGGAAGTGGCGCTGCGCGCCGCCTTCATCGCGGCGATGGAAGGGTTCCAGGTTGCGGTGGTCGTACCGACGACGCTGCTGTCGCGCCAGCATTTCAAGACCTTCTCGCAGCGCTTCTCCGGCCTGCCGATCCGCATCGCGCAAGCCTCGCGCCTGGTCGGCGCCAAGGAACTTGCGGAGACCAAGAAGGGCATTGCCGAAGGCACGGTGGACATCGTCGTAGGCACACACGCACTGCTTGGCAGCTCGATCTCGTTCAAGCGTCTCGGCCTCTTGATCATCGACGAGGAGCAGCATTTCGGCGTCAAGCACAAGGAGCGGCTGAAGGACCTCAAGAGCGACGTGCATGTGCTGACCTTGTCGGCGACGCCGATCCCACGCACGCTGCAGCTGGCGCTGACCGGCGTGCGCGAACTGTCGCTGATCGCCACGCCGCCGGTCGACCGCATGGCGGTACGCACCTTCATCTCGCCTTTCGATCCGCTGGTCATCCGCGAGACGCTGCTGCGCGAACGCTATCGCGGCGGCCATTCCTTCTATGTCGTGCCGCGTATCAGTGACCTGGCCGAAATCCATGATTTCCTTCGGGAATCCGTGCCGGAGCTGAAGGTGGCGGTGGCGCACGGCCAGATGCCGCCGGGCGAGCTGGACGACATCATGAACGCCTTCTACGACGGCCAGTACGATGTGCTCCTGTCGACCACCATCGTCGAATCCGGTCTCGACATTCCGACCGCCAACACGCTGATTGTCCATCGCGCCGACATGTTCGGCCTGGCGCAGCTCTACCAGCTGCGCGGCCGCGTCGGCCGCTCGAAGGTGCGCGCCTATGCGCTGTTCACGCTGCCGGCGAACCGCAAGCTCACCGACACGGCCGAGCGGCGGCTGAAGGTGCTGCAGTCGCTCGACACGCTGGGCGCCGGCTTCCAGCTCGCCAGCCACGACCTCGACATCCGCGGCGCCGGCAATCTTCTTGGCGAAGAGCAGTCGGGCCACATCAAGGAGGTCGGCTTCGAGCTTTACCAGCAGATGCTGGAGGAGGCGGTGGCCGAGGTGAAGGATACCGGCGAGGCGCAGGATGGCGGCTGGTCGCCGCAGATCGCGGTCGGCACCGCGGTGATGATCCCCGAAAGCTATGTGCCCGACCTGCAGCTCAGGATGGCGCTTTACCGCCGCCTCGGCGATCTCCAGAGCACCGAGGAGATCGACGCCTTCGGCGCCGAGCTCATCGACCGTTTTGGGCCGCTGCCGGAAGAGGTGACGCATCTGTTGAAGATCGTGTTCATCAAGGCGCTCTGCCGCAAGGCCAATGTCGAGAAGCTCGATGCCGGCCCCAAGGGCGTCGTCATCCATTTCCGCAAGCGCGAGTTCCCCAATCCGGTCGGGCTGGTCAAGTTCATCGGCGAACAGGGCTCGCTGGCCAAGATCAGGGCCGACCACAGCGTGGTCTTCATGCGCGACTGGCCGAATGCGGAGAAGCGGCTCGCCGGTTCGGCCGTGGTGATGACGCAGCTGGCCCGGTTGGTCGACAAGGCGGCGTGACGGCATCAGCACGACGTTTCAGCCGGCAGGATCATTCGCCACCGCTGAAAAACCCGGCTAGAATAGGCAGTCGGCTTCGTGTAAGGAGCCGCGACCTCGTATCGAGGCTTGAATGGCGGGCACGCGCGCTCGCCGGCTTGTTTGACGCAATTCCGGACGGAAAGCCGCTCGCGCTTTTCCTGGAGTTGCTCTGGAAGGGCGTTGGGTGCAGCGATGACAAAATGGTCGCCGAATTCGTGGAGAGAAAAGCCGATCAAGCAGGTTCCGGCCTATCCGGACCTTGCGGCGCTTAAGGCGACGGAAGCCCAGCTCGCCACTTTCCCGCCGCTGGTTTTTGCCGGCGAGGCGCGCAAGCTGAAGAAGCAACTGGCGGCGGTCGCCGCCGGCGAGGCCTTCCTGCTCCAGGGCGGCGACTGCGCCGAAAGTTTCGCCGAGCACGGCGCGGACAACATCCGCGATTTCTTCCGCGTCTTCCTGCAGATGTCGGTGGTGCTCACCTTCGCCGGCGCGCAGCCGGTGGTGAAGGTCGGCCGCGTCGCCGGCCAGTTCGCCAAGCCGCGCTCGTCCGACAACGAGACCAAGGCCGGCGTGACGCTGCCGAGCTATCGCGGCGACATCATCAACGGCATCGAGTTCGACGCCAAGTCGCGCATACCCGATCCGGCGCGGCAGGAGATGGCCTACCGCCAGTCGGCCGCGACGCTCAACCTGTTGCGCGCCTTCGCCCAGGGCGGCTATGCCAGCCTGGAGAACGTGCACCGCTGGATGCTCGGCTTCGTCGCCGACAGTCCGCAGGGCGAGAAATATGGTGCGTTGGCCAACCGCATCACCGAAACGATGGAGTTCATGCGCGCGGTCGGCATCACGTCGGAAACCAATTTCGCGCTGCGCGAGACAGATTTCTACACCAGCCACGAGGCGCTGCTGCTCGGCTACGAAGAGGCGCTGACCCGTGTCGATTCGACCTCCGGCGACTGGTACGCGACTTCCGGCCACATGATCTGGATCGGCGACCGCACCCGCCAGCCCGACCATGCGCATGTCGAATATTGCCGCGGCATCAAGAATCCGCTCGGCCTGAAATGCGGGCCATCGCTGACGCCGGACGGTCTCATGGAGCTCATCGACCTGCTCAATCCCGAAAACGAGCCGGGACGTTTGACGCTGATCGCCCGCTTCGGGTCCGACAAGGTCGTCGAGCATCTGCCCAAGCTGGTGCGGGCCGTGAAGAAGGAAGGGCGCAACGTGGTATGGTCGTCCGACCCGATGCATGGCAACACGATCGAGGCGGCCGGCTACAAGACGCGGCCCTTCGACCGCATCCTCAAGGAAGTGCAGACCTTCTTCGAGGTGCATCGCGCCGAAGGCACGCATCCCGGCGGCATCCATGTCGAGATGACCGGCAAGAACGTCACCGAATGCACGGGCGGCGCCCGCGCCATCACGGCGGAAGACCTGCAGGACCGCTATCACACCCATTGCGACCCGCGCCTCAACGCCGATCAGGCGATCGAGCTCGCCTTCCTGGTCTCGGACCTGCTCAAGAAGAGCCATCCGATCCAGCACAAGCAGGCTGCCAACGCCTAAAGCGAGTCGCGCTGAAACGGATTCAGGTGACACGCTTTAAGTCTTTGTTTTTATGCATGTCGTTGTCCCAGAACCGCTGCGCACTTCTGGGCGACATGCATTGAGCAAAGCCTGGATGCTTGATCATTGGAGGCGCCGGCAACGAAGCCCGCGTCTTTTCAATTTGAGCGGATGGATTTCAACCGTCGGTCATTCCGGATCGGGGGGTCCGGCCGGGTCGCCCGGAAAGTCGGTTCTACCGGGTGGGATGACGAAAAAGTCGATCGCCAGGGGCGGAGCCTTGAGCGACCAATCGAAAAGCACCGTCTTGACCGGCAGTCCGGCAGTCCAGGCCTGCAGTCGCGGGGGAAGTTTCCAGCCATGCGGCCATACCAACAGCATGCCCTGGTCCCGCAGGCGCTGGTCCGTGATCCAGGGGGCGAGGCGTCTGTCGAGGGTCGTGAAGATCGAGGGTTGGTCCGCGGCTTCGAGCCCGGCCAGCCTGGCCACGCTGTCTTCGCCGCCGACAATGCCGAGCGGCCCGGGCACCGCCTCATGCCAGATCGCCTCGGCCGTCTGCGAAATCGATCGCGCCGGCCAGCACATCGGCTGAAGACGGCCGAGGACGTTGCAGCTGGTCCAGCGGGTGACCGCGTAGGCGCTCGACACGCCGACCACGCACAGCAGTGCCAGCACCGTCAACCGGCGCAACTCCGCTGGCCCCAGCCGCCGGCCCAAGAGCGCGATCGCTAGGGCACCGACGAGATTGTACATCGTCGCGCCCCAGGATTCGCCAGTGCCTGTAAAGAGCGAGGCGACCATGACCAGCAGCGCCGGCCCCAGGCCCATCCATGCCAGGTAGACAATCGCGCGTCGCTCGGGAGCCTGGTGGGTCTGCAAGGGTTCCTGCGCGGGGCTTGGTTGCCGTGGCAGAAGGCCGGAAAGAGCAAGAACGAAGGGAACGGCGGCAAGCCCGGCTAGCTGAACGCCGACGTAGTAAAGCCGGGCGCGGTGGGCGAGCACCCAGGCGTTGCGGTGTGCGGCATAGGTCATCGGCAGGAAATCGAGGCGGAAGAGCTCGATCGCCAGCGGCGCCGCGATGCCGAGAAAAACCGCTAGGCCAAGCCATGGCCATGGGGTGGCAAGCCGGCTTCGGGCACGGGTGTCGTACAAAATCCAGACGCCGCCGAACGCCAGCAGTAAAGCCGTCGAGAACTTGGCATAGAGCCCGATACCGGAGACGAGGCCGAGAACTAGCCACCAGCCAGGCCGTCCGTCGCGCGCCGCGCGCCACAGCAGCCATGAGATGCCGGCCCAGAAAGGCATTTGCGCATAGTCGTGGTTGAATTGCGGGGTAGGCCAGCCGAAAAAATAGATCGCGGGCATCAAGAGCACGGCGGCGAGCGCACGGGTCGAGCCCATGATGTCGCGCGCCAGAAGATAGACCAGGACGAAAGTCGTCGAGACCAGCAATTGCGACAGCATATATTGCGGCCAGCGGAATGAGCCGGTCAGGAGATGGCTGATCTCGAGCAGCCAGCAGGGGAGCTGCGGATGCTTGTAGGTCAAAAGCACCCATTCGCGGCCCCACATGAAACCCTCGACGACGTCGGTCGGCGGCCCAACGTTGACGAGCGCCGGCATGACCGTCCAGCAAGCGATCTGGATCAGGCACAAAAGCGCCAGCAACCGCCATGGGTGCCGGACCAGGCCGTTCCAGATGGAAGGCAGATTGCCTTCCGCGGCGGTCGCCGCCGGCCAAAGATGAACGGATTCGCTGGTTCTCGACATGCGGGCCTAAAATCACACCGGTGGATTTCTGAACAGTGCGATAGCAAAAGCTTACGAAAATGTATGCTGCCGCAACATTGTAAAACCAAGATTGCGATGGAACCCGTCACCGGCGCTTCGGGCAGGACCGTGGCCGGCTGATGGTTGCTGGAGCCGGCCCGCCGTCCAGGGCGCCGCGATTCCAGAGAGCATGATGTCATCCGAAAAACCGCTTCACACTTTTCGGCATCATGCTTCTAGCCATCCAGGTGCCTCCATGCGTCACCAGCACGCCCTCATCCACCACCGCGCGCTCGACTTCTGGTCGGCGCGCGCGGCGGTCCTCGTCATCATCTGCCTGCAGCTTCTGGTCATCAACAACCTGTCCTTCGGGCCGCGCTGGCTGGCCCCGGCGGCCGAGGCGGCGCTGCTGGTGCCCCTGTCGGTCGCGACGGCCTGGACGCAGATGCAGACGCGCAAGGCAGTCGACCACGAGCATTGGTACGCGATCGGCCAATTGCGCCTCTACATCCGTCGCGCGGCATTGGTGATGACCGGCCTCATCAGCATCATGAATTGCGGATCGCTGGTTTTGCTGGTGCGGGCGCTGCTGCAGGGGCATGCTGGGGCCGGCACGACGCTGCTCGTCGACGCGCTCAACATCTGGGTCACCAATGTGATCGTCTTCGCGCTATGGTTCTGGAGCACCGACCGCGGCGGCCCGCCGACCTGCGGCCTGGTCAAACGGGCACAGGCAGACTTCCTGTTCCCGCAAATGACGTTGCCGGATCGCGAGATACAGGGCTGGCTGCCGGGCTTCGTCGACTATGTCTTCCTGGCCTTCACCAATGCCACGGCGTTCTCGCCGACCGACACCTTGCCGCTCACGCAGCGCGCGAAGCTCCTGATGATGGCCGAAGCGATGATCTCGCTCTTGACGATCGCGCTGGTGGCCGCGCGGGCCGTCAACATCCTGGGCTAAGCTATGTCGATATTCAGGTGAGGCCGGCCTACGAAAGGTAGCTTCCTGCGCTTCCGGTGCTCACGTACTTTCTCGGCTCGGCCTGACCTGAATCTCAACACAGCTTCCGCGTTCAGTGACCGCGCTCCCAGCGCATGGCGGCCAGTCGCGGATCGGCAAAGGCAGTGCGTGAGAATTCGAGCCGTTTTTCCGGAAATTCGCAGATCGCCTGGATGCCGAACGAGCCGATGCGGATGCGCCAGGTCTGCGGTTCCAGCGGCTTTGCCTTGGCAAAGCCCTTGCACGTCAGCAGCGCGATGTTGGCGCCCTTGGGATCGCGCACCGAGCGATAGCGGATCGCCTGCAGCTCGGCCTCGCGCGCCACATCGGCGATCGCCTGGCATGCGGTGTAGTCGGTGGCCTGCGTCCAGGCCTTCTCGTCGCGATCAAGAGGCGGCCGTGTCAGGTCGATGGCGCTGTCGCATTTGATCGCCGCGGCAAAGGCGGTGTATTCCGCCGCGTCGTTCGGCCATTGCGTCGCCGGCGATTCCGCGAAAAACAGCAGGCGGTAGAAGGCCATCTCCGCTACCGCCGTCAGCACCGTCTCGGCGGCATAGTAGACGCCTTTCGTCTTGCCCGCGCGGCGGAAGCGCGAGCCGTACGGATATACCGAGCCGTAGCGAAAGGGGGTCGCCAAGAGATAGTGGAGGTGGCGGCATTCCAGCGGGATTTGCGGTTTGGTGTCCTCGACGAGGTCCTCCAGCAGCGCCTGCTCGTCGAGCGTCTCGACCAGCTTGAGGGTCGAAACGCGGTGTTGCGCCTCGACCATCCGCCAGTACTTGCCTTCGAGACGGACGGCCTCAGACGAGAGCGCGCCGGGAGTCCAGGTAGGCGATGACATCGACAAGTCCGGCAATGGTCAGGATTTTTTCGAGCGGCGTGCCGTCGAGCGTGGTGTTGGGGTTCTTCAGCCACGCCCGGGCGACGGTCTCATCGCCGCCGACGATGGCGTCGAGCGAACGGAACAGGCGCACGAACAGCACCGCCAGCTCGAACGGCTTGGTGCCGCGTTCAAGCAGGAATTCTTGCCGGCGCATGCGCGAGACCGTTGCTTCCGACACCCCGATGACCAGGGCGAGCGTCCTGGCGGTGATGTCTAGCAGGTCGGCCGCACGCAGCGTGGCCTTGGTGATGACGGCATTTTCGGCCGCCGTCGCGGCCGCGACTGGACGTTGCATAAGCGCACCCTTTCATTTCTGTGGAAAATATAGTCCACAAAAATTCGTCTGGAAAGGGCCGTGTCAGTCTTTCTTGTAAAGCAGCCAGCCCTTGGCGGGTCGGCCTGCCATCGTCGAATGCTTGGTGACCCGGTTGCGGCCGCCGACCTTGGAGCGATAAAGCGCCTGGTCCGCCTTGGTGTAGAGATCTTCGGGGCTTTCCGCTTCCGAGGCCATGCAGATGCCCAAGGATACGGTAACGGCGCCGTAGTTCATGCCGGTCTGGCTGCTGGTGAACGGGGTCTGCTCGATCAGAGCGCGGATGCGCTCGGCGATCTCGTACGTCGCTTCCTCGCTGGCGCCTTCCACGATAAGCGCAAATTCCTCGCCACCGGTGCGCGCGACGAATATGTCGGCACGCACGCTCGACTGGAAGATCTCTGCGATGATCTGAAGGATCCTGTCGCCGACCGGGTGGCCGTAGCGATCGTTTATGTCCTTGAAATGATCGATATCGGCAAGGATCAAGGCGTTGAACAGGATGCCGCGGTTGCTGGTGTAGATCCGGGTGATCTCCTTGTCGAAGGCACGGCGGTTCCACAACTGCGTAAGCGGGTCGGTGTCGGCAAGCCGCTTGTATTCCTCGAGCTTCGACTTGACGCTTTCAAGCTCGGCCGTCTTTTCGCTGAGCGTGCTGGCGATCTGGCGGCCATGGTCGATCGTCGAGTTGGTGGCGGCCGACATAGCGCCGGCGATCTTCTGCAGGAGGTCCTGCGAAAGCAGGCTGCGATTGCTCAGGCCGCTCGAGGTTTCGTCGAGGATGCGGCCGTATTTCTCGATGTGCGAGTGCTCGCTGCGCAACAGCGCGGCGATGTCCTCGAGCTCCTTGGCGACCATCTCGCGGGCGTGCTCGACAATGGCGGGGCCATGGTGCTGCGGGAAGAAACTGCGCCCGATGCGGTCGAGATCCTCCTGTGTCGGGCGGTTGCTCAACGAGACGACGGCAAGGCTGAGCTCGTGGTTGCCGCCGCTGAGCGCCTCGTAGAAGATTTCATAGTTGCGCGGCAGGCCAAGCACGCCGAGCTGTCGCATCGTCGCCATGACGGTGCTGGCGATGTCGGGATTCCTGTCGGTCGGAATGGCTGCCGGCTGCATGTTCTGTTCACTGCCCCTTCAGTGCGACCGGAGACTTGCCACCGCCGGGAGTCGCTAACGCGGGGATTTGAATCAGAATTGCGGTTGCGACGGTGCGTCCCCTATCACGACCATCGCTTGTGGGAATCATAGATGAGGTCCCGCTAAAGTTTCCTTAATAGCCTGCATTTCCTCAACATCTTTGCTACCACAGGATGCAAGGCCGTGCAGGAAGAGCTTTTGAAACGCGTCGCCTCGGTGTCGCATTTGCCTGTTCCCAGCCGCCACAAAGCTGCAATTCTATCCGGCAGCGATCGGACAGATGACGTCGAAGGAGGCCGGAATGGACGACAACCACAGCGGATCGTGCCTGTGCGGAGCGGTGCGTTTCAGGACGAGCGGCCCGTTGCGCGGCGTCGTCTATTGCCATTGCTCGCAGTGTCGGCGGCAGACCGGCCATTTCGTCGCGGCAACCGCCTCCAGAGACGCCGATATCGTCATAGAGGGGGCCGACGCGCTCAGCTGGTACGGTGCCTCCGACGTGGCGAAACGCGGCTTCTGCCGCACCTGCGGCTCGCTGCTCTTCTGGAAGCACAATGAATCGGACACGATTTCCATCATGGCCGGCTCCTTCGAGAGGCCGAGTGGCCTCACGGCGGAAAGCCATATCTTCGTCGGCGACAAGGGCGATTACTATTCGATCGAGGACGGGCTGCCGCAGTTCGAAAGATCGACACCGTCGATAAAGGTCGCGGACGGATGAATTTTGCAGCGGCTGCCTTATTCCCTTGGTCCCGCCATTGCGATATCCCCTGCCGGTGACTCGCAAAGGGGCAGAGGCATGCAGCGGCTGATCGATGCTTTCGTCAATTCGGTTCGGGCCTTCCGCAAGTTGGCCGCTCACGAAAAGGCATTCCAGCAGGAACTGCTGTTGCTCGCTCTTGCCCTGCCGGCCGGCTGGTTCATTTCAGTATCCTGGCGCGGCTACGCCCTGCTGATCGGCGCAGTCCTGCTCCTGATCATGGTCGAAGTGCTCAACACCGGGATCGAAGCTGCCTGCGACGCGATCTCGCGCGAATTCCACATCGACATCCAGCTCGCCAAGGACTGCGGTTCGCTGGCGGTGCTGATTTCGATTGTGATTGCCGGCGGCGTCTGGGGCATCGCCGTCATCGAGCGTCTTATCGGCGCGCCGATCTGAATGATCTGAATCTAGAGTGGTTCGCTTCGGCGATCAGGATCCTGCCTGATCCTCCCTGGCGCGTTCGCGCCGGGCAAAATGATGGCCGACCAGCCAGGCAATGATTGCAACGACGACGCCGACGCCAAGGGCAATGAGCAGTCGCTCATGCCTCGCAAACGCCTGGCCCACCATCTGTTCCGCACCCAGGCCGAAGACATAGCCGATGCCGCTGAACAGGGCCGCCCAGACCGCGGAAGAGATAGCATTCAGGATGACGAAGCGCGGCACCGGCACGGTCGACAGGCCGGCGGCGATGCCGCCGACCAGCCGCATGCCGTAGATGTAGCGGTTGGTCAGCACGAAAATGTTGGGATGGGTGTTGAGCAGGCGATAGGCGCGGCTGAAGCCGGGCCGCCTGCGCAGTCTTTTCACGTAAGGGTGGTCGGCGAAGCTGCGGCCGAGGGTGAAGAAGAACGTGTCGCCGGCGAAGGCGCCGAGAAAGGCGGCGAGGAAAGTCTGCCACAGCACGAAGACATGTTGATGGGCGAAAAAGCCGCCAAGGATAGCGGCGCTCTCGCCTTCGGCGACGCAGCCCAGGAAGACCGCAATCAGCCCGTACTGCTCGATCAGGCGGTGGATGGTCTCATTCATTGCGTGGCCGATCCGGCCGACAGTTTTTCGTCGATGCGCCTGATCTGCTCGGCCATGCGCAGGATCTCGTCGCGCAGGCCGATGATCTCGCTGTGGCGAAGCTCGTCGAGCTTTTCATGCAGGGCCATGATCTCGATCTCGGCCTTCAGATTGACCTCGTAGTCATGGCTGCGTCGATGCGGTCGCGCTCGGTCTGGCGGTTCTGCGACATCATGATCACCGGTGCCTGCAGCGCGGCGACCATCGACAGCACGAGGTTGAGGAAGATGAAGGGGTAGGGGTCGAAGGCCTGGCGCGTCAGCAGCCAGGCATTGCCGGCAGTCCAAAGGACAAGAAAGGCCAGGAAGCTGAGGATGAAGGACCAGGAGCCGCCGATCCTGGCGATGGTATCGGCGATGCGGTCGCCATAGGTCTCGTGGAAGGCTACGGCCTTGTTGGTATCGCGCGTGATCGTGGTGCGCTCGAGCGTCGACTGGAGCACGCGACTCTCGAGCGGACCGAAACCTTCCGGCTTTCGCTTGAGCAGCCGGTTCGCCATGTCTTCGACGATCTTGTTCATTTGGCCCCTCCTTCGACAGAGCGTCGATAGACGTAGAGGCTGCCGGGCCGAAGGTGAAGTGATAGATTGCGGTGAACAGGCGAGGACAGCGATGCTCGATTTCCAGAAAATCCACGCGCGGGCGGCAAAGCGCAAGGGCGGGGAGGCCGTGCTGGCGCCGCTGCTTGGCCCCGCGCCCGACAATATGGCTGTGGCGAAAACCCCCGACGACCGCATTCTCTCCACCATGGCCGAGCGTATTTTCGCCGCCGGCTTCGTGTGGCGGGTCATCGAACAGAAATGGCCGGGTTTCGAGGAAGCGTTCCTCGGCTTCGAACCGAAGCGGCTTCTGTTCCAGCCGGACGACTTCTGGCACGAGCTGGCGTCCGACAGCCGCATCGTGCGCAACCCGCAGAAGATCAAATCGGTGCGCGACAATGCCGCTTTCGTCGATCGCGTCTCGAAGGAACATGGCAGTTTCGGCAAATTCATTGCCGGGTGGCCGGCGGACGATCAGGTCGGGCTGACCGCCTATCTCGCCAAGCATGGCAGCCGGCTTGGCGGCAATACCGGCCAGTATTTGCTGCGCTGGCTCGAATGGGACACATTTGTCGTTTCCACCGATATGGCGGCAGCCTTACGCGACGCCGGCCTCGATATAGCTCAAAACCCGACCTCGAAACGGGACCTCGACAAGATCCAGGCGCAGATCAACCAATGGTCGGCCGAGACCGGCCTGCCGCGCCGCCACATCTCGCGCATCCTGGCGATGTCGATCGGCGAGAACCGGTCGGCCGAGGCGTTGCGCGAGTATATGGGCGACTAGGCCTTGGCGGTTGGTGAAACACGATCTCGATCGATCAGGGTACGATCTTTTGATCGATCAGGGACATAATCAGCTTCGCCGATTAGTCAGGATACGATCTTTCGATCGATCAGGGACATGATCGGCTCCGCCGATCAGTCTTGATTGGCACAAGCAATCGCCATTGCCGGGCGGTTTCAGCCACGCTAAATCCGTTCCATGACCAAGACCGTTCCCGATATCCTGCGCATCGCCGTCGCCCAGCTCAACCCGACTGTCGGCGACGTCGCCGGCAACCTGGCAAAAGCTCGCGAGGCGAGGGCGGACGCGGCCCGCCAGGGCGCCGACCTCGTACTCTACACCGAGCTGTTCCTCTCCGGCTATCCGCCGGAAGACCTGGTGCTGAAGCCCTCCTTCCTGAAAGCCTGTGAGAAAGCGGCAGAGGATTTCGCCAAGGACACGGCCGATGGCGGGCCCGGCTTCATCATCGGCACGCCGCTGAAGCGCCGGACCGGCACGCACAATTCGATCGTCTTCGCCGACGGCGGCAAGATCATCGCCGAGCGCTACAAGCTCGATCTGCCGAATTATGGCGAGTTCGACGAGAAGCGCGTCTTCCAGGCCGGACCGGAACTGCAAGGGCCGGTGAATTTCCGCGGCGTGCGACTGGGCATTCCGATCTGCGAGGACATCTGGGGCGAGGTCGCCGTCTGCGAGACGTTGGCCGAAAGCGGCGCCGAGATCCTTTTGGTGCCGAACGGCTCGCCCTATTACCGCGCCAAGATGGACGTCCGCCACCAGGTCGTCATCCGCCAGGTCATCGAAACCGGCCTGCCGATGATCTATGCCAACCAGCTTGGCGGCCAGGACGAGCTGATCTTCGACGGCGCCTCGTTTGCAATAGGGTCCGACAAGACGCTTGCCTTCCAGATGAGCCAGTTCGAGGAAGCGGTCGACGTCACCACCTGGAAGCGGAAAGGCGATCATTGGGTCTGCTCGGAAGGCCCGACGTCGAAAATTCCCGACCGGGACGAGGCCGACTATAGGGCCTGCATGCTGGGCCTGCGCGACTACGTCAACAAGAACGGCTTCAAGAACGTGGTGCTTGGCCTTTCCGGCGGCATCGACTCGGCGATCTGCGCGGCTTTGGCCGTCGATGCGCTCGGCGAAGAGCGGCTGCGCACCGTGATGATGCCCTACCGATATACGTCGAAGGATTCGCTGAAGGATGCCGAGGACTGCGCGCGCGCGCTCGGCTGCCGCTATGACATCGTCCCGATCTCCGAGCCGGTCGAGGGTTTCCGGCATGCGCTGACCCAGCTCTTCGAAGGTACCCAGGAAGGCATCACCGAGGAAAACCTGCAAAGCCGCGCGCGCGGCACCATCCTGATGGCGATCTCCAACAAGTTCGGCTCCATGGTCGTCACCACCGGCAACAAGAGCGAGATGTCGGTCGGCTACGCCACGCTCTATGGCGACATGAACGGCGGCTTCAACCCGATCAAGGATCTCTACAAGATGCAGGTCTATGCGCTGTCGCGCTGGCGCAACGCGTATGTGCCGCCAGGCGCGCTCGGGCCCTCCGGCGAGGTCATCCCGAAGAACATCATCGACAAGGCGCCGTCGGCGGAGTTGCGCGAGAACCAGACCGACCAGGATTCGCTGCCGCCTTATCCGGTGCTGGACGACATTCTGGAATGCCTGGTGGAAAACGAGATGAGCGTCGACGACATCGTCGCGCGCGGCCACGACCGGGCGACGGTGACACGCATCGAGCACCTGCTCTACATCGCGGAATACAAGCGCAGGCAGGCGGCGCCCGGGGTGAAGATCACACGGAAAAATTTCGGCCGCGATCGCCGCTATCCGATCACCAACCGGTTCCGGGACCGTAGCTAGTCTTCGACCGTGAGATTGCGGCAGGCGTACGCATGCAAGATATTGAAGTCAGTTTCGACCTGTCGCGGATCGATTTCCGGGCGACCTCCGACCAGCTCATGCAAAGCTATTGGGGTGAATCGCGAACCGACGAGGCCCATCGTCGCGCCTTCGACAACTCGCTTTGCGTCGGCGCCTATCTTGACGGCAAGCAGGTCGGCTTCGCCCGCGCGATCACCGACTATACGGTGTTTGCCTATGTCGCCGACGTCATCACCTGGCCGCAGCATCGCGGACAGGGGATCGGCAAGCGGCTCGTCCAGGCGCTGATCGATCACCCCGAGGTCAGGACGGTGGCGCATTGGAGCCTGTCGACCAACGACGCCCACAGCCTCTACGAGAAGTTCGGGTTCAAGGCGTCGACCGACGGGCGCTACATGCGGCTGGATCGCAAGCCGGCAGCCTGACGGCTTGCAGCCTGACGGCTTTAAGTCGTTAAGTCGTTGTTTTTATGCATGTCGTTGTCCCAGAACCGCTGCACACTTCCGGGCGACATGCACTGGCCTTTGCAACACGCGGTTGTTGCAAATTCGTCTCAGTGCTTGGACCAGATGTTGTTTTGGCAACAGGCTGACTTGGCGATCGGCCAATGCCTCCCTATAACGACCCCTCCGCGATTCCCTTCCGGGAGGACCGTATGGTAGGATTTGACATCGTTATGCGAGGCCGCGAAGCCTAGGTCTGCCCAGGCTTTCCGAAGATTGATCGGAAAGCCGGGTGCAGGGCAGGCGTTTGCCGCTGCCGGTCGCCACCTTCGGGTGAGCGGCCTACCATACTGAACCTTCCGCTTTCAGAGGCGCCGCAAGGCGCAGACGCGGGTTTTCCAAATTGACTTTACCGGGACCGGGCTCGTTTGCGCCCGGATGACATTATGGCTCGTTTCAAGATCGATCTGCGCGCGAGCGCCTTTCGCAGTGTGCTTGGCTTCACGTTCAGTCACTGGCGCCACCAGCCGTGGCGGCTTTCGCTGATCATGGGCGCCTTCCTGCTCGCAACGCTCGCCGACGTGCTGACACCGTTCTATTCCGGCCGTCTGGTTGATGCGGTCGCCAGCGGGGCCGGCACTGACGTAGTCGCCTGGAATGCCGCGGTCACGGCGTTCTCGATCCTGATAGCGCTGGCGCTGGTCGGGGTCGTGTTGCGCAATGTCGCGTTCCTGTGGATCGTCGAGCTGACGCTGAAGATGATGTCGGACATTGCCGCCGATGCCTTTCATCGGGTGCAGCGCTTCTCGACGGACTGGCATGCCAACAGCTTCGCGGGATCGACGGTCCGCAAGATCACGCGCGGCATGTGGGCGCTGGATCTGCTCAACGACACGATCCTGATCGCGCTTCTGCCGTCGGTCGTCATGCTTGTCGGCTCGACGCTGCTGCTCGGCTGGTTCTGGCCGCTGATGGGAGCTGTGGTGGCG
Organism: Mesorhizobium sp. WSM3224; assembly: GCF_000427725.1. GTDB lineage: Bacteria > Pseudomonadota > Alphaproteobacteria > Rhizobiales > Rhizobiaceae > Mesorhizobium. The sequence continues at coordinate 296,773 of NZ_ATYO01000005.1, read as the reverse complement.
GCCGGCTCGGTGCTGTTCATCGCAGTCACGGCGATGCTGTCGCTCGGCTATGTCGCGCCCGCCGCAAGGCTCGCCAACAGCTGGGACACGCGGCTGGGCGGCTCGCTGGCCGACGCGGTGAGCTGCAATGCCGTCGTCAAGGGCTTCGGCGCGGAGGCCCGCGAGGAAGCGCGGCTGGCGCGCGTCGTCGCCAAATGGCGTCTGCGCACCGGACGCACCTGGATGCGCGGCACCGCCAACGGCACCACGCAAGGGGCGCTGCTGCTGATGATGCGGGCGGCAGTGATCGGTCTTGCCCTGATGTTGTGGGCCTGGGGCCAGGCGAGCGCCGGCGACGTCGCCTTCGTGCTGACCTCGTTCTTCGTGCTGCAGGGCTATCTGCGCGACATCGGTACGCATATCCGCAACCTGCAACGCTCGATCAACGATATGGAGGAACTGGTCGATTTCCAGTCCGAGCCGCTCGGCATCGAAGACCGGCCCGGCGCTCGGCCGATCCGCATCACAGATGGGCATATCGCCTTCGACAGGGTGACGTTCCACTACGGCAATCACCGGCTGCCGCTCTACCGCGATTTCTCGGTCGATATCGCGGCGGGCGAGCGCATCGGACTGGTCGGGCATTCGGGCTCCGGCAAGACGACCTTCGTCAAGCTGATCCAGCGGCTTTATGACGTGAATGCAGGGCGCATCCTGATCGACGGGCAGGACATCTCGCAGGTCGAGCAGGCATCGCTGCGCGGCCAGATCGCCATTGTCCAGCAGGAGCCGATCCTGTTCCACCGCTCGCTTGCCGAGAACATCGCCTACGCCAGGCCGGGAGCGAGCCAGGACGAGATCGAGCATGCTGCGAAACTCGCCAGCGCGCATGATTTCATCACCAACCTGCCCAAGGGCTATGGAACCCTGGTCGGCGAGCGCGGAGTGAAGCTCTCCGGCGGCGAGCGGCAGCGCGTGGCGATCGCGCGCGCCTTCCTGGCCAATGCGCGCATCCTGATCCTGGACGAGGCGACATCGAGCCTCGATTCGGAATCGGAAGTGCTGATCCAGAAGGCGATGGAGCGGCTGATGGTGGGGCGTACGACCCTTGTCATCGCGCACCGGCTCTCGACGGTGCGGGCGCTCGACCGGCTGCTGGTCTTCGACCGTGGCCGTATCGCCGAAGAGGGTTCGCATGACGACCTGATCCGGCTCAACGGTGGCATCTACCGGCGGCTGTTCGAGCGGCAGGCGCTCGAATTGACCAAAGGCCTCGTCGCCTGAGGAAAGGGCGGCCCCGGCTTCGGCTGGAGCCGCCAGTTATCGGCGCCGCCCGGGTTTGCTTTGGCAAGGTGCAACTCAATTCGTCTGTAAAGTCTGCAATTGCAACCGCGAACTCGCTATGCGGTTAAAGTCACATAACGCTGAATTCAAATTCATAAATATACAGAAGCTTTTGGGTGTTTCTTTTTTTTACGTCGATGAGGATATATATCTTATAGCAATTGTTGTTGCATATTTACAGAAAAGCAAACCCGATATGTTATACGCCGACCTGATGACGTTTTGTCTTATAGATATGCCGGTCGGAAGGCGATCTTCTTCAGACGCTGAAGGATTTCGCGGGCTGGCAGAGGACCTTGCATAGGCGATCACAATGGATTTTGTTTCCGCAAATGCCGGTCCGGAAAAGGCGGCGCTGGAATCCCAGCATGGCTCGGTACGGCCGCTCGCGGCGGGGGATCTCGAGCATGTCGCCGCGCTCTTCCTGACGAAGTTTCGCCATGGCCGCCGCCGACGCGATCGCGCGATCGCGCAGACGGCGAATTATATGAGGGAGCTTTATCTTGATGGCGGTGAGAGCGAGGCTCTTGTCCAGATCAACCCGCAGGGCGGTCTGGGCGGGTTCATGGGCGTTCTGAAAGCCCGCTACGAGCTCAACGGGAGGACATTGAACGCGGCCATCATCGGCCCTTTCATGACCGACTCCAGCACCGATCATGGTTGGGCCGGGCCGCAATTGCTGCGTGCCCTGCATCAAGGCGAATTCGATCTGTACCTGACCGATTCGGCCAACCGGACATCCTTGGCCTTCGCGCGTCCGATGAAGTATCAGCTCTTGCCGGTGCACTGTCTGGAATGGACCTGTATTTTCCGGCCGGCCGGCATGGCCGCGGCCGTGCTGCGCCGTAAATGGCCCGGGCTGCCTCGCCTGGCACTCGATCCCTGCGCGCGAGCATTCGATGCTCTCGCGGGAAAAAGGTTCGAGCCCTCGGCCCAGCCCTCATCGTCGCGACGGGTCCATCATGAGCCGATCGATGCCGCGCAGTTTGCGGAACGGCTGCCCATCCTCATGTCCGATTACTCTCTCCGGCCGAGTTGGAAAGATGGCGAACTGCCTCGGCTGCTTGTGCTGGCGGCCGAGAAGCGGGCCGATGGTCCGCTTCATTTCGGCGGGACTTATGACGAAGCGGGAAAAATGCTCGGTTGCCATGCCTTCTACGGTCAGGCCGGCGGCATCGCGAACCTGTTGCAAATCCAGGCGTCCGGATCCCACTGGGCCGCGACGCTGGACGGCCTCATCGCGGCGGCAAGGGATATGGGCTGCGTCGGCATCATCGGGCAGACGCAGAGCAGGTTCCTGCCGCAACTCTTCGGCTACAGCGGTCTCTTCTTCCGCTATGCCGGGGGCACCATGGTCCGCTCGCTCGTCGCCGAGGTCACAGAAGCGGTCCGCTCCGGCGACATCTTCGTCGGCGGATTGATGGGCGACCGATGGACCCGGCTCAGTTCCGATGATTTCGGCCGCGCCTGACGATCGGCGAGCCGATCTATCTTTTGTTTTGACGCAATTCCGCACGGAAGGCTACGGCGAAGGCGCCGAGCCTGGCCGTTTCACACTTTTCCTGGAATTGCTTTGAATCAGGCGAATTTGTGCGGCGCGGCGCAAAAGCCGGCAATGACCTGGCAAAGGTCCGGCTCGTTGACCATTTGGACCGCTTCGGTGGCGCCAACCCATTTGCGCGTTCGTGCGCGCTTCTCTTTCCAGCGATCCGCGACGCGATCGACATGCAGCGGAAAGACCAGCACTTCGCAAGGCACTTCCTCGCCGGAAGCGAGGACTTTGGCATAGAAATAGCGGCCGGCTTCAAGATGCGAGACGGTGCCGCGCAGCCCCGCTTCCTCGGCCGCTTCACGCGCGGCCGCCTCGCAGAGCGGTTCCCTGGCCTCCGGCCAGCCCTTGGGCAGAACCCAGCGGCCGGTGTCGCGGCTGGTGATCAGCATGATCTCGAGGCCGTTCTTGCCTTCACGCCAAGGCAAGGCGGCAACTTGCAGGCGGCATGGCGCCGTACCGAAAAGTCTTCTGACTCTTTCGGTCATGGCGCTATGCGTCGCAGGCCTTGTCAACATCGAGGAAAGCCGCCCCAGCCTCCAGAATCGTTTGCCGTCTTACGAATCTTACGGCGAATTATGAACTTTAAAAGTAAAAAACTTCACTCCGTCGGAAAATCGCACGAGAAAAAGTCGGCTCGCAAAGTAGTCGCGTCCGTTGGCGCGATTACACGCCGCGCCTTTGAGGCAGATTCTCTGGAAAATATGACGGCCGTTCAGCCGGCGTGATCGTCCGCGATCGGCTTCTGGTAAGTGAAGCCCATGTCCCACGGAAAGTAGATCCAGGTATCCTGGCTGACCTCGGTGACGAATGTGTCGACCAGCGGCCGGCCCTTCGGCTTGGCATAGACGGTCGCGAAATGCGCCTTCGGCATCATGGCGCGCACGATGCCGGCCGTCTTGCCGGTATCCGTCAGGTCGTCGATGATGAGCACACCGGACCCGTCATCGGCGAGCAGCGGAGGCGAGATCTCCTTCAGAACCTGTAACTGACCCTGGCTGGTATAGTCATGATAGGAAGCGACACACACCGTCTCGATCACCCGGATGCCGAGTTCGCGCGCGATGATGGCCGCCGGCACCAGGCCGCCGCGGGTGATGCAGACGATGGCTTTCCATTGTCCCTTGTTGGCGCCGGAAAGCCGCCAGGAAAGCGCGCGGGCGTCGCGGTGGAACTGGTCCCAGGAGACGGGAAAGGCTTTTTCGGGAAGGGACATGGTTCGCGCACTCCGCAAGGGCGCGCCGCGGCGCGCAGAAATAGTGGAATGCAGGCGGAATTAGCCGGAAAGCCTTGCTGTTGGCAAGGGCAGCGGCCGGCGATGGCTGTGGACTTAGGCATCGCGCTCAAAACGAATTCAAGCGACGCCCTTTAGGTTCGATTTGCGAAGACGTTGCGCTGAACCGCGTCCCACTTTCGGGAGACAAGCTCAACGCGACAGGAAAGCTGCCACGTTGGTGTTGCGCAGCACGGTGCGGGTGACGCCGCCGAACAGAAGCTGGCGCAGCCAGGAGTGGCTGTAGGCGCCGAGCACCAGAAGATCGGCGCCGGACTCCGTTATCCTAGCCTGGATGATATCGTCGACCGAGGATCCATCCGATTTCTGCACGCAGACGCTGACATTGGCGCCATGACGCGACAGCGCCGCGGCGATCTCGGCGCCGGCCGCTTCCGGAGAGTCATCGAGCGTCTCAGGCGGGTCGATGACGAGAATGTCCGTCTTGTCGGCCTCGGCGATGAAGGGCAAGGCGTCGAAAGCGGCGCGCGCGGCTTCCTTGCTGCCGTTCCAGGCAAGCAGCACACGTCTGAAGGTTGTGACCAGCGGCCCGGCATGGGGCACGACCAGCACCGGGCGTCCGGCATCGTAAACCAGCGTGTCGACATCGGCGCCGGGATCGCCGCCGGTATCGCGCTGCGCGGCGATGATCAGATCGGCGGCGCGCACGCTCGATATGCCGGTCAGCGCGCTGTCGCCGGAGAAGCTTTCCAGGCTTCGCCATTCGAAGGACAGGCCCGATTCCTCGATCCGCTTCAGAAAATACGACTGCAACTTGTCGGCGCGCTCCTTGTTCATGTCGGCCGAGACCTGGAGGAATTCGGTATCGGGGAAGCCAGTGGCCGATGTGTAGGGAACGGGAAGCGCCTCGGCATGGATGCCGACAAGGTGGCTCTCAAACCTGTCGGCAAGCGGAAGGGCGCAATCGAGAACGCGCTCGGCGTCCTGTTCGTTCTGCAAAATGGCGACGATTGTCTTGAAGCGCATGACCGATCCCTCAATTGTTTGCCCTGCGCATCCGCGCGGCAAGGGGAACGTCTCAGCGCATGGACTGGTTCCAGCCGGAACGGCTGATCAACCCGCCTTGGCGAAGCCCGCCACCATCGCCTCGACGTCCTTGCGCGCGGACTCCAGCGCTTCCTCGCTGCGGGCGCGCACGACGAGCTCAGTCCAGAACTTGCCGTCACCATATTTGGGATAGGAGCCGATGATGGTGTCGGGATGCGCCTTCTGGATGTCGGCCAGCGGTCCGCCGATCAGGCCTTCGCCGAAAGGGCAGTGTACGGTGGCCGACAGCATCCTGGTGCCGGCCTTGAGTGTCGGTACGACACTGTCGAGCATGGCCTGGAAGATCGCCGGCACGCCGGCCATGACATGGACGTTGCCGATACGGAAGCCCGGCGCGACGGAGACGGGGTTGTCGATATGGTCGGCGCCGCGCGGCATGCGCGCCATGCGCTTGCGCGCCTGGGTGAATTCGATGTTGCGCCCGGCATAGCTTGCTTCGAGCAGCGCATAGGCCTTGGCATCGTATTCGCAAGGCACCCCGAAGGCCTTGGCGATGGAGTCGGCGGTGATGTCGTCATGCGTCGGGCCGATGCCGCCGGTCGTAAAGACGTAGGTATAGCGGGCGCGCACGGCATTCACCGCGGCAACGATCTCATCCTCCTCGTCGGGGACGACGCGCACTTCCTTCAGGTCGATGCCGATCGCCGTCATGATGTCGGCGAGGTGGCCGATGTTCTTGTCCTTGGTGCGGCCGGAGAGGATTTCGTCGCCGATGACGAGCATGGCGGCGGTGACGATTTCAGGCATGGCGGGCTCCGGCAAAAAAGGTCGCCTGAGATAACGCGGCCTGAAGCCGGCCGCAATGCGAAAGCCGGATGCGCGCTTGTGGCGGCGGGCGTTGCGGATATGGTGCCGACGGTCGGAACCGGATGAAAAATGCTGATATCGATTGTCTTTTGGCTGCTCGCCGGCTTGTTCGTTGTGGCTGCCCTTGTCCTGCTCGCCCTGATGCTCGCGACATGGCGGATTGCGGCAAAGGCCGAAAAACTGGTGCCAGCTTGCGGAAAATACGTCGAGATCGACGGCAACCGCATCCACTATGTCGAGGAAGGCGAGGGCAGGCCGATCGTCTTTCTGCACGGGCTCGGCGCGCAGCTCCATCATTTCCGCCATACGCTGTTCGGTCGCTTCGGCGCCGGCTACAGGCTGATCGCGCTCGACCGACCGGGCTCCGGCTATTCGGTTCGGGCAAGTGGCGCGACCGGCCGGCTGCCCGAACAGGCGGCAATCGTGGCGCGCTTCATCGAGGAACTGCGCCTGGAGTGGCCGCTCATCGTCGGCCATTCGCTCGGCGGCGCCGTCGCGCTTGCGCTGGCGACCGAGCATCCGACAGCGATTTCCGGCATCGCGCTGCTCTCGCCGCTGACGCACCTGGAAGCGAGGGCACGCCAGCGGTTTGACCTGCTCCATGTTCCATCACGGCTGCTGCGTCGCGTTCTGGCCCATACGGTGGCGATACCGGCGAGCCTTCGTTACGCGCAGCCGACAATGACGTTCATTTTCGCGCCGCAGGCCGTCTCCAAGGGATATATGACCGGCGGCGGCGGGTGGCTTGGGTTGCGACCGTCCCATTACTTCGCCACGTCGACCGATGTCGTGGCCGTGGAACAGGACCTTGGCCGGATCGAAAGGCGTTACCGCGAAATAGCGATGCCGGCAGGCATTCTGTTTGGCACCGACGACCGGGTGATCGGCGAGGCAGTCCATGGCGAACCGATGCTGGACAAGATCAACGGCCTCGACTTTGAACGGGTCGAAGGTATGGGCCACATGCCGCAATTTGTGGAACCCGAACGGGTCGTCGCCTTTATCCAGCGTATCGCCGCGCGCGCTTTCGCTGTCGTCGATTGATCACGGCCGGCGTCCGCGCCGGGGCTCGCGGCCTTTCACGCCGCGTCACACAAAAGTGTCGGACATTCTGTCCCACCCGTGATTTCAAGTGGAACCTCACACCCTACCTTAGGTTTCGTAGGTATCGCCATGGGCCTTGGCGCCCAATGTTTTTGGCGATCAAGAGAATGGAGAACCCTATGCTTACAAGACTCATTGCAGCTTCGGCGCTGGTGCTGGCCATGGGTGGCGCGGCTATGGCGCAGTCATCCGATGACTGGTGGTGGTGGCATCGCGACCATCGTCCCGCGGCGAGCGACCAGGTAGATCCCTACACCACCGGCAGTATCTCTCGCGGCTCAGGATTGAGCACCTACGGCAATACCGGTGCCATCGGTCCGTGCGCCGACACCACGCCCGGTCCGGATGCTAACTCGCAGAACAACGTCAATGACCACTATTGCGGAAAGTAACGCCGCATAGCCACCGGCGGCCGGCATGAAGCCTAGAGCATGATGCCGAATGGCAGATTCAGATTTCAGGTCGATTCGACCTGAAATCATCGGGCTCTAAGGCTTTGCCGGTCGCGGGGGCGGTTCCAATTCTTACTTCTTCTTAGTCAGAGACTTCGGTCTGCGGCCGGTCGCGGCCGTCGGCGAGCTCATCATGCCACTTTCCGTCAGCGTCCTCATACTGGATGCCGTCGGTGGTGCCGGCAACCTGCTGCTCGGACGAGGCGATTTCGGCGGCGCGCAGCGCCTCCTGGTGCGTGCGGAAAGTCTCGGAATACGTCGAGCCGACCTTGTAGGCCCAGCCGCCATCATGCTCGACGATCTTATAAGTCAGCTTCGCCATGAAATCCTCCGGTTAAGAAGCCTGCTCAGTGCAACTTTCCGTCGGGCAGCCTGTCTTCAGGAACCAGCACTTCCGATTCCCTGGCCGCCTCGATAAGGGCGCGACGGGCGTCCGCCGTCGAACGATAACCTTCCAGCGCTTTGAGGCAAATGTCGAGAGCATCACGATGGCGTTCGCCGCGATTGAGCGGCCAAACGGTCATCAGGCACTCGGCGGCCTCGCGGGTGCTGCTTATTTGGCGATATTTGCCGACATGGCCGAGCTCGACCACCACCGGCTTTTCAAAAGGTTTGCTGTCTATCATGGCCGCCAACGTAAAGCGGCCAAATTGGTTGCAGTTGTGACGAGGATCCTGCGCCCAAACGTCTCAGGACCCGCTGATTTTCCGGTTTTGTTTTGACGCAATTCCGGACGGACGGCTACGGCGAAGTCGCCGAACCCAACCGTGTCACACTTTTCCAGGAATTGCTCTAGCCAGCGACCTTCATCCAATGCCGCATCGTCGTCACCGAACGCGCCAGCTGCGGCGCCGGATAGATTTCCTCGCCGAAGGTCGCCGCCGCGCGCCAGCCCCAGCGAGGGTCGGCGAGGAATGCGCGCGCCAGCGCCACCATGTCGGCGCGACCGTCGGCGACGATCGCCTCGGCCTGGCTTGGGTCGTCGATCAGTCCCACGGCGCGCGTCGGAATGCCGGCACCCTTGCGCACGGCCTCCGCCAGATGCACCTGGTAGCCGGGGCCGGGCGGCACCTGCTGCAGGGGCGAATTGCCGCCGCTGGAGCAGCACAGATAGGCGATGCCCTCGGCCTTCAGCGCCTTGGCAACCTCGATCGCGTCGTCGACGTCGAAACCGCCGTCGACCCATTCCGTCACCGAAAGGCGCGCGCCCAGCATCATGGTCGGGGCGGCCTTCCTCACCGCCCTTGCGATTTCGAGCGCAAAGCGCATGCGGTTTTCCAGCGACCCGCCCCAGCGGTCGGTGCGCTGGTTGGAGAGCGGCGAAAGGAACTGGAAGATCAGATAGCCATGCGCCGCGTGCAGTTCGGCAAAATCGAAGCCGGCGCGCTCGGCGCGAACGGCCGACTGCGCAAAACGCGCAATGAGCTCAAGGATCTCATCATCCTCCAACGCATGCGGGACATTCCAGCCTGCGTCATAGGCGATGGCAGAGGCCGAGACCGTCTGCCAGGGATCTTCGCCAGGCTGCAGCGGACCGCCGCCTTCCCAGGGTTTCCGGTTGGAGGCCTTGCGGCCGGCATGGGCAAGCTGGACGCCGAATTTCGTGCCGGGCGCGGCGACGCGCCTTGCGGCGTCAAGCGTACGCTTGGCGGCCGCCTCGTTGTCGTCCGAATAGAGGCCGAGGCAGCCATGCGAGATGCGGCCCCGCCGCTCGACATCGGTCATCTCGACGGTAACCATGCCGGCGCCCGACATTGCGAGGTTCATCCAGTGACAGAGATGCCAGTCGCTGGCCGAGCCGTCCTCGGCCGAATACTGGCACATAGGGGCTACCGCGATGCGGTTGGGGAAGGTGAGGCCGCCGAGGGTGATCGGCTGGAAAAGCGATGACGTCATAAAACGGGCTCCTGGAGGGATACCGCTATCTAGGCAGTCGCGGCGCTCCGCGCCAGACACGAGCCGGTGAAACTCCCGCTGGACCAGTCGGTTTCCAGGATTGCGCGGCTGGCCTTTCGCCGATAGACGCAATTCCAGACGAGGGCTACGCGAAGCCGCCGAACCTGACCGTTTCACATGCTTCCTGAAATTGCTCTAACCCTTTGCCGCCAATACGGAGGTCGTCATGGAAGATCGCGTTCGCATCCGTTCGGAGGAGGTCCTTTCGGACGACTGGGCGGTGCTGAAGAAGACAGTGCTCGATTATCGCCGCCGCGACGGGCGATGGGAGACGCAGATCCGCCAGACCTACGATCGCGGCGACGGCGCGGTGATCCTGCCGTTCGATCCACAGCGCTCGACCGTGCTGCTGGTGCGGCAGTTCCGCTTCCCGGCTTACGCCGTGGGCCACAGCGAGCCGCTAATCGAGGCCTGCGCCGGGCTGCTCGACGAAAACGACCCTGAAACCGCCATTCGCAAGGAGGCGGAAGAGGAACTGGGTTACCGCTTGAAGGACGTCGAGCGGCTGTTCGCACCTTTCATGAGCCCGGGCAGCGTGACGGAACGGCTCTGGTTCTTCACCGCGCGCTATTCGCCGGCCGACCGCATTTCCGACGGCGGCGGCGCGCCGGAGGAGGGCGAGGACATCGAGGTTCTGGAAATACTACTGGACGAGGCGCTTGCCGCCATCGCCGACGGCCGCATCGTCGACGCCAAGACGATCATCCTGATCCAGCACCTGAAGCTCAATCCTATCAAGGCTTGAGCCTGCCAAGCACGGCTCTGCCGGACACAGCCAGCGGCCCGTGAACGCTGTCTGAAAATATCCTGACGATCGAAGTTCTTTTTGAACAGCATTGCCCTCGCCACGTACGCGGATAAGGCATATGCTGAAGCTTGCCGGCCGGCAGGTGACGGAGCCAGCCGACGGAAGCGGGAGACGCCGCCTTAAGCAACGGGGCTTTTCCCGCGCAATCTCAAGATAATCTGCTTCGGCCCAATCCCTTTGGCGATTTCGGCTGCGGTTACTTTTATTTACTGGAGGAGAAATCAGCTTTACTGGAGGAGAATCTCATGCATTACCTTCAACGACGCGAATTCATCGGTCAAGGCAGCGCCGCCCTTGCGGCCCTGACATGCTTCCATTCAAGGTTCGCCTACGCTTTTCCAAGCAGGGCGGGGGAGACCGTGATTCCATGGCTTGATCAGCCACTCCCCAATCCTGTTCCGGCCGTCATCCAGAGTCAGCTTGTCTGGGAGGACATGGATTCATGGGTGACGCCTAATGAGAAGTTCTTCAGCATCGCGCATTTTGATCGGCCAACCATTGATGCGAACGCCTGGAAGCTGGAAATCGATGGGTTGGTGAAGAAGCCTCTGAGCCTGTCTCTTGCCGACCTCAAGGCGCGGCCACGCCAGGAGGTGGTTTTCACCGTAGAATGTTCAGGCAATCACGGTTTTCCATTCTTTACTGGCGGCATTGGCAACGCCCGCTGGGCTGGCACGCCGCTCGCCGCCATACTTGAAGAGGCAGGCGTGAAGGAAAACGGCATCGAAGTTGTTTTTTGGGGCACTGATGTCGGTGATATCGCTCTCAAAGACAACAATCGCGACGTCAAGATGCACCAGAATTTCGCCCGTAGCATGTCGCTCACCGACGCGATGAGCCCCAACAACATTCTCTGCTACGAGATGAATGGGGCCGCTTTGCCGCAACCCAACGGTTTCCCGGTGCGGCTCATCGCGCCCGGCTGGTACGGCATCGCCAACGTCAAATGGCTCAAGCGCATTGAGATTCGCAACACGCGCTTCATGAGTCTGTTGATGGGCCGAGACTACGTGACCATTCGCGAGGAAGAGCACAATGGCGAGACGGTGTGGGCCGAGACCTCAGTCGGCCGTGCGCTGCTGAAATCCGCGCCCGCCAGAGTGACGCGCAGCGATGCGGGATACCGCATCAGCGGTGCGGCCTGGGGTGCACCAATCGCCAGAGTCGAAGTGAAGATCGATGATGGCCCGTGGACCGAGGCGACGATCGACCATAGTGAAGAAGCTGAATTCGCGTGGAAGGTCTGGTACCTCGACTGGAAGGACCCATCAAAGGGCGAGCATACGGTCACCTCGCGCGCCACTGACGCGGCGGGGCAAGTCCAGCCCGCGATGGACGATCCTGTTATCGCCAAGAAACATACTTACTGGGAAAGCAACGGACAGATCACGCGCCACATCGGCATCGCTTGACTACGCTAATCTATACGCCAGACACGAGGCCGAAAGAGCTTCACCGGATGAGGAAGTGAGGCGCACAGAAAGGGGTCAGTCGCCGGCCGTGACATGTGCGAGCTACCTAAGCATGTCCGCTTTTGAGCTTGCTCTAATGTCGTGAAGGAACGGTGAACGCTGGCGCGGCCGGCCCGAGGACGGTAGGCCTGCTCCCGCCGCCGCTGGTACATCCGCAGTCGGCGACGGGTGCCGGAAGGATCGGCGCGGGAGAGCCGACCTACAGTTAATTTTACAAACGCCTTGGCAGTCACTCAACTACGACGAAATGCGGCTTCCATCATCCTTTCAGGGAGTCAACGATCGAAATGTCTTGCTCCGGCATCTTGCCAAGGCTTGAGGCTGCCAAGCACGGCTCTGCCGGACGAAGGGTGGTGCGGACGACGGGAATCGAACCCGTACGATCAGAGATCGAGGGATTTTAAGTCCCTTGCGTCTACCAATTCCGCCACGTCCGCAGGCGTGCCCTTTTCAGATGCCTGATATGAGCCGTCAAGATGTTTCGGATCGGGCAGCGCTTTGTGCGGACCGACGTGGTGGTGCACAGCGCAGATTAAACATTAGTGATGTTTAAAGTTCTAGGTTCCCGGGATCGATGTCATTAGCGTTTATCTGCCAGCATCGGGCCGGCTTTGATGGTGGAGAACCATGCGTGGGGCAGGCTGGATCAAGGGACTGCGGGAGGAAGAGGCGCGGCAGCTGCGTCGCGAGATCGATCGACTCGAGCGAGGTCTGATCGAGGCCGCCAATTCGAAAGCCAAATGGAACCTGCACGAGGTCGCGCACACACTGCGCTGGCAAAAGGCGCGGCTGCGGCGGTTGGAGGAATGCCTCGCGGCGATGCCGGCGGGAAAGACAGGTTCGGCCCGGTCTTGACCGTCCGACATGCGGGTGGCGCCGGTTAGAAAGTGGCGCGATCACGGAATTACGGTCTGCTGCGGGAGCATTAGGGTTCGCCAAGTGGCGGATCGATCCGCCGAGGCCGGCGTCTATCAGGCCCCTACCCATTCCCCCGCCCCCTGCGGGCGCCGGCCACCTGATATCCAGATATCACGAGATAAGAGGTTTCCGCATCGTCGCGACGGCGGCAAGCCTCAGAATTTATAGCTGAAGTTCACGCCCAGCGTCTGCAGCTTCACGTCCTGGTCGCGGTCGATGAAGGCGTCCGGAGCATCGAAATGCTCCTTGCCGAAATCGTAATAGCGGTACTGCGCGCCGACGACGACATTGCTGGTCAAGGCATAGTCGACGCCGGCGCCGAGCGTCCAGCCGGTGCTGGTGCGGGTTCGGGCAAAGGCCGGCCCTGCCGCTTGCGAGGTCTCGATCCCGGCGAAAGCGACGCCGCCAATGCCATAGATCAGCAGACGATCCATGGCGTAGCCGGCCTTGGCGTTGATCGATCCGAACCACTTGACGTCGGTGCCGAATGTGTTTGCCGGGCCCGCTTCGGCGGTGCCGTCGATCGAAGCGTAGTTGAGATCGGCCTCGGCGCCGAGGACAGCCTGATCGAACTGCCAGAGCCCAGCGACATGACCGCCGACGAAACCACCGTCGATGTCGGGCTTGACCGAAAACGGACCGCCATCGTCGCCGGTGATGTCGGACCGGCCCCAGCCATAGCCGGCCTGCATGCCGGCATAGTAGCCGGTCCAGTCGAAGCCGGGCGCGGTCATCGGCAGATCGCTACCCATGTCCGCGGCCCAGGCAGACCCGGACAGCAGGGCAAGAAAGCCGGCACTGATGAGCGTCAGTCGACGCATCGAGCACTCCGAAATGGCGGTTCCGAAAGACTCCTTGCCGCAAACTAACCTTATTTGCGGCGAAACGGAATTGCATCTCTGCAACAGTGGTTTACGACCTGACGCCATCTCGCCGTCTCGAACGGCCGGGGGGCGACAAAGTCTGTGGGCGTGGCGATCCTGCCGCGCGGCTTTCCGCGGGATGCCAGCGGACGGCTCTGGCCCCAGGCGCCGACATTTGCCAGAGTGGCCGATCAAGAGGACTCTCCAATGACCAACGCCAAGCCGACAAGCGCCGCAAAGCCAAAGCCGTGGATCGAGGTGGCGACGCATCTGGTCGACGTCGCGATGGGGCGCAAGCCCGCGGATCTGGTCATCCGCAACGGGCGCTGGGTGAATGTCCATTCGGGCGAGATCATCCCCGGCACCGACATCGCGATCGCCGCCGGCCGCTTCGCTTATTGCGGGCCGAACGCCAGCCATGCCATCGGGCAAGGCACGAAGGTTGTCGATGCCGGCGGGCGCTATCTGGTGCCCGGCCTTTGCGACGCGCACATGCATGTCGAGAGCGGCATGGTGACGGTGACGGAGTTCTGCCGCGCGGTGATCCCGCATGGCACCACCTCGATGTTCATCGATCCGCACGAGATCGCCAATGTGCTCGGCCTGCCCGGTGTGCGCCTGATGCATGACGAGGCGGTCGCGATGCCGATCAACGTGCATGTGCAGATGCCGTCCTGCGTGCCTTCGGCGCCTGGGCTCGAGCACGCCGGCGCCGAATTGACGGTCGGCGATGTGGCCGAGGCGATGACCTGGGAAAACATCATCGGGCTCGGCGAGGTGATGAATTTCCCCGGCGTTGTCGCCAACAATCCCGTGATGTCGGGCGAGATCGCCGAGACGGTCAGGGCCGGCAAGACGGTCGGCGGGCATTATGCATCGCCCGATCTCGGCCTGCCGTTCCATGGCTATGTCGCGGGCGGGGCGGAGGACGATCATGAAGGCACGCGCGCCGAGGACGCTGTCGCGCGCGTGCGCCAGGGCATGAAGGCGATGCTGCGGCTGGGGTCGGCCTGGTACGACGTCGCGGCGCAGATCAAGGCGGTGACGGAAGGCGGCATCGACCCGCGCAACTTCATCCTGTGCACCGATGACAGCCATTCCGGCACGCTGGTGCATGAAGGCCATATGGACCGGGTGGTGCGGCATGCCATCAGCCAGGGCCTGAAGCCAGTGACGGCGATCCAGATGGCGACGCTCAACACCGCCCAGCATTTCGGGCTGGAGCGTGAGATCGGCTCGATTGCACCCGGACGGCTGGCCGACCTGCTGATCGTTTCCGATCTCGCCCAGATGCGCATCGACGAGGTCTATGGCCGCGGCGTCAGACTGGCCAAGGCCGGCAAGCTCGAGATCGACATTGCGGCCTATGACTACCCGCAATCCGCCAAGAACACGGTCAAGCTCGGCAAGAAGCTCGTGGCCGGGGATTTCGACATTGCGGCGCCGCAGGGCGCCAACGAGGTGCGGGCGCGGGTGATCGGCGTGATCGAGAACCAGGCGCCGACGCGGGCGCTGGAGGCCGACTTGGCCGTCGAGGACGGGCTGGTCGCCATGGATCGCCGCAACGACATCTGCCAGATCGCCCTGGTGGAGCGGCATCGCGGCACGGGCGGCGTCACCAACGCCTTCGTCTCCGGCTTCGGCTATGTGAAAGACTGCGCGATGGCCTCGAGCGTGGCGCATGACGCGCACCACATCATCGTCGTCGGCACCAACAAGGAGGACATGGCTTTAGCCGTCAACCGGCTGGGCGAGGTGGGCGGCGGCGTCGTGCTCTATTCCAGGGGCAAGGAACTGGCGCTGGTCGAGATGCCGATCGCCGGGCTGATGTCGGACGAACGCGCCGAGATCGTCGCGGCGAAGGCCGAGCAACTGACCGAGGCGATGCGCAAGGTCGGCTGCTCGCTCAACAACGCCTATATGCAGCACTCGCTTCTGGCGCTGGTGGTCATTCCGGAGCTGAGGATTTCCGATGTCGGCCTGGTCGATGTGACGACGTTCCAGAAGGTCGATCTTTTCATCTGAGCGCCAGCTATCCGCCGGTGGCGATGGTCAGCACCTTGAACGGCGTGGTAATGACGATCTCGGCGACCGAGCCGACAGCCTTGCCGAGGCCCTGGCCGATATTGTTGAGCTGCGTCGGATCGGGCTCGTCCGAAGCAAGGCCGGCCGGCGCGCGCAGCCGGTTGCCCAGCAATTGCACCAGGATCGGGTTGTCGGCGAATTTGGCATGGTTCAGGCCGCCGTCGCCGCCCTTGGCCTGGGTCAGGTCGACGACCGTCACGCCATAATTGGCGAGATCGGCCGCGTTGCCGTAGTCGCCGACGCGCGGCTTGTCGCCGGAAATGAAGCTCGACAGTTTCAGCGCCCGGTCGTCGCCCGAAAGCAGGATGGCGAACGGCTTGTCCGGCTTGCCGTAGCGGATCATCTGCTTCTTGAAGACATCGACGTCGATATCCGGCGAGGCGAGGATGACATAACCGAGCTTGCCGTCGAGATCGCGGTCGCCGGTGATGGCAAGCTGGCGCAGCGCCTCCATCGTCAGCCACGTACCCATCGAATGGGCGACGATGTCGATGCTCTTGACGTGTGTCTTGGCAAGCATCCTGAGCGTTGCCTCGAGGTCGTCGCGCGCGGCCGTCGAGCTATCCTTGTCGTAGATGTAACCGGTCGCCTTGGCGCTCGATGCCCATGAGAACAGCACCGGCGTGCCCGGGTATTTGGTGTCGTGCGCGATCTGCGTCAGCCGGTAGATGCCGTCGTCGAAGCCGTTGTTGAAGCCGTGCACGAACACCAGGGCGCGGTCGCCGCGCATGGAAATGTCGGCGCCGACCGCCTTGGCGAATTGCTGCGCGTCGCCATAGTGGACGACATCGGTGGCCGTGAACTGCTTGGCCGGATTGCTGTCGGCCGAGCCCTTGGCGCGCTCGATCGCGCCGACCTGATGGATCTTCGGCACGGTGACATCGACGCGGGCATAAAGGGTGGTGAGCGAACGGTCGCCGTCGAACACCTGGCGGGGGTCCTTGGCCGCCTGCTGGCGGGTCGTGGCGACGAAGATCTCGTGCGTGCCAGCGATGTCGGAAGCAGGCGCCGTGACCGCCTTGCGGTTGAGAAGGTCATGCGCGCCCTGGCCGGCGCAGCCGCCGAGGGCGAGCGCGAACGCAAGGCCAAGCACGATCTCGACACGCACGATCACCCGGGATCCCCCAAGGGCGGCAAACCTCTCCTGTTATTCCGATAAGGCTTGAGAGCTGCCGGGTCCAGTTCAAAGTCGACGCGATGCGGAAACCGCGCGGATACGGTTACTGCGTGGCCAGCTGGCCGATGCGGTCGGTCACGTCGCGATCGCTGGCAAAACCATCGTCCTCGCGCAGGCGCTGGCCGATCATCTTCACCAGCTCCGGGTTATCGGCGAATTTGGTGTGGTTGAAGCGGTCGCCGCCCTTTACCTTGGAAAGGTCGACCACCGTGACGCCATAGGAGGCGAGGTCGGCGGCATCCCGGTAGTCGCCGACGCGCGGCCGCGAGCCGGCGATCAGGCCGGAGAGCCGCAGCGCCCGGTCGTCGTCCGACAGGAGCAGGATGAAGGGCTTGTCCGGCTTGCCGTAGCGGCGCATCTGGCTCTTGAAGACGTCGACATCGATGTCGGGCGAGGCGAGCACCACGTCGCCGAGCTTGCCGCTCAGATCGCGGTCGCCCGTGATGGCGAGCTGGCGCAGCGTCTCCATCGTCACCCAGGTTCCCATCGAATGGGCGACGATGTCGATGCGCCGCGCGCCGGTCTGCGCCAGCATCCTCAGGGTCACTTCCAGCTGATCGCGGGCGGCGGCGGCACTTTCCTTGTCATAGACATAGTCGGTGGTCTTGGCGCCAGAGGCCCAGGAAAACAGCACCGGCGTGCCCGGATAGCCGGAATCATGGACGATCTGGGTCAGCCGGTAGACGGCGTCGTCGAAGCCGGTGTTGTAGCCGTGGACGAAGACCATGACGCGGCCGCCGCGGGCGTCGATGTCGGCGTTGAGCGCGCTGGTGAATTTCGGCTGGGTGTCATAGCCGACCACTTCGGAGGCCATGAAGTACTTGGTCGGGTCGTTCGACTTGCCGCGCGAGCGGCGCTCGATCTGGCCGGTCTGGTGGACCGGCGGAATGGTGACGTTGACCCGGGCATAGTTCAGCGTCGCCGAGCGCTCGCCATCGAACACCTTGTTGGGGTCGTCGGACGGCTTGCGCGTCGTGGCGATGAAGATCGAATGATTGCCGGCGATCTCCGTCGCCTGCGTCGGCACGACGACGCTGCCCAGGATTTCCTGCGTCTGGTGGCCCGCGCAGCCCGCCATCAGCAGGGATAGGGCGATGATCAGAATCGTCTTCAAATGCACGTCGACACTTCCACTCCAGCCACGATTGGCCATCCACCTCCGCGAACCCTCCCGGACAGCCGAAGTGCGGCTAAAGTAAGTCGTGTCCGGCGGAAATCGGTTCGGCTCAGCTCCAATGGCCATCATAGTGTTGCGCGAAAGCCAAAACGGCGTCAGGAAGGCTGATCATCGAGGGAGCCACGCCTGCATGGACGTGGCCTCGAGGCGCAAACGAAATGAGGGACTTGTAGTGACCAGCTTCTCCGCCCGGGTTGCCACAGCCGCTGAGGCGATCCGCGGGATTTTTCCGGAAACGCCGCTGCAGGAGAACGACTATCTGTCGAAAAAGACCGGCGCCCGGGTGCTGCTGAAGCGCGAGGACCTGACGCCGGTGCGCTCCTACAAGATAAGGGGCGCCTTCAACTTCTTCCGCAAGGCGCTCGCGGCCGGCAACAATGCCGAGCTGTTCGTCTGCGCCTCGGCCGGCAATCACGCCCAGGGCTTTGCCTTCGTCTGCCGCCATTTCGGCAAAAAGGGCGTCGTGTTCATGCCGGTGACGACGCCGCAGCAGAAGATCGACAAGACGCGGCTGTTCGGCGGCGATTTCGTCGAGATCAGGCTGTTCGGCGACTTTTTCGACGATTGCTACCGCGCCGCCTTCGAATTCACCGAAAGCGCCGGCGCGCACATGGTGCCGCCGTTCGACCACAAGGACATCATCGAGGGCCAGGCGACGGTTGCCTATGAGATCGCGGCCCAGATGCCGGGCGGGCGCATGCCTGATATCGTCATGCTGCCGGTTGGTGGCGGCGGCCTGGCTGCTGGCGTCACCCATTATTTCGCCGACCAGCATCGCGACCCGCGCTTCGTGTTCTGCGAGCCGGTGGGCGCGCCGAGCCTCCGCGAGAGCCTTGCCAGCGGCAAGCGCGTCAAGCTTTCCAAGGTCGACAATTTCGTCGACGGCGCAGCGGTGGCCGAGATCGGGCGGGAGCCGTTGCGCCATCTCAAGGACTTCACCGCCGATGCCGTCCGGCTCGTCCCGGAGAACCGCCTTTGCGCCACGATGATCGAGATGCTCAACGTCGAGGGCGTCGTGCTGGAGCCGGCTGGCGCGCT
Organism: Mesorhizobium sp. WSM3224; assembly: GCF_000427725.1. Classification (GTDB taxonomy): domain Bacteria; phylum Pseudomonadota; class Alphaproteobacteria; order Rhizobiales; family Rhizobiaceae; genus Mesorhizobium. The sequence continues at coordinate 277,703 of NZ_ATYO01000005.1, read as the reverse complement.
GGCGATCGACGCGCTCAAGGATTTTTCGCGCAAGGAGATCAGAGGCAAAACGATTGTGGCGGTCGTCTCCGGCGGCAATTTCGACTTCGAGCGGCTGCCGGACGTGAAGGAAAGGGCGTTGCGCTTCGAGGGGCTGAAAAAGTATTTCATCATCCGCTTCCCCCAGCGGCCGGGCGCGCTGCGCGATTTCCTCGAGATGCTGGGTCCCGACGACGACATCGCCCGCTTCGAATATCTGAAAAAGTCGGCGCGCAATTTCGGTTCGGTGCTGATCGGCATCGAGACCAAGGACCGGCGCAATTTCGACCTGCTGAAGGCCAATTTCGACGCCGAGGGCGTTCAGTATCAGGACATCACCGACAACGAGACGTTGGCGGGGTTCATCATATGAGCGCAAAGTACATGGTCTTCGTCGCGCTGTTTTCCGGCATCAATGTCGGTGGCAACCGCATCGTCAAGATGGCGGAGCTGAGGTCGTTCTTTGAGGAGTTAGGATTCACCGACGTCGCGACCTATGTGCAGAGCGGCAACGTCGTGTTTAGCGCGAAAAAGGGCGATGTGGCGTCGCTGACGAAGCAGCTCGAAGTGGCCTTCGAGAAGAAGTGGGGCTTCAATTCGCGCATCATGGTGCGCGATGCCGGCTGGCTCGAGCGGTTGGTGAAGGACAATCCTTATCCAGAGGCCGCCGGCGAGCCGACCAAGCTGCATGCCTATGCGTTGGAGCGCGAGCCGACGGAGGAGGAGACGAAGCGTCTGGCAGACAAATGCACCGGCCCGGAGAGCTTCGAGATCAAGGGCGACGTGCTTTACCTGCACGCGCCGGACGGGCTCGGCAAATCGGTGTTCGCCAATCTGATCCCGCGCACATTGAAGGTGCCGGGCACGGCGCGCAACTGGCGCAGCGTGCTGGCGTTATTCGAAATGGTCGGCAAAGCCGGCGGCTGATTGTTCATTCTACGCAATTCCGGACGGAAAACCGCTAGGCACTTTTCCTGGAATTGCTGTGACTTAAGCGGCCTTCTGCCAGTCGAAGCTCAGTTCCTCGCGGAAGGCGAAGCGCTTGATATGGTCGGCGACCACTGTCTCCAGCCGCCCCAGCGAAGCTTCGTCGTCGGCAGCCAAAGCGATATGCAGCGCGTGATCGTCGGCGTCCATCACGGTGCGGCCGATCGAGAGCTGGATGGCGCCGTGTTGCGGATCGAACTCCACCGGGAATTTGTGCGACCAATGCTTGCAGAGTTGCTGCAGGTAGCGGCTGGCATGTTCGGTGGCGACATCGGCGCGGCTGGTCAGCATGAAATTCTCCTGGCGGATGAAGAAAACGCCAGCCTGGATGAGGCTGGCGCCAATTGCTGATAGATAGGCAGGGCCTGGCGAAACGCCAGCGGCCGTCGGTCAAACCGGCGCGGGATCGCCGCCTCTACCAGACACCGGTGTTCGGCATCGAGGCCCACGGCTCGGCTTTGGCCTGGGCCGAGCCTTTCTGCAGGAGCTCGATCGAGATGCCATCCGGCGAGCGGATGAAGGCCATATTGCCGTCGCGCGGCGGACGATTGATGGTCACGCCGCTGTCCATCAGCTTCCGGCAGGTGGCGTAGATGTCGTCGACCTCATAAGCGAGGTGGCCGAAATTGCGGCCGCCCTTGTAGTCTTCCGGGTCCCAATTGTAGGTCAGTTCGACCAGCGGCGCCTTCTCGCTGATGCCGCGCTGCTCGTCTTCCGGCGCGGCTAGGAAGATCAGCGTGTAGCGGCCCTGCTCGTTTTCGTAACGGCGCACTTCCTTCAGGCCGAGCTTGTTGCAGTAGAAATCGAGCGACTGGTCGATATCGGCGACGCGGACCATTGTATGCAGATAGCGCATGGCGGTTTCCTCGGGGGTGTTGGGGTTGTCGAGCACCATAAGTGCCACCCGGCGAAAGGGCAATCGTCCGACAATAGAGGCGGTGCGGTCGATTCAGGCCTCGCCATTTCGGCTTCCAGGAGCGCCGGCAAACAACATTTCAGCCTTTCCGGTGCTGAACGGTGAAAAAAGGCACGTCAGCCCTTGCACACCCCGGAAGCCGCAGTGTTAATCTCTTGGCAAGAATCAGTTGCGGTTCAGTTGGAAAAAGGGGGCATTCTTATGGGGGAAAAAGCCTCTTTCACGAGGCGGGACGAAAGCCTTGACGACGCCTTGCAGCGAGACAATGGCGGCGACTCCGCCGGGCTTGTCGAAATCGCCGGCGCGATCAAATGGTTCGACGTAGCCAAGGGCTACGGTTTCATACTTCCGGACGACGGCGTCTCGGGTGACATCCTCCTCCACGTAACCTGTCTTCGAAAGGACGGCTTCCAGACGGCGCTCGAAGGTGCGCGGGTCGTCTGCCTGGTGAAGCAGGGCGAGCGGGGGCTGCAGGCGTTCCGGGTTCTCTCCATGGATGTCTCGACGGCGGTCCACCCGGCAGAGCAGGAACAGCGCACCCATGTCACCGTCAACCCGGAGAGCGGCCTCGAGCGGGCCCTGGTCAAGTGGTTCAACCGTACCAAGGGTTTCGGCTTCCTGACGAGAGGCGAGGGGACCGAAGATATCTTCGTCCACATGGAGACGCTGCGGCGCTACGGGATAACCGAGCTCAGGCCGGGCCAAGTCGTGCTTGTCCGCTTCGGACGCGGCGATAAAGGCCTTATGGCTGCCGAAATCCACCCCGATATGGGCACCTTGTCGGTCTCGCATTAGGCTTTCCGAAATCAATCCGGATGGCCTTTGCCGCCAGGACCGATCTTGTCCGAAAACCAGTTCCACTTGTCTGGATCATGGTCTAGGACGAGGATCTGTACGAGGTGTCACATGGCTTACCGCAATTGGCTGACTGCAGGCGCGCTCTGCGCAGCGATCGTTTTCTGTGCCTATTTCAGCGGCCTGAAGCCGGGGCTGGCGGATGCGATGCTGCTGCCCACCGATCGGACGCCGCTTGTGGTGTCGACTGGTTCGGGCGACCGTTCATTCTCCATCGAGATCGCCGATACCTCCGCCGAACGCGAGGCGGGGCTGATGTTCCGCGAGGACATGGCCGACGATCACGGCATGTTGTTCGTCTTCGAAAGAACCGGCGAGGTGGATTTCTGGATGAAGAACACGCCGATGGCGCTCGACCTCGTCTTTGTCGGCCAGGACGGCCGCATCAAAGCCATCAAGCGTGGCGAGCCGGAATCCGAAGCCATCATCTCACCAGGACAGCCCGTGCGCTTCGTGCTTGAACTGAAGTCAGGCACGGCCGCCAAGGACGGCATCAAGGAAGGCGATCTCTTGCGCCATCCGGCCATCGGCACGGGCGCCGGTTCCAACTGAAAAGCAGTTTCTGCCAATGCAATTCTTTTCGCATGACGGTTTCGAGCTTGCCTATCTCGATCGCCAGCCGGCCTCGGGGCAGGGCGACCCCGTGCTGATGATCCATGGCTTTGCCTCCAGCCATTATGTCAACTGGGTCTCGCCGGGCTGGTTCAAGACGCTGAACGACGCCGGCTACCGGGCGATCGCCTTCGACCATCGCGGCCATGGGGCATCTTCGAAGAGTTATGATGAGGCCGATTACACGCCTGCCAAGATGGCCTCAGATGCGGCCGCGCTGCTCGATCGCCTCGGCATCGAGCGCGCGCATGTCATGGGTTATTCGATGGGCGCGCGCGTTTCGGCTTTCCTGGCACTCGCCGATCCTGACAAGGTCGCGACGCTGGTGTTCGGCGGCTTGGGCATCGGCATGATCGACGGCGTCGGCGACTGGGACCCGATCGCGGCTGCGCTGCTGGCGGAGGATCCCGCTCAAACCACGCATCCGCGCGGCCGCTCCTTCCGTGCCTTCGCCGACCAGACGCGCAGCGACAGGCGCGCGCTGGCGGCCTGCATCGCAACCTCGCGCGAGCTGCTCACCGAGGACGACGTGGCGCGCATCGCCCAGCCGACGCTGATCGCGGTCGGCACCAAGGACGACATCGGCGGCTCGCCGGACGAGCTTGCGGCCCTGATGCCGAATGCAAGAGCGTTCCATATCGAGGGCCGCGACCACATGCTCGCCGTCGGCGACAAGAGCTTCAAGCAGCGCGTGCTCGAGTTCTACGCCGAAAATCCGCTCTGAGCGCGCGTCGCTGTTCGGCTGACAATGGTCGATCTTCTCGTCACCTATATGGAGATGCTCGCGCCGCCACAGGGCGCGCCGCTTGCGCCGCCTCTGCCTGGCGCCATCGTGGCGTGCGAAAAGCTTGATCTTTCCAGCTATCTCGATCTCTACCGCGCGGTGGGCGGGCCGGTGCAATGGGACCAGCGTCTGCGCATGGCAGAAGCGGACCTCGAAACGTTGCTTGACGACGATGCCACGCATATCCACGTGCTGCGCGTCGATGGCGAGGCCGCGGGCCTCTGCGAGTTCAACGAGGTCGGACAGCCGGCTGTCGAGCTCGTTCATTTCGGACTGGTTCCGGCTTTTCAGGGGAGGCGACTGGGGCCGTTCCTGCTCGACCGGGCGTTGCGCGCCGCTTGGTCGCATCGGCCGGAAAGGCTTTGGCTTCACACCGACACCCATGACGATCCAGCGGCCCAATCGGTTTACGGCCGCGCCGGATTCAGGGCCTACACCCGGAGAATCGAGACCTTTCCGGATTAGGCGCAATTCCAGGCGGAAGCTGCTTCGACCTAGCCGCGTGTCCTTCTGTCGGCCAGGGATCTCGCCATGACGCACAGCAGCTCGAACATCATCGTCGCGCCCGCCAGCGTCGTCATGCCGGCAAGATCGAAGGGAGGCGCAACCTCGACGACGTCGGCGCCGGCGAAATTCAATCCGTCAAGCAATCGAACCAACTCCTGAGCCTCGCGTGTCGTGAAGCCGCCGATCTCCGGCGTGCCGGTGCCTGGCGCCATGGACGGATCGATGCAATCGATGTCGAAGGTCACATAGGTGGGACTGTCGCCGACCAGATCGCGTGCTTCCTGCATGACGGACGCGGCGCCGCGGCTGACGAACTCTTCCATATAGATGATGCGCACGCCCTGGGCGGTTGCCCAGTCGTGTTCGCCGGGCTCATAAATCGAACCTCTGATCCCGATCTGGATCACCCGCTTCGGGTCGAGCAGCCCTTCCTCGATCGCGCGCCGGAACGGCGTGCCGTGCGTATAGGGATTGTCGCCGAAGTAGCGATCGTTCGTATCGGAATGCGCGTCGAAGTGAACCATGCCGACCGGCGCCTTGCGGGCCACGGCGCGCAGCACGGGCAGCGTCGTCAGATGATCGCCGCCGGCGGCCAGTGGCAGAGCGCCCTCGGCGACGATCGCCGCAATGCCATCCTCGATCCGCTTCAGCCCGTCGAGCAGGTTGATGGGATTGACCGACACGTCGCCGACATCGGCGATGTTGGCGATGCTGAACGGTTCGGTTCCCGACACGTGGTGGACGCGGCGCATCAGGCTCGACTGGTTCCTGATTTCGCGCGGCCCATGGCGGGCGCCGGCCCGGTTGGTCGTGCCGCCATCCCATGGGATCCCGACAAGCGCGATGTCGAGCCCCTTCGCGGTCGGCACGGCCGGAAGCCGCATGAAGGTGGAAATTCCGGCAAATCGCGGCACCTGCGCGGCATCGACGGGCTGGAAGAAGTTGTTTTCCATGGTGTCGGTCATCTCAGGGTGGCGGTTCGGCTGGCGACCATAGCGCAGGACTTGGAATTCAGGCATAGGGGCACCTCCGACAGGAGTGTGGGCCTATCGAGGCTGATCCTGCAGGGCTTGCAGCGACCGGGCCAGATTTTCCCTGGCTCGCGCCTCGGACCGCCGGCGGAACGGTTCGGTGTGGAAAATGTGCGGCCGGGCCAGGAAACCCTTCAGGACGGCCGCCCGTCCGGCGCGCCACATCGGTTCCTCGACCCAGCCATATTCACGCCGGACCGCTTTCTCGTAAGCGTCGAATGCATCCGGCTCGGCGCCAAGGATCGCCAGGTCCATGTCGAGGAAAAGGGCGGCGTCACCGGCGGCGTTCTCGTCTTCGAACGGCGGCAACTGGTGGGTGGCCGTGGCGTTGATCATCGCCAGGATCCGGGCAAGGCGCGCGGGGCGGGTGCGGCCGGCGAGCTTGTTTTCGGCCAACGCCGCGCTCCGTGCCTCATTATCCTTGGCCCGGCTGTCATAGACGGAGTCGTGGAACCAGATCGCCGCTTCGACGGCCTCGGGGTCGTGAAGAAGGTGCCGGTATTCGGCCGCCAAAGTCAGCATCGCCTCGATGTGGGTCAGGCTATGGTAGTGGCGATCCGTGGCCTGATAGAGCCCGGCAAGCTCGCTTTTCAGCGCTTCGTCGATCAAGGGTTCGTTTTCCATTGTCGCTTGAATTTGCGTGAACCAGGTCCATTTGACAAAGCACTAAGGAAAATTGAATTCAACCGTGCTATGATCTGGCCTATATGTGCCGCCGGAGAATGAGTAAGGCCGGAGAGCGTCGATGAACAGCGTTACGATTGCCCGCCCCAGCATGGTGCAGCCGGTCGATCCGATCTGGCGGTCGATCCGGGACGAAGCGATGGAGGCGGTCAACCGCGATCCGCTGCTTGCAGCCTTCCTCTATTCGACCATCCTCAACCAGGAGAACCTGGAAGAAGCGGTGATCCACCGGCTTGCCGAGCGCCTTGCGCATCAGGATATCGGTTCCGACCTCATCCGCCAGACCTTCAAGGCGATGCTGGACGACGACCCGGAATGGAGCACGACGGTTCGCGTCGACATCCAGGCCTATTATGACCGCGACCCGGCCTGCGACCGCTTCATCATGCCGGTTCTCTATTTCAAGGGTTTTCACGCCATCCAGACGCATCGGCTGGCGCACTGGCTGTGGAACCACGGCCGCAGGGACTTCGCGCTCTATCTGCAGAGCCGCTCGTCCTCGGTATTCCAGACCGACATCAATCCGGCCGCCCGCATCGGCAAGGGCGTCTTCCTTGACCATGCGACAGGCTTGGTCGTCGGCCAGACGGCCGTCATCGAGGATGACGTGTCGATCCTGCACGGGGTGACGCTCGGCGGCACGGGCAAGGCCAATGGCGACCGTCATCCGAAAATCCGCCGCGGCGTGCTGATCGGCGCCGGCGCCAAGATCCTCGGCAATATCGAGATCGGCCATTGCTCGAAGATCGCGGCCGGCTCGGTGGTGCTGTCGCCGGTGCCGCACAACAAGACGGTCGCCGGCGTACCCGCGCGGGTCGTCGGCGAGACCGGCTGCGACCAGCCCTCGCGGCAGATGGACCAGCTCCTGCCGTCCCAGAGCATGGATCACGTGGTCAGCTTCGACATCTGATCTCTGCCGCCGTCGAAGACAGCCGAAATCCGGCCGCCCGGTTCGGTCGGCTTGTCCTAGGCAATTGTGCCGGCTTGCCTTTACATGGCCATTGTTGGCGTGTCAGAAGCGCGCCAACGAATAAGGCCGAATTTTCGGAGAAGACTTTTGAAGCCTGACGAAATCAGAAAGCTGGACGCTTATTTCAAACGCGTCTTCCAGAATCCCAAGCTGCAGGTCAAGGCGCGTCCGCGCAAGGAAGACTCTGCTGAGGTCTATGTCGGCGACGAGTTCCTCGGCATCGTCTTCAAGGACGAAGACGACGGCGACTATAATTTCTCGATGGCCATTCTCGACATCGATCTGGCCTAAGCCGGCAACACATCCGGCCGGGGGCGCGGCACCGGCTACGACCCCCGGACGAAATTCGGCCCGGGCTTTTTTTGACGCAATTGCGGACGGAAGGCGAGGGTGCCGACCCTAACCGTTTCGCACCTCGAATTGCTCTAATCCTGGCAATGACGCGGGATATGCACCCGTCGCCAGCTTGTCGAACCCTCCCGTATCACGACCCGCCGCGCCACTGTCGCGTATGAGGGCGGAATTTCCCGGATGCGTACCTGCTCCGGCAGCACCAGCACTTCGTGGGCAACGCCTTCATATTCCGCCGGCAGAATCACTCGCCGGACACGCTCCGGCTGGACCACGACCGTTTCCGCGACGCGCGCGTAGCGGGCCTTGCGCCATATCTTGCACAGCACCTTGCGGCCATGGATGACGCGCCATTCCCAGGCATAGCCGCCGTCATCGATCCTGACCGTGTGGTAGATCGTGCGTGTGACCGCCGGGACGGTCTCATAGGTGACGCGCGACGGCGCGATCTGCTCCACGCCTTGGTAGGTGCCGTAGATCGGCGCGTCGTAATCGACCACCTGTCCGCCGGGGCTCACCATCACATCCTCATAGACGGTGTCGTAGAGCGCCGGCCTGTGGATCGGCTCGTAGCATTCGAGCGCGCGGCCGCCGGCGGCGGTTTCAGAGACGGCGGCAAGCATGGCGACTGCCGCCAGCGATGCGGAGCTTTTGCGGATCATGACATTCCCCCGTTGAAAAAGGACGCCTTCACAACGCAGGACTGTAGCGGAAGGTCCGGGGGCGGACAGCGATTTCAAGGCTTTTCGTTAAGCGGCGCGGTTAAGGAATTGCTACCTTGCCGACGGCTTCGGTCGGCCAACCGGGACCGAGACCGTGTCGCGGGTTCAAGCCGCCCGTGCATCGCGCGGTCGCGGCGCTTGATTCGAGTTAACCAGATGGCTAGGAGAGGCGGCCTTGCGCTAGGGTGAGCCGGCATCCTATTTAGGTCGTAACCGATCCAGAACGATTCCGCGCGATTGCTGATATATAACGGTGCCGGAATCCATCTCCACAAGGGTAGTCCATGAAGAACCCCGTTGAAACCTACATGAACCTCGTTCCGATGGTGGTCGAGCAGACCAATCGCGGCGAGCGTGCCTATGACATCTTCTCGCGTCTCTTGAAGGAACGCATCATCTTCATCACCGGCCCGGTCGAGGACGGGATGGCGACGCTGGTTTGTGCACAGCTTTTGTTCCTCGAGGCGGAGAACCCCAAGAAGGAAATCAACCTCTATATCAATTCGCCGGGCGGCGTCGTCACCTCGGGCATGGCGATCTACGACACCATGCAGTTCATCAAGCCGGCCGTGTCGACGCTTTGCATCGGCCAGGCCGCCTCGATGGGTTCGCTGCTTCTGACAGCCGGCCACAAGGACATGCGTTTTGCCACGCCGAACGCCCGCATCATGGTCCACCAGCCGTCCGGCGGGTTCCAGGGCCAGGCTTCGGACATCGAACGTCATGCGCAGGACATCATCAAGCTGAAGCGCCGCTTGAACGAGGTTTATGTCAAGCACACCGGCAAGAGCTATGACGAGATCGAGAAGACGCTCGACCGCGACCATTTCATGACCGCGGACGAAGCCAAGGATTTCGGCCTGATCGACAAGGTGATCTCCAGCCGGGATCCCGTCGAGACAGCGGCCGCCTAAGCCTGGCGGTCGACGGGCAAATGGCGGCATAACGCGCTTTTGGCGTGTCTTGCGGCATTTCGGCCACATTTGGCTGTTCCCTCAGGCGTTGGGATTGCCTACGTTAAGGCTATGTTGATTTTCGACGGCTTAGCTTTGCGTGGGGTTGCTGAGAATCATTGCCGCGTTTCTGATTTCGTGTTTCGTACGGAATGCGCTGTGTGAGCCGGGACACTGGCGGTGGCGGATTCCCGCGATAGATTGGTGAGACGTCACTCGAGCCAGACCACCGGCGGGCGTTGGTGAAAGGACAGAAAAATGAGCAAGGTCGGCAATAATAGCGGTGATTCAAAGAACACGCTTTACTGCTCGTTTTGCGGCAAGAGCCAGCACGAAGTCCGCAAGCTGATTGCCGGCCCGACCGTCTTCATCTGCGACGAATGCGTCGAGCTGTGCATGGACATCATCCGCGAGGAGAACAAGACCTCGATGGTGAAGTCGCGCGAGGGCGTGCCGACCCCGCAGGAGATACTCAAGGTCCTCGACGACTATGTCATCGGCCAGCCTTACGCCAAGCGCGTGCTGTCGGTCGCCGTCCACAACCACTACAAGCGCCTCGCGCATGCCGGCAAGAACAATGACGTCGAGCTGGCGAAGTCGAACATCCTTCTGATCGGCCCGACCGGTTGCGGCAAGACGCTGCTGGCGCAGACGCTCGCCCGCATCATCGACGTGCCGTTCACCATGGCCGACGCGACGACGCTGACCGAGGCCGGTTATGTCGGCGAGGATGTCGAGAACATCATCCTGAAGCTGCTGCAGTCGGCCGACTACAATGTCGAGCGCGCCCAGCGCGGCATCGTCTATATCGACGAAATCGACAAGATTTCGCGTAAGTCGGACAATCCCTCGATAACCCGCGACGTGTCGGGCGAGGGCGTGCAGCAGGCGCTGCTCAAGATCATGGAAGGCACGGTCGCCTCGGTGCCGCCGCAGGGCGGCCGCAAGCATCCGCAGCAGGAATTCCTGCAGGTCGACACCGCCAACATCCTGTTCATCTGCGGCGGTGCCTTCGCGGGCCTCGACAAGATCATCTCGGATCGCGGCCGCAAGACCTCGATCGGCTTCGGCGCGATCGTGGCTTCGCCCGAGGATCGCCGCACCGGCGACCTGTTCCGCCAGGTCGAGCCCGAGGATTTGTTGAAATTCGGCCTGATCCCGGAATTCGTCGGTCGTCTGCCGGTCCTGGCGACGCTGGAAGATCTCGACGAGCCGGCGCTCATCCAGATCCTGACCGAGCCGAAGAACGCGCTGGTCAAGCAGTATCAGCGGCTGTTCGAGATGGAGAATGTCGACCTGACGTTTCACGAGAACGCACTGTCGGCGATCGCCAAGCGCGCCATCGATCGCAAGACCGGCGCGCGCGGCCTGCGCTCGATCATGGAGGCGATCCTGCTCGACACCATGTTCGAGCTTCCGGCGCTGGAAGGCGTGCGCGAAGTGGTGATTTCGGAAGAGGTGGTGTCCGGCAACGCCCGGCCGCTCTATATCTATTCCGAGCAGAAGGAAAAGAAGGGCAATGTCAGCGCCTGAAATGGCATTTGACCCCTCAATTTTCATGGAACGGCGCCTGCGTGGCGCCGTTTTGCTGTGAGAGGGCGTGGGTTATGCAATCGAAGGGATCGAGCAACCGTGTTAGCTCTTGATCTTTGCCCCGGCCACATCCACCTAACAGCAGAAGGCCGAAGCGCCGAATTCTGTGCTGTTAAATTCCCGTCACAAACGGTGGTAGGCGGAACGACGCTCGGTCGTTAATATAAGATTCGCGGTTGGCTAAATAAGCGGCCGCGACATGAAAGGTTGGACAATGGCCAAGATATCCAAGGCTTCCGGCGACGGCGTTTTCGCAGTCCTCCCACTGCGCGATATCGTCGTGTTCCCGCATATGATCGTTCCGCTCTTCGTGGGCCGTGAAAAGTCGATCAAGGCGCTGGAAGAGGTTATGGGTCAGGAAAAGCAGATCCTGCTTGCCACCCAGATGAATGCAGCCGACGACGATCCTGAGCCCGATGCGATTTTCGACATCGGCACGCTCGCCAATGTGCTGCAGCTTTTGAAGCTTCCCGACGGCACCGTGAAGGTGCTGGTCGAGGGCGCCTCGCGCGCCAAGATCGTCTCGTTCACCGATCGCGCCGATTTCCATGAGGCCCGCGCCACGGCGCTCGCCGAGCCGGGAGAGGAAGAGGTCGAGATCGAGGCGCTTGCCCGCTCGGTCGTCACCGACTTCGAGAATTACGTCAAGCTGAACAAGAAGATCTCGCCCGAAGTGGTGGGTGCCGCCAGCCAGATCGACGACTATTCCAAGCTCGCCGATACGGTTGCCTCGCATCTCGCCATCAAGATCCCCGAGAAGCAGGAGATGCTCGCCACGCTTTCCGTCAAGGAGCGTCTGGAGAAGGCGATGGGCTTTATGGAAGCCGAAATCTCCGTGCTCCAGGTGGAAAAGCGCATCCGTTCGCGTGTCAAGCGCCAGATGGAGAAGACGCAGCGCGAGTACTACCTCAACGAGCAGATGAAGGCGATCCAGAAGGAGCTCGGCGAGGGCGAGGACGGCCGCGACGAGGCCGCCGAGATCGAGGCGCGCATCAAGAAGACCAAGCTCTCCAAGGAGGCCCGCGAGAAGGCGGAAGCTGAGTTGAAGAAGCTGCGTTCGATGTCGCCGATGTCGGCTGAATCGACGGTGGTGCGCAACTATCTCGACTGGCTGCTGTCGATCCCGTGGGGCAAGAACTCCAAGGTCAAGCAGGACCTGGCCTTTGCCCAGAACGTGCTCGACACCGACCATTTCGGCCTCGACAAGGTCAAGGAGCGCATCGTCGAGTATCTCGCGGTGCAGAGCCGCCAGAAGAAGCTGAAGGGGCCGATCCTGTGCCTCGTCGGACCGCCCGGCGTCGGCAAGACCTCGCTCGGCAAGTCGATCGCCAAGGCCACTGGGCGCGAGTTCATCCGCATGGCGCTCGGCGGCGTGCGTGACGAGGCCGAGATCCGCGGCCACCGGCGGACTTATATCGGCTCGATGCCCGGCAAGGTCATCCAGTCGATGAAGAAGGCCAAGAAGTCCAACCCGCTCTTCCTGCTCGACGAGATCGACAAGATGGGCCAGGACTTCCGCGGCGATCCGTCATCGGCCCTGCTCGAGGTGCTCGATCCGGAGCAGAACTCGACGTTCATGGACCATTACCTCGAGGTCGAATACGACCTGTCGAGCGTGATGTTCGTGACGACGGCGAACACGCTGAACATCCCTGCGCCGTTGATGGACCGCATGGAGATCATCCGTATCGCCGGCTACACCGAGGACGAGAAGATCGAGATCGCCAAGCGTCACCTGATGCCCAAGGTGGTCCGCGACCACGCCCTGCAGCCGAACGAATTCTCGGTTGGCGAGGACGCGATCCGCGGCATCATCCAGACCTACACGCGGGAAGCCGGTGTGCGCAGCCTGGAGCGCGAGCTGATGAAGCTCGGCCGCAAGGCGGTGACCGAGATCCTGCGGACGAAGAAGAAGACGGTGAAGATAACGGCGGACAACCTCGCCGATTATCTCGGTGTGCCGCGCTTCCGCTTCGGCCAGATCGAGGCTGACGATCAGGTCGGCGTGGTCACGGGTCTTGCCTGGACGGAAGTCGGCGGCGAGCTGCTGACGGTCGAAGGCGTCATGATGCCCGGCAAGGGCCGCATGACGGTGACCGGCAATCTGCGCGACGTGATGAAGGAATCGATCTCGGCGGCGGCGTCCTATGTCCGCTCGCGTGCCATCGATTTCGGCATCGAGCCGCCGCTGTTCGACAAGCGCGACATCCACGTGCACTTGCCGGAAGGTGCCACTCCGAAGGATGGCCCGTCTGCCGGTGCTGCCATGGCCACGGCCATCGTGTCGGTGCTGACGGGTATCCCGGTCAAGGCCGATGTGGCGATGACCGGCGAGATAACGCTTCGCGGCCGCATCTTGCCGATCGGCGGCCTGAAGGAGAAGCTGCTCGCGGCGTTGCGCGGCGGCATCAAGAAGGTGCTGATCCCGGAAGAGAACGTCAAGGATCTGGCGGAAATTCCGGACAATGTGAAGAACGGCATGGAGATCGTCCCGGTCTCGCGGGTCGGCGAGGTGCTCGCGCACGCGCTCACCAGGATGCCGGAGCCGATCGAGTGGGTCGAGCCGGTCAATGTGCCGGCTCCAGTCGACACCGGCGACGATGCCGGAAAGTCGCTTGCTCATTAGCATTTGCTAACATTGCAGCGCACAAAGAGAGAGCCGGGCCTTCAGCCCGGCTTTTTCATGTGAAAAAGCCACGAAAAAATGGAAAAAAGCCCGGAATTCCGCGGTTTTCGGCTTGGGTTCCGGAACGCTTCTTTCTAAAGTCCGTTTCCTGCCGGATGAGTCGTAGGTTCCGGTTTTCTCATGGAAGGGAATTTTTATGAACAAGAACGAACTGGTGTCCGCCGTCGCCGACTCCGCAAGCATTTCGAAGGCTGATGCGCAGTCCGCCGTCGATGCGGTGTTCTCCGTGATCACTGGCGAACTGAAGAAGGGCGGCGATGTCCGGCTTGTCGGCTTCGGAAATTTCACCGTGTCAAAACGCGCTGCTTCGACCGGCCGCAATCCGCAGACCGGCGCAGAAGTGAAGATTCCGGCACGCACCGTGCCGAAGTTCTCGGCCGGCAAGGGCCTCAAGGACGCGGTCAACTAAGACCTTTTTCTTTAAGAGCAGAAAAGCCGGGCTTGCCCGGCTTTTCTTTTTTGCAGCCGATAGCAGGCGGCTCAGGCCGTCGGCGCGTCGGCGCGCATCAGGCCTTCTTGTTTCAAATCCACCCACAGCGCGGCCGGTATCTTGGTGTCGAGCAGCGCACGGTTGCTTTCGACCTCGGCCGGCCGCTGCCCGCCGGGGATCACCGACATCACCGACGGATGTTGCAGGGGGAACTGCAGCGCCGCCTCGATCAGACGTACGCCATGGCGCTTGCAGACGGCCTCGATGCGCGCCACGCGATCGAGGATCTCCCTCGGCGCCTCGCTGTAATTGTAGAAGGCGCCGGGCTTCGGTCCGGTCGCAAGCACGCCGGAATTGTAGGGACCGCCCAGCACGATGCCGATGCCGCGCTTCTGGCAGAGCGGCAGGAAGGATTGAAGCGCTTCCTGCTCGAGCAGCGTATAGCGTCCGGCGAGCAGGAAAAGGTCGAAGTCGCCGCGCTCGGCGAGCGTCTGGGCGACCTGCCACTCATTGATGCCGCCGCCGAAGGCCTTGATCACGCCCTGGTCGCGCAGCGCCAGCAGGCCGTAATAGCCGGACGACATGAACTCCTCGATGCGGGCATCCGAGCCTTCCTTGCTGCCATGGGTGAAGATGTCGACGTCGTGGACGAAGAGGATGTCGATGCGGTCGACGCCGAGCCGCTCCAGTGAAGCCTCGAAGGAGCGCATGACGCCGTCATAGCTGTAGTCGTAGACTTCCCGGCGCGACGGCGTGTCGAAGAACTTGCCAATGCCGGTGCGCTGGTCAGGCGGGGCGACGCGCATGATGCGGCCAACCTTGCTCGACAGCACATAGTCGTCGCGCTTCCTGCCGCGCAGGAAAGGGTTGAGGCGGGTTTCCGACAGGCCGAGGCCGTAGAGCGGCGCGGTATCGTAATAGCGGCAGCCGGCCGTCCATGCTGCTTCCAAGGTAGCATTGGCGTCCTGGTCGGAGACGGCGCGGTAGAGGTTGCCGAGCGGCGCGGTGCCGAAACCGAGCTCGGTGAAGGTGATGCCGCCATTGCCGATGCGGTCGAAATGCCGTGTCTTCATGTCTGACGATGTCCCGGAGTGATTTGTCTGACATGACACTATCATGCTCGTGGCCCAGCAAAAGTGCCGAGGCTCGTTGGACAGCGATTTTCGCGGTGGTAGCATGAACAAAAACAAGCCTTTCGTGGGCGGTGCGCCGCCAAATCCATAGAGCCTGGCGATCCATCGGCAGACAGGGTGAGCCGTCATGACCAAAGCGGGATCCGGGATGTTCGCGACGGCGCTGGACGAGCTCGGCGCGGTGCTGGCGCGCACGGATGAGGCTCGGATCGACACCGCCTGCGAGATGCTTGCCAGCGCCGGCAAGGTCGCCGTCTATGGCTGCGGCCGCGAGGCGCTGCAGGTGAAAGGCTTTGCCATGCGGCTCTACCATCTCGGCCTGCCGGTCTCAGTCGTCGGCGACATGACCACGCCACCGCTCGGGCAAGGAGATGTCTTCCTGGTGAGTTCAGGGCCGGGCGAAACCACCACCGTGCTGACTTTGATGCGGGTTGCCCGCGAGGCCGGCGCGAAGGTGCTGCTTTTGACGGCCGAACCGGCAAGCAGCGCCACAAAGCTCGCCGATTTCACGCTGCTTATCCCGGCGCAGACCATGGCCAGCGATCAGGGCGCGGCAAGAACCTCGGTGCTGCCGATGGGCTCGCTATTCGAAGGCGCGCTGTTTCTTTTGTTCGAAATCATGGTGCTGAAGCTTAAACGCCTGACCAATGCCACACCGGAGGCGATGCGCGCCAGGCACACCAATATGGAGTAGGGGATGCGCTACGAGCTGATGCTGCCGCACCAGATCCGCAGGGCGATCGAGGAGAACTGGCCGGTCGTGCTGCCGCTCGGTGTGCTCGAATATCACGGCGAGCATATGGCGGTCGGCATGGACACGCTGGCGGTGATCAAGACGGTGGAGCTGATCGAGAAGGAGAGGGACATCGTCATCCTGCCGCCCTTCTACTACGGCGCGGCAAGCTATGCGGTAGCGGCGCCGGAAGGCAGCGGCTCGGTGCAGGTCGGCGGTCCGGTGCTTTCGCCTTTCGCGGAGGAATTGTTCTACGGCCTGCTGCGCATCGGCTTCCGCAACATTCACGCCATCGTCCACCACCAGACCGAGAATTTCGCGGCGGGCATGCCGACCGATCTCGCCTTCAAGACCGCTGGCCGGCAGGCGATCTTCCGCTTCCTCGAAAAGGAGCGTGGCGAAGGCTGGTGGGGTTCGAACACCATGGCCGATTACTACGCCGGCCACGCCCAGGGCGAGAATGTCTTCAACTGGGTGCAAGTGCATCCGCTGATGCCGGCCACGATGAACGGCAAGTACCCGTTCGACCACGCCGGCAAGGGTGAAACCTCACTGATGCTGGCGTTATGTCCTGAGGCGGTCGATGCCGGTCGTTTTGGCGACAATACGGGTTGGTATACGGCGAGCGCCGCGGAAGCCTCGGCGGGTCTCGGCAAGATCGGCGTCGCCATGATCCTCGACCATTTGCGGGAGATATTGGTTCGGTAGGCGCGGTTCTTCCTTCTCCCCTTGTGGGAGAAGGTGGCCGCGAAGCGGCCGGATGAGGGGTGTTCCAGCGGAGTGAGACGCTGGTGTTCCCTGGAACACCCCTCATCCGTCTCGGCGCTATCGCGCCGATCCACCTTCTCCCACAAGGGGAGAAGGAAAGGCGCCGCCCTATTTCACCGAACCGGCCGTCATGCCCATGATCAGGTAGCGCTCGAGCGCGATGCCGATGATTGCCAGTGGCGCGATCGCGGCGGTGGCCAAGGCCGCCATCGACCACCAGTTGATGCCTTGCGAGCCGGTCTGGCTCGCCACCATGACAGGAATGGTCTTGGCGTCCGTGGATGTCAAAAGGGCGGCGAAGAAATACTCGTTCCAGCACAGCACCATCGCCAGGATGAAGGCGGCGACCATGCCGGGCAGCGCGATCGGCATGACGATGCGGAAGAAGGCGCCCCAGATCGACAGCCCGTCGACCAGCGCAGCCTCCTCCAATTCGACCGGGATCGAATTGAACTGGTCGCGCATGATCCAGATGACGATCGGCAGCACCATCAGCGTGTAGAGGAGCACAAGGCCGATGCGGGTGTCGAGCAGCGCCACTTCGCGGTAGAGCACCAGGAACGGGAGCGCCAGCACGACCGGCGGCAGGATCAGCTGCGACAGGAAGAAGAAGGAAATGTCCTCGTTCTTGAACCAGGCGAAGTGATAGCGATAGCGAACGAGGCCGTAGGCGGCGAGGCTGCCGATGATGATGGCGAGGCCCGACGCGCCGACCGAGGTGATGACCGAATTCATGAAGCGCTTGAGGAACTCGTCGCGGACGGTCGATGTCTGGAAGATCGAATCCGGCGACAGCCCAAGCGAGCGCCAGCCCTTCCAGTCCGGCGTAAAGTCGACGAAGGGGATGAGGTGGCCTTGCGTGACGTCGACCGCCGATTTGAAGGAGGTGGTGATCGTCCAGTAGATCGGAAACAGGCAGATGAAGGCCCAGAACACCAGCGCGCCATAGATGAAGACGCGGCTGGTGATGAAGGCCGCCGGCGAGCGGATCTCGGAAACGGTATAGTCGGTGGTCTGGACGCTCATGAGGGCCGCTCAGTTGACGTTGCGAACGAAGCGACTGGCGAACTTCAAGAGCCAGGTCACGAACACGATGATGATGACCAGATAGGCCATGGCCAGCATGGTGCCGTAGCCGACATTCGAGCGGTCGCGGTATTCGCGGTAGATGAAGCTCGACACGGAATCGGTCGCGCCGCCGGGGCCGCCGGACGTCACCGTGATGATGATGTCGGCAAGCTTCAGCTTGAAGATGATGCGCAGGATCACCGCCGTCACCGACACCGGCAGCATCAGCGGGAAGATGACCTGCCAGAAGGTCTGCCATGTCGTCGCGCCGTCGACACGCGCCGCCTCCAGCACCTCACGCGACATCGCCTGCAGGCCGGCGAGCAACATGATCATCATGAACGGAATGAAGGTCCAGGCGTCGAGCACCATGATCGAGATGCGCGCGGTGATCGGGTTGGAGAAGAAGGCGGGATTGTCCCAGCCGAGATGCCGCGCCAGCGTCGCCGCCGGCCCGAACCGGTACTCCATCAGCGATTTTCCGATCATCCATGACACCGCGACCGGCGACAGCATCAACGGCAGCAGGAAGACGACGCGGAAGAATTTGCGGGCCCGGATCTGCGCGTTGAGCAGCAGCGCCAGGCCGAAGGCTATGGCATATTCGACGAAGACCGCAAGCACGTAGAGCACCATGTTGAACAGCGCGTTGCGGTAATAGGGGTCAGCAAGCATCTGCCAGAAATTGTCGAGGCCGTTGAACTTGCGGCCCGAGAACGAGCTGAGGTTCCAATCGGTCAACGCGATGTAGAAGCCGAACAGCGTCGGGAAGATCACCATGGCGATTGTGAAGAGCAGCGCCGGCAAGAGAAACAGCGCGCGCTGGCCGTCCTCGCCGCGCGTCAGCACCTGCCAGGCGCCGAGTGCAATGCCCCATAAAATATAGGCGTAGACCACCGGGCGCCAGGTGTAGAAGCCGACCGTGGACATCTCGGTCTTGTAGAGGATCTGCACGACGATGATCGCCAGCAGGCCAAGCGTCGCGAGGGCCAGCAGGCCCCATCCCAGGCGCTTGCGGCCGGCCGGGATCAGGTCGGCCGGATCTGCCGCCCATGCATTCGCGGTCGAAGTCTGCTCAGCCACGCCTCTCGCCTCTTTCGCGTCAACTTAAACAGGCGGCCCGGCGACGAGGTGTCGCCGGGCCGCGACTTGGTTGATTAGCCTACATGCCGAGCGAGGCTTTGTAGAGCTTGATCTGGTTCTCGCGTCCGATCTGATCGGTCAGCTTCTCCCAGGCCGCGGCGATCGCGTCGGCGCCTTCCTGCGCCTTCATCTTGCCGGCGAAGGTGTTGGCCAGGATGTCCTCGGCGGCGGAATAATACTGGAAGATGCCGGGGATGCGCGGCTCAATCGCGGCGTTCGGATGGTTGTAGCTGTCGGCTTCCGACTTGAGATACGAGCTGATGAAAGCCTCGTCGTAGCCGGCCGCCACCCACTCCGGAATGTCGAAATGGGAATTGCGGTAGGGCTGGAAGCCCGACGGATACGCCGCGCACCAGAGTGACAGGTCCTTGCCGCCAAGATGGGCCGCCGCTGACCATGCCGCCTTCTTCTTCTTCTCATCCTTGTCGACGCGAGCCATGACATAGACGCCCCAGCCGAGATAAGCGCAGTTCGGCGCATAGTTCGGGCCGCTGGCGAGCTTTTCCCATTTGCCGGTCTTGGAATTGTAGACGTCGTCGGAACCCGGCAGGATCGAGAAGCCGGTGACGTCCCCGACGACCGAGGAGTCATTGGTCTTTGCATTCGAGCCTGCATCTCCCCACCAAGCCAGCATCGAACCAGTACCGCCCAGGAATTGGGAGAAACAGGTCTGGTTTGGATCGGCGTTGATTTGATCTTGCGGCTCGAAAGGTAGCGCGTCGATGACGTCCTGGATCGCCCGCACCCAGGCCGGATTGTTGACGCGCGGTTTCATCGTATCCGGATCGAACAACCAGGCCTTGTCGTCGGGGTGCTTGGCATAAGCGCTGGCGCGGCTGCCAAGGAAGTAGAAGCCGAAACCGCCCCAGGGTTTGGGCGCGTCGAGATAGCCGTAGACGTCCTGGCCCTTCACTTGCTTGCCCTTTAGGAACTTGGTCGCCGCCTGCACCTGCTGCCAGGTTTTCGGCACGCCCCACTCCGTCAGGCCCGCCTTATCGCCGCTGTCGGCTTTCCAGGCTGCTGCCAACGCGGAGTCGGAGAAGACGTCGGTGCGGTAGTTGAAGTTGTGCGTGTCGCCGTCAACGGTCACGCGATATTGCTTGCCGTTCCAGGTGCCGACCGGTGGCTTCAGATAGGCGACCAGGTCGTCCATATCGATCTGCTTCCTGACCCAATCCGGCATCTCGGAAGTCAGCCCCTTACCGCAGACGTCGCCTTCGAACGGCGCTCCCATCTCGACGATATCGAAGTCGATTGTGTTCGTTGCGATCGCCTGCTGCAGGCGCGGGTTGTAGTCGGCCTGGGCAAGGTCGATCCAGTTGATCTTGGCGCCGGTATAGGTCTCCCATGGTTTAAGAAAACCGCGGAACAGCACATTGTGCAGGTTCTGGTTGTTGAGACCCATGAAGGTGAGCTCTACGCCGGCGAACTCGCCTTGCTTGACATTGGCTTTGGTGGCGTCGAGACAGAGCTCGCCGACCTTCTGGAAGTCGGCATCCGTCGGCTGCCCCTTGCCGACGCCGGGTATCTGCAGGATCTTGGCGCGCAATTCGCTGGCGGCCGCGGCAGGCCTCGTCAGCGCGCCGAGCCCGGCGCCGGACGCGGCGGCGATCGCGGCCATGCTCGCAGCACCCTTCAGCAGATCGCGGCGGCTGGCGCCGGCGCGCATCAGTTTTTCATACAGGTCGACTCTCATCTACAGGTTCCTCCCAGAACAACAGCGATTGAATTTGAAGTGCCAATCTCTCGGACGTCGAAACGTCTCACGGTTCTCCTCGACCATACGGGGACGTGGACCCCACCCTGCGTCGCCGAAGCTCCGATTTCCCGGTAAGATACGGCTGTCGGATTGGCCCTCGCCACTATTCGCGTAATCGATTACCTTGTCAACAAGATAGGCTTTTTACCTATAAGATACTGACTTGCCGTTGCCCTTGGCAGTGGCTAGCTTCACCGCAAAGATAAAGGGGAGACAATGGCTCAAGTCGCGATCAGCAGTGTGGCCAAGGCGTTCGGAACCGTCAAGGTCCTGCATGAGGTCAGCGTCGACATTGCCGACGGACAGTTCGTCGTGCTGGTCGGCCCGTCGGGATGCGGCAAGTCCACGCTGCTGAGGATGGTGGCCGGGCTGGAGACCGTTTCCGGCGGCACGATCTCGATCGGCGACCGCGTCGTCAACAATCTGCCGCCGGCAAAGCGCGACATCGCCATGGTGTTCCAGAATTACGCGCTCTACCCGCACAAGACGGTGGAGCAGAACATGGCTTTCGCGCTGAAGCTGCGCGGCACCGATCCGGCCGTCGTCGCCGAGCAGGTCAAGCGCGCCGCCGACATCCTCGACCTCGCGCCCTATCTCAAGCGCTATCCGCGCCAGCTTTCGGGCGGCCAACGCCAGCGCGTCGCCATGGGCCGCGCCATCGTGCGCAACCCCCAGGTGTTCCTGTTCGACGAGCCGCTTTCCAACCTCGACGCCAAGCTGCGCGTGCAGATGCGCACCGAGATCAAGGAACTGCACCAGCGGCTGAAGACCACCACCATCTACGTCACCCACGACCAGATCGAGGCCATGACCATGGCCGACAAGATCGTCGTGATGCGCGACGGCCGCATCGAGCAGGTCGGCGCGCCGCTGGAACTGTTCGATCGCCCGGCGAACCTTTTCGTCGCCGGTTTCATCGGCTCGCCGTCGATGAACCTGCTAAAGGGCACCGTGAAGAAGGCCGAGAAGCCGGCGGTCGAGATCGCCGGCACGGCGTTCCCGATGCCGTCGAGCGCCGTTGCCGAGGAAGGCCAGGCCGTTGTCTATGGCGTGCGGCCGGAACATCTGGAGATCCATCCGGACGGCGTCGAGTCCAAGATCTCGGTGGTTGAGCCGACCGGCTCCGAGACCTTGGCTTTCGTGCGTTTCGGCGAGGGCGAGATGGTGGCGCTGTTTCGCGAGCGCCACGACTTCAAGCCAGGTGACACGCTGAAGCTCAAGCCCCGTCTGGACCAGGTCCACCTTTTCGACGCCGGGACCGGCAAGCGTCTCTGACCGCACACAGACTTCCAAGAGGAAACCATGCTCAAAGGGATCAATCCGCTTCTCAATGCCGATGTGCTCCAGGCGCTGCGGGCGATGGGCCACGGCGACGACCTGATCATCGCCGACACCAATTTCCCGTCCGACTCCGTGGCTCGGGAGACGGTGCTCGGCAAGCTTTTACGCATCGACGCATCGGCCGCGGACGTGGTGAAGGCGGTGCTGTCGCTCTACCCGCTGGATACTTTCGTCAACGATGCGGCGGCGCGCATGGAGATCGTCGGCAAGCCGAACGAGATTCCACCGGTGCAGAAGGAGGTTCAGAAGGAGGTCGACGCCGCCGAAGGCAAGCCCTGGCCGATGATCTCGATCGAGCGCTACGCCTTCTACGAACGATCCAAGAAGGCCTATTGCGTGATCCAGACCGGCGAGCGCCGCTTCTATGGCTGCTTTGCCTTCCGCAAGGGCGTGGTGCCGCCGGATGCGGAATGAAACAATGGCCAACGGCAAGCCTGTCGTGATTTTGGGCGTGTTCGTCGCCGACACCGCCTATCGCGCCGATCGCCAGCCACGCCTGGGCGAGACGATCCTCGGCAATTCCTTCAAGCTTGGCCCGGGTGGCAAAGGCTCGAACCAGGCAGTGGCCGCCGGCAAGCTCGGCGCCGACATCACTTTCCTGACCAGGCTCGGCGTCGATGCGTTCGCCGACATGGCAAAGCAGACCTGGAAGGGCGCAGGCGTGAAAAGCGCCGTGATCGATACGCCCGACAGCTATACGGGCGCGGCCTATATCTTCATCGAGGAAGGCAGCGGCAACAACGCCATCATCGTCAGCCCGGGCGCCGCGATGCTGATCTCGCCCGCCGACATCGAGGCGCATGCCCGCCTGATCCGATCCGCCGGCGTGTTCGTCACCCAGCTCGAACAGCCGATTGACGCAGCCCTGAAAGCGCTGGAAATCGCGCGCGGGGCAGGGGTGACGACTATCCTCAACCCGGCGCCGGCCGCCACGCTGCCGGACAGCATCTACGCGCTTTGCGACTATGTCACGCCCAACGAGACCGAGGCCGAAGGGCTGACCGGCATAAAGGTGTCGTCGATCGACGATGCGCGCCGCGCCGCCGACAGCCTGCTGGCCAAGGGCGCCGGCGCCGTTATCGTGACGCTCGGCGAGAACGGCGCGCTGCTGCATACCAAGAGCCGTTCCGAGCATGTCGGCGCGGTCAATGCCGGCCCGGTGGTCGAGACCACGGGGGCGGGCGATGCGTTCAATGGCGGCCTCGCCGCCGCCTTGGCAAAGGGCGTCGAACCGCTGGAGGCCGTGCGCTTTGCCTGCGCGGTCGCCGGCATTTCGGTGACCCGCCCCGGCACCGCGCCGTCAATGCCGACCCTCAAGGAAGTCGAGGCGCTGCTGGCGCAGGCTTGAAGTCGCCAGCCTCGCGCGCAGTCTCACCGGCGTTCCCAACATCTCGCCCGACAGTGTGCCTGCCGCAACCCCTTACAATTCGGTCTCTTGCGACCACACGGTGGCATATTAGCAACGGTTAATGTTATTCGGCGCTGACCTCTTGCGTCGACCGCATAGGTGTCCCGTAATGGATCACTGTGTCTGGCACCGCAATTGCACTGTCAGCGATGCCGGGGCGGACTGTGCCCCGGTAGCCGGGGGGCAAATTTGGGGGCCCCGCCACTCCGCGAATGGAGCGGCGGGCTCTTTTCCCAGTTGAGTTAAGGGCCGCCTAAACGCCAAAGCCTTGGGTGCCAATGCCGATGTATTTTCCTCAATTTCTGATGGGCATGTTCGCGACGTCGTTCATCACGGCGATCTGGGCAGAGCTGGAAACCGGCTCGGTCTGGAAGGCGATCGGCTGGTCCATCCTTGCGATGATCATTCTTCAGGTTGGATATGTCGGACTGGTGGTCCGGCTGATCTACAAACGGCAAGGCACTGAGGCAGACCTGGTATCGGCAAATTCCACGCCACCAGTCCATCGAGCGCGTCCGCGCTAGTCGAAATTCGGCCATCAACCCGCCCTTCGGAACGCAACGAGTGCGCGCGCGTTTCATTGTCTTGTCCGAGGCAAGGCAGTCTGCCGGAACGGTGGGATGAAAAAGCCCTATCAAAAGCCAACTCTTGTAAAGCGCGAGAAGCTCACCCAACGGACGGCCCAGATTGTTGCGTCCGGCGTCATACTGGGCGAGTGATTTCCGAGATCGAGTCCGGGGTCGCGCTAAAGTATCCTGCTGGTCAGCTCCAGCATGGTCGTTGCGCCCTGCTCGCTGCCGGGCATATGCACGACGCGCAGAACCCGAAGGTCCCTGCTCGATCCTTCGACCGGCATCGACACGCTTTCGCCGACCCGCGGCAATTCCTGGAAGGCGAGCTCGTCGACATCCCTGGCATCATCGATCGAAATGCGGCATCTCACAGCCATCTTGATCTCCCGTCTTTTTCGCCAGTGGGCTGAACGAGACAAGATTGGAATGGTTCCGGGATCAAAAGCCTAGCTGCGACGTACGTTCACTGGTCGCGGGACCAGCCGCAACCGGCGCAAAGGCCGCAATTGCTAGGCCAAGAACGCAAACGAATACAAAGTTGAAACGTTCCGGAAATGAAAGTTGAAACTCTTTAGAGGGAAAGGGCCTAAACCCTTGAAAAGATGGCGCGAGTGACGGGGCTCGAACCCGCGACCTCCGGCGTGACAGGCCGGCACTCTAACCGACTGAGCTACACCCGCGCACAGACGAGCACGTGTCAGGTGTTCGTCGTTGGGGCGGTGGATAAGGGGTTCGCCTGCGGGTGTCAAGCGCGGCATTCAAGCATTACAGCAATCAGGAGAAGGTTTTTTGACAGCGGCGGCGAGGTTGCGGAAATCCGCCTGGTGGCGCATGCGCCGGGCGCTCATTTGGCCTTGCGAATGCGGCCCTAACTGCTTAAAGGTCCGCCCTCAAGCGGGCGATTAGCTCAGTTGGTAGAGCGCTTCGTTTACACCGAAGATGTCGGCGGTTCGAGCCCGTCATCGCCCACCAGCCTGCCGGACAAGCCGAAGCAGAATGCGGCAGCGGCCCTTGCCGGGGCCGCCACCTTGTCGAGCGCCGGGTTCAGGCGCGGCTACTGCCTGACGTAGCAGCGTTTGCGAGCGCCCGGAGCAGGGTCATCGCCAAAGGCGTCGTTGCCGCATCTGACACCGTTCCTGAAAACATCCTGCGCGTACTGGCCACGTGCGCCGTACCTGACCATCGCGCGGCCGCGGAAATCGCAGAATTCACCCTCCCTGGCGCAGACCGCCCATCCGCCGCGGTCCGGGCGTGAGCCGTAATCGTCGTCCCCGTAGTTGTCGTCATCGCCATAGTCGCCGCCACCGCGCGCGACGAAGTAACAGGCCTTTTCACGGCCAGGGGCGGGGTCGCCAAAAAGGCGATTCGAGCAGGGCACGGCCCGACGGTCGAAAAACCGTGCGGTGGTCCGCCCCCGGGCGCCGTAGATCACTTGCGTGGGGTAGGGCAAGCGGCATATGCCGCCCTCATTCGCGCATCGCCGCAGCTGCTGGGCCGAGGCGGCGGTGGGGAAAAGGGCAGTGGCGGTCGCAGCCAAGCCGATGACGCAACTGACTGCCAACGCTATTCGGATCAAGAAAATTGAGGTCTTTGCCACGATTCGTCTCCCATTTTTGATTTCTATCAACATCCTAAAGCGAAGCAGTTAAACGCCCGATGAATGCCTTGGTTGCCGGGCGTGCGCCGATTATCGCTCGCTATTTGTGGTTGTCGAGAGGCCAAGGAGGTGATGCCAACCACTGCGGTTCGGGCCGGCCGTGATATTCTATGATGCGCCGCCCAACGAACGACCGCGGCGAGCCAATCGCTCTCCATATTCGGCAGGCGGACCGCCGGCTCGTTTCAGATAGGAGTTGACCATGTCGGTGGAGAGGGCCGGGAGTTTTATTTTTATGCATGTCGTTGTCCCAGAACCGCTGCACACTTCTGGGCGACATGCATTAGGCCCTGCCTATGCGCCGTCCTGGCCGATTGCCGGCCGTCAAAACCACCGCAATGGTGGGCGGCAGGGGAAGCCGCGGCTCGTCCCCGACCAGATCGATCCGGCGAGGAGAAAAGATGATTGAACTGCCCTTTGGTCGCGAAGAGTACCGGCAGCGGCTCGGAAAAATCCGTGCCGAGATGGCTAAGCGCGGCATCGAGCTCCTGATTGTCAACGACGTCGCCAACCAGCATTACATCACCGGCTATGACGGCTGGTCCTTCTATACGCCGCAGGTCGTGCTTGTCCCGATCGAGGATGCCGAGCCTGTCTGGATAGGCCGCGCCATGGACGCGGCCGGCGGCTTGCTGACGGCATGGATGAAGCCGGAAAACGTGGTGGGCTTCCCGGAGGACCATGTCCAGCGCGCCGATCGGCATCCGATGGACTGGATCGCGGCCTGGATCGTCGCCAAGGGCTGGGGCGCCCGCCATATCGGCATCGAGCTCGAAGCCTATTATTTTTCGCCGAAGGCGCATGCGCGGCTTGTCGCCGGGTCGCCGAACGCGAAATGGCACGACGCCGATCTCCTCGTGAACTGGATCCGCGCGGTCAAGTCGACGCCCGAAATCGCCTATCTGCGCAAGGCATCGAGGCTGGCCGAGGCGGCGGTCGCGCGGGCGTTCGAAGTGATCGCCCCGGGTGTGCGCGAATGCGATGCGATCGCCGCCATCCAGGCGGCGCAGATCGCGGGCAGTCCCGATTTCGCCGGCGACATCACGGCGCTGCCGCCGACGATCCTCGGCGGCGAAAACGCTTCCGCGCCGCACATCATGTGGAGCGACCGGCGGTTCGGAAAGGACGAAACGATTGCGCTCGAGCTTGCCGGCGTCTGCCGCCGCTACGCAGCCGGGCTTGCCAGGACGATGCAACTCGGCAAGACGCCGACGCGTGTCGCGGACACGGCAAGGGCGGTGATCGAAGGCATGGACGCGGTGCTCGATACGATCCGGCCGGGCACGACCGCCGAAGCGGTCGAAGCCGCCTGGCGCAAGGTCATCCAGCGCCACGGGCTTAAGAAGGAATCGCGCATCGGCTATTCCATCGGCGTTGCCTATCCGCCCGATTGGGGCGAGCACACGATCAGCCTGAGACCTGGCGACAAGACGGTGCTTCAACCCGGCAATGTCGTACATTCCATCCTGGGCATGTGGATGGATGGCTGGGGCATCGAGATCAGCGAGACCATCTTGG
This sequence comes from Mesorhizobium sp. WSM3224, assembly GCF_000427725.1. GTDB lineage: Bacteria > Pseudomonadota > Alphaproteobacteria > Rhizobiales > Rhizobiaceae > Mesorhizobium. The sequence goes on along the minus strand of NZ_ATYO01000005.1, from coordinate 250,504 downwards.
TGACCGACGCCGGCAACGAGACGCTGACGAAGTTCCCGCGGGATATCCATGTCAAATCCTGACCGGCCGTCTTCGGCAAACGACGCAGAATGCATGCCTGCGGCCACGACGCCCGTGCCGCGATGGGCAGAGAGCTGAAGGTCGCTTCCAAAAAGGAACCGTCACGAGCAGACATGACAATCGGTGGATTCCGGCCTAGTTGCCGTAGTTCTCGAGAAGGCGTGAAATCGTGCTTCGGCCCAGATCGCTCATGGTTGGGTTCGTTGTTCTATAGTACCAGACCAAGCCCATAGCCTGCTGAAACGCCCAGGCTGCGCCACGTCTCCATTCCAGGTCATCGGCATGCAGGGTTTCGCGGAAGACGGTCCGGCTGTCGCGGTCGAGTAGATGCCACCCAACGACGAGATCGAGCGAGGGATCGGCAGGACCGAAAGCGCCAGTGTCGAGCACCCCGATCAGGCGCTCGTCCCGTACCAAGAGATTCGCCGGAATGAGGTCTTTATGGCTCATGACCTCGTGCCCTGGAAATGGCAGTTCACGAAAGTCCTTCCACATCTCTCGAAGACGATCCACCTCCAGGAGATCTTCGCTCTTGGACAAACACACCTCTATCCAGGCGTCATGATCGGACAGATTTCCGCCCCGTCCCCGGCCGTCGAATGTCCGCCCTTTCAGATCTGCCACGCGAAGGGAAGTTATCAGCCGGACAAGGTCGAGCGCGAAAGCGGATGACGTACTCAGCCGGGACGGCGTGGCAGTTTGCCCGTCTATCCATGTCTGCACGAGCCACGGCAATGGATAGGTTGAGCTTTGCCGACCCATGGCGATTGGTCGTGGGCTTGGGAAGGGGCAATTCTCGTTGAATTCGACGCTGGCTTTCGCCTCCGCCTCCAGTACGCCGGTGCATTCGGCGGGATCCATCATCCGCAGAGGAAAACGTACCGCATATTTCGAACCGATGCGGAAAATCGCGTTGACGGTGCCTGTGGACTCGAAGGCGACAACTTCCTCGCCTCGAAATTGAGGAAACTGATCGTAGATCAAGTCCCTTGCGATCGCTTCATCGATGTATATCTGGTCGTCGTGCATCCACCAGCCGCCTTCGACAGCTTGCCTGACCTATTGTGGATACATGGCCGCTTCAAGGGCCGTCAGCATCCCGCGGCCGATGGCATAGATGGGGTCGTTCGCCGACCGAAAACTACCTTGCCGCCGTCAAACTCGTCGTTGTCCGCACCTGCAATGAGTCTACGGCCTAAAGGTACTGCGCGACCTTCTTGCCGACGGTCAGGAAGCGCAGCGGGTCGATCGCCTCGCCATCGTGGCGCACTTCGTAATGAAGGTGTGGACCAGTGGAGCGGCCGCTGCTTCCGGTCTTGCCGATGATGTCGCCGGCGGCCAGCTTCTGGCCAACGCTCACATCGATTTCGCTCAAATGTCCGTAGCGTGTGGCAAAGCCGTTGCCATGGTCGACCTCGATCATGCGGCCGTAGCCACCGGCCCAGCCGGCCCTGGTGACGGTGCCGGCGGCCGTGACCTTGGCGGGCATGCCGATCGGTGCCCTGAAATCCATTCCCGTGTGCAAGGCGGCGCTGCCCAGGATCGGGTCGGTGCGCACGCCGAATGGGCTGGTCACGGCATGACCAGGGGCGGGGTTGGCGAGCGGCAGCTTGCGCGCTTCCTTCTTGACCCCGTCGAGCGCATCGAGCGCTTCGTCCAGTTCCTTGACCTTGCTGTCGAAAACCATCGAGGGATCGAGCGGAACCAGCGGGCCGCCGACATCGCTCTTCCCGAGTTCGCTGTCGACCGGGAGGCCCGCCGCTTGCAGCGCCTGCGCGATGGCATCGGCATTCTTGTAGGCGTTGTCGGCAAGCGTGGTGATGCGCGAGAGCTGCTGGCTCTCAATGGCCTTCAGCGCGGCGTTGATCGAGACGAACAGCTTGTCGGCGCGATCGGCGGCCGTTTCGCCGTCAAGCGGATCGGATCTTGTCGACCAGAGCGAGAACGGCCTTGTGTCGCCGGCGCCCAAGGATGCGACGGAATAGGTCGGCGCCTGCGAAAGGCTGCCGGTGATCTCTGGATTTTCGTCGGGCTTGGGCGTCGCCGCGCTAGTCGCGGGTGCGTCGCCGACCTCGTTTTCGGCGCGCTCGAGGATCGGGCCAAGCCGTCCGTGGCGTTCGCTGAGCTGCGTCTGCCTTGCCAGCAACTCGCTGACCTTGGTCTCCATCAGCTGCTGGTCGAGAAGTTGGCGGCTGGTGATGCGGTCGACCTGGGCGCGCAACCCCGAGATGCGGTCCTCGTAGGCTTGCTGCATGCGTGCCTGCCTGGCCGTTGTGGCGCCGATCAGGTCGTCGCGCAGCACCAGGTAGGAAGTGGCGAGCAGGTAGCCGATGGCTATCGCCGCCAGGGCCGAGCCGATAAAGGCGGCCAGCCAGGGGCGGATGGTGAAATGTCTTATCTCGTTGCCCCGGGCGATGATGACCGTATGCGGTTCCTTGCGCCTGCCGAAGACAGCTGACTGACCGGTTGGTTTCACGGGGACCAAGCTTTCGTTACGGGACCAACGACGAGCCTGACTACACATTATTAGGGTTAACAAAGTTTTGCCGGCCGCAATCCGGCGCAACCTATTCCCGTATTGCGGGCAACGGGTTGCGGCGAGGCGGCTTCGGTGCGTCAGAGCGCGCGCAGGGCCTCAAGCACCTCTTGGGCATGGCCCTTGACGCGAACCTGGCGCCAGATGCGGGCGATGCGGCCGTCCTTTCCGATCAGGAAGGTGGCGCGCTCGACACCCATATATTTGCGTCCGTACATCGTTTTCTCGACCCACAAATGATAGGCCTCGATCACTTGGCGCTCCTCGTCGGCGACGAGATCGACGGTAAGATCGTACTTTGCCTTGAATTTGTCGTGTTTCTTCACGCTATCGGGCGACAGCCCGATCACCACGGCGCCGGCCTTCTCGAATTCCCGCTTCAACTGCGAGAAGCCGATCGCCTCGTTGGTGCAACTCGTGGTGTCGTCCTGCGGATAGAAGTAGAGTACAACAGGCTTGCCCCGGAAGGCGGCAAGGCTAAGGGAGCCGCCGCCGTCGCGCGGAAGGTCGAATTGCGGCGCAACGTCGCCGACGTCGAGATCAACCATATCGATGCCCTTGTTTGCGGTTACGCGCGGGAAATCATCGATATAACGTGAGGCGGGGATTCGTCCACGACGAGTTCGTCACAACGGAAGATTGCTTGGATCAGGAAGACCCGCAGCACGAGAAGATAAGGTTCAGGCGTGACGAGATCACCGACCTGGCGACGCTTCCATCCGCGTGCAGCGTGCCGCCGCTCGGCCGGGCAGCCGTGCGGCGGCGTTTCCGCATTCTCGGTCGCGTGTTTGCCGGGCTTTGCGCATTCATGCTTCTGGCCGCGGCGGGCGTCTATGTCCTCGGCGCCTCGGGCATCGGCACGGAACGGCTCAGGACCGAGGCGGAGACAGCCATCGAGAAGCTGGCCGGTGTCGATGTCAACGTCACCGTCGGCGCGGCGCGGCTGACGCTCGACGGATCGAGCTTCGTCGCCTTGCAGGTGAGCGACGTCAGCCTCAGGACGGCTGACGGCAAGCCGATGGCCGATATCGGGCGCGTGCGTTTCGGCATGCGCCTGCTGCCGCTGCTTTCCGGCGACGTCCGGCTGACCAGCGCCAGATTTTCCGATGCCCATATCGTGGTGGCCGCGATGCCCTCCGGCGGCGGCGACTGGACGGCGGCGCTGCGCAACAAGGATGGCCTTGCCGACCCGGAGAAAGTGTCGGCGGCGGTGTTCGCCAGCGTCAACGACGCGCTGGATGCCGTGCGCGAGGATTCGATGCGCCAGATCGATCTGCGCAACGTCGAGTTCGAATTGCCGGATACCGGGCTGGTCAAGCGTGTGACCGTCGCCTCGGCGACCGTCGCGCAGACCGGCACGGGGCGCATGCAGTTCTCCTACGATGCAGATGTCGACGGCCGGCACGCGACCTTGACCGCTTCGGCGATCCGCGATGCCACGGCAAGGCGGATCGCGTCGCTGGACGCCAACCTCGAGATCGCCGGCGCCGGCAATTCCAGCGAGAGCGGTTCGACCGAGACTGCCCCGTCGGCCGAGGGCGGCAAACTGGGTTCGATCGCGCTGAAGCTTTCGGGCTCGGAAGCGTCGGGCGACAACCCGTCGCACCTGGCGGTCTCGCTGTCGCTCACCGGTTCAGTGCTCGACCTGAACGAGCGCGGCCTGTTGCCGGCCGATGTCGACGCCGATGCCACGCTGGTGGCCGGCTCGAACAAGATCTCGGTCGACCGGCTGCGGATCAAGAGCGGCCGTTCCAGCTTCGACTTTGCCGGATCGATCGGGCCGAAGCCGACAGCTTCGGGGGAGGAGGCTGCCTACCGCTATGATCTCACCAGCGACGGCTCGACGCTGGCGCCTTCGGAATCGCCGGAACCGGCGCTTCAGTTCGTGGCCCGCATCGCCGGGGTCTATCAGCCGAAAAGCCGCAAGCTCGTCGCCGAGCAGATCGGCGTCCGGTCCGGCGGATCGGGCGAGGTGCTGGGCGCGGCCACGGTCGCCTTCATCGACAATGGTCCACCGGGCATATCGCTATCGCTCAACGTCCACGACATGCCGGTCACGCATGTCAAGCAATTGTGGCCATGGTTCTCGGCCCGCAACGCGCGGCTTTGGGTGTTGCGCAATCTGTTCGGCGGCACCGTGACGGACGCCAATCTGCAGTTCCAGGTCGCGCCGGGCCGCCTGGGCAACGGCGTGCCGCTTGCCGGCGACGAAGTGTTCGGCCGCTTCCAGATCGAAGGATCGCGCTTCGATACCGCCGGGCGCATCCCGCCGATCCGCGACGCCGTCGGTGTCGTTGCGTTCCACGGCAACGATGTCGACATCGCGCTCTCCTCGGGCAGCGTCTATATGCCGAGCGGCCGCACCGTTGCGGCAAGCGGCGGCACGCTGGCGATCAAGAACGCTAACCGGCCGATGGTGATCGGCGGGCTTGAGATCGATGTCGCCGGGGAGGCTCCGGCGATAGCCGAGCTTGCCTCCTACGAGCCGATCAATGCCATGCGCCATGTCGGGCTGGCGCCGGAAGACCTGTCGGGCACCGTCACAGGCCACGTCAGGGCGGACATTCCGCTGACAAGGGGCATGGATACATCGAGGCTCGATTGGCTGGTCTCGCTCGACTATCAGGACCTGTCGCTGGCGAAGCCTTTCGAGGACCAGACCGTGACCGAGGCCAATGGCTCGATCACCGTCGGGCCAAAGCAGGCGGTGATTTCCGCCGAGGCCAAGCTCAACGGCATTCCGGCAGAGCTCGACCTGATCGAGCCACTCGCCAACGACGGGCCGGCGCGAAGCCGCAAGATTGAGCTGGTTCTCGACGACAAGACGCGCAACGCCAGTATGCCCGGCCTGTCGGACCTGCTCTCGGGAACCATCAAGGTGGCCATCGACAAGAGCGGCGAGGGCGCCCAGCAGGTCTCCGCGGATCTGACCAACGCCAGGCTCGACATTCCCTGGGCAGGATGGAGCAAGGGCGCCGGCATTCCCGCCAAGGTCAGCTTCGATATGGCGAAGTCCGGCAGCACCACCACATTGACGGATTTCGATCTCGACGGAAAAAGCTTTTCGATCGAAGGCAGCGTGACGCTGGTCAACGGCTCATTGTCCACGGCTCGCTTCAGCAAAGTTGCGCTGAACAGAGGCGACGACGTCGCCGTTTCGGTCAAGCGCGCCGGCAAGAGCTACGCCGTCGACGTCAGCGGCGCATCGCTCGACGCCCGCTCGCTGATCAAGCAGTTCACGTCCGATGTCGACACCGCCACCAAGGGCGCCGGCAGTGGCGCGATCTCGGTGAGCGCCGATGTGGCGTCGTTGACCGGTTTCCACGACGAGGCGCTGTCCAATCTCAAGCTCGAGTACAGCGCCGCCGGATCGCGCGTGAACGGGCTCAACGTCACCGCCGCCGCGAGCTCGGGCGCCGCGATTGCGATCAACAACACCACCAGCGAAGGCGGCCGCGTGCTCAGGGTGAAGTCGGCCGATGCCGGCGCGATCCTGCGTTTCCTCAACGTCTACGAGCATATGGAAGGCGGTGCGATCACGCTGTCGCTTTCCGGCGCCGCCGACGGGCCGATGAAGGGCCAGGTGGATGCCAGCAATTTCTACGTGGTCAACGAGCCCAAGCTGGCCTCGATCGTGTCGACCACGCCGGCCGGCGATACACGCAGCCTGAACGAAGCCGTCAAAAGCAAGATCGATACGTCCCGGGTGCAGTTCGAGCGCGGCTTCGCCGAGATCGACAAGGGCTCCGGCTATCTGAAACTGGCGAACGGCCTGCTGCGCGGCCCGCGCATCGGCACGACCTTCCAGGGCACGCTCTACGATCCGGACAACAACATGGACATGACCGGCACCTTCATGCCGGTCTACGGGCTGAACCGCATCTTCGGCGAATTGCCGCTGTTCGGTCCGCTGCTCGGCAACGGGCGCGACCGCGGCCTGATCGGCGTCACCTACCGGCTGCGCGGCAACGCAAACAAGCCGACGCTCAACATCAATCCGCTATCCGTCGTGGCGCCCGGGATATTCCGTTCGATCTTCGAGTATCGTTGAAGCCGGTTGCGTGCGGCCAAAACATGGGCCTGTTGCGAGCCTCGCCGGCAGATGATGCCCTACTACGATCTGAGGCTCGCAGACATCCTCCGGCGAAGTTAGCGCGGCGCCAGCCCTGCGCTTGCGAATCCTCTGCAGTTTATCTGCGGTTGTGCTAATATATGCCGGTCATGCACTTTCGTGCGCGACCAGCATCTAGGAGGGTGCGATGAAAACCATGAATCGCAGGTCTGCAATAGCTCTCGGTGTGACAGCCGCCGTGGTATCGCCTTTGTTCACCCTGGCGGCGTCTGCAAAGACCAAGAAATACGGTCCGAAGGAAGGCAAGGAGATTGCGCCCGGTGTCAGAGTGGTTGAGGTCGGCACCGGCAATTCCGACATTGCCGCCTACAAGAGCATTGCGATTGTCGATGTGGTCTTTCAGCCCGGCGCACACGCGCCTCAAATGATGATGGACAACGACATGGTATGCACCATTACGTCCGGCGCATTCACCATCAAGAAAGCAGACAAGGAATTCAAGCTCAAGACGGGTGACATGTACACCTGCTCCAAGGGCAAGACCGATGAGGCGACGAATACAAGCAAGGAGGTCGGGGTGCATCGCATCGCCATCCTGATACCTGCCTAGTCTAGGAATCCCCCGGCCGGATGATCGGTCGCATGACGTCCGGCCGCCGTTTTCAAAGTAAAGTGTGCCAGGTCTGGTTCGCGAACCCTGAAAGCTGTCGCGATTGCGAGTGATCCGAGTGTCGCGCGCCTGCCAGATGGTCAGGTCGGCCGCACCAGCACGTGCTTCTTCTTGCCAAGCGAAAGCTTCACGACGCCTTCCGCCAGGTCCTCAAGCGCCACCACGCGCCGATCGTCGGTCAGCGGCTGGTCGTTGATGCGCACGGCGCCGCCCTGGATATGCCGGCGCGCTTCGCCGTTAGAGCCAGCGAGCCCGGCGCTCACGAACAGCGCCAGGATGCCGATGCCTGCCTCCAGCTCGGACCGGGCCACCTCGACGCTGGGCAGCGTGTCGGCGAGCGCGCCTTCCTCGAAGGTCTTGCGCGCCGTTTCGCTCGCCGTCTCGGCCGCCTCGCGGCCGTGCAGCATGGCGGTGATCTCGGTGGCGAGGATTTTCTTCGCCTCATTGATCTCCGAGCCGCCGAGCTTTGCGAGCCGCGCGACTTCGTCCAGGGGCAGGGTCGTGTAAAGCTTCAGGAAGCGCCCGACATCGGCGTCCTCGGTGTTGCGCCAATACTGCCAGAACTCGTAGGGTGACAGCATGTCGCTATCGAGCCAGACCGCGCCCGAGGCCGACTTGCCCATCTTGGCGCCCGACGAGGTGGTGAGCAGCGGGGTGGTCATGGCAAAGAGCTGCACGCCTTCCATGCGGTGTCCAAGGTCGATGCCGTTGACGATGTTGCCCCATTGGTCGGAGCCGCCCATCTGCAGCCGGCAGCCGACGCGTTTGTAGAGCTCGACGAAGTCGTAGGCCTGCAGGATCATGTAGTTGAATTCGAGGAACGACAGCGACTGCTCGCGGTCGAGCCTGAGTTTCACGGAATCGAAGGCGAGCATGCGGTTGACGGAGAAATGCCGGCCGACATCGCGCAGGAAGTTGACGTAGTTGATCCCCATCAACCAGTCGGCGTTGTTGACCATGACCGCGTCGCCCGGGCCGCTGCCGAACGTCAAATAGGGCGCGAAATTGCGGCGGATGCCGACGAGATTGTCGTCGATATCCTTAGGGGTCAGCAGCTTGCGCGCCTCGTCCTTGAAGGAGGGGTCGCCGATCATCGAGGTGCCGCCGCCCATCAACGCAATCGGCCGGTGGCCGGTCTGCTGCAGCCAGTGCAGCATCATGATCTGGATCAGCGACCCGGCATGCAGGCTCTTGGCGGTGGCGTCGAAGCCGATATAGGCGCTCACCGTTTCCTTGGCGAAAAGCTGGTCGAGGGCGGATTCGTCCGAAATCTGGTGGATGAAGCCGCGCTCGCTCATGATGCGCAGGAAATCGGATTTGAAGGCGGACATTTTTTCTTCCTGGAGATCGCTGGGCATTCAGCCAAGCTTGATATGAAGGCGCGCGTTTAGCATCCGCGGGCGATCAGCAAAAGTGGTTTCCGGTTTTGCGTCCGATTGCCCGCCAAACAAAAGACCGGCGATCAGCAAAAGTGGAATCCGGTTTTGCGTTCGATCGCCCGCCACTCAAATGCGCGGATAGCAAAAGTGGTTTCCATTTTTGCGTCCGATCGCGAGCGACGCTGCCGTCCTTGCTTCACCCTTTTTGCTGGCGTAATGAAGCGCCGCGCAAAGACAAGCGCCGCGACGGGGCCATCCCGCAGTTTCAGATCGGACGAGCTCCCGCGATGAACAGGAACTACCTCTTCCTCTTTCTGTTCAGCATCGTCATGACCGTCAGCGGCCTGGCAAGCCTGCCGCCGGTGGACCGTGACGAATCCCGCTTCGTCCAGGCGACCAAGCAGATGGTCGAGACCGGCGACTATGTCGATATCCGCCTGCAGGACGTCACGCGCTACAAGAAGCCGATCGGCATCTACTGGCTGCAGTCCGCGGCCGTGGCGCTGAGCGGCGAGGGTGCGGCTGCGCCGATCTGGGTCTATCGCCTTGTCTCCATGCTGGGCATCGCGTTCGCCGTCGTCGGCATCGGCTGGACGGGCACGAAACTCTTCGGCGCCAATGCCGGGCTGGCCGCCGGCCTGATGATGGCGGCGATCTTCGCCACAGCCTTCGAGGGGCGCGACGCCAAGACGGACGCAATGCTTTTAGCCTGTTGCGTGGCGGCTCAGGGTGCGCTGGCACAGGTTTATCTGGCCGCCAAGCGCAACGAGCCGGTTCCAGGGCATCTGCCATGGATCTTCTGGATCGCCCAGGGGCTCGGCATCCTCATCAAGGGTCCCGTTTCGCCGCTATTATCGCTGCTTACGGCCGCGACACTTGTTGCCTTCGACCGCGACTGGCGCTGGCTACTCAAGATGAAGCTGGCGCGCGGCGTCGTCATCGTGCTGGTGATCGTGTTGCCGTGGCTCTTCCTCATCACGTGGAAGAGCGGCGGCGCCTTTTTCCAGGAGGCGCTCGGCAAGGACATGCTGAACAAGGTGGCGCAAGGCGAGGAATCGCACGGCCTGCCGCCCGGCTTCTACATGCTGACCTATTCGCTGTTCATGTGGCCGTTCGGCCTGATCGCGGTCGGCGCCGGCTTGCAGGCGATCAACCGTTTTTGGGACGATCCGCGCCTGCGCTTCTGCCTGGCCTGGTACATCCCGTTCTGGCTGGTCTTCGAGGCGATCCCGACCAAGCTGCCGCATTATGTCATGCCGGCCTATCCAGGCATGGCGCTCTTGGTCGGCTGGCTGCTCACCTTGCCGGCGGAGCAGGCTAACGCGCCGCTCAAGCGCTGGCAGACATGGTTGTGGTGGGCGACGGCCTTCGGCCTTGCCGTGGTGGCGATCGGCCTTGCCGTGGTATGCATAGGCGCACCGCTCTATCTGGCAAAGACCTTCTCCTGGTGGAGCATACCGGCGGCGATCGCCGCTCTGGTCACCGGCTATCTTGCCTTCCCGCGGCAATTGCAGGTGCCGCTTGGGCGCATCGCGGCGATCGCGGTCGGCGCCGGCATCACCTTCAGCCTGCTGTTCGGCGTCATCGCGCCGTCGCTGAAACCGATCTGGCTGAGCCCCGCGGTCAGAGCCGCTGTCGACGCCAATCGTCTGTGCGATACCACCGTGCTTGCCTCGGCGAGATTCCAGGAGCCGAGCCTGGTGTTCCTGGTCGGCACCAACACCGTGCTCACCGACGTCGACGGTGTCGCGCGGCATCTGCTGGCTGATCCGTCCTGCGCGCTTGGCCTGGCACCGATCAAGGACGAGCAGAAGCTCACCGATGCGGTGGCCGCCCAGGGCAAGTCGGCGAAGCGATTGACCGAGATCGACGGCATCAACTATTCGTCGGGAGACAAGCTTTCGCTCGGCCTTTACCGGGTGGCGCCGTGAAGAATAGCGTCGGACATCGAATGTCCCTATAAGCGCGCTAAAGCCATGTCCGCCGCGCCCCTTGCCCTTTATCGCCGCTCGCTCGGCAATTTCCGCGACACGATGACGATCGTGATGCGGCGCTTTGCCGTGCGCCCGGCGCGCTATCCGAGAATTTTATGGAGCGCCTGGCTGCTGGCCTGGTTGCTGCTTACCGTGGCGGTCTTCCTGGGCCTCGATGCCAGCGCTGGCGAGATGCGCGGCGAATGGTCCCCTGGCTTGGTGCGCTTCACCGATTTCTTCACGCAATTCGGCCTCGGCGGCTGGTACCTCATTCCGGCGGCGCTCTGCCTCGTCGCCGCCAATCTTACGGATTGGCGCGGCCTGTCCCGGCGTGGCCGGATGGTCGTCTATAACTGGACGTGTTTCGCGTTCCTGGTGCTGTGCGCCGTCGGCCTGTCCGGCCTGGCGGTCAACCTGCTGAAATACGGCATCGGCCGGGCCCGGCCGCTTTATTTCGACAGTTTCGGCGTCCTGTCGCTGCATCCCTTCGCCATGGACGCGCGCTTTGCCGGCTTTCCATCCGGCCATGCCACGACGATGGGCGCGATCTTCGGCATCCTGCTGCTGCTGTTCCCACGGCGCTGGTATATCGCGCTTGCGGTCACGGCCTGCATCGCTTCGACACGAGTCTTCGTCGGCGCGCACTATCCAAGCGACACGGTTGCAGGCTTCGGCCTCGGGCTGGCGTTTGCAATACTTTCGGGGCTGGTGTTCGCCCGGCTCGGTTTCATCTTCGGCCAGACGAGTTCCAGGCTGCCGGTGCGCAAGCGGACATTCCGGCTGGGACCGTCCAACGCGTCGCAAGGCAGGACTTCTATAGCCGCCCAAGCCGGCCCGCTAAAGGCGGATTAGGCGGTCCTTTGCGCTAGCGTAGCCGCTTCGGTCGCGGATCGGCCAACTCACCCGCCAGGCGCCGGTCGAGATAATCGGCGCATTCCTGGATGAGCAGTTCGGAATCGTTGGCGAAGAAGTGGTTGGCGCCGGGCAATGTCTTCTGGGTGATGGTGATGCCCTTTTGCGTGTGCAGCTTGTCGACCAGGCCCTGCACGTCCTTGGGCGGCGCCACCTTGTCGGCATCGCCATGGATGATCAGACCGGATGACGGGCAGGGCGCCAGGAATGAAAAATCATAGGTGTTGGGCTGTGGCGCGACCGAGATGAAGCCCTCGATCTCGGGACGGCGCATCAGAAGCTGCATGCCGATCCACGAGCCGAACGAATAGCCGGCCACCCAGCAGCTCTTGGAATCCGGATGCAGCGACTGCACCCAGTCGAGCGCGGCGGCCGCATCCGACAATTCGCCGGTGCCGTGGTCGAACTCGCCCTGGCTGCGGCCGATGCCGCGGAAATTGAAGCGCAGCACGGTAAAGTCGCGCTTCTGGAACATGTAGAAGAGGTCGTAGACGATCTTGTTGTTCATCGTGCCGCCGAATTGCGGGTGCGGATGCAGCACGATGGCGATCGGGGCGCTCTTTTCCTTCGAGGGCTGGTAACGTCCCTCCAGGCGACCGGCCGGACCGGCGAAAATGACCTCAGGCATAAAATACTCCACGTGGCATATGAATGCGCTAGCCCGGAACTGTTCTGGCCCCAACTCTCCTGCGGCCCCACACCTCTGCGGCCTTGACGCCGGGCGAGCGTCTTCCTAGAAGCTAGTTTAGAATTGTTCAAAACTGGGAGGCCGAAACCCGATGGTCCGGCCGCCCGCGCCGCAAGCCGGGTAAATAGGACGGCTTGCCTTGCAATTTCAAGGAAATAACGCGCTATCCTCGCGGGATAGTCGGCGGAAGGACGAACTGAGCGAAAATGGCCGCAACCCGCGCCTATCTCGACTACAACGCCAGCGCGCCGCTCATTGCGGAAGCGCGGGCGGCGATGGTCGCTGCGCTCGATGCCGCCAACCCGTCATCGGTCCACACCGAGGGGCGCGCCTCGCGCCGGCTGGTCGAGGACGCGCGCCGCGACGTGGCGCGGCTGGTCAACGCCAGGCCCGAGCACGTCGTCTTCACCTCCGGCGCCACCGAAGCTGCCTCGACGCTGCTTGGACCCGACTGGCAGATGGGGCGCGGCGCCATCCGCATGAGCCACCTTTATGTCTCGGCGGCCGACCATCCGTGCATCCTGAATGGCGGGCGGTTTGCGGCGGCGCAGGTGACGAAGCTCGGCGTCGACCGGAACGGCATCGCCGATCTCGATGCGCTTTCCTCCGCGCTTGCCGCGCATGACAAGGCCGCCGGCCTGCCGCTGGTGGCGATCCACGCCGCCAACAATGAGACCGGAATTGTCCAGCCGGTCGAGCGCATCGCCGAAATCGTCAAGGCCGCCGGCGGGGTGCTGGTGGTCGACGCCGTGCAGGCTGCCGGGCGGATTCCGCTCGATATGTCAGTTCCTTATGCCGATTATCTGATCCTGTCCTCGCACAAGATCGGCGGGCCGAAAGGCGTCGGTGCGATCGTTGCCGCGTCCGATTTGATGATGCCGCGTCCGCTGGTCAATGGCGGCGGCCAGGAGAAGAGCCACCGCGCCGGCACGGAAAACGTTGCCGGGATCGCCGGTTTCGGCGCCGCCGCGCGTTTCGCGCTGACCGGTCTCGACGGCATGGACGCCATGGCGCGCCGACGCGACGAGGTCGAGGCGATCGTGCGCGACCTCGCGCCCGACGCGGAAATCTTTGGAGCGGCGTCGCCAAGGCTTGCCAACACGACATTCTTCGCTATTCCCGGCGTCAAGGCCGAGACGGCGCAGATCGCTTTCGATCTTGCCCGCGTCGCCTTGTCGGCGGGCTCGGCCTGCTCGTCGGGAAAAGTCGGGCCAAGCCATGTGCTGAAGGCGATGGGCCATGGCGACAGCCTTGGCGCCTTGCGCGTTTCGATCGGTTGCGCGACCGGCGCCGAGGATATCGAGGCGTTCCGGGCAGCGCTGGCGGGTATCGTCGCCCGCCGCGCGGGCAAGGAAGAAGCCGCCTGACGGCGGTGGAGCATCGGAGCGGGACGCCTTACGGCTCTCGGATTTCCGTTGCTCGAAGATGAATTCAGGCCCTGGGCCTGGTAGAGCCGTGCGTTTTGTCCTGGCCGGGTGAATTTCCGGCGGACACGCACTATATGGAACTTACTCCGTTGCGAGCCCTGCCAAGGGCGATTACAGCGGTGCCATAGTTTGAAAACTGCCGGGCCTTGACCCCGGCGTGGATGGAGAACGCTTATGCCTGCTGTGCAGGAGACGATCGATCGAGTCCGAAAGATCGACGTCGACCAGTATAAATACGGATTCCAGACAGAGATCGAGATGGACAAGGCCCCCAAGGGCCTGAGCGAAGACATTATTCGCTTCATCTCGGCCAAGAAGGATGAGCCGGACTGGATGCTGGAATGGCGTCTGGGCGCCTATCGGCGCTGGCTGACGCTGGAGGAGCCGACCTGGGCGCGCGTCCATTATCCGAAGATCAACTTCCAGGACATCCACTACTACGCCGCGCCGAAGAGCACGCCGGGCCCGAAGTCGCTGAGCGAAGTCGACCCCGAATTGCTCAAGGTCTACGAGAAGCTCGGCATCCCGCTCAAGGAGCAGGAAATCCTGGCCGGCGTGCAGAAGACCGAGGCGGCGGATGACGAAGAGGTCGGCGACAACGTCTACAAGTCCGGCCGCGTCGCGGTCGACGCGGTGTTCGATTCCGTCTCGGTGGTCACCACCTTCAAGAAGGAATTGGCGCAGGCCGGCGTCATTTTCTGCTCGATCTCGGAAGCGATCCGCGAGCATCCCGAACTGGTGAAGAAATATCTGGGCTCGGTCGTGCCGACCTCGGACAATTTCTACGCGACGCTGAATTCGGCCGTGTTCACCGACGGCTCGTTCGTCTTCGTGCCGAAGGGCGTTCGCTGCCCGATGGAGCTGTCGACCTATTTCCGCATCAACGAGAAGAACACCGGCCAGTTCGAACGCACGCTGATCATCGCCGAGGAGGGTTCCTATGTCTCCTATCTCGAAGGTTGCACGGCGCCGCAGCGCGACGAGAACCAGCTTCACGCGGCGGTGGTCGAGCTGATCGCGCTCGACGATGCCGAGATCAAGTATTCGACGGTCCAGAACTGGTACCCCGGCGATGCCCAGGGCAAGGGCGGCATCTACAATTTCGTCACCAAGCGCGGCGATTGCCGCGGCGACCGCTCCAAGATCTCGTGGACGCAGGTCGAGACCGGTTCGGCGATCACCTGGAAATATCCGAGCTGCATCCTGCGCGGCGACGATTCCCAAGGCGAGTTCTATTCGATCGCGGTGTCGAACGGGTACCAGCAGGTCGATAGCGGCACCAAGATGATCCATCTCGGCAAGAACACGTCGAGCCGCATCATCTCCAAGGGCATCGCCGCCGGCTTCTCGCAGAACACCTATCGCGGCCAGGTCTCGGCGCACCGCAAGGCGGCCAATGCCCGCAACTTCACCAACTGCGACAGCTTGCTGATCGGCGACCAGTGCGGCGCGCACACCGTGCCCTACATGGAAGCCAAGAACTCGACCGCACAGTTCGAGCACGAGGCGACGACGTCGAAAATCTCCGAGGACCAGAAGTTCTACGTCATGCAGCGCGGCATCCCCGAAGAGGAAGCGATCGCGCTGATCGTCAACGGCTTCGTCAAGGATGTCATCCAGCAATTGCCGATGGAGTTCGCGGTCGAGGCGCAGAAGCTGATCGGCATCAGCCTCGAAGGAAGCGTTGGATGACCACGGACAAATGGTTCAGGCCGAAGCGCGTCGGCTATGGCGCCACGCCGGACAACTGGAAAGGCTGGGCTTTCATGGTCGTCTGGATATTGATCGAGGTCGCCCTTTCGGTGGGTCTGCTCCGCCTTGGCGCGCCCGCGTGGCTGGTCGTGCTTGTTGTCGTTGCCCTGACCGGCGCAATCATCCCGCTCATCAAAGCCAAGACCGACAGCGACTGGCGCTGGCGCTGGCATTGAATTTGAACGGACAAATTTTGGAACGGAACGAAAATGCTTGAGATCAAGAACCTGCACGCCCGCATCGTCGACGACGGCACCGAGATCATCCGCGGCCTGGACCTGACGGTGAAAGCCGGCGAGGTCGCCGCCATCATGGGGCCGAACGGCTCGGGCAAGTCGACGCTGTCCTATATCCTCGCCGGCCGCGAGGACTATGAGGTCACCGAAGGCGACATCCTCTACAATGGCCAGTCGATCCTCGAGATGGATCCGGCCGAGCGCGCTACCGCCGGCATCTTCCTCGCCTTCCAGTATCCGATGGAAATACCGGGCGTGGCCACGATGGAATTCCTGAAAGTGGCGATGAACGAGCAGCGCAAGGCACGCGGCGAGGAGCCGCTGAAGATCCCGGAATTCCTGAAGCGGGTGAAGGACGCCGCCGCCTCGCTCAACATGGACATGGCGATGCTGAAGCGGCCGCTCAATGTCGGCTTCTCGGGCGGCGAGAAGAAGCGCGCCGAGATCCTACAGATGAAGCTTTTGGAGCCAAAGCTCTGCGTGCTCGACGAGACCGATTCCGGCCTCGACATCGACGCGCTGAAGATCGTCTCGGACGGCGTCAACGCGCTGCGCTCGCCGGACCGCGCCATCGTCGTCATCACCCACTATCAGCGCCTGCTCCAGCACATCGTGCCGGACTCTGTGCATGTGCTCTACAAGGGCCAGGTCATCAAGTCGGGCGACAAGTCGCTGGCGCTCGATCTCGAGGCCAACGGCTATGCCGGCGTGATCGGGCAAGCCGCGTGAGATGGGAGCAGTCGAGGCAAGAGCGATGAACATGCATGCACAGCCACAGCGGACACTGGCCGAGACGGCGCTGATCGATGCCTTCGGCGAGCGGTTGTCGCTGTTGCCGGGCGACGGCGCGGTGATGGTCAAGCGCGACGACGCGATCGAGGCGATCAAGCACGGCCTGCCGACGCGCCGCGTCGAATCCTGGCACTATACGGACCTGCGCCGACTGCTGACTAAGGTGCCGGCTTTCGAGGCCGGTGTCGTCGTGAAAGCGCTCGCGCCGGTTCTTGAAGGGTCGGCCGTGCTGCCGGTGCTCAACGGCGTCTCCAATGCCAAGGTGCCGGAGATCGAAGGCGTCACGGTGCAGCGCCTGTCGGAGAAGCTCACCGATGGCAGCGTGGCGCCCGGGCTCGACCCCTATGGCGCCGACGACGCGATTGGCGCGCTCAACACCGCCTTCGTCGCCGACGGCTATTTCGTCGATATTGCCGACGGCACTCAACTGGAAAAGCCGGTCGAGTTGCAGAACCTGCAGGCCGGCGGCCAGGCGCATGTGCGGCTACTGACCCGTGTCGGCGCCGGCGCCAGGGCGATCATCGTTGAACGCCAGACGGGCGAGGCAAGCGAAGACGGCGAGGCGCTCGTCAGCTCGGTCAGCCAACTGGTCCTCGACGAAGGCGCCGAGGTGACCTGGCTGATCGTTCAGGAGCAGCCGGACACGGCCACGCATCTCGCCCAGTTCAAGGCGCATATCGGCAAGGATGCGAAGCTCACGCTGTTCGTCATGAATGCCGGTGGCAGGCTAGTTCGCCAGGAGGTCGTCGTCAGGACGACGGGCGAAGGCGCCGATTTCAAATTGCGCGGCATCAACCTTCTGGCCGGTGATACGCATACCGACACCACCATGGTGCTCGACCATGCCGTGCCGCACACGACGTCGACCGAAGTGATGCGCAATGTGGTGACCGGCAAGGCGCGGGGCGTCTTCCAGGGCCGCATCAACGTGCATCAATATGCGCAGAAGACCAACGCCAAGATGGCCTGCAACACGCTGCTTCTGTCGGACGACGGCGAGTTCTCGACCAAGCCGGAGCTGGAAATCTTCGCCGACGACGTCGTCTGCGGCCACGGCGCGACAGTCACCGAGATCGACCACAACCATCTGTTCTACCTGATGGCGCGCGGCATCGACGAGAAGACCGCGCGCGGCCTTCTGGTGAAGGCTTTCGTTGCCGAAGTGATCGAGGAACTGGATGACGAGGCGCTGGTCGAAGCGCTTGAAGCGCGGCTCGACGGCTGGTTCTTGGCGCACGGGTAAGAGCGTTCCTTCTCCCCTTGTGGGAGAAGGTGGATCGGCGCGCAGCGCCGAGCGGGGTGTTGGAAGGATCGCGGCTTTGGCCGGCAAGGACTTCGAAATGGACCAGAAGATCGAAACCACACCTTATGACGTCGAGGCGATCCGCCGCGATTTTCCGATCCTGTCGCGCCAGGTCTATGGCAAGCCGCTGGTCTATCTCGACAATGGCGCCTCGGCGCAGAAGCCGCAGGTGGTGCTCGACACGATCCACCACGCCTATTCCCAGGAATACGCCAACGTCCATCGCGGCCTGCACTTCCTGTCGAATGCCGCGACCGATGCCTATGAGGGCGCGCGGAGGTCGGTGCAGCGCTTTCTCAATGCGTCCAGCACCGACAATATCGTCTTCACCTCCAACACCACGTCGGCGATCAATACGGTCGCCTATGGCTGGGGCATGCCGCGGATCGGCGAGGGCGACGAGATCGTGCTGTCGATCATGGAGCACCACTCCAACATCGTGCCGTGGCATTTCATCCGCGAGCGCCAGGGCGCCAAGCTGGTCTGGGCGCCGGTCGACGATCTCGGCGCCTTCCATATCGAGGAATTCGAGAAGCGCCTGACCGACCGCACCAAGCTTGTCGCCATCACCCAGATGTCGAACGCGCTAGGCACGGTGACGCCGATCAAGGAGATCGTGCGCATCGCGCATGCGCGCGGCATTCCGGTGCTGGTCGACGGCAGCCAGAGCGCCGTGCACATGCCGATCGACGTGCAGGATCTCGATTGCGATTTCTTCGTCTTCACCGGCCACAAGGTCTACGGTCCGTCGGGCATTGGCGTGCTCTACGGCAAGAAGCATATGCTGGAAGAGATGCGGCCCTTCATGGGCGGCGGCGAGATGATCGAGGAGGTGACGGAAGACATCGTCACCTATAACGAGCCGCCGCACCGTTTCGAGGCCGGCACGCCGCCGATCGTGCAGGCGATCGGGCTGGGCGCCGCGCTCGACTATATGGAGAAGGTCGGCCGCGACCGGATCGCCGCGCATGAGGCGGACCTGAAGGCTTACGCGCATGAACGGCTGCGTGCCATCAACTCGCTGCGCATCTTCGGCGACGCACCCGGCAAGGGCGCCATCATCTCGTTCGAATTGCAGGGTATCCATGCCCATGACGTGTCGATGGTGATCGACCGGCAAGGCGTGGCGGTCCGCGCGGGCACCCATTGCGCCCAGCCGCTGTTGAAACGCTTCGGCGTGACCTCCACATGCAGGGCATCGTTCGGCATGTATAATACCAGGGCCGAGGTCGATGCCTTGGCCGAGGCGCTGGAAAAGGCGCGAAAGTTCTTCGGGTGATGATTATGGATGATGTGAGCACCACCGCAGAGACTGCTCCAGAAACCGCCGGCCCGGAAACGGCAGGCAACGGCATCGTCTCGGCTTCGGCCATCCCTGCCGACGAGCTGGCGCGGCTGACCGACGACATCGTCTCGGCGCTGAAGACCGTCTACGACCCGGAAATCCCGGCCGATATCTATGAGCTTGGCCTCGTCTACAAGATCGACATCGAGGACGACCGCTCGGTCAAGATCGACATGACGCTGACCGCGCCGGGCTGCCCGGTGGCCGGCGAAATGCCGGGCTGGGTCGAGAACGCCGTTGGCGCCGTCGAGGGCGTTTCCGGTGTCGAGGTCAACATGACCTTCGATCCGCCTTGGACGCCCGACCGCATGTCGGAAGAGGCGCAGGTCGCGGTTGGGTGGTATTGAGGTTGACTTGCACCCTAGGTGAAACTTTACCATCTTAAGGGCAGACTCATTCCGCGGGCCTTGAACCCGCGCGAAATTGGAGAACGACATGGGACGCTTCGCCGTCATCACGATGACCGATAAGGCCGCCGACCGCGTGCGCGAGATCGTCGCCACGCGCGACAGCGCGCATGGCATCAGGCTCGGCATCAAGAAGGGCGGCTGCGCCGGCATGGAATATACGGTCGATCTGGTGACCGAACCCAACCCCAAGGACGACCATATCGAGCGCGATGGCGCGCATGTCTATGTCGCGCCTGAAGCGGCGCTCTTCCTGTTCGGCACCGAGATGGATTTCGAGCAGACGAAGCTGCGCACCGGCTTCACCTTCAAGAACCCGAACCAGAGCTCGGCCTGCGGCTGCGGCGAGTCCGTCGAGCTGAAGCCGGCCGATTTGAAGGCCCTGGCCGAGGCGCGCACTTCGGCCTAACCTTTCCTTCGCCCCGTTCACGGGGAGAAGGTGTCACGAAGTGACGGGGCAGCGCCAGCCTCTCTTAAGTTCGCGCCGCCCCTCATCTGCCTTCCGGCATCTTCTCCCCGTAAACGGGGCGAAGACAATCACTCCACCCACATGCCCGTGCGCTTGTGCCAGTCGGCGATCGATTCCTCGGGATAGACGTCGAACACCTTGTCGTCCTTGCCGATCACCTGATCGACCCAGTTCGCCTTGTATTTCAGCATCAGATGCACCTTCTCCGGCGGCTTTGGCAGGTCGCTGTCGATGGCCGAGGCGAAGGGGTGGACAAGGTCCGGCCAGGTCGGATCGTAGAGCCAGAGCGCCGAGCCGCATTTCTTGCAGAAATTGCGCTCGCCGGTCGAGACTTCGCAATGCGGATGCTCGTCATCCTCGATCTCGGCGCGAAAGACGCCGAGGCTGCGCTTGCCCCTGATATTCATCGTTTCGTAGTCGGCGCCGAGATTGATGGCAAAGCCGCCGCCGCCCTGCTGCTTGCGGCAGATGGAGCAGTAGCAGAGCATGAACGGCACCGGCGTGTGGCTTTCCACCTCGAAGCGGACGGCGCCGCAGCGGCAGGAGCCTTTGAGCAGGACAGGCATGGTGGGAACTCCGTTTGCAGGTCTCAACCTGTCAGCATGCTTTTGGTTGCAACGATGACAAGGCCCATGCCGGGTGAGATGATTGCGGCATGGACAATGCCCGCCTTGAAGAACTGTTCGACAGCCTGGGCCCGATCAGCATCCGAAAGCTGTTTGGCGGCAAGGGCATCTATTGCGATGGCGTCATTGTCGCGATTGTCGTGCGTGGTGAGCTGATGCTGAAGGCAGACGAGCAAAGCGCGCCCGACTTCGAGGCCGCGGGTTGCAGCCAATGGACTTATACGGGCTCAAGGCACGGCAAGGAGGTCGCGATGCCCTATTGGAGCATTCCCGACGACGCTTTCGACGATCCCGACGAAATGGCGGTATGGGCGCGGCGCGCCTATGAGGCGGGGCGAAGAGCGGGGAAGTAGCGTTTGAGTTCAGGCGGTTTTTACAAACGCCGAGTTCCCGCCCACCCCCCTCTGTCCTTCCGGACATCTCCCCCGCAAGGGGGGAGATTGGACGTCGCCGCCGCTTTCGCCAATCGCCAGCGTTACAGGAAGAGCGCCGTCAGCCGAACTGCTGATCTCCCCCCTTGCGGGGGAGATGGCCGGCAGGCCAGAGGGGGGTGTGACGGAACTCGGCTATCGCGATTGACTGTTACAACGCTTTCGCGATCTCCGCCGCCAGCCGCGCGTTGTTCTCGACCAGCGCGATGTTGGTCTTCAAGCTGCGGCCGCCGGTGAGTTCCAGGATCTTCGACAGCAGGAACGGCGTAACCGCCTTGCCGCTGACGTTCTGTGCCTCGGCCGCTTTCTGCGCGGCCTGGATATAGAAGTCCATCTCCGCGGCCGGAATTTCGTCATTCTGCGGCACCGGGTTGGCGACCAGGATGCCGCCGCCCAAGCCCAGCGCCTGGCGCGTGCGGTAGAAATGCGCGATGTCTTCAGGCGCATGCAACGTCAATGGCGCGCGGAAGGGCGAATGCCTGGACCAGAAGGCGGGCATCGTCTCACAGCCATGGCCGATCACCGGCACACCGCGCGTTTCCAACACTTCCAACGTCTTTTCGATGTCGAGGATCGCCTTGGCGCCGGCCGAGACGACGATGACCGGCGTGCGCGCCAGTTCGTCGAGGTCGGCCGAGATGTCGAAGCTTTTCTCGGCGCCCTTGTGGACGCCGCCGATGCCGCCGGTGGCGAACACTTTTATGCCGGCCATATGCGCGGCGATCATGGTGGCGGCCACCGTGGTGCCGCCGGTCCGGCCTTGCGCGACGGCAAAGCCGATATCGGCGCGCGACAGCTTCATGGCATCGCCGGTCATGGCGAGCGATTCGCGCTCGCCATCGGACAGGCCGATCTTGATGCGGCCGTCGACCACGGCGATCGTCGCCGGCACCGCGCCGCCGTCGATGATAATCTGCTCGACCTTGGCCGCCATCGCGCCATTGTCGGGGTAGGGCATGCCGTGGGTGATGATGGTGCTTTCCAGCGCCACCACGGGCCAGCCGGCGGCAAGCGCTTCCGCCACGGGCGGATGGATGTCGACGAAGGGGCGGGCGGTCTGCGGCGTCATGGCTGTCTCCGAGCGAGAGGTTTGCTCCGGCTTATTTGGTGCCCTATGCCACTTCCCGCGGCTCCGGCACAAGGGCAAGCGCCTGCGTGAAGTTGCCCGTCGTGAAGGACGGCACGGCCTCGGGGCTCTCGATGGCGAGCATTGCCGCGGCAACGCCTTCGCGCAGCGCGGCGCGCAGCGGCAGGCCACGCAGCAAGGCGGCGACCGTTGCGCCGGTCAGCGCGTCGCCGGCGCCGGTCACGTCGGCGACCTTGCGCGGCGCCGGTGGGTCGATTTCGAACATGCCGGTGTCGTCGAAGCCCAGCACGGGAGCGCTGCCGGCGGTCACGACGCCGGCGTTCAGGCCGGCCTGCCTGAGCCGACGGACAGGGGTTTCGCCGGATGGCTCGGCGCCGACCAGCGCGGCAGCTTCGCGGCGGTTCATGAAAAGCAGCGACAGATCGTTAAGCAGCGGCGCCAGCCGAACGACCTTGGCCGGCGACACGGCGATGGCGAAGACCGGCCGGCCGCCGGCCAGCGCCAGCAGGCGTTCCAGCGCCGCGGTCGGCAGGTTGGCGTCACACAGGATCGCGTCGGCGGCGGCGATTGCTTCGCGCACCTTGGCGCGGCGGATCTGTTTGGGGAAGGCAAGATCGTAAAGCGCCATGTCGGCCAGCCCGACGATCAATTCGCCGTCGGCGTCGATCAGCGCTGTGTAGCTTGGCGTCGTACGATCGAGAAAGACGACCGAGAGGTCCACTATCCCGGCACCGTCGATCGCCGAGGCGACCGTGTCCGCCGCAGCGTCGCCGCCGCGCACCGAGATCAGCGAGGCCGACACGCCGCGCTTGACCACGCTGCGCAGCGCGTTGAAAACTACGCCGCCGACATCCTCGCGCATGATGCCGGGGTTGGAAGCCGCGGGCACATAGGCGCCCGAGACCTGGCCGCGCCGGTCGATATGGGCGCCGCCCAGCGCCAGGATATTCGGGGATGTCGGCATGTGGGATCAGTGACTTTCGTTGATCGTGCGGCTGCGCACACTAGGTTTATGCGCATCGCCCGGCAATCGCGGCCGCGATTCGGGCGGGCGGATATCGAAATCTTTTCTGGACCGGTGGCCCTGCTCCACCCTAGCCCTGATGAGACAAAAATAGAACAAATCCAGATATTGATTGTTTTTCAGTTGGTTGTAGCCCCTTGCCAAATGAGAACAAAAAAGGTACAAACCAACAGGGATCACGGATTGTCCGGCCTTCATTGACGACCAAGGGGTGATGTATCATGGCTCAGAATACTTTGCGGCTTGTAGAGGATAAGGCAGTGGACAAATCAAAGGCTCTGGATGCGGCGCTGTCGCAAATCGAGCGCGCCTTCGGCAAGGGCTCGATCATGCGGCTCGGCGCCAACGAGCAGGTTGTCGAGATCGAAACCGTGCCGACGGGATCGCTCGGCCTCGACATCGCGCTCGGCGTCGGCGGCCTGCCGCGCGGCCGCATCATCGAAATCTACGGGCCGGAAAGCTCGGGCAAGACGACGCTGGCGCTGCACACGGTTGCGGAAGCCCAGAAGAAGGGCGGTATCTGCGCCTTCGTCGATGCCGAGCATGCGCTCGATCCGGTCTATGCCCGCAAGCTCGGCGTCGACCTGGAGAACCTCCTGATCTCACAGCCCGACACCGGCGAGCAGGCGCTGGAAATCTGCGACACGCTGGTGCGCTCCGGCGCCATCGACGTTCTGGTCGTCGACTCCGTCGCGGCGCTGACGCCGCGCGCTGAAATCGAAGGCGAGATGGGCGATTCGCTGCCCGGTCTTCAGGCGCGTCTGATGAGCCAGGCGCTGCGCAAGCTGACCGCCTCGATCTCGCGCTCCAACACCATGGTCATCTTCATCAACCAGATCCGCATGAAGATCGGCGTCATGTTCGGTTCGCCCGAGACGACCACCGGCGGCAATGCGCTGAAATTCTACGCCTCGGTGCGCCTCGATATCCGCCGCATCGGTTCGGTCAAGGACCGCGACGAGGTCGTCGGCAACCAGACCCGCGTCAAGGTGGTCAAGAACAAGCTGGCCCCCCCCTTCAAGGTGGTCGAGTTCGACATCATGTATGGCGAAGGCGTGTCGAAGACCGGCGAGCTCGTCGATCTCGGGGTCAAAGCCGGCGTGGTCGAGAAGTCGGGCGCCTGGTTCTCCTACAATTCGCAGCGCCTCGGCCAGGGGCGCGAGAACGCCAAGCTGTTCCTGCGCGACAATCCCGACACGGCACGCGAGATCGAGCTGGCGCTCAGGCAGAATGCCGGACTGATCGCCGAGAAATTCCTCGAAAATGGTGGCTCTGAGGGCAATGGCGACGACGGTTTCGAGGACGAAGCTGGCGCCATGTAGGGCCGAGCAATTACAGGAAAAGTGTTGAGCGGTTTTCCGTCCGGAATTGCGTGAAACCAAGTGGTTGGCCGGAGTTTGGCCACAATCCAGGTATATTAAGTTATGCTTATGTAACCGAGTTCTTTAGTACTGCGTTCCGAGCCGCCGGCCTTCGTGCCGGCGGTTTGCGTTTTGGGGGCGAGGATAGACCTGCCCGGCCTGCGGATTGGTCCAACTCCGTCTTTCTGGACAGGGTGAAGAGCTACGGCTAAAAGGCCCATCTATCTTCTGAAACATGAAAGCCCATCAGCCGCCGGCAGCGCCGGCGGTTCTCGCGAAAAGGCAGTGTGCAATGAGTGGCGTGAACGACATCCGGTCGACATTCCTCGACTACTTCCGCAAGGAGGGCCACGAGATCGTCGCCTCCAGCCCGCTGGTGCCGCGTAACGATCCGACGCTGATGTTCACTAACGCCGGCATGGTCCAGTTCAAGAACGTCTTCACCGGCCTGGAGAAGCGTCCCTATTCGCGTGCCTCGACTGCGCAGAAGAGCGTGCGCGCCGGCGGCAAGCACAACGACCTCGACAATGTCGGCTACACCGCGCGCCACCTGACCTTCTTCGAGATGCTCGGCAATTTCTCGTTCGGCGACTATTTCAAGGAGCGCGCGATCGAGCTTGCCTGGAACCTGATCACCAAGGAATTCGGCTTGCCGAAGGACAAGTTGCTGGTCACCGTCTATCACACCGACGACGAGGCGGCCGGTTACTGGAAGAAGATCGCCGGCTTCTCCGACGACCGCATCATCCGCATCCCGACCTCCGACAATTTCTGGGCAATGGGCGATACCGGCCCGTGCGGCCCGTGCTCGGAAATCTTCATCGACCGCGGCGAGCACATCTGGGGCGGTCCTCCCGGCAGCCCGGAAGAGGACGGCGACCGGTTCCTCGAATTCTGGAACCTGGTGTTCATGCAGTATGAGCAGGTGTCGAAGGAAGAGCGCATCGACCTGCCGCGTCCCTCGATCGACACCGGCATGGGCCTGGAGCGCATGGCCTCCATCCTGCAAGGGGTGGAGAGCGTCTTCGAGACCGACCTGTTCAGGCACCTGATCGATGCGGCGTCCTCGGCGCTCGGGCAAGGTCCGAACCAGGAGAATGTAGGATCGTATCGCGTGATCGCGGATCACCTGCGCTCGTCTTCCTTCCTGGTGGCCGACGGCGTGCTGCCCTCCAACGAAGGCCGCGGCTACGTGCTGCGCCGCATCATGCGCCGCGCCATGCGCCACGCGCAGCTGCTTGGCGCCAAGGAGCCGCTGATGTGGCAGCTGGTGCCGGCGCTGGTGCGTGAGATGGGCCAGGCCTATCCAGAGCTCGTGCGCGGCGAGGCGCTGATCACCGAGACGCTGAAGCTCGAAGAAACCCGCTTCCGCAAGACGTTGGTGCGTGGCCTTGGCCTGCTTTCGGACGCCACGGAAACGCTGCATGCCGGCGACATGCTCGACGGTGAGACCGCCTTCAAGCTCTACGACACCTATGGCTTCCCGCTCGACCTGACGCAGGATGCGCTGCGCCAACGCAATATCTCGGTCGATATCGCCGGCTTCACCGACGCGATGGAGCGGCAGAAGACCGAGGCGCGGGCGCATTGGGCGGGTTCTGGCGAGGCGGCGACCGAGACGGTGTGGTTCTCGGTGCGCGAAAACACTGGCGCGACCGAGTTCCTCGGCTACGAGACCGAGCAGGCGGAAGGCATCATCCAGGCCCTGGTCAAGGACGGCAAGACCGTCGACAGCGCGAACCTTGGCGACGCTGTCGCCGTGGTCGTCAACCAAACGCCGTTCTATGGCGAGTCCGGCGGCCAGATGGGCGACACCGGCGTGATCTCCGGCGACGGCTTCTCGATCGAGATTTCCGACACGCAGAAGAAAGCCGACGGTTTGTTCGTGCACCTTGGCAAGTTGGCTAGAGGCACGGTCAAGACGGGTTCCGCCGTCGAGCTCAAGGTCGATCATGCGCGCCGTTCCAAGCTGCGCGCCAACCACTCCGCGACGCACCTCATCCACGAGGCGCTGCGCGAGGTGCTGGGCAGCCATGTCGCGCAGAAGGGTTCGCTGGTCGCGCCCGACCGCTTGCGCTTCGACATCTCGCACAACAAGCCGATCTCGGCGGACGATCTCGAGGAGGTCGAGCGCATGGCCAACGAGATCGTCGTGCAGAACAGCCCGGTGACGACGCGCCTGATGTCGGTCGACGATGCCATCGCCGAGGGCGCGATGGCGCTGTTCGGCGAAAAATATGGCGACGAGGTCCGCGTCGTGTCGATGGGCACTGCCCTGCATGGCGCCAAGGCCAATCGTCCTTATTCGGTCGAGCTGTGCGGCGGCACGCATGTGAGGTCGACCGGCGATATCGGCCTGGTGCGCATCCTGTCGGACAGCGCGGTGGCGGCCGGCGTGCGCCGCATCGAGGCGCTGACGGGCGAGGCGGCGCGCAGGCATCTCGACGAGCAAGACAGGCGCCTGAAGGCCGCGGCCGCGACCCTGAAAATTGCGCCGGCCGATGTGCCGGCTCGCGTCGAAACATTGCTCGAGGAGCGCAAGAAGCTCGAAAAGGAGCTTACCGAAGCGCGCAAGAAGCTGGCGCTTGGCGACCGCTCGCCTGCCGGAGCGCCGGCCGAGAACGAGACCATCGCCGGCGTCGGCTTCCTCGGCAAGGCGGTCTCGGGCGTATCGCCCAAGGACCTGAAGCCGCTGGCGGATGCCGGCAAGAAGACGCTTGGGTCCGGCGTCGTCGTCTTTGTCGGCGCCGGCGAGGACAACAAGGCAAGCGTGGTTGTCGGCGTCACCGACGATCTGACCAGCCGCTTCAGTGCCGTGGATCTCGTGCGGGTCGCATCAGCAGCGCTTGGCGGACAGGGCGGCGGCGGCCGCCCCGACATGGCGCAGGCCGGCGGTCCCGACGCGTCTAAGGCCAATGACGCGATCGCCGCGGTCAGGGCCGCGCTGGAGGCGGCGTAAGCCGACGGCAGGGCTTTGGTTAGGCCGGCTCCACCGAGGGCAGTGCCGCCCCTCATCAGGCTGCCGCCATCTTCTCCCCGTTCAACGGGGAGAAGGCGCTGTCATCGCGGCCGGCTTGTTTCGCCCCGTTTGCGGGGAGAAATGCCCGGCAGGGCAATGCGGGGCAGCGCTGACTTCAGGCAAACTCACTCGACCTAGGCGACCTTTTCGGTCCGCACAAAGCTTGGCCGTCCAGCCACCCGCGCATACCATTCCTGGATATCCGCAAACCGCGCCAGCAGATTGCGGCCCTCGGCGACCTTGACGAAATAGGCGATGATGGGTGCTGCATGCAGGTCGGCCAGCGTCAGCTGATCGCCGAGCAGCCAAGGTCCTTTCGCTTTCAGCGACGTCAGCATTTTGAGCACCGTCTGCGCCTGGCTCAGCCCGCCGGCGATCAGATTCTCGTCCGGCGTCGCCTTTTCCAGCCGCTCCACGGCAACGTCCCAGACCATGGCGCGATAGCCATAGGCGTCGAGCATGCCGATGATCTGGTTCATCCTGGCGCGGCCGCGCGCGTCGGCCGGCTGCAGGGCCGGACCGTCGAAGGCCTCGTCGACATAGCGCGCGGTGGCACCGGTCTCGAAGAGACGAAAATCGTCATGCTCGAAGGCTGGGATGCGGCCGAACGGGTGGTGCTCAAGATACCAGGCCGGAATGCCCTCGGCGGCGAAGATATCCAGTGGCACCAGTTCGTAGCCGATGGCTTTTTCCTCGAGAGCCATCCGCGCGATGCGGACGTAGACGCTGTAATCCGCTCCATAGAGGATTGCCTTGGCCATCCGTCATTCCTCCTTGTCATGAGACCCGGCTGATCAGCCAGGCTCACTTTCCACCAAGCCTCGTAGCCAGATGCGCAGCAGGCCGATCGCCTGAAAGCCGCAGGCCAGCGCTTCATCCAGCGCGCCATCACGCTCATATCCGACCAGCGTGCGACTTCCAGCAAATGCGTTGGCGGCGGCCGCCACGGCATCGCGATATGTCGAGCCGCCGTCAGTTGCGAAGATATTCGACAACCCTATCACCTGCTCCGACTTATTGGCGATGCAGCCGGCACTGAAGCCGTCGCCTGTTCGACGGCCAAGAATAGCAACGGCGTCGTCGTTCAGGATCGCTTCGGGGAAAACCTTGCCGTTGGACGGATTTCCGCCATTCGCCCAAGCGAACTCCCACATCTCCAGGCATGAAGCATCCTCGATCCGTTCCCAGCTAAGAGGCGGTGCAATCGGATGAGCCAAATCCATCCAGATCCAGCTTGCTTCGAAGAGCTGCCGGAACCCAAGCGGCTGGAGATCGAGGCAGCAGAAACCGTCCTTTACGGCAAAGCTGCTGGCAAGAACCGATGCCAGCCTGGCTATTTCCGCGAGCTGGGCTGCTGTGGCGTCGGCATCCAGAGTGGTTGCATTGGAATAGTAGTGAGGCGCCTGCTCGTCACTCGACCAGAAGGCATCGCTCCTCCGGTCGCTCAGCCCATGCGCCTTGAAAATAGCCTGATAGAGATCAGCATTGTTGCCGGCGCAAAGGCGAACCTTTTCGCCGGCATCGCGCATGGCCGGCTATACCATCGCCTTCTGCAAATTCTCGTCGATCTTGTCGAGGAAGCCGGCGGTGGAGAGCCAGGGCTGGTCGGGGCCGATCAGCAGCGACAGGTCCTTGGTCATGAAGCCGCTCTCGACGGTCTGGATGCAGACCTTCTCCAGCGTCTCGGCGAAGCGCTTCAGCTCGGCATTGTCGTCGAGCTTGGCGCGGTGGGCCAGCCCCCGCGTCCAGGCGAAGATCGAGGCGATCGAATTGGTCGAGGTTTCCTCGCCCTTCTGGTGCTGGCGATAGTGGCGGGTGACGGTGCCGTGCGCGGCTTCCGCTTCCACCGTCTTGCCGTCCGGCGTCATCAGCACCGAGGTCATCAGGCCGAGCGAGCCAAACCCTTGAGCCACCGTGTCGGACTGCACGTCGCCGTCATAGTTCTTGCAGGCCCAGACATAGCCGCCCGACCATTTCAGGCTGGAAGCGACCATGTCGTCGATGAGGCGGTGCTCGTACCAGAGTTTTCTTGCCTTGAATTCGGCCTCGAACTCCTTCTCGTAGACTTCCTGGAAGATGTCCTTGAAGCGGCCGTCATAGGCCTTGAGGATGGTGTTCTTGGTCGAGAGATAGACCGGGTAGTTGCGCAGCAGCCCGTAGTTCAACGAGGCGCGGGCGAACTCGCGGATCGATTCATCCAGATTGTACATGGCCATGGCGACGCCGGCGCCCGGCGCGTCATAGACATCATGCTCGATCACCTGGCCGTCCTCGCCGACGAACTTGATCGAGAGCTTACCCTTGCCGGGGAAGCGGAAATCGGTGGCGCGGTACTGGTCGCCGAAGGCATGACGGCCGACGATGATCGGCTTGGTCCAGCCGGGCACCAGGCGCGGCACGTTCTTCATGATGATCGGCTCGCGGAAGATGGTGCCGCCGAGGATGTTGCGGATGGTGCCGTTGGGCGACTTCCACATCTTCTTCAGCTTGAATTCCTCGACGCGCTGCTCGTCGGGCGTGATCGTGGCGCATTTGACGCCGACGCCGTATTTCTTGATGGCGTTGGCCGAGTCGATGGTCACCTGGTCATTGGTGGCGTCGCGGTGCTCGATGCCGAGGTCGTAATATTCCAGCTTCAGGTCAAGGTAGGGGTGGATCAGCTTGTCCTTGATGAACTGCCAGATGATGCGGGTCATCTCGTCGCCGTCGAGCTCGACGACCGGGTTCGCCACCTTGATCTTCGCCATGGAAAGAATGCCTCGTTGCTGGGGGATCTGGAACGGCCTTGCCCGCATGGTTTCGGCCGGGGATGCGGAGCGTATATCAAAGGCTTTTTCAGCGCGCAAACCGCGATCCGTGGCTTTGGCTGACGGGTGCCGCTGATGTGAATGCTTCATTTTCCAGGCCGGATGTGGCAGGGGACGCCGAAACGCCGCAAACCCCGGTTACCTGCAGCCATGCCAGCGATCGAAGATACAACCAAACCCACCTCCGCCGGACCGGCGATCATCCTGGTCGAGCCGCAGCTCGGCGAGAACATCGGCATGGTTGCGCGGGCGATGGCGAATTTCGGCTTGTCCGAGCTCAGGCTGGTCAATCCGCGCGACGGCTGGCCGAGCGAGAAGGCGCGGGCGGCCGCAAGCCGGGCCGACCATGTCATCGACGCCACCAGGGTCTTCGACGATCTCGCCTCGGCGGTCGCCGATCTCAACTTCGTCTTCGCCACGACCGCGCGTGAGCGCGACGGCTTCAAGCCGGTGCGCGGGCCGGTGGAAGCGGGCAGGGCGCTGAGGGCGCGCGTCGAGGCGGGCGAGCGCACCGGCATCCTGTTCGGCCGCGAGCGCTTCGGCCTCTATAATGACGAGGTCGGGCTCGCCGACGAGATCGTCACCTTCCCGGTCGATC
This sequence comes from Mesorhizobium sp. WSM3224, assembly GCF_000427725.1. Classification (GTDB taxonomy): domain Bacteria; phylum Pseudomonadota; class Alphaproteobacteria; order Rhizobiales; family Rhizobiaceae; genus Mesorhizobium. Next base: position 219,530 of record NZ_ATYO01000005.1, on the reverse strand, counting down.
CCGGCTTTTCCTCGCTCAACATCGCCCAGGCGGTGCTGCTCATATCCTATGAATGGATGAAGTCCGGCCTCGCCGACGAGACCCAGACCAACTTCTCCGGGCCGGAGCTGGCTCCGGCGACCAAGGAGCAGTTGCACAGCCTGTTCGCCTATCTGGAAAACGCGCTGGAAGCGCGCGGTTACTTCCGCCCCGAAGAAAAGAAACCGAAAATGGTCGACAATCTGCGCGCCGTGCTGACGCGTGCGGGCTTCGCCGAGGCCGAGCTCAAGGTTCTGCGCGGCATCATCTCGTCGCTCGACCGGTTCTCTCCGGCAATGCCGCGCGGCGATGGTTCGCCCGGGGACGATCCGAGACGGCTGCCTGCCGCCGCGCGAAGTCGCGCCAAAGACGAAGAAAGTTAAAATCGGTAAGCTGTGAGCATTTGAAGTAACCGAATTTTATTCGGTTATGCCTCATCCTTGGCGCAATAGTGGGGGTAGCACATGTTTGCGTCCAATATTGGTCGTTTGCGCTTTTTCCTTTATTCTCTCGGCCTCGTCGTAGCCGAAACCGTGGTGATCGTTATCTGCATTGTCGGCACGATCGGTTTCGAAGGGCTGATCAATTCGGCGCCTGGTCCGTCGCGGCAGGGCATGGCGGGTGCGGTCCTCGTCGCTTCGCTCATCTTTGTCGCGCTGCGCGGCAACATCGCCTCGCGCCGCACCCGCGACGCCAACGGGCGCCGCTGGATCCTGTGGTCCTACATCGCCCTTTCCGCCGTCTACGCCCTTCTGCAGGCGGGCGTGCTGCTGGTCGTCAAATTCGGCGATCCCGAGAGCATTCCCGGCGGGCTGAACCTGCTTGGACTTTCGGTATTCGGCCTTTGGTGCACGATCCTGTGGGCAAAGCCTGTCGCGGGCAGCAATATCGATGAACTGACGGATATGTTCGATTTCGATGGCCCGCTGTCGGCACCGGCGCGTGCTGGACGCACCGTCGCACCGGCCGCTGCCGTCGCTCCCACCGCTTCAGCCGCCCGCGTTCCTGCCGCGCCGCAGCCTTTCGGCAGGCCGCGTCAAGCCGGCTTCGGCAAGCGCGGGATATGACAGAGCGTTGGCGACTGCGCAAAAGCTGCTCGCATTCGCCTCTTCAAGACCACGATCATTCGCGATAGAAGCGCCCGTCGGTCCAATCACGGACCGGCCGCTATCTCTTTGTTTGACGCAATTCCGGACGGGAGGCCACGGCGAAGGCGCCGAACCTAACCGTTTCACACTTTTCCTGGAATTGTTCTGGTGACCGGATGACAATGAGCGATCGATCAAACCAACGCCCGATCCTGATGTTCGATTCCGGCGTTGGCGGCCTGACCGTGCTGCGCGAGGCGCGCGTGCTCATGCCCGATCGCCGCTTCGTCTATGTCGCCGACGACGCGGCTTTTCCTTACGGCGCCTGGGAGGAGCCGGCGCTCAAGGATCATATACTCGCGCTGTTCGGCAAATTGCTCGACCGCCTCCAGCCCGCGATATCCGTCATTGCCTGCAACACCGCCTCGACACTGGTAATCGATGCGCTGCGCGAAAAATTCCCCGGCCATCTCTTCGTCGGCACCGTGCCGGCGATCAAGCCGGCCGCCGAACGCACCCGCTCAGGCCTGGTATCGGTGCTGGCAACGCCCGGCACGGTGAAGCGCCAATACACGCGCGACCTGATCAGCAAATGGGCGCAGAAATGCCATGTGCGCCTGGTCGGCAGCGACCGGCTGGCCGGGCTCGCCGAGATCTACATGCGCCAGGGCTTCGTCGATGAAGAAGCCGTGCGCGCGGAAATCACGCCTTGCTTCATCGAGCGCGACGGCAACCGCACCGACATCGTCGTGCTCGCCTGCACGCATTACCCGTTCCTCGCTAACCGCATGCGCAAGACGGCGCCCTGGCCGGTCGACTGGATCGATCCGGCCGAGGCGATCGCACGGCGCGCCATGTCGCTCATCGAACCAGTCGGAGAGACATTGGGCGAGAGCGAGCCCGATCTTGCCGTCTTCACCTCGGGCAAGGTGGATTTTGCCACGAAGCGGCTGATCCAGGGTTTCGGATTGACGGCGCGTTAGAGCAATTCCAGGAAAAGTGTGAGCGGTTAAGTTCGGCGCCTTCGCCGTAACCCTCCGTCCGGAATTGCGTCAAAACAAAGAGATAGAGCGGTTCGCCGTTTCCGTGAAACGGTGAAACGCTCTAGACGGCGGGCTCGAAGACGATGCTGCGTTGGTCAGGATCGGCCGCGACCAGCTTTAGGCTCAGGCCGTCGCCTTGCCTGAGCCCGGAGGCCTTCACGCTGGCGACGACAGGCATGTCGGCAAGCTGCACGCGCACGCCATGATCGACGAAGTCGGTGACGACGGCCTTGAACGTCTCGCCTTCGCGTCCCTTCAGCATGACAGCCTCGGCCAGGTCGATGGCCGCGTGGTTGATCTGCGAGGCCCGGGCATCCGCGCGTCCCATCACCTTCGGCAATCTGGCGAATGCGTCCGTGACGGCCTGCGGCACGGGCCGGGCATTGGCGATTGCCAGCGCGCAGCGCACCACGTAGCGGTCGGCCAGCCGCCTGAGCGGCGCGGTGGCGTGGGCATAGGTCCCGGCCATCGCCTCGTGCCAGGGGACGACGCCTTCCTGATAGGGCTGGTAGGACGCGCCGTTGCCTGCGCGGCGGATTTCCAGCATCAGCGCCGCCTGTTTCGGATCGGCCGGATCAAGCGTGCGCTGATAGTCGCGCAGGCTGGCGGAGGCCGGCCAGGACAGGCCGAGCGCCTGCGCCGCGTTGCGCAGCCGTTGCACTTTGGAGGCGTCCGGCCCCGACATCACCCGGAACAGCCCCGTCCGGTGCGCCAGCATGGCGTCCGCAATCGCCATATTGGCAGCCAGCGAAAGTGCGGCATTGTCCTGCTCGGATTGCAGCAGCGGCCTGAACGAAAGCCGGAATGTGCCGTCGGCGAGCCTTTCAACCTCCTGTTCGGGCGGATCGACGCGCGAAGCGCCACGGCGTTCTTCGTTCATCGCCATGCGCCGCGCCATTTCGGCAAAGCCGGCCGGAAGGTCGGAGGCCTGCACGCTGTCATAGGCGAGCTTCGCGCGGCTTTGAATGATTGCCCGCTCCGCGCCGTCCAGCTTCACCGCACCGTCCCCAGCGACCCGAACCGTGAAGACGACTGCCGGACGCGGTCCATCGGGCAACAAGCTCGCCGCAGCCTCGGCAAGCACCGGCGGGTAGAGCCCGGCCTTGCCGTCCGGCAGGTAAAGCGTCTCGCCCCTTGTCCAGGCTTCGAGATCCACCGCGTCGCCGTCCTCGACGAACCAGGCCACGTCGGCAATGGCATAATGCAGCAAAAGATCGCCGCCACTGGCCTCGATCGAGAAGGCCTGGTCAAGATCGGTCGAGGCCGCCGGATCGAGCGTGACGAAGGGCATCGCGGTGCGATCGGCATGCTGGTCGGGCGCACGCCTAGCCGCCGCCTGCGCCGCGGCCACTACCTCAGGCGGAAACCCACCTGGTATGTGGAATTCGGTGCGGATTTTTGCGAGGCCGGTGGAGAGTGCTTGCGAGGGATCGGTCAGCGATTTCATGCCGCCGTTCCTACACTGGGGTCTCGAACACGGGAAGGCTGCCGACGAGAATCGCCAAATCGGCCGCTTGGCGGGCCCGAGCGGACCTAGGTACCGGACTGACAGTGTTGGAACTGCCGCCGGAGCGCGACGTTTCTCCTGACAGCAAAGGAGAAACCGCCATGCCCGCCACATCGCAAGCCCAGCAAAAGGCCGCCGGCGCAGCGCTTTCCGCCAAGCGCGGCGAGATCAAGAAAAGCGAACTCAAAGGCGCCTCGCGCGAAATGTATGACTCGATGAGCGAGAAGCAGCTTGAGGAATTCGCCGAGACCAAACGCAAGGGCCTGCCCGGCAAGAAGGCTGCCGATTAATGTTGGTAGCGGTCGACGTAGCGCTTGACCATGCGATTTGCGTCCGCCCGATCACGACGTCGGGAAGAAAAGAGGCCCGCGGGACGAACCCGCGGGCCTTTTTTCAATCCTGGCTGTGAAGCCGAACTAGCGGCGCCACCAGCAGTGCCTGGTCTTGTAGCGGACGACATAGCGATGGCCATGGCGCCAGACCACTCTTTTCTTCACCACGACACGGCACACCTGCTTGTGGCCGTACCAATGCCTGGCCATAGCCGGTTCAGGCGTCATGACGGCCATCGACCCGGCCAACACAGCGGCCCCGGTCAGGGTAAGGAAGAACTTCTTCATGGGAATTCGGGCTCCTCTGCTCCAGTCCCTTCATCAAAGTGCCAGAGCAGGCCCGCGCGCCGAAGCTGACCGCCTACCGCTCTGATGCCGCCGGCGTACAACTGCCGCCATATGTTCGGCACCGCATGCAACGCTGAAATGGTATAGGGTTGCAGTCTGCGCCGCCAGCCGGAAGCTTGACACCGGTTAAATCTCTGTTTAACAGGCCCACCAACACCGGGTGGCGACGCCCGGTGGTTTCTTTTGACGTGTCCCGTGGGTTTTCCGTCGCTTTGCGTGGAAAACCCTGTCAGGTCTCGAAAACGGAGGCCAGAGGAGGGCGCGTTTCCTTCACCCGGAGCCATGGGGTTCCGGGTATATTGTTTTGAAAGGGAATGCGATGAGCAAGCGCGAATCCGCGAAATACAAGATCGACCGCCGTCTCGGCGAAAATATCTGGGGCCGCCCGAAGTCCCCGGTCAACAAGCGTGAATACGGCCCCGGCCAGCACGGCCAGCGCCGCAAAGGCAAGCTTTCCGACTTCGGCCTGCAGCTGCGCGCCAAGCAGAAGCTGAAGGGTCACTATGGCGACGTTTCGGAAAAGCAGTTCCGCAAGGTCTATGAAGAGGCCAACCGCCGCAAGGGCGACACCTCCGAGAACCTGATCGGGCTGCTCGAGTCGCGTCTCGACGCGGTCGTCTACCGCGCCAAGTTCGTGCCGACCATTTTTGCCGCCCGTCAGTTCGTCAACCACGGTCATGTCAACGTCAACGGCACGCGCGTCAACATCGGTTCGTACCGCTGTAAGCCGGGCGACGTTATCGAGGTGCGCGAGAAGTCGAAGCAGCTCGTCATCGTGTTGGAATCGGTCGGTCTGGCCGAGCGCGACGTGCCGGACTACATCGAAGCCGACCACAACAAGATGACCGCCACTTTCGGTCGCGTTCCCGGCCTGGCGGACGTTCCGTTCGCCGTGCAGATGGAACCGAACCTGGTCGTCGAATTCTACTCGCGCTGATCGACATCATCAGCTGCAATACCAAGGCCGCCCATCGAGGCGGCCTTTTCTTTGCCCGCCATGTCCGCTAATCCGGGCGGCAACCGGACCCGTGGGGCATCAGCGCCATGAACATGCTACCAGACACCAAACTGCTCGACGCCAAATCCCTCGAGCCGATCGGCGACCCCGAACGCGGCTTCCACCCGCTGTTTGCCGACGTGCCGTCCTCGGTCGAGTTCAACAAGCTGCGCAAGCGGCTCTTGCGGCTGACGCGCCAGGCGATCGAGGACTTCGCCATGATCAAACCAGGCGAGCGCTGGCTGGTGGCGCTTTCTGGCGGCAAGGATTCCTACGGCCTGCTGGCCCTGTTGCTCGACCTCAAATGGCGTGGGCTGCTGCCGGTCGAGCTGCTTGCCTGCAATCTCGACCAGGGCCAGCCGAATTTTCCGAAACACATCCTGCCCGACTATCTCAACGCCAACGGCATCGCGCACCGCATCGAATACCAGGACACTTATTCGGTGGTGACCGACAAATTGCCGGAGGGCAGCACCTATTGCTCGCTCTGCTCGCGGCTGCGGCGCGGTCACCTTTACCGCATCGCGCGGGAGGAGGGGTGCTCGGCCCTGGTGCTTGGCCATCACCGCGAGGATATCCTCGAGACCTTCTTCATGAACCTGTTCCATGGCGGGCGCCTCGCCGCCATGCCGCCGAAGCTGCTCAACGACGAAGGCGACGTCATGGTGCTGCGGCCGCTCGCCTATAACGCCGAGTCCGATCTCGAAAAATTCGCCAATGCGATGAAGTTCCCGATCATTCCGTGCGACCTCTGCGGCAGCCAGGAAGGGCTGCAGCGCAACGCCATGAAGGCGATGCTCGAAGACATCGAGAAGCGCATGCCGGGCCGCAAGGACACGATGATCCGCGCCATGACCAATGTACGCCCCTCGCATCTCCTGGACAGGAAGCTGTTCGATTTCGCGGGGCTCGACGCAAACCCGGGACACATTTCCGATGAGATTTGACGACCAGGCGATCGACTGGCTGGCCGAGCTTCTCGCCGAAGCGGCAAGGGCCGAAATCATGCCGCGCTTTCGTCGGCTGGGCGAGGGCGACGTCCGCCAGAAGACCTCCGCCGCCGATCTCGTGACCGAAGCGGATGTGAATGCCGAGAGGCTGATCACCGCCCGGCTGCGGGAGCGTTATCCCGATGCGATGGTGGTCGGCGAGGAGGCCTGCTCCGACAATCCGGCGCTGCTATCGGGCCTTGGCGATGCCGCGCTTGCCTTCGTCATCGATCCGGTCGACGGCACCTTCAATTTTGCCTCCGGCGTGCCGCTGTTTGGCGTCATGGCGGCCGTTGTCGTCAACGGCGAGACCGTCGCTGGCATCATCCATGATCCGGTCGGCAAGGACTGGCTGATTGGCGCCAAGGGCGCTGGCGGCCATATCCGCCACGCGCATGGCGCGCTGGAGAAGGTTCGCGTTGCGGCGCCGATGCCCATGTCGCAGATGACCGGCTCCGTGTCCTGGCAGTTTCTCGAGGAGCCCGAGCGGTCGCGGCTTGCCCGCAACCAGACCAAGACGCTGTCGCAATTCGCCTATCGCTGCGCGGCGCATGAATACCGGCTGCTGGCCAGCGGCCATGCGCATTTCGTGCTCTACAACAAGCTGATGCCCTGGGATCATCTGGCCGGTGCGCTGATCCATCAGGAGGCAGGCGGGCATGTCGCGCGGGTCGACGGAAGCGCCTATCTGCCGTCGCATGTCGATGGCGGTCTTCTTGTGGCATCGGACAAGCAAAGCTGGGACGAGTTGCGCCGCGAGCTCTGGGCCGATTAGGATCGACCTACTTGCAGGGGTGGTAGGCTGGCCGGATGCGTATGGCTTCGAGCAAACGTCTGGGAATGCGCATGACCTTCCGGCGTACAGTGGCCATTTTTGCTGCCGCCGTCATCGCAGGTTGCGGGCAGGCCTGGGCGCAGGAGCGCGCCTGCGGCAGCCGCGATCCGGTCAACTCCATAGCGGAGATGTCGGCCGCTATTTACGCCTGCTGGCAGCCGCCGCGCGGGACCGGCGGCATGTCCTTGACATTGCGCTTCTCGCTTCGCCGGAACGGTACGCTTTTCGGCAAGCCCCGCGCTACCTTTTCCAAGCTGGGACCAGACCACAGTTTGAACAGAGCTTTCGTCGCCTCCGTGCTTGAAGCTCTTGAAAAGGCTCTGCCTCTGCCTTTCACCGACAGCATGGGTGAGGCGATCGCGGGGCGCATACTCGCCCCACTCTTCGCCGCGTCGCAGGAACGCAAATCCTGACCGCTTGGGTATTGCCCCCTGTTTTAGACGGGCGGGTTGTGGGGCTGGAACAGCCGCCCGCCTTCGGCGACCAGGATCATCATCAGCGCCGCGACCGAGACGCTGCAGAAGCCGGCGGCCAAGGGTGTCACCGTGCCGTTATAGGCTTGGCCGATCAGCGTGCCGAGAATGCCGCCGAGAAAGGTCTGCATGAAGCCGAGGATGGATGACGCGGTGCCGGCAAGCGCGCCGAGCGGCTCCATCGCAAGCGCGTTGAAATTCGCGCCGAGGCAGCCGAACGGCACCATCGCGCCGGCAAAGAAGGTGATGAACAGCCAGAGCGGCATTTGCATCTCCAGCGAGACGACGAGCCATATCAGGCTGATGGCGAGGAACAGCAGCAGTGCGCTTTGCGACAGGCGGCGCATGCCGATCCGCCCGACAAGCCTGGCGTTGAGGAAGTTCGAAAAGGCCAGCACGCCGGCGACGCCGGCGAAGATCAGCGGGAACAGCTCGCCGACGTGGAAGACATCGAGATAAATCTGCTGCGCCGAATTGATGAAGCCGAACATCGCGCCGAAGATGAAGGTGCTGGCAAAGGCATAGCAAACCGCGACGCGGTTGGTGAGCACGATGCGGAAGCCGCCGACGATCGCGTTTACGGTCAGTTGCCGGCGGTACTCCGGATGCAGCGTTTCCGGCAGGCGCAGCAGCGACCATGCCGATACGATCAGCGCGCCGACGGCCATGGTGACGAAGATCCAGTGCCAGGTGGCGAACAGCATGATGAACTGGCCGATGCCGGGAGCGACGACCGGGATCGCCATGAAAACCATGAAGATCAGCGACATCACCTCGGCCATGCGGCGACCATCGAACGTGTCGCGCACGATCGAGACGGCGATGACGCGCGTCGCGGCGGCGCCGATGCCTTGCACGACACGGCAGGCGAGCAGGATGGCAAAGGTGGGTGCGACGGCGGCGGCGGCAACCGCCGCCACATAGATGATCAGGCCCGCGACCAGCGGCGCGCGACGGCCGAAGCGATCGGAGATCGGGCCGAAGAAAAGCTGCCCGGCGCCGAAGCCGAGAATATAGGCTGTGATGACGTATTGGCGGTGGTTTTCGTTTTCGACGCCGAGCGAAGCGCCGATCTGCTGCAGCGCCGGCAACATGATGTCGATGGCCAGCGAATTGAGCGCCATGAGCGCCGCGCACAGCGCGATGAACTCCCAGCGCGGAATAGGCAAGCTGCTTGCCCGTTGCGACGCGTCTACCTGCTTGTCCACGGCAAAGTCCGATCTTTCAAACGAACAAGCGCCGGCTGACCGGCGCGCTGGTTCGTCTCATCCCCGAAATTCGGGTTTATAAATTGCCGAGGTGGGGGCAGCCCCGGGGGGATGCTTGCCGGCCGGAGGGGTTGCCTCCGCGCCGACGAGCAAAATTTAAATCAGGCGGCGCCTTTGACGCTCACGCCCTTTTCGACCAGGAAGGCCTGCAATTCGCCAGCCTGGAACATTTCGCGCACGATGTCGCAACCGCCGACGAATTCGCCCTTAACATAGAGCTGCGGGATCGTCGGCCAGTTGGAGTAGTCCTTGATGCCCTGGCGCAGTTCGGCCGAGTCGAGCACGTTCACGCCTTTGTAGTCGGCCCCGATGTAATCGAGGATCTGCACCACCTGGCCGGAGAACCCGCATTGCGGGAAGCCGGGCGTGCCCTTCATGAAAAGCACGACGTCGTTGCTCTTCACTTCATTGTCGATGTAGTCGTTGATGCCAGTCATGGACGGTCCTTTCACGCCTGTGGGAGTCAGGCTCGAAGCATGTCCTTCAAATAAACCCATAGGTTGGCTGAAACAAGACATTAGCCGCGCCGGCTTCGGAATGGCGCAAGGGATGGGCCGAGTTGGGCCAAGCCTGGGTGGCGGCAGGTCTTAAAGCGCGTCGCGCTGAAACGGATTCAGGCGACGCGCTTTAAGTTTTTGTTTTGATGCATGTCGTTGTCCCAGAACCGCTGCACACTTCTGGGCGACATGCATTAGTCCGGAACGCTGGTCTGCAGCGCCAGCGCGTGCAGCACGCCGCCCATATTGCCCTTCAGCGCGTCATAGACCATCTGGTGCTGCTGGACACGGCTCTTGCCCCGAAAACTTTCCGCCACCACTTCGGCCGCATAGTGGTCGCCGTCGCCTGCCAGATCGCGGATCGTCACCCTGGCGTCCGGAATGCCGTCCTTGATCAGTTTTTCGATGTCGTGGGCATCCATTGCCATGGCAAAATCCTGTTTCAAGCGGGCATGTATCGTGTGACTCGGACGAGCCTAAAGCCTTTCCAGCCCGGATTGAAGCCGTTCCGTCAGCGACGGAGACCTAAAGCGCGTCGCGCCGACACGGATTCAGGCGACGCGCTGTAGGTCATAGTTTTGATGATGTCGTTGTCCCAGAACCGCTACGCACTTCTGGGCGACATGCATTAAGGGTTATCCTGCCTGGAATGAACAACGCCGTCTTCGGTGATGTCATCGCGCGTTGAATAGGCGCGGCCGAGGCTGAAGACCAGCACGTAGAGCGGGATGTTGATCAGCAGGCTGACGATGGGAAGATAGCTCGTCATCTGCCATGCGGTTGAGAAGAAGGCCTGGCCGTAGCCGTCGCAGGTCAAAGACGAGCCGTATTCCCAGATCGCCCCGATCACCGCGGCGACAGCGAAGAGCTTGATGCAGGTCGCGATGCGCCTTGCCCGCGCGGGCTCCGGAGAAAGCCGGTTCCACAGCACCAGACAGACGATCGGAACCGCATAGATCAGGTTCTGCACGATGAGCATCGGCAGCGAGGCGTTGGCCGCGGCAAGGAATTCCGCGCCGGTTTCCAGCCGTGGGCAGACCTCGCTCGAGGTCGTCGACAGCAGGAAAAGGACGAACGGTCCGAGAAACCAGAAGAAGAACAGGGACGGCCAGAAGACGACTGCAACCAGCGCCCTGGCGGTTAAATCATGTCGCATAAAAAAGGCAGACCGTCCTAAAACGTCCAGGAACACAAGCCGCCAGCGCTCTTTCTGCGACGTTGTGCATTGTCTCGGAAGCAAATGGCCTTCAGGTTTTCGCCTTTTCATAGGCCAGGAATAGATCGGTTACGAGAACGCCATTGATCCGCATCCCGGTCAAATCGGCATTTTTGATGTCTGAATCTGCCAACGTGACGCCGCTTAAGGTCAACCGCGATAGGTTTGCATTCGTGATGGCGGCTCCAGACAGATTGACGTTATTAAAGCGCGCATCTGCAAGGCTGATATCATCAAAAACCGCTTCGCTTAAATTGGTGTCGGTGAATTTTGCCTTAGTCAAAACAGCGTAAAACCGTGCGTCTGCGAGGTTTACGCCATCGAAATTGGCGCCTGACATATCGGCCCGCTCGTAATGCATTCCCTGCATCTGAGGGCCATCAAATGGGTTGTGTTCTTGGTGGTCGCTCATTGTCGTTTCCTAAGGTCAATCATGATTGCGACCCAAAGGATGCCAGATTGCGCAATCATTTGCGACCGTCGAATCTGAAATCGAAACGAGCCCACGCCAATTCTGGCCGTGCCGTTTGTCGCGAAAAATCCCGGATTTATGCGACATATTTTAGATCTTGTATTTCAAGCATGTCTTTTTCCCGAAACCGCTGCAGACTTTCGGGAGACATGCTTCTGGTCAACTGGCCTGATCCATGAAGCGCGGGAACCAGCCTTCATGGGCAGCCTTCAGCTCGGCGACCGGGATCGGCCCTGCGTCACCCAGCTTCAATTCACGACCGCCGGTGGTGCCGATCCAGGGCGCGAAGATGCCGAGCATGCCCTGCTCTGCGCGGATCCTGTCCCATTCGCCGCTTTGCGGGTCGATCGCGAGCGTCAGCAGATAGCGGCCCTGGTCCTCGCCGAACCAGACCGGGATCGGGTCTGTGCCGGTGAGGCCGGGAATGGTGGCGCCGATGCCGGAGGCCATCGCCATTTCGGCCAGCGCTATCGCCAGGCCGCCGTCGGAGACGTCATGGGCGGCGGTCACGATGCCCGAAGCGATCAGCGAGCGCACATGGTCGCCGACCCGCTTCTCATGGTCGAGGTCGACTGGCGGCGGCGGGCCGTCGGCACGGCCATGGATGTCGCGCATATAGACCGACTGGCCGAGATGGCTGCCCCAGCTCGGCGGGGCGCCGACCAGCACGATCATCTGGCCCTCGGCGGCAAAGCCGATGCGCGCCATCTTCGACCAGTCGGAAATGAGCCCAACGCCGCCAATGGTCGGCGTCGGCAGGATGCCGCGGCCATTGGTTTCGTTGTAGAGCGAGACATTGCCGGAGACGATCGGAAAGCCGAGCGCGCGGCAGGCGTCGCCGATGCCCTTAATGGCGCCGACCAACTGGCCCATAATTTCGGGCCGTTCCGGATTGCCGAAATTGAGGTTGTCGGTGGCGGCGAGCGGCAAGGCGCCGGTAGCGGTCAGGTTGCGCCAGCATTCAGCCACCGCCTGCTTGCCGCCTTCGTACGGATCGGCCTCGCAGTAGCGCGGCGTGACGTCGGAGGAGAAGGCCAGCGCCTTGGTCGGGTGGCCTTCGACGCGCACGACGCCAGCGTCGCCGCCGGGAAGCTGCAACGAGTTGCCCTGGATCAGTGTGTCATACTGCTCCCACACCCAGCGACGCGAGGAGAGGTCGGGCCCGCCGAGCAGCTTGAGCAGCGCGTCGGCGACATCTGCCGTGGGCGCATCGTTCGCCGCGAGCGGCGCGGGCTTCTTTGCCTCGACCCAGGGGCGATCATATTCCGGCGCCTGGTCGCCCAGGTCCTTGATCGGCAGGTTGGCGACCTCGTCGCCCTGATGGATGACGCGGAAGCGCAGATCGTCGGTGGTCTTGCCGACAATGGCAAAGTCGAGCCCCCATTTGCGGAAGATCGCCTCGGCTTCCTCTTCCTTTTCGGGGCGCAGCACCATCAGCATGCGCTCCTGGCTTTCCGACAGCATCATCTCGTAGGCGCTCATGCGCTCCTCGCGCACCGGCACCTTGTCGAGGTCGAGCTCGATGCCGAGGTCGCCCTTGGCACCCATCTCGACGGCCGAGCAGGTGAGGCCGGCGGCGCCCATGTCCTGGATGGCGATGACGGCGCCCGAGGCCATCAGCTCGAGGCAGGCTTCCAGCAGGCATTTTTCGGTGAAGGGATCGCCGACCTGCACGGTCGGCCGCTTTTCCTCGATCTTGTCATCGAATTCGGCCGAGGCCATCGTGGCGCCGCCGACGCCGTCGCGCCCGGTCTTGGCGCCGAGATAGACGACCGGCAGGCCGACGCCCTTGGCTTCAGACAGGAAGATGGCGTCGGTCTTGGCAAGGCCCGCCGCGAACGCGTTGACCAGGATGTTGCCATTGTAGCGCGGGTCGAAATTGACCTCGCCGCCGACGGTCGGGACGCCGAAGGAATTGCCGTAGCCGCCGACGCCGGAAACCACGCCGGCGACAAGATGTCGGGTTTTGGGATGGTCAGGCGCGCCGAAGCGCAGCGCGTTCATGGCCGCAACCGGCCTGGCACCCATGGTGAAGACGTCGCGCAGTATGCCGCCTACGCCGGTCGCCGCGCCCTGATAGGGTTCGATGTAGGACGGGTGGTTATGGCTCTCCATCTTGAAGACGACGCAGTCGCCGTCGCCGATGTCGACCACGCCGGCATTCTCGCCGGGGCCCTGGATGACCTGTGGGCCGCTCGTCGGCAGCGTGCGCAGCCATTTCTTGGAAGACTTGTAGGAACAGTGCTCGTTCCACATCGCCGAGAAGATGCCGAGCTCGGTGAAGCTCGGCTCACGTCCGACCAGGTCAAGGATGCGCTGGTATTCGTCGGGCTTCAGCCCATGCGCGGCGACGAGTTCCGGGGTGATCGGCACGGAATTGGAAATGGTCATGGGCGGCGATTTTTGTCCGTGGGAGCGGGGATTTTTCGAGTCCCCCTCATATCGCAAGCTTTCGCGCGATACACCCCACCGGATGACGAAAAACGCCTGAAAACCGCCGCGCCAGCGGCTGCTCGACCGACATCGCCGGACGGGTCAGGAGAAACTGTCGTAGCCGGCGCGGCCTTCGTCGAGCAGGCGGCGGATGACCGCGACGCCGTCGGCGACATCTTTCTGCCGGCGCGGCTGTGAGACGCCGAAGCGGACGCAGTGGAAAACCTGCTCGGAACGGCCGGCCTTGAACTCGTCCTCGTCGTCGATGAGCACGCCTTGCGCCAGGCAGGCATTCTTGAAGGTGCCCGACAGCCAGGGGTCCGGCAAGGTGAGCCAGACGAAGGGCACATTGTCCCTTATCCTGAAGTCAAACCCGGCCAGAGTCTCGCGTACCAAATGCAGACGCGCCTGGAACTCGGCAATGCAGCGCTTGCGGATCTCGCCGGCATGGCCTGACATCACCAGCCTCGTTCCGACCTCCGCAAGCAGGAAGGGCAGGCCGCCGGTCATCATCTTGTGCGCCACGCGGATGCGGTGGCGATAGGCGGGCGGACAGGAAAGCCAGCCGCCGCGCACGCCCGCCGCGACCGACTTCGACAGGCCGCCGGCGACAATGGTGCGCTCCGGCGCATATTCGGCAAGCAACGGCGTCGGATCGTCGCTCAGTTTGCCATAGAGATCGTCCTCGATCAGCACGACATTGTATTTACGCGCGATGCGCGCGATGGCCTGGCGCCGCTCCGCCGACAGCGTGATCAGCGTCGGGTTCTTCACCGTCGGCATCAGGAACATCATCTTCGGGTGTTTCTGCGCGCAGACGCGCTCGAAATCGTCGGGATCGATGCCGTCATCGTCAGCCGAAACAAGCGCGGTTCGACGTCCGATCAGCCCGGTGCTGCGCGAGATCTGCGAATAGGTGAGATGCTCGAAGACGATCGCGTCACCGGGTGTGGTGAGAGCGGCGATCGCCGCCATCACCGCCGCATGGGTGCCAAGCGTCGGCACGATGGAATCCGGCGAGGGGCTGAAGGAATTGCGTTTAAGCCAGCGGCTGCCGGCCTCATACCAGCGTTCGGGAAAGTCCCTGGTGTAGCTCGAAATCTCGTGCGGATGTTCCTGCGCCGTTCGCGCCAGAATTTCGGCGATGATGGCACCCTGACCGACATCGGGTGCCGCGGTGCTGTCGAAGCGCAGTTTGCCCGCCGGCGCGTCGATAGCGCGCGTGCCTTGGATGGCGGGCTCGAGATCCGTTTTTGGCGTTTCCGAGTGTTGCACGAGCACATAGGTGCCGCGACCGACCTCGCCGCTCACCAGGCCGCGTTCGCGCAGCAGCTGATAGGCCCTGCCGACGGTGCCGACGGTGGTACCGATGTCATAGGCGAGGTCGCGCTGCGGCGGCAGTTTCGCACCGGCATCGATGACGCCCCTGTCGATATCTGACTCAATGCTGTCAGCAAGACGCTGATAGAGCGGACCGGAGCCAGAGGAGAGATCGGGGAGCCAATTTGTCATGGTGACAATTTTCTATATTGCACCGCGTGATGAGTCAATCCATACCGATTCAACGGTTCGAGAGGTACAATTCAGACAAGGCAGAGCGACAATGGATACAATCGAGACAATTCGCTACGTCGAACCAGCACTTCCCGCGCGGGCCCATCATCAGGGCCGCCGTAGCTTCGTCGGCCGCCTGGTGCTTGTGCTCCGTTCCCTCGTCAGGCAGATCGACCGAATGCTGGCGCGTCGGCGCGGCCGCCTTGCGCTCATGGAGATGACGGACGACCAGCTCAAGGATATCGGCATCTCGCGCTGCGATGCCCATCGCGAAGGCATCCGGGCGTTCTGGGAGTGACGAGTTATAGACGGCTGGATGCAATCCGGGTTGCGGGCTTTCCCCGCAACCGGCCGATGCCGTGATCGACAAGCACGGCGAGCGCGCTCAATCCGATGAACAGGGCGGTGATGGCCAAAGCCGAAACGGCGACGCTGGCCGCGCCGTTCTTGGCTACGTCAAGGAACGGGTAGGGCACTTCGCGGGCGAATGGCGCGCGTATCAGCGCATAGGCGAGATAGGCGATCGGATAGATCGTCCACCAGGAGATATCGCGCCAGCGCGTCGTGCCATCCGCACCAGCAATGAGCCACCACAGCACGAAGATCAGCGGTGTGATGTAGTGGAGCAGGGCGTCGCAAAGCAGGAACAGGCCCTGCGGTTGCCATAGCCCCGCCAGCACGGTCGCGTAGATGATGAAGACCAGGGTGATGGCGACCGCGACGCCAGCCCGCATGCGCGGTCCGGCGAAGGCCGGGAACCAAGCGTAGCCGGCCGGCGAGACCAGCGCGGCATGTACCATCACCGCCGCGATATTGGTCAGGATGGTGAAAAAGCTGAAATAGAAGACGATCGAGCCGAGCAGGCCGCGTCCCGCCGCCATCGATGCCGGTATCGTGATGGCGAATTGCAGGACGAGCGCAATCAGCCCGATAACCAGTCCCGCGACCTGCAGAAACCGGCCCATGGCAATTTCACGCGGCAGCAGCGCAGGACGGATTGCCGGCCTGCCAGCGGGTGATATCGGCGCTGATGCGCGCGCCGAGCGGCTCATTCATCAGCGGTCCGAAAGCATCGACGCGGCTGGAATTGCCCTGCGCCTGCACGACCAGCAGCGGCTTGCCGCCATAATGCTTGGTGGGCACCAGCAGGAAGCGCGGGGTGCCGCTGTAGGAATTGAGCTCATTGGCCATCTGGTAGGCCTTGAACGCCGGGTCCTTGCTGGCGATCCAGCATTTATGCGCCGAGATGGCGACCTGCTCCATCGCCAGCAGCGAGGCGCTCTTGCCCGACGGCACCGGTGTGGCCTTGGGGGTGGATTGGCAGGAGGCCAAGGCAAGCCCGGCGGCGGCCAGGAGAGCAAGGCGAGCAATCGTCAGTCCCATGGTCAGTCCGCCCCCGCGTTCTGGGAATTTTCAAGGATCAAGCGGCGATGCCGAGCGCGCTTTCGAACAGCGCCCGGCCGTCATTGCCGCCATGCGCCGCCTCGATCAGGTTCTCTGGATGCGGCATCAGGCCCAGCACGTTGCCCTTGTCGTTGACGATGCCGGCGATGTCGTTGATCGAGCCGTTGGGATTGGTACCTTCGGCATAGCGGAACACCACCTGGCCTTCGCCTTCGAGCCGGGCAAGCGTCTCGGGATCGGCAAAATAGTTGCCGTCATGATGCGCCACCGGCGAACGGATGATCTGTCCGGGCTGGTAGCCGCGAGTGAACATGGTGTTGGCATTGGCGATCTCAAGCTTCACTTGCCGGCAGACGAATTTCAGCGACGAATTGCGCATCAGGGCGCCGGGCAGCAGCCCCGCCTCGACCAGGATCTGGAAGCCGTTGCAGACGCCGATGACGGTGACGCCCTTGGCGGCCTTCTCCGCGACCGCCCGCATCACCGGCATGCGCGCCGCGATCGCGCCGCAGCGCAGATAGTCGCCGAAGGAAAAGCCGCCGGGGATGGCGATCAGGTCGACATCGGGAATTTCGGTGTCGGTCTGCCACACGGTCGCCGGCGCATGGCCGGAAATCTTGGTCAGCGCCGCAATCATGTCGCGGTCGCGGTTGAGGCCGGGCAGGAGGACGACGGCTGATTTCATCGTCAGGCGATCTCCACCGCGTAATTCTCAATCACCGTGTTCGCCAGAAGCTTGTCGCACATCGCCTTGAGATCGGCCTCGGCTTTGGCCTTGTTGGTTCCGGTGAGCTCGATATCGAACACCTTGCCCTGGCGCACCTGGCCGACGCCGTCGAAGCCCAGCCCGGAAAGCGCGTGCTCGATCGCCTTGCCCTGCGGGTCGAGGACGCCGTTCTTGAGGGTCACGGTGATACGGGCTTTCATAGACACTCCTGGGCAGACAGTCGTTTAGGAAAAAGACCTGCCGTTGCCGGCAGGCCCTGGTAGTCAGTGCTTCAGGCCCTTGGGCGGCCCGGAGGAGGCGACGAGCACCGGGCCCGTCGGGCGCGGCGGCTCGTTCTCGTTGATGATGCCGAGGCGGCGGGCAACTTCCTGATATGCCTCGACCAGGCCGCCCATGTCGCGGCGGAAACGGTCCTTGTCGAGCTTGTCCTGGGTCGCGACATCCCACAGCCGGCAGGAATCCGGCGAGATCTCGTCGGCCACGACGATACGCATCATATCGCCCTCGAACAAGCGACCGCATTCGATCTTGAAGTCGACGAGCTGGATGCCGACGCCGAGGAACAGGCCGGAAAGGAAGTCGTTGACGCGGATGGCCAAGGCCATGATGTCGTCGATTTCCTGCGGGCTGGCCCAGCCGAAGGCGGTGACGTGCTCCTCCGACACCATCGGGTCGTCGAGCGCATCGGCCTTGTAGTAGAATTCGATGATCGAGCGCGGCAGCACCGTGCCTTCCTCGATGCCGAGGCGCTTGGACAACGAGCCGGCGGCGATATTGCGCACGACGACCTCGAGCGGGATGATCTCGACTTCCTTGATCAGCTGCTCGCGCATGTTGAGCCGGCGGATGAAGTGGGTCGGGATGCCCATGCGATTCAGGTGGTTGAAGATGTGCTCGGAAATGCGGTTGTTGAGCACGCCCTTGCCATCGACCACTTCGTGTTTCTTCTTGTTGAAGGCGGTGGCGTCGTCCTTGAAGAACTGGATCAGCGTGCCCGGCTCAGGTCCCTCATAGAGGATCTTGGCCTTGCCTTCGTAAATGCGGCGGCGATTTTTCATTTGATTTTTCTCTGGATCTGCGGGCAGGCGGCAAGTGACCGGTTCCTGTCCGTCTGCCTAAATTAGTATGGCGACGGTGGCGTTCAATGCCGGTGTTATCGTAATCGCCCTGTTTGCTCAATCGGCAAATCCCGCGGATCAACCGCTTTCGGGACTGAAATGCCGCAGCGCAGCACGCGACGAAGCATATTGACCGGCCGGCGGCCTTTTGATTTGTGCATGCGCATCACACATATTCACCGCCAAGCGAATCGGATTGATCGGAGGGACGTCATGAGCAGCATGAAAGACCGCGAAGAGGGCTTCGAGCGCAAATTCGCCTTCGACGAGGAACTGCGCTTCAAGGCCTCGGCGCGCCGCAACAAGGCGCTTGGCCTCTGGGCCGCCGAGAAATTGGGCAAATCCGGCGCCGAAGCCGAAGCCTATGCCAAGGAAGTGGTGGTTTCCGATATCGAGGAAGCGGGCGACCATGATGTCTTCCGCAAGATCCGCAAGGATTTCGACGCGGCCGGCGTCGACCAGTCCGATCACCAGATCCGCCGCACCATGGACGAGTTGATGGCGCAGGCGATCGAGCAGATCAAGAACAGCTGAGGTTAGAGCGTTTTGGCGCTTCACAGAAACGCCGAACGCTCTATCTTTTTGTTTTAGGCAATTCCGGACGGAAAACCGTTGCACGCTTTTCCTGGAATTGCTTGAGAGATGAGCATGATGTCGTGCGAAAACCGCTTCACGCTTTTCGGTATCATGCTCTAGCTGGACCAATCGACCGCCCGGCCAAACCGGGCGGTTTTTCTTTGCCTTTGCCGTCGTTTCCGGCTGAAACTGCGGATTGTTAACAAGGAAAGTTCCGATGTCGCTCAAATCACGCCTGGCCGCCGACGAAACGTTGTTCACCGCCTGGTCGGGCGTGCCGGACGTGCTGACCGTCGAGATCATCGCCAAGCAAGGTTTTGATGCGGTCACACTCGACATGCAGCATGGCGGCCACCATGAGGACAGCGTGCTGCGCGGCCTTGTGCCGGTGCTGGCAGCCAACAAGCCGGCGCTGGTGCGCATTCCGGTCGGTCGCTTCGACATGGCGAGCCGCGCGCTCGATTTCGGCGCCGAGGCGGTGATCGCCCCGATGGTGAATTCGGTCGCCGATGCCAGGCAGTTCGCCGCCGCGATGAAATATCCGCCGTTGGGCGAACGCTCCTGGGGCCCGACCTATGCTTTTCCGCGCCACGGCAAGGGCGACCATGCCGAATGGCTACGCGATTCGAACCAGCGCACCATGGCTTTCGCGATGGTCGAGACGCGGGCGGCATTCGAGGCGCTGGACGGCATTTTGGACACGCCCGGCATCGACGGCATCTTCGTCGGTCCGTCGGATTTCTCGATCGCCTGGTCGAACGGCACCACCGTCAATTCGACGCTGGAAAGCATGATGGAGACGGTCGCGTCGATCGCCGAGCGGACGCGCAAGGCCGGAAAGCATGCGGCGATCTACGTCGTCGAGCCGGCAGTTGCCGGCCGCGTCGTGTCGATGGGCTACCGGCTGCTCGCCATGGGCTCGGACCACGCGCTGATCTCGCTCGGCGCCAAGACGCTTTTGAAAAGCATGCGGGATTCGATCGGCGCCTGACGCGGCGCCGAGCTCAGGGTTGCTTCAGTTCCGTCAGGAACTTGGCAAAGGTCATCGAACCCTCAGGCCATGGGCCGAAGCCGGCGTCCTGGTTGAGATGGCCGGCCTCGCCGGCGTCGATGAAGAGCGACCCCCAGGCGGCGGCAATGTCCTCTGCGATCTCGAAGGCGCAGAACGGGTCGTTGCGGCTGGCGATCACGACGGACGGAAAGGGCAGGGGATCGCGCGAATAGGGGCCAAAGGTCATCAGATGCCTCGGCCGGATTTCCGGATTGGAGACATCCGGCGGCGCCACGAAGAAGGCGCCGGCGACAGGCTTCTTGAATTGCGGGATGGCCTGCACCGCGGCCGCGACGCCAAGCGAGTGCGCAACGAGCACCACCGGCCGCTCGGCTTCGTTGACGGCGTTCGCCACGCTCGCGGTCCAGTCCTCGCGCACCGGCTTTGTCCATTCCGCCTGCTCGACCCGGCGCGCCGTCGACAGTTTCGACTGCCAGCGGGTCTGCCAGTGCTCAGGGCCGGAATTGGTGTAGCCTGGCACGATCAAAATATCTGTGTCTTTGACTTTCATGGCGCGGATGTAGCGAGCGGCCTTTCCGCCTGCAACCCTGTGATAACATCAGGTGCGATCACAATTGTGAACACCTTGTTCGATTCTTGCTGTCTTGTGTGAACGATCGCAATCGACGATTTGGAGTGGGAACAAGGGAATAATAGCTGGTGGCCTCGAAAATCCCATATCGGGAACAAGTGCCGCCTGAACGGAGAATTTGATGAGCGAATTGCCTTTTGCCGCGACAACCCCGGTCAGCGTGTCGCGCGTCGGGTTGAGGGCGCGCGATGCCGAGAGCCTGGCCGCCTATTACCGCACCGTTGTCGGCCTGCAGGAACTAAGCCGCGCCGACGGGGCGATCACGCTTGGCGCCGCCAACCGGCCATTGCTTGTGCTCGAGCCGGATTCTTCGGCCAAGCCAGACGATCCGCGCAGCGCCGGCCTTTTCCACACCGCTTTCCTTTTGCCGTCGCGCGCCGATCTTGGCCGCTGGATCAGCCACGCGGCCGCCAGCCACATCGGCATCGAGGGCGCCTCGGACCATCTGGTCAGCGAGGCGCTTTACCTGACCGACCCGGAGGGCAACGGCATCGAGATCTATGCCGACCGCCGACCGCAGGACTGGAAATGGAGCGGCGACCGTATCGCCATGGCGACCGAGCGGCTGAACCTGCCGGCGGTGGTCGGGAGTGTGCCGGCGGGCGATGCCGGCTGGCAGGGCGCGCCGGAAAATACCATTGTAGGCCATGTGCACCTGCGCGTCGGCCGGCCGGAAGATGCCGAAGCCTGGTGGCATGACGAATTCGGCTTCGACACCGTCGCCAAATATGGCGGCCAGGCCGTGTTCCTGTCGTCCGGCCATTACCACCACCATATCGGCGCCAATGCCTGGCAGAGCGCCGGCGCCGGACGCCGCGATCCATCTCGCTCGGGTCTCGCCTGGGTGGAGATGCGCTCGGACAATGTGAAGGCCGAGACGAGCCGTGAGGATCCGTGGGGCACGGTGATCAAGACCGTGCCGGGCAAGGCGTGATCGAGGCTCGTGCCAAGCTGGAGCACCCCTCATCCGTCTCGGCGCTATCGCGCCGATCCACCTTCTCCCACAAGGGGAGAAGGGAAGGCAGCGTGAGTGCCACCGCCAATCGTAGACGTTGGTGATTTGCAGGGATGTAAGCGCCAAACTCCCCCTTCTCCCCTTGTGGGAGAAGGTGGCTTGTCGTGAAGCGACAAGACGGATGAGGGGTGTTCCAGCTTGGCGCAGACGCACGCTTTGCTCGCCTCAAGCTGCTCCGAACACCCGCTTGAAGATCGTGTCGACGTGCTTCGTATGATACCCGAGGTCGAATTTCTCACGGATCTCGGCTTCGGGCAGCGCGGCCGTTACATCCTTGTCGGCCAGCAGTTCCTCAAGGAAATCGGCGCCGTGTTCCCACACTTTCATGGCGTTGCGCTGCACCAGCCGATAGGCGTCCTCGCGTGACAGGCCGGCCTGGGTCAGCGCCAGAAGCACGCGCTGCGAATGCACCAGGCCGCGGAACTTGTTGAGGTTCTTCTCCATGTTCTCGGGGTAGACGAGCAGCTTGTCGACGACGCCGGTGAGACGTGCCAGGGCGAAATCCAGCGTCACCGTCGCGTCCGGCCCGATCATGCGCTCGACCGAGGAATGCGAAATGTCGCGCTCATGCCAGAGCGCCACGTCTTCCATCGCAGGCACGGCGTAGGCGCGCACCATGCGGGCAAGGCCGGTGAGGTTCTCCGTCAGCACCGGATTGCGCTTGTGCGGCATTGCCGACGAGCCCTTCTGGCCCGGCGAGAAATACTCTTCCGCCTCCAGCACTTCGGTGCGCTGCAAATGGCGGATTTCGATGGCGAGGCGTTCGACCGACGAAGCGATGACGCCGAGCGTGGCAAAGAACATGGCGTGGCGGTCGCGCGGGATCACCTGGGTCGACACCGGCTCCGGCTTCAGCCCGAGTTTTGCCGCCACATGCTCTTCGACATAAGGCTCGATGTTGGCGAAGGTGCCGACGGCGCCGGAAATGGCGCAGGTGGCAATGTCTTCCCGCGCGTGCACCAGCCGCTCGCGGCAGCGCGAGAATTCGGCATAGGCCTGCGCCAGCTTGATGCCGAAGGTGGTCGGCTCGGCATGGATGCCGTGGCTGCGGCCGATGGTGACGGTGTCCTTGTGCTCGAAGGCGCGGCGCCTTAGCGCCGCAAGCAGGGCGTCGATATCGGCGAGCAGGATGTCGCTGGCCCGCGTCAACTGGACCGCAAGGCAGGTGTCGAGCACGTCCGACGAGGTCATGCCCTGGTGGATGAAGCGGGCGTCCGGCCCGACGAATTCGGCGAGATGGGTCAGGAAAGCGATCACGTCATGCTTGGTGACGCGTTCGATCTCGTCGATCTTTGCGACATCGAATTTGGCGGCGCCGCCTTTTTCCCAGATCGTCCTTGCCGCCTCTTTCGGGATGACGCCCAACTCCGCCAGCGCATCGCAGGCATGCGCCTCGATCTCGAACCAGATGCGGAAGCGGGTTTCGGGCGACCAGATGGCGACCATGTCCGGCCGGGAATAGCGAGGGATCATCCGTTTTTCGAGTCCTGCTGGGAAAAGCGTTGGCTGCGTCCTAACAGAGGCAGGCCCGATGCTCAACGCCGCTGCCGCGCAAACCAGATGCTTGCCGCGACAAGCGCTGCAAAACCCAGCGGAAAATAGAGCCGCACGCCAAGCACGACGAACTGGTAGAGCGCGGTCAGCATGGTGAAGGCGAATTCGAATGCCCAGGTCAGCGTGAGCGCCGGCGCATGCCACTCGGCGTAATAGGAACGATATTGCAGCGCGAACAGGCCGCCGGTGAAGGCCAGTGTCGCCGCCAGAAGCGATACGAATGCCGCGGCGAAGGCTGTTTCCCAATGACGGCCGCGAGAAACCAGCCTGGCGAGCGTCAGCCCAGCCGGGAAGGCGAGCATGCCGCCAAGGACATAAAGCAGCGCAACGAAACGGATCCGGTCGGATGTTTCCCAGGCGGCCAGCAGATTTGTCAGCGCGCTGGCGCCCATGGCGATGCCCCAGAGCAAGCTTCCAGCAGCAGCCTCGCTTGCCGGCGGAACAGCAGCGCGCAACAGATCCTTGACGCCGTTGCGCAAGGGGGCTTGCTGCAGAGGCGTCATAGGCGGCAAGCCATATCGCGCGCCGCGTAACCGGGCTTCATTGGTTTGACGTCTGTCTCATGCGCGTCATGCCTATCACGCCATGGTGAACGAGACGTGCCGCGCAATGCATCCAATCCGGCGTTCATTTGTTATTGTCGGCCGTCTCGCATCCGAAAGGGCAAATCGCCATCCAGCGGAGGACCAGCATGAGCACCGAAATCAGCAAGATACGCGGACATATGGAAGTGATCGGCGCCGATGGCGTCCATATCGGCACAGTCGACAAGGTCGAGGGTGAGCGGATCAAGCTGACCAAGGCCGACAGCGGCATGGGCTCGCACAAGAACCATCACCATTACATTTCGCTCGCCCTGGTCGCCGAGATCGAGGGACAGAAGGTATGGCTGTCGGCGAATTCGGATGTCGCCGTCACCTTCGAGGAAGAAAAATCCGATCCGACTTGATTGGCCGTCAACGCGACGACCAGACGGGAAACAGATCGCCGTCGGCGGGCGTCGCAGCGTGGACGCCGCGGGTGATCGCGCGCGCCATGGTCGCGCCGGCCGCCGCGAACAAGTCGATCGCGGCATCGGCATCGAGCTCGATGCCGCTTCTGCCTGTCGCCAATGCGAAGACGAGATCGCCGTCCGCCGGAGTATGCGTCGGCCAGATGGCGCGGGCGAAGCCGTCATGCGCCGAAATCGCCAGTCGCTTGGCCGCGGCCTTGGTCAGGACGGCGTCCGTGGCGATGACGGCGATGGTGGTGCTGCCGCCTTCGGCCTCGCCGCCGACGCGCCTGTCGCGGTATTTCAAAAGGATCTTCCTGGCGTCTTCAGGCAGTGGAGCGGGATAGCCCAGGCCGCCGAACTCGTCGCCGATCTCGAAGGGCGCTGCCCAGAAATGGCGGCCGCGGCCGACCGTCACAGAGCCGGTCGGGTTGACGGCGGCGAGCGCGCCGACCGTGGCGCCGCTGTCGAGCACGGTCGAGGCGGAGCCCAGTCCGCCTTTCAGCCCGGAAGTCAGCGCGCCGGTGCCGGCACCCGCCGTGCCGACGGCGAAATCTACCGCTGCCGCCTGCACAGCCTCATAGCCGAGCTCGCGATAAGGCGGATAGCGGCCCCAATCCTTGTGGCCGCCATTGCGCAGGTCGAACAGGATCGCGGCCGGCACGATCGGCACGCGGAAGCCACCGACCTCGACGCCGATGTTTTTCTCGCGCAGCGCCGCTTGCACGCCCGAGGCCGCATCGAGGCCGAAGGCAGAGCCGCCGGACAGGACGACGGCATGGATCGTCGCGATAGAGTTCTGCGGCTCGAGCAGGTCGGTCTCACGCGTGCCCGGCGCGCCGCCCAGCACCTGCACGCCGGCCACGGCAGGCTCGTCGCAAAGCACCACCGTGACCCCGGATTTCAGCCTGGCGTCGGCGGCATTGCCGACGCTCAAGCCCGCAACGTCGGTGATCAGGTTGCGCGGACCGGTGCGGAACATCACTTGTCCTCCAGCGGTACGAAATGCGTGCCGTCGAAGCTGAAGACGCGAAACGGGTTCTGGCTGAGATCGCCCTTGTCGTCGAAGCGGATTGTGCCGATCGCGGTGGTGAAATCATGGCCGGTCAGTGCTTCATTGAGCGGCTGGCCGGAGCTTTCCGCGCCGGCCAGCGCGGCCTTGGCGATCTCGACCGCCGCATAGGACGGCAGCGTGTAGCCGTCCGGCGCAATGTTCTTTGCGCCGAAGGCCTGCACGATCTTGGGGTCGGCGACCTCCGACCATTCCGGTGGCGCGATCATCAGCGTGCCGACGGCGTAGGGCACATCGCCCGGCGGCGTGCGCAGGTTTTCGCCACCGGCAAAGGTGATGCCGACGTTGAGCTGGGCGGCGTCGCGGCCCATTATCGCGATGTCGTCGCCGTCGCCGCCGGCAAACACCTTGGTCGCGCCGGCCTTCTTCAAACGGCCGATCAGCCCGATCTGGTTGTCGAGCTGCGGTCTAAAAGTGTCGGTGAAGACCGGCTTCAAGGCAGCCTGTTCGGCCGCGGCGCGAAAAGTCTCGGCCATCTCGCGGCCATAGATGGTGCCGTCATCGATGATGGCGAACAGGTCGTCGCGCCAGAGCTGGATGAGCTTGGCGGCGACCGCATTGCGCTCGTCGTCGCCGCGCGGGCCGAGCCGGTAGACCTCCCAGCCGGTCTTGGCGCGCCGGTCGGTCAAGCTTTCGGTGCGCACGCCGACGGCGATCACCGGAATGTTGGCGTCCTTCAGGATCGGCAGAGCGACCTCGATCGCATCGGTGCAGAGAAAGCCCACCACGACATTGACCTTTGCCTCGACGAATTCTTTTGCCGCCGCGGCGCCGCCATCGGCGGTGCAGGCATCGTCCACGGCCTTGATCGCGATGCCGTTGGTCTCCGCCGCCAGGCCGGCGCCGGCTTCGACCTGCTTGCCCAGGATCGCCGACGGGCCGGAAAGCGGCGCGGCAACGCCGACCAGCGTCTCGGCGTCAGCGCTCGCGGCCAGCCAAAACAACGCGGCTGTCGCCGTCGTCAGCGCGGCTATTGTCGTCGTCAAAAGGCGCATTCGGGCGAAGAGGTCCTCCGTGCCGGGCGTATAGTCCCGACACTATTGCAGCAAAGACCTAAAGGCTGGCTAAGCGCCGCGCAACACGCGAATTTGCGGATTGCGGTCAAGCACTTCGCCCGTGCTATGCAACTTGTGACGTGCAATATGCCGCCATATATAACGAGCTTGTTCTGACAGGTGGATTATCGGGTGCTGAAGATCAACGACATCGGGCCGCAGCACTATCGCGATGCGATGGCGCATTTTGCCGGCCACGTGCATGTGGTGACGACGGACGGGCCCGCCGGCAAACGAGGCGCGACGGTGATCGCCGCCTGTTCGGTCTCCGACACGCCGCCGACGGTGCTGGTCTGCCTCAACCGCGAGAACGCCAAGAACGAGGCTTTCATCAAAAACGGCAAGTTCGCGCTCAACACCTTGGCCTCGGACCAGGAAGCCGTCTCGGTCGGCTTTTCCGGCATCACCGGCTTGCCGGCGGACGAGCGCTTCGCGCTTGCCGAGTGGGATGTGATCTCCACCGGCGCGCCGACGTTGAAAGGCGCGCTGGCCGTATTCGACTGCGAGATTATCGACAGCAAGGATTTGGCCACCCATCGTGTGCTTTTTGGCAAGGTGACAGGCCTGCGCATCGGCGATAATTTGCGGCCGCTGATCTACCACAACCGCGGCTATCATTTTCTTTGAAACGGGCGGGCGGGATCCACGGAGACAAGATGACCGCGCCGCGCCCTGCGCCCAAATCGATCGACGAAACGCTCGATCTTTTAACTGGCGCGGACTATGTCGCGGACCGTTCGCTGGCAACGGTGCTGTTCCTTTCGCTGCGCATGAAGCGGCCCTTGTTCCTCGAAGGCGAGGCGGGCGTCGGCAAGACCGAGATCGCCAAGGTGTTGGCCAACGCGCTCGGCCGCCGGCTGATCCGCCTGCAATGCTACGAAGGGCTCGACGTCTCCTCGGCCGTCTATGAGTGGAATTATGCCGCCCAGATGATCGAGATCCGCATGGAGGAGGCGGCGGGCAAGGTCGTGCGTTCCGACATGGAGCGCAACGTCTTTTCCGAAAAATACCTGATCCGCCGCCCGGTGCTCGACGCACTGACCGGCAAGGCGGGCGCCGCGCCGGTGTTCCTGATCGACGAGCTCGACCGCACGGACGACGCGTTCGAGGCGTTCCTGCTCGAGATCCTGTCGGACTTCCAGGTTACGGTTCCCGAGCTTGGCACGATCAAGGCGGAAGAGCCGCCGATCGTCATCATCACCACCAACCGCACGCGCGAGATCCACGATGCGCTGAAGCGGCGCTGCCTCTATCACTGGGTCGACTACCCGAACGCCGAGCGGGAACTGGAGATCGTGCGGCGCAAGGTGCCGCAGGCGAACCGCCGGCTGTCGGCGGAGGTCGTGTCCTTCATCCAGAAGCTGCGCCAGGTCGAGCTGTTCAAGGTGCCCGGCGTCGCCGAAACCATCGACTGGGCCGGCGCGCTCACCGAACTAGACAAGGTGGCGCTCGATCCGGAGACCGTGTCGGACACGATCGGCGTGCTTTTGAAGTACCAGGACGATATCGCCCGCATCGGCGAGGGCGAGGGCCGGCGGATCCTCAATGAGGTGAAGGCCGAGCTTTCGGCGGCGGAGTAGGCGCCATGCCCGTGCCGCGTCCGGAACCCAGGGAGGCGCTTGCCGACGGACGCATCGCCGACAACATCGTCTATTTCGCCCGCGCCTTGCGCAAGGCCGGGATGCGCGTCGGCCCGGCCTCGGTGAAGGACGCCATCGAAGCAGTGCTTGCCGCCGGCATCGGCTCGCGCGACGATTTCTACTGGACGCTGCATGCGGTGCTCGTCTCGCGGCATGAAGATCATCCCGTTTTCGACGAGGCCTTCCGTCTGTTCTGGAAGTCGCGCGAGCTGATCGAGAAGCTGCTGGCGATGTTTTCGCCGGTGGCGCCCGACGATCGCGAAAAGCAAAAGCCGCGGGCGGCCGAGAACCGCGTCAGCCAGGCGATGTTCGAAGGTCACCACAAAAACCAGCCGGTGCGGGAAGTGCCGGAGATAGAAGTCGATGCGCGCCTCACCTTTTCCGGCAACGAGGTGCTGCGGGCTAAGGACTTTGCCCAGATGGACGCCGGCGAAATGGCCGAAGCCAAAAGGGCGATCATGGCCTTGCGGCTTCCCTTCGATCTTGTCCGCACGCGACGCTTCAGGGCCGACGCGCAGGGACGCCGCATCGATCCGCGCGCCATGATGCGCTCGGCCGCACGAACCGGCGGCCAGCTTATCCTGCCGAAATTCCGTTCGCCGCGCGAAGTGCATCCGCCGCTGGTGGTGCTGGCCGACATTTCGGGCTCGATGAGCCAGTACACCCGCATTTTCCTGCACTTCCTGCATGCCCTGACGGAGAAGCGCCGCCGCGTGCATGCCTTCGTCTTCGGCACGCGGCTGACCAACCTGACCCGCCAGATGCGCCATCGCGATCCGGACGAGGCGCTTGCCGAATGCTCGGCGGCGGTGAAGGACTGGTCGGGCGGCACCCGCATCGGCGATACGCTCGCCGAATTCAACCGGCTGTGGTCGCGGCGCGTGCTGGGGCAGGGCGCCGTGGTGCTTCTGATCACCGATGGGCTAGAGCGCGACGACGTCAGCGGCCTGTCGGAGGAGATGGAGCGGCTGCACAAATCCTGCCGGCGGCTGATCTGGCTCAATCCGCTTTTGCGCTTCGACGGCTTCGAGGCGCGGGCCCGCGGCGTCAAGGCGATGCTGCCGCATGTCGATGAGTTCCGGGCGGTTCACAATCTCGACGCGCTGGCCGACCTTTGCGCCTCGCTCGACCAGCGGCCGGCGGCTGCGGTCGATCCGCGCCGCTGGCTGCAAACTGGCGGGAGGCGCGCCGCGTAGCCATATGTTCCCTCGTAGGGGAGAACTAAAGTTCCCCTTGAAAAACAGACTTTGTGAGAAGCGACGATGGATGAGAGCATTTATCTCGATGAGACCCGCGATCCCCTGATCATCGCGGAAGGCTGGATGAAGGACGGCAAGGATGTCGCCATCGCGACCGTGGTCGAGACCTGGGGGTCGGCACCGCGTCCGGTCGGCAGCCATCTGGTCATCGACGCCGAGGGGAATTTCCATGGCTCGGTTTCCGGCGGCTGCGTCGAGGGCGCCGTGGTGACGGAGGCGATGGACGTCATCGGCTCGGGCAAGGCCAGGATGCTGGAGTTCGGCGTTGCCGACGAAACCGCCTGGCAGGTGGGGCTCTCCTGCGGCGGCCGCATCAAGGTCTATGTCGAGCGGCTGGGCTGATCATTGATGGATCCATATGTTCTCAGGACTCTGAACGAAGAACGCCGCGCCCGCCGCGCCGCGGTGCTGGTCACTGACCTCGGCGATGGCCGCGACCGCATCGTGCGCGAGGGCGATGCGGTGGCTGGCGATCTGGGAGCGGCGATCGCCAGCGCGTTCCGCACCGGCAATTCGAGGTCGGTGGAGGCGGAAGGACGGACCTTCTTTCTCAACGCGCATCTGCCGCGCCCACGCCTCGTGGTGATCGGCGCGGTCCATATCAGCCAGGCGCTTGCGCCGATGGCCAGGATAGCCGGCTATCCCGTCGAGATCATCGATCCGCGCACCGCCTTCGCCACCCCGGAACGCTTTCCCGACGTCGCGCTGCATGCCGAATGGCCGCAGGATGTGCTGACGCGCGCGCCGCTCGACAGCTACACCGCGCTTGCCGCCGTCACCCACGATCCGAAGATCGACGATTTCGCGCTGAAGGCGGCACTCGACGCTAAGTGTTTCTATGTCGGGGCGCTTGGCAGCCGCAAGACCCACGCCAAGCGTGTCGAACGCCTGCTGGCGCTCGGCGCCGGCGCCGACCAGATCGGCCGCATCCACGCGCCGATCGGTCTCGATATCGGCGCGGCCAGCCCAGCCGAGATCGCTGTCGCCGTGCTTGCGCAAACCATCCACGCCTTCCGCTCGCGCGGTCTCGAAGCAAAAGGCGCCGTGGCGTGAAATTCGGACCGGTTCCGATCGATGAAGCGGAAGGGGCGGTGCTGGCGCATGCGACGGCCGCCGGTGAAAAGCGGTTCCGCAAGGCGCACCGGCTGAGCGGCGAGGATGTCGCGGCGCTCAAGGCGGCGGGCGTCGGCGAAGTCGTCGCGGCGGTTCTTGGCCGGGACGATCTCGGCGAGGATGCCGCTGCCGCCAAGATCGCGACCGGCATGAGCCGCCGCAACATCGAGGTCAAGCCGGCGGCGACCGGGCGGGTGAACCTGCATGCAGGGGCCGCAGGCGTCTTTACCGTCGACGCCAGGATGATCGACGCCATCAATGCCGTCGATCCGACCATCACCATCGCGACGCTGGCGCAACACGCGCCGGTCGAGAAAGGCCAGATGGTGGCGACGGTGAAGATCATCCCGTTTGCCGTCGCCGTGAGCCTGGTGGACAGAGTGGGGGAGATTTGTGCCGGCGGTGAGATCTTTGCCGTCAATGCCTATCGCGCCATCAATGTCGGCGTCATCCAGACGGTGCTTCCCGGCATCAAGCCGAGCGTGCTCGACAAGACGCTGCGCGTCACCGAGGCGCGGCTGGCGCGCTCCGGCGGACGGCTGACCGCCGAGCGGCGCACGCCGCATGAGGTTGCGCCGGTCGCGGCGGCCGCGACCGCGCTGGCGCGCGACAATGACATGGTGGTGATCTTCGGCGCCTCGGCGATGAGCGATTTCGCCGATGTCGTGCCGGCTGCGATCGAACGCGCCGGGGGTACCGTCATCCGCGCGGGCATGCCGGTCGATCCCGGTAATCTGCTGGTGCTGGGAACGCTCGATGGCAAGCGCGTCGTCGGCGCACCTGGATGTGCGCGCAGTCCGAAGGAGAATGGCTTCGACTGGGTGCTGGACCGCCTGATTGCCGGGCTCGAGGTGACGGCTGGCGATATTGCCGGCATGGGCGTCGGCGGGCTCTTGATGGAAATCCCGACCAGGCCGCAGCCGCGCGAGCCTGCGCCGCAGCCGGCAAGGGCTGCGCTGAAGGTCGATATCGTGCTTCTGGCCGCCGGCCGTTCGAGCCGCATGGGCGGGCCGAACAAGCTCCTCGCGCTGTTCGATGGCGAGCCGCTGGTGCGCCGCACCGCAGCGCGCGCGTTGGGCTCGAAGGCGACAAATACCATCGTCGTCACGGGGCATCAGCGCGAACGCGTGCGTTCGGCGCTTGGCGGCCTTGAGGTGAAACTCGCCGACAATCCGGATTTCGCCGATGGCCTGGCCTCGTCGCTGAAGGCGGGCATCGCACGGGTTGCGCCCGACGCGGCCGGCGCCATGATCGTGCTTGGAGACATGCCCGGCGTCTCGTCGAAGGATCTCGACAGCCTGATCGACGCGTTCCGCCGTTCCGGCGGTCACGCCGTGGTGCGCGCCTCGCACCAGGGCAAACGCGGCAATCCGGTGCTCTTGCCGCGATCGCTTTTCGCGGCCGTCGCGCAACTCGAAGGCGATACCGGCGCGCGCCATCTGGTCGAAGCCGAGGGGCTCGACGTCATCGATGTCGAGATCGGACAGGCCGCCTCGATCGACGTCGACACGCGCGAGGCGCTGGAAGGGGCGGGCGGCGTCCTGCAGGATTGACAAACCGAAGCCGAATTCCGCATGGCTGAGACATGTCATTGCTTTCCCTGTTTCGTCAGCGCTTACCCCCCTCTGGCCTGCCGGCCATCTCCCCCTCAAGGGGGGAGATCGGATGTCACCACGGCTTTCGCCAATCACTATCGTTCGGGAAAGAGTGCCGGCGCGGAAGCTGCCAATCTCCCCCCTTGAGGGGGAGATGGCCGGCAGGCCAGAGGGGGGCGTGCCGCGCAACCCTCGCAGGAATGCTTTTATTTTCTTCTGCCGCCAACGCCGACATGTCGTCTCTGAAACCGTTCAAGGACGACCTCTTCGCCTATCCGGCGGCGCTATCCACTAGCGACAATGGCGCCTACACCGTGCTCGACTATCACGAGATGCGCGACATCAACCAGCGCGATGAGGTGCCGGAAAGACGCGTTCGTGCCCAGTATACCGATCCCGGCGTGCGCAAGGTCCAGCAGGACCTGATGCTGAAGAGCGATGCCGGCGATATCAGGCATGTCGCGGTGGGCAGGACGGAAGGCGCTTCCATCATCGTGCTCTACCTGCATGGGCAGGGCGGCAGTCGCAAGCAGGGCGCCGATGACTTCACTTTCGGCGGCAATTTCAACCGCATCAAGAACCTGATGGCCGGCAATGGCGGGCTCTATCTTTCGCCGGATTTCCCCGATTTCGGCGACAATGGCGCGGCGCAGGTGGCTGCTTTGATCGATCACTATGCCCAAACATCGCCTGGCGCGAAAATCTTCGTCGCCTGCGGCTCGATGGGCGGCATAATCTGCTGGAAGCTCGCCGCGCGCAAGGATACGGGCGGGCGCATCAACGGCCTGCTGCTGCTGGGCTCGCTATGGGACGACAGCTTTCTGACCAGCCCCGCCTTCAAGCGCCGCGTGCCGGTGTTCTTCGGCCAAGGCAGCCACGATGTGGTTTTCCCGGTGGAGAAGCAGGAAGCCTTCTTCCGCTCGATCCTCGCCAAGAAGTCCTATCCGACCCGCTTCGTGCGCTTCGAGACCGGCACGCATGGCACGCCGATCCGCATGGTCGACTGGCGCGGCACGCTGAACTGGATGCTGACGAAAGCGCCGTGACTTTCCGGTGTTACGGCGCGCTGTTGTAGTCGATGACCGTCTGCGGATTTTGCTCGCCGTCATAGGAGGCGTCGACGTCAAACTGGACGAGCGAGAAATCACCGTTGCGGAACAGGTAGGTTCCCGATGACGAGGCATCCCCCACACCACGCCATTTATCGGATGTAGTGATGGTTTTCGTGTTGTCGTCATAGTCTGAGTTGGTCGCCCAGCCGCTGGTCTTGAAACCAATGATGTGGATCGACTCGACCTTGCCTTCGCTGTTGTTGTTCTCGTAGCGGATATCGAGCTCCGGCTCGGTGAACTGCAACTGGGTCACGCCGTTGACGTCATCAGCGATGTAGTAGACCGCCGTCTCGTTGTAGGCGGCCATCGAGCAGAAGAAGCGGAACAGCCGCGTCTCGCGCTCCGGATCGTTGGGCTGAGCGTCCTTGTCCTTATAGTGGATGGAGTGGGCTGTGGGTTCGCCGACCGGCTTGCCCTCGGGATCCTCCTTGTCGCACTGGCCGCCGTAGGTGGCGAGGAAAGCTTTCCTGGCCTGTTCCAGTGCCTCGTCCTTCTTGGGCGGCGGCGGGCCGTCGCCGCAGCTTGCCGGCACGGCGCTGTCGAAATCCTCGGTCGACGGTTTCAGCGCGCCCTTGTCGATGAAGATCGGCTGGAAGGGCGGCTCCTGGATCTGCGCATTGACCTGGCGGACCGTGTAGCAGCCGGCAAAAACCTTAGCGTCGCCCTTCTTGTCGGTCGCCTGGATGGCGACCGGGACATTGTAATAGATGCTGCCGGCCGCCCCTTCGTCCGATACGGCGCCAGTCTTCACGTCCACCGTGTCGGTGCCGTCATAGCCTTTGACGAAAGCAGCAAAATCCTTTGCCGGCTTTGTATCGCCGAAATAACCCCAGGCGCGGGCGAATTCGTGGCGGTTGATGGCGCTGTAGAGCGAGCGGACGACCGCATCAGCGCTGGACCTGTCATCAATGTAAGGGGCGTCAGCCGTCCAGGCAGACTGTGTCAGGCCAGCCAGGGAAAAGAAAACAGTCGCTGCGAAAGTGGCGCTTTTCATCGAATCCTCCCCTCGATAACGAAAATACTACCATCGCGATTGCGGCGACGCGGTGACGCCGAGACATGACTGCTTGAAGAATCGTGGCCGGAGGCGCTAGGTCACGGCCCGCGGCGCTGGGGCCGCCTGGGAGATTAGCCGTGACCATTTCCATGTACGACATATCCGTGGGCGTCTTTTCCGCTCGGCTGAAGGCACTGGCCAGCGTCTTGGCAACGGCGGAGCAGAATGCCGACGAGCGCAAGATCGACCCGCAGGTGTTCCTTACGGCGCGGCTGGCGCCCGACATGTTCGCTTTGGCGAGGCAGGTCCAGATCGCCACCGACCATGCCAAGGGTGCGCCGTCGCGGCTCGCCGGCCGCGAGGTGCCGAAATACGAGGACAATGAAGCGAGCTTTGCCGAACTACAGGCTCGAATCGCCAAGACGCTCGATCATCTGGCGTCGTTCGCCGCGGCCGATCTGGAGGGATCAGAGGACAGGACGGTCGAAGTGAGGCTCGGCGGACGCGAAACCACGCTGC
The DNA here is from genome assembly GCF_000427725.1 of Mesorhizobium sp. WSM3224. GTDB lineage: Bacteria > Pseudomonadota > Alphaproteobacteria > Rhizobiales > Rhizobiaceae > Mesorhizobium. The sequence goes on along the minus strand of NZ_ATYO01000005.1, from coordinate 185,070 downwards.
CCGGTCTGCAATACCTGCTGCACCTGGCGATGCCGAACTTCTATTTCCATGTCACAACGGCCTACGACATCCTGCGCCACAATGGCGTGCCGCTCAGCAAGCAGATTTTTCTGGGAAATCGTTGACAGGACAATGATTTAGGTTTCCCGGCGCCGCCGGGAAACCGCTTTGCCGACCGAACCTTGTTTGATGCATGTCGTTGTCCCGAAACTGCGGCACGCTTTCGGGCGACATGTATCAGCGGATCGACATTTCGCGCGCAATGCGCGGAAAATCCGCCGGCTTGATGCCGATATCGGCGCGATCTCTATTGCTCATCGCATTCAGAAGCGCGAGCGCCGTACGGTAACGCTGGTGTTCCTGCGGCCTCGGACGAGCGAACATTTCAGTGAAGAACCCCATGACTAAGTTGCCCCGTTGGTCCTCCCGAGATCACAGTATACGTGATTTGTAAAAATTGTGCAGTGCAGCAATTGCATAGCTGCCATGCCACACGAATTTTTCGATTTTCCGTGAAACTTTTCGGCAGGCTCGACCGTAGGCACGGTGCCGGCACATGGCTGGCTTTTTCCTCGCCACTCCTGGCGACCTTGCCGGGCTGCACGAAAATGCAGTCCGGCTTTTTATTCGATGTCTCCGGCAGCCCTTGGGCGTAAAGCCGGCAATGGTTAACGTCGCCAGAATTCATTTTTAACGAGAGCGCCCTATGGTCAGCGGCATCAACGCATGCCGTCACCACAGGGAGGCTGAGATCGGCACCGGGAACAAGCTCGATTTCGCATCGTTGCTCGACGAGTTGATCGTCGCCTCGGAGAAAGGCGACGAAGAGGGCGCCCGGCCGTCGATCCCGTTCGACTATCTGTCGGTGGCCGATGAATTGCATTCCGGCCGTATTAAGGTCGCGGGCGAGAGCGTGGCCGCCGAATATCGCGAGTCAGGCGCTGACCTTGCCGCTGAGTTCGCCGCGCTTCTCGACCAGGCAAAACTGGCGCTTGCCGGCGAAGAGCATCGGCCGGAGGAAAAGCTGCCGCCAATCGATCCCGAAGCGATTGCCGGCGAGCTCGGCCTCGACCGCCCGGCCAAGAATGCCGATCTCGGCCGCATCCGCCGCAATTTCGCCTTCGCCAACCATCCGGACCGGGTCGCCCCGCATCTGCGCCAGCGCGCCATGATCCGCATGCAAGTGGCCAACATGCTGATCGACGAGGCAAAGCGGCGGGCGCTGGCGGCCACCCGGCGCTAGCCGCGCGGAATTCACTTAAAAGTCTGAGGTTACTGGGCTTGGAGAAACTCCAGCCTATGCTTTATGCTTGAACCTCCTCCCCGCGCAGCCGCGCAAGACCTCCCGCCGGAGACATTCCATGCACAAACGCCGCCTCGGTCGGACCGATCTCCTTGTTTCGCAAATCTGTCTCGGTTCGATGACCTGGGGTCAGCAGAACACCGAAGCCGAAGGCCATGCGCAGATGGATCTGGCGTTTTCGCGGGGGGTGAATTTCATCGACACGGCGGAGCTTTACCCGATCCCGCCCAAAGCGGAGACGCAAGGGCGAACCGAGAAGATCATCGGCAGCTGGATCAAGGCCAACGCCAACCGCGACAAGGTCATCCTCGCCTCGAAAGTGGTCGGCCGCACGGCCAACACATGGTTCCGCGGCGATCGTCCGTCGAAGCTGGTGCGAGCCGACATTTTCGACGCGGTCGAGAAGTCGCTGGCGAAGCTCGGCACCGATTATATCGACCTCTATCAGATCCACTGGCCGGACCGTGACATTCCGTGGGGCTCGAACCCGACGCGCATCGGAGCGGTGGGGCGCCGGGCCGACGCCGCGACCGCGCCCGGCGGCGAAACGCCGATCGCCGAAACGCTCGCCGTCTTCGGGGAACTGGTGAAGGCTGGGAAAATCCGCCATCTCGGGCTGTCGAACGAAAGCTCCTGGGGTGTCATGCGTTTCCTCGCCGAGGCCGACAAGGGCGCCGGGCCGCGCGTCGCCTCGCTGCAGAATGCCTACAACCTCGTCAACCGCACTTTCGAGGTGAATCTCGCCGAAGTCTGCGAGCGCGAGGAGATGGCGTTTCTTCCCTATTCGCCGTTGGCGCAGGGCTATCTCACCGGCAAATACGATCACGGCGCGCGGCCGCAGGGTTCGCGCTCGCAGCTCTTCAACCGCGGCCAGCGTTATGAGACGCCGAACGCGGCGGAGGTTCAGCTTGAATACAATGAGCTGGCACGCTTCTTCGGCCTCGAGCCGGCACTCTTCGCCAACGCCTATGTGGCGAGCCGGCCCTTCGTGACGGCGAACATCGTCGGCGCGACCAGCGTCGCGCAGCTTGATATGGCGTTGTCCTCGGCCAACGTCACCTGGACGCAAGAGATGCAAAAGGCGGTCGACGCCATCCACCAGCGTGTCGGCAATCCTTGTCCGTGACCGGGAGTCGTTGAGAAAAGACAAGAAGAACAGGGGGATGGAGACGATGGTGGAATTTCCGATCGAGGCCGTGCGCGGGAGATTTCCGGCGCTTTCGCTGACCGACAAGGGACGCCGGCGCATCTATCTCGACAATCCAGCCGGCACGCAGGTGCCGCAGGCTGTGGCGGACGCGGTATCGCGCTGCCTGATCAACACCAACGCCAATCTGGGTGGCTTCTTCGAGACGACGATCGCGGCGCAGCAAGTGGTCGACGATGCGCATGTCGCGATGGCCGATTTCCTCAACGCAGCAAGTGTCGAGGAGATCGTCATCGGCGCCAACATGACGACGCTGACCTACCACATGTCGCGCACGCTCGGCCGGACGATGAAGGCCGGCGACGAGATCATCGTCACGCGCATGGATCATGAAGGCAATGTCTCGCCCTGGCTGCAGCTTGCCGAGGATATCGGCCTTGTCGTGCGCTTCCTGCCGTTCGACGAGCGGAGCTGGCAGTTGGAGGAGACGGCGCTAAAGGCGCTGCTTTCGGAAAAGACGCGGCTCGTCGCGCTGAACTATGCCTCGAACCTCACCGGCTCGATCAACCGCGTGCAGGCGCTGACGGCGATCGCCAGGCAGGCCGGCGCGCTGGTCTATGTCGATGCCGTGCAGTTCGCGCCGCATGGGCTGATCGACGTGCAGGCGCTCGGCTGCGATTTCCTGGTGTGCTCGGCCTACAAGTTCTTCGGGCCGCATATGGGCGTATTGTGGGGGCGCCGCGACGTCATCGACGCGCTCAAGCCTTACAAATGCCGCTGCTCGTCGAACGGGCTGCCGGAGCGGTTCGAGCTTGGCACGCCGCAGATCGAACTGATGGCCGGGCTGACGGCGGCAATCGACCATTTCGCCGATCTCGGCGCCGCCGCTGGCGAGACCGGTTCGCGGCGGCAGCGGGTCGCAAAGGCGTTCGAGGTGTCGATCGCCTACGAGAACGCGCTGGCCTGGCAACTGATCGAAGGCCTGTCCGATATCGAGGGCCTGGTCATCCGCGGCATCGCCGATCCGGAGCGCCTTGCCGAGCGGGTGCCGACGGTTTCCTTCACCGTCGAAGGCATCGCGCCGGAAACGATCGCGCGGCAGATGAATGCCGAAAACATCTTCCTGTGGTCAGGCCACAATTATGCGTGGGAGATCGTCCACCAGCTCGCCATACCGGCCGACCAGGGCGTCGTGCGCATCGGCATTGCCCACTACAACACGGCAGCCGAGATCGAGGAGACGCTGGAAAGCGTGCATCGCGTGATCGCGATGCTGAGGCAGCAGTGTTCTTAAAACCGTCTAGCGATGTTTGCCGCCGAAGCCGGTCAGGAACGCAGTGAGGTTGTCGCCGAGCGCACCGCAGAGATAGCCGCCTTCCTGGACAATGACCGTCGGCAGGCCAAGCCCGGCGATCGCCTCGCCGATGCGCGAGAAACCGGGCGTCGTCACCGACAGCCCGCCGAACGGATCGCCCTCGAAAGCGTCGAGGCCGAGCGCCACGACCAGCGCTTCCGGCGCGAAGGCACGGATGCGCTGAAAGGCTGTCGCCAGCGCTTCGAGAAAGGCCGCGTCGCCGGACTTGCGCGGCAGCGGCAGGTTGAGATTGTAGCCGAGGCCGGGGCCTTCGCCGCGCTCGTCGGCATGCCCCCAGAAGAACGGATAGAAACGCACCGGATCGGCGTGCAGTGAGACGGTGAGCATGTCGGGACGGGCGTAGAAGATGCCTTGCGTGCCGTTGCCGTGGTGCAGGTCGACATCGAGGATGGCGACGCGTGCCGCGTTCTTTCTCAGCACCTGCGCCGCGACCGCCGAATTGTTGATGAAGCAGAAGCCGCCGGCGACATCGGCGAAGGCGTGGTGGCCGGGCGGGCGGCAAAGGGCGTAGGCCGAAGGCGCGCCGGCCATCACCGCTTCGGCCGCTTCCACCGCGCTCCAGGCGCTCCACAGCGCGCTGTCCCAGGTCTCGGCCGAGATCGGGCAGGCGGTGTCGGCCATATGGTAGCCGGCCTGGCCGACCGCCGAGGCCGGGTATGATCCGCCACGGGCGATCGGGTGGATGTTCGGGATGACTTCCGCCGAGGCGCCTTCGATGCGCTGCCAGCGGGCAAATATGTGCTCGAGGAAGTCGAGATATTCAGGCGTATGCACCGCCGCGATCGGCCCAAGGCCGTATTCTTTCGGCCTTTCAATCGTCAGACCGGCGGATCTTGCGCCGGCTAACAATCTTTCGGTCCGCTCCGGCTTTTCCGGGTTGGGCTGCGGCGCGCCGCTGGAGAGGAAAGCCTTGGGATCATGGCGCTTCTGCTCCTCGGCATAGAAGGCTTTCATAGTCATTCCTCCGGCGTGTCGGCAAAGGCGAAAAAGGCGTCGCCGACGATCTTCTGCACCTGCTCGTAGCTCGACCAGCCGATGCCCAGTCTCTCATAGAAGGCCTTGGCTGTTTCGTTGTCGGTATCGACGGAGAGCCTCAGATAGACGCCGCCCGCCGCGCGGCATTCTTTCGCCACCTGCCGCAGCAGTTTTTCGCCGATGCGGCGGCCGCGGAAGCGATCCTCGACGTAGAGGTCCTGCACATAGACGCCTGGGCGGCCCATCCAGGTCGAGAAGATCGGGAAATGCAGGCAAAGCCCGGCGAATTCACCGCCGACCTCGGCGATCAAGGTCGAGAAGGCGGGGTTTGCGCTGAAGCCGTAACGGCGGAGATCTTCGGGCGTAGAGGTGATCTCTTGGTGGGCGCCGACGTGGGTGCCGAGGCGCAGCAGGGCGGCGTGGATGGTCTCGACGTCGTCGATCGTGCCGGGGCGGAGGGTGACGGCTTTCGCGGTTGCAGCGTTGCTCATTGAGAGCATGGCGCCCAGGCACCCCCCTCTGTCCTACCGGACATCTCCCCCGCAAGGGGGGAGATTGGCTGCTTCGGCCTTGCCGCCCATCTTGCAACGTTGGAGATTGGCGAAAGATCTCCCCCCTTGCGGGGGAGATGGCCGGCAGGCCAGAGGGGGGTGGGACGGAGTGCGAGCATCTCAGGCTGTCTCAAAACGCCACCCGATCCTATCCTTCCACCGGCAGGTCGAGCTCGGCCGCCAACGCCTCCAGCGTGTCGCCAAGCACCGCGATGATCTCGCCGATCTGCTCGCGGGTCGTGATCAATGGCGGACAAACCATGAAATTGTCGCTTATCGGCCCGCCGCGCACGCGCCGCGAGTAGATGATGAGTCCACGCTCGAAGGCCAGATCGATGAGCCGCAAATTGGCGTTGAGGCTTTGCGGCAGCGGCGTCTTGGCCACGGGGTCGGCATAGAGTTCGGCGCCCATGAAAAGGCCCTTGCCTCGCACGTCGGCCACGAACGGGAAGCGGCCGGACAGGGCTTCGATCTCGCCTCTCAGTACCTCACCCATGGCGGCGGAATTCTCGACCAGGCCGAGGCGGTCGACTTCGCTGAGAACGGCAAGGCCCGCCGCGCAAGCGACAGGGTTGCCGCCATATGTATGGCCATGCAGGAATCCGCCCTTCTCGATAACCGGCCCGACTATCCGCTGTGTCGCGGCGAGCGCGCCGAGCGGCGCATAGCCTGAACTCAGCCCTTTCGACAGCGCGACGATATCCGGCCGGCAGGACCAGTGGTCGCCGCCGAGGAACTTGCCGGTGCGTCCAATACCGGTCATCACCTCGTCGTGGATGAGCAGTATGCCGTAGCGATCGCAGATTTCGCGGATCCTGGGGAAATAGCTGTCGGGCGGGACCAGCGCCGCGGTCGCAGCGCCGCCAATCGGCTCCATGATGAAGGCGAGGACGCTTTCCGGCCCTTCCTCTACTATCTTTTCCTCAAGCATATTCGCGTAGCGGACCCCTCGCTGTTCCATCGACAGATTGTCGTGGTCGCGATGAACAAACGGGGCCGGCACCAACGGCATGGGCCGGCCAACAGGGTCGAATGTCTTGGTCAGGATATCATCGCCGGTGACCGCAAGCGTGCCGAGCGTGACGCCATGATAGGAGGGCATACGTCCGACGATTTTCCGGCGTTTGTCCTGACCTGTCGCCACTGCCCATTGTCGCGCGAGTTTGAGGCAGGCTTCGACCGCTTCGGAACCGCCAGATACGAAATAAATGCGGTCGAGCCCGTTCGGAAGCCGATCGGCCAGGCCCTGCGCGAGCGAGACGGCCTGTTCGTTCTCGAATTGGAAGATGTAGGCGAAGCTCACGCGATCCAATTGCCGCTTCATCGCGTCAATGACATTGCGGTTGCCATGTCCTACGTTGACATTGACCGCGCTGCTCGATCCGTCGATGTAGCGGCGGCCGGTCTTATCCCACAAGTAGATGCCGTCGGCGCGGTCCACCATGGGCTGAGGCCGCCGCGTGAAATGGAAAAGGTTCTGTCGGCGGTCGGTTTCGACGGACTGCACGGCGCTCATTCACCCTTCTTGTCTCGGCCGAGATAGCGGTCGAGAACATTTTTCGTCACGCGTTCGACCATCGCGTCTTGCCTTAGCAGGCCGGCGACCCATTCGCAGCTTCCGGCATGGAACACCTCGCCCTTGCCGCGCGGGAAATTGACGATCATGCCGTTGCCGCGCTTGACCTTGTCGAGATTGGCGTCGCTCGCCTCGCCGAACAAAGTCTCGGCGGTGAAGCGGCCGTCCTCGTCGGTTAGGAACTGGTCCTCGATCGGGATGTCGGCGCTCTCCTCGACCTGGCTCGCCATGCCGACGGCAAGCACCTGCAAGCCGTCCGGCGCGCCGCTCGTCGCGGTCGGGTAGGGCAGGCCGCCACGGATTTCGAAATCCAGCCCATCGACCTCGTAGCCATAGACATGGCTGTCGGCGCCGAGCAGGTCGCCATAATAGATGCCGGTGCCGGCGAAGGCCCAGTGCTCCGGACGGTAGACCGGAAAGCCGCGCACGCCGCGCGGTGCGCAGCCGCCCCAGCCGGCATAGACGCCCCTGGTGGCGTTGAGGCCGAAGGTGGCGCTGCCTGGACGACCGATCTCGGGCGCTTCCCAGGAGTTGGTGGCGCGCCTGACATCGCCGCCGCGATAGGCAGGGTCTTCGGCGCGCGCCTTGTACTTGTAGCAGACCTGGCGGCGGCCTTCGTCCTCCAGCCTGGTCTGCCACATGAAATTGCCGGCGAAGCGCGCCGCACGGCCGCCGCGCTCGACATAGGCGTCGACGGCGTCGCGCATCTCCCAGGTCCAGTATTCGTCATGGCCGACGAAGGCGACGCAGTCGTAGCCGTCGAGGATTTCGGGCGCGAAATGCAGGTCGTGCTGGCTGGCGAGATCGATCTGATAGCCGGCACCCACGGCGAAGCGGAAGAAGTGGCTGTCATAGCTCGCCCAGCCGGAAGAGGCGTATTTCTTCGAATGCCCCGTGGCGAAAGCCCATTCCATATGCGGATAGCGCGGCACGGTTTTGGGCGGCACCGCGACCTCCAGCGGCACGCGCGGCGCGCCCTTTGGCAGCACGACGAAGCCGCGGCACCACGGGCGCTGCGTCGACACTGTCGTGGCGTATTGGTCGCGCTTCGGGCCGGTGATGCCCTGATAGTGGTTCGAGCCGCCCCAGGTGTTGTAGGCGAGCCAGGTGCCGGTGGCGGCGACCTGCAACAGGCGGCCGGGCTTGCGGCCGGGCAGGGGCGCGACGATGAAGAGGTGGTGGCTGTGGATCGGCGTGCCGTTCCGCCCATCGGCCAAAAGCGTGACGCGGTAGGCGCCCGAAGGCCAGTCGTCGCCGATTCTGAATTCGAACGAGGCTTCCCAACCGCAGCCTTCGACCGAGCATTGGTCGGGCGTGTCCTGCCAACGCCCCGACAAGCCGGCTTTCTCGAAGACCTTGGTTTCAAGCGCTCCGTCGCGGACGATGACGATGCTGAATTGCGGCGCCGCCGAGCTCACATGGAGCGTCACCGTCTCGCCCGGGCGATAGGAAAACCGGTCGCTGTAGCACCAGATCTCGCCGCTTGAGCCATCCATTCCCGGCCATTCATAGTAATGGCCGCGTACCGCCTGGCGGCGCTGCTCGGGCGTCAGCCCGAAATCGGGGAATTCGGTGGGCAGTTGCGTCAAGGAACACCTGGGGTCACGAGGCCGTCATTGAGACCGTTGGCCGGCCAAGCGTCAAATGGAAAGCATCGGGCCAGCAGGCACTTGCGCTTGGCGATACCAGGCAAACGGATTATTCCATCCTGAGGCGACGCTTCAAAGCCGGGAGTCGACATGCTGCGCATACAAAAGGTCAAGCTCGACGACATCTATGTGCCGACGGCTCGTCGCAAGACGCTGCATCCCGAGACGGTGCGACATCTCGCCGAGGATATCCTCGAAAACGGCATGAAGACGCCGATCCAGGTGCGGCACGACGGCAAGCGCCACATTCTGGTCGAGGGGCTGCACAGGCTCGAGGCCGCGAAATGGCTCGGCGAGACCGAGATCGACGCCTATCTCGTCCAGGCCAAGCGCCATTAACCTCTCTCCGCTTGGGCTCGAGACGCAGCCCGTTTGCATTTTTTGGCAAGCCATGTCGGCTTGGGCTCCGTCGTTGCGTCCTTGGGGCACAACGGAGGAGATCAAACGTGTCCAAGACCCTGCTTTTCGCCATTCTTGCTTCGGCCGTGGCCCTCATTGCCGCGCCAGGCGCTCAGTCCGAGGAGTCCAAGCCTGCCATGACCACCGAACCCAAAGTCCCTTTGAAGCCGGAAAAATCCGGCCTGCTGCCGATCGACGGCCTGAACTACTACTATGCCATCTATGGCCAGGGGGAGCCGCTGCTCCTGCTGCATGGCGGCCTGGGCTCGACTGATATGTTCGCGCCGATCCTGCCGAAATTCGCGGAGCACCGCACCGTGATCGTGGTGGACTTGCAGGGTCATGGCCGCACCGCGCTTGGCGAACGGCCCTTCAGCCTCGAGGCGATGGGCAACGACATGGCGGTGATCGTCAGGGCGCTCGGCTACGATCAGGTCGACGTCATGGGCTATTCGCTGGGCGGTGGAGTCGCCTTCCGCATGGCCGTCCAGCATCCCGAAACGGTAGGTCGGCTGGTTCTGGTATCGACCGGTTACGCCGCCAACGGCTTCTATGACGAGATGCGCCCGCAGCAGGCGCAAGTGAGCGCGGCGGCCGCCCCGTTCATGAAGGATACGCCGATGTACAAGTCCTACGTCGCCGTGGCGCCGCATCCGGAAGATTTTCCGAAATTGCTCGACGCGCTCGGCAACTTCATGCGCAACGACTACGACTTCTCGGCCGAAGTTCCGAAGCTAAAGATGCCGGTGATGCTCGTCTATGGCGACAGCGACATGTACAAGCCCGAGCATGAGATCAAGTTCTTCCAACTGCTCGGCGGCGGCCTGAAGGATGCCGGCTGGATGCGCGAAAACCTGTCGCAGAACAGGTTGGCAATCATCCCCAACCGCACCCACTACGACGTCTTTTTCGCGCCTGAACTCGCCATAACCACGCTGCCCTTCCTCGATGGCGTGACCAAGGTGAAGACCTGGGACGAGATCGTCAGCGAATGACCCTTGGCCGCTGGCCGGCTTGCGAGACGGCCAGCTGCATCACCGCAAGCGATCGCATCCCATCAATGCTTTTCGATTGACGCTGCGATGCCGGCCGCTACTAGTGCCGGCACCAACCGAGTGCTTGCGATGACCAAATACCAGGGCGGATGCCTGTGCGGCGCGGTGCGCTATCGCGCCGAGGCTGAGCCGATCAACGAACGCGTCTGCCATTGCCGGATCTGCCAGAAGGCGATCGGCGCGGCCTTCAACGCGCGGCTCCTGTTCCGCATCGACGACGTGACCGTCGAGGGACCGGTGGCGACGATCAATTCGACGCCCGATCTCAAGCGCAGCTTTTGCCCGGCCTGCGGCACGACCTTGTTTTCGCGGCGCGAGTCCAAGGGTATTCTCGGCGTCACCTCCGGTTCCCTCGACGACCCGGCCCTGTTCAAGCCCGACATGCATTTCTGGACTGCCTCGAAGCAGCCCTGGGTGATGCTTGACGATGGCCTGCCGCAATATGAAGGCTTGCCGCCGGCTTAGAGCCTAACCTTCTCCCCTTGTGGGAGAAGGTGGCCGCGAAGCGGCCGGATGAGGGGTGTTCCAGCGGAGTGAGACGCTGGCGTTCCCTGGAACACCCCTCATCCATCGCCTTCGGCGACACCTTCTCCCACAAGAAGGGGAGAAGGAGAAAAACTGCACAAAAATTTCATCTTCGATTCACGAGATAGCCGGCAAAGCGTCATTGGCGGGCCATCATTGGCTGCCTATCTAAGCGCCATGCGGGCAGGTATCGAGGAGGCGACGGATGAGCGAGAGCATCAACACCCTGGACGAGCTTTTGAACGACCCGATGATCCAGCTCGTGATGGCGCGCGACCGGGTGCGGCCGGCCGAGCTTCGCCTGCTTCTGGAAAAGGCTCGCGATAGGGCTGGCGACGATTCTCGCATCGACCAGGCTTCCGTGCCACCCGCGCATGTGGTGGCAGGAAGCTGCCTCAAGCAGTGGCTGTACCGCTGAGGCAAACCCGGGAAAAATGCATGGCGATTTTCCGTCGGGAATTGCGCAAAGACAACAACCGGGTCAGCTCGAATGCGCCGGCAGGTAACTGTAGTGAGCGCGTGAATAAGCGAGCTTGAAGCCGAGCCGGTCGTAGTTGCGATAGGCCGGCCCGTCGCGATCGGGGCGCGGTGCCTCGATGTCGGCGACAAACAGTTTCGCGCCGGCGGCGATGCCGTCGCGAACCAGCCTCTCCCCTAGCATGGCATCAAGATCGAAGCTCGGCGCCATGATCCCGGGCACCGGCGCGTCGATGCCGCTCCAGGCGGCGCCGTCCGAGATGAAGAGCGAGCGCACCGCCACGACCGCTCCCTTGCGTTTCAGCATGTAGTGACGCCAGCCCTTGCGGCCGACAAGCGCCGTGAGCCAGGGCGAGGTGGGGAGCCGGTATTTGGCATCGATGAAAGAAGCCCAATCCGAAGCTGTGTTGGGCGTGACCTCCTCGACCACCAGATCGTCAACGGGGATAAGCGGGTCGGTCGGGAAGAGCGGTTCGTCGGCCAGCGGCGTCGCGTCGCGATAGATGCGCTCCCAGCCGCCTTGATTCTGCAGCCCGCGCGCTTCCAGCCAGCACCTCAGCCGCGACGGCTCGGTATGCGGGTTGGTGTAGAACCACGGCCGCATGACGCCGGCATCGCGATAATGCGCAAGCAGCGCGTCGACCTGAGCCTCCGAGGCCGGGCCGTCGACGCCGATATTCTTCACGCAGTTGAAATGGATGAACGGGATCGTCGTGCAGGTGGTCCAGACGAGGTCGCCGTCGCTGGCGATCGACAGCCCTTGCCGTGCCGCGAAATCCGCGGGCGCCGCTTCGTAAAGGTCGAGCCAGGCAGCGACGTCGGCGCGCTCGATGGCGCGGCTCATATCGCGCGATACCTCCTCGATCGCGATTTCCGGCGCATGCGTTTGCGGCGGCACGACTGGCTGCAGTTCCGAGAGGGCGGCGGTCGACATGGTGATGCTCCTCCGATTTGCCTTACAGTGTAAGATTAGCGGAGAATAATATGGCGGCGGCTGTTGTCAAGCGGGATTAGCGGCACCTTACAAATCCGTGAGTTGGAATCACGCTATCGTGAGGCTAAGCCTGTCCTTAAGGGCTTTTCGAATGACGATTCACTTTTCGCTGGGAAAAGGACTGGGATGACCGACGTCTGCACTCAAGGGTTGGATACCGGCTTTGTCGGCCTGGGTTATGCCAAGGTGGCATTTCTGGGCATCGTGCAGGGCATTACCGAATTGCTGCCGATCTCATCTACGGCGCATATGCGCATCGTGCCGGCCGTGCTTGGCTGGCAGGATCCTGGCTCGGCCTTCTCGGCCGCCATGCAGCTGGCGGCGCTGGCGGCGGTGATCAGCTATTTCTGGAGCGATGTCAGGGACGTGCTGTTCGGCTCGCTTTCCGCGATTTCGCGCCGCGATTTCGGCGACCGCAATTTCCGCCTCGCGATCAGCATCGTGCTGGCCACCGTGCCGATCGTTATTGCCGGCCTGGCGCTTTCCGGCCTGCTCAACACCTGCAATTCGCCGTTGCGCGGTCTGGCGGTCATCGGCTGGGCCTGTATCGCCATGGCGATCCTTCTGGCGCTGGCCGAGATCTTCGCCAGCCACAAGCTCATGCTACGCCAGGCATCGATCCTCGACGCGCTGCTGGTGGGCGTCGCCCAGGTCGGCGCGCTCATTCCCGGCGTCTCGCGCTCGGGATCGACGCTGACGGCGGCGATGGGGCTGGGCTTCGCCCGGCCCGAGGCGGCGCGCCTGTCGTTCCTGCTTGGGTTGCCCGCCATCGCGCTGGCCGGCCTCAAGGAACTCTATGAACTGCACAAGGTGCATCTCGACGCGCATGGCTGGTCGATCCTGGGCGTCGGCCTCATCGTCGCGTCGATCTCGGCTTTCTTCGCCATATGGGGGTTGATGCGGGTGCTCGAACGCTTCTCCGCCTGGCCGTTCGTCATCTATCGCGGCCTGCTTGGCGTGGTGCTGCTGATCGGCGTCGCTGCCGGCTGGCTGACCTAATCTCGACCGAATCCGCTATATCGACGCCGACCCTCGGGTGCGCTGATGGATCTTGTGACGCTGCTGCAATCCGTGCCTTTGCTGGCCACGCTGGTGAAATCCGCGGCGCCTGCGGCTCTTGGCGCGGGCATGGGCCTTGGCCAATGGCTGGCGGCGCTGCCGCCCTGCCGCAACCAGACTTTCGAGAACGCGGCCTATCTGGTCTGCGAAACCGATCCGAAGCATTTTTCCATCGAGCTGTTCTGGAAGAACAAGGATGGCGAGCTCTACCGGTCGCTGCACAATCTGCGCAGCGCGCAGCAGGCGGCGGGGCGCACCATGCTGTTCGGCATCAATGCCGGCATGTATCACCCCGATCTTGCGCCGGTCGGCCTTTATGTCGAGCGCGGCGAGCAGGTCACGGCGGCGAAGACCGGATCGGGAACCGGCAATTTCTCCTTGCAGCCCAACGGCATCTTCTACCTCAGCGCCGGCAAGGCCGGTGTTAGGGCGACCAGGGATTACCTGAAGCGCCCGCCGCGTGTGGATTACGCCACCCAGTCCGGGCCGATGCTGGTCATCGACGGCAAGCTGCATCCGAAATTCCGTTACGACGGCACCTCGCGAAAGATCCGCGATGGCGTGGGCGTGCGCGCCGACGGGGTCGCCGTCTTCGCGATCTCGGACGATGCCGTGACCTTTCACGAATTCGCGCGGCTGTTCCGAGACCAGCTCGGCTGTCCGAACGCGCTCTTCCTCGACGGCTCCATTTCGAGCCTCTATGCGCCAGGGATCGGCCGCAACGACGATTTCTGGAATCTCGGACCGATGATCGGCGTGTTCAGGCGATAGGCGGCCGGATGACCGGACCCCGCGAATCGCATGTCCGGATTAAAAGTAAATTTTGATTCAAACTTTGTTGGTAATTTCTCATTAGGAATGGGGGTCCCGGCGGCGCTGTTCCTGCCTTCGGTCTGTTTTGTTTTGCGTACAGGTCAAGATGCGGATTTTTGGCGTCGTCAGTTTCGTGCTCGCAGCGCTTTGCCTTGCCGGCTGCTCGTCCACGTCGGGCGTCGATGCCTTGCAGATGCCGTCCAACGAGACGACGAGCTCGGTCGTGCGGCCGAGCGCGCCTGTGACGAAAGGCGTGAGAACGGCCCAGACCGAGACAACGGTCGAGACCGCTTCGATGTCGGGCGCGTCGCGTATCAAGCCGCCGGCGCCGCTGCTTGGCGATGAAAATGCGCCCCTTGATGACGAGAACTCGCGTCTTGACGTGAACGATCGCCCCGGCGACGAGAATTCGCGTCCTTATGGGCTGGCCGAGGAAGAGACCGTGGCGTTCCCGGCGTCCGATCTCCCCGACAGCGCCGAGCCGCCGGTGCAGGAGGCAGCGCTCGTCTCGGCGCCGAAACGGCTGTCACGCGCCGCACCCGCCATGCTTGCTGGCCCGGTCACCCGCTATGCGTTCCGCGACGCCAAGCCGATCAATTTCGGCCGCTCTTCGCCGCGCCATCTTGCCGTGCACGGCGTCGACGTCTCGCGCTGGCAGGGCGACATCAACTGGGGGAAGCTGCGCGCCCAGGGCGCCAACTTCGCCTACATCAAGGCGACCGACGGCGGCGATCATCTCGATCCGATGTTCATGAAGAACTGGCGCAACGCCGATGCCGCCGGGCTGAAGCGCGGCGCCTATCATTTCTTCTACTGGTGCCGCACCGCCGGCGAGCAGGCCGACTGGTTCATCCGCAACGTGCCGAAGGTCGACGGCGCGCTGCCGCCGGTCATCGACGTCGAATGGAACGGCGACTCCTCCTGCAGGCGCAAGCCTTCGCGCGAAAAGGTGCTGGAGAAGATGCAGGTGTTCATGGACAGACTGGAGCGCCATTACGGCCAGCGTCCCGTCATCTACACCAGCCCCGATTTCTACCGCGACAACCTGCGCGGCGCCTTCCTCGACTACCCGTTCTGGCTGCGCGCCGTGGCCGCGCATCCGGCAAAGGTCTACCCCGGTCGCAGGTGGCTGTTCTGGCAGTATTCCGGCTCCGGCCTGTCGCATGGCGTGAGAGGGCGTATCGACCTCAATGTGTTTCACGGCGACGAGCGCCAATGGCGAGCCTGGCTCGGCGGCGGCGGGCAGATGGTGGCCGACGCGGATTAGGGCGCTTCTTCCTTCTCCCCTTGTGGGAGAAGGTGGCCGCGAAGCGGCCGGATGAGGGGTGTTCCAGCTTGACGGAAACCTTTGCCGGCTTGGGGGCGCTGCAGCAATCGCCAGCGTCTCACTCCGCTGGAACACCCCTCATCCGTCTCGGCGCTGCGCGCCGATCCACCTTCTCCCACAAGGGGAAAAGGAGAGGGCGTGCTTCACTCGTACGCCTCAATATATTTCGCCACGGCAGCGGGTTCGGGAACCTCTAACCCGTCAGCGCGCAAGCCTTCGATGTGAAAGCGTATTGCATCGCGGATTTCGATCTTCACTTCGGCCGTCGTGGCGCTGGTTGCAATGCAGCCCGGCAGGTCCGGCACATATGCTGAAAAGTTGTCTCCGGCTTTTTCGATGATCACAGCATAAAGCATTGCGCTATCCTTGCCTGATCCAGTCGAAGCTCAGGCCTTCGCCGCCTCGTTGACCATCGCCTCGATATTATAACCGTCGGGATCGAACACGAAACAGGCGTAGTAGTTTTCGGCATAGTCCGGACGCGGCCCGGGCGCGCCATTGTCCGCAGCGCCCGCATCGAGCGCCGCGCGATAGAACGCATCGACCTCCGCCTTGCTCTTCGCCCGGAAAGCGACATGCAGATGGGTGAGCGGCGGCTTCTCACTCGTGCGCTGGATCTCGAACAGGCAGCCACTGCCGACATCGAAAGCCCAGAACACGCCCTCCTTGCCGAAGGAGAGGCGATAGCCCAACGGCGCAAATGCCTTTTCGTAGAAGAGCTTGCTCTTGTCGAGGTCGCTCACTTCGATGGTGATGTGGTCAAGCATGATGACGCCATAGCCGATGCTTCATTGACGCTGACAGGGAGATTATCGACGACGTGGCTTTGGTAGCTTGAGGTCAAAATCAACCGCATAGCGCTTGCTAGGATTCGTACCTGTATGAATCCAATCGTACGGATTTTCATATCTGCTAACTGGGATTCCAGAATTGTACTCTGTCTCCCTCAAGGCTCGATACTTCAGCCCGTCGTCAATGTATGTCATCAGCTCAACGGCGTCTAAGTCTCCCATTTCCAATAGACCCATGTCACTGTCAAAATGCTTCGCGCTAATCCATCGAAGCACTTCATGAATCGAAAGGATTGCCTTTGTTATCCTCTTACCGGTTGCGGGGGCCAACTTATTCGCAATGCCCGTAGATTGCTCTAAGTCGTTGTGAGCAATTCTCTTGTCTCGCCACGTTTTAGCAAACGATGCTTTTCGGCTTGCCGTTTCGGCACGTTGTTTCAGTCTGCCTTTATGTCTCGACGGATCTAGTTGAACCAGCGTCCAAACACTGAGATTCCGCCGCTGCCCGGTTCCAGCCGTGTCGCTCAATCGGCAGATGCCCAACAAAACATGCTCAAGCAACACGCCCTGTATTGCGTGCCAGAAGCTTCCGCTACTTTCATTCAGAAGATTAACTCGTTCTTGGCTACCAAATAACGCTTCGTAGCGGTCCCACGACGATGACACTCGCCAAAGCTCTTGGCAACAATGGTGGAATGCAAGGCCATAATCACTATCCAACACAGCCATATCGTTGGCAAGAGCTTCGGCTGCAGTGCGGTGTGTCATCGGAGAATCCAAAGAGCTCCGACTTTCATCGGAGCTCTGGGTACCGAGAAATATCGGTTTTTTTACTACTGATCTGCTGTCTCAGCTGCACCCGCTCGTCGATCCACACGTGTCGCACTTCTCGCAGGTGCCGTTCCGCACCATGGTGAAGTTGTGGCACTCGGAGCATTCGTTGCCGGTGTAGCCCTGGAGCAGCGACTGCTGGCGCCTGGTCGCGGCGAGCTTCTTGGCGTCGGCGGCCTCGTTGGCGGCGGCGTCGGTGAACAGCGCTTCCACGCCGCCGGCGGCCTCGGCTTCCTGTTCGACGATCTCCTCGGTCAGTTCCCTGGCGCGCTCCTCATAGTCGCGCTTGTAGGCAAGCGCCTCGTCGCTTGCCGGCTTCAGGGCCAGCACGTTGGAACCGGCGAAAGCGGTGGGTGCGGCGCGGGCAGGGGCGGTCGTCGGGGCCGAACCGCCAAAACCCTTCGGATCGGAACCCACGCCCGACACCAGCTTCACCGGCGAAACGCCGCGCGTCAGGCCCTTGGAGAAGGGCGTCGCCTTGCCTTCGGTGATGCCGCGGCCAAGTGCTGTCTTGTCGAAGTCCGACTGGT
Organism: Mesorhizobium sp. WSM3224; assembly: GCF_000427725.1. Lineage (GTDB taxonomy): Bacteria > Pseudomonadota > Alphaproteobacteria > Rhizobiales > Rhizobiaceae > Mesorhizobium. The sequence continues at coordinate 167,693 of NZ_ATYO01000005.1, read as the reverse complement.
CGACATGGGCGAGGTCGTGACGGGCGAGGTACGACACGGCGAGCTCGCGGAACACGTAGTCGAGGATCGACGTCGCGTTCTTGATCGCGTCGTTGCCCTGCACCATGCCGGCCGGCTCGAACTTGGTGAAGGTGAAGGCCTCGACATATTCGTCGAGCGGCACGCCATATTGCAGGCCGAGCGAAATCGCGATGGCGAAGTTGTTCATCATGGCGCGGAAGGCGGCACCTTCCTTGTGCATGTCGATGAAGATCTCGCCCAAGCGTCCGTCGTCGAACTCGCCGGTGCGCAGGTACACCTTGTGGCCGCCGACGACGGCCTTCTGGGTGTAGCCCTTGCGGCGGTTCGGCAGTTTTTCGCGGTCGCGGTAGAGCCGCTCGATGACGCGCTCGACGATCTTTTCGGTCACCTGCACGGCGCGCTGCGCGGCGGGCGCGGCGATCAGCTGCTCGACCGCCTCGTCCTCATCCTCCTCGCCATCGGCGAGCAGCGAGGCATTGAGCGGCTGCGACAGTTTTGAGCCGTCGCGGTAGAGGGCGTTGGCCTTCAGCGCCAGCTTCCAGGACAGCATGTAGGCGCCCTTGGCGTCTTCGACGGTCGCATCGTTGGGCATGTTGATGGTCTTGGAGATGGCGCCCGAGATGAAGGGCTGCGCCGCCGCCATCATCAAGATGTGGCTGTTGATAGACAGCGAGCGCTTGCCGATCTTGCCGCAGGGGCTGGCGCAGTCGAACACCGGCAGGTGCTCGGCCTTCAGGAAGGGGGCGCCTTCCAGGGTCATGGCGCCGCAGACATGGATGTTGGCGGCGTCGATGTCCTTCTTGGAGAAGCCCAGCGCCGGCAGCATCTCGAAGGAGATGTCGGAGAGCTGCTCGTCGGTGAAGCCGAGCGTCTCCTTCACCCAGTCGGCGCCGAGCGTCCACTGGTTGAAGACGAACTTGATGTCGAAGGCCGACTTCAGGGCTGCGTTGAGCGCCGCGATCTTCTCGTCGGTGAAGCCCTTGGCCTTGAGCGCGGGCGGGTTGATGCCGGGCGCCTGGTTGAGGTTGCCGTGGCCGACCGCGTAAGCCTCGATCTCGGCGATCTGGCTTTCGGAATAGCCCAGCGTCCTGAGCGCCTCCGGCACGGCGCGGTTGATGATCTTGAAGTAGCCGCCGCCGGCGAGCTTCTTGAACTTCACCAGGGCGAAGTCGGGCTCGATGCCGGTGGTGTCGCAGTCCATGACGAGACCGATCGTGCCGGTCGGCGCGATCACGGTTGCCTGCGCGTTGCGGTAGCCGTGCTCCTCGCCGAGCTCGATGGCGCGGTCCCAGGCGGCGCGGGCATGCTCGGCCAGCGCCTGCTGCTTGAGGTCGGAGGCAACCAGCGGCACCGGATTGACGGCAAGCTTCTCGTAGCCGTCCTTGTCTCCGTAAGCAGCGCGGCGGTGGTTGCGCATGACGCGCAGCATGTTCTGGGCGTTGCGGTCATAGTCCGGGAAGGCGCCGAGTTCGGAGGCCATTTCGGCCGAGGTCGAATAGGCGACGCCGGTCATGATCGCGGTGAGCGCGGCGCAGATGGCGCGGCCCTCGTCGGAGTCATAAGGTATGCCCGAGGTCATCAGCAGGCCGCCGATATTGGCGTAGCCGAGGCCGAGTGTGCGGTAGTCGTAGGAGAGCTTGGCGATCTCCTTCGACGGGAATTGCGCCATCATCACCGAGATTTCGAGCACGACGGTCCACAGGCGCACGGTGTGCTCGTAAGCGGCGATGTCGATCGTGCCGTCCGCGTTGCGATAGGGCAGAAGGTTGATCGAAGCGAGATTGCAGGCCGTGTCGTCGAGGAACATGTATTCCGAGCACGGGTTGGAGGCCCGGATCGCACCGGCGGAAGCGCAGGTGTGCCAGTCGTTCATCGTCGTGTTGAAGTGCAGGCCGGGATCGGCCGATGCCCAGGCGGCATAGCCGATCTTTTCCCACAGGTCGCGCGCCTTCAGCGTCTTCAGCACCTTGCCGTCCTTGCGGGCGGTGAGCTGCCAGTCGCCATCGGCCTCCACGGCGCGCAGGAAATTGTCCTTCAGCGACACCGAGTTGTTGGAGTTCTGGCCGGAGACGGTGAGGTAGGCGTCCGAATCCCAGTCGGTGTCGTAGGTCTTGAACGACATCGAGGTGTAGCCCTGCTTGGCGAACTGGATGACCCGGTAGATGTAGTTCTCCGGCACGGCATCCTTCTTGGCCGCCTTGATCTCACGCTTCAGCGCGGTGTTCAAAGCCGGGTCGAAGCAGTCGTCGTCATGGCCTTCGCAATTGACGCAGGCCTTCATGATCGCTTCGAGGTGCTTCTTGACGATCTTCGAGCCGGTCACCAGCGAGGCGACCTTCTGCTCCTCGTTGACCTTCCAGTCGATGAATTCCTCGATATCGGGATGGTCGGCGTCGACGATGACCATCTTGGCGGCGCGGCGCGTCGTGCCGCCCGACTTGATGGCGCCGGCCGCGCGGTCGCCGATCTTGAGGAAGCTCATCAGGCCGGATGAGCGTCCGCCGCCGGACAGTTTTTCGCCTTCGCCGCGCAGCATGGAGAAGTTCGAGCCGGTGCCGGAACCGTATTTGAACAGGCGCGCCTCGCGCACCCACAAATCCATGATGCCGCCCTCGTTGACGAGATCGTCCTGCACGCCCTGGATGAAGCAGGCATGCGGCTGCGGGTGCTCGTAGGAGGATTTCGACTTGGTCAGCTTGCCGGTGAAGGGATCGACATAGAAGTGGCCCTGGCTCGGGCCGTCGATGCCATAGGCCCAGTGCAGGCCGGTGTTGAACCATTGCGGCGAGTTCGGCGCGACGCGCTGGGTGGCCAGCATAAAGGCAAGCTCGTCGCGGAAGGCGCGCGCGTCATCCTCCGACTTGAAGTAACCGCCCTTGTAGCCCCAGTAAGTCCAGGTGCCGGCCAACCGATCGAAGACCTGGCGGGCATCGGTTTCCGAACCGTAGCGCTCGGCCTCGGGCAGCTTGGCGAGCCCGGCCTCGTCGGCAACCGAACGCCACAGGAAGGAGGGAACGTCGTTCTCCTCGACCTTCTTCAGCCGTGCCGGCACGCCGGCCTTGCGGAAATATTTCTGGGCCAGGATGTCGGCCGCGACCTGGCTGAACTGGGCCGGCACATCGATGTTGTCCAAGCGGAACACCACCGAGCCGTCGGGATTCTTGATCTCCGACAGGGCCTTGCGGAATTCGATCTCCGCATAGGCTGACTGGTCTGGCTTGGTGAAGCGACGCTCGATGCGCATTGGTCCGGTCCCTTTGTGTCTATATATAGCGCTTTTCCCCAGGGATTGCTGCCCTGTTCAGCGAAAAGCGCAGTCCGCCGTTTGCCGGCATCGCAGGCGACGCCGACACTCTCCTCGTCGCGGGCGCAGCCATGCACACAAGCAAACGCCTTTCCAGGCGCTTACCCAGGTTGCCGGCCGACCCGCGGGTCCCTCAAACTGAAACTTTTGTCGATTCCCTCCGTAGAGGGAGGTTCACACTATCTAGCGTCGAGCCTGCCTGCAAACACTAAATATAGTGTTAACAGATCATTTTTTCCAGGCCGACAATTCTCCCTTTCGCCCACCCAAGCCCTAACGATCCCAACGCTTCCGCCAGCCTCGTGAACAGGCGGAAATCCGGGCAAAACGCACAAAATCCGGGAAAAAAGACCGGCCTCAAAACTCTCCGGTCGCGCCCGCAACAGGAGCGCATGGCCTATAAAAAGCGACTCGGTCTGACCCGTCAAGGATTCGTTTGCGTAGCTTTTGTGACCCCAACATCTTGTGTGTCACATATGTGGATAACGGGGACATGCGAAGCCCGGCTTCGCAGGCACTTGACGAGGTTTATCGGGTTGCCGCGAAGCGTGTCGGGCCGGCGGCTTTTCATTTTAGGTGGCTTGCACTATCTGTTGCGTTCGCGCGGCGGCGCGCCTTGTCAACACCAAAAGCATCCGTTACGCCCCGCTCATGACAGTTACCGTACGTTTTGCACCATCGCCGACCGGCCGCATCCATATCGGCAACGCGCGCACCGCGCTGTTCAACTGGCTTTTCGCCATGAACAACAAGGGCCGCTTCATCCAGCGCTTCGACGATACCGACATTGCCCGCTCGACGCAGGAATATGCCGATTCCATCCTTTACGACCTGCATTGGCTGGGCATCTTCCCGGATGTCACCGCGTACCAGTCGCGCCGCTTCGAGATCTACGACGCGGCGGTCGAGCGGCTGAAAGCGGCGCGCGTGCTTTATGCCTGCTATGAAACGCCGGAAGAACTCGATCTGCGCCGCAAGGTGCGCCGCACGCGCGGCCTGCCGCCGGTCTACGGCCGCGAGGCGCTGACGCTGACGCCCGAGCAGGTCGCCGAATACCAGTCCGATGGGCGGCGCCCGCACTGGCGCTTCCTGCTGCCCAATTTCACCAGCGATCCGCTGCAGCCGGAGCGCACGGAAGTGCATTGGAACGACCTGGTGCGCGGCGAGGAGACGGTCGACCTTGCCTCGCTGTCGGATCCTATCCTGATGCGCGAGGACGGCACCTATCTCTACACGCTGCCTTCGGTGGTCGACGACATCGAGATGGGCGTCAGCCATGTCATTCGTGGCGACGACCATGTCACCAACACCGGCGTGCAGATCGCCATCTTCAAGGCGCTCGGCGCAGAGCCGCCGGTCTTCGGCCACCACAATCTGCTCACCACCGTGTCGGGCGAGGGGCTGTCGAAGCGCAGCGGTGCGCTGTCGATCGAAAGCCTGCGCTCGGACGGCATCGAACCAATGGCGGTCGCTTCGCTGGCCGTGCTCGTCGGCACGTCGGAGAATGTCACCGCCGCGCACGATCTCAACGAGCTTGCCGGCCATTTCGACCCGGCGGCGACGTCGAAGTCCGCCTCCAAGTTCGACCCGGACGAACTCTTCGTGCTCAACCGCACGCTGATGCACCGCATGTCGTTCGAGGAAGCGCGCGACCGACTGATTGTGCTGGGCATTTCCGGCGACAAGGCCGAGCCGTTCTGGATGGCGGTGCGCGGCAACCTCGACCGCTTGTCGGACGCGGTCGCCTGGTGGAGGATCCTGAGCGACGGCCCGCAGGAACCAGCCGAATTTTCCGGCGAGGACCGCGACTTTCTCAATCAGGCCTTTGACGTTCTCCCGGAGGAGCCCTGGAACGGGACGGTCTGGAAGGACTGGACCGGCAAGATCAAGGAAGCAACGGGGCGCAAAGGCAAGCCGCTGTTCATGCCGCTGAGACTGGCGCTCACCGGGCGGACTTCGGGGCCGGAGCTTTCAGATCTATTGCCGCTGATGGGTCGGGAAGGAACGCTGGCCCGACGACCCTGACCTTGCGTTGGTCCGGCGGCAGCGCCGAGACAGGCGACACCGGCACCTTGGTGGTCAGCCGCCTGATCGCGTCCCGGTCGAGCCCGCCTTCAATGTTGGCGAGCGTTTCCGGATCCGCGCCGGGATCGGGCTTGGTCGCCGGCACCGGGACGAATGACGCTGCCCCGCCGTCAGGCTGCGACTGCTCGGGATTGGGCGGGTTGCCGCCGATGATCGTGAAGTTGCCATTGCTGGCCTGCGCGTTGCAGCCGCAGGTCGGCGGCCGCGAGAAATTGGCCTGCTTGTAGAGATAGGCCGTCGGCAGCTCGCTGTAGGGTTGGCCGGTCACCGAGGAGGTCATCGACCCCGAGTCGTCATCCATTCCACGCGTATAGAAGACCTGCACCTCGGTGCCAGGGCAGCTCGATTCGCAGTTCTTCTGGTCGCGCTCGAAGTCGCCGACAGAGGCGGCGTTCGACATCGGAAAGAAGTAGCCGTCGCAGGTGCGCACGCACATCGTGCGGAACTCGCCGCCCAACCGCGGCAGATCCATGCCGTCCGGCTGGTTGATGACTCGGCGGATGTTGCGCACGCTCGGATCATCGGGCGGTATGTCCGCCGAGTCCGGTATATCGGAGGCATCGGGCGTTTCGAGTTGCCGATCCTGGCGTCCGAACAGCTGCTCGAAAAGATTGCCACCGCCATTGTCGCGAGCGGCTTCCTGAAGCGGGGCGTGGCGCGGCGCGATCTCGTCGTCGCGACAGCCATTGGCATCGAGCGCCGCCAGGATGCGGCTGCGGTCGCGGCGCGTGCCGCCGGCGGCCAGCCGCTCGCGCTTGGCCTGCAAAGTATCGAGATTGGCGTTCATGCGCTCTATCGCGGCATTGATCGCCGCGCATTGGCTGACATTGCGCGAGAACAGCGTGAAGCCGCAATTGGCGTCGCCCGCCCGGCTCCGGGCTTTCGCCAACTGCTCGCGCTGGCGCTGGATGGCATCATCATATTTGCGGACGATACCGGGCCCGCCGCCACCACCGCGTGCGGCCGCGAGTTCGGCTTCGAGTTGCCTGCAAATGCGCGAGGCCGCCTGGGATTGGGTCACGGCGCCAGCCGACGCGGCGAGTGCTGCAAGCAGCACCGCAAGGTGGGTCAGCTTCAACCCTTTCATCCGCCTGGAATCCCGATTGCCCTGGCAGGAACGTTACCGCGTTCGTGGTTAACTGTTCCCTAGTAAAGGCCACACCGATGCCAGCAAAAGCATGACAATCCCAACAAACGCGACGTTCCAAACTAGCGAGCGGAGCAGGGGAACGCCGAATGCATAGAGCGGAAGATAGACCAGCCTTGCCGAAAAATAGAGCCCGGCTCCCCACTTGCTAAGAGCGGCCTCGTGGCTAACCGCATGGACAAGAAAAACCGCCGCCACGAACACCGGGAATGTCTCGACGAAGTTGCGCAGTGCCCTTTCCAGGCGCCCTGCAATCCCTGTGAGCGGAGGGACTTCGGCGTCTCGGGCGCTGGCCGTCCAGCGATAGCCTCGCTGGACGCTCGCCGAATGCGAGGCGAGAACAATGTGAATGAAACAGAGCACGCAACTTGCGGCGAGCATGGCCAGTTCGAAGCTCATTCAACCCTCGCAGCTGCCCGTCGTCTTTCCCACTTGAATATCGAAACTTTACGATGAAGCAGCATCGGTGCTTCGGCCAGAGCCGTCCTCAGCCCAGATCGACGATTGCCTGCGCCTTGTGCGCTGCCTCGACGACGGCGAGCGCGGTCATGTTGACGACGCCGCGCGAGGTCACCGACGGCGTCAATATATGCGCGGGCTTGTCGGTGCCGAGCAGGATCGGCCCGACATGCAGCGCATCCATCATGGCGCGCAGCGCGGTCAGCGTGATGTTGGCCGAATCGAGGTTCGGGAAGACCAGCAAATTGGCCTCGCCCTTCAGCCGCGAATGCGGATAGACGCGCTGGCGCAGATGCTCCGACAGCGCGGTATCGGCATGCATCTCGCCGTCGCACTGCAAACCGGGCGCGATGCGGCCGAGGATTTCCGCCGCGCGGCGCATCTTCAGCGCGCTCGGCGAATCGCGCGAGCCGAAATCCGAATGCGACAGCAGCGCCGCCTTCGGCTCGATGCCGAAGCGCTGGATTTCCTCCGCCGCCAGCACGGTCATTTCGGCGATCTCCTCCGCCGTCGGGTCGACCGAGACGTGGGTGTCGGTGAGGAAGATGATGCCGCGCTGCGAGATCAGCATCGACAGCGTCGACAGGTCCATATCCGTGATGCCGGCGCGGGCGCCGATGATGAGCGTGACGTTGCGCAGATGCCGCTCGAAGCGGCCTTCGAGGCCGCAGACCATGGCGTCGGCGTCGCCGCGCTTCAGCGCCAGGGCAGCGATGACCGTGTTGTCGGTGCGCACCATGGTGCGGGCGGCTTCCGTCGTCACGCCGCGCCGGCCGGCGAGTTCGATCAACAGATCGACATAGTGGCGGTAGCGCGGATCGTCTTCCGGATTGATAAGGGCGAAATCGACACCCGGCCGGATGCGCAGACCGTAACGCTTCAGCCTGACCTCAACCACATGCGGGCGGCCGATCAGGGTCGGCTCGGCAATGCCTTCCTCCAGCACGACCTGCGCGGCGCGCAGCACGCGCTCGTCCTCGCCGTCGGCATAGATGACGCGTTTGGCGCTCGACGTCTTGGCCGAGGAAAACACCGGCTTCATCACCAGGCCGGAGCGGAAGACGAAGCGGTTGAGCTTGTCGATATAGGCGGCGAAGTCGGCGATCGGCCGCGTCGCGACGCCGCTGTCGCAGGCAGCCTTCGCCACCGCCGGCGCGATGCGCAGGATAAGGCGCGGATCGAAGGGCGAGGGGATCAGGAAATCGGGACCGAACATCGGCGTCTCGCCGGAATAGGCGCGCGCCGCGACATCCGAAGGCTCCTCGCGGGCAAGGGCGGCGATCGCGCGTACCGCCGCCATCTTCATCTCCTCATTGATGGCGCTTGCGCCGCAATCGAGCGCGCCGCGGAAGATGTAAGGAAAGCACAGCACGTTATTGACTTGATTGGGAAAATCCGAGCGCCCCGTGCAGATCATGGCGTCCGGGCGCGCGGCCCTTGCCACTTCCGGCATGATCTCGGGGTTGGGATTGGCCAAAGCCAGGATCAGCGGTTTCGGCGCCATGTGCTGCAAGAGCTCGGGCTTCAGCACGCCGGCGGCGGAGAGGCCGAGGAAGACGTCGGCGCCGGGGATGACGTCGGCGAGCGTGCGCGCTTGCGTCTCCTTCACATACGGGTCTTTCCAGCGATCCATCTCCTCGACGCGGCCCTTATGAGCGACACCGAAACGGTCGGTGACCCAGATGTTTTCGAGCCTTGCGCCGAGCGAGACCAGCAGGTTGAGGCAGGCAAGTGCGGCGGCACCCGCGCCGGACGTGACGATCTTGATGTCGGCAATCGCCTTGCCGGCCAGTTCCAGCCCATTGAGCACGGCGGCGGCAACGATGATCGCCGTGCCGTGCTGGTCGTCGTGGAAGACCGGGATGCCCATGCGGGCCTTCAGCCGCTCCTCGACCTCGAAGCATTCCGGGGCCTTGATGTCCTCGAGGTTGATGCCGCCGAAGGTCGGCTCGAGCGCGGCGACGGTCTCGACCATGCGCTCGATCTCGGGTGCGTCGATCTCGATGTCGAAGACGTCGATGCCGGCGAATTTCTTGAACAGCACCGCCTTGCCTTCCATCACCGGCTTGGAGGCGAGCGGGCCGATATTGCCCAGGCCAAGCACGGCGGAGCCGTTGGAGACGACGCCGACAAGGTTGGCGCGCGCCGTGTAGTCGGCCGCGGTTGCGGGATCGTCGCGGATTTCGAGGCAGGGCGCCGCCACGCCCGGCGAATAGGCAAGCGCCAGGTCGCGCTGGTTGCCGAGCGGCTTCGTCGCCTGGATTTCGAGCTTTCCCGGTGTCGGGTGCTTGTGAAAGAAGAGGGCGGCCTCGTCGAGGTCCGACCGGGCCGTTTTCTTGCTCTCGCCGTCCATCGCGGCCCCTCCCTTTGCTGTCTGCTTTCACGCCTTCTAGCACGTGACGGCGAGTGTTCGCGACGGCAAATCGCGGGCTCCGGCCTTCACAATGCCGGAGCGAAAATAATCAATCGATTCCAGCCGGTTGGCCTGCGAGCCTCAAGCCTTTTGGATTGGCGGTGATCAGAACGCGCTGACGTAGAGACCGCCGTCGACCGGGATGTTCTGGCCGGTGAGGTAGCCGGCATGGACCGAACACAGGAAGGCGCAGATCTGGCCGAATTCCTCCGGCGTGCCGAGACGCTTTGCCGGCACGTCGGCGCTGATGCGAGCCTTGCGCGCGGCGGCCGCGGCCGGGTCTTCGGCTGTGCCGGCCTCATGCGGGCCGCGCAGGCGATCGGTATCGAGCTTGCCGGGCAGCAGGCTGTTGATGGTGACGTTGCGGTCGATCACGGTACGCGCCACGCCGGCGAGGAACGAGGTCAGGCCGGCCCGTGCGCCGGACGACAGATCGAGGCCGGGAATCGGCACATACACAGACAGCGAGGTGATGTTGACGATGCGGCCGAAGCCGCGCTTGGCCATGCCGTCGATCACCGCCTGGATGAGCTCGATCGGCGTCACCATGTTCTGCGTCACGCCATCAAGGATCTTTGCGCGGTCGAGTTCGCGGAAATCGCGCAGCGGCGGGCCGCCATTGTTGTTGACCAGGATGTCCGGATCGGGGCAGGCGTCGAGGATCGCCTTCTGCACGTCGGGCTTAGACACGTCGCCGGCAACTTCGATCACTTTCACGCCGAACCTGTCGCGGATGTCCTTTGCGGTCTTCGCCAGAAGCTCGGCGTTGCGGCCGTTGACGACGAGATCGACGCCGGCTTCGGCCAGCGCAATGGCGCAGCCGCGCCCCAACCCCTTGCTCGAGGCGCAGACGATGGCCTTCTTGCCGCGAATGCCGAGATCCATGCTGATTTCTCCTGATGAATTGCGGCGCAAGCTAGCGCTTGAGCTGGACCAACCGCAACCGTCATACGGTTGTTGCATGAATCGGGGCATAGGCACGCGAAAGCAACGGGTAAATCGTGATGTCAGTCCCAGAGCCCCGCACTTTCCGCGCCCTGTTCATCTCGGACGTACATCTCGGGTCCAAGGCGGCCAAGGCCGATTTTCTGATCGACTTCCTGCGCCATCACGACGCCGAAATCATCTATCTGGTCGGCGATATCGTCGACGGCTGGCGGCTGCGGCGCAGCTGGCATTGGCCGCAGAGCCACAACGATGTCATACAGAAGCTGCTGCGCAAGGCGCGCAAGGGCGCCTCGATAACCTATATCGCCGGCAACCACGACGAGTTCGCCCGCCAGTTCCAGGGCGTGCATTTCGGCGGCATCGTCGTCGCCGACCGCGCCATCCACGAAACCGCCGACGGCCGCCGCCTGCTGGTCATCCATGGCGACCAGTTCGACACGGTGGTGCACAACCAGCGCTGGCTCGCCTATCTCGGCGACTATGCCTATGACGCGGCGATGACAGTCAACCGAGTGGTGACAAAGCTGCGCCACCTGCTAGGCTTGCCTTACTGGTCGTTCTCGTCCTGGGCCAAGGTCAAGGTGAAGAAGGCGGTGAATTTCATCGGCTCGTTCCAGACCGTGCTTTCCGAGGAAGCGCGGCGTTCGCATGTCGACGGCGTGATCTGCGGCCACATCCATCATGCGGCAATCGAGACCTATGGCGAGGTGCAGTACATCAACACCGGCGACTGGGTGGAGAGCTGCACCGCGGTGGTCGAGCATTTCGACGGCCGCATGGAGATCCTGACCTGGGCGCATGTGCTGCCCGAATCCTCGGCCGACGAGGATGTGCTGGTGCCGGTCGACATCATCGACCTCAAGGGCAGGGCGGCGCAGGCGGCCTGAACGCACCTGCCTGCCGAGATTGGCTGACCAGTTCGACCTGGGCGGCTGTCTTCAACAGCTTTACCGCCGATCGATTAGTCCAGACAGTTCCGCCGCGCTTTGCCGCATGTTAGGGATCGAGACGCGTTGCGGTCCGTCGAATGCAGCGCAATTGGATCGATTCATGTCGCTGCCGCCTTTGTCGCCTGAGCAACTCGTCAAGCCCAGCCATTTCGAACTGCGCATGAGCCTGATCTTCGCGACCTTGTTCGTGTCGCAAGGCACGCATCTGCCCTATTTCCCGCTCTGGCTGCAGGCGAAAGGTTTTCATGCCGAGCAGATCGCCGTCATCCTGGCGGCGCCGATGTTCCTGCGCGTGGTGACGACGCCGATGCTGACGGCGCTTGCGGATCGGGCTAAGGACCGCGCCAATGTCTATATCGCGCTGGTCGCCGGCTCGATGATCGTCTCGGCCGGCTACTTCCTGCCGGCCACCTACGCGATCGTGCTTGCGGTGTCGCTGCTTTTTACGATCGTCTGGACGCCGCATTCGCCGATGGCCGATTCGTTGGCGCTGTCGGGCGTGCGGCGCTTCGGCTCGAACTACACCGCCATGCGCAAATGGGGCTCCATCGCGTATCTCTGCGCCAATCTCGCGGGCGGATTCATTCTCGCCGCCACCGGCCCGCAGGCGGTCCCGGTCATCATCCTGGTGTCACTTGGCGGTGCTCTCGCGGCAGCATTGCTGGCGCCGCGCCTTGGGCGGCCGCGGAAGGCCTCGCCGTTGTCAGCGACCGAAATCCAGCACCAGGCGCCCAGCCTGTTCAATGCCTATTTCCTCTATTTCACGCTTGGCGTCGGCATCATCACTGCCAGCCACGCCTTCCTCTATGGTTTCGTGTCGATCTACTGGAAATCGATCGGCATCGGCGATTCCATCGTTGGCCTGCTATGGGCCTGGGGCGTGGTATCCGAAGTCTGCATGTTCCTGTTTTTCAACCGTATTTTCGGATCCATCTCGGTCGCCAGAGTGATGTTGATCGCCGGCGTCGGCTCGGTCGTGCGCTGGATCGCCTTTCCATTGGTCTGGCCGCTCGGCCTTGGCATTCCCGGCTTCTTCCTCGTCCAGTCGCTGCATTCGGTGTCCGTCGCCATGGTGCTGATCGGCCTGCAGAAGATGATCGGCGAGACGGTTTCCGAAGAGCGCACGGGCGCCGCGCAAGGCATTGCCTATTTCTTCAACGGCTTCTTCATGGCCGCTGTGACGCTTGCTTCCGGTCCGCTCTATGAGCGCTTGGGCGTCGACGGTTTCCTGGCGATGATCCCGATCGCGATCATCGGCATAGTGCTGATCGGCCTTGCCGCGCGCTCAGCCCCACAGCGCCGGCTCGGGCGGTGAAACGAGCGATCCCTGGTAGACAAGGCCGGGCTCGCGATCGCGCGCCAGAAGCAGCGGGCCATCGAGGTCGACGAAGTCGGCATCCTGCGCCAGCAGCACCGCCGGCGCCATGGCGAGCGAGGTGCCGACCATGCAACCCACCATGATGCCGAATCCCAGTTCGCGCGCACGGTCGCGCAGTTTCAGGGCCTCGGTCAGGCCGCCCGCCTTGTCGAGCTTGATGTTGACGGCATCGTAGAGGCCGACCAGGGAACCGAGTCCGCTTGCTTGCACGCTTTCGTCGGCGCAGATCGGCACCGGATGCGCGATCCGGCCCAATACGGCGTCCTTGCCCGCCGGCAATGGCTGCTCGATCAACGCAATGCGGTGCTCGGCGGCGAAAGCGAGGTTGGCTTCGATATTGCCATCGGTCCAGCCCTCATTGGCATCGAGGATGATGCGGCTTTCGGGAGCGGCCTCCGTCACGGCGCGAATCCTCGCCATGTCGTTGTCGCCACCGATCTTGACCTTGAGCAAGGGCCGCGTGGCATTGGCGCGCGCCTGTGCTGCCATGGCCTCCGGCTCGGCGAGCGACAGGGTGTAGGCGGTTTCCAGTGGCTTGGTCGGAAGGACGCCGATCGCTGCCGCCACCGGCGTGCCGGTCAGCTTGGCGTCGAGGTCCCATAGGGCGCAGTCGATGGCGTTGCGCGCTGCGCCCGCGGGCATGGCTTGAAGCAGCGCGATCCTGTTTATGCCGCCGGCTATCTGCCCCCGCATCGCTTCGATCGCCGCATACACGCCCGCCATGGTTTCGCCGTAGCGCTTGTAGGGCACGCACTCACCGCGCCCGGAACGTCCGCCGTCAGCGATCGTTACGGTGATGACTTCGGCCTCGGTTTTGGATCCGCGTGAGATGGTGAAGGTGCCGGCGATCGGGAATCGCTCCATTTCGACCGAAATGACACGCGTCATAATTTTCTTCTCCGGCTGTGCGACACAGGTCTGCCGGCAAATCGACACGCCAGTCGCGTCAGGCTAAACAGGACGCCATGTTGACCATCCGCAAACGCGACGCAAGCGGCGGGGCCGCCAGGGACGCCGAGCACCGGCCACGCATTGCGGTGGGCGAGGAAGGCGGTGTGCTGGGCTGCGCCTTTTCCGGCGTGTGGACGACGCGCACCGTCGCGCTGGTCGATGCCGACATGCGCAAGATCGAGCAGAGAAGCGGCGCAAAACAGCTGATGCTCGACCTTTCCCATGTCGAGAAGATGGACACGGCCGGCGCCTGGCTGATCGACCGGCTGGCCAGCGCCTTCGAGAAGAAAGGCGTCGAGGTCCATTTGCAGGGGCAGAGCGAGATCGCTTCGATCCTGCTCGGCGCCGTCGGCGACGCGGTCCGCCGCGAGCCTGAACCGGGCCCGTCCGGGCCGCCCAACATCATCCTGCGCGCGCTGGAGCTGGTTGGCCGGCAGGTCTACGAGATGCGCGACGATTTCTTCGCCTCGATGAACATCCTCGGCGCCACGATCCGCGGCGCGCAGATGAAGCTCGGCCGTGGGCACGCGGTCAACCCGGCCGCGATCTTCAACCAGATCGATCGCATGGGCGTCGGCGCGATACCGGTGGTGGTGCTGATGTCGGCCATCGTCGGCGCCATCGTTGCCCAGCAGGGCGCCTATCAGCTCAGCTATTTCGGGGCCAACATTTTCGTCGTCGACCTCGTCGGCGTGCTGATCCTGCGCGAGCTCGGCGTGCTGATGACGGCGATCATGCTCGCCGGACGCTCCGGCAGCGCGATCACGGCCGAGATCGGCTCGATGAAAATGCGCGAGGAAGTCGACGCGCTGAAGGTGATCGGCCTCAATCCGATCGGCGTGCTGGTCTTTCCACGGCTCGTCGCCCTGGTGATCGGGCTGCCCTGCCTCACCATCATCGCCAATTTCGCCGCGCTCGGCGGCGGCATCGTCGCCGCCTGGCTCTATTCCGACATCCCTCCGGCCGCGTTCATCGACAGGCTGCGCGTCGCCATCGATCTCAGCACCATCTTTGCCGGGCTGATCAAGGCGCCGTTCATGGCCTTGATCATCGGCATCATCGCGTCGGTCGAGGGCATGAAAGTCGGCGGCAGCGCCGAATCGCTCGGCCTGCACGTCACCGCTTCGGTGGTGAAGTCGATCTTCGTCGTCATCATCCTCGACGGGCTTTTCGCCATGTTCTACGCAGCGATCGGGTTCTGAGATGGTGAACGGCAACGGCGTGGCGGCAGCGGAGCATGCGAATGACGACGAGGTCGTGCTTTCGGTTCGCAATGTCACCGTGGCAATCGACGACAAGTTGATCCTCGACAAGCTTTCGCTCGACATCAAGCGCGGAGAGATCCTTGGCTTCGTCGGCGCCTCGGGCGCCGGCAAGTCGGTGCTGTTGCGCACCATACTGGGGCTGATGCCGAAGCAATCGGGGACGATCAGCCTGTTCGGCGTCGACGTCGACAAGGCAAGCGACGCCGACCGCCTGCGCATCGATATGCGGCTTGGCGTGCTTTTCCAGCATGGCGCGCTGTTTTCGGCGCTGACGGTGCTGGAGAATGTGCAGGTGCCGATGCGCGAATATCTCGACCTGCCCAAGGCGCTGATGGACGAGCTTGCCATGCTCAAGATCGAGCTGGTCGGGCTGCCGCCCGATGCCGCGCAGAAATTTCCCTCCGAGCTTTCCGGCGGCATGATCAAGCGGGCGGCGCTGGCGCGCGCCTTGGCACTCGATCCCGACATCGTCTTTCTCGACGAGCCGACCTCCGGGCTCGATCCGATCAGTGCCGCCGAATTCGATGAACTGGTCGTCAAGCTGCGCGACACGATGGACCTGACCGTCTACATGGTCACGCACGATCTCGACACGCTGTTCACCGCCTGCGACCACGTGGCGGTGCTCGGCAAGAAGAAGGTGCTGGTCGAAGGCACGATCGACGACATGCTGAAGAGCGACGAGCCGTGGGTGAAATCCTATTTCCGCGGAAAACGCGCCCGGCAACTTGATCTTGCGGCGCGCGCATAGCCATAAGTGGGGCGATGGAAACAAGAGCCAACTACGTAATTGTCGGCATCTTCACGCTGGGTGCGATCCTGGCGGCCTTCGCCTTCGTCTATTGGACGGCCGCGATCGGCGACAGGGGCGAAACCGCGATGCTGCGCGTACGCATTCCAGGTTCGGCTTCCGGCCTCAGCCGCGGCAGCCTGGTGCTGTTCAACGGCGTCAGGGTGGGTGACGTGAAAAACGTCTATATCGACGGCGACGATCCGACCGTCGCCATCGCCGACACCGAAATCGCCCGCTGGACGCCGATCACCAAGTCGACGCAGGCCGATATCGGACTAACCGGCCTCAGCGGCCAGGCCAATATCGAGCTCAAGGGCGCCGACCCGAAGGAAACCCGGCTCCTCGACGAAGCGGAGAAGGAAGGCAAGGTCGCCGAAATCGTCGCCAATCCGTCCGCGGTCACCAACCTTCTGCAGACGGCCCAGAATATCTTTACCCGCGCCGACAAGGTGCTCAGCGATCTCGAAGGTTTCACCAAGGACGTTCGCGGTCCGCTGACGAATACGGTCAAGAACGTCGAGACCTTCTCGGACGCGCTGGCAAAGAATTCCGATGGCATCGACAAGTTCCTGTCGGCGGTGAGCTCGCTTTCGGACCAGCTCAAGAACGTCTCGGGCCGGCTCGACAGCACGCTGAAGGCCGCCGAAGGCCTGCTCAATTCCGTCGACAAGGACCAGATCAAGAGCATCGTGGCCAATGTCGACACGGTGACGACGAACCTGAAAGAAACCAGCAAGCAGTTCGATACCGTCATCGACAACGTCAACACCGCGGTCGGCTCGATCAACGTTTTCGCCAAGCAGACGCAAGGGACATTGGCCAAGGTCAACGGCGTGCTCGACGGCATCGATCCGGCCGACGTCAAGGCCGCTTTGGCCAACATCCAGAAGGCGAGCGCCAATGCCGACAAGGCGGCGTCGGACATCGCCAAGGTCACCGACAAGATCGCCAACCGTTCCGACGACATCAATGAGACTATCAAGGACGCCCATCAGCTCGCGCAACGCCTGAACGATGCCTCGGTGCGCGTCGACGGCATCCTGGCCAAGGTCGACAAGCTGCTCGGTTCCGGCGAGGCCAACGGCGTGATGGCCGATGCCAGGGCGACGCTGAAATCCTTCAAGCAGGTGGCCGACACGCTGAACTCCCGCCTCGGCACCATCGTCGACAATCTGTCGCGCTTCTCTGGCTCGGGGCTACAGAATGTGGAAGCGCTGGTGCAGGACAGCCGGCGCTCGATCAACCGCATCGAGGAGGCGGTGACCGACCTCAGCCGCAATCCGCAGCGCATTCTCTCGGGCGGCGAAGGCGAGGTCAGACAGTTCGACGGAAGGGCGCGCCGTTGACTTCGGCCGCCGCGACCGTCAAGAAAATGAACCGCAAATGCGGGTTGATCGTAAGATCCGGGGACAACGGGGATCACGCGTGAAGTCGGTCAGGGTGGTGGCGGGTAGTTTGAGATCGTCCGCGGCGGTGCTGCTGGTGCTTACGGTTGCCGGTTGCGCGGCCCTGGGCGGCAAGCCGGCGCCGCTCGACACGTTTGAATTGTCCGCGCCGTCGGTCGACGTGCATGCGCACAGCCGTCGCCAGATCCTGATCGCCCAGCCGGCGGCGCTCAAGGCGCTGGACAGCCAGAACATCGTCATCAGGCCGTCGGACCAGTCCATCCAGTTCCTCAAGGGCGCGCAATGGGCGGACCGGCTGCCGCTGATCGTGCAGGCGAGACTGGCCGAGACGTTTCAGCGCTCCGGCAGCTTTGCCGGGGTCGGCAAGCCGGGCGAGGGACTGGCGATCGACTACCAGATCATCGTCGAGGTGCGCTCCTTCGAGGTGCGCGTCAATGGCGGCGAGCATGCCGATGTCGACCTGTTCGTGCGCATCCTCAACGACCGCAACGGCGAGGTGCGCGCCTCCAAGAACTTCACAGCGAGCGCGCCGGTTTCCGGCAACGGCAATCCCGCCTATGTCAGTGCGCTGGACAACGCCTTCGGCGAGGCGGCCAAGGACATCGTCCGCTGGACGGATTCAACGATCTGAGCGAACTCGGCTAAAGCGCGTTGCGCTGAAACGGATTCAGGCGCCGCGCTTTTAAGTCTCTGTTTCAATGCATGTCGTTGTCCCAGAACCGCTGCACACTTCTGGGCGACATGCATTATGCCGACAAATCACGGAACGAAAAAGGCGGGCTTTCGGCCCGCCTTTTTCGTGTCCTCGATCCGCTGTGCGTTACTGCAACCGGCCGCTGGCGTGGGCCAGCATGGTGTAGACCTTGCCGGTGTCCGACGTAAGGTAGGTCTGCGCCATGATGTTGTCGCGGTCGTTGCGCGAGACATCCTTGAGCAGCTTCTCGAAGTCTTCGCAGTAGCGGTCGACCGCGGCACGGAATTCCGCCTCGGCCTGGTATTTCCGACGGATCTCGTCGAAGGTCTGCTGGCCTTTCAGCGTGTAGAGGCGACGCGTGAACACGTCGCGCTCGCCGCGCCGGTAGCGATTCCAGAGCTCGATCGAGGCGTCATGGTCGATGGCGCGGGCGATGTCGACGGAGAGCGAGTTGAGCGACTCCATGACATGCAGCGGCGAGCGCTGGGCAGGCGTCGCCCGAGGCGCTTCCACCGGTGCCACCGGCCGCAGCTCTTCCTCACGCGAGGCGTTGGTCAGCAGGTCGCGCACCCAGCCGCCCTGCTGCGTCTTGCCGTTCGGTTCGCGGCGCGGCGCCTCGGCGGGACGTTCCAGATCGAGCGTGCCGCGCAGCGTGGTCTCGGCGAGCGGCGCCTGCGGAGCGCGAGCCGTTGGTTGCGGCTGCGACTGCGGCTGCGGGGCCGGCGGCCGGCGCAGAGGCGGTTCGGCGGCACGGGCCGGCGCCTGCGGAGCAGGGCGCAGGCCGCGGGGCTCGCCCTGCTCGCTGCTGCCGCTGCGACCGGATTTCGCAACGATATCCGAAAGTTCCTTGAGCGCATTGATCTGTTCGGAGACGGCGCGGCGGATGGCCGAAGTCGATTCCTTGGCCTCCTCCGGCATCTCGATGACGCCCTTCTTCAGTTCGGCGCGGGTAAGGTCGAGCTCGCTCTTGATGGAACTGGCGGTGCGGCGCATCTCCTCGGTCGCGTCGGCAAAGCGGCGCGTTGCCGAATCGACGACATCGGCGATGGCGGTGCGGATCTTTTCCGCCGACTCCATCGTGCGGCCCTCCGCGGTCTGCATCGTCTGACCGACGAGGTTCTCGAAGGAACGCATCACCTTCTCGAGGTCTTCCGACTTCTTGACCAGGCCGACGGCGAGGTCCTCCAGCGAGGACTGGCGCTCCAGCGTGTGCTCCAGATTGCTCTGCGCGGAGCTGAGCAGATTCGAGGCGCTGGAGAGCAGCCGGCTGTGTTCGTCGAACTTGGTCGCGATCGAGGCCACCTCGCGCAGCGTCGCCGAGGACAGGTCGGTCAGCCGCGTCGTGTTGGAATCGACCAGTCGTGCGGAGCTGGCGAAGGTCTGGGCTGCCTTCTCCGTGGTCGTGGCGAAGCTCTGCGTGCTGCCGGTGAGCCGTTCCTCGACCTGGCCGAGGTTGACGGCGGCCTGCTCGATGAGCTGGCCGAGCTGCGCGCTCGAGGTCGTCATGCGGCCGATGAGGTCGGCCACGCTGTCGGCAAGCGACGAGCGCGCGCCTTCGACGGCGGAAAGCGTCTCGGCGGTGCGGCCGGCCAGCGCGTTGACGAGGGCCGCGTTTTCGCTGCGCAGCTTTTCGGTCGCCCGCTCGGTGACCTCTTCCATGCTGCGTTGCAGCTCCGAGCCGCCCTGGGCAAAGCGCTCGACCAGCGGCCTGGCCGTCTCGTCGAGGATCTTCGCCATTTCGGCCGAACGCGCGGCCAGCATGGTGTTGAGCTCTCGGGTGTTCGAGCCGATCGTCCGCGCCGCCTCGTTGGTGCTCTGGCCGATATGCTGGCCGACCGCCGTGAAGGTCTCGGCAATGACATTGGCACGCGAGATGAGCTGGGCCTCGGCACTGGAGACCTGCTCGTTGAGCTTCTGGCCCATCGTTTCAGCGCTATAGGAGAGACGGTTTTCCACGCTCGCGACGTGGTCCTCGACACGGGCTGCGGCGGCGGCGGCGCTCGCGGCAAGCCGCTCGTCGGCGCCGGCCAGCGCCTGTTCGATCTCGCGGGCATGCACGGCAAGCTCCTGGCCAGTCTGGCGGGCGCGGTCGGCGACACGCTGCTCGGTGGCGGCGAAGGCGCCGACGATCGTGTCGGCATGCTCGCCGATGGTCGAGCTGCTCGAGGCGATGCGCGACACCAGGCGGTTGTCGGCGTCGTCGAAGATGCGGCCGATTTCGCCGGCGCGGGCGGAAAGCGCTTCCGAGCCTTCGGCAATCCGCGACATGAGCTGCTGGTCGGCGCCGTCGAAGATGCGGCCCAGATCGGAGGCGCGGGCGGCCAGTGCTTCGGCCGATTCGCTGATGCGCATCGCGAGCCGCTCGTCGGCGCCCTCGAAGTTGCGCAGGATGTCGCCGGCACGCGCGGCAAGCGACTGCGCCGTTTCGACGGCGCGGGCAACCAGCTTCTGGTCGGCGGCGTCGAAGGTGTTGGCGATCTCGCCGGCGCGGCTGGCCAGCTTGTCGGCGGTTTCCTCGGCGCGGGCCATAAGCGAGTTCGACGCATCGTCGGCGCGCGCCATCAGCATGTTGGACGTATCCTGGGCGCGTTCGTGCAGGCGGCGGTCCGCTGCCTCGAAGGCCTGCGCGATATCCTCGGCTCGGGAAAGCAGCGCGGCGGACGTCTGCTCGGCGCGTTCGGCGATCTTGCGATCGGCGTCGCTGAAGGCAGCACCGGCCTGCTCATGCAGGGTGCTGGTGATTTCCATGACCTTGTCGCGCAGCGCTCCGGCCACGAAGACTGCGGTCTTCTCCAGCACGCCGCGCACATTGTCGACACCGGTCGACAGCGCGCGTTCCATGGTGCCGGCGCGCTCCTCGATGACACCGGTCTGCCGGCTGAAGGCCTGCTCGATCTTCTCGACGTCGGCGGCAATCGCCGCCGAGATGTCGCTGCTCCTGGCGGCGATCTGGTCGATATGCCCGGAAACCGAACGGTCGACGTCTTTGCGCGCATCGGCGAGCTTGACGAGATCGTCCTCCAAGGCCCTGGCCAGCATGTCGCGGCTTTCGGACAGCTTGCCAACATGACCGGCGATGACGTCGTCGATCTCCGAGCGGCTTTCCCTCAACCTCTGAAGGTCCGCTTCAAGAGCTCTCTTGAGGATATCGCGGCCTTCGGCGAGCTTCTCGACCTGGCCGGACACCAGGCCATCGATCGAGGCACGGCCCTCGGCCAGCTTGGCAAGGTCGGCTTCAAGAGCGCGGGTGAGGATGTCGCGGCCTTCGGCGAGCTTCTCGACCTGGCCGGATACCAGGCCATTGATCGAGGCTCGGCTCTCGGCAAGCTTGGCGAGGTCGTCTTCGAGCGCCTTGGACAGCGTCGCACGGTTTTGCGACAGCTGGTCGGCATGGGTCTGCATGAGGCCGCTGGCATTGGCCATATCGGCGTCAAGCGTGCGCGAAAGCTCGGCGCGCTGGTCGGTGATCTTCTGCGAATGATCGACGATCGCGCCCTGGATGGTGTTGAGGTCGGCTTCCAGCGCCCGCTTGAGGATGTCGCGGCCCTCGGCGAGCTTTTCGACCTGACCGGCGACCAGCCCGTCGATGCTGGAGCGGCTCTCCGCCAGCTTGGCGAGGTCGTCTTCCAGCGACTTCGACAGCACCGAACGGTCCTGAACGAGCCTGTTCTGATGATCGGCGACAGCGCCACTGACCGCCTGCAGGTCGGCGTCGAGAGCCTTCAAAAGCTGCGCGCGATCCTCCTGCAGCTTGTCGGAGTGTCCCGCAATGGCACCCTTGATGGTGTTGAGATCGGCCTCAAGGGCGCGCCTGAGGATATCGCGGCCCTCGGCGAGCTTCTCGACCTGGCCGGCGACCAGCCCGTCGATCGAGGCTCGGCTGTCGGCGAGCTTGGCGAGGTCGGCTTCCAGCGTCTGCGACAGCAGGCTGCGGTCTTCGGCGAGCTTGTCGGCGTGGCTGTCGATCAGGCCGCGGATGCCGCTCAGATCGCTCTCGAGCGCGCGGCTGAGCTCGCCGCGGTCCTCGGCGAGCTTGGTCGAGTGGGTTTCGACCAGGTTCCTGATGCCGACGATATCGGTTTCGAGCGCCTTGGCGAGCACGGCGCGGCCTTCGGCGATCTTCTCGACCTGACCGGCGACGAGGCCGTCGACCGCGGCGCGGCTGTCGGCCAGCTTGCCGAGGTCGGCTTCCAGGGCGCGCGCCAGAATGTTGCGGCCCTCGGCCAGCTTCCCGACGTGGCCAGCGACCATTTCGTCAATCATTGTACGGGCTTGGACGAGTCTTCCGGAGTCTTCGTTCAAGGCCTGGGACAGACGGTTGCGGCCTTCTTCGAGCTGCTCCAGATGGCTGCCCAGCGAAGCATCGATGGCGGCGCGCGACTCGTTCACCTTGCGCAGGTCTTCTTCCAGCGCGCGCGAGATCAGGCCGCGGCCTTCCGCCAGCTTTTGCACCTGGTCGGTGACGGCGGCATCAATCGCCACGCGGCCCTCGGCGAATTTCGCCAGGTCCTCCTGCATGGCGGCTGCCATGCGTTCGCGACTTTCCGAAAGCTTGCGGCTGTGGTTCTCGACGGCTTCCTCGATGCCGACACGGGCATCGGCCAGCCGCTGGATATCGGAATCGAACGAGCGCGACACAACATGCCGAGCCGCTTCCATGCGCCCGGCGAAGTCGGTGGCCCGGGCCTCGAGCATGGAGGAGGTCGACGAGATGATGTCCGCCATATCGGCGCCGATCTGCGTCTTGCCCTGGTCGATCATCGACGACAGGTGGTCCTTGCTTTCGGCGAAGGTGTGCGCGATCTCGCGGGCGCGCTCGACCAGCGTCTCGTTGATCTGGCGGGCACGCGCTTCGAGGGCGGCGTTGAGCTTCTGCGTACCGGTGTCGAGCGCCTCGGCGCGGGTCTGGAATTCGCTGATCAGTGCCTGACCGCGTTCGGCCAGCGTCCGTTCGATGCCGTCGAGGCTCGTCTCGAATTCGGAGCTCAAGGTGCGCGCCGCGCCGCCGAGCAGCGAGACCATGCCGTTGGTGCGGTCGTCGAGCAGGTCGGTCAGCGAGCGGGTGAGGCCGTCCGTCGTGTCGGTTAGCTTGGCGATACGGGTGTCGAGCAGGCTGGCGAAAGCCTCGCCGGAGGTCGAAAGCCGGTCGGTGATGTTGTCCAGGCGCGATTCGACGGAATCGAAGATCGACGTCGAGCTTTCATTGATGCGATCGATCAGCGTGTCGCCGGAATTGTTGATCGTCATCGACAGCTTGGTCGACGCGTTGAGGATAGAGTCGCGGATGATGTCGCTGGCCGAGCCGATCTCGTCGCGCAGCGTCTCGTGAGCGCTCGCGATGGAGGCGCGCACGCGTTCGGCATGCGTGACGACCGCTTCGCGCTCGCTGCCGAGACCATCGACCAGCGAACGGATGCGGGCCTCGTTTTCGGAATAGGAGCGTTCGATCTGGCTGACTTCGCCGTGGACGAGCGTTTCGAGCTCGACAGCGCGGGCCAAGGTCCGCTCGATGCCTTCGCCCATGGCCGCCACCTCGCGGCGAACGGCCTGGCCGATCATCATGACGCGATCCTGGGCGAGGTTTTCGGGCTCGGCCAGGCGGAAGGCGACCTCGGTCATGGACTGCGCGGCGATGCGCATTTCCTGCGCGCGCCGGATCATGGCGGCGAACGCCCAGAACAGGATCACCGGAACGATGGCGGCAACTGCCAGGCCGATCAGTTCGGGACGGGCGAAGAACTGGTCGACGGTGCGGATATTCCAGATGCCCGGGCCGAACAGAAGGTTGGCCAGGCCGCCGGCGCCGGCGATCCAGGCCAGCGAGACAAAGGCTATCACCCAGTAGACTGTGCTCGATGCGCGGCGGTTGAGGCTGTGCAGCAGCGTCTTGTAGTCTTTCTGGCGGTCGTCATTGGCGGGCGTGAAGCCGGCAGCGGGCGTGAAGCCGGCTGGCTGCTGCGCATTGCGCGACTCGATAGGACGCAATTCGGCCGGCTTGGCCGCGGGCGCCTGAGCGTTGTTTGCAGGCTCCGTCCTTTGGCTACGGCCCTCGCGCGCCAGCTCGTCGGCCGCCGCCGAGATCTGCGCTTCAAGATCCTCCATCGACGCCGCCATGTCGAGGCCGCCGTCGTCGCCGTTAAGGTCAAGGTCAAGCGCCTTTTCCAGTTCCGCGGCTACGTCATTCTCGAGAGACTTCGTCGTCGTTGGTTTCTTAGCCATGCCTTCGCTACCCTGTACTAGCTGCCGCGGGACTTATGATTTTGGCCTGATTCTGGCTTGTCGATCCGCGCAGGAGGCTGAAAAATGGACCTTCGTATCGTAATGACACACAGGGGTAAAGAAAACATACATTCCGGGTGATACGTAAAACTTTAAATATAAGGTTAACGCAAGCGTGATCCGGCTGCCTCTGTGACAACATTTTCCCTCTGCAATCGTTAACCCGTTGGCGACTGGAATCGCCTATTTTCCTGGGCTCGTCTGCCCGCTTGATGGAGTTGCAGTGCGTATGCGTGGCGAAAGTGGTATTGCGTTTTCCATGCCGGGGGGTGACGCCTCCGGAACGGCTCGAGCCCGACCGGTGGATCTCGGCCATCTGGCACGTCAGACAATGGGTGATCGCGACCTGGAACGGGAAGTGCTGGCGCTGTTCGTGCACCAGTCGCTCACCGTTCGCGACCAGATCGCGGACGCTGACGCCAAGCAAAGAGTGCTCCTGGCACATGGCTTGAAGGGCTCGGCCCGCGGCATCGGCGCCTTTGCGGTCGCCGAATGCGCGGCGATCATTGAAAAGCAGCCGGAAGACATCCGGGCGCTCAAGACGCTCAGCACGCTGATCGAGGAAGTGCGCGACTTCATCGCCGGCATCAGCCGCTAGCATCCCCTTTTTGAAAAACGTCATTTCGTGGCGCTTTCGCGCCGCAGTTGACTTGTCCGGTGGAGTGATTATCTCGGCTGCGACTCCTCAGGTGACTTAATGACCAAGCTGACTTACATCGCCCATGACGGGACCCGATTTGACGTGGAGGCCGAAAACGGCTCGACGGTCATGGAAAACGCGATCCGCAACGCGGTTCCCGGCATCGAAGCCGAATGCGGTGGCGCCTGTGCCTGCGCGACCTGCCACGTCTATGTCGACGAGGCCTGGACGGCCGAGGTCGGCGAGCCGGAGGCGATGGAGGAGGATATGCTGGACTTCGCCTACGAGGTCCGGCCGAATTCGCGCCTGTCCTGCCAGATCAAGGTCCGCGATGCGCTTGACGGCTTGGTCGTGAGCGTGCCCGAACGCCAAGGCTAAGGTGCGTCGATATTCAGGTGAGGCCGGCCTGCAAATGGCGGTTTCCTGCGCTTCCGGTGCTCACGTACGGAAAGTACGCTCCGCTCCGGTTCTCGGAATCCACCATTTTCGACTCGGCCTGACCTAAATCTCGACACACCTTAAGTTAAGCCGCTTCCCAAGATTCTTTGTTCGTGGCTGCTTGGCAGCAGCCGATAGCTCATGCAGTGTCGCACCATTTCCCAATGGGGCGCAGCGCATGAGCGAGACCATCAAGACGGACGTTCTCATTGTCGGGGCGGGGCCGATCGGCCTGTTCGCCGTGTTCGAGCTTGGCCTGTTGGACATGAAGTGCCATCTCATCGACATTCTCGACCGTCCCGGTGGCCAGTGCGCCGAGCTCTACCCGGAAAAACCGATCTACGACATTCCGGGTTGGCCTACGATCTCGGCGCAGGGCCTCGTCGACAAGCTGATGGAGCAGATCCATCCGTTCAAGCCGGATTTCACCTTCAACCGCATGGTCTCGAGCCTTGAAAAGCTGGAGGACGGCAGTTTTCGTGTCGCGACCGACGAGGGCGAGCTGTTCGAGGCCAAGGTGGTGCTGATTGCCGCCGGCGGCGGTTCGTTCCAGCCCAAGCGCCCGCCCATTCCGGGCATCGAGAACTATGAAGGCAAGAGCGTCTTTTATTCCGTCCGGCGCATGGAGGAATTCCGCGGCCACGACCTCGTCATCGTCGGCGGTGGCGATTCAGCGCTCGACTGGACGCTCAACCTGCAGCCGATCGCCAAAAGCGTGACGCTGGTCCATCGCCGCCCGGAATTCCGGGCCGCGCCCGACAGCGTCAACAAGATGTATGCCATGCAGGAGATGAAGCAGCTTGAATTCCTGGTCGGCCAGGTGAGCGGCCTTGCCGGCGCCGACGGCCAGCTGTCTTCGGCAACCATCAAGGGCGGCCCCGACGGCGATGTCGAGGTGCCGTGCACCCGCATGCTGCCTTTCTTCGGCCTCACCATGAAGCTCGGGCCGATCGCCGAATGGGGCCTTAACCTGCACGAGAACCTGATCCCGGTGGATACCGAGAAGTTTCAGACGTCGATCCCGGGTATCTTTGCCGTTGGCGACATCAACTCGTATCCCGGCAAGCTCAAGCTGATCCTGTCAGGCTTCCACGAGGTGGCGCTGATGGCGCAGGCCGCCAAGCGCATCGTCAGCCCGGGCGAGCGCATCGTCTTCCAGTACACGACCTCGTCGACCAGCTTGCAGAAGAAGCTCGGCGTCCACGACTGAGGCGTATTGATATTCAGGTGATGCCGGCCTGCGAATGGCAGCTTCCTGCGCTTCCGGTGCTCACGTACTTGAAGTACGCTCCGCTCCGGTTCTCGGAAACTGCCATTCTCGACTCGGCCTGACCTGAATCTCAACACACCTTAGCCCGGATAGGGCGACCTACTCGGCAAGCACGGGCGCGGCATGCTCGTCGCGGCCGCGCAGTTCCTTTTCCGGCATCAGGAAAAGCACGATTAGCGCCAGAACGAGCGTTATGCCTGCGGCGACGAAGATCATCACGAACGGCAACGCCGACGTCAGCTGGACATGCGTCTGCGAGCCCTCGGCGGAGAGCGGCAGGCCGTAGCCGAGCGCGACCGCGCCGAGCATGGCGACACCGAGCGCGCCTCCGAGCGTGCGCAGGAAGGTCAGGACGCCGGTCGCGACGCCGAGATGCGCGCGGTCGACAGCGTTCTGGACCGAGACGGTGGCGACCGGGAATGTCGTGCCGCTGCCCAGGCCGATCAGCGTCGTCAGGATTTCGACTTCGAGCAGCGAAGCGTGTCCCGCAATGGCACTGAGCACGCCAATGCAGACGATGGCCAGGCCGACGCCGACTATGGCGATGCGCTTGTAATGGACGAAGCGCGGGATCATGCGGCCGCTCAAGGTGGCGCCGGCAACCGTGCCGAGCAGGAGGCCCAGCATGGCCGTGCCGGATTCGCTCACCGAAAGCCCGACGACCGACTGCAGGTAGACCGGCAGATAGACCGAGGCGCCGATGTTCGCGGCCTGCAGCAGGAACATCGACATCGTGCCGGTGAGCACGATCGGGTTGCCCAACACTTCGAGCGAGATCAAAGGCTCCGCCGCCTTCAGCAGCCTCAGCGCGAAAAAGGCCCAGAACACGATCGAGCAGGCCACCAGCCCCAGGATTTCGCGGGAGAACCAGGGATAGGTGCTGCCGCCCCAGCTCAGCGCCAGAAGCAGCAGCGTGGTGGCTACCACCAGCAGCACGGCCCCCAAGCCGTCGATGCGGTGATGCTTGGCCGCGATCGGCAGCTTCCTCAGCGGGTTGTTGATGATGGCCATGGCCAGGATGCCGATCGGCAGGTTGATCCAGAAGATCAGCGACCAGTGCAGGTGCTCGGCAAATACGCCGCCGAGCAGCGGGCCGGCGACGCTGGCAACCGCCCAGGTGCCGGAGATCCAGGCCGCATAGCGGGCGCGCTCGCGCGGCGGCACGAGATCGCCGATGACCGTCTGGGCCAGCGCGAACAGACCGCCGCCACCGGCGCCCTGGATGGCGCGGCCGATGACCAGCACCAGCATGTTGGGGGCGAGCGCGCTGACCAGCGACCCGAGCAGAAAGACGAGGATGGCGGCATAGATGACGGGACGGCGACCATAGACATCGGAAATCTTGCCGTAGAGCGGCGCCATCGCGGTCGCGGTCAGAAGATAGCCGGTGACGATCCACGGCAGATATTCGGCATGGCCGAGCGCATGCGCGATCGTCGGCAGGGCGGGGGCGACAATGGTCTGGTCAAGGGCCGCCAGCAGCATGGACAAGAGCACGCCGCCGATGATGGCGTTCTTCTCGCTCTCGCTCATCGGCGCAGCTTTCGCCGCCATCGTCTCGACGGTCTGGTCCATGCGTCATTCTTTCAATGGCTAATGCCCAAGGCGCCAAGACGGCTTTGGCCGGTCGCACCTGTCATTTCTCATCTTGGATAGGGGTTCGGGGTGTTTCGAACCCGCTATATGTCGTTCGATATAGGCCGATTTCGACCGCCGCTCGAAAGTTTTTCCGGTCTGGCACCATGCTTGGACGAAATTGGCCTCGGGCGGCGCCTGCCTGAGGTCACGGCGGCGGCAGCTGGCCGGCTTCAACGCGCAGCATCCGGTAGCGCATCAGCCGGAGGATGCGGCTTTCGAAATTGACGCTCTCGACGCGGTCGAAGCGCACCTGGTCCTGATCGTGCCTGGCGAGCTCGGCCGCCTGGATCGCCGCGGCCTTCGCCTTTGCCTGCTCGCAAGTTTGTTGCGGAGGGACGGCCTTCAGCGCATCCTCTAGCAGGCGCGCATGGTTCTTGGCGATCTCGACATGGCGCTCCTCGTGCCGCTTGATGTCCGCCGAGAGCGTGTCCCAGAACAGCCTGACGTCGGGATCGGATTTACGCGGGCGCCGCCATTCGGGAAGGATCACCTTGACCTTCAAGGTGACGGCCGCGTCGGCGATGCGGCAGGACTGGGCGCTCTGCGCGTAGCTGATGCGGGTCGTAAAGGCCATCTGCGTGGCGCCCGGATGCCGCGAACCGGTGCTCTTCACCTCGGGGCCGTTTTTCGAGAGCTGGTTCTGGATATCGTCGAGCGTGCGGCCGCCGACGCTGAAATAGCTGTAGGTCTTCACCAGGCTTGCCGCACCCGCCGACATGGTGGTCAGGGCGAGCGTCAGGGCGCAGAGCAGGGATCGGTTCATCATATTGCCTCTTCACGCACCTTGCTTTAGGGCCGTCGCCAGTGCAACGGAATTGATTTCGCGCGGATCACGCATGGTTGATGGACAATGACGACAAGGCGATGGCAGTTGGCGCATGGGCGCTATCTCGACCTCGGTCCGAAGGCGGTCGTCGTCGGCATCCTCAACGTGACGCCGGACAGTTTTTCCGACGGCGGTTTGTTCATCGCGCCTGAGAAGGCGCTGGAACAGGCGCGCCGCATGGTGGAGGAGGGCGCAGCCGTCATCGACGTCGGCGGGGAATCGACGCGGCCGGGTTTTGCCCCGATCACGGCCGAAGAGGAGCAGGCGCGCGTGCTGCCGGTCATTGCCGCCCTTGCCGCTTCCGGCGAGGCGCTGATCTCGGTCGATACCTATCGCGAGGATACGGCGCGACGGGCGGTCGCCGCCGGCGCCCATATCGTCAACGACGTCTGGGGGCTGCAGCGCGAGCCGGGGATAGCACGCGTCGCCGCCGACACCGGCGCCGGGCTCGTGATCATGCATACCGGGCGCGAACGGCGGAAATTGCCTGACGTGATAGAGGACCAATTCCTTTTCTTGCGCAAATCCCTCGAGATAGCGCACGCCGGCAATGTTGCCGACAGCCAGATCGTGCTCGACGCCGGCTTCGGCTTCGCCAAGGAAACGGCCGAGGAAAACCTCGACCTGATGGCGCGGTTTTCCGAGCTTCAGGCGCTCGGTTACCCGCTGATGGCAGGGACATCGCGAAAACGCTTCATCGGCACCGCCACCGGGCGCGAGCCTGGCGAACGGGCTGCCGGCACGGCGGCCACCAGCGTCATCTTGCGCTTGAAAGGAGCCGACCTGTTTCGCGTCCACGATGTCGCAATCAACGTGGATGCGCTGGCGCTGACCGATGCTATGCTTGCACGCGAAACCGAGCTTCCTCCCGGACACTGATCATGTACGTCATCCGCATGAAGAATTGCGCCTTCTTCGCCCGCCACGGTGTGCTGGACGAGGAGGAGACGCTTGGCCAGCGTTTCTATGTCGATGCCGAGTTGACCGTCGAACCCAGCCGCCCGCTGACGGAGGATTCCATTGAAGATACTGTCAATTATGGCGTCGCCTTCGCGGTCATCGAGAAGATCGTGACGGGCCACCGCCGCTTCCTGATCGAGGCATTGGCGCTGGAGGTCGCGAAGGCGCTGACGGCACGGTTTTCGCAGATCAGGAAGGCCGAGATCACCGTGCGCAAGCCGAACGCCCCGGTGCCCGGCGTGCTCGATTATGTCGAGGTGAGCGTTGTCTGGCCAGAATAGCGCCGTCTACCTCAGCCTCGGCGGCAATCTCGGCGACCCGGCGAAGTCCATGGGCGCGGCGTTGCGCATACTGGATGGCGACGACGGGACGCGCGTCACCGCCGTCTCGTCGCTCTACCGCACGCCGCCCTGGGGCAAGCTTGACCAACCGGATTTCCTCAATGCCGCCGCCGCGATCGAGACGGCGCTTTCGCCGCGCGCGCTGCTCGACCTTTGCCTCGACGTCGAGAGGCGGTTGAAACGCGTGCGCGAGGAGCGTTGGGGGCCGCGCCTGATCGACATAGACATCCTGGTGTTCGGCGACCGGGTGATCCACGAGACCGGGCTCGAAGTACCGCATCCGCGCATGCTGGAGCGCGCCTTCGTGCTGGCGCCTCTGGCCGAGATCGCGCCTGATCTCGTCGTTAGCGGCAGGAGCATGTCGGAACGGCTCGGCGCTGTCGATATTTCGGGGATCGAGCGGCTGCCGTCGGGCCGGGAATGGTGGATCGGATAAAGCCGGCTGGTCAGCCGGAAAAACCGCCGCCGTCCAAAAATGCCTGCTCCTCGACCGTCGTCACGCGGCCAAGCATCCGGTTGCGATGCGGGAAGCGGCCGAAGCGCCGGATGATCTCCAGATGTTCCTCGGCGTATTTCAGATATTCGGCTGCGTTGGCGGCCGTAAGCTCCATGGATCGTTCCTGATCCGCCAGAAGTTCGGAATGCTCGAAGGGCAGGTAGAGAAAGACGCGAACCAGTTCTTCCAGCTCCAGGTCCTGGCCGGCCGCGATTGCCTTGTCGGCGAAGTATCTGGCCAGCGGATCCGTCGCATACATGTGTCCGGTGCCGCGAAAGCAATTGCGCGGGAACTGGTCGAGCAGGATCATCAGCGCCAGCGATCCTTCGGCATGAGCGCTCCAGTCGTCGCATTCGCGCCGCGCGGCGGCGTAATGCAGCTCCAGAAAGCGGCGGCGGAAATCCGTGTCGAAGGCATCGTTCTTCTCGAACCATGCGTCCTCGCCGGCATCGCGCCAGAATTTGGTGATGGAAAGCGCTCGCGGATCGAGCTCTGCCATGCCTTGCCCCTCAGTTCTTGGTCTCTGCCTGGTTCAGCACGACGGCGGTTTCCTGGTTCAGCGCCCGGCCGGCGCGGCGCGGCTGTGTCAGCGGCGTCGGGATCGGCGTGCCGATATTGCCCTTGAGGAAACGCTGTCCGGCGCGCACGCCTTCGGCCAATTGCAACTCAAAGCGCGCTTCGTCGCGGCGCCGGACATCCTCGATAACCTCGGCGACCTCTTCGGGATCGACACCCAGCGCCTCCAGCGCGGAGCCGCCAAAGACCAGCGCCGATTCGAAGGTCTCGCGCAGCTGATAGTCGACACCGGCGCGCACAAGCTGCAGCGCCGTGCCACGATCGAAGGCGCGCGCCAGGATGGTGACCAGCGGGAATTCCGCCTTGACTAGTTGCGCGATGCGCACCGCGGCGTCCGGCTTGTCGACGCAGATCAGCACGGCGCGGGCCCGCCCGACGCCGGCCGCATGCAGGATATCCAGCCTTGTGCCGTCGCCGTAATAGACCTTGAAGCCGAAATCGGCCGCCGCCTGGATCATCTCGACCTCATTGTCGATGATCGAGACGTCCAGCCCGCGCAGCAGAAGCGGCTGGCTGGCGATCTGGCCGAAACGGCCGAAGCCGATGATCAGCACGCTCCCGGTGAGGCCGTCGGCGATGTCGACGCCGTCGAGGGACTGCTCGTCGCGCGGGGTCAGGTAACGCAGCGCCACGATCGCCAAAGGCGTCAGCACCATGGAGATGATGACGATGGCGGTCAGCGTGGCGTTGGCCTGGCCGTCGATGATGCCGACCGCGGCGGCGGAGGAATAAAGCACGAAGGCGAACTCGCCGCCCTGGGCCATGAAGACGGCGCGTTCGAGCGCCTCGCGGTGGCCGCTCTTCAGAATGCGTGCGACGACATAGATGCCGATAGCCTTCATGACCATGTAGGCGACGACATAGATGGCGACGAGCCGCCAGTTATGGGCGACGACGCCAAGGTCGAGCGACATGCCGACGGCCAGGAAGAACAGGCCGAGCAGGATGCCGCGGAACGGCTCGATATCGGCTTCGAGCTGGTGGCGGAAGGTCGATTCCGACAACAGCACGCCGGCGAGGAAGGCGCCCATCGCCATCGACAGGCCGGAAAGCTGCATGGCCAGGGCCGATCCCAGCACCACCAATAGCGCCGCGGCGGTCATGACTTCACGGGCTCGAGCGTCCGCCAGGATGCGGAAGAGCGGATTGAGCAGATAACGGCCGGCCACGACCAGCCCGACGATCGCGGCGATGCCGATGCCGACTTCGGTCAGCCGCTCCGAAAGGCTGGTCTCGGCGCCGCCGGGCGCGAGGAATGCGACCAGCGCCAGGAGCGGCACGATCGTCAAGTCTTCGAGCAGCAGGATGGAGACGATGCGCTGGCCTTTTGGCGTGGCGATCTCGCCGCGCTCTTCCAGCAACTGCATGACTATTGCCGTCGAGGTCAGCACGAAGCCGGCGCCGGCGACGAAGGATTGCGCGATGGGAAAGCCCCCGGCCAATCCGACCAGGGTCAAAAGCATCGCGCAGACGCCGACCTGCAGGGCGCCGAGACCGAAAATCTCGCGACGCAGGCCCCAAAGCCGCGACGGCTGCATTTCCAGCCCGATGATGAACAGGAACATGACGACGCCGAGCTCGGCGACCTGGAGGATCGATTCCGATTCGGAAAAGATGCGCAGGCCGAACGGGCCGATGACCACGCCCGCGGCGAGGTAGCCGAGGATCGAGCCCAGTCCCATGCGCTTGAAGATCGGCACGGCGACGACGCCCGCGGCGAGAAGCGCCACCACCTGCACCAGATCGCCGCTCGACGCTTCAGCTGCCATGCCTCTTGTCCCTGTGTCTTGCAGCACTCCTTGCATGCACCGGGAGCGAGAGGCAAGGGCGGAAGGCCTGCCGGGAAGAGTAGGGTGCCGTTGAAGCGGCCTCCGCTTGCCTGCCGGACGTTCGGCATCTATATCAACCGAATGCCTGACTATTCGTCCCGATCGTCTTCGGCCTTTGATATCCCGATGGATGCGCTCAGCGAAGTCCTCCAAGACTTTCGCTTGAGTGGTGTCAACTATGGCCGCTGTGAACTCCGACATCCATGGAGCATCGCCTTTCCGCAACAACCGCTGCTTCGCTTTCACTTTGTCGGCCAGGGTCCATGCTGGATTTATACCGAGGCGGAGGGCTGGCAGGAGTTGCGCGATGGCGATCTGGTGCTGCTGCCGCAAGGCATCGCCCATCGGCTGGCCAGTGCGCCGGACGTTGTTGGCGACTCGCTCGAGGGTTGCCAGGTGACCAAGTTGGGGAGCAATGTCTGCGAAGTGGTGCGGGAAGGGACGGGCGCGACAAGCACCCTTTTCTGCGGCTCCATGGCCTTGGGCACCTGTGCGCTTAACCCATTGATCACGTTGATGCCACCTATCATCAAAGGGTGCGACGTAGCCGGCAATGACCCGGTCGTTGGTCCTTTGCTGGCGGCTATGACGGCGGAGGCCGCGCAACCGCAGATGGGCAGCGCCACCATCTTGTCGCGCATGGCGGACTTGCTGACCGCCCGGCTCATCCGCTGCTGGGTCAATTGCACTGGAGCCTCGACCACCGGTTGGCTCGCTGCTATCCGCGATCCCCATATCGGCCGCGCGCTGGCAGCCATGCACCGAGACCCCGGCCATAACTGGACCTTGGAAAGCCTTGCCGGCCTGGCAGGCCAATCGCGCTCGATTTTCGCCGAGCGCTTCAGCGCTGTATTGGGGGAAGGCGCGGCACGCTATCTCGCCCGTTTGCGTATGCAGCTTGCCCGCGAGTTGTTGGGGCAGAACGGCTTGTCGGTTGCCGAGGTCGCCACCCGCTTGGGCTATGATTCCGAAGCATCCTTCGCGCGTGCGTTCAAGCGCATCACCAGTGTCTCGCCAGGCGTTGTGCGTCGCACAATTCCCGGACGAATGGACATGAATTTCGGATTTTAAGATACATATCATCCGAATAGACTCGTCTATGAAGACCTCCAGGCCTTGGAGATCTTTCAGTGACAGACACAACATTACAGCTTGAAGACGCGACGATAGACCTCGATGCCGGTGCGCCAGCCGCGTGGAGCGCGGCCACCTGGTTCGCGGTCATTTCATTGGCGGCCACCAGCTTTGCGCTGGTGTCAGCGGAATTCCTGCCGGCAGGTCTGTTGACGCCAATGGCGCGCGACCTTGGCATCAGCGAAGGAACGGCCGGACAGGTCGTCACCGCCACGGCTTCCATCGGCGCGGTGACGGCGATGTTGAGCAATGTTCTCATCGGCCGATTGAACCGCAAGACGGTGCTGGTTGGCCTCTGTGCCTTGGCGGTCGGTTCCAATATCCTTGCAGCGCTGGCGCCCAATTTCTGGCTGCTGCTGCTAGGTCGGGCCGGGCTCGGAATCGCTATCAGCGCCTTCTGGGCACTTTCGGTTGCCGTCGTGGCCAGGCTGG
Source organism: Mesorhizobium sp. WSM3224 (assembly GCF_000427725.1). Lineage (GTDB taxonomy): Bacteria > Pseudomonadota > Alphaproteobacteria > Rhizobiales > Rhizobiaceae > Mesorhizobium. The sequence goes on along the minus strand of NZ_ATYO01000005.1, from coordinate 133,020 downwards.
TAGGCGCAAATGCGACAGGTCGGGGCATGGCTATCGTCACCCTCGGCGTCTCGCTCGCCACCATTGCCGCACCGTCGGTGGGCGCGTTGATCAGCGACTGGCTGGGATGGCGCAGCGCCATGGCCTTGACAGCAGGGCTGGCAGTGATTGCCATGCTGCTGCAGTTGCTTAGCTTGCCGACCTTGCCTGCAACAGCCAGCAATAGTCTTGCGGACGTATTTCGGCTGACAAGGCGGCGTGGCATTCAACTCGGCATGCTGGCCATTCTTTTGCTGATGACGGGGCATTTTGCCGGCTCTGTCTATGTGCGCCCTTTCCTCGAACACGTGACGCTCCTTGCAACCGGGCCAATTGCGCTGGCTCTGCTCGGATTTGGCATCGCCGCAGTGATCGGCAACATTGCCGGTGGCCGCATGGCCGACGCCAATATCCGCGTCGCTCTCGTGGTCACAGCCGCGTTGATGGCGTTTGCGGCGCTGGCATTGGTGCTTTGGGGCGTGCACATCGGCGTGGCCTTCGGGTTCGTCACGCTTTGGGGCTTGGCCTTCGGCATGGGGCCCGTGGTGCTGCCGACCAATCTATCCCGCGCGGCACCTGATGCGCTGGAAGCAGCGGGCAGCTTGATGGTCGTCTCTTTCCAGGTTGCCATCACCATCGGCGCGGTTGTCGGCGGCTATGTCGTGGACACCTATGGCGCAACGGGGCCCTTGACCCTTACCGTCGTCCTTGCCGCATCGACAGTCATGCTGGCGCTGCTACAGCCTCGCGGGTGAACTTTGCTCTGGAGCGTTTCACCGTTTCACGGAGACGGCGAACCGCTCTATCTCTTTGTTTTGACGCAATTCCAGACGGAAAACCGCTCACACTTTTCTTGGAATTGCTCCAGCTGACACAGGCGGGCTGAATCCGGAACGCCGCCTGTTGCAGCTCCGTTACACAAGTTTACGCGGCCCGGTTGTTGCGTGCCGCCACAATCAGCGGTTATGGCACGTTCGGCTTCGGCCAGTGGAGGCAGCGGCGATGGGCGGCTGCCTTTTTTGAGGAGATGATTGAGATGAAGAAGTTTTTGCTCGTTGCCGTGGGTGTTGCGGCGTTGGCCGGTTCGGCTTGCTCCAAAGGGCCGGAATGCACGCAGGAGATAGCCGCCAAGAAGGCGCAAGACATGGCAGCCGCGCTCCAGGCAGCCATCACCAAGGACCCGGCCAAGGCGGCCGACCTGACCGCCAAGGTGCAGGCCGTGACGACGAAGTATCAGGGCGCGACGACGCTCGACGAAGCCTGCAAGGCCTATGACGAGCTGACGGCCACTATCAAGGGTTGAGCTGACCCGTCGACAGATGCGAAGGCGGTGGCCAGGCGGCCGCCGCCTTTTTGTTGTTGAGCGGAGCGCTGGGGTCAGTTCTTGGCAATGGCGCCGACTTCGACCGAATCGACCCGCTTCAGGCTCATGCCGATCACCGGCACCAGCTGCTTGTCGACACGCACGGCCACCGTCACGGTCATCGAATTGTCGTCAGGCACGCGGGCCTGCATGACGCCGTTCAACTGCTTGCGGTTGATGGTGAACACGACCTTCTGGGCATCGACGACATTGCCGCCGACAATATCCATTCCGTTGCCGGTCGAGCCGCCCATGAAGCTGCCCCGGTAACCATCGCGGCCCTTGCGCTCGACGCTTGCCGACATCTTTTGCGTGAACACGCCGACCCGGCAGTTGCCGTCGAGCGTCATGCCGAGCTTGCTGTCGGGCGTCGAGCCATTGAAATCGCAGGTGAATTTCGTGCCCTTGTACTTGCCGGCGATGATCTCGCCGGGGCCGACCCATCTGCCTTCGACGGAACGGAAAAACTGCTTGTCCGGTTCTGCTCCAAAGGCCTTTTCGACGAGGCCGAGCGGCGCGGCAATCGCAACGGTGGCAGGCAGCACGCAGGACAGGATTACGCTTCTCATCGACGACACCCGGCACGAAAGAGTCTTATCTGGGACCTGGCCGACCATGAAGAAGATTGGTTAATGCTTCGTCACTGGCGACGGTTTTGGCGTTTACCCTATTGCTCGGGCTGACCGTCCTTTTTTGCCGCGAACGACGTCAGCGCCGAGAGGAAATCGCCAAGGCCCGGGCGCTTCCCGGCGATGAACGGCAAGGGGCGCGCCGTTTCCATCGCCGCGATGCCGATTCGCGCCGTCATCATGCCGTTGACCACGCCTTCGCCGAGCTTGGCGGAAAGTTTCGCGGCCAGCCCATGGCCGACGATCTGCTGCACGAAACTGTCGCCGACCGCGATCGAGCCGGTCACCGCCAGATGCGCGAGCACGCCGCGCGCCAGCCGGAAGAAGCCAAGCGTGCCCGGACGGCCGCCGTAAAGCTCGGACAGGCGCCGGATCAGACGCCCGGCCTCGAACACGACATAGGCGATGTCGACCAGCGCACGGGGGCTGACCGCCGTTATGAGGGAGACGCGCTTGGCGGCCTCGAGGATCATGATTTTGGCGCGCGCATCGAGAGGCGACAGGATCTCGGTCTCGGCGAGCCGCACCAGATTGGCGCCGTCGATGATCTCGCCGCGCAATCCGGCAAGCGACCGGCGACCGGCGGCGGTCTCGGGCTTTGCCGCGACGAAAGCCGAGAGCTCGTCGACCAAGGCGCGCGCTGCCTTGGGATCGTCGCGCGCCACCGCATCCAGCGCCCGCTTCTGCATCTTTTCGACTTCGGCAAGGCGGGCGATGGCGAGGAATTCGCGGATAAGGATGACGAGCAGCGACAGCAGCGCGATCGCCGCCATTCCGGCCGCCAGCCAGCCAAGCCATTCGGCCCGCGCAAACAGGTCGCGGATCAGCTGGTCCGCCCACAGGCCGACCGCCAGCGAGACGAGCACGCCGAGAGCGCCGAGGAACAGCCGGGCAAGCAGCGAACGCTTTCTCGGCGCCGTCGCCGGCGGCGGAGCCGCTGCCTCGATATCCGGCTCGTCGAAGACGTCGACTTCCGACGGGATCACGACCGCCGCATCGGCCCTTGCGGCACGTGGCCGGCGCGTCGGCTGTTCGTCGGCGGAGCGGCTCTGCGGCGCCTGCGGCCTCGGCTCTGCCTCGGGCTCGATGCGAAAGGCCGCCGGTTTGCGGGGCGCGGTCATGCCAGGTGATCTCCGATCAGGAACTGCAATGCGCGGTCGAGCCTTATATGCGGCAAGGACAGGGTGACGCCTTCGGCTGTGCGCTCGAGTTTCGGCGGGCGGAAACGCACGAAGCGGATCGCCGGTTCGTTGCTATCTGCCGGCGGTCCGGAAACGTCGAACACCGCATCGACCTTTTCCGGCAAATCGCCCGGAAATATCGCGGTTTCGGTCTTGCCGTCGAACGTCTCGCCGTTGATCTTCTCGCCTTTCAGCGGGGTGCCGATGATGACCGGCAGCGTCTCGCGGCCTTGCTTCACCGTGCCCTCGCGGGTCGAGCGAACCGCGGCCATGGCGACGACGTCGACGGCGGCGCCGCTGAAATTCGCCCGCGCCACGGCACGGTCGGTCAGCCGGCGCACGATCGCCTGCAGCCGGTCATGGCTCTCGTGGTGCAAATGGTCGGCCTTGGTCGCGGCCACCAGAATGCGGTCGATGCGGCGTGAGAAGAAGTCGGTCAGGAAATTGCCCCGTCCGGGCCGAAAACACGACAGGATCTCGGTGACGGCGCGTTCCAGATCGGCCATGGCGGCTGGGCCGGCATTGAGCGCCTGCATGGCGTCGATCAGCACGATCTGCCGGTCAAGGCGGGCGATGTGCTCGCGAAAAAACGGTTTGACGACATGCGTCTTATAGGCCTCGTAGCGGCGCTCCATCATCGCCTGCAGCGATCCGGAGCGCGCCCGGCCTTGCGACAGCGTCATCAATGGCGCAAAGGTCAGCGCCGGCGAGCCTTCGAGGTCGCCCGGCATCAGGAACCGGCCGGGCGGCAGCGTCGACAGCGCCCGCTCGTCGAGCTTGCAGGCCTTGAGATAGGCGGCAAAGCTTTCAGCCAATCGCCGCGCCTGCATTTCGTCGGCGTCGGCATCGGGATCGACGGTCGAGGCCAGTTCGCGCCAGGCCTGCGACAGGTCGCAGCGGACGGGCAGGGCGGCCAACTCGACCGCCTCGCGCGAAAAATCGGCGAAGGATTTGCCGAGCAGCGGTAGGTCGAGCAGCCATTCGCCGGGGTAATCGACGATGTCGAGAGATAGTTTTCCGGCCGAAAACAGCCGGTTCCAGCCGGAGGCCGACTCATATTCGATGGTGAGCCTAAGTTCGGAGATGGCGCGCGTGGAGTCCGGCCAGGCACGGTCGTTCACCAAAGCCGCGACATGGTCTTCATACTGAAAGCGCGGAACGGCATCGTCCGGCTGCTCCTCGAGGAAGGCGCGGGCGATGCGGCCGGATTTCTGCGCCTCGAAAAGCGGCAGGCGTCCGCCATGGATGAGATTGTGGACAAGAGCGGAGATGAACACCGTCTTGCCGGCGCGGGACAGGCCGGTGACGCCAAGACGCAATGACGGAGAGAAGAGCCCGGCGGCGCGGCCCGACAAGGTGTCAAGCGCAATCCTTGCCTCGTCGGTAAAGCTGGTCAGCGATGATGCCAAATCAGGCCTCTGGTTGCGCGTCAGCGCCCGATATAGGCCTTGCGCCGAGCGTTTGAAATGGCCTCAGAGGCCGGCGGGCGTGAGAAAGGCTTCGAGATAGCCGTTGCCCTGCGCCGCTTCGGCAAGATTGCCGGGAAAGCGCACCACGGCGAGGCCCGAGGTTGGAAAACCGTGATTCATCATCCCGCGCGCCGCCTCCTCGCCGTCGCCGGACAGCGCCATCGCCAGATCCTCGGTCATGGGGTTGTGGCCGATCACCAGAATCTGGTCGGCGCGGCCATTCCTGCGGATGATGTCGAGATAGCCGGCCGCATCCTCGCTGTAGAGCGTGTCGAAGAACAGGACCCGGCCGGTATCGGCGCGCCCCGCCAGGCCTTCCAGCGTCTGCCGGGCCCGCCTCGCATTGGAGCAAAGGGTGACGTCCGGCACGTAGTTGCGGACCCGCATGGCCTCCCCGATCGCTTCGGCATCGGCCATGCCCGACGCGTCGAGCGGGCGGTCGAAATCGCGCACGCCGGGCAGCGCCCAGCCGGCTTTGGCATGCCGCAACAGATAAAGTCTGCTCAACCGGACCCCCGATAGCGCTGCCTTTCCGGCAAAGCGCGATTAGTCACCAGAACCAGGCCGTGCACAATGGCCGGCACCGGCAACTGCAACGAATCACGTGCGAATTCGTTTGCTGCCATTGAAACAACGTCGCGAGAGGGCCCGCCGATGCGAGACTAACAATTGCGTGAAACGGTCGCCAATAGCGCTTGTGCAGCCTCTTGTCCCCGAATATATAGGCGCAAAATTTGGGGTTGTTGGGTGAGTCGAATGAACGACATCGTTACCGCCGATTACGTACCCTCCGAAGACGAGCCGTTCATGAATGAACGGCAGAAATCGTACTTCCGTCAAAAGCTTATCACTTGGAAGAGCGACATTCTCCGCGAAGCACGCGAAACCCTCGAAATTCTGCAGCAGGAAAACGCCAACCACCCGGACCTAGCCGATCGCGCCTCCTCCGAAACCGACCGCGCCATCGAATTGCGCGCCCGCGATCGCCAACGCAAGCTCATCTCCAAAATCGACTCCGCGCTGCAGCGCATCGATGAAGGCACCTATGGCTATTGCGAGGAAACCGGGGAGCCGATCGCGCTGAAGCGGCTTGACGCACGCCCGATCGCCACGCTGTCGATCGAGGCGCAGGAGCGTCACGAGCGCCGCGAGAAGGTCTATCGCGACGACTGACGAGAACCGAATAGGCAAGAAAACGTAGAAAATGGCCGGATTTCCGGCCATTTTCGTTTCCGGTGCTCAGGGCGCGGAAAGGCCCGCCTGTACCGGCAAGCTGCCGTAAGGTCAGCGCTTATGGTTGCCCAGTTCGCCAAGCAGTTTGGTCATCTCGTCATCGAGCGAGGGCTTGGGCGCGGGTTTGCTTGCTGCCGCCGGCTGGGAGTGCGTCTCGTCGAAAGAGGTCTCGAGCTCGTGCATCAAAGTGTCGTCGATGGAGTCGTTTGAGGGCGGCGTGTATCTGGCGCTGCCGTTTGTCGTCCCGTAGCCCGGCAACGGCATGACCTTCGCCGTCGGCTGGCTCGGCGCCGCCGACTTGGGCGGCGTGGGAGCGGGCGCGGGCTGGCGTGTGGCGGCTGGCTGGGCGGCAGGCGGCGCCTGCCTGACGGGGGCGGGTGCCGGCGGAGGCGCCGGTTGCGGCGTGCGCGGGCGTGGGGCGGCAGTTGCTTGCTGCTGGCCGCTGTCGCCGGTCAGCGCCGGGCGGCGCGGCGCCGCCAGCCTGATATCGCGCTCGACCACGACATCGGTCGGCCCGCCGATCAGGATCAGGTGCTCGATGTCGTCGCGACGCACCAGCACAAGCCGGCGATGGCTGTCGACGGCGGTGGCGTCCATGACCGCAAGGCGCGTCTTGCGGTTCCTGCCGCCGGCCACGAAGGTGCCGAAGGTCAGGTTGCGCACCACCTTGATGACGAGCAGGACGACGACGAGCAAAATGAGCGCCGCGAACGTCCACAGGATTGCAGCGACATAACCCGGACCAGCCACGCTATCCAGCCATTGCAGCATCGGTGCACCCAATCGCCTTTTGAGGTAGGCGACACTAGACCGCGGTGGCGGCCCGCCGCAAGTTCACATCACCCATCGTGAACAGTTTGAAACATGAATCGTTGATTTTATCGGACATTTGCCGCCGGGGCCTTTTCCGCTACAGGAGAATGTGATTCAACCGGCCGTCCGCGCCCGTCGGACACCGGAATCACAAGCAGGGGGAACATGGCCAAGGAAGCGCGCGGCGATTTCTATCCGGTGCCGATCGTCGACCAGAACACGCGTCCGGGCGCCGTCACCAGGCTCATCGTCTTCATCGTCGTCCTGACCGGCGCCGCGATCGTCTTCGGGCTTTTCCGCGAGCGCCTCGGCGATCCTTTCCTGCTCGGCATGCTCGGCGTGCTCGCCATGATCGGCGTCGGCTTCCTGTTCGCGACCGCGATCGGCTTCGTGCAGATCGCGCCGCGTTCGACCGGTGACGAATTGTCGAAGGCCTTTGTCGACTCGATGTCGCAAGGCCTGCTGGTCACCGATACCAAGGGCCGCGTCGTCTATGCCAACCGCGCCTATGCCGACATGACGGGTGCTGCCTCGGCCGCCGATCTCAAGACGGTCGAAGGGCTGCTGTCGGATGTTCCCGAGGCCTCGATGACAATCTACCGGCTGGCGTCGGGCCTGCGCGACGGCCAGGCGGGTGATGGCGAGTTCCGGCTGGCGCAGTCGATCAAGCCGGGCGCCGAACCCGGCGCGTGCTGGTATCGCGCCCGTGCCCGCGCCTTCAGCATGCCCGGGCAAAGGCTGCCGATGCTGGCCTGGCAGCTCGCCGACATTTCGCAGGAACGGGCGGAGCAGGAGCGTTTCTTCCTCGACCTGCAGAAAGCCATCGACCATCTCGACCATGCGCCGGCCGGCTTCTTTTCGGCCGATCAGGAAGGCCGCGTCACCTATATCAACGCCACGCTCGCCGAATGGCTCGGCATCGACCTTGCCTCCTTCACGCCGGGCGCCATCACGCTGCCGGAAATCATCGCCGGCGACGGCATGGCGCTGGTCCGTTCGGTCAAGGCCGACCCGGGTACCACCCGCAACGCCGTCATCGACCTCGACCTCACCACCATGAGCGGCCAGGCGCTGCCCGTCCGCTTCATGCACCGGGTTTCGGCAAGCCGCGAAGGCCTGAACGGCCCGACCCGCACGATCGTGCTCAACCGTACCCAGGGCGAGGACGCTTCCGCGGAACTCAGGGCCTCCGAGGTCCGCTTCACCCGCTTCTTCAACTCGACGCCGATGGCAATCGCCGGGGTCGATGCGAGCGGGCGCATCCTGCGCACCAACGCGCCGTTCCTGCAGCTGTTTTCGTCGGTGGTCGATCGCGACGCCGTCGACCGGCGCGTGCGCTTCGAGACCATCGTTCATGAACGCGACCGGCCGGGCTTCGCCGCAGCCTTCGAGAAGGCTAGGCAGCGGCAGGCCAATATCGAGCCGATCGACTCCGTGCTGCCGGGCAACGAGGAGCGCCACATCCGCTTCTACGTCAACGCCGTCGCCGACAGCGCCGGCAGCGAAGGCGCCGAGGAAGCGGCGATCGTCTATGCGGTCGAGACCACCGAGCAGAAGGCGCTCGAGGGCCAGATGGCGCAGAGTCAGAAGATGCAGGCGGTCGGTCAGCTCGCCGGCGGTATCGCGCATGACTTCAACAATGTGCTCACCGCCATCATCATGGCGTCCGATCTTCTCTTGACCAATCACCGGCCGTCGGATCCTTCCTTCCCCGACATCATGAACATCAAGCAGAACGCCAATCGGGCCGCTTCGCTCGTGCGGCAATTGCTGGCCTTCTCGCGCAAGCAGACGCTGCGGCCGGAAGTGCTCAACCTGACCGATGTTCTGGCCGACCTCAGGATGCTGCTCGCCCGCCTGGTCGGCAACGACATCAAGCTGAAGATCGACCACGGCCGCGACCTGTGGCCGGTCAAGGTCGATATCGGCCAGTTCGAGCAGGTGGTGGTCAACCTTGCCGTCAACGCGCGCGACGCCATGCCAAGCGGCGGCGATCTCACCGTGCGCACCCGCAACGTCACAGCCGACGAGTGCAAATCCTTCGCCTATCGCGAACTGACGCAGGCCGACTATGTGCTCGTCGAGGTCGAGGACACCGGCAGCGGCATCGCGCCCGACGTGCTGAAAAAGATCTTCGAGCCGTTCTTCACGACCAAGGAAGTGGGCAAGGGCACCGGCCTTGGCCTGTCGATGGTCTATGGCATCATCAAGCAGACCGGCGGTTTCATCTTCTGCGATTCCGAAGTCGGCAAGGGCACGGTGTTCCGCATCTTCCTGCCGCGCCACATCGCCGAGGTGAAGAAGCAGGCCGAGCCTGGCGAGGCGCCGGCGACCGCGGCGACGGTGCCGGCCAAGACCTCCGACACCGCGAAGGATCTTTCCGGCTCGGCCACGGTGCTTCTGGTCGAGGACGAAGACGCCGTGCGCATGGGCGGCGTCAGGGCGCTGATCTCGCGCGGCTACACCGTCCACGAGGCGTCATCCGGGGTCGAGGCGCTGGAAGTGTTCGAAGCGCTCGGTGGCAAGGTCGATATCGTCGTGTCCGACGTGGTGATGCCGGAGATGGACGGGCCGACATTGCTCGGCGAGCTGCGCAAACGCCAGCCGGACATCAAGTTCGTGTTCGTTTCGGGCTATGCCGAGGACGCTTTTGCGAAGAACCTGCCGGCCGATGCGCATTTCGGTTTCCTGCCGAAACCTTTCTCGCTCAAGCAACTGGCGACGATCGTCAAGGACGTGCTGGAATCCTAGCCGCGGAACCTGGCCGTCTTAAACTTTTCCTGGGTTTGCTTCTAAAACAGCTACCGCTTGCACATTGCGGCAGCCCTGCCATGATAGCCGTCGGATGGGTCTATCATGGGGGTGGTAGCGCGTGACGCCGCATATCGAGGCGGATAGGGGCGACTATGCCCAAACGGTGCTGTTGCCGGGTGACCCCGAGCGCGCCCAATGGATGGCGGAAACCTTTCTCGAGGCGCCGCGCTGCGTCAACCGCCGACGGGGGGCGCTGGGGTTCACCGGCCGGTTCCGTGGCAAGCCGGTCAGTATCCAGGCGACCGGCATCGGCGTTTCGTCGTTCCTGATCTATGCCCATGAACTGCTCGATTATCACGGCGTGAAGACGCTGATCCGCACCGGCACTTGCGGCGCGCTGGCTGAGGACGTGGCGCTGCGCAGCGTCGTTATCTCCGGCGCGGTGCGCGCCGAAGGGGCAATCAGCGGACAGGTGTTCGGACTTTACCAGCCGGCGGGGCCGGACCAGGCGCTCCACGCGCTGGCGCTGCAACGAGCGGCCGATCTCGGCATCGCCTGCAGTACGGGACTGACGGTTTGCAGCGACGTGTTCCACCATCCCGACGGCCGCGCGCGGTTCGACGAGCCGAGGGCGCTCGGAGCGCTGGCGGTCGATATGGAGACCAGCGCGCTCTATCGCATTTCGGCGCATTTCGGCGCGCGGGCCTTGTCCCTGCTCACTGTGGTCGACCATGTCGTCACCGACGAGCAGACCGACTATTGCGAACGCCAGGCGCTTTTCACCGATATGACGCGGCTGGCGCTCGAAGTCGCTGCGAACGCTTAAAGCGCGTCGCGCTGAAACGGATTCAAGCGACGCGCTTTAAGTCTTTGTTTTGATGCATGTCGTTGTCCCAGAACCGCAGCACACTTCTGGGCGACATGCATTAAGCGGCTTCGCGCTTGAGTGCTGCCTGCTCTTGTACCGCTGGCCGGTGGCCGCGCAGATAGAGCGCGCAGGTCGTGCGCAGCATGGAAGCGAAGTTCGGAATCTCGCCGTTGATCTCGATCGCCTCGTCATAGAGTTTCGAGATGAATTTCGGCGTCGTCAGTCCCTGACTGTCGGCGATTTCGTCAAGCAGACCCCAGAATGTCGCCTCGAGCTGGATGCTGGTCGAATGGCCGTCGATGCGGATCGACCTGTTGATCTGCCGGTAGCCTTCCGGGTCCTGCCCGGCAAAGACTCTGCACATCGGTACCTCCCGTTGTTGTTTATCTTGGGCGCCGATTGGGTCGGCTGGCGCCTTTTTTGAACACTGCCTGCGCTTGTCATCTTCGATCCGATGGCCGGTAACGGCAATCGGACTTTCGTCCTTACGCGCGCGTCCTGCCACGCGCGGGGACACTATCCATTTTCTTGCCGCATGCGTGGTAATCGGCTGCCACCACCTTTTTTCGCCGGCGCGCATAATCGATTCCGTAAACACCAAAGCTGCGGAGTCCGATTTGGCGAAGGCGATCCATTCCATGATCAGGGTTCTCGACGAGGCACGGTCCGTCGATTTCTACAACAAGGCCTTCAGCCTCGAGGTGGCGCAACGGCTCGATTTCGAGACCTTCACGCTCATCTATCTCAGCAATGCCAATTCGCCGTTCGAGGTGGAGCTGACCGTGAACAAGGGGCGCACCGAGCCCTATGCGCTGGGCGACGGCTACGGCCATCTCGCCGTCTCGGTCGCCGATCTCGACAGCGAGCACGACCGAATCGGCGCGCTCGGCCTCAATCCGAAAAAGATCGTCGAGTTCAACCACGACGGGGCGCTGATCGCCCGCTTTTTCTTCATCGAGGATCCCGACGGCTACAAGATCGAGGTCCTGCAGCGGCGAGGGCGCTTCCAATAGGGGACACCGGCCGCGCGGCGCGGCGCCAGCAACGGCATCTTCGGATGCGAACAGCAAGCAGGGAGGAAATCATGGTCACAATTTACGAGAAGAAGCCGGGCCTTTCGCGGCGCGAGCTCCTCAAGCGCGGAGGCGCGGGCGCGCTGCTCATCATCTCCGGCAGCGCCGTCATCAGCCCCGAGCATGCCTGGGGGCTGGAAACCTCGGCGCTGAAGCCCGAGACGATGGCGACGCTGATCCAGATGGCGCGCGACATCTATCCGCACGACCAGGTACCGGACAAATATTACGCCATTGCCGTCAAGGGCCATGACGAGGCGGCCGCCAAGGACCCAGCCCACAAGGAACTGATCGAGAAGGGCATTGCCGAACTCGACAAGAAGGCCGGCAAGGGCGGCTATCGCGGGCTCGGCTGGGAAGAGGACAGGGTCGCGCTGCTCACCGGCATCGAGAAGACGCCATTCTTCCAGGCGGTGCGCGGCGGCCTGGTCGTCAGCCTCTACAACCAGAAGGAGGTATGGCCGATCTTCGGCTACGAGGGCGAGTCCTACTCCAAGGGCGGCTACATCGCGCGCGGCTTCAACGACATCGAGTGGCTGTAAGCCGCTCTGTCCCGAACCGCTTTTCGATAATTTCATGGGAGGAAACCATGGCAGCATCATTTGATCTCAAGAACGACGGCGTGGTCGTCATCATCGGCTCCGGCGCCGGCGGCGGCACGCTCGGCAATGAACTGGCGCAGAAGGGCATCGACGTCGTCATCCTCGAGGCGGGCGCCCGCAACGAATATGAGGACTTCGTCAACGACGAGTGGGATTCCTTTGCGCAGCTTGCCTGGAAGGACAAGCGTACCACTTCGGGCGACTGGCGGGTGGCCAAGGACTTCCCGAACCTGCCTACCTGGATCGTCAAATCGGTCGGCGGCTCGACGACGCATTGGGCGGGCGCCTCGCTGCGCTTCCAGGAGCATGAATTCAAGGCGGCCACGACCTACGGCAAGGTCAAGGGCGCGAACCTTCTCGACTGGCCGGTGACGCTGGCCGAGATGGAACCCTATTACGCCAAGGCCGAAGCCAAGATGGGCGTCACGGGCACCAACAACTGGCCGCGGCTGCCGGGCAACAACAACTTCAAGGTGCTCAAGGCCGGCGCCGACAAGCTTGGCTACAAGGAATGCCACACCGGCAACATGGCCATCAATTCGGTGGAGCGCGACGACCGCAATTCCTGCCAGCAGACCGGCTTCTGCTTCCAGGGCTGCAAATGGGGCGCCAAATGGTCGACGCTCTACACCGAAATCCCGAAGGGCGAAGCGACCGGGCACCTGGAAGTCCGGCCGAACGCGATGGCGATCAAGATCAACCATGACGCTTCAGGCAAGGTGACCGGCGTCGTCTATGCCGACAAGGACGGCAAGCTGCAGGAACAGAAGGCCCGCGTCGTTGCGGTCGCCGGCAATTCGATCGAGAGCCCGCGCCTGCTGCTCAATTCGGACTCGTCCAAATTCCCGCACGGGCTTGCCAACTCGTCCGGCCAGGTCGGCAAGAACTACATGCGACACACGACCGGCTCGGTCTACGCCATCTTCGACAAGCCGGTGCACATGTATCGCGGCACCACCATGGCCGGCATCATCCGCGACGAGGCGCGCCATGATCCCTCGCGCGGCTTCGTCGGCGGCTATGAGATGGAGACCCTGTCGCTCGGCCTGCCGTTCATGGCGGCGTTCCTCAACCCCGGCGGCTGGGGCCGCTCCTTCACCACGGCGCTCGACCACTATGACCATATGGCTGGCCTGTGGATCGTCGGCGAGGACATGCCGCGCGAGGAAAACCGCATCGCGCTGCACAAGGACGAAAAGGACGAGCACGGCATGCCGATCGCCGACGTCCATTTCGACGACCATCCCAACGACACGGCCATGCGCGACCATGCCTACAGCCAAGGCCAGGCGCTTTATGCCGCGGTCGGCGCGACGCGGACCTTCCCGACGCCGCCTTATCCGTCCACCCACAATCTCGGCACCAACCGGATGAGCGAGAAGCCGGAGGACGGCGTCGTCAACAAGCACGGCCAGTCGCACGACATCAAGAACCTGTTCGTCTCCGACGGTAGCCAGTTCACCAGCGGCGCGGCGGAGAACCCGACGCTGACCATCGTGACGCTGGCGATCCGCCAGGCCGACTACATCGCCGCGCAGATGTCGGCCAAGACTATTTGACCTCCCGACTGCCTGCTGGCGCGGGACCCGTGAGGGTTCCGCGCCTTTTTTATGACGGTTATCTCCTGGTGCAGGTCGAGGCCGTGAAGGCGCCGTCCGACTGCTTCATGATGATGTCGAAGGAAGGGCCGCTTGGGTCATCCAGCGTCGCCTGGGTCATCGAGATCGAATTGCCGCCGCTGGTGTAGCCGCCGAGCGGACCAAGCCAGGTTATCTCGCCATTGGCGTTCATCTGGTAGTTGTAGGTTCCCGAGGTGCCAAAGGTCACCGGGCCGCTATAGACATTGCCCTTGATGGTGATGTCGCCGAGATTGAGGAACAGGCCGAGCAGGTAGACCTCGCAATGATAGGTGCCGTCGGGGAGCTTGCCGTCGGCGAAGTCGGCGCGAGCGCCGCCGGCGGCGGACACAAGAAGCAGGAAACTCAGGATCGTTCGCAGGGCCATGACGTCGCTCGTTTGCGCGACGACCTTGCCCCATTTTGCTGTGCGCCCGCAACAGGGCGCCTAGTGTACCGCCGTCGTAGCAGGTGAAAATTTAGGCATATTCGCGATTTGGGCAAAATGTAGGCAGCGTTGCGTAAACTTTTCTCAGCTTTGTCGTAATGCGGCGACTGGGAAGTTCGGCGGCTATACGATAACGCATTGTAAATGCGTTGTTATCTTAGATTTTTAGTCCAAACGTCCTCGTCTGGCACGTCGCTTGCACAGCTAATGTTGCGATGCAAACAACCAGCTTGGGAGTGTGGTCATATGAGGGGTAACTTCGCAAAAATAACAAAAATCTTGTCGGCAGGCGTCGTCGCCGTCGGCCTGCTGGCGTCGGCTTCCGCAAAGGCGGCCGAGGACACGATCAAGGTCGGCATCCTCCATTCGCTGTCGGGGACAATGGCGATCTCGGAGACGACGCTAAAGGACGCCATGCTGATGCTCATCGAGGAGCAGAATGCCAAGGGCGGCCTGCTCGGCAAGAAGCTCGAGGCCGTTGTCGTCGATCCGGCGTCCAACTGGCCGCTGTTCGCCGAAAAGGCACGCGAGCTGATCTCCAAGGACAAGGTTGCGGCCGTGTTCGGCTGCTGGACCTCGGTGTCGCGCAAATCGGTGCTGCCGGTGTTCTCCGAGCTCAACAACATCCTGTTCTACCCCGTCCAGTATGAGGGCGAGGAGAGCGAGCGCAACGTGTTCTACACGGGTGCCGCGCCGAACCAGCAGGCCATTCCGGCCGTCGACTACCTGATGAGCGCCGACGGCGGCTCGGTGAAGCGCTGGGTGCTCGAAGGCACCGACTACGTTTATCCGCGCACCACCAACAAGATCCTCGAAGCCTATCTGAAGGCGAAGGGCGTCGCCGCCGAGGACATCATGGTCAACTACACGCCATTCGGCTTCGCCGACTGGCAGACCGAGGTTTCGGCGATCAAGAAGTTCGGTTCGGCCGGCAAGAAGACGGCGGTCGTGTCGACCGTCAACGGCGACGCCAACGTGCCGTTCTACAAGGAACTCGGCAATCAGGGCATCAAGGCCGAGGACATCCCGGTCATGGCCTTCTCGGTCGGCGAGGAAGAACTGGCCGGTCTCGACACCGCGCCTCTGGTCGGCCATCTCGCCGCCTGGAATTATTTCGAAAGCGTCGACACGCCGGAGAACAAGAAGTTCATCGCCGACTGGCACAAGTTCATCAAGAACGACAAGCGCACCACCAACGACCCGATGGAAGCCCACTATATCGGCTTCAACATGTGGGTGAAGGCGGTCGAGAAGGCCGGCACCACCGATCCGGACAAGGTCATCGACGCCATGGTCGGCGTCTCGGTGCCGAACCTGACCGGCGGCTATTCGACGATGATGCCCAACCACCACATCACCAAGCCGGTGCTGATCGGTGAAATCCAGGCCGACGGCCAGTTCGAGACCGTCTCGCAAACGCCAGGCCTGGTGATGGGCGACGAATGGTCCGACTACCTGCCTGACTCAAAGGACCTGATCTCCGATTGGCGCGCGCCTCTATCCTGCGGCAACTTCAACGTCGCCACCGGCAAGTGCGGCGGCAAGGGCACCAACTGATCAGGGTCCGGACCTCAGGTCCGTGACCACGGTCCGGACCTTGGTCTGTGACCTCCAGGTCCGTCGGATCGCGGAGTGGCCCCACGATCCAAGACCGCTGCCCGGGCAGGTTCCTCGACCCGCCCGGGCAAGACACCCCGGAAACCAAGAAAGCTGCTTGAAGACGACGATGCTGCTGCTGCGCGCGATTGGTCTGATGCTTTTGCTGATGATGGCAAGCCTGTTGCCGTCGAAGGCTGCCGAAGCCGAACTTCGCGCGACGATCGCCAAGTTCGCTGCAGCCACCGGTTTCTCGGCCACCGAAACCGTTGTGCGTGAACTTGCCGCCAGCGGCGATCCTTCCGTCGAGCGTCCGCTGTCCGCGCTCGCCGACGGCAATCTCTATATCCGCAAGGCCGATTCCGCGATCTTCGTCGGCAAGGAAAGCAGCGACAATGTCGAGCTGCTCGACCCGCTGAGCGGCGAAAAGTCCGGCGAAGCGGCCAAGGCCGACCTCACCAAGATCAAGGTCAACAACACGCTGCGCCGCGTCATCCGCGATGCCCTGGGCACGCTGACGCTGCGAGCCAAGGATCCGGCTGTCCGCATCGCCGCCGCCGACACCATGTTCAAGACGCCTGATGCCGCCAACATCGAGCCGCTGGATGCGGCAATCGCCGCTGAAACCGACGCCAACGTCAAGGCGCTGTTCGAACAGGCGCGCGCCGCGTCTGTCCTCGTTTCCGACAAGCCCGAGGCCGACAAGCTTGCGGCCATCGCCCTGATCGGCGCGCGTGGTGACCGCGACGCCGTCTCCCTGCTCACTTCGGTCGAGGCCGGTTCGCAAGGCGCGGTCAAGGACGCGGCGACGGCGGCAATCGCCAGCATCAATTCCACGCTTGCCTTGTGGGATGCCGGCCAGAACATCTGGTACGGCATCTCGCTCGGATCGGTGCTGCTGCTGGCAGCGATCGGGCTCGCCATCACCTTCGGCGTCATGGGCGTCATCAACATGGCGCATGGCGAGATGGTCATGCTCGGCGCCTACACCACCTTCGTCGTCCAGCAGGTGATCCGCACCTCGTTCCCCGGCCTGTTCGACTGGTCGCTGGTGATCGCGCTGCCGCTCGCGTTCCTCGTCGCCGCGCTGGTCGGCCTCGCCATCGAGCGCGGCATCATCCGCTTCCTCTATGGCGGGCCGCTGGAAACGCTTTTGGCCACCTGGGGCGTTTCGCTGGTCCTGCAGCAAGCGGTGCGCAGCATCTTCGGACCGACCAATCAGGAGGTCGGCAATCCCTCCTGGATGTCGGGTTCGTTCGATGTCGGCCAACTGGCCATCACTTGGAACCGGCTTTGGATCCTGGTCTTCGCGCTCACCGTCTTCGGCGTGCTGCTCTATGTGATGAAACGCACGCCCTGGGGGCTACAGATGCGCGCCGTCACCGCCAACCGGCGCATGGCCGCCTCGATGGGCATCAGGACGCCCTGGGTCGACGCGCTGACCTTCGCGTTGGGCTCCGGTATTGCCGGCATCGCCGGCGTGGCGCTCAGCCAGATCGACAATGTCTCGCCCAATCTCGGCCGCGGCTACATCATCGACAGCTTCATGGTCGTGGTCTTCGGCGGCGTCGGCAACCTCTGGGGCACGCTGGTCGGCGCCTTCTCGCTCGGCATCGTCAACAAGTTCTTGGAACCCTATGCCGGTGCCGTGCTCGGCAAGATCGTCGTGCTCGTTCTGATCATCCTGTTCATCCAGAAGCGCCCGCGCGGCCTGTTCGCGCTGAAGGGCAGGGCGGTGGAGGCATGATCACACAACGCCTCTTCGGCGCCGACCGGCGCATCGCCTTCACTATCTTCGTCCTGCTGGCGGCCGCCATCATCGTGCCGGTGCTCAACCTGGCGGTTTCGCCTTCGAGCGCCTTCTACATCCCGCCATACATGGTGGCGCTCACGGGCAAATATCTCTGCTACGCGCTGCTGGCGCTCGCGCTCGACCTGGTCTGGGGCTATTGCGGCATCCTTTCGCTCGGCCACGGCGCCTTCTTCGCGCTCGGCGGCTATGCGATGGGCATGTATCTGATGCGCCAGATCGGCTCTCGCGGCGTCTACGGCAATCCGATCCTCCCCGACTTCATGGTGTTCCTGAACTATAAGGAACTGCCCTGGTTCTGGCTTGGCTTCAATCATTTCTGGTTCGCGGCGCTGATGGTGCTCGCCGTGCCTGGCCTGCTTGCCTTCGTCTTCGGCTGGTTCGCCTTCCGCAGCCGCGTCACCGGCGTCTATCTGTCGATCATCACCCAGGCGATGACCTATGCACTGCTGCTCGCCTTCTTCCGCAACGACATGGGGTTCGGCGGCAACAATGGTCTGACCGATTTCAAGGACATTCTGGGCTTCAACGTGCAGGCCGATGCGACGCGCTCGGCGCTGTTCGCGGCGAGCGCCGTCACGCTTGCGCTCGCTGTCTTCATCACGTGGGCGATCGTCGGCTCAAAATACGGCAAGCTGCTGATGGCCGTGCGCGATGCCGAGAGTCGTACCCGCTTCCTCGGCTGGCGGGCGGAGAACGTCAAGCTGTTCGCCTTCACCGTGTCGGCCGTCATGGCCGGCATCGCCGGCGCGCTCTACGTGCCGCAGGTCGGCATCATCAATCCCGGCGAGTTCGAACCGTCCAATTCGATCGAGGTGGTGATCTGGACCGCTGTTGGCGGGCGCGGCACCATCGTCGGCCCGATCATCGGCGCGCTGCTGGTCAACGCCGGCAAATCCTGGTTCACCGGCGTGCTGCCGGAATTCTGGCTGTTCGCGCTGGGCGGGCTGTTCGTCGCCGTCACGCTGCTGCTGCCCAAGGGCATCGTCGGCATGTGGGACAGCTGGCGCGGCAATGCGCGAGCGATGCGCGCGGCCGCGATTGCGGAGGAAGCGGGCGTCGATCCTGATGTTTCGCCGACACCGAAGATCGTTCGCTCCGCAGCAACAACGCCCGGCGCCTGGTCCGCGTCAGGCCCCGAACCGCAGCCGGCGGAGTAGAGCGGTGTCGAAGTCGAACACCATCCTCTATCTCGACGGCGTCTCGGTCTCCTTCGACGGTTTTCGCGCCATCAACAATTTGTCGCTGGTGCTCGACAAGGGCGAGATGCGCGCGATCATCGGTCCAAACGGCGCCGGCAAGACGACGATGATGGACATCGTCACCGGCAAGACGCGGCCTGACGAGGGCGAGGTTTTCTTCGACGGCCAGGTGGATCTCACCCGCCATGACGAGGCCGAGATCGCCATGATGGGGATCGGCCGCAAATTCCAGAAGCCGACCGTCTTCGAGAGCCACAGCGTCGAGGACAATCTGATGCTGGCGCTGACGGGGCCGCGCTCGATCTTTCCGGCGCTGTTCCACCGTCGCTCTGCGCCGGAAGCACGGCAGATCGACGATATCCTCGGCATCATTCGTCTCGGTGACAAGCGCGACGACCTTGCCGCCAATCTCAGCCACGGCCAGAAGCAATGGCTGGAGATCGGCATGCTCTTGGCGCAGGACCCGAAGCTTTTGCTCGTCGACGAGCCGGTCGCCGGCATGACCGACGCGGAGACAGAAGAGACCGCGCGCCTGCTCAAGGACATCGCGCGCGACCATTCGGTCATCGTGGTCGAGCACGACATGCATTTCGTGCGCGAGCTTGGCGTCAAGGTCACCTGCCTGCATGAGGGCTCGGTGCTGTCGGAAGGCACGCTCGATTTCGTTTCGGCCGACGAACGTGTCGTCGAAGTCTATCTGGGGCGGTGAAGCATGGTCTGGCGGGTTCCGTTCTACCGGTTCGATTTCGCCTTCCTGAAGCGCTGGAGAAGGGGCTGAGCATGCTTGAAGTCTCCAATGCCACACTGCACTACGGCGCCGCCCAGGCATTGCGCGGCGTCTCGCTGAAGGCCGGTGCCGGCAAGATCACCTGCGTGCTCGGCCGCAACGGCGTCGGCAAGACCAGTTTGATGAGATCGATCGTCGGCCACCACCGGCTGACGAGCGGAAGCGTTGCCTTCGAGGGGAAGGCGCTCGACCGGAGCGCGGCGTATGACCGCGCCCGGTCGGGCATCGCATTCGTGCCGCAGGGCAGGGAGGTCTTCCCGCTGCTGACGGTGCGCGAAAACCTGGAATCCGGCTTTGCGCCGCTGCGGCGCGCCGACCGCAATGTTCCAGCCTATGTCTTCGAGCTGTTCCCGGTGCTGAAACAGATGCTGTCGCGCCGCGGCGGCGACCTTTCCGGCGGCCAGCAGCAGCAGCTTGCCATTGGCCGCGCGCTGGTGATGCGGCCGAAGCTCCTGGTGCTCGACGAGCCGACCGAAGGCATCCAGCCTTCGATCATCAAGGATATCGGTCGCGCCATCCGCTATCTGCGTGACCAGGCGGGGATCGCGGTGCTTCTGGTCGAGCAATATCTCGACTTCTGCCGCGAGCTTGCCGACGAGGTCAACATCATGGACCGCGGCCAGATCGTGCATACAGGGCCGGCGGCGGATCTCGACCGGGCCGATGTGCGGAAGTTCCTGACAGTGTAGCGCCGGCCGTCCTTGGGCGAAGCAAGGAGCGAAGCGACGCGGCGCGGACCCAAGGCCATGCCGTGACGTTCGAGCGCCACGCCGAATGACGTGGCGGTGCAGAATAAAGCCGTTCAATCTCGCTCCTGCCATCCTAAATTCTGAGCCGTTAGTGAGGCCTCGAAGTAACGGCACGGATCCTCGGGTCTTCGCTCCGCTTCGCGTCGCTACGCCCAAGGATGACGAAGTGTTCGACGGCTCTGGTGCGCTCAATACCGCGTGCTAGTCTTTTCCTGGCCTTGGTGAGTCGGCCGCTTTCCGTACCAGTCGCGAATGAAGGGGAAGACGCTGGCTTCGCCGCAAGTTCCACGCAAGCAAGCATGCCTAGCTTCCCCGCAGTGATTGTCGGTCAATGCGTCCAAGAAGATTCTTGCCAGGGGACGGCGATGGAACGTTTTGTCGAGGACTATCAGAAGCGGCGCCTCACGGAGCGGGTCGATATCATGACCGCGATCAACATCCTGATGTCGCAAGGCTATGACGAGGATGATCTGCTGGATGAGATCACCAAGGTGTTTTACGTCGACCTGGACGCATTCAACGACGTGATTGCCCACCACTGAGAGTCCAAACACGCGGCAAAGGTCACCCGGCGCGACGGAAATCCAGGACGCGGTTGCGGCCGCCGCGCTTTGCGGCGTAGAGCGCCTTGTCGGCGGCGCTGAGCACTTTGTCGAAACTCATGCCATCCGTGCTGCCGCAGGCGAAGCCGGCGCTGACCGTGCAGCGCAGCGGGCCGGTCTCGGTTTCAACCGTCCTCGCGGCGAACTCGGCCCTGATATGTTCGGCAGCCGCTTCGGCTGTCTCGGGCAAAGTGCGCCTCAACACCATGGCGAATTCCTCTCCGCCCATTCGGGCGACGGAGTCGTTCGGGCGCAGACTGCCGCAGAGCACTTCGGCAAAGACTCTCAGCACCTCGTCGCCGGCAGCATGACCGAACTGGTCGTTGACCGCCTTGAAACCGTCGAGGTCGAACACCACCACGGCCGTGAAGGCGTTGACGGGTGTCTTACCGTGCAGGTCGAACAAAGCGCGGCGGTTGAGAAGGCCGGTCAGGGCATCCGTCTGCGCTTCGCGCTGATGATGGCGGGCGAGCCGCCCCTGGTTGAGCGCCAGCGACAACGCACCGATACCGGTCATGGAGGCAATGACGATGACGAGGCTCAGATCCTCCGCCCAATTGCTCGGCGCGTGGCCGAGAACCAGTCTGCCGTCCCATGCAAGCGCGGCCGCGCACAGCACGAAGGACGCCGCGGTCAGCGAATAGAGCAGCGCCACGCCGATGAGATGGACGGGCGCCTCCGCGCGGCCACGCCAATATTCGTAAGCAGTGCCGAACAGGAGTAGCGCGGCCAGAGCGTTCTCCAGCATGAAGCCCAGGCCGTCATAGCCGAGCGCCATCGGCGGCAGTGCCACAGCAAAGGAAAGGCCGGCGCCGAGCGCGATAAGCGGCAAGGGCGAGCGTCTTGTCCTGAATTGGTTGGCGGCGCCCAGCATGACCGAGAAACCGAGCAGCAGCAGCGCCAGCGTCAGCACGCCAAGGGCCGCTCCGGGCCTCTCGATATAAGCGTCATAGACAAAGACTTCGAGCACCACGACCAGCACGCTGATCGCCCAGGTCAGCAGGAACCTGTCGGAACGGGCGGTCAGCCAGGTTCCGAACAACGTAAGGCTGAGGCAGGCAGCGGAGAAGCCGACGGCCAGAAGCAGCGAGTTGTAGTCGAGCAGCATGCACGCGTCCTTGCCGGCGCCTCTGCAACCGGACGTAGGTGCATTAGTGCCGCAAGGAGGTATCGATTACGTTACGATAGCCGCGAAGATGCCGGAATTCCTGCGTTATAGGATCGCTGCCGACAATAGCAGGATAAGGCCGATCGCCATCATCAGCAGACCTGGCCAATTCTGTGAAAGGCCGAGGAAACGGAGGCCACGCCGGCGTGGCTCGAGCGTCGGACCAGGCGTTGCGAGATATGGCTTCGGGCGATCCGAGGCTGCAGGCGCCGGATCGCTAAGTCGCCCGCGCCAGAGAACCGCACCCGCCATGTACACAATCCCTGCGACAGCAAGCAACGCCCCGATGAGGATGACAGCCATATCTTTGGGTTCTCCCGATACCGCAGCCCTGGCCAGCGTCCTGCAACGCCCAACCGCCATGAAACCTACCGCTGGCGAGATAGGCAAACGATCGAGATGCCCGGCAAGTTCCGACGGACCCACGCAAAGTGTATCCGGCTTCGCCGGCCAAAGCCCTCATAAGTGTCTCCGCTCTATGAAGGCTACGGCCGGCATAGGCCGGTTCTCGGAAATCAACATTTTCGGCTCGGCCTAACCTGAATCTCAGGACCCCTTAAACGGTTACGCGTCTCATCAGTGCCATGGCGCCGAAAGGCGCGCGCACCTTGCCCTCGGTGATGAAGTAGACGAACACGTCGCGCGG
Organism: Mesorhizobium sp. WSM3224; assembly: GCF_000427725.1. Classification (GTDB taxonomy): domain Bacteria; phylum Pseudomonadota; class Alphaproteobacteria; order Rhizobiales; family Rhizobiaceae; genus Mesorhizobium. The sequence goes on along the minus strand of NZ_ATYO01000005.1, from coordinate 110,393 downwards.
TTTGACCGGCGCATCGGTCTGGGCATCGGCGCGCGGCAGGTCGGCCGGCTGCTTGCCTTCCGCCCACGTCTTTACTCTCGCTGCCCATTCGTCCAGGCCTTTAGGCGTGTAGCAGTCGGGGTTGTCGTCACTGCCTGTCTGCAATCGCGCATAGACGAAGTCGCCGGTGACGTCGGCGATCGCCGGATATTTTGCGTGGTCGGCATAGACGATCGCGGCCTTGTATTTTCGTGCCAGCGCAGGGAATTCCGGCACGACGAAGCTGTCGTGGCGCACCTCCAGCGCATGGCGCAAAGGCACGCCGTCCTGCTTCTCGGGCAGAAGTTTCAGGAAGGCTTCGAAATCGTCCGCATCGAATTTCTTGGTCGGCGCGAACTGCCACAGGATCGGCCCGAGTTTTTCGCCCAATGCGGCAACGCCGGAGCCGAGGAAACGCATCATCGATTCGCCGGCTTCGCCGAGCACCCGGCGGTTGGTGACGAAGCGGTTGCCTTTGAGCGAGAAGACGAAGCCTTCGGGTGAATCACCGGCCCACTTGACGAAGGTCGGTTCCTTGAAGCTGGAATAATAGGTGCCGTTGACCTCGATGCTCGGCACCTGACGGCTCGCATAATGCAGCTGCTTGGCCTTGGCGAGCTTCTCCGGATAGAAGGAAGTGTCCCAGGGCTCAAAAGTCCAGCCACCCATGCCGGAGCGGATTGTTCCTTGGCTCATCGTTTTCCTCCTCCGCGTTTCAAAGATACGATCAGGCCGCTTTTTTGACCGGCTTCACCATGTCGACCAGTGTCCATCCTGGCCGGTATGGATTGGCGCGGCGACCCGTTTCCCGATAGCCGTAAGCAGAATAGAGCGCGATGTTCCGCTCCATAAGCGAATTGGTGTAGAGCCGCACCTCCGGTACACCCCATGACCGCGCCTGCTCGTCGGCGAAGTTGAGCAACGCGATGCCGAGCTTCCTGCCCTGGAAGGCCGGCGCGACGGCGACGCTGAAGATCATGGCATGGTGCTCGTGCCGCTCGAGGACGATCAGACCGGCAAGCTCGGGGCCGCTTTCCAGCAGCCAGACCTCGCCGCGCTCGATGCGCGGCCCATAGTCCTCGGTCACCGGGATCGGCGGCGCACCGAAGAGCGCGGTGTAGCGGGCGTAGGCGTCCGTGGTGAGCGCGACGATGGCTGCAAGATGATCGGGGAGGGCTAGCCTCATGGTTGATTCACCCCGGCAGCGGCCGCGATAACCTTTTCCATGCCGGCGGCGATCGCAGCGACGGCATCGCGGCTGGCGTCGCCGAGGCCGTGGCGCTCCGCCAGCCAATCCGCATCGTTGTAGGACAGCCGGACCTTGCCATGCTCGTCTTCCCAGGCCAGCGCCTTGATCGGCAGATCAATGCCGGCGAGCTGTTGGTCCTGCATCAGCGGCGTACCGCCCTTTGGATGGCCGAAGATCAGCAACTCCGTCGGACGAAGTGCAGCACCGACCTCGCGCGCGCCGGCGGCATGGTCGATGCGCGCGAAGACACGCAATCCGGCGTCGGTGACGGTTGAAACCAAACGGTCGATGGTTTCGGCGACGCCGAAGTGGCTCTCCACGGTGACTAGACCATTTTCCGTCATCACTCGGCCGCTTCGCGCTTGCCTCCGGGGCGGCGCTCCAGAAGCTCTTTCAGGAACTGGCCGGTGTAGCTGCGCTTCTCGCGCACGATCGCTTCGGGCGTGCCGGAGGCGACCAGCTCGCCGCCGCCGTCGCCGCCTTCGGGGCCGAGGTCCAGCACCCAGTCGGCGGTTTTTATCACCTCGAGATTGTGCTCGATGACCACCACGGTGTTGCCCTGGTCGACCAGCTCGTGCAGCACTTCCAAGAGCTTGGCGACATCGTGGAAGTGCAGGCCGGTGGTAGGCTCGTCAAGGATGTAGAGCGTCTTGCCGGTCGCCTTGCGCGACAGTTCCTTGGCTAGCTTGATGCGCTGCGCCTCGCCGCCGGACAGCGTCGTCGCCTGCTGGCCGATATGGATGTAGCCGAGGCCGACCTGCTTCAGCGTCACCAGCTTGTCGCGCACGCCGGGCACTGCGGCGAAGAAGTCGACGCCTTCCTCGACCGTCATGTCGAGCACGTCGGCGATCGACTTGCCCTTGAACAGGACGTCCAGCGTCTCGCGGTTGTAGCGCTTGCCGTGGCAGACGTCGCAGGTGACGTAGACGTCGGGCAGGAAGTGCATCTCGATCTTGATGACGCCGTCGCCCTGGCAGGCCTCGCAGCGGCCGCCCTTGACGTTGAAGGAGAAGCGGCCGGGCTGGTAGCCGCGCGCCTTGGCCTCCGGCAGTCCGGCGAACCAGTCGCGGATCGGCGTGAAGGCGCCGGTATAGGTGGCGGGGTTGCTGCGCGGCGTGCGGCCGATCGGCGACTGGTCGATGTCGATGACCTTGTCGAGGAATTCGAGCCCCTCGATGCGGTCGTGATCGGCCGGATGCTCGCGCGAACCCATGATGCGGCGCGAGGCCGCCTTGAACAGCGTCTCGATCAGGAAGGTCGACTTGCCGCCGCCGGAGACGCCGGTGACCGCAGTGAAGGTGCCGAGCGGGATCTCCGCGGTGACGTTCTTCAGATTGTTGCCGCGCGCGCCGACCACCTTGATGCGCCGGTTCTTTTTCGCTTCGCGGCGGACCGCTGGTGTGGCCACCTCTAGCTCGCCCGACAGATATTTGCCGGTGATCGAGGCGGGCGTCGCCATGATCTGCTGCGGCGTGCCTTGCGCGATGACGTGGCCGCCATGGATGCCGGCCGCAGGGCCGATGTCGACGACATAATCGGCATGCAGGATAGCGTCCTCGTCATGCTCGACCACGATCACAGTATTGCCGATGTCGCGCAGGTGCTTCAGCGTATCTAGCAGGCGGGCATTGTCGCGCTGGTGCAGGCCGATCGACGGCTCGTCCAGCACGTAGAGCACGCCGGTGAGACCCGAGCCGATCTGCGAGGCCAGCCGGATGCGCTGGCTCTCGCCGCCCGACAGCGTTCCGGAATTGCGCGACAGCGTCAGATAGTCGAGGCCGACATCGTTCAGGAAGCGCAGCCGCTCGCGGATTTCCTTCAGCACGCGGACCGCGATCTCGTTCTGCTTGTCGTTGAGCTCTCCCGGCAGGTCGGTGAACCACTGGTCGGCCTTGCGGATCGAAAGCTCGGTGACTTCGCCGATGTGTTTTCCGCCGATCTTCACCGCCAGCGCCTCGGGCTTCAGCCGGTAGCCGTTGCAGGCGGGGCAAGGGGTGGCCGACATGAAGCGCTCGATCTCCTCGCGCATCCAGGCCGATTCCGTTTCCTTCCAGCGCCGGTCGAGGTTGGGGATGACACCCTCGAAGGTCTTGGTGGTTTTATAAGATCGCAGGCCGTCGTCATACTGGAAGGTGATCTCGCGCTCGCCGGTGCCATGCAGCACGGCTTGCTGCGCCTCGGCGCTCAGGTCCTTGAACTTGTCGCCGAGCTTGAAGCCATAGGCCTTGCCGAGCGCTTCCAGCGTCTGCGCGTAATAGGGCGAAGTCGATTTCGCCCACGGGCTGATGGCGCCGTCGCGCAGCGACAGGTTCTCGTCCGGCACCACGAGGTTGGCGTCGATGGCGCGCTGGCTGCCGAGGCCGTCGCAGGTCGGGCAGGCGCCGAACGGGTTGTTGAAGGAAAACAGCCTGGGCTCGATCTCGGGAATGGTGAAGCCGGACACCGGGCAGGCGAATTTCTCCGAGAACATGATGCGCTCATGCGTCTCGTTCTTCGATTTGTTGACCGAGTCCTCACCGGTCTGGCTGGCGTCGAGCGGCCGGTCGGCGAACTCGGCCACGGCAAGGCCTTCGGCGAGCTTCAGCGCGGTCTCCATTGAATCCGCAAGGCGCGTCGCCAGCTCGCCGCGCACGACGATACGGTCCACGACCACGTCGATGTCGTGCTTGTACTTCTTGTCCAGCGCCGGCACGTCGGCGATCTCATAGAAGACGCCGTCGACCTTGACGCGCTGGAAGCCCTTTTTCTGTAGCTCTAGCAATTCCTTTCGGTACTCGCCCTTGCGGCCGCGCACGATCGGCGCCAGCAGGAACAGGCGGGTGCCTTCTTCCAGCGCCAGCACGCGGTCGACCATCTGGCTGACCGTCTGGCTCTCGATCGGCAGGCCGGTGGCGGGCGAATAGGGAATGCCGACACGCGCGAAAAGCAGGCGCATGTAATCGTAGATCTCGGTGACGGTGCCGACCGTCGAGCGCGGGTTCTTCGACGTGGTCTTCTGCTCGATCGAGATGGCGGGCGACAGGCCGTCGATCTGGTCGACGTCCGGCTTCTGCATCATCTCCAGGAACTGGCGAGCATAGGCCGACAGGCTTTCGACATAGCGGCGCTGGCCCTCGGCATAGATGGTATCGAAGGCAAGCGACGACTTGCCGGATCCCGACAGGCCGGTCATCACGATCAGGCTGTCGCGCGGCAGGTCGAGGTCGACGTTCTTGAGATTGTGCTCGCGCGCCCCGCGAATGGAAAGGTATTTATGGTCGGCCATCGCCGGTCGCCGCCTCAGATCTGGAATTTGCTGGATTGGGCGGGTTCGTCCCGGCCATCCCTTATGTAGGTGGTTTCCCCGTCAAGTCGAGTGACGCCACAAATCTCGACAGAAGCCTTTAACCGTCTTTCGCGCGAGCGGGCAAGCGGAAAGAACAAAGGCCGAACACGCTCCTGACAAAGCGTTGTGGAAACAATCGCTACAACGTTGTCGAAACGGACGCCGCAAGTACCTGCCTCTTCGATCGACAAAGGCGCTCGACTTACCCGCACGTAACCTCCTGGCGATCACATTTTTCGGTAATCGGCTATTGAACGGTTGACGCCGGCGACCCGCGGGAGCAGTCTCTGGGCGTCAGCGAAGCCGGCCGTCTTTCGATGGCCTCGCCACCCAAAGGTGGCCTGCGAGACGCCGCAGGCATTTGCGATTAGAGCTTCGTAAGACAATGGTCGCAACGGACGAAGGAGCGGAGCATGACGCCACCGGACAGTCCCTTGAGGCTCCACACCAGGATGGAGCCGCGGCGGGCATAAGTGCCAGGGCAGACTTGAAACGCCGGCCCGACAAACCGTGACCTGCCGATTGCTACAATCAGAGACAATAGTCGGATCGTCGGCTGAACGCCGCGTTGCATCCGAAACAGAACGCCGGCAGTCCACTCCCGGCTAAAATTGGATTTCAGATCCATGAAAGCCCCGTCCACCTGCGGAAGCAGTGGCGGGGCTTACATTTTTTGCGGTCTTGCCAGGTTCGCAGTTGGCCGGAGACTCCCTAACTTCGTCATCCTTGGGCGCAGCGACGCGAAGCGGAGCGAAGACCCAGGGATCCATTCCGTTACCTCAGCCGAGGGCGCAACGGTGCAGAATTCTGCGCCGGTTGCATTCTTCGGCCGACGTAACGGCATGGTCTACGCCGCGTCGCTTCGCTCCTTGCTCCGCCATAGAATGACGAAAACGCGCTTCGGTCGATCGCTGCCAAATCAATGGTTCGGAATCCGTGCGCCACCCGTCGCCGTGTCGACGGTTATGCTGCCGCCGATCCTGACATCGGTATTGCCGATCTTGAACGTGCCGTCGCTGCCGGCCGGCAGCGCGTCGTCCGGTTCCGGCTGCGGCGCCGGCTTGGCGATGCGGTAGTCGCCGTTGACGCCCGGCAATTTCCGCGCCGAGCTGTCGTCGGCAAAGGCAGGGCCAGCCATCAGCCCGGCCAGTGCGGCAAGCGCAATGCATAAATATCTGGATTGCAGCAGCTTGGTCATGTGCAAACACAATAGGGGCGGGCCCGCTGCGATGCCAGACACGCGGCGATCAATTTGCCGCGCGTCTGGTTTAAAGCGCGTCGCGCTGAAACGGGTTCAGGCGACGCGCTTTAAATCTTTGTTTTGACGCATGTCGTTGTCCCAGAACCGCAGCACACTTCTGGGCGACATGCGTTGTCAGGCCGCCTTCTTGCGCGTGTCGTAGACGTGGTCGACGAGGCCCCAGGTCTTGGCTTCCGCGGCGCTCATGAAATAATCGCGGTCGAGCGTGCGCTCGACCTCCTCGTAGCTGCGGCCGCAATGCTTGGCGTAGAGCTCGGTCATGTGCTGCTTAGTGCGCAGGATGTCTTCCGCGTGGCGCTGGATGTCGGAGGCCTGGCCCTGGAAGCCGCCAAGCGGCTGGTGCAGCACGATCCTTGTGTTGGGCAGCGCGATGCGCCGTCCCGGGGCGCCGGCCATCAGCAGGAAGGAACCCATCGAGGCGGCAAAACCCATGCAGACCGTCGCTACCGGGCAGGAGATGTACTGCATCGTGTCGTAGATGGCGAAGCCGCTGGTCACCATACCGCCCGGCGAGTTGATGTAGATCGAAATCTCCTTGTCGGGATTGTCCGATTCCAGCGACAGCAATTGCGCGCAGACCAGCGCCGAGACGTTGTCGTTGATCTCGCCGTTGATGAAGACGATACGCTCGCGCAGCAACCGCGAAAAGATATCGAAGGAGCGTTCGCCGCGGCTCGACTGTTCGATGACCATCGGCACCAGGTTGGCAATGCTCATGACGGGTTTCCTCGATTTGCTTTGATCAGGCCGCACGCTGCATCATGCAGGGCGCATTGGCGGCGGTTGGGTTCTTGCGCCCATGGAGCGAGAGCCCGCAGCCGGCACCGGCGATGGCGAGGACAGGCTCCGCCACCGGCACGAAGCCGTCATGGACAATGCGCAGATGCGTGCCGCCCGAGGCGGTGCGCGCCAGCGTGAAAGTGACGGTGCTGTCGAAGGCGGGGCCGTCGGGGGCGGGAAGCAGGTTGGCATCGTTGGCAGGCGGCCGCTCGCGCCAGGAGTAGCGCAGCAGCCTGCCGGGCTCGGCTTCGAGCACCTCGCATTCTACCGGCGCGTCCGGTCCGGCAAAGGCAAAGCGCCTGCCGGTTTCCGCCTTCATGTCGTTGGGCATCAACCATGCGGCGAGCAGTTCCGGCTCGGTCAGCGCCCGCCAGACTTTTTCAGGCGGATCGGCAAGGTCGCATTCGAAGCTAAGCCGGGGCTCGGTCTCAGTCGTGGGGTGTTTTGTTGCCGTCATTGGTCCATTTCCTTCAGAACCGTCTTCAACTTCTCGATGCGTTCCGGCCAGAAGGCACGGTAGCGGTCGATCCAGCCTAGCAGCGGATCGAGCCCTTGCGGGTCGGCGCGGTAGTAGGCGTTGCGGCCTGCCCGCCGCTCGACCACCAGCCCGGCGCCGCGCAGCACGGCAAGGTGTTGCGAGACCGCGGGCTGCGAAACGCTCATGCCGGCGCGCAGCTCGGACACCGACATTTCGCTTGCCGCGAGCCGCTCATAGACGGCGCGCCGTGTCGGATCGGCCAGCGCCCGGAGTATCTCTGCTTCGATCATCGCAAAAGCATAAGTCGATACTTATTGATTTGGCAAGTGGCTATTTGACCGCCATATCAAATGAGGCGCTCAGACCCTGCCTTTGCTGACATTCCTTGACAGAACAGGCTGTGGTGTCTAGAACGAAAAGAGAACAAAAACCTTGTGGGAAAAGCCAGCCTTTTCAGGCATGGACGGCCCGTAGGCTATAAGGTGAGCGACTTAAAATTTGTTTCGGATGAGCGCGGAGAAATACGATGGCGGGTAGCATCAACAAGGTCATTCTGGTCGGCAATCTTGGGGCGGACCCGGAAATTCGCCGCCTGAATTCGGGCGAGCCGGTCGTCAACATTCGTATCGCCACGTCGGAAAGCTGGCGCGACAAGAATTCCGGCGAGCGCAAGGAAAAGACCGAGTGGCACAATGTCGTCATCTTCAACGACCAGATCGCCAAGGTGGCCGAGCAGTATCTGAAGAAGGGCATGAAGGTCTATGTCGAAGGCCAGTTGCAGACGCGCAAATGGCAGGACCAGACCGGTAACGACCGCTACACGACCGAGGTGGTGTTGCAGAAATTCCGTGGCGAGCTGCAGATGCTCGACGCGCGCGGCGAGGGCGGCGGCGGCCAGGTCGGCAATTATTCCGGTGGCGGCAGCAGCCGTGGCTCTGACTTCGGCCAGTCCGGTCCGAATGAAGGTTTCAGCCGTGGCGGCGGTGGCGGCTCCAAGGGCGGCGGTGGCGGCGGCCCGTCGCGCGAGCTCGACGACGAGATCCCCTTCTAAGCGCCTCGAAATGGCCGTTTGAGGGGAAGGGGCGATGTCGCTTGGACCGCTAGTGTCGGCGCCGCCTCCCATTCCGTGGCATGCATTCGCGGCCTTCGCCGCGCTCGCTGTCGGCGGTGCCCAGCTGGCGCTGCCGAAAGGCACGTTGCGTCACCGCGTGCTGGGCTACGCCTGGGTGGCGCTGATGCTGATCATCGCCTTATCGAGCTTCTGGATCCAGCAGATCCGGCTGATCGGCCCCTTCAGCCCGATCCACCTGTTGTCGATCCTGGTTCTGGCCACCGTGCCGCTGGCGGCATGGTATGCGCACACCCACAAGGTGGCCGCGCATCGCGGCGCCATGATCAAGCTCTATCTGTTCGCGCTGGTCGGCGCCGGCATCTTCACGCTGCTGCCTGGCCGGATCATGCACGCCGTCGTGTTCGGCCAGTAAGGCGTATTGATATTCAGGTGAGGCCGGCCTGCAAATGGCAGCCTCCTGCGCTTCCGGTGCTCACGTACTTCAAGTACGCTCCGCTCCGGTTCTCGGAACCCGCCATTTTCGGCTCGGCCTGACCTGAATCTCAACACGCCTTAGCGCGGCCGGGAATTTCTCAAGGAAGATCAACGTGAAAGCACGCGTCAAATGGGTTGAGGAACGCACCTTTGTCGGCGAATCCGGCAGCGGCCACAAGGTTGTGCTGGGTACGGCGCATGGGCCGGAAGGCCGGACGCCGGGACCGAGCCCGATGGAACTGGTGCTGATCGGGACCGGCGGCTGCTCGGCCTATGACGTCGTGCACATCCTGGAAAAGGGTCGCGAGGCAGTCGAGGATTGCGTGGTCGAACTCGACGCCGACCGGGCCGAGACCGAGCCAAAAGTGTTCACCCGCATTCACATGCATTTCATCGTCAAAGGGCGTGCGCTCTCGCACGACAAGGTGAAGCGGGCGATCGACCTGTCGATCGAGAAATACTGCTCGGCCACCGCGATGATGGCCAAGACGGCGACGGTCACGCATGACTTTGAAGTGGTCGATACGGCGGCCAAGTAGGGCAGTAGGGTGTTGCTCAAGCGGCCATGAGCGCCCGGACGCCGTCCGCAACGAACTGCACCGCCAGCGCCGCCAGGATCACGCCGAGCAATCGCGTCAGGATCGAGCGGCCGGTCTGGCCGAGGATGCGGTCGATGCGTTCCGACAGCACGAACACTAGATAGGTGATAGCGAGGCAAAGAAAGATGATGCCGACCAGGGCGGCTTGAGCGGCAAATCCTTGGAAGGAACCCGACAGCAGCACCGTCGCCGAAATTGCGCCGGGGCCGGCGATCAGCGGGATCGCCAGCGGGAAGGCGGCGATGTTGTGGATCATGTCCTTGGTGATGGCGACGTCGCCGATCTTCTCCTTGCGGTCCTGGCGGCGCTCGAACACCATTTCGAAGGCGATGAAGAACAAGAGGAAGCCGCCGGCCACGCGAAAGGCCGGCAGCGTGATGCCGAACACCGACAGGATCGAGGCGCCGGCAACCGCAAAAAGCGCCATCACCAGGAAGCCGATCACCGACGCGCGCACCGAGACCTGCTGACGCTCCTCGCGGTTCATGCCACGCGTCACGGCGAGAAAGAGCGGCGCCAACCCGGGAGGGTCGATGGTCACCAGGATGGTGACGAAGGCGTTGAACAGGCTGTCGAAGCTCGGCATCGCTGGTCCCCTCCCGCTGGCCGAAGCCCAGGCTCCGCGATTGGTAGAGCAAAGCCGGCGCGCTGGAAACAGGCAAGCCGACCTCGTCGCGTGCTCGGGTCTCCTTTTGATGCTTGCGGGACAGCACCCCCCTCTGGCCTGCCGGCCATCTCCCCCGCAAGGGGGGAGATTGGCAGTTTCACCGGCCGCGCCACCTTATTCATTCAAACATTGGAAATTGGCTTATCAATGTTGGAGATTGGCGAAAGGCGGAGCGACATCTGATCTCCCCCCTTGCGGGGGAGATGGCCGGCAGGCCAGAGGGGGGTGTGAAGGATCGCTACGCTTTCATCTTGACGCGCATTCTTCGCGACCCTCAGCCTCCACCCATCCGTCGCGCCAAAAATTCCACCTCCATGCGCCAGTTCGCGCCGCCGTCATGCGAACGCTCGCCCAGCCAGCGGAACGAATTCCTGGTGATGCGCGAAAAGCTCCAGCGTACCGACGCGCCGGTGCCGTCGGCGCCGATCTGGACGATCGTGTCGCCCTCGGCGCGGCCGAGCTGCCGGCTGTAGTACTGGTTGCGCGGATCGCTCCAGAAGATGTGCCAGGCGTCCGTTCCGGGATCGTAGACGCGCAATGTCGTGCCGTAGAATGTCCACGGTCCGAGCGAAGGCGAGGGGCCCGCGTCGCGCGCAGGCAGGATCCAGACATCCTGCACGGCCTTGCCTTCGAGAACCCAGCCGAAATGCACCTCGCCGCGCCCCGTGAGCGTGGTTCCATCCTCGAGGATGCGGGTGGCGTCGAATGTCCAGGCGCCGATAAAGCGGCCATAGAGCTTCAGTTTTTCGGCGAGGTCCGGATTGGGACCGTCGCTGTGCAGGGCCTCGGCAAAGGGATCGGTCATGGTTGCTGCCTCGTTTGTCAGGAGAGGGCGAGCAATAGGAGCATGGCGGGGTTCTGCGCTTGGGAAAAATTGCTATTTTTGGGTTATGGCGACGACTGAGAAAAACCTTGCTTCGGGAACGGGCTGGCAAGTGTCCGACGTGGTCTGCACCGCAGCCGCCGGCGACAAGCCATTCGAGGAAGAGCATCGCAGCTTTTGCGTCGCAGCAGTCACCCGCGGCACGTTCCGCTATCGCACACGCCAAGGTACGGCGATGCTGGCGCCGGGCGCCATTCTACTCGGCAATCCCGGCGCATGCTACGAATGCGGCCATGAGCACGGCGCAGGCGACCGTTGTCTCTCCTTCCATTTTTCACCGACCTATCTGGAGCGCGTGGCGGCCGAATTGCCGGGCGCGAAGCGGCTCGGCTTTGCCGATCCGCGCCTGCCGCCCTTGCCGGCGTTGGCGCCCTTGCTGGCCGAGGCGGAGGCGGCACGGGAAACAAGCGACGGCGACGCGTTCGAGGAACTCGGCCTGCGCATTGCCGGCGCTGTGATCGCGGCTGCGACCGGCTCTTCCAGGGACGCGCCGGCACCCAGCCGCCGCGACCAGAAACGCGTCGCCGAGGCAGTGCGCCTGGTCGAGCTCAATGCCGATCGATCATTGTCGCTGACGGAGCTCGCCGACGGCACGGCGACCAGCCCGTTTCATTTCCTGCGCACCTTCCGGCACGTTGCCGGCATGACGCCCTATCAATTCCTGCTGAGGACCAGGCTCCACCGCGCGGCGGTGCGGCTGCGCAGCTCTGACGCGGCGGTCTCGACGATCGCCTTCGATGCCGGCTTCAACGACCTGTCGACCTTCAACCGCCGGTTCCGGCGCGAGATGGGAAAAACGCCCGGCGCCTATCGCACCAGACGAACCGGGCAGCGCTGAGGTCGGCCGGAGCGGAAAACGACTGTGGCCATATCGTCGCAATAAGCGGTATCCATTTGAAATTACCGTCAAAATTGTCTCTGGAAAAGTCCGGCGAACATTGGAGTTTCGGCAAGGCTTCCTATATAAGCGTGCAGTGATTCCCGACTGGATTGTGACCTGATTTGACCGACCAGAAGACACCGCGCGGCAGCGACGGCGGCCCCACCGGCATAGAACCGATTTCCATCATCGAGGAGATGCAGCGCTCCTATCTCGATTACGCCATGAGCGTGATCGTCAGCCGCGCACTGCCCGACGTGCGCGACGGCCTGAAGCCCGTGCATCGCCGCATCCTCTATGCCTCGCATGAGAGCGGCTACCACTGGAACCGCAAATATGTGAAGTCAGCGCGCCCGGTCGCCGACGTGATGGGTAAATACCATCCGCATGGCGACGCCTCGATCTACGACGCATTGGTGCGCATGGCGCAGGACTGGTCGCTGCGCGTGCCGCTGATCGACGGTCAGGGCAATTTCGGCTCGATCGACGGCGATCCGCCGGCGGCGATGCGTTACACCGAGTCGAGGCTGACCAAGGTCGCGCATGAGCTCCTGGAGGACATCGACAAGGAAACCGTCGATTTCCAGGATACTTACGACGCCTCGGGCAGCGAGCCCAAGGTGCTGCCGGCTCGCTTCCCGAACCTGTTGGTCAACGGCTCCGGCGGCATCGCCGTCGGCATGGCGACCAACATCCCGCCGCACAACCTCACTGAAGTCTGCAACGGCGCTATCGCCATCATCGACAATCCGGCGATCGACCTGACGGCGCTGATGGAGATCGTGCCCGGCCCGGACTTCCCCACCGGCGGCATCGTGCTTGGCCGTTCCGGCATCTACAACGCCTATTCGACGGGCCGCGGCTCGATCGTCATGCGTGGCCGCGTCGAGATCGAGCAGCGCGGCAATGACCGCGAATCCATCATCGTCAGCGAGATTCCCTACCAGGTGAACAAGGCCTCGATGATCGAGAAGATGGCCGAGCTGGTGCGCGACAAGCGCATCGAGGGCATTTCCGACATCCGCGACGAGAGCGACCGCCAGGGCTACCGCGTCGTCATCGAGTTGAAGCGCGACGCCGTGGCCGACGTCGTCCTCAACCAGCTCTATCGCTTCACGCCGCTGCAAACGTCGTTCGGCGCCAATATGGTGGCGCTCAACGGCGGCAAGCCGGAAGTGATGACGCTGATCGACATGCTGAAGGCCTTTGCCGGTTTCCGCGAGGAAGTCGTTAGCCGCCGCACGAAGTACCTGCTGCGCAAGGCTCGTGATCGGGCACATGTGTTGGTCGGTCTGGCAATCGCCGTCGCCAATATCGACGAAGTGATCAAGCTCATCCGCACAGCGCCCGACCCGCAGACGGCGCGCGAGCAGTTGATGGAACGGCGCTGGCCGTCGCACGATGTCGCCCCGCTGATCCAGCTGATCGACGACCCGCGGCACCGCATCAATGAGGACGGCACCTACAACCTCTCCGAGGAACAGGCGCGCGCCATCCTTGAACTCCGCCTGCAGCGCCTGACCGCGCTCGGCCGCGACGAGATCGCCGACGAGTTGAACCAGATCGGCGCTGAGATCATTGATTTCCTTGATATTTTGTCGTCGCGTGCACGCATCCAGCAGATCGTCAAGGACGAGTTGATCGCGGTCCGCGACGAGTTCGGCACACCGCGCCGCACCGAGCTGAGCGACGGCGGTTCAGACATGGAAGACGAGGACCTGATCCAGCGCGAGGACATGGTCGTCACCGTCAGCCACTCCGGCTACATCAAGCGCGTGCCGCTGTCGCTGTACCGGGCGCAGCGCCGCGGCGGCAAGGGCCGCTCGGGCATGTCGACCAAGGAAGAGGATTTCGTCACCCGGCTGTTCGTCGCCAACACGCACACGCCGGTGCTGTTCTTCTCCTCGCGCGGCATCGTCTACAAGGAAAAGGTTTGGCGGTTGCCGATCGGCAACCCGCAATCGCGCGGCAAGGCGCTGATCAACATGCTGCCGCTCGAGCAGGGCGAGCGCATCACCACGATCATGCCGCTGCCGGAGGACGAGACCAGCTGGGGCGAGCTCGACGTGATGTTCGCCACCACGCGCGGCACCGTGCGCCGCAACAAGCTGTCCGACTTCGTCCAGGTCAACCGCAACGGCAAGATCGCCATGAAGCTGGAGGAAGAAGGCGACGAGATCCTCGGCGTCGAGACCTGCACCGACAATGACGACGTGCTGCTGACGGCGAATTCCGGCCAGTGCATCCGTTTCCGGGTTTCCGACGTGCGCGTCTTCCAGAGCCGCAATTCCGTCGGCGTGCGCGGCATAACCATGGCCGAGACCGATCGCATCATCTCCATGTCGGTGATTGAGAATGTCGATGCGTCACCCGCCGAGCGCGCCGCTTATCTGAAACGCGCGGCGACGGAACGCCGCCTAGCCTCCGGCGCGGCGGGCGAGGAGGAAGAGATCGCGCTGACCAATGAGGAGATTGGCGAGGAGGCGGAGCTGTCCGACGAACGCTACGAGTTCCTCAAGGCGCATGAACAGCTTGTGCTGACAGTGACGGAGTATGGCTACGGCAAGCGCTCGTCGTCCTATGACTTCCGCCTGACCGGCCGCGGCGGCAAGGGCATCCGCGCCACCGACGTGTCGAAAGTCGCCGAGATCGGCCGGCTGGTCGCGACCTTCCCGGTCGGCAATGACGATCAGATCATGCTGGTTTCGGACGGCGGCACCGTCATCCGCGTGCCGGTCAACGGCATACGTTTCGCGAGCCGCGCCACCAAAGGCGTGACGATCTTCAATACGGCCGAAGGCGAGAAGGTCGTGTCTGTGGAGCGGATTTCGGAGCCGCAGGCTGACGAGGAAGTCGAAGACGCGCCGTCTGGCGAGGCAGGCACCGATAATACGAGCGAGAGCGAATAGGTCGTGTAAGCGTCACCGGCCTTTTGGCCGGTGCGATCATGGTGGGATCAGTAGCGGCGGTAGACGTTGCGCCGGGCGAAACCATCGAGCCGCCTGGTATTGGCCTTGACGCGCACTCGCGCTGCTTCCTGGTGCAACCCGAACGCAGTCGCGATCAGCATCACGAGGGTCATTGCAGTGGCAAGCATGTAGATCAGCATTTGCGTGTTCTCCTGCACTTACAACGGTAAGATGGGGATTTGGTTTCATCCCTTGAAGCGGCAACCTAGTGAACGCTGCGTGAAGCATTCGTGATTGTCGCATTCATCTGTCGTTCATCGGCGCAAAAAGGTTCACGGCTAGAGCGGTTCGCCGTTTTCATTGGAAACGGCGAACCGCTCTATCTCTTTGTTTTGGCGCAATTCCGAACGGAAAACCGCTCACACTTTTCCTGGAATTGCTCTAGGCAATCGATGGGATTTGCCTTTGTTTGAGAGGCTCGCTAGAAGCCTGCCATGACCGAACGCACCGCCCTCTACGCCGGCTCCTTCGACCCGCTGACCAACGGCCATCTCGACGTGCTCAAGGCGTCGCTGGCGGTGGCCGACACCGTCTACGCGGCCATCGGCATTCATCCGGGCAAGAAGCCATTGTTTTCCTTCGAGGAACGCGTGGAGCTGATCGAAGCAGCCACCAAGGCCGAGTTCGGCCGCGACAGCGGTCGCATCAAGGTCGTTTCCTTCGACGGGCTGGTCATCGACGCAGCCCGCAAGCACGGCGCCTCGATCATGATCCGCGGCCTGCGTGACGGCACCGACCTCGATTACGAAATGCAGATGGCGGGCATGAACGAGACGATGGCGCCGGAATTGCAGACGGTTTTTCTGCCGGCGAGCCCTTCGGTGCGCACCATTACCGCCACACTTGTGCGCCAGATTGCATCCATGGGCGGCGACATCCGCCCATTCGTGCCGCAGGCCGTCGCCGGCGCGCTCACCGCCAAGTTCACCAAATAGGCTTTCCCGGAGATCCCCATGCAGCTGAAGAAGCTCGCTTCGTTCCTTGTCGTGCTTGCCGGCCTTTTCGCGGCATCCATGCCGGCCGTCGCCGCCGACAACGAAAACACCATGATCGTAACGCTGAAGGACGGCGACGTGACCATCGCGCTGCGCCCCGATCTGGCGCCCAAGCATGTCGCGCAGATCAAGAAGCTGGTGCGTGACGGCGCCTATGACAATGTCGCCTTCCACCGCGTTATCGACGGTTTCATGGCGCAGACCGGCGACGTCAAATTCGGCAACATGAAGAAGGGCTTCAGCCCCGAAGCAGTCGGTACCGGCGGTTCCGACCTGCCCGACCTGCCGGCCGAATTCTCGCAGACCGAGAAATTCACGCGCGGCGCGATCGGCATGGCCCGTTCGCAGGATCCGAACTCGGCCAACTCTCAGTTCTTCATCATGTTCGCGCCGGCGCCGAACCTCGATGGCCAGTACACCATCGTCGGCAAGGTGGTCAGCGGCATGGATCTGGTCGACAAGATCAAGAAAGGCGACGAGGCCGACAACGGCACGGTCGCCGACCCGGACCGCATGATCAAGGTCCGCATCGCTGCCGACGGCAAATAACTCCCTCAATTTTCAAAGGATTTTCTGACATGGTTGAGATCAAGGACCGCGAGAACGCGCTCATCATGGAAACGACCAAGGGCCAGGTCGTCATCGAGATGTATCCCGAGCTTGCGCCGGGTCACGTCGCCCGCATCAAGGAGCTGGCGCGCGAAGGCGCCTATGACGGCGTCGTGTTCCACCGCGTTATTGACGGCTTCATGGCGCAGACCGGCGACGTCAAGTTCGGCAATTCCTCGAAGCCGACCTTCGCGCCGTCGCGCGCGGGCATGGGTGGCTCCGACAAGCCGGACCTGAAGGCCGAGTTCTCGAACGCCAATCACGGCCGCGGCGCCTGCTCGATGGCGCGCTCGCAGAACCCGAACTCGGCGAACTCGCAGTTCTTCATCTGCTTCGACGAGGCTGCCTTCCTCAACCGCCAATACACGGTGTGGGGCCAGGTCATCGAAGGCATGGAGAATGTCGACAAGATCAAGCGCGGCGAGCCGGTGCAGGATCCCGACAAGATCGTGTCGCTGAAAGTCGCGGCAGACGTCAAGTAAAGGCAAACGATGATGGGCGCAGTCTGGTCCCTGCTCGGCATCCTGTCCGGCGCCTTCATCGCTATCCAGGCGCCGATCAATTCGCAATTGGCGAAGGGCCTCGGCCTTCCGGTTGCGGCCGCCGCGTTCTCCTTCCTGTCCGGCGCCATTGTCCTTGGCATCATCTCCATCTCGGTGGTGAAGCTGCAGGGCATTTCGCTCGACTGGAAGGCGCCGGCGCCCTGGCTGTTCATCGCGGGCGGTATGCTCGGCGGCTTCTACGTGACGCTGTCGACGATCCTCACGCCGCGCATCGGCGCGGCGGCGCTGATGGCGTTCCTGGTCGCCGGCCAGCTGATCGCCGGCATGCTGATCGACCGCGCCGGCTTCCTCGGCGTGGCGGTGCGCGAAATCTCGCTTGGCCGCGTCGCCGGCGCCGTGCTGCTGCTTGCCGGGGCGCTGCTCATCCGGCTCTACTGATGCGCGTCGACCTGTTCGACTTCGACCTGCCGGAAGAGCGCATAGCGCTTCGCCCGGCGGAGCCGCGCGACAGCGCCAGGCTGTTGGTCGTCAAACCGGGCGAAACGCCGCAAGACCGCACCGTCAGCAAATTGCCGTCGCTGCTTCACGAAGGCGACGTGCTGGTTTTCAACGATACCAAGGTCATCCCGGCGCAGCTGAAGGGCATTCGCAGGCGTGGCGAAGCCGTGGCGCAGGTCGAGGCGACACTGCATATGCGCGTGGCGCCGGACCGCTGGCAGGCCTTCATGCGGCCGGGCAAGCGCATAGCCGCCGGCGACCGCATCCATTTCGGCCATGACGGCAATTCCTGCTTCCTCGGCCAGCTCGACGCCACGGTGATCGAGAAAGGCGAGGCGGGCGAGGCGCTGCTCGGCTTTGATCTCTCCGGGCCATTCCTCGACGAGGCGCTGCATGCTGTCGGTCACATTCCGCTGCCGCCCTATATTGCCTCGAAGCGTAATGACGATGATCGCGACCGCGCCGACTACCAGACCATCTATGCCAGGGAAGAGGGTGCTGTCGCTGCACCCACCGCCGGCCTGCATTTCACGCCGGAGCTCTTTGCCGCGCTTGACGCCAAGGGGATCGAGCGCCGGTTCGTCACGCTGCATGTCGGCGCCGGCACCTTTCTGCCCGTGAAGGCCGACGACACGGCTAATCACAAGATGCATGCCGAGACCGGCTCTGTGAGCCCGGACACGGCGGAGGCGCTCAACGCGGCCAAGGCGCGGGGAGGGCGGATCATCGCCGTCGGCACCACATCGCTGCGCCTGCTTGAGAGCGCGGCGCGCGAAGACGGCAGCATCGAGCCCTGGTCCGGACCGACCGACATCTTCATCACCCCCGGCTATCGCTTCCGCACGGCCGATATGCTGATGACCAATTTCCATCTACCGCGCTCGACGCTGTTCATGCTGGTCTCGGCCTTCAGCGGGCTGGAGACGATGCGTTCGGCCTATGCGCAGGCCATCGAGAGCCGCTACAGGTTCTACTCCTATGGGGACGCCAGCCTGCTTTACCGAGCGGAGACGAGCGATGGACGATGATCTCGACGGCATGGACCGCGATATTCTGATCGCGGAAGTGAAGAAGCTGCGCGCCGGCATCCGCGCGCACCGCGATACGACCGGGCACGATCTGTGCTGGCACCACCCGGATCTCTGGGACCTGCTGCCGGAAAAGACCGAGCCGGCGATCGCGGTGCCGCCGTGGCCGAAATTCATGCGCGGCTGCATCCGCTACCGGCAGTCGCTCGATGAGCAGGCGCCCGGCGCGCCGGTGCACGACCAGGAATTCGATGGCTGAAAATTTCTCCTTCAAAGTGCTCGCCACCGACGGCAAGGCTAGGCGCGGGCTGGTCTCGATGCCGCGCGGCGAGATCCGCACGCCTACCTTCATGCCGGTCGGCACCGGCGGCACCGTCAAGGCCATGTATATGGACCAGGTGCGCGGCGTCGGCGCCGACATCATCCTCGGCAACACCTACCATCTGATGCTGCGGCCGGGCGCCGAGCGCGTGGCCAGGCTTGGCGGCCTGCATGAATTCGCGCGCTGGCCGTTCCCGATCCTGACCGACAGCGGCGGCTTCCAGGTGATGTCGCTGTCGAAGCTCAGGAAACTGACCGAACAGGGCGTCACCTTCCGCTCGCATATCGACGGCGCGGCCTACGAGATGTCACCGGAGCGTTCGATCGAGATCCAGGGGCTGCTCGATTCCGACATCCAGATGCAGCTCGACGAATGCACCGCGCTGCCGGCCAAGCCTCAGGAGATCGAGCGCGCCATGGAGCTGTCGCTGCGCTGGGCCGAGCGCTGCAAGACAGCGTTCGGCAACCAGCCGGGCAAGGCGATGTTCGGCATTGTCCAGGGCGGCGACAGCGCGGTTATGCGCGTGCGTTCGGCGCAGGCGCTTAAGGCGATGGAGCTCAAAGGCTATGCCGTCGGCGGGTTGGCGGTCGGCGAGCCGCAGTCGGTGATGCTGGAGATGCTCGACATCACCTGCCCGGAGCTGCCGGCCGACAGACCGCGCTACCTGATGGGCGTCGGCACGCCCGACGATATCTTGAAATCGGTGGCACGCGGCATCGACATGTTCGACTGCGTGATGCCGACGCGGGCCGGTCGCCATGGTCTCGCCTACACGCGCCGCGGCAAGGTCAATCTCAGGAACGCCCGCCACGCCGACGATCCACGCCCGCTCGACGAGGAAAGCGATTGCCCGGCCGCGCGCGACTATTCGCGCGCTTATCTTCACCACCTGGTGCGTTCGCAGGAATCGCTCGGGGCGATGCTGCTGACCTGGAACAATCTGTCCTACTATCAGAAGCTGATGCAGGACATCCGGGCGGCCATCGAGGCTCAGGCATTTGAGACGCGGGCCGGCGAGATCACTGAAGGCTGGGCGCAGGGGGATATCCCGGCGCTGTGAATCCTTAGTCGCGTTCGCTTGCGCCCTTATTGGCGCGCAGCTTTAGCTGTTGGTGCCATTCCTCGAAAGTCATGTACCCACGCCGTTGATTGAACCACTCGGTCTCGAGCTGGTCCCGCATCTTGGCGTTTGCGGGTTTCAGCATTTCAAAGTCGTAACGGCGATTGGCTTCAGCCAAAAGCCCCCACATGATGCCGTTCCAGCTGCAGTCCTCGGGAAGAGGAAACAGGGCCGCAGTTTGCGCCTTAATTCGACCGATAATTCCAAGGCCTATGAAGCCGATGTCGTTGTATGAATTGCAATAGTCTGCCCAAAGCTTAGGGTCGTTACTCCGGATATGCTCCAGAAGTACAATCGCCTGCTCTTCGACCCATTCGACATCACCATTAACAATTTGCCGGTGTTGCTTTATGTGTTCTAAGAATTTTTCTTTGCGTAAAAATCTATTTTCTGGATGCCACATTGGGAACTGAAAAGTTCGCTCATTCGCAAATCGAAAATCAACTGCACCAGCGCGGTAGTGCTTTCGATGAAGGCCGGGAAATAGCTCTTCAATGAATGAACAAATGCGATCGCTCATCGCACTAGAAATGAACCCATTGTTGTTCTCGGCAGCAAGGTAGGCCCGCCACTCGTCGGGATAACGTTCTTTGTAGGACGTGGTGATGAGGTTGATCTCCTCGGGTGTCCATTCCTTGATCCCAAAAATTCGGCTTGGCAATGTTACTCGAATTTTGAAAGGAACGGATGCTGCCTCTCTGCTTTCAGGCATCGCGTCCCTGGTTTCGGGTTGGTAACTAGGGTCTACATTTTCACGGCGGACGGACGAACGAAAGTTCATCATCCAAAACAGGAACATCAAGAACGCTGTAAGCCAGACAACAGAGAAAATCGCCTGCACGGCCCGATCAAAGCCCCCTTATCCAAGTCGCACACTAACATTGTTGTTACGAAAATCACCACCCAACCGCATCCACCTTTGCGATTGTTATTCGATTGAATATTCCGCGAACAACATGCCGGTAGTCGTTGTCGCGACTCGGATCGAGTCGAACGACAGTTCGCTGGGTGTTCGTCAAAAGGAATATCTTAGGTGCTGACCGAGGTGGAAGCGCGCAGGCTGCAGCCGGTGATCTTGAAACTGCCGTCCGGCTGCTGCTGCAGCGTATAGACCGCCTCATAATCCTTGCCGTCGGGTCCGACGATCAGCACCTGCTGGACGATCGACCCCGGCCCGGTCTGCTCGACCTTGCCGAAGGAATAGGATTGGGGCTTTCGCACCGGCGCGTAGCCATTCGTCACCATGTTCATGAAGATGTCGACGGTCGGGAAGATCTGCTTCACATTCGGCGCCGCGAAACTATAGGCGGCGGTGCCGTCATTGGCGATGAAGGCCTTCAGTTGGCTGTCGATGACCGTCTGCGCGGCCTTGACGTCGGCATCGCCGGCGAAGGCAAGCGAGGCTATCAACATTGGAACAAGAGCTAATGCGAACAGTGCGCGGCGCATGGCCTGCCTCCCCGGAATTCGCTTGGCTAACGCACTCTAACATACGCGGCGCGGCGCGGCCTGGTTTCATCGATGTCCGAAAATTTCGCCATTTCGGCGTCAGCAGGCACGATTAGGCACTCTTTGGGGCGCGCGGCGCGTGATGCTTGAAAGCCGGGCGGCAGTCTGCCACAAGGGCCGCTTGTTCGCTTAGACTGACAGGACCGGCACATGAAGGCGTTTTTCGTGCAGATAAAGTGCGATCTGGGCAAGGCCTATGAGGTCGCCAGCGCGCTCGCCGATGCCGAGATCGCTTCCGAAATCTACTCGACCGCCGGCAATTACGACCTGCTCGCCAAATTCTATGTCGATGACGAGGAGGATGTCGGCCACTTCGTCAACGAGCGGGTGCAGATTCTGCCTGGAATCAAGGACACCTTCACCATCGTCACCTTCCGAGCGTTTTGATCGCGAGGCGATGCCCGACGGCAAGGCATGGCCTGACCTGGCATTGGCCGCGCTGCCTTAATCTTAGGCAATTTGCATAGAGTGGCCACCGCGGCTTCCTAAATCATCGATTGCGCTTGATTTTCTCGGGCGAGGCCAGTGAAATGCTCTCAGAGGGGAGTACGCGATTGGCAGCGTTCGACGAAATGCTTCCGGAAGTCTCCGGATTGAGAAGACCTTATGAGGCTTACGATCGCTGGCTGAAGGAGCAGGACCCAGCCAGGCTTACCCAGAAAATGCAGGACGCCGAGCGCGTCTTCCGCAAGACCGGCATCACCTTCGCCGTCTATGGCGAGCAGGAAGCTTCCGAGCGGCTGATACCTTTCGACATCGTGCCGCGCATCCTTGCCGGCCAGGAATGGCGCCGGCTGACGCAAGGCATCGAGCAGCGCGTTCAGGCGCTGAACGCCTTTCTCGACGACATCTACCACCGCCAGGAGATCCTGCGCGCCGGGCGCGTGCCGAGGGAGCTTGTCGCCAAGAACGAGGCTTTCCTGCCCGAGATGATCGGCGTCAGGCCGCCGGCCGGCGTCTATACCCACATCATCGGCGTCGACATCGTGCGCATCTCGGAGAACGAATTCTACGTTCTGGAAGACAATGCCCGCACTCCCTCCGGCGTCTCCTACATGCTGGAGAACCGCGAGACGATGATGCAGCTCTTTCCGGAGCTGTTCCAGAAGATCAAGGTGAGGCCGGTCGAGGACTATCCGCAGCTTCTGCGCCAGTCGCTCGCCGCGGTGCGGCCGCAAAGCACCAAGGGCGCGCCGACCATCGCCGTGCTGACGCCGGGTTCCTATAACTCGGCCTATTTCGAACATGCTTTCCTTGCCGACCAGATGGGCGTGCAGCTCGTCGAAGGGCAGGATCTGCGTGTCATCGACGGCCATGTCGCGATGCGCACGACCGAGGGCTACAAGCAGATCGACGTGCTCTACCGGCGCGTCGACGATAATTTCCTCGATCCGCTGACTTTCCGGCCGGACTCCGCGCTCGGCGTGCCGGGCATCATGGATGTCTACCGCGCCGGCAACATCACTATCGCCAATGCGCCAGGCACCGGCATCGCCGACGACAAGGCGATCTATTCCTATATGCCGGAGATCGTCGAGTTCTACACCGGCCGCAAGGCGATCCTCGGCAACATCCCGACCTGGCGCTGCTCGGAGCCGGACAGCCTCAAATATGTGCTCGAGCACATCCACGAACTCGTCATCAAGGAAGTGCACGGCTCCGGCGGCTACGGCATGCTGGTCGGCCCGGCGGCGACCAAGAAGGAATGCCAGGATTTTGCCAAGAAGCTGGCGGCCAAGCCCTCGAACTACATCGCCCAGCCGACGCTGGCGCTGTCGACCTGCCCGATCCTGACCGAAAAGGGCCTGTCGCCGCGCCATGTCGACCTTCGGCCTTACGTGCTGGTTTCGGATCGTATCCAGATCGTACCGGGCGGCCTGACGCGCGTTGCCCTGAAAGAGGGATCCTTGGTGGTCAATTCCTCACAGGGGGGTGGCACAAAGGATACGTGGGTACTTGATGACTGAGCCGGGCAGGGAGACGCAACAATCATGAAACGCACTCTTCCCTATTCGCTATTCGCTACTCTCTATTCGCTAGCCCTAGGGGCCTGACATGCTTCTCGGCCGCACCGCAAACGGTCTCTACTGGATGAACCGCTATATCGAGCGGGCCGAAAACATGGCGCGCCTCGTCGATGCCGGACTGCGCATGGCGCTGACGCGCACGCAGAGCGCGTCCGAGGAATGGAACTCGGTGCTGCTCAGCGCCGGCTCTGACGTAACTTTTTCCCAGAAATATCAGGACTATACGGCCGCAAACGTCTCCGACTTCCTGCTGCGCGACATCTCGAACCCGTCGAGCACGATGTCGTCGATCGAGACGGCGCGCAACAATGCCCGCATGGTGCGCACGGCGCTGACGCGCGAGACCTGGGAAAGCATCAACGAAGCCTGGATGTCGCTGAAGCGCATGCTGGCACGGCCGATCGACGAGCGCGACCTGCCGACGGTGCTCGATGCCATCAAGCGTGAGACGGCGCTTATCCGCGGTTCGTTCTACGGCACGATGCTGCGCAACGAGATTTTCGATTTCTCGCAGCTCGGCACCTATGTCGAACGGGCCGACAACACGGCGCGCATCCTCGACGTGAAATATTATGTGCTGCTGCCGTCTCTGTCCTGGGTCGGCTCGACGCTGGACAACTACCAATGGGAGTCGATCCTGCGCTCGGTGTCGGCGCATCGCTCCTATCGCTGGGTTTATGAAGCCGACTACAAGCCGACGAATATTGCCGACTATCTGATCCTCAATGTGCGCATGCCGCGCTCGCTGACCTTCTGCTACCGCTTCCTCGGCGAGCACCTGAAATTCCTCGCCGACGATTATGGCGAGCGCCATGCATGCCATGGCACGGCCGATAAAATCCAGACGCTGCTCAAGAAGGGCTCGATCAAGGACATATTCGACCACGGCCTGCACGAGTTCCTGGCCGAGTTCATTCGCGACAACACCAGGCTGGGCGACGAGATCGCCCAGGATTACCGGTTCAATTGAGCAAGAGCTGAGGGCGGGCGTCATGCGGCTCAAGATCTCCCATCGCACCGAGTACCATTACGACGCGCCGGTACAGTATCTGCTGCAGCGGCTGCGCCTGCTGCCCATGAGCGGGCGCACGCAGACCGTCGGCTCCTGGGCGATCAAGGTCGAGGGCGCACGCGAGGAGGTGCGCTTTACCGACCATTTCGGCAACGACACGCGGCTGGTAAGCGCGGAGAGCGGTCACAGCTCGATCACCGTCGAAGCTGCAGGAGAAGTGATCACGCATGACACGGCGGGCGTAACGGGTCCGCATCAGGGCTTCGCGCCGCTCTGGCTGTTCGCGCAGCAGACGCGGCTCACCACAGCCGGCGCGGGCATACGTGAACTCGCCGGCATGCTCGGGCAAGGAACCGAGATCGAGCGGCTGCACCGGCTGATGGGGGCTATCGCCGAACGGGTCGCGTACAGACCGGGCACGACCAGCGTCGTGACGCCGGCCGAGGAAGCCCTTGCGCTGAAGTCCGGCGTCTGTCAGGACCACAGCCACATCTTCATCGCCGCGGCCGGGGTGCTCGGCTTTCCGGCCCGCTATGTCAGCGGCTATCTGATGATGGATGCGACCGTCGAGCAGGCGGCCAGCCACGCCTGGGCCGAAGCCTATGTCGTAGGGCTTGGATGGGTTGCCTTTGACCCGGCGAACGGTATCTCTCCCGACGAGCGCTATGTGCGGGTGGCGACGGGGCGCGACTACCGCGATGCCTCGCCCGTGTCGGGGATACTGCTGGGGCAGGCGCAAGAGAAGCTTGCCGTCACCGTCACGGTAGAGCAGTAATCTCCGCAAGATTCTGTGCCAGAAGAAATGCCATGACCTATTGTGTCGGCCTCAAGATCGATCGCGGCCTCGTGTTCATGTCGGACACGCGCACCAATGCCGGCATGGATTCGATCTCGACCTTCAGGAAGATGCACGTCTGGGAACAGCCCGGTGAGCGCGTCATCGTGCTGATGTCGGCGGGCAACCTTGCCACGACACAAGCCGTGGTCAGCCTGCTCGACGAGCGCAACAAGGCGGTCAGCGACCGCCACGAGAAGCTGCTCGAGACGCCGTCCATGTACCAGACGGTGCGGCTGGTCGGCGACACGGTCAAGGAAGTGATCGCGCATGCGTCGCCGGATGGCGAGAAGGCGGATTCCTATTTCAATGCCTCCTTCATCCTCGGCGGCCAGATCAAGGGCAGCCCGCCGAGGTTGTTCATGATCTATCCGGAAGGCAATTTCATCGAATCGACCGACGACACGCCGTTCTTCCAGATCGGCGAGACGAAATACGGCAAGCCGATCATCATCCGTGCCTATGACCGGGCGATGAGCCTGGCCGAGACGGTGAAGCTGCTTCTGGTTTCCTTCGATTCGACGTTGAAATCCAATCTTTCGGTCGGGCTGCCGCTCGATCTGCTGTTCCTGGAAAAGGATGCGTTCAAGGTCGGGCTGAACCGGCGGATCGGCCAGGACGATCCTTATTACCGCACCATTTCCGACGGCTGGTCCAGCGCGCTGAAAGTCGCCTTTTCAAATCTGCCGGATTTTCCGGGGTAGGGCGGGCCGATACCACCGTTGCCTCATTATATTTAACATGTTAAGCAACAGCTGAGAACCGTTCGGCCGGCCGGTACATCCGAGCGGCTGGTGGGAGGAAAATATGGACAATGAGGAATTCCGCGACTGGTCGAGGCGGGCGGCTGATTGGGGCGTCGATTACCGCGCCGGACTGCGCGACCGCCCGGTGCGGCCGGCAATCGCTCCGGGGGAGATATTTGAGAGTATCGAGGCCTCGGCGCCCGAAATGCCCGAGCCGATGGAAAAGATCTTCGCCGATTTTGAAACGAAGATCGTGCCGGGCATGACGCATTGGCAGCATCCGCGCTTCTTCGCTTATTTCCCGGCCAATGCGGCGCCGGTTTCGGTCGTGGCGGAATATCTGGTCTCGGCGATGGCGGCGCAGTGCATGCTGTGGCAGACCTCGCCCGCGGCGACCGAGCTGGAGACACGCATCGTCGACTGGATGCGCCAGGCGCTTGGCCTGCCGGGAGGCTTTTCCGGCGTCATCCAGGATTCGGCGTCGTCGGCGACGCTTGCCGCCGTGCTTACCATGCGCGAGCGGGCGCTCGACTGGCAGGGCAACAAAATGGGCCTGGCCGGGCAGGGCAGGCTGCGCATCTATTCCTCGGACCAGGTCCATACGTCGATCGACCGCGCCATCTGGGTCTCCGGTATCGGTGAGGAAAACCTCGTCCGCATCCCGGTTAGCGGACGCTTCCGCGCGATGGATACGGCGGCGCTGGAGGCTGCGATCATCGCCGATCGCAAAGCCGGCCTTTTGCCTGCCGGCATCATCGCCTGCGTCGGCGGCACCAGCACGGGCGGCACAGATGACATTGCGGCGGTGGCAGCAATCGCGAAGCAGCAGGGGCTTTACCTGCATGTCGATGCCGCCTGGGCCGGGTCGGCGATGATCTGCCCGGAATACCGGCATTTCTGGACCGGCGTCGAAGGCGCCGATTCCATCGTCTTCAACCCGCACAAATGGCTCGGCGCGCAGTTCGATTGCTCGATCCAGTTCGTGCGCCAGCCGGAAGACCTGGTGCGCACGCTGGCGATCAAGCCGGACTATCTGAAGACGCGCGGCCATGACGGCATCATCAACTATTCGGAATGGTCGGTGCCGCTCGGGCGCCGCTTCCGCGCGCTGAAACTCTGGTTCCTGCTGCGCGCCCATGGGCTCGAAGGCTTGCGCGCCATGATCCGCAACCATGTCGCCTGGAGCGAAGGGCTTGCCGCACGGCTGGCCAAGGAAACGGATTTCGAGATCAGTAGCGAGCCGATGCTGTCGCTTTTCTCATTCCGGCATCGCGCGGCAGCGGGCATCGATCCTGACGAGCACAATCTGCACCTGGTCGATGCCATCAATGCCGATGGGCGCATTTACCTGACGCAAACACGGGTCGATGGGTGCGTGGCGATCCGCTTCCAGGCCGGACAGTTCGAATCGACTGCAGCTGATGTCGATGCGGCGTTCGACGTCATAACCGAGATTGCCCGGCGCCCATCCTGAGGCGGCAAACATGTTACGCACGGGTTTGCCTTTGCAATCATATGATTTTCGTTAGCCGGCTTATGCCTTTTCTTCGCTTTCGTTTTCCGATATAGACGGAAAAAACGAAAATGGGAGGATACCGGATGTTTCTTTCGCCACGCCATGCTGAAATCATCCAGATGGCGAAAGACCATGGCCGGGTGCTGGTCGATGACCTAGCAACGCATTTCAACGTCACGCCGCAGACCATCCGCAAGGACCTCAACGATCTGTGCGATCAGCGCCTGCTTACCCGGATCCATGGCGGCGCGTTGTTCCCGTCCGGCATCGAGAACATGGAGTATGAGGCGCGGCGCAAGATCGCCGCCGACGAGAAGGAGGCGATCGGCAGCGCCGCGGCAAGACTGATCCCCGACAATGCCTCGCTGTTCATCAATATCGGCACCACGACCGAGGCCGTCAGCAAGGCGTTGCTCGACCATAGCGGGCTCATGGTCATTACCAATAACATCAATGTCGCCAATAGGATGCGCATCTATCCTACGATCGAGGTGGTGATCGCCGGCGGCGTGGTGCGCGGCTCCGACGGCGGCGTCGTCGGCGAGGCGGCGGTCGATTTCATCCGCCAGTTCAAGGTCGATTACGCCGTTATCGGCGCCTCGGCGATCGACCATGACGGCGCGCTGCTCGACTTCGATTTCCGGGAGGTGAAGGTGGCGCAGGCCATCATCGCCAATGCCCGCCATGTCATTCTGGTCTCCGACCAAACCAAGTTCGAGCGCACGGCGCCGGTCCGCATCGGCCATCTTTCGCAGGTGAATACCTTCATCACCGATCGTTGCGAGATCGCGTCGATCCGCAGGATCTGCGAGGAGACCGAGGTCCGGCTGATCGAGACAGCGCTGGAATAGGCTCCTGTCGCGGCTGACTCACGCAGTCGTGATATTTCGTTTGACATTCGGTTTGAGTTCGAAATAATTCCGCTACGGTTTCGTAAAACATAAAAATGGTGCAATGCGAAATCGTTGGAGGAACCTTTGGACGCATCTCCGATCCATGACATTTTCGTCATCGGCGGCGGCATCAATGGCTGCGGCATAGCACGCGACGCCGTCGGCCGCGGATTTTCGGTATACCTAGCCGAGATGAACGATCTGGCCAGCGGAACCTCGTCAGGCTCGACCAAGCTGATCCATGGCGGGCTGCGCTATCTCGAATTCTACGAGTTCCGGCTGGTGCGCGAAGCGCTGATGGAGCGCGAGGTTCTGTGGAAGAACGCGCCGCACATCATCTGGCCGATGCGCTTCGTGCTGCCTTACGCCAAGGGCCTCAGGCCCGCCTGGCTGATCCGGCTCGGACTTTTCCTCTACGATCACATCGGCGGGCGCAAGCTGCTGCCGGCGACGAAGACGCTGGACATGGCTAGCGATCCGGCGGGCAAGCCGCTCAAGCCATTGTTCCGCAAGGCATTCGAATATTCCGACGGTTGGGTCAACGATGCGCGCCTGGTGGCGCTGAACGCGCGTGACGCCGCCGACCGGGGCGCCGTCGTCCGCACCCGCACCAGGGTCGTCAGCGCGCGGCGCGACGGCGCGCTTTGGACCGTGAAAGTGCAGAATGTGCTCACCGGTGAGACCGAGGAGGTTCGTGCGCGGCTTCTGGTCAACGCCGCCGGCCCGTGGGTCGATCACGTGCTCTCGACCGCCGTCGGCCAGAACGACGTCCACAATGTCCGCCTCGTGCAGGGCAGCCATATCGTCATCAACAAGAAGTTCGACGATCCACGCGCCTATTTCTTCCAGAATAAGGACGGTCGCATCATCTTCGCCATTCCTTACGAGGAAGAATTCACCCTGATCGGCACCACCGACCGAGACTATCCCGGCGATCCGCATGACGTGAAGATATCCGATACCGAGATCGACTATCTCTGCGCCGCGGCAAGCGAATATTTCGCGCAACCGGTGAAGCGCTCCGACATCGTCTGGACCTATTCGGCGGTGCGCCCGCTGTATGACGACGGCGCCTCGAAGGCGCAGGAGGCGACGCGCGACTATGTGCTGAAGGCCGATGGCGGGGAGGGCGCCGCCCCCTTGCTCAACGCCTTCGGGGGTAAGATCACGACCTTCCGCCGGCTGGCGGAATCGATGCTGGAGAAGATCGAAGGGTTTCTCGGCAAGCGCGGCAAGCCGTGGACGCATGACGCGCCATTGCCGGGCGGCGATTTTCCGGCGACCGGTTTCGATGCCCAGGTCGCGAGGCTCAAGAACACCTATCCGTTCCTCGACCAGCGGCTGGCGCGCCGGTTCACCCGGCTTTACGGCACGCGCGCGGAAAAGCTGCTCGGGCTCGCCAGGTCGAATGCCGATCTCGGTCGCAATTTCGGTGCCGACCTCTTTGAGGCGGAGGTCCGCTACCTGGCTGAAAATGAATGGGCGGTCACCGCCGAGGACGTGCTGTGGCGCCGCACCAAGCGCGGCCTGCATTTCAGCCGCGAGCAGACGGCTTCACTGGAAGAATTCATGCGTGGACTGAGCAGCCGTCATGTCGCGGCCGCGGAATGAGGATCGGCCGCTGATGCGCAAGGCCTGGGAGGAGGCGTGATGCTGGAGCTGAGGAACGTGACGAAGACGGTCGGCGCGCAGGAGCATATCCGCGACGTGTCGCTGACGCTTCAGCACGGCTCGCTGAATGTCCTGCTTGGACCGACGCTTTCCGGCAAGACCAGCCTGATGCGGCTGATGGCCGGTCTCGACGCGCCGACCTCCGGCTCGGTCTGGTTCGACGGCAAGGACGTGACCGGACAGAAGGTGCAGAAGCGCAACGTTGCCATGGTCTACCAGCAGTTCATCAATTATCCGGCGATGACCGTCTACGAGAATATCGCCTCGCCGCTTCGGGTTGCAGGCGTCGACCAGGCCAGGATCGACAAGGAGGTGCGCAACGCCGCGGCTCTGCTGAAGCTCACACCCTATCTCGACCGCACGCCGCTCAGCCTGTCGGGCGGCCAGCAGCAGCGCACCGCGCTTGCCCGCGCCATCGTCAAGAATGCCAGCCTGGTGCTGCTCGACGAGCCTTTGGCCAATCTCGACTACAAGCTGCGCGAGGAATTGCGGGCCGAGCTGCCGAAGATCTTTGCCGCTTCCGGCACCATCTTCGTCTATGCCACCACCGAACCGCACGAGGCGCTGCTTCTGGGTGGCAATACCGCCACGCTTTCGGAAGGCCGTGTCACGCAATTCGGCCCGACCGTGGAAGTGTTCCGCAAACCGGTCGACCTGATGACGGCACGGACCTTCGCCGATCCGCCGCTCAACACGATCGTGCTCTCGAAGAAGGGCTCGGACTTCCTGCTCGAAGGCGGCGTCAAGCTGCCGGTGCCGCCGGAGCTCACCGGCTCTCCGGACGCGAGCTACACGATCGGCTTCCAGCCGCATCATCTGTCGCTGGAGCGACCGAACGCCAGCGCCGTGCCGGTGCGGGCGAAGGTCACCATTACAGAGATCACCGGCTCGGAAAGCTTCGTCCATCTCGACTTTGCGGACGCGCGCTGGGTGATGCTTGCGCATGGCATCCTCGACTTCGAGACGGACGACGAAGTCGAGGTGTACATCGATCCGCGCCACATCATGGTTTTCGACCAGAATGGCCGCGCCGTGACGGCGTCGAAGCTGGCGGCCTGAGGAGCAAACGATGGCGCGCATCGAGGTCAACCATATCCGCCACTCCTACCTGCCCAATCCGCAGAAGGACCAGGATTTCGCGCTGAAGGAGGTGCATTACACCTTCGAGGATGGCGGCGCCTATGCGCTGCTCGGGCCGTCGGGCTGCGGCAAGACGACCTTGCTCAACATCATTTCGGGACTGCTGCACCCCTCGCACGGCAAGTTGCTGTTCAACGGCCGGGACGTGACCAATCTGTCGACGCAGGAGCGAAACATCGCGCAGGTGTTCCAGTTCCCGGTCATCTACGACACGATGACGGTCTACGACAATCTGGCCTTCCCGCTGCGCAATCGCCGCGTGCCGGAGGCGGACGTCGACCGCAAGGTGCGCGAGACGCTGGACATGATCGATCTCGCCTCCATGGCGAACCGGAAGGCGCGCCGGCTGACGGCCGACCAGAAGCAAAAAATCTCGCTTGGCCGCGGCCTGGTGCGCTCCGACGTCAACGCCATCCTGTTCGACGAGCCGCTGACCGTCATCGACCCGCATATGAAGTGGGTGCTGCGCTCGCAGTTGAAGCAGCTGCATCGCCGCTTCGGCTACACCATGGTTTATGTCACGCACGATCAGACCGAGGCGCTGACCTTCGCCGACCAGGTCGTGGTCATGTATGACGGCGGCATCGTGCAGATCGGCACGCCGGCGGAACTGTTCGAGCGTCCGAGCCACACCTTCGTCGGCTATTTCATCGGTTCGCCCGGCATGAATGTGCTGCCGGTATCGCTTGAAGGCAGGACGGCGAAGCTCGGCGCGCAGCGCATCGAACTGCCCGGCGTGCCCAAGGCCGGGGCCGGCGCCGTCGAGCTCGGTATCCGGCCGGAATATGTGCGGCTCGGCCGTGAAGGCATGGCTGTGCAGGTCAGCAAGGTCGAGGACGTCGGCCGCCACAAGGTCGTGCGCGCCAATCTCGAGGGTAAGGAGATCGCGGCCGTCATCGGTGAGGACGACGAGGTCCCGGCCGACCCGAAAGTCAGCTTCGACCCGGCCGGCATCAACATCTATGCCGATTCCTGGCGCGTCGAGATGGGGGCATAGATGGACAAGACCTGGAACAACAAGGCCTGGTTCCTCGTCCTGCCGGTGCTGGTGCTGGTGGCGTTCTCGGCCGTCATCCCGCTGATGACGGTCGTCAATTATTCGGTGCAGGACACGTTCGGCAACAACGTCTTCTTCTGGGCCGGCACGGAATGGTTCGAGGAATTGCTGCACTCCGACCGCTTCTGGGAAGCGATGGTGCGCAACCTGATCTTCTCCTTCATCATCCTGGCGATCCAGGTGCCGCTCGGCATCTTCATCGCGCTCAACATGCCGAAGAAGGGCTGGGGCGTGCCGGTCTGCCTGGTGCTGATGGCGCTGCCGCTTCTGGTTCCGTGGAACGTGGTCGGCACGATCTGGCAGGTGTTTGGCCGCAACGACATCGGCCTGCTCGGTTACTACGTCAACGCGCTCGGCATCGACTACAATTATGTGCAGGACCCGATCGACGCCTGGGTCACCGTCATCATCATGGATGTCTGGCACTGGACCAGCCTGGTCGTGCTGCTCTGCTATGCCGGCCTGGTCTCTATCCCCGACGCCTTCTACCAGGCGGCCAAGATCGACGGCGCTTCGCGCTGGGCGGTGTTCCGCTACATCCAGCTGCCGAAGATGCAGCGCGTGCTTCTGATCGCCGTGCTGTTGCGCTTCA
Organism: Mesorhizobium sp. WSM3224; assembly: GCF_000427725.1. Lineage (GTDB taxonomy): Bacteria > Pseudomonadota > Alphaproteobacteria > Rhizobiales > Rhizobiaceae > Mesorhizobium. The sequence goes on along the minus strand of NZ_ATYO01000005.1, from coordinate 77,665 downwards.
TGGACTCCTTCATGATCTACACCGAGCCCTTCGTGGTTACCGGCGGCGGTCCCGGCAATTCAACGACCTTCCTGTCGATCGACCTCGTCAAGACGGCACTCGGCCAGTTCGATCTCGGTCCGGCGGCGGCCATGTCGCTGATCTATTTCCTGATCATCCTGTTGTTGTCGTGGGTGTTCTACACCGTGATGACCAACTACGACGCGGAGCGCTGATATGGCGGGCGCCAACGAGACGACACGCGTAAGCGAAGCGGCGATCACCGAGGTCGGCAGCACGCTGTCGCAGGACGAGGTGGCAAAGCTGATGCGACGCCGCGGCGAGGAATCGCGCTGGTGGTGGATCGTGCCGACGATCTACATCATCGTGCTTCTCCTACCGATCTACTGGCTCATCAACATGAGCTTCAAGACCAATGCGGAGATCGTCTCGTCGCTGACGCTGTTCCCGCACAATCCGACATTGGCGAACTATCGCACCATCTTCACCGATGCCTCCTGGTACTCGGGCTATATCAACTCGATCACCTATGTGGTGATGAACATGGTGATATCGGTGGCGGTCGCGCTGCCGGCTGCCTATGCCTTCTCGCGCTACCGCTTCCTCGGCGACAAGCACCTGTTCTTCTGGCTGCTCACCAACCGCATGGCGCCGCCGGCGGTGTTCGCTTTGCCGTTCTTCCAGCTCTATTCGGCCTTCGGTCTGATCGACACGCATATCGCGGTGGCGCTGGCCCACTGCCTGTTCAACGTGCCGCTGGCGGTGTGGATCCTCGAAGGCTTCATGTCCGGCGTACCGAAGGAGATCGACGAGACCGCCTATATCGACGGCTATTCGTTCCCGCGCTTCTTCGTCAAGATCTTCATGCCGCTGATCGCCAGCGGTATCGGCGTCGCCTGCTTCTTCTGCTTCATGTTCTCATGGGTGGAGCTTCTGATCGCGCGCACGCTGACCACGACCGCTGCCAAGCCGATCGCCGCCACCATGACCCGCACGGTCTCTGCCGCCGGCATGGACTGGGGCCTGCTTGCCGCCGCCGGCGTGCTGACGCTGATCCCCGGCGCTTTGGTCATCTGGTTCGTGCGAAACTATATCGCCAAGGGCTTTGCCCTGGGGAGGGTCTAAGCCATGAACCTCGACTTCTCCTGGATGGCGTGGACGTGGCCGACGGCCGCCTTCTTCATCGTCATCGCGCTGATGCTGTGCGGCATGGGCGTCTGGGAATATGTCTCGCCGGGCGGCAATCCGCGCATCGGCGTGCTGCGCTTCGAGACGACGCGCGGCGACCGTCTTTTCCTGTCGCTGCTCGGCAGCGCCTTCATCCATCTCGCTTGGTTGGGTCTGGTAGGACCCAACCTGTGGTGGGCTCTCGCTCTCTCCGTGGTCTACGCCATCGGCGTGTTCCGATACGTATAGAGGGGGAATAGTCGGAGCGGCCGCGTGCTGGCGGCCGCCCGGATCGAACTTGAAACCGAAAGTCTGGAGGAGACACATGCGACGGCAATTTCTAATATCGACGACCGCCCTTGCCCTATTGGTCGGAGCGGGTCACGCCTATGCCGGAATGGACGAGGCAAAAGCCTTTCTCGACAAGGAGATAGGTGACCTGTCGACGCTTTCACGCGCCGACCAGGAAAAGGAAATGCAGTGGTTCATCGACGCAGCCAAGCCGTTCGCCGGCATGGACATCAAGGTCGTGTCGGAAACCATCGCCACCCATCAGTACGAGTCACAGGTGCTGGCACCGGCCTTCTCCGCCATCACCGGCATCAAGGTCACGCATGACGTCATCCAGGAGGGCGACGTCGTCGAGAAGATCCAGACCCAGATGCAGACCGGCCAGAACCTTTATGACGGCTGGGTCAACGACTCCGACCTGATCGGCACGCACTGGCGCTACCAGCAAGTGCGCAACCTGACCGACTGGATGGCGAACGAGGGCAAGGATGTCACCAATCCGAACCTCGACCTGAAGGATTTCATCGGCACCTCGTTCACGACGGCGCCCGACAAGAAGCTCTATCAGCTGCCCGACCAGCAGTTCGCGAACCTCTATTGGTTCCGCTACGACTGGTTCAACGACGAGAAGAACAAGGCCGACTTCAAGGCCAAATACGGCTACGACCTCGGTGTTCCCGTCAACTGGTCGGCTTATGAGGACATCGCCGAGTTCTTCACCGGCCGCGAGATCGACGGCAAGAAGGTCTATGGCCACATGGACTACGGCAAGAAGGACCCGTCGCTCGGCTGGCGGTTCACCGACGCCTGGCTGTCCATGGCCGGCAATGGCGACAAAGGCATTCCGAACGGTCTGCCCGTCGACGAATGGGGCATCAAGGTCGACGAGAATTCGCGTCCTGTCGGCTCCTGCACCGCGCGCGGCGGCGACACCAACGGCCCGGCCGCCGTCTACTCGATCCAGAAGTACCTCGACTGGCTGAAGGCCTACGCACCGGCCGAAGCCCAGGGTATGACCTTCTCCGAATCCGGCCCGGTGCCGGCGCAGGGCGCGGTCGCACAGCAGATCTTCTGGTACACCGCCTTCACCGCTTCGATGGTCGATGCCGGCGCCAAAGCGGTGCTGAACGACGACGGCACGCCGAAGTGGCGCATGGCGCCGTCGCCGCACGGCGTCTACTGGAAGGACGGCATGAAGCTCGGCTACCAGGACGTGGGTTCCTGGACGCTGATGAAGTCGACGCCGGACGATCGCGCCAAGGCCGCCTGGCTCTATGCGCAGTTCGTCACCTCGAAGACGGTCGACGTGAAGAAGAGCCATGTCGGCTTGACCTTCATCCGCGAGAGCACGATCCATGACAAGAGCTTCACCGAGCGCGCTCCGAAGCTCGGCGGTCTGATCGAGTTCTATCGTTCGCCGGCCCGCGTCCAGTGGTCGCCGACCGGCACCAACGTGCCCGACTATCCGAAGCTGGCTCAGCTCTGGTGGCAGGCGATCGGCGACGCGTCGTCGGGCGCCAAGACGGCGCAGGAAGCAATGGACTCGCTCTGCGCCGAGCAGGAAAAGGTCATGACCCGCATCGAGAAATCGGGCGTCCAGGGCGATATCGGCCCGAAGATGGCCGAAGAGCATGACCTGGCCTACTGGAACGCCGACGCGGTCAAGAAAGGCAATCTCGCTCCTCAGCTGAAGATCGAGAACGAGAAGGAAAAGCCGATCACCGTCAACTATGACGAACTGGTCAAGAGCTGGCAGAAGTAACTGCATGACGTGGGCGGGCTCGCCCGCGTAAGAAATGCGGGGGAGGCGGCTTTGCCGTCTCCCCTGTTGCATGAGGAGTGGAGGAAGCGGAATGAGCGGTTTTGTGCTGGCCATCGACCAGGGAACGACATCGACCCGGGCGATCCTGTTCGACGACAAGATGAAAGTCGCCGGCACCGGCCAGCAGGAATTCACGCAGCATTATCCGGCCTCCGGCTGGGTCGAGCATGACCCGGAAGACATCTGGGTGAGTGTTCTCGCCACGGTGAAAGCGGCCCTGAAGGCCGCCGGCCGCACGGCATCGGATGTGGCGGCGATCGGCATCACCAACCAGCGCGAGACGGTGGTCATCTGGGACAAGGCGACGGGCGGGCCGATCCACAACGCCATTGTCTGGCAGGACAGGCGCACGGCATCGCTTTGCCAAAAGCTGAAAAAGCAAGGGCTGGAGAAGACATTCACGAAGAAGACCGGCCTGCTGCTCGATCCCTATTTCTCCGGCACCAAGATCGCCTGGATGCTGGACAAGGTGAAAGGCGCGAGGAAGCGTGCCGAGAAGGGCGAATTGCTCGCCGGCACCATCGATAGTTTTCTCATCTGGCGGCTAACGGGCGGCAAGGTGCACGCCACCGACGCCACCAATGCCTCGCGCACGCTGGTCTACAACATCGAGAAGAACGTCTGGGACGACGAGCTGCTCTCGATCCTGAACATACCGGCCGCGATCCTGCCGCAGGTGAAGGATTGCGCCGATGATTTCGGCGTCACCGAAAAGAGCCTTTTCGGGACCGAGATGCGCATCCTCGGCGTCGCCGGCGACCAGCATGCGGCCACCATCGGCCAAGCCTGCTTCGAACCCGGCATGATGAAATCCACCTACGGCACCGGCTGCTTCGCGCTGCTCAACACGGGTGCCGACCTGGTGCGCTCGAAAAACAGGCTGCTCACCACCATCGCCTACCGGCTGAACGGCAAGACCACCTATGCGCTGGAGGGCTCGATCTTCATTGCGGGCGCCGCCGTGCAGTGGCTGCGTGACGGCATCAAGGTCATCGGCAAAGCCGAGCAGAGTGGCGCCTTGGCGGCGACCGCCGACCCGACGCAACAAGTCTATCTGGTGCCGGCCTTCGTCGGCCTTGGCGCGCCGCATTGGGACGCGGATGCCCGCGGCGCCATCTTCGGCCTGACGCGCAATTCAGGCCCGGCGGAATTTGCGCGCGCCGCACTTGAATCCGTCGCCTTCCAGACGCGCGACCTGCTCGACGCAATGCGCAAGGACTGGAAAGGCGCCTCGGCCAAGACGGTGCTTCGCGTCGATGGCGGCATGGTGGCTTCCGACTGGACCATGCAGCGGCTCGCCGACATTCTCGATGCGCCGGTCGACCGCCCGACGATCCTGGAGACGACAGCCTTGGGTGCCGCATGGCTCGCTGGCTCCAAGGCGGGCGTGTGGCCGAAGGCAAAGGAATTCGCCAGGAGCTGGGCGCTCGAACGGCGCTTCAAGCCGGAGATGGACGCTTCCACACGCTCGGCAAAGCTGGCAGGTTGGCGCGATGCGGTGCGACGGACATTGAGTGTGCAATAGCGTTTGCTGGACCGGGCGAGGGGAATGCAACCGGATTGGTATCCTGACTGGCGTGATGAGGCCTTCGAACAGCTCACCGCCAAGAACGCGCGCCTGGAGAAGGATTTCCGTCTCGGCAGTTGGTCGCGCTATGACTACGACTTGACGGCCGGAAATCTGGTGTTCTCCGACCAGGGTGGCGTCAAGGTCGTTTCAAAAATCCAGATTGCGGGCTCCACCAGCGCCAAGGCCGACAACTGGCTATGGGCTTGGGCCAATTCCAACTTGCCGGGCGACCTTCTCGGCGACGCGAAGCTGGTTCGGTCCTTCGGTGAGGAAAAGAGCATAGACGACCTGGCACAGGCATACGTGATCGATACGAGCGGTGACCTGGAGGCGCTCGGCTGGGAACTGACCGCGGCGATGGTTCGTGTTTGCAATGCGCTCGGGGCTTACCGCTCCCCGCGGGGCGAAGGCGGAGCGTTGTATCTGGTTTTCAAGAACATACGATGGGCGACCTGATCCAGCCTTGGCGCTGCGACGCGAAATCAAACGAGAAAGCCCGTGCCTCGAGGCACGGGCTCTCTCAACGACCCTGGGTACTGACTGGAGGCCGTCAGTAGGGCGAGACGCACTCCTGACGCGGGCCGTTGTTAGGCTGGAAAGTGTTGTCCGAGGCGCGATACGAACGGTACCGGTCATAGCACCATTGGACATGCGAGTTGCCGCGGTACACGCGGTTGCTCTCACTGTTGACGATGGCGCCGGTGATCAGCGCGCCGGTGGCGAAAGCAGCCAGCGGGAACCAATAGTCGCCATGGCGGCGATAACCGCGGTGATATTCGCGATAGCCGCGATGGCCGCGCCAGTACATGGCGCCGTTGCGGGAATACATGCCTTCACGGGAGCGATTGAAACCACGGCGCTTCCGCCAGTCCTGGTATTGCACGGTCTGGATATTCGAGAGGTCCTGGCTCTGCGGCACATAGTTCGGCTGGGCGTTGACGGGCACGATCTCCGCCGCTGCGAACGAAGCCGATAGCACGGTTGCCAACAGACCCGATGCGATCTTGTTCATGATCTTCTCCTTGAAGGGTTGGTTGCCGTCCTCTGTGCGAGAAAAAACGGGCAGCGGTTGCAATTGTTCCGCCAAAACGCCAAGCCGCCGTTCAAGTCATCTTGCCGGATCCCGTCCAATGGAGCGCGGCGGGCCTGGGTAATAACATGCATGAAAACAAGAGCTTAAAGTGCGTCGCGTGAAGCTGATCAACGCCACGCACGCGACCGAAGCGTCTCCCTTCCGGCCTTGCCGTGGGGCCATTTTCGGCTCCTGGCGGAGGACTGTCGGGCGTTTCCACGAACGGTTAGAAGGGACCTTGAGGTCGCGAAAAAGCAGGATTTGCAGGCCATCTTTTTCCGGTTGACCGGCCGCGGCACTCTCCCTATGTTCCGCGCACTTTCAAGGGCGGCGTTTCGAGCCTGCGGGAGCGCGTAGCTCAGCCGGTAGAGCAACTGACTTTTAATCAGTAGGTCATGGGTTCGAATCCCATCGCGCTCACCAATTATCCAAAAAAAATCAAATAGATACCAAGATCAAATCTATTAAGGCTTCCAAATCCGGATGGAACCAAAGGCCATCCGCGGCAGTTCCCCGTTCGAAGGGACCGTAATTCAGGATGCGGACAGTGGACGTACTGAACTTGGAACTGGCCAGGGCCAGGCAGCGCGTCAAGCGCGCAGAGATTTCGCTCAATCACGCAAAAGAAATGCTGGACGAAGCCTGTGGCGTCGGGATCAACCTTGCGCTGTGCGGCCGGATAAGGTCGGAACAAAGGCGAGTGGCTGAGGCCAGAAAGCGGCTGATGAAGATCGCTCCCACTGCCTAAGGCTGACGGCGTGACTTTTCCAATCGGCCAAGCACGACCGACGCAACCTTGTCCATGGACAGGGTCGTGGTTAAACTCGGGGCCTCCGAAGGAGGCTCCAGGATGACACTTGACCTTTCGGTAGATGCCCGTGCCCGCAAGGCGGCGACGCCGCCCGGCAGATATCTCTTCGGTCCGGTCGCCGATTTCCTCATGCTGGGGGGCAGCGCTTTTCTGATCCTGCCGGTGCTGTTCTTGGTGCCGCGCGACTATGAAGGCCCGTTGGCCGCGACGATGGTCGTTGTGGCCTATGGGGTGAACTATCCGCACTTCGCCCATTCCTACCAGATTTTTTATCGCAATTTCGGCCGCAAGGTGCGTGGCGACGGCTACGACAGGAGCCTGCAGCTTCGCTACTTTTTCGCCGGAATCATTGTTCCGGCGGTCATGGCCTTGTTCTTTGCCTACGGCGCGGCGACGTCGAATACGCGGCTGCTCGGATTTGCGGCCAACGCCATGTTCTTCTTCGTCGGCTGGCATTACGTCAAGCAAGGCTACGGCATGCTGATGGTCGACGCCGTGCTGAAGCGCAAATTCTTCGATGGCCGGGACAAGAAAGTGCTGCTGGTCAACAGCTACGCAGTGTGGATCCTGGCCTGGCTGCAGACGAACACGGCAGTGACGCGGGGGCAGTATTACGGCCTTCAATATTACACCTTCGCGGCGCCATCCTGGATCACCGACATCGCCGTGCTGGCGGCCGTCGGATCGACGGTGGCCACGCTTTTGATGCTGGTCAACCGCTGGCGAAGAAATGGCGGCGGCCTGCCTTACAATGGCATCGTGGCCTATGTCGCCTCGCTCTATCTCTGGATCCTGATTGCGAGGATAAACCCGCTCTGGCTGCTTGTGGTCCCGGCTCTCCACTCGCTGCAATACCTTGCCGTGGTCTGGCGCTACCAGACCAATGTCGAGCGTGACGTCGAGGATGCCGCGCGGGAGCCGGAGCCGAAAATACTATCGGTATTCGGGCCGCGTTACCGGCTGCGGGTGCTGGGATTCGTCATCGGGGGAGCGGCCCTTGGCTATCTCGGCTTCTGGCTGATCCCGTTCGTGCTGACCGCCCTGATCCCGTACGACAGCCAAGTCCTCGGCTCCTCGCTGTTCTTCTTCATCGTGCTGATCTTCATCAACGTGCACCACTATTTTCTGGACAATGTCATGTGGCGCCGCGGCAATCCGGAAGTGTCGAAATATTTGTTCCGGTAAGATCTGAACTCGGAGCTGATGCCGCAGGTCACGCGACCAGCGAAACATTCCCGCCGGCGTGGCGCTCGAGCCGTCCGGCGAGGTCCAGTTCCAGAAGCACCATAGCGATCTGTGCGGCGCTCAATCCCGTATGGCGGATGATGTCGTCCACCGCGACCGGCGTGGGTCCAAGCGCTTCCAGCACATCGGCGCGCTCGCTTTCAGCGGGCGGCGGCATGGCCGACATGTCGGGCGCCTCGGCAAGCGGCGCGGTTCTTGGCGGACGGGTGCCGGCAAGCGGCGCCAGCGCGCCGAGCACGTCGGCAGCTTCGGTGACGAGCGTGACGCCGTCCTTGAGCAGCGCGTTGCAGCCGGCGGCGCGCGGGTCGAGCGGCGAGCCCGGCACGGCGAAGACCAGCCGGCCCATCTCGTTGGCGAGGCGGGCGCTGATCAGCGAGCCGGAGCGCTGCGCCGCCTCGACAACCACCAGGCCAAGCGCCATGCCGGCGACCAAGCGGTTGCGGCGCGGAAAATCCTGGGCGCGCGGCTGCCAGCCGAACGGCATCTCCGAAACGATGGCGCCGCCGCGGTCGGCGATCTCGTCGCATAGGGCGGCATTCTCGGGCGGGTAGGGGACATCGAGCCCGCCGGCCAGCACGCCGATCGTGCCGGTCGAGACGCTCCCCTTATGCGCGGCCGTGTCGATGCCGCGCGCCAGGCCGGAGACGATGGCGTAGCCGTCGCGGCCGAGGTCGGCCGCCAGCATGCGCGCCATCTTGATGCCGGCAAGCGAGGCGTTGCGGGCACCGACGATCGCCACCGCCGGCAAGCGGAAGACCGCGCCTTCGCCTTTGACCGCGAGCAGCGGAGGCGGGTTGTCCAGTGTCTTCAGCAAGGGCGGATAGTCGGCTTCTCCGATGCCGACGAAGCGGGCGCCGGCGCGCCGGGCGGCGTCCAGTTCGACCTCGGCTTCGGCGATGGAGGGGACGCGCACGATACGATTGGCGCCGCCGGAAATCATCAGCTCGGGCAGCATTTCGAGCGCGGCTTCGGCCGAGCCAAAACGATTGATCAGTTCGCGAAAAGAAGCAGGGCCGACATTGGGCGTGCGGATCAGGCGGAGCCAGGCAAGCCGCTGCCGGTCGCTGAGGCGCGGGCCGGCGGCGGGCGCGCTCATCCCTTCGCCCCGATCTTGCCCTCGGTACCGGCGAGAAGCCTCGAGATGTTGGCGCGATGCTTGATGAAGACGATCAGGCTCATCAGCGCGAAGAGGCCGGCGATCTGCGGCGTGCTGACGAAATAGAGCGCGACGGGCACGACCACCGCTGCCGTCAGCGCCGCGAGCGACGAATAGCGGAACAGGAAGGCCATGGCGAGCCAGACGACGGCGAAGACAAGCATGCCCTGCCAGGCAAGTCCGAGCAGCACGCCGAGATAGGTTGCCACGCCCTTGCCGCCCTTGAAGCCGAGCCACACCGGGAAGAGATGGCCGAGGAACGCGCCGAAGCCGGCCAGAAGCCCGAAATCAGACGAAAAATGCCCGGCGATCAGGGCGGCCGCCGTGCCTTTCAGCGCATCAAGCAGCAGCGTGGCGGCGGCAAGGCCCTTGTTGCCCGTCCTCAGCACATTGGTTGCGCCGATATTGCCGGAGCCGATGTTGCGCACGTCGCCGAGACCGGCCGCGCGGGTGATCAGCAGCCCGAACGGGATCGAGCCGAGCAGATAGCCGAAGACGAGCGCGATCACGTAAATCATGTTTCCCCCATATTCTTTCGCTCGCCCTATGATTGATTCACTGTGCGTGATGCAATCCTAGTTTGCAAGAGAACCGACTCTGCTCGGGCATCAGTTGGTCATAATGGTAGAGTCGGGAGGTTCGCCAAGCAACTCCGTGCCGGACAGGCTCGGGCTCAACGCGATGGGTGGTCTATGCAGAAAACACTGTGCGGCCCGCAACCATCGTTTGCAAGACCTTGCCCTGCAGGCGCGCGCCTTCGAAGCAGGTGTTCTTCGAACGCGACCGCAGACCGCTTTCGCTGACGATCCAGGGCTCGTCGATGTCGATGACGGCGAGATCGGCCGGCGCGCCAGGCTTCAGCGTGCCGCCCGGCAGGCCGAACAGTCTTGCCGGTGCCGTCGACAGCGTCTCGATCAGCCTGAGCAGCGGCACATCGCCATTGTGGTAGAGCCGAAGTGCCGCGCCAAGCAGCGTCTCCAGCCCGATGGCGCCGGCGGCGGCATCGGCGAAGGGCAGGCGCTTGGTGTCGACGTCCTGCGGGTCGTGCGAGGAGACGATGATGTCTATCGTGCCGTCCTTGATCGCCTCGATCATCGCCAGCCGGTCGTCCTCGGCGCGCAAGGGCGGGGTCAGCCGGAAGAAGGTGCGGTATTCGCCGACATCGTTCTCGTTGAGCGAAAGGTTGTGGATGGCAACGCCGGCCGTGACATTGGCGCCATCCGTCTTTGCCCGGTTCACCGCGCCGGCCGCCATCGCGGACGAGATCTTGGCGGCGTGATAGGCACCGCCGGTCAGCCGGGCCAACGCCAGGTCGCGTTCAAGCGGGATGAGTTCCGCCTCGCGCGGAATGCCCGACAGGCCGAGCCAGCTCGCGTAGAGCCCTTCGTTCATCACGCCGGATGAGGCGAGGTCGGGGTCCTGGGTTTCGTGCGCTATGACACCGCCGAAATCGCGGGCGTAGGTCAGCGCGCGGCGCATCACCAGCGCGTTGCCGATCGTGTGGCGGCCGTCGGTGTAGGCGACGGCGCCGGCTTCGCGCAGCAGGCCGAATTCGGTCATCTCACGGCCTTCGAGGCCCTTGGTGATCGCGGCCGCCGGGAAGATGTTGACGCTTGCCGTGTCCCTGGCGGTGCGCAGCACGAATTCGACCAGCGCCACATTGTCGATCACCGGATCGGTGTCGGGCATCATGACGATGGAAGTGACGCCGCCGGCCGCCGCGGCCACACTTGCCGACGCGATGGTTTCGCGATGCTCGCCGCCGGGTTCGCCGATGAAGACGCGCGCGTCGACAAGGCCCGGAACGATCGTCTTGCCGGCGCAGTCGACGATCGTGGCGCCTTCCGGGGCGCCCTGGTTCAATGCAGCCTTGCCGGCCGCGACGATCTTGCGGCCGTCGACGATGACGCTGCCAATCTCGTCGACGCCGCGCGAGGGGTCGACAATGTGCGCCTTGCTGAAGACCGTCACGCTCATGCGCCGCGCCCCTCATGATTACGGCGCGGGTCGAGCAGCGCTTCCATTACGGCCATGCGCACGGCGACGCCCATCTCCACCTGTTCCTGGATGACGCTTTGCGGTCCGTCGGCGATTTCAGAGGCGATCTCGACGCCGCGGTTCATCGGGCCGGGATGCATGACCAGCGCATCGGGCTTGGCGGCTTTCAGCTTCTCGGCATCGAGGCCGAAATAGTGGAAATATTCACGGATCGACGGCACGAAAGCGCCTTCCATGCGCTCGCGCTGCAGGCGCAGCATCATCACGACGTCGGCGTCCTTAAGGCCCTCGGCCATCGAGCGTGAGACGATCACGCCCATCCTGTCGATGCCTGAAGGCAAAAGCGTCGAGGGCGCGACGACACGCACCTGCGCGCCGAGCGCGTTCAAGAGCATGATGTTGGAGCGGGCGACGCGCGAATGCAGGATGTCGCCGCAGATCGCCACGATCAGCTTGGACAGCGGCCCCTTGGCGCGGCGGATGGTCAGCGCGTCGAGCAGCGCCTGCGTCGGATGCTCATGCGCGCCGTCGCCGGCATTGATCACCGAGCAGCCGACCTTCTGGGCCAGCAGGGCAGCCGCGCCCGCCGATTGGTGGCGGATGATCAGGATGTCCGGCCGCATGGCGTTGAGGGTCATCGCCGTATCGATCAGCGTCTCGCCCTTCTTCACCGAGGAGCTTGCCACCGGCATGTTCATCACGTCGGCCCCGAGCCTCTTGCCGGCCAGCTCGAAGGACGACTGCGTGCGGGTCGATGCTTCGTAGAACAGGTTGATCTGGGTGCGGCCGCGCAGCGTCGAGGTCTTCTTTTCCGGCTGGCGCGAGATCGCCACGGCACGGTCGGCGCGATCGAGCAGCAGCTCGATATCGGCGGGGGAAAGATCGCGGATACCCAGAAGATGGCGGTGAGGAAAGAGCGGCAGGGACGAAGCGTCGGTCATCTCAAGGCGCTGCTATAGGGCGCGGTCCGGCCTGCCGCAAGCGCCAGCTTTGGATTGTGGGCGTTCTCCCCGGTATTTTCATCGCGCGCGCCACAACGCTTGGGTTATAAGGCCGGATGGCCCCGGATTCGAGATCGTGGCCTTGGGACGTAAGGACCTTTCTGCCAACTGAAGGATTGGGCGTGACCGACGAGGTGATCAACCAGCCGCCGCCGTTGACGGGCGGCAATGCATGGCGGGGCGATCCGTTGCTCATCCAGCTCGCCGAGCGTTTTTCCGATCCCGTGCGCAAGGATCTCGACGGGCTTGGCCGGTTCGTGGTGACGCAGGAGGCGCAGGAGCTCGCCCGCCTCGCCAACACCGACACGCCGAAATTGAAGACTCATGACCGTCAGGGCCGGCGCCTCGACCTGGTCGAGTACCATCCGGCCTATCACGCCTTGATGCGCCGCTCGATTGCCGGCGGCCTGCATTCTTCGGTGTGGGAGAATGGCGATGCCGAGATCGGCCGCCGCCACCAGGTGAGGGCGGCACGCTTTTATCTGACAGCAGAACTCGAGACCGGGCATCTTTGCCCCATCACCATGACCAGCGCCTCGCTGGCGGCCTTGATGGCAAGCCCGAAACTTTTTCGCGAATGGGCGCCGCGCGTGACGACGCGCAAATACGACCAGACGCAGAAGCCGCCGGTGCAGAAGACCGGGCTGACGCTCGGCATGGGTATGACCGAGAAGCAGGGCGGCACCGATGTGCGCGCCAACACCACAAGGGCCGAGCGTACCGGCAGCGGCTTTTACCGGTTGAGCGGCCACAAATGGTTCATGTCGGCGCCGATGTCGGACGCCTTCCTGGTGCTCGGCCAGGCAACTGAGGGACTGTCGTGCTTTCTCGTCCCGCGCATCCTGGGCGACGGTTCCGGCAATGGCTTCCGCTTCCAGCGGCTGAAGGACAAGCTCGGCAACCGCTCGAACGCCTCGTCGGAGGTCGAGTTCGTCAATGCGATCGGCGAGATGGTCGGCGACCCGGGTGCCGGCGTAAAGACGATCATGGATATGGTTACGCTGACCAGGCTCGACTGCGCGGTCGCTTCATCGGCGCTTATGCGGGCCGGCCTCGCCGAGGCTGTTCACCATACGCGCCACCGCCAGGTGTTCGGTTCGACCCTGATCGACCAGCCGTTGATGCAGCGGGTTCTGGCCGACATGGCTCTCGACGTCGCCGCGGCCACGGCGCTGTCGTTCCGGCTGGCGCGCTCTTTCGACGAGGCTGCGAGCGATCGCGGCGAGGCGGCCTTTGCCCGCGCCATGACGCCGGTTGTCAAATACTGGGTCTGCAAGATCGCGCCGCAGCTGCTTTACGAGGCGATGGAGTGCCTTGGCGGCAACGGCTATGTCGAGGAAGCACCGCTCGCCCGCTACTATCGCGAGGCGCCGGTCAACGCGATCTGGGAAGGCTCGGGCAACGTCATGGCGCTGGACGTGTTGCGCGTGCTTGGCCGCGCGCCCGGCCTGTTCGAGGAGGTGCTCACCGGCATCGACCGCGACCTCGGCACGGGTGGGCGCGGCACCATCAGCGTGCTCAAGGCGGCAATGCAGGTGGCGGCGACCGACCAGGGTTCGGCGCGCCTGCTCACCGAACAGCTGGCGCTGTCGGCCGCCGCGGCGGAGCTTCGCAGGCTGGGGGCAGGGCGGATCGCTGATGCCTTTGTCGAAACTCGGCTCGGCGGCCAGTGGCGCACGACCTACGGCATGCTTGATTCGCGCCACGATGCCCGCATGATCATCGACACGCTCTATCCGCCGGTGACCTGATCCGGCTCTAAACCAAAGAGATAGAGCATGATCCAAAGGCCGGATTGCCGATCTGTGGACAGCCGTTAACCTTAACGAATGGTTTCCATTGCGGCGGACCGTTGCAAAGCCCAATCTCCGCTTGCCGGAGTAGGGAAAGGTTAACCATGACCTCCCGGGCTCCGCCAAGCGGGAAGCGCATGCGGCACGTGTTGAGCTCAGTTCTGGCCTTGCATTGGGCGGTGGTTTTCGCCCTGCTTGCCTATATCTGCATTGACGGCAGCCGTGGCATAGCGACCGCGCTTGGCGTGCTCGGCCTCTCAATCCAGGGCAGCCGGTTTCCCGAGTTTGAAAATGTTGCCGTGATTGCGCCGCTGTCGATCGCGCTCCTGACAGTCGCTGTGTTGTTCTGCTGGGCCTTCGTCGAAACGGTGCTGAACGCGGCGGCAAGGCCGGACGCGGGTGAAAGCGTGGCGCGGATTGCCTTCATTTGCGCGTCGTTCCTGCTTTCGCTGATCCTCATCGGTGGCGTGGCGCAAGGCGTCAACGGCCTGTTCATGATCGTCGCCGTCCAGATGACGGCGCTGCTTGCTTCCTATGTCGCGGTGCAGGCCGAACGCCGGTCCGCCTTCGCTGCTATGAATTTGCCCGAGGGCGATGTTCGCGCCGCCGCGCGCATGGCGATGGGCGCCGCGCACAGTTCGCTTCTTTCGCGCATATCCGGCCGCCCGGAAAACAAGCCTGGAGGCAGCCGCTGATGCGCACGCTGTTCGCACTCTGGGCCGCTCCGATGGCGATCTTCTGGGGCTGGTTCTACCTGTCGGCCAACGACATGAATTTCGGCTATGTGATGCTGAGCCGCCAGCTGCACGATTTCGTCTTCCAGCTCTATGGCCAGATGCTCGGCATCGATCCGGCAATCATCCCGGGCATGGTGGCGCGGACCTGCATCTTTGACTTTTTCCTGCTCATGGGGCTGTGGGCCTTCCGCCGCCGTCGCAACATCGCCGAATGGATCAGGCAGCGCCGTCACGGCAATGTCAGCGAAGATCGCCCCGGTCGAGCGACTGAAGCCGGTCCAGGGCTCCCTGCAGAATAAAGGCGGCAGCCGCCGAATCGATCTTGCCGGCGCGTTTCTTGCGCGAGAAATCCATTTCGATCAGCGTGCGTTCCACTGCCACCGTCGACAGCCGCTCGTCCCACAGCACAAAGGGCAGGTCGGAAAGCGTGGCCATGTTGCGGGCGAAGGCGCGGGATTTTTGCGCACGCGGCCCTTCCGAACCATCCATGTTGACAGGAAGGCCGAGCACGATCGCGCCGACATTGTCCTTCTCAAGCTGAGCGAGCAGCCGGGCGGCATCGAGCGAAAACTTCTTGCGCAGGATGACCGGGCGCGGATGGGCAAAGGACAGCCCGCGATCGGAAACCGCTACGCCGATCGTCTTGTCGCCGAGATCGAGCCCGGCGAGCGTCTTGCCGCCGGCAAGTAGCTCCGGCAGTGCTTCGATCGAAATAACGGCCACCGGCTTCCTCTGACACCCAGGCGCTACACATCCTTTTGACGGCGGGAAGCGCTGCGCCACTTTCAATTTGTCGTCAGCGTTCTATCTTCCGGCAACAGAAAAATCGAGGAAGCATTCATGAAACTGACCTGGTACGGACATTCGGCATTCCGCATCGAGACCAAGGACGCCACCATCCTCATCGACCCCTATCTGGTCGGCAACCCGTCCTGGACGGGCGGCTGGGAAGGACCCGCGGAAGGCGTCACGCATATCCTTCTGACCCACGGCCACAACGACCATGTCAGCGGAGCGATCGAAGTGCAGAAGAAAAGCGGCGCCATGCTGGTCGCCAATTTCGAGATCTGCATGTATCTCGTCGGCCAGGGTGTCAGCGGCGACAAGATCAATCCGGGCAATATCGGCGGCACCGTCGATTGCGGGCCGTTCACCACGACATTCGTCCAAGCGCTGCACTCGTCGTCTTTCGGCGGCGAAGGCGGCGCCAACACCTATCTCGGCAATCCGGGCGGCCTCGTCCTGCACTTCCCCGAAGACAAGACGCTCTACCACATGGGCGATACCGACATCTTCTCTGACATGGGGCTCATCAACGAGCTGCACGAGCCGAAGATCGGCATCGTGCCGATCGGCGACCGCTTCACCATGGGCGGCGCTGTGGCGGCCCTTGCCTGCCGCCGCTTTTTCGGCTTCGATACAGTCGTTCCCTGCCACTTCGGCACCTTCTCGATGATCGACCAGACAGCCGACAAGTTCGTCGCCGGCATGGAAGGCTCGGGCGTCAAGGTGGCGTTGCCGGAGATCGGCAAGGCGATCACGATCTAGGCACCGGGAATCTGGAACAGAACCATGGCGTTGAGGCGAACTCCTTGCGTTTCGATGCTGGTCGCGGTGACGCCCGTGCCGGCAGTGAACGGCATGGCGTTGCCTTGACATGACACTTTCGGCGCTGATCGGTCCGTTCCTGCGGCGCGAGCGCCCGGTCTTCCGGAAGCTGGAGCTGCATGTCGCGCATGGCTGCAACCTGGCTTGCGAAAGCTGTTCGCATTATTCGAACCATGGACATGCCGGCACGGTCTCCCTTGAAGAGGCGGATCGCTGGATGGCCCTGTGGAGCGGCAGGGTTGCGGTCAACCGTTTCTCGCTGCTTGGCGGCGAGCCGACCATCCATCCGCATTTGCCCGGTTTCGTCGGCCTGGTACGGCGGCATTGGCCGAAAACCCAGATAGAGATCGTCAGCAACGGGTTCTTCCTGCACCGTCATCCGTCGCTGCCGGCGGTGCTTGCGGTGGACCCGGATGCCCGGCTGATCATCTCGGTCCACCATGATTCCGACGAATACCAGGAGCGGCTGAAACCGGTCTTTGCGCTGCTCGAGGACTGGCGGCGCGATCACGGGCTCGTCGCCAACATCCGGCCGGCGGCCAAGAACTGGACCCGCCGCTACCAAGGTTTCGGTGATGCGATGCTGCCCTTCGAGGACGGCGATGCGCGCAAAAGCTGGGAGATCTGTCCGGCGCGCCACTGCAAGCAGCTTCTCGATGGGCAGATCTGGAAATGCGCGCCGCTCGCTTATCTGCCGATGCAGAAGGCGCGGTATCGCCTCTCCGAAAAATGGGACCCGTATCTGGCTTACAAGCCGCTCGAACCGAACTGTTCCGATGCCGAACTGACGGCATTTGCCGCGCTGGAAGATGAGGCGGCCTGCGCTATGTGCCCGGCAAAGCAGCGGCCTTTCGAATTGCCGGTGCCGCTACGCCGGCCAAAGACGCGCGCCGGCGCCCTGGCTTGACCGGCATCATCCATGTTGCGCGCCAAGCGCCGCGCCGCTATAGCCCGCACTGGTTTTCCCGAGGCAATAGAACATGTCCGTTGATCTTCAGACCGTGAAGCGCGTCGCGCGCCTTGCCCGTATCGCGGTGAGCGAGGAGGACGCCGAGCGCATGACCGGCGAATTGAACGCCATCCTTGGCTTCGTCGAGCAATTGAATGAGGTCGATGTCTCCGGCGTCGAGCCGATGACCTCGGTCACGCCGATGGAGATGAAGAAGCGCCAGGATGCCGTCACCGACGGCAACAAGGCCGCCGACATCGTCGCCAACGCGCCGGCGACGGAAGAGAACTTCTTCCTCGTTCCGAAGGTGGTGGAGTAGGCCGTGGCTGTCGAGATCGCCGTCGAGACGCCTTTGCAGGACGACGTGCGCACGCTGGTCGCCGAACTCAATGCAGCGCTGCTCGAACTGACGCCGCCCGAGCATTGCTATCATCTCACCGTCGAGCAGATGGCCGGCGAGGACACGACCGTGTTCGTCGCCCGCGACAATGGCCTGGCCATCGGTTGCGGCGCCCTCAAGCGCCATGACGATGCTACCGGCGAGGTCAAGCGCATGTACACGCGGCCTTCGCACCGCGGCCGCAAGATCGGCGCCGAGATCGTCGGACGGGTCGAGGCGCTTGCCCGGCAGCAAGGGCTGACGCGACTGGTCCTCGAGACCGGCGACCGGCACCCCGCCGCCTGGACCGTCTATGAGCGCGCCGGATTCTCGCGTTGCGGACCAGTGCTGGATTATCCCGACTCCGAGTGGTCGGTGTTTTACGAAAAGAGCCTTGCCTGATGAGCGATCTCACACATCTCACCATTTCCGAGGCCCGCGCCAAGCTGCGTGGCAAGGAGATCTCCGCGGCCGAAATCACCGAGGCCTATCTCGCGGCGATCGATCGCGCCAATCCGGTGCTCAACGCCTATGTGGCCGTCACCGCCGACAAGGCGCGCGACATGGCCAAGGCTTCCGATGCCAAGCTCGCCAAGGGCGAGGGCGGTGCGCTGGAAGGCATTCCGCTCGGCATCAAGGACCTGTTTGCCACAGAAGGCATCCACACCCAGGCCTGCAGCCATGTGCTGGACGGCTTCGAGCCGCGCTATGAATCGACCGTGACCACCAATCTGTGGGCTGACGGCGCCGTCATGCTCGGCAAGCTCAACATGGACGAGTTCGCCATGGGTTCGTCCAACGAAACCTCCTATTACGGCCCGGTCATCAATCCGTGGCGCCGCTCGCGTGTCGATACAGTCGTCATGCCGACGACGCATCAGGGCGATGGCGGCTTCGTCTCCGCCGGCGGCACCAAGACCCAGCGCACGCTGGACAACGCCCAGCTCGTGCCCGGCGGCTCGTCCGGCGGCTCGGCATCGTCCGTTGCCGCCTTCCTCTGCGCCGGCGCAACCGCTACCGATACCGGCGGCTCGATCCGCCAGCCCGCCGCCTTGACCGGCACGGTCGGCATCAAGCCGACCTATGGGCGCTGCTCGCGCTGGGGCATCGTCGCCTTCGCTTCCTCGCTCGACCAGGCCGGGCCGATCGCGCGCGACGTGCGCGACGCCGCCATCCTGTTGAGGTCGATGGCCTCCGTCGATCCGAAGGACACGACCTCTGTCGACCGTCCGGTGCCCGATTATGAGGCGGCGATCGGCAAGCCGATCAAGGGCATGAAGGTCGGCATTCCGAAGGAGTACCGCGTCGACGGCATGCCGGAAGACATCGAGGCGCTCTGGCAGCAGGGCATTGCCTGGTTGAAGGACGCCGGCGCCGAGATCGTCGATATCTCGCTGCCGCACACCAAATATGCCTTGCCGGCCTACTATATCGTGGCGCCTGCCGAGGCTTCGTCGAATCTCGCCCGCTATGACGGCGTGCGCTACGGCCTGCGCGTGCCCGGCAAGGACATCATCGACATGTATGAGAAGACGCGCGCCGCCGGTTTCGGCCGCGAGGTCAAGCGCCGCATCATGATCGGCACCTATGTGCTGTCGGCCGGCTATTACGACGCCTACTATCTCCAGGCGCAAAAGGTGCGCACGCTGATCAAGCGCGACTTCGAGAACGTCTTTGCCGCCGGCGTCGACGTCATCCTGACGCCGGCAACCCCGTCGGCCGCCTTTGGCATCGCCGACGAGGACATGGCCTCCGATCCGGTCAAGATGTACCTCAACGACATCTTCACGGTGACGGTGAACATGGCGGGCCTTCCCGGCATTTCGGTGCCGGCCGGCCTCGACGGCAAGGGCTTGCCGCTCGGCCTGCAGCTCATCGGCCGCCCGTTCGACGAGGAAACGCTGTTCCAGACAGCGCATGTCATCGAGCAGGCCGCGGGCAGGTTCCAGCCGGAAAAGTGGTGGTAGCGTCGCTCCTCAACTGAGAAGGGCTGAGGATGTTCTACCATCTTTCGAAAATCTTCTGGTTCTTCATCCAGCCGGTCAACCTGGCTATCTTCCTGCTGCTCGCCGGCCTGCTGGCGGCGTTGTTCAGACGCCGGCGGCTGGCAGCGACCGGCAGCGTGCTCGGCTTTGCGGTCCTGGTTCTTTCGGCCTGGACGTCGCTTGGCGCGATCATGCTCAACCCGCTCGAAGAGCGCTTTCCCAAACCGCCATTGCCCGAAAAAGTGGACGGCATCGTCGTGCTTGGTGGCGGCTTCGAGGGCGCCATCAATCTGGCGCGCGGCGGCTATGAATTGAACAGCAGCGGCGACCGCATGGTCGAGACGGCAATCCTTGCCCGGCGCTTCCCGCAAGCCAAAATAGTCGTGTCCGGCGGCAATGGCTCGCTTTTCCTCGACGGGGAGGGTGACGCCGACACCGCGCCGCGCCTGCTTGGCGCGCTCGGTGTTTCGGCCGATCGGATGATCCTCGAGGACAGATCGCGCAACACATACGAAAATGCGGTGTTCTCGCGAGAACTTGTCGAGCCGAAGCCGGGCGAGACCTGGCTGCTGGTAACCTCGGCCTTCCACATGCCGCGCGCCAAGGCGCTGTTCGACAAGGCAGGTTTTCCGACCGTTCCGTGGCCGGTCGATTATCGCACCTCGGGTAGGGAAGGCGTCGGCTTCTACCGCGACAACCCCGTCGACTCGGTGCAGGCGACCACCATTGCGGTCCGCGAGTGGATCGGGCTTTTTGCCTACAGGCTATCCGGCAAGATCGATCAGTTCTTTCCCGGACCCGGCGGCTGACCGAGCACGGCCTGCCGCGCCGCGGAGAAGAACTGGCGGCGCACCAGCACCGCCAGAAGCACCAGCGTCGACACCACGAACACCGCCGGATCGACGAACCAGCCGAGATAGCCGATCGAAAAGAAGACGGCGCGCAGGCCGGAGTTGAAGTGCTTGCCGGCGAGCACGTTCATCCGCGTCGCCCGCCACACGGCCGTTTCGCTGAGCGGATTGCGCGAGGCCTCACCATGCGGGGTCGGCACCGCGCCGATCAGGATCGAGCAATAATTGAACAGCCGGTAGGCCCAGCCGAATTTGAAGAAGGCGAAGGCCAGGATCAGCACCAGGCCGAACACCTTGGTCTGGAAGGCTTCACGCGACGCAGCCCCGCCGAAGGGCAGGTCGGCCAGAATCTGCAGCACGCGGTCGGAAGCGCCGAGCAGAGCAAAACAGCCGCCTAGCGCGATCAGGGAAGAGGATGCGAAGAAAGCGGTGCCTTGCTGCAGGCCGCCCATGATGGCGGTGTCGACGATGCGGATTTCACGCTCGGCCATATTGCGCATCCAGGCCTCGCGCTGGGCGTTCATTGCCGTGGTCAGCGACATGCGGCGGACAAGCTTGCCGTCCGAGGCGAGCGTATGCGCAACCCAGACGACCAGGAAGAAAGCCAGCGCCGCCAGATCGGCTGCGGAAAGATGAAGTGAATCGCCCATCCATCGCTTTTAACACAAGCGGTGCCGCCGCTTCGACAGGCGCCAGCAACGCAATGTCGCTGGCGGAGCAAACAAGGTCGGCAGCCGCCGGGCCGCGCCATGCAAAACAGCGGAAACATCGTGGGAATTCCTATATGTAGGTTTTGAGCGGTCCTCAGGAGACAACAGCCTCGTGTTCCTTTCGGTTTTCGACCTGTTCAAGATCGGCATCGGCCCATCGAGCTCGCACACGATGGGGCCGATGACGGCCGCGCGCCGGTTCCTGGACGAGATCCTGACCGGCGACTGGCCTCGCCCCGCCGGCGTCATGGTCGATCGTATCGGCGCCAGCCTGCACGGCTCGCTCGCCTATACGGGTATCGGCCATGGCTCGGATCGCGCCGTGGTCCTCGGCCTGGCTGGCCAGACGCCGCAGACGGTGGATCCCGACGAGGCGGATGGCATCGTTGCCAAGATCGGCGCGGAGAAGCGTATTTCGCCGCCCGGACATCCGACATACCGCTTCGATCCTGCCAAGGACCTCGTGCTCGACCGCAAGACCCCGCTGACCGGTCATGCCAACGGCATGGCCTTCTATGCCTATGATGCTTCCGACCGTCTGCTGCTCAAGCGCATCTATTATTCGATCGGCGGCGGCTTCGTCGTTTCCGACGAAGAGCTGCAGCGCATGAAGACAAAGGGCTCGGTGACGGCCGAAGGCACGAAGGTACCGTACCCCTTCAAGAACGCCGTCGAGATGCTGGCGATGGCGGCAAAGAGCGGGCTTTCGATCGCCGAGATGAAGCGCGCCAACGAGGAGAAGCACATGTCGCGCGAGGAGCTCGATGCGGGCCTGGACGCGATCTGGGGCGCGATGAAGGGCTGCATCGACCGCGGCCTGTCGCAGGACGGCATCATGCCGGGCGGGCTGAAGGTGCGCCGCCGCGCGCGGCAACTGCACGACAAGCTGCAGGAACAGTGGCAGCAGAACCGGCCCAATCCCTTGCTCGCCAATGACTGGCTGTCGATCTACGCCATGGCGGTGAACGAGGAGAACGCGGCCGGCGGCCGCGTCGTGACAGCGCCGACGAACGGTGCCGCCGGCACGCTGCCGGCCGTGCTGCGCTACTGGCTGCATTTCCATCCGGAGGCCGACCAGCCAAGCATCCGTGACTTCCTGCTGACGGCCGCCGCTGTCGGCGGCATCATCAAGTCCAACGCCTCGATCTCGGGCGCAGAGGTCGGCTGCCAGGGTGAGGTGGGTTCTGCTTCCGCGATGGCCGCCGCCGGGCTTTGCGCCGTCATGGGCGGCACGCCCGAGCAGGTGGAGAACGCCGCCGAGATCGCGCTCGAGCATCATCTCGGCATGACCTGCGATCCTGTCGGCGGCCTGGTCCAGGTGCCCTGCATCGAGCGCAATGCGCTAGGTGCTGTGAAGGCCGTGACCGCCGCGTCGCTCGCCATCAAGGGCGATGGCACGCATTTCGTGCCGCTCGACGCCGCGATCGAAACCATGCGCCAGACCGGCCTCGACATGAATGAGAAGTACAAGGAAACCAGCCTGGGCGGCTTGGCGGTGAATGTCGTCGAGTGCTGAGGCCTCACCTTCACGCCAGACTGGCCCTGTGGAGAAGTCACTCAAAGCGTTGACGCGTCGACCCTTGCGGCTAAATCTTGGGGCATGTCTCTCAATCTCCTAAAACTGTGCGTCGGCTGCGACAGCGTCGAGGATCTGGAAGAGTGGATTGCCTTCCGCCTCGATGAGCGGCGTCGCGCCGGCGAGCCGGCCGAGCACTGGCACACCACCCGCATGGTGCCGACGCGCGGCGACGAGATCACCGATGGCGGCTCGCTCTATTGGGTGATCAAGGGCAGCGTCCAGTGCCGGCAGTTGATCACAGAGATCCGGCCCTTCGTCGACGGCGAGGGCATCGGCCGCTGTCATCTTATGCTCGATCCGAATGTGGTGCGCACCGACTGGCAACCTCGTCGCGCTTTCCAGGGCTGGCGTTATCTGAAACCCGCCGATGCGCCGGCCGATCTCGGCAAGGGCAGGGCGGCGCTAGCCGAAATGCCGCCGAAACTGAGGCTGGAACTCGCCGAACTCGGTCTCTTGTAGCGCGACTTAAAGCGCGTCGCGCTGAACAGATTCAAGCGACGCGCTTTAAGTCTTTGTTTGATGCATGTCGTTGTCCCAGAACCGCTGCGCACTTCTGGGCGACATGCATTTGGCGCCTCGTTCGCGGCGCTGGCCCTTCGGCTCGCCCGATGTGGGACTTGCAAGCGCCGGACCTTGGTCCCATTTTTTATGCTCAGTCATCCCTATGGCGGCGCTAATCGATGGGCGTGATCCTCGCTTTGGCAGCGATTCTCGTGGTGCTTTTCGGCGCCGCGATGCTCTTTGTGCGCACAGACGCGGCAAGAATGGCCGACGGCCTGAGGTCGCTTGGGCCGGCCTTTTTGGGGCTGGTCGGCGCACCCATGCTGATCTTCGGCCGCAGCCTTATCGGAGGCCTGCTGTTGCTCGCGGCGCTGGCCTGGGTTGGCTGGATACGCACGAGGCGGCCTCCGGCACGCGCCGCCGCGTCCAAACATTCGACGGTGCGCACAGCCGCGCTCGAAATGGACCTCGATCATGACAGCGGCAAGCTCGAGGGTCTTGTCCTGGCCGGTCGTTACGAAGGCAAGATGCTTGGCGCCATGGGGCTGACGGATCTGCGCCGGCTTTATGGGGAGCTCAGCCCCGATATGGAGAGCCGCCAGCTTTTAGAGACGTATCTTGACGGCCGTTTTCCCGTCTGGCGCAAGGACGCGCAGCCGCACAGTGGCGAAGGGCTGGGTGTTGCGCCAGGTGCGGGCGCCATGACTAAGGAGGAGGCCTACAAGGTCCTTGGTCTTGAAGCGGGGGCTGCCGCGGCGGATATCCGCAAGGCGCATCGCCGCCTGATGCAGCGCTTGAACGCCGATGTCGGCGGCACGTCTGTCCTGGCGGCGCGGATCAATGAAGCCAAGGACGTCTTGCTCTCCAATCACGATTAGTCTCCTTCGACGCCGGTACCTTCCGGGAGATTCAACAGCCGCCTATTGCTCGACGGCGTAGCATGAGATTTTCTTCCGCTTCAGCGCATCGCAGGCCTTCCAGGCGGCGTCCTTAGAGCCGAAGCCGCCGAAGCGGGCGCGGTAGTAGGTGGTGCCGTCCTTGTCGAAGGCGACGGTGAAGCCCGATGCGTCAGCCAGGATCCTCGGCGCCTGCTTGGAGGTCTGCTCGATCAGGCTCTGAGCTCCCGATTTCGTGGGCGAGGATGCGACCTGAACCACCCAGCCGGATGGCACCGATGACGTCTTGACCGGGTCGATCTCCGGCGCGGCAGGTGCTGGTTCGGCATAGGCTGTGACCGCCTGGGATGTGGTCTCCTGGGATTTGGGAGCCGGCGCCATGGCGGCCACTGTCTTCACCTTCTTGACCTGGATCACAGGTTTGGTCTCCTCGGCGACCTGCTCGGTGTCGTCCTCACTGTCGTCGGCCGAGGCTACGACCGCGTCATCAGCTGCCGGCTTTGCGTCCGGAGTCGGGGCGTCATGCTTCGGCAACAGGATCTTGGCCAGCGTCTTGATCGGATTGTCACCGCCCTTGGCAATGAGATCGCCGCCGCCGCGCGTCGAAGCACGCGGCAGGTAGGTGTTGATCAGCGCGGCCATCTGATTGTCGCGGCTGCGGCCGGAAGCGCCACCCATCACCACCGCGACCAGGCGGCGGTCGCCGTCGGCAACGGAGGAAACCAGGTTGTAGCCCGAAGCGCGGGTGTAGCCGGTCTTGATGCCGTCGACGCCCTTGATGCGGCCAAGCAGACGGTTGTGACCGTTGATGCGCTGGCGGCCATACAGGAACGAGCGCTGCGAGAAATAGCCGTAATATTGCGGGTAGTGCTCGCGCAGCGCGATGCCTAGCATCGCCATGTCGTGCGCCGTGGTGAACTGGCCGGGGTCGGGCAGGCCGTTGGCGTTGCGGAAGACGGTGCCGTTCATGCCGAGCTGACGCGCCTTGGCCGTCATCATGCGGGCGAAATTGTCCTCGCTGCCGCCGAGCATTTCGCCGAGTGCGGTCGCCGAGTCGTTGGCAGACTTGGTCACGATCGACAGGATCGCGGTCTCGACCGGAACCGAGCCGCCGGCGCGCACGCCGAGCTTGGTCGGTGCCTCGGCGGAGGCATGCGCGGAAAACGGAACCGGCGTGTTGGTGCTGATCCTGCCTTTCGCCAGCGCCTCGAAGGTGAGGTAGAGCGTCATCATCTTGGTGAGCGAAGCCGGATAGCGCCGACCGTTGGCGTCGGCCGAATAGAGCACCTTGCCGGTCTTGGCATCGACTACGATGGCCGAGGACCTCGCAGCCATCGCCGACGCCACATCCGCAACGACAACCGTCACCGCGACCGCAGCGATCATGATTGCCTTGAGGGAGAAAGATCTGGAGACGAATCCCGACAACGCCTGACGCACCGCTACTACCCTGAAATTTTCGTTGCCCCGGAGGCGGCAGAGGGAGTGCCTGCCCCGCTTTCAGCCAAGCTATCGCGCCCAGCGTTACCAATCCGTTTATGGTAACCGGCGCGTTCACCATTTTTCGGCAAATCGAGCTTCTCTTTAATCGAATTTTACCGGCCGGCGCTGCTGAAGCCCCTGCGTGCCAAGGGATTCTTGACTTTTGTGCGTCGCACAATATGTTGAGGTGCATTGCACAAGGGCGCCCGGGGCTAATGGGCGTTTCAACCAAGGGAAGAATGAAATGACCCAGACCCATGAGGACTTCACGAAATACGGCAAGGAGTTCGCTGACACCGGGCTGAAGAGCTTCGCCTCGCTCACCAAGGGCGCGCAGGCGATTGCCACCGAGGCCGGCGAATACACCAAGAAGAGCTTCGAGGCCGGCAGCGCCGCCTTCGAGAAGCTGTTCTCGGCCAAGTCGATCGAGAAGGCCGTCGAGATCCAGACCGACTACGCCAAGCAGAGCTATGAGAGCTTCGTGGCCGAGGCCAGCAAGATCGGCAATCTCTATGCCGAGCTTGCCAAGGAAGCCTACAAGCCGTTCGAATCGGTCGTCGCCAAGGCGAAGTAATTTCGCCCGATCACATCCGACAAGGCCAACCGGCCAATCGAAGAGGCCCGGTCGCGGAAACGCGGCCGGGTTTTTTCGTGCCCGATCGCAACCCTATGCACCTTGCAGCATTCACGATTGAGAAATTCGCTGAGGTTTGCCCACCTAGCCATATTGTCAGCTAAACAGAAGGGCTTAAAATCGTTCATCGAGAACCTACATGTTGAACTCGCATGAGGATTCGAAAAGGCTGGACTACGTGACGATCGGTTTGACTGCCACGGTAGGCGTGGTGCGAATGCAAAGTGACGGAGACCGCAACGATCCCGGTCGCGGCACCGCTGTCATCACGCGCACCAAAACCAAGACCAAGAAGCCCAGTCTCTACCGGGTCCTCATTCTGAACGACGACTACACGCCCATGGAGTTCGTCGTTCACGTCCTGGAGCGCTTTTTCCAGAAGGACCGCGAGGCCGCGACACGCATCATGCTTCATGTTCATAATCATGGAGTGGGCGAGTGCGGTATCTACACATTCGAGGTGGCCGAGACCAAAGTGTCCCAGGTCATGGATTTCGCCCGACAGAATCAGCATCCGCTGCAATGCGTGATGGAGAAGAAGTGAGGTAACATGCCGGCTTTCTCCCAAGGCCTGGAAAAGGCGCTACATCAGGCGCTGACATTCGCCAACGAGCGGCATCATGAGTATGCGACGCTCGAACATCTGCTGCTCGCCCTGATCGACGACACCGAGGCGGCCGCCGTAATGCGCGCCTGCAACGTCGATCTCGACGAGCTCAAGCATACGGTTCTCACCTATATCGATACCGAGCTCGACAACCTCGTCACCGGCTACGACGAGGATTCGAAGCCGACCGCCGGCTTCCAGCGCGTCATCCAGCGCGCCGTGATCCATGTGCAGTCGTCCGGCCGCGAGGAAGTGTCCGGCGCCAACGTGCTCGTCGCCATCTTCGCCGAGCGCGAAAGCCACGCTGCCTATTTCCTGCAGGAACAGCAGATGACCCGCTACGACGCGGTCAACTACATCTCGCATGGCATCGCCAAGCGCCCGGGCGCTTCGGAATCGCGCACGCCGCGCGGCGCCGAGGACGAGCAGGGCGGCCAGAACGGCGCCGAGCCGCAGGAAGAGGGCGGCAAGAAGAAGCAGCAGGACGCGCTGACGGCCTACTGCGTCAACCTCAACAACAAGGCACGGGCTGGCAAGATCGACCCGCTGATCGGCCGCGACAGCGAGATCAACCGCACCATCCAGGTGCTGTGCCGCCGCTCCAAGAACAATCCGCTCTATGTCGGTGATCCTGGCGTCGGCAAGACGGCGATCGCCGAAGGCCTCGCCAAGCGCATCGTCGAGGGCGATGTGCCGGAAGTGCTGCAGGATGCCACCATCTTCGCGCTCGACATGGGCACGCTGCTGGCCGGCACCCGCTATCGCGGCGACTTCGAGGAGCGGCTGAAGCAGGTCGTCAAGGAGCTCGAGGACTATCCGGGCGCGGTGTTGTTCATCGACGAGATCCACACCGTGATCGGGGCGGGCGCCACTTCGGGCGGCGCCATGGATGCATCGAACCTTCTGAAGCCGGCGCTGTCGTCCGGCGCCATCCGCTGCATCGGCTCGACCACCTACAAGGAGTTCCGCCAGTTCTTCGAGAAGGACCGCGCTTTGGTGCGGCGCTTCCAGAAGATCGACGTCAACGAGCCGACCATCGAGGACGCCATCGAGATCATGAAGGGCCTGAAGCCCTATTTCGAGGAGTTCCACAAGGTCCGTTACACGAGTGAAGCCATCAAGGCCTCGGTCGAGCTCTCGGCGCGCTACATCAACGACCGCAAGCTGCCGGACAAGGCGATCGACGTGATCGACGAGACCGGCGCCTCGCAGATGCTGGTGCCGGAGGCCAAGCGCAAGAAGACGATCGGCATCAAGGAGATCGAGGCGACGATCGCCACTATGGCGCGCATCCCGCCGAAGACGGTCTCGGCTGACGACGAGAAGGTGCTGCAGGGGCTCGACATCGAGCTGAAGCGCGTCGTCTACGGCCAGGATACCGCGATCACGGCGCTGACCTCGGCGATCAAGCTGGCGCGCGCCGGCCTGCGAGAGCCGGAGAAGCCGATCGGCTCCTATCTGTTCTCGGGCCCGACCGGCGTCGGCAAGACCGAAGTGGCCAAGCAATTGGCTGCCTCGCTCGGCGTCGAGCTGATCCGCTTCGACATGTCGGAATATATGGAGCGCCACACCGTTTCGCGGCTGATCGGCGCGCCTCCCGGCTATGTCGGCTTCGACCAGGGCGGGTTGCTCACCGACGGCGTCGACCAGCATCCGCATTGCGTGCTGCTGCTGGACGAGGTCGAGAAGGCGCATCCGGACCTGTTCAACATCCTGTTGCAGGTGATGGACCACGGCAAGCTGACCGACCACAACGGCAAGCAGATCGACTTCCGCAACGTCATCTTGATCATGACCACCAATGCGGGTGCGTCGGATGCGCAGCGCGCGGCGATCGGCTTCGGCTCGACCAAGCGCGAAGGCGACGACGTCGAGGCGATCAACCGGCTGTTCACGCCGGAGTTCCGCAACCGTCTGGACGCGATCATCCCGTTCGGTTCGCTGCCGGTGCCGGTCATCCATCAGGTGGTGCAGAAGTTCGTCATGCAGCTCGAGGCCCAGCTCTCCGAGCGTGGCGTCACCTTCGACCTGTCGCCGGACGCGATCGCCTGGCTGGCCGACAAGGGCTATGACGAGCGCATGGGTGCGCGGCCGCTCGGCCGCGTCATCCAGGAGCACATCAAGAAGCCGCTGGCCGACGAAGTGCTGTTCGGCAAGCTCAAGAAGGGCGGCACGGTGCGCGTCACCGTCGAGAAGAAGGAGACCGGCGAGTCCGGCCTGAAGCTCGAATCGCTCGCCGACGAGTCGCCCGTGCAGCCGAAGAAGGAAGAGCCGGAAGACGCGCCGAAGGCGAAGAAGGCGGTGGCCAAGAAGCCGGTCGCCAAGAAGGCCGTCGCGCAGAAGCCGGAGCCCAAGGGCAAGGACGATCCCAAGGGCAAGGATGGCAACAAGCGCAGCCTGGTGCCGCAACTGCCGCGCAAGGGCTGACAAGCGCTCGCTTGAAATACAAAGGCCCCGGAAACGGGGCCTTTTCGTTGGAGAGGCCGCTACTTGGAAGCCGGACAGATCATCATACTCAACGGTCCGCCGCGCTCGGGAAAGTCGAGCATTGCCGCGGCGATCCAGGAGACATTCGATGGCGTGTGGATGAATCTCGGCGTCGACGCCTACGCGCATGCCACGCCGCCGCGGCTGCGACCGGGGATCGGCCTGCGTCCCGGCGGCGGCGAGCGCCCCGACATCGAGGCCTTCGTGCCGGTCCTCTATGCCGCGCTTTACGACGCAATGGCGGCCCACAGCCGACTGGGGCTCAATGTCGTTGCCGATATCGGCCACCATGATGCGTATTCCAGACCGCTGAACATCCTTCCCGAATGTGCCCGGCGCCTGGCCGGCCTGCCGGTGCTGTTCGTCGGCGTCCGCTGCCCGATCGACGAGGTCTTGCGACGGCGCGCCGCGGGCGGGGCTGACACAACATATGTGACAGGATCGGACGACGATCCCGTACCGCTGCCCGTCCGCCTCTGGCAGGAGGAGGTACACAAGCCTGGCCTCTACGATCTGGAAGTCGATACGTCGCTGCTCAGCCCGCAAGGCTGCGCGGAGTCGATAAGGGAGAGGATTATCGCGCCACCGGAGCCAACGGCTTTCCAGGCATTGGCGAAATTGCCTGCCGGCTAGAGCGTTTCACCGTTTCACGGAAACGGCGAACCGCTCTATCTCTTTGTTTTGACGCAATTCCGGGCGGAAGGCTACGGCGAGGACGCCGAGCCTGACCGTTACACACTTTTCCTGGAATTGCTCTAACGGCTGTCAGATCAGTTTTCCAGTGCTGCCCGGATCTTGCCGGCATTCTCGGCAAGCACTTCCGGCTTCTCCATCTGGCCGGAATGCGGCTTCAACGGCACGCCGTCGAAGCGCGGAACGACGTGGACATGGAGATGGTAGACTGTCTGTCCGGAGGCCGGCTCGTTGAACTGCATGATGGTGACGCCGTCGGCGTTGAAGGCCTTTTTCACCGCCACCGCCATTTTCTGTACCACGGCAAACAACGGACCGAACGTTGCCGGGTCGGCGTCGAGGATGTTGCGCGACGGCGCTTTCGGCACCACCAGCGTGTGGCCGGTTCCCTGAGGCATCACGTCCATGAAGGCGACGACCGCGTCGTCCTCATAGACGCGGTGCGAAGGGATCTCGCCGCGCAGGATTTTCGCGAAGATGTTGCCGGGATCATAGGCTTGGGCCATGTCGGGCTGCTCCCAATTGCATTCGCCGTCCGGTTTAGCGAAGCCGCCGGTGGGCGGCAAGGCGCTCAGGCGAGATCCACCATGCCCGCTTCGACGAGAGCCCGATGGAAGCGTTTCTTGCGCAACGACTCGCTTGCGAAATAGGGCGCGGCACAGTCCGCCAAAGGGTTCGCAGTGCTGTCGGCCGCTCTCGACAGGGCGCGGCCGAGGCGGCTATTCCTCCAGGTCCTTGCGGAAGGGTGTGTGCCCTTCGAGATATTCGCCCATGCGTTCGACTTCGCGCCGCTCGCGCCTGAGATAGTCGGCAACGGCATTGCGCAAGCCGGGATGCGAAATGTAGTGCGCCGAGTGCATGGTCACCGGCCGGTAGCCGCGCGCCAGCTTGTGCTCGCCCTGCGCGCCTGCCTCGACCACCTTGAGCTTGCGCTCGATGGCGAAATCGATCGCCTGATGGTAGCAGACCTCGAAATGCAGGAAGGGGTGGTCTTCGATGCAGCCCC
The DNA here is from genome assembly GCF_000427725.1 of Mesorhizobium sp. WSM3224. Lineage (GTDB taxonomy): Bacteria > Pseudomonadota > Alphaproteobacteria > Rhizobiales > Rhizobiaceae > Mesorhizobium. Next base: position 46,635 of record NZ_ATYO01000005.1, on the reverse strand, counting down.
AATTGCGGCCGTAGAGCGCGTCGGAACCGATGAAGTTGATGGCGCCGGCGATGTAGCGGCCGTTCCGCCTTGCCATCACCAGAAGGATGTCGTCGGCCATGCGCTCGCCGATCAGCGAGAAGAACTGCCGATTGAGGTAGGGCCGGCCCCATTTGCGGCCGCCGGTATCCATGTAGAAGGCGTAGAAATCGTCCCAGGCGCTTTCGGTGATGTCCTTGCCGGTCAACCAGTCGATGCCGATGCCGTCGGCCAGCGCCTCGCGACGCTCCTTCTTCATCGCCTTGCGCTTGCGCGAGGCAAGCGTGGCGAGAAAATCGTCATAGTTCGAAAAGCCTTCGTTGAAGAAATGGAACTGCTGGTCGGTGCGATGCAAGAATCCAGCCGCTTCCAGCGTCGCGACATCGGGCTCGTTGGCGAAGGTGACATGCGCGGACGAGACTCCGAGCTTGTCGGTCACAAGTTTCAACCCCTCCGCCAGGCCGGCCCTTACGGCACCCTCATCCTGGCCTTTGCCGACCAGCAGGCGGGGGCCGGTGACTGGCGTGAACGGCACCGAGCACTGCAGCTTGGGGTAATAGTGGCCGCCGGCGCGCTCGAAGGCATCCGACCAGCCATGGTCGAAGACATATTCGCCCTGACTGTGCGATTTGAGGTAACAAGGGACGGCGCCGAGAAGCCTGCCTTGCGCGGTTTCCAGCCGCAGATGATGACCCTGCCAGCCGGTGCGCCGGACAGCGCAGCCGGAATCTTCCAGGGCGCTTAGAAAGGCGAATGAAACCAGTGGATTGTAGCCGTTTTCTGTGTCGCTGCGCGTGGTTCCGGCAAAGCCGTTCCATTCCTCGCAGGTGAATGCGCCAATGCCTGCCGCGACGCGGATCGCATAATCCGCGTTCGCTGCCCGTCCATCGTCGTCGTCGCCTTGATCCATGCGGCTTATTTAAGCGTCCTCGGGGCTGCTGCAAGTCACGTTTCAGCGCACGTCCAAGAGCATGATGCCGAAAAGTGCGAAGCGGTTTCGGGCCGGATCATGCTCTCTCTCTAGATTGATTTAGTGGGGGATCAGATTTCAGGTCGAAACGGCCTGAAATCATCCGGCTCTAGGCAACCTTCACCGGCTCGGGTTCGAAACCCTCGAAGGTCATCTGGTCGGCATATTTGAAGGTGAGGTCGACCGCCGGCTGGTCATGCACGGTCCAGGTTATGACGGGCATTTTCAGCTTTTCGCGCACGAAGCTGACGAAGGGGTTCGGCAGGTCGCCGGCGGCATAGGACGTGAAGGCGAGGTCGTGCGCAAGCATGGAAAAATGCGCCTCGATAAGCTGGTTCTCCTTGCCGTAAGCGGTCAGCCCGCCCGGTATGCCCGGCGCGTCCTTGGCGAAATCGCGGATCAGCCAGTGATCGAACGACATGATCGCGACCTTGCCCTGATAGCGCTTGAGCAATCTGCCCACGCTTGCCACAAGGCCTGCGTCATGTCCGGGAACGCCTTTCAGCTCCACCACCAGCGGCACGCGGCCATCGATCAGGTCGAGCGCTTCCTTGAGCGTCGGCAGATGGTCTTCGGTGCCGCCGATCTTGAGGGTCGCCAGCTCGGCCGCGCTGCGTTGCCAGACAAATCCGTCATGCCCGGTCAGCCGCTTCAGGTCGCCGTCATGGATGATGACCGGGATGCCGTCGGACGAGATATGCACGTCGCATTCGATGGCATAGCCGCGCTCGGCCGCCGCGGCGAAGGCCGACAGCGTGTTTTCCCAACGCGTCTTGTTCATGTCGTGGAAGCCGCGATGCGCAACAGGCCGCGCAATCAGCCAGGACAGGTCGGTCATCTCAAGCCTCACTCGACTTCGAAGATCGCTTCGATCTCGACCGCTGCGTTGAGCGGCAGCGAGGCGGTGCCGACGGCGGAGCGGGCGTGCTTGCCGCGTTCGCCGAGGGCTGCGACCAGGAAGTCGGAGGCGCCGTTGGCGACAAGATGCTGCTCGACGAAGTCAGGCGCGGAGGCGACGAAGACGGTGATCTTGACCAGGCGGCGGATCTTTTCGAGATCGCCCAGCGCCGCCTTGGCCTGCGCCAGGATGTTGATGGCGCAGAATTTAGCACCTTCCTTGCCGGCGGTGGTGTCGATGTCGCGGCCGAGCAGCCCGCTTGCCTGCAGCTTGCCGTCCTTCAGCGGCAGCTGGCCGGCAGTGAACAGCGTGTTGCCGGTCCGGCAATAGGGCACATAATTGGCGGCGGGCGCGGCGGCGGCCGGAATGGTGACGCCAAGATCGCTTAGCCGCTTTTCGATTGTTTCGCTCATTGGTTTTCCCTATTGCTGGAAGGCGCCGCGTTGGCCGGGCCGAAATTGCTATTTTTGCCTCGCTTCCGCCACGACTTTTTTTAAGCTGGACCATCTTTCCCTGCGGTCTGCCTCGCGGCCGCGACGATCGGAGCAACGCATGCGCGCAACGCGCCTTTTTCTAGCCGCCGCTTGTCTTTCGGCGGCACTCCCGATGGCGCCCGCCCTTGCGGTGCCCGCGCTGCAGGCGCACCGCGCCGTCTACGATCTCACGCTCAGCAAGGCCTCCGACCGCTCGGGCATTACCGGCATCACCGGCCGCATGGTCTATGAGTTCAATGGCTCGGCCTGTGAAGGCTATACGGTCAAGTTCCGTTTCGTCACCCAGATCGCCACCAATGACAACACCAGGCTGACCGACCAGCAGACGACGACTTTCGAGGACGCCGAAGGCAAGACCTTTTCCTTCGTGACGAAATCCTTCGTCGACCAGAACCTCGACAAGGAGGTGAAAGGCATGGCCACCAGGGAACCGAAGGGCCTCAAGGTCGATATCGACAAGCCCGAGAAGGGCAGCCTCGAGCTCGCGGCCACGCAGTTCCCGACCCAGCATCTGGTCGAGCTGATCGGCAAGGCCGAGAAGGGCGAGAATTTCTACCAGACCAATTTGTTCGATGGCTCCGAGGACGCCAACAAGGTGATGACCACCACCGTCATCGTCGGCAAGAAGACGGATGCGGAAAAGACGGATCCGGAAGCGCCGGCGCTGGCCAAGCTCGCTTCCGACAAATACTGGCCGGTCGACATCGCCTATTTCGACGATACCGGCAAAGGTGGCGAGGAGGTGCCGGAATACCGGATCAGCTTCAAGCTGCACGAGAACGGCATCACCCGCGACCTCGTCATGGACTATGGCGACTTCTCGATGACCGGCAAGCTGGTCAACCTGTCGCTGTTCGATCAGACCAAGCCTTGCCCGGCTTCGAAGTAGCAACGCTCTGACGGCAAGCGGCCGGGTTGCGAGCCTGGCCGCGACACGCCATGTGAGGGAATCATGGAGTGCGGTGCGCCTGATGGCGGTCTATGTCGATGCGGCGATCTGGAAATGGGCCGGCCACCGCTGGTGCCATCTGCTGGCCGACGACACCGATGAGCTGCATCGCTTCGCCGCCGAGCTTGGCCTCAAGCGCTCCTCCTACGAAGGACCGCCCAAGACATCGGCGCCGCATTACGATATCACCGGCTTCGAGCGCGACCGGGCGGTTCGGCTCGGCGCCATCGAATGCAGCCGCGAGGAAATCGTCGCGGTCTTTCGCCGCGTCAGGGTCCCGAACGGCAAGATAAAACGCTGACCGCGCGGATCGCCGCACGCTGAAGCGTTTTCCCGGCTTGCGTTTATGAGACTTCCCCTCTATATGCGCGCTCATTCCACACACGGACTTTGGTGTCTGCCCGGGAGAAATCCGGCTGAAACCTCCGGTGGCATCAGGACATAAGTCCGAAATGCCTGTGTCCGTGGAGGCCAACCGGAAAGGAACTAAAGAATGGCTCTGCCAGATTTCAGCATGCGCCAGCTTTTGGAAGCTGGTGTTCACTTCGGCCACCAGACCCACCGCTGGAACCCGAAGATGGCGCCCTACATCTATGGCGCCCGCAACAACATCCACATCGTCGACCTGTCGCAGACGGTGCCGCTGCTGCACCAGGCTCTGAAGCAGGTGTCCGACACCGTTGCCAAGGGCGGCCGCGTGCTGTTCGTCGGCACCAAGCGCCAGGCGTCCGACATCGTTGCCGACGCCGCGCAGCGCTCGGCCCAGTACTATGTCAACTCGCGTTGGCTGGGCGGCATGCTCACCAACTGGAAGACGATCTCGAACTCGATCCAGCGCCTGCGCAAGCTCGACGAGACGCTCTCCGGCGAGGCCCAGGGCCTCACCAAGAAGGAGCGCCTGAACCTCGACCGCGAGCGCGAGAAGCTCAACAAGGCGCTGGGCGGCATCAAGGACATGGGCTCGACGCCGGACCTGATGTTCGTGATCGACACCAATAAGGAAGCGATCGCGATCCTCGAGGCCAAGCGTCTCGGCATTCCGGTCGTGGCCATCATCGATTCGAACTGCGATCCGGACAAGATCGACTTCCCGATCCCCGGCAACGACGACGCGGCCCGCGCCATCCAGCTCTATTGCGATCTGATCGCCAAGGCGGCCATCGACGGCATCGCCCGCCAGCAGGGCGCGCTCGGCGTCGACATCGGCGCTTCGGCCGAGGCTCCGGTCGAGCCGGCGCTCGACACCCCGGCCCCTGAAGCTCCGGAAGCTTGATAAGGAAGGCCGGTACCGGCCTTCATCTTTCCAATAAATTGGCGCGCTAAAGCGCTTCTGCCGAGCGCATCATCGAGTCCCGATGGTGCGTCGGCGCATTTGAAACAAAGAGGCGACAATGAGCATTTCGGCTGCACAGGTCAAAGAACTCCGCGACTTGACCGGCGCGGGCATGATGGACTGCAAGGCGGCGTTGAACGAAACCAACGGCGACATGGAAGCGGCCGTCGACTGGCTGCGCAAGAAGGGTATCTCGAAGGCCGACAAGAAGGCCGGCCGCACTGCCGCCGAGGGCTTGATCGGCGTCGATTCCGGCGTTCGTGAAGCCGCTGTCGTCGAGGTCAATTCCGAGACCGACTTCGTGGCCCGCAATGCCGCCTTCCAGGAAATCGTCGCCAACGTCGCCAAGGTCGCGCTCGCCTATGGCTCGACCGAGGCTGTTGCCGCGGCCAAGTATCCGGGCTCCGACAAGTCGGTCACCGACACCATCAAGGACGCGGTCGGCACGATTGGCGAGAACATGGGCTTCCGCCGCTCGGCCAAGCTCACCGTGCCGCACGGCGCGGTGGCGACTTATGTCCACAACGCCGTCGCCGACGGCCTCGGCAAGCTCGGCGTTCTGGTCGCGATCGAGACCACCGGCAACGAGCATGCGGCGAACGCCTTTGGCCGTCAGGTCGCCATGCATGTCGCCGCCACCAACCCGATGGCGCTGACCACGGAAGAGCTCGATCCGGCAGCGGTCGAGCGCGAGAAGGCGATCTTCGCCGACCAGGCGCGCCAGACCGGCAAGCCGGAGGCGATCATCGAGAAGATGGTCGAGGGCCGCCTGCGCAAGTTCTACGAAGAGGTGGTGCTTTTGAAGCAGGCCTTCGTGCTCAATCCCGACATCACCGTCGAGAAGGCGCTGAAGGATGCCGAGAAGGAGATCGGCGCTCCGGCCAAGATCAGCGCCTACCTGCGCTTCGCGCTCGGCGAAGGCATCGAAAAGGAAACGACCGATTTCGCGGCGGAAGTCGCGGCGGCAGTCAAGAAATAGCCCGAAGCAAAAGCAAGGCTACAGAGCTCAGGCGACTCGGTCGGGTGTCCGCATGGATGCCCGGCCGATTTCTTGTGCGGTATCGATGAAGGCCCTGAGCTTCGGCGCCATCGACGCGCGGCGCGGGAAGTAGAGGAAGAGGCCCGGCTCCTCGATCGCCGTCTTCGGCAGGATCTGGACCAGACGCCCGGCGGCGAGATCGGCGCGTACCAGCGGCTCGAACACATAAGCGAGCCCGACACCGGCCAGCGCAAGGTCAATGGCGCCAAGCGAATCGGTGACGACGGCCGTGCCGCGCGTCTCGATGACGATATCCTTGCCGTCCTCGTGCAGATCCCAGCGATAGAGACCGCCGGCGCGGACAAGCCGGTAGCCGATGCAATTGTGGTTCGCGAGGTCGGCCAGGTTGCGTGGACGTCCGCGCTTTCCGATGTAAGCGGGCGAAGCGACGATCACGGCCTTGAACGGCGGCGTCATCCTGACCGTGATCATGTCCTGTGCGATCATTTCGCCCAGCCTGATGCCGGCATCAAAACCTTCGCCGACGATGTCGACCAGTCCCTGCTCGGCGAAAACCTCGACCGTCACATCGGGATAGCGCTCGGCCATGGCCGCCACGACAGGCGTGACCGCCAGGGGGATCGCGATGTTGGAGGCGTTGATCCTGAGCAGGCCGGACGGCCGGCCCTTGATGCCGCGGATGCGGTCCATCCGCTCGGCAATGTCCTGCAGGGCAGGGGCCGCCGTCTCCACCAGCGCCTTGCCGGCTTCTGTCAGTGAAACGCTGCGCGTCGTGCGCGCGAAAAGCGGCTGGCCGATACGCTCTTCCACCAGCCGCACGGCATGGCTGACGGCAGACGGGCTCATGCCGAGCTCGGCCGCGGCGAGCGCAAAGCCGCCACGCCGCGCCACGGCGACGATGACTGGCAGATGCGTGAGCAGATCGCGGTCCATTCATGAGCGATATCGCACAGTCTTTGCGAACAATGCAATCTTATCGATGCCGGTGAGCTGGTCCACATTGCGGTCAACATATCGGCGGAGCTGAAGCTCAAGGAGAGACGAGATGAACGCGTTGAGACATCTAACTTTTGCGGCAGGACTGGCGCTGGCGCCGGTCGATGCCGGCGGTGCCGAACCGGCCGGCTGGCAGGCCCTTGCCGACGAGCGCGCCGTCATCCGGATCGCGGACGCCATCGACCGCGCCGTCGACGCGCAGGACTGGAAGCTGGCCCGCGGCTATTTCGCCGAGCGCGTCACCGCCGATTTCAGCAGCCTGTCCGGCCAACCCGCGGCCAACATCGCCTCCGACGACCTGATCGGCGCCTGGGCGGCCAATCTCAAGGGCGGCAAGACCAGTCTGCATCTGCGCACCAATCATCACGTCGAAATCGACGGCGACGGCGCTATTGTTCTGTCGAACGGCTATGCCTGGAACCGGATGGAAGGCAATGGCGACCCGCTCTGGGAAGTCTGGGGCACCTATGAGCACCACCTGACGCGTTCGGCTGCCGGCTGGAAGGTCGACGGCTTCACATTCCGCATGACGCATGAGCGCGGCAACCCATGGGTCAAGGCCACTCCGGGCCATTGAACGCCGGCACGAGTCAAGATCGGGAAAGGACGATGTCATGACAATGAACTACTACAATCTCGGCAACAGCGGCCTGCGGGTAAGCAGGCTGGCGCTGGGCACGATGACCTTTGGCACCGAATTGGGCTGGGGTGCGGACAAGGAAACAGCCCGCGCAATGTTCGACGCTTATGTCGAGGCAGGCGGCAATTTCTTCGACACCGCCGATCTCTACACAGGTGGCACCGCCGAGACCTGGCTTGGCGAATTCGTCGCCGAGCGCGGGTTGCGCGACAAGGCGGTGATCGCCACCAAATTCACCTTCAATTCAGAACTGGGCAATCCGAATGCCGGCGGCAATGGCCGCAAGAACATCATACGCGCCGTCGATGCTTCGCTGAAGCGGCTCGGAACCGACTATATCGACCTCTATTTCCTGCATGTCTGGGACAGGCTGACGCCGGCCGAGGAAGTTCTGCGCACGCTCGACGACCTGGTGCGCGCGGGCAAGGTGCTTCATATCGGCCTCTCCGACGTGCCGGCCTGGTACGCAGGTCGGGCGCAAGCGATCGCTGAACTGCGCGGCTATGAGCCGATCTCGGCCCTGCAGCTCGAATATTCACTGGCCGAGCGCTCCATCGAGCACGAATTCGTCCCGTTCGGCACGCACCACGGCGCCGGTATTATGGCGTGGAGCCCGCTGGCAAACGGCCTGCTCAGCGGCAAATACCGGCCGACACAGGCTGGACATGCCGGCCGGCTCGACAGCTTTCGCAACACCACGCATCCTGGTTTCCAGAAGTTCAGCGACCGCAACTGGGCGATCGTGGCCGAACTCGAAAGAGTGGCCGCCGATCTTGGCCGCGGCATGGCCCAGGTCGCGCTCAACTGGGTGGCCACACAGCCCGGGATCGCTGCGGTAATCTTGGGTGCGACAAAACTCGCCCAGTTGCAGGATAATCTCGCCGCGCTGGATTTCTCTATTCCTCCCGAGCTCCGTCAACGGCTCGCTTCCGTCAGCAGCGTTCCGCCGCCGTTCCCGCATTCGTTCTTCGGGCCGGAGATTCAGGTCCGGGTGGCTGGCGGTACAGTGACCGGCGATAAGCCGGCCGGTTATTCGCCTGCCGTCGTGATCGAAGGCGAGGCGGTCAGCATCTCCAGCCGCTGACCGAAAAAGCCTGGGATTTTGCACGAGGGCGCGGCGTGACATCGCCGCGCCCTTCGTGTATCGGGTCAACCCGTCATGACAGCATCGCCGGATGAAGCGGGGGCGGTTTTGCCTCCAAAATTGCCGCGCCGAGATATTCGAGGACCCAGATGACGGTGAAGCCCCTCTATCGACGTGTCGTGCTGAAAGCTTCCGGCGAAGCGTTGATGGGCGAGCAGCATTTCGGCATCGACGTCTCGGTGGTCGACCGTATCGCAGCCGACATTGCCGAGGCCCGCGCGCTGGGCGTCGAAGTCGGCGTCGTCATCGGCGGCGGCAACATCTTCCGCGGCGTCGCCGTTGCCTCCAAGGGCGGCGACCGCGTTACCGGCGATCACATGGGCATGCTCGCCACCGTCATCAACTCGCTGGCGCTGCGCACCTCGCTGAACAAGATCGGCGTCGACGCGGTCGTGCTTTCGGCGATCGCCATGCCGGAGCTCTGCGAGAGCTTTTCCCAACGCCAGGCGACCGCCTATATGAACCAGGGCAAGGTGGTCATCTTCGCCGGCGGCACCGGCAATCCGTTCTTCACCACCGATTCGGCCGCGGCCCTTCGCGCCGCGGAGATTGGCGCCGATGCGCTGTTCAAAGGCACGCAGGTCGACGGGGTCTATTCGGCCGATCCCAAGAAAGACCCGAATGCGGTCCGCTTCGAACGCATCAGCCACGCGGAAGTCATCAATCGCGGGCTTGCGATCATGGATACAGCCGCGATTGCACTTGCGCGCGAAAACAACATTCCGATAATCGTCTATTCGATCCACGAAAAAGGTGGTTTCGGCGATATTCTGAGGGGCGGCGGCCATTGCACGGTCGTCGCGGACAAATAATCGGGGCCCGGATCCGCAAAACGACTACGGAACCGCGGACGGGACCGCGACACAATCAGCGAACCCGGCGAACGGGTCGAGGAGATGATCATGAGTGGCGAGTACGAAGACCTGAAGCGACGCATGGACGGGGCGATCGCCGCCTTCAAGCACGATCTGGCTTCGCTGCGCACCGGCCGGGCCTCCAGCAACCTGCTCGATGCCGTCCAGGTGCAGGCCTATGGCACGGCGATGCCGATCAACCAGGTCGCCAATGTGACGGTGCCGGAGCCGCGCATGATTTCGGTGTCGGTCTGGGACAAGTCCATGGTCAGCGCGGTCGACCGCGCCATCCGCGAAGCCAATCTCGGCTTCAACCCGATCGTCGACGGCACCAATCTCAGGATTCCGCTGCCCGAGCTCAACGAGCAGCGCCGCAAGGAACTGGTCAAGATATCGCATGGCTATGCCGAGAACGCCCGCGTCGCGGCCCGCCACGTCCGGCGCGACGGCATGGATTTCCTCAAGAAAGCTGAAAAGGACGGCACCATCAGCGAGGACGATCACCGCAAGCGGTCCGACCAGGTTCAGAAGCTGACGGACGAGACGATCAGCACGATCGATCACCTGCTTTCCGATAAGGAAGCTGAAATCATGCAGGTTTAGGGTCGGGTTTTCCGGCTCGAAAGCGAGACCATGGCAACGCCCGCGCATGTCGCGATCATCATGGATGGAAACGGACGCTGGGCCAAGGCGCGAGGCCTGCCGCGCCTTGCCGGCCATCGCGCAGGCGTCGAAGCCCTGCGCAAGACGGTCCGCGCGGCGCCCGAACTCGGCGTCTCCTACCTGACCGTCTACGCCTTTTCCTCGGAGAACTGGTCGCGGCCGAAATCCGAGGTCAGCGATCTTATGGGCCTGTTGAAGCTGTTCATCCGCCGCGATCTTGCCGAACTGCATCAGAATGGCGTGCGGGTGAAGGTGATCGGCGACAAGCAGGGATTGCAGCCCGATATCAGAGGGCTGCTGCAGGAGGCCGAATCGCTCACCGCCGGCAACGAGGCGCTGACGCTGGTCATCGCCTTCAACTATGGCGGCCGTGACGAGATCGTGCGCACCGCGCGCAAGCTGGCGGAGGCCGTCGCACGCGGCGACATGGCCAGCGACGCGATCACGGCGGAAAGCTTCGCCGCGTCGCTCGACACCCAGGGCATTCCCGATCCCGAACTGGTGATCCGGACCAGCGGCGAGCTCAGGCTATCGAACTTCCTTCTTTGGCAGGCCGCCTATAGCGAGCTTGTCTTCCTGCCTTGCTATTGGCCGGACTTCAGCCGCGAGCATCTGGCCGATGCCTTGCGCGACTTTGCCGGCCGTGAACGACGCTTCGGCGGGCTTGCCGCCCGCGATGTCGCGCTTTAGGCGCCGCCACGCATGAGCAATCTCCAGCAGCGCGTCATCTCGGCAATCGTGATGGCGGCTCTGACCCTTGCGCTCACCTGGCTCGGCGGATTGCCGTTCCGATTGTTCTGCGCGGGAATCGCGGCGCTGATCTTCTATGAATGGACGCGCATGTCGCGCCCCGGGAACGGCGTGGCGCTCGGCTTCCTGCCTGAGGCGCTGATTCTGGTCTTCATCGGCGCGCTGATCGGCGGCCTGCCGGCCTTGTGGCTGCTGCTCCTTATCGCGATCCTTGTAGCGGTCGCGGCGGTCGCCGCTCGCATCAAGGGGGCAGCGTTGTGGGAAGCGTCCGGCCTGGCCTATGCGGCTCTTTCCGGCTTTTCGCTCGCTTATCTGCGTGGCGGCAACCATTCCGGCCTGATTGCGATTCTGTTTCTGTTCGCCGTGGTCTGGGCAACCGACATAGCGGCCTATTTCGTCGGCCGCGCGGTCGGCGGCCCGAAGCTCGCGCCGTCGATCTCGCCCGGCAAGACGCAGAGCGGCGCGTTGGGCGGCGCGGCCGGCGGCGTCGTCGCCGGGCTGCTGCTGGCAATTGCGGCCGGCGCCGGCAATCTCGTCCAGCTCGGCCTCGTCGCGCTCGCGCTCTCGATCGTTTCGCAGATCGGCGATCTGTTCGAATCCTGGGTCAAGCGCCGGCACGGTGCCAAGGATTCGAGCAACCTCATTCCCGGCCATGGCGGCGTCATGGACAGGGTCGACGGGCTTGTCGCGGCCGCGTTCGCGCTGTACGTCATTGGCTGGATCGCGGCGGGCGCCGAGCATCCGGCATTGGGGCTGTTTCCGAACTGAACGACGTTGCGGCAAGGCGAAAAACGGCGCGCGCCACGGATTCGCCCGGATTGATGCCACAGTCGCGGCGGAGTGTCGCGCGGGCGAATTTGAGGGCATGACTTGAACGACATCTTTCACACGGTCTTCAGCACGCAAGGCTTCGTCCTTGGTACGCTCGTGCCGTTCCTGTTCGTGCTGACCGTGGTCGTGTTCGTCCACGAGATGGGCCACTATCTCGTCGGCCGCTGGTGCGGCATCGGCGTCAAGGCCTTTTCCATCGGCTTCGGCCCCGAGATATTCGGCTTTTACGACCGCCGCGGGACGCGCTGGAAACTTTGCGCCATTCCGCTTGGAGGCTATGTCAAATTCGTCGGCGACATGAATGCGACGTCGAGCCAGCCGAGCACCGAAGAGATCGAATCACTGACCGAAGCCGAGCGCGAGGTCGCCTTCCACACGCAGCCGATCTGGAAGCGCGCCGCTACCGTCGTTGCCGGGCCGCTGTTCAATTTCCTGCTGACCATTGCCGTGTTTGCGGTGCTGTTTTCCCTCTATGGCCGTCCGGTCCTGGAGCCGACGGTGGCCGAGGTCACCGCGGGCAGCCCGGCGGAGAAAGCCGGAATCCAGCCGGGCGACCGATTCGTCAAGGTCGACGGCAGCAAGGTAGAGACCTTCGCCGACGTGCAGCGGCTGGTTTCAGGCCGGGCAGGCGACGCCATCACCTTCACCATGTTGCGCGACGGCAAGGAAATCGCCGTCACGGCGACGCCGGAGCCCATGGAGCAGCAGGATGCGCTGGGCAACAAGGTCAAGGTGGCGGTTATCGGGGTCGTCAACAACGCCGAGCTCGGCCAGCCGCGTCTGATCTCCTATACGCCGGCGGGCGCCGTGGTGGCGGCGGTCGAGGAAACCGGGCACGTGATCCAGCGTACCGGCCAGTTCCTGCAGCGCTTTGCGCTTGGGCGGGAGGACAAATGCCAGCTGGGCGGTCCGATCAAGATCGCGAAGATGTCGGGGCAGGCGGCCAAGCTCGGCTTCGAATGGCTGGTGCAGCTTGTTGCATTTCTGTCAGTCGGAATAGGATTTCTCAATCTTCTGCCGATTCCCCCTCTCGACGGCGGCCACCTGTTGTTCTACGGCGTGGAGGCCGTCATAAGGCGGCCCGTTTCGGAGCGGACGATGGAGATGGCCTATCGGACCGGATTGTTCCTGGTTCTCGGGTTCATGGGCTTCGTTTTTTGGAACGATCTGTTTGGGTGCTGAAATCATGAAGAAATTTGGCTTCAGCGCCGGTTGCATTGAGATGCCGTTTACCATGCGTGGGGATATGCGTGACGCGAAAGCCACGCGGTACGGTTAAGTAAATACAAATTAACCGGGAGCCTTGCGTGTAGGGAAAATCCGGTTAATACGGTAAGGGAAAATACCGCACGTCCGGTTTTCTCGCCGTGGGGACTACGAGAAAAAGGTACAAAAGCCCGATGAAGGCAGCATCCAAGTTTCTGAGCGCCGCTTCCGCGGCGGCTTTGTCCGCCGCTCTGGTCGTGCCAGGCGCGCTCGCAGTGCAGTTCGCTGCCACGTCGGTGGCCGAGGCCGCGGTCATTTCGCGTGTCGAGGTCAGCGGCAACCAGCGGGTCGATGCGGAGACCATCCGCAATTACATCGCAATCAAGCCGGGCAAGCCCTTCTCCAGCTCCGATATCGACGACGCCGTCAAGGCGCTGTTCGGCACCGGGCTGTTCTCGGACGTTCAGATCAACCAGGTCGGTTCGAGCCTGGTGGTCAAGGTTTCCGAATACAAGGTCGTCAACCAGGTCCTGTTCCAGGGCAACAAGAAGCTGAAGGACAACGCGCTCCAGGCCGCTATCCAGCTGAAGCCGCGCGCGACCTTCTCGCAGCAGGCGCTCGACGCCGACGTCGAGGCGGTCAAGGCCGCCTACAAGCGCATTGGCCGTGACGACGCCGCCGTGACCACGCAGATCATGGATCTCGGCGACAACCGCGTGAACGTGGTCTTCAACATCAACGAAGGCGGCCGCACCCAGATCGCGGCAATCAATTTCGTCGGCAACCACGCCTATTCCAGCCGCCGCCTGTCGGATGTCATCAACACCAAGCGTTCGTCCTGGCTGTCCTTCGTGCTGCGTGACGACGTCTATGACGAGGACAAGCTGCGCGCCGACCAGGAGCTGCTGCGCCGCTTCTACTACAATCACGGCTATGCCGACTTCCAGGTCGTCTCGGCCGTCGGCGAGCTCGACGACACGACCAACAAATACACGGTCACCATCACCGTGCAGGAAGGCGACCGCTACACATTCGGCGACGTAAGCGTGGAAAGCACCATCCCCGAGGTCGACTCGAAGGCGCTGGAATCCACGGTCGAAACCCACAAGGGCGACGTCTACAACGCCAAGGATGTCGAGGATTCGATTGTCGGCTTGACCGAGAAGGTCGCGGGCTCGGGCTATGCCTTCGCCCAGGTGACGCCGCGCGGCGATCGCAATTTCGAGAACCACACCATTTCGGTCGTCTACACCATCGACCAAGGCACCAAGGCCTATGTCGAGCGCATCGAAATCCGCGGCAATGACCGCACGCGCGACTATGTCATCCGGCGCGAGTTCGATGTCAGCGAAGGCGACGCCTTCAACCAGGTCCTCATCCAGCGCGCGAAGAAGCGGCTGGAAAGCCTTGATTACTTCCAGTCTGTCGACATCTCGACGGTTCCGGGCTCGGCTCCCGACCAGGTGGTGCTCGTGGTCACCGTGGTTGAGAAGTCGACCGGCGAATTCTCGGTCGGCGCCGGCTATTCGACCGGCGGCGACACGCCCGGACCGTCCATTGAAGGCTCGATCACCGAACGCAACTTCCTCGGTCGCGGCCAGTACATCAAGGTGTCGGCCGGCGGCGGCAGGCATTCGCGCGACTACGCCCTTTCCTTCACCGAGCCGTACTTCCTCGGCCGGCGCATCGCCGCAGGCTTCGACATCTACAAGTCGACCCGCGAATACGATCACTATGACACGGACACGACGGGCGCGACGATCCGATTCGGCCTGCCGATCACCGACAGCATCTCGACGCAGCTGGCGTACAATATCTCGCAAGAGAAGTATAAGTTCGACAACTGCGACGACAACAATGACGGTGTTGAGGGCGACTGCAACCTTTCGCAGGCCATTGTAGATGCCATCGATCAGGGTGCGTGGTTGAAGTCGTCGGTCAGCCTTGGCCTGACCTACAACACCATCGACGACATGAAGAACCCGCATGAGGGTCTTTACATTACCGGCGCGACAGAGTTTGCCGGTCTCGGCGGCGATGCCAAGTGGGTGAAGGTGACTGGCCGGGCAAGCGTCTATCAAACATTGTCAGAGCAGCTTGACCTTGTCGGTCTCGTCTCGGGCGGTGCTGGCTATATTGCAGGCTACGGCGACAATGGCTTGCGTATCTTCGACCAGTTCCAAAGCAACGATCGCATGATCCGCGGCTTCGAGTATGGTGGTATCGGCCCTGTGGATCCGCTTACGGGCGACCATCTCGGCGGCACTACATATTTCAATGCTTCGGCCGAAGCTCAATTCCCGCTGCCGGTTATTCCGGAAAGCTTTGGCTTGCGCGGCGCCGTCTTTGCCGATGCTGCGACCCTTTACGGAACCAAGATTACCTCCGTTGCACAAGAATCGACCGATATGAAGCTTCGCGCCTCGGTCGGTATCGGCCTGATGTGGGCTTCGCCGTTCGGCCCGATCCGCATCGACTACGCGATCCCGGTCAAGAAAGAATCGACCGACGATGTGCAGGAATTCAACTTCGGTATCGCGACGCGCTTCTAATTTTGCGGTCGCGATGGTTCCGGGCCGCATGACGGCCCGGACTAGACTGATCCGACCCAGCTGGATATTGCTTCTGGAATGACCGATCCGGTGTTCTTCGCGCCTTCACGCCGGTACACGGCTAGCGAGGTCGCGAATCTGACCGGCGCCAGCCTGGTCGATTCCGCTCAGGGCGAAATTGCCATCGAGGCGCTGGCTCCTGCCAATGAGGGTGGCGACGGCGCGCTCGTCTTTGTCGACGGCAAGCGCAATTTCGCGCTCATGCCGTCGCTCAAGGCGGCCGCGGTCCTGTGTCCTGCCGATTTTGCCAGCAAGGCGCCGCCAGGCATTGCGGTGCTGATGCATCCGCGCCCGCAACAGGCTTTCGCGATGGTCGGGCGCCTGTTGTTTCCGCACGCCGCGACCCCGGGGCCGATGACCGGGGAAACCGGCATCTCGGCGCATGCGTTTGTCGATCCATCCGCGCATGTCGAGGAAGGAGCGATTGTAGAGGCGGGTGCCGTGATCGGTCCCGGTGTGGCTATCGGCAGCGGCACGGTCATTGCGCCCCACGCCGTTGTCGGCCGTTCCTGTCAGATCGGCCGTGACGGCTTCATAGGCCCCGGCGCCAGCATCCAATACGCGCTTATCGGCAACCGCGTCATCATCCATGGCGGTGCCAGGATCGGCCAGGACGGTTTCGGCTTCGTGGGCGGCGCCAAGGGACCTGAACGCGTGCCGCAGATCGGCCGCGTCATCATTCAGGACGATGTCGAGGTCGGCTCCAATTCGACCGTCGACCGCGGCGCGATGTCCGATACCATCATCGGCCAGGGCACCAAGATCGACAATCTGGTGCAGATCGCCCACAATGTTCGCATCGGCCGCAATTGCATTATAGCAGGGCTTTCGGGTATTTCCGGTTCCGTCGTCGTCGGTGACAACGTCACCATGGGCGGCGGTGTCGGCCTCGCCGATCATCTGACCATCGGGCCGGGAGCCAAGCTTGCTGCGAGAAGTGGATTCA
Organism: Mesorhizobium sp. WSM3224; assembly: GCF_000427725.1. Lineage (GTDB taxonomy): Bacteria > Pseudomonadota > Alphaproteobacteria > Rhizobiales > Rhizobiaceae > Mesorhizobium. The sequence continues at coordinate 30,331 of NZ_ATYO01000005.1, read as the reverse complement.
TGAACAACGTGCCGGCAGGCGAGATATGGGGAGGTTATCCGGCACAGCCGATGGCCGAGGCCATGCGCGAGATAGCAATGCTGCGCAGGATGGCCAGGACGCGCAAGCAAGGCGACGGAAATGGCTGACATGGTGGCAACGACACTAGAGGCGGTCGACATCATGGGGCTGATGAAGCTCCTGCCGCACCGCTATCCGTTCCTGCTGATCGATCGCATTATCGACATCGACGGCGACGAATCCGCTGTCGGCATCAAGAACGTGACCATCAACGAGCCGCATTTCCAGGGTCATTTTCCCCAGCAGCCGGTGATGCCCGGAGTGTTGATCATCGAGGCCATGGCCCAGACCGCCGGCGCGATCTGCATTCGCAGCCTCAACACGGAAAAGCCCTCGCTGGTTTATTTCATGACCATCGACAATGCGAAATTCCGCAAACCGGTGGTTCCAGGCGATCAGCTCAGGATCCATGTCAAAAAGATCAAGAAACGCGGCAACCTGCTGAAATTCGCCTGCGAGGCGATGGTTGACGGCGCGAAAGCCGCCGAAGCCGAGGTTTCGGCCATGATGGTTACCGGCTGACGGTTCGAAATGCTCATGAAAGTCGAGACATTCATCCACCCTTCCTCGGTCGTCGAAGAGGGAGCCCAGATCGGCGAAGGCGTCCGCATCGGACCCTTCTGCCATATCAGCGCCGATTCAATCATCGGCGACCGTGTCGAGCTGGTCAGCCATGTGTCGGTGATGGGCGCAACAACCATCGGGGCCGGGACAAAGGTCTATCCGATGGCGACGCTCGGCGCGCCGCCGCAGAACACCAAGCACAAGGGCGGGCGCACCACCCTGGTCATCGGTGAGAACTGCACGCTGCGCGAAGGCGTCACCATGCATGTCGGCACCGATTCCAGCCGTGGCGAGACCACTGTCGGCGACAACGGCAATTTCCTCGCCTACGCCCACATCGCCCATGATTGCGTGGTCGGCAAGAACGCCACTTTCGCCAATGGCGCGACGCTCGGCGGCCATTGCGAGATAGGCGACAACGTCTATATCGGCGGCCTGAGCGCCGTTCATCAATTCGTGCGCGTCGGCGACAATGCCTTTCTTGGCGGGTGCTCGGCTTTCGTTGGAGATGTCATCCCCTACGCCATCGCGGTCGGCAACCGAGCCAGCCTGCGCGGCTTGAACATCATTGGCCTCAAGCGCTCCGGCCTGCCGCGTTCCGAAATCTATCTGCTGCGCAAAGCTTATCGGGCGATTTTCGATCGTTCCCGCACCGTGGGCGAGAATGTGGAACTCGCCAAGGCCGAATTCGCCGAGTCGCCAACGGCCATGAAGATCATCGATTTCATTACCAGTCGCGGCAAGCGGCACTTTGCCGTCCCATCGCTCACGGGTGGCGGCGACGATGATAATGGCGATGACGAGGGCTAAGCCCGCCGAAGCAGGGCTTGCACTCGCGCCGGGCTCCAGGGTCGGCATCATTGCCGGCGGCGGAAGCCTGCCCGTCGAAGTCGCCGATGGTCTGGTCAAGCATGGTTTTGCACCCTTCATCATCATCGCCGCGGGTGAGGTCGACCGCGAGGCGGACTTTGCGGCCTACGATCAGGAAAGACTCGCGCTCGAAGACATCGGGTTGCTGTTTCCATTGTTGAGACGCAAGGGCATCACGCACCTTGTTCTTGCCGGCGAGATCAAGCGCAGGCCGCGGCTGAGCAAGATAAGGCCGACACTTGGCCTGCTGGCGATAATTCCCTCCTTGGCTAGAGCATTGCGACGCGGCGACGATGGTCTGCTGAAGGTGTTGACCCGAATCTTCGAAACGCGCGGCTTCAAGGTCGTCGGCGCGCATGACGTCGTTCCGGAACTGACAGCCGGCGAAGGTCAATTGACGACGGCCGGACCAAATCAGTCTGACTGGCGCGACATTGAGGCCGCCCGAAAGGCGGCCAAGGCTATTGGCGCGCTCGATATCGGCCAGGCGGCGATTGCGATCGGAGGTCGGGCCGTCGCGCTGGAAGGCATTGAAGGCACCGCCGGCCTGCTCGACAGGATGCGGGAATTGCGCGGCCATGGCAGGTTGGCCGGCAAAGCGCGCGGCGTGCTGGTCAAATGCGCCAAGCCGGGCCAGGAATTGCGCGCCGACTTGCCCTCGATCGGTCCGCAGACGATCGAGGCCGCGCATGCGGCAGGCCTTGCCGGCATAGCCGTCGAGGCCGGCCGTTCGCTGATTCTTGAAGGCCCGACCACGCTTGCGCGCGCGAACGCGCTTGGCCTGTTCGTCGTCGGTCTGCCTGCAACGGAGCTGGCCAATGGGGAGCCGGCTCATGGTCGCTGACAAGCCGCTCAAGCTCGCGATCGTCGCCGGCGAGGAGTCCGGCGATCTGCTCGGCGCCGACATCGTGCGGGCGCTCGAGCGCACGACCGGCCGCAAGGTTGAGCTCGTCGGCATCGGCGGTCGGCATCTGCAGCAGCTGGGGCTGACGCCGTTGTTCGACGGCAGCGAGATCGCGCTGATGGGCTTCAGCGCGGTGCTGCGCGACCTGCCGCGGCTGATGCGCCGCATCAGCCAGACGGCGGCGATGATCGCGGCCGAGCGGCCCGATTGCCTGGTTACCATCGATAGCCCGGATTTTTCGCTGCGCGTGGCGAAGAAGGTTCGCGCAACAGCACCGGCCATTCCGATCGTCCACTATGTCTGCCCGAGCGTATGGGCTTGGCGGCCGGGCAGGGCGGTGGCGATGAAACCCTATGTCGACCACATTCTGTGTATCCTGCCATTCGAGGTGAAGGCGCTTGCTCGCCTTGGCGGACCGCCGGGCACCTATGTCGGCCACCGGTTGACGCAGGATCCGGGCGTGCTTGGCGCCGCCAAGGCGCAGAGCCAGCCGCGCGACCTCTCCGAAGACCGCGTCAAGACGCTTCTGGTGCTGCCCGGCTCGCGCCGTGGCGAGGTAAGCCGGCTTGTCGTTCCGTTCGGCGATACGGTGTCGGCCTTGCGCGCGCGCGGACACCGGTTGCGTTTGCTTTTGCCGACGGTGCCGCATGTCGTCGATCTGGTTAGGGCCTCGGTTGCACGCTGGGATGAAAAGCCGGAGATCATCGTCGAACCCGAGCGCAAATGGCAGGCCTTCGGCAAGGCCGATGCGGCGTTGATCGCATCGGGAACCGTGTCGCTCGAGCTGGCGCTTTCGGGCGTGCCAATGATCTCGTGCTACAAATTCGATCCGGTCATGCAGATGGCCCAGCGCCTGATCACGGTATGGAGCGCCGCCCTGCCCAATCTCATCGCCGATCGGCCTGTCGTGCCGGAAAGCTACAACCAATATGTGCGGTCGCACTATCTGGCGAGGCAGCTCGAGGCGCTGTTTGCCGACACGGCCTATCGCGCCTGGCAAAAGGACGGCTTTGCCGAAGTGGCGACGCGCATGGCGACCGAAAGGCCTTCAGGCGAGATCGCTGCGGAGGTGGTGATTGGGTGTATCAGAAGGGGAGTAGTGAGTAGTGAGTAGTGAGTGCGCGAAGCTATTCGCCCTCATCACTACTCACCATTCTCTACTTACTTACCTTTTCGCAATCGGCACGTAGTCGCGTTCCGTGGCGCCGGTATAGAGCTGGCGCGGGCGGCCGATCTTCTGGTGCGGATCCTCGATCATTTCCTTCCACTGGGCGATCCAGCCGACGGTGCGCGCGACCGCGAAGAGGACTGTGAACATTGTGGTGGGGAAGCCCAGCGCCTTCAGCGTGATGCCGGAATAGAAGTCGACGTTCGGGTAGAGCTTCTTTTCGATGAAATACTCGTCGGTGAGCGCGATCTTCTCCAGCTCCATCGCGATGTCGAGCAGCGGGTCGTCCTTGATGCCGAGCTCGCCCAGCACCTCATGCGCGGTCTTCTGCATGATCTTGGCGCGCGGATCGTAGTTCTTGTAGACGCGGTGGCCGAAGCCCATCAGGCGGAACGGGTCGTTCTTGTCCTTGGCGCGGGCAATGAACTCGGGGATATGATCGACATGGCCAATCTCACCCAGCATGTTCAGCGCCGCCTCGTTGGCGCCGCCATGCGCCGGACCCCACAGGCAGGCGATGCCTGCGGCGATGCAGGCGAAGGGGTTGGCTCCGGAAGAGCCCGCAAGGCGAACGGTCGAGGTCGAAGCGTTCTGCTCGTGGTCGGCGTGCAGGATGAAGATGCGGTCCATGGCACGCGCCAGCACCGGATTGATCTTGTACTCCTCGCAGGGCACGGCAAAGCACATGTGCAGGAAGTTGGCGGCGAAGCCGAGATCGTTCTTCGGGTAAATGAAGGGCTGGCCGATATGGTACTTGTAGGCCATCGCCGCGATCGTCGGCATCTTGGCGATCAGGCGCATCGAGGCGACCATGCGCTGGTACGGGTCCGAGATGTCGGTGGAGTCGTGATAGAAGGCCGACAGCGCGCCGACCACGCCGCACATGACCGCCATCGGATGCGCGTCGCGGCGGAAGCCGGTGAAGAAGCGCGACATCTGCTCATGCACCATCGTGTGGCGGGTCACGCGATAATCAAAGTCGTCCTTCTGGGCCTTGGTCGGCAACTCGCCGTAGAGCAGGAGATAGCAGACCTCGAGGAAGTCGCCGTGCTCGGCGAGCTGGTCGATCGGGAAGCCACGGTGCAGCAGGATGCCGGCATCGCCGTCGATGAAGGTGATCCCCGACTCGCAACTGGCAGTTGAGGTGAAGCCCGGATCATAAGTGAAGGCGCCGGTGGTGCTGTAGAGCGAACCGATGTCGATGACGTCCGGCCCGACCGTCCCGCTTCGCACCTTCAATTCATGCGTCTTACCGGCGAGTTCGAGCCTGGCGGTCGACTCGCGCGTTTTGCTGCCCGGTTCCAGTTTTGTCGCAGCTTCGCTCATTCTCAAACTCCTTTTGTATCCTCATGCCGGCAAGGCAATTCCTGCAAACGACACGCGTCGAAGTCACCGGAATGCGCGAACTCGCCACCGCATTTTTAGGAGGTGCGTGCCAGATTGGGCCAAGACCTAATGTTGCACTGCGAAACACACCTTTCAATGCCAATCTTCTTGGGCCAGTTCGCTCCTAATCGATTTGATCTGCAATGCGCGCCAGGCTTTCCTGACGGCCCAGCACGGCAAGCACGTCGAACACGCCGGGCGAGGTGCTGCGGCCGGTCAGCGCGGCTCTCAGCGGTTGGGCCACGGCGCCGAGCTTGTGCCCACCGGCTTCGGCAAACTCGCGGATCGAAGCCTCCGCCGAAGCGGCGCTCCACTCGCCCTGGACAGAAGACAATGCGCCATGCGCGCCGCGCAAAATCACGCGCGCATCCGCGTTGAGCAAGCCCGCTGCCTTCTCGTCCAGCGGCAATGGCCGCTCGACAAACAGGAAAGCCGCGCCGTCGACCAATTCCACAAGAGTCTTGGCCCGCTCCTTGAGGCCGGGCATGGCCGCAAGCAACTGCGCCTTTCGCCTGTCATCGAGCTTTGCCGCAAGTGCGGGGCCGCCTTCGAGATAGGGCAAGGTGGCGACGAAGATATCGAACAGCGCCTGATCGTCCATCTTGCGCATATGGACGCCGTTCAGCGCCTCGAGCTTGGCGAAGTCGAAGCGGGCCGCGCCCTTGTTGACGTCGCCGATGTCGAACCAGGCGATCATATCCTTGATCGACATCACCTCGTCGTCGCCATGGCTCCAGCCGAGCCTGGCCAGATAGTTGAGCAGCGCCTCCGGCAGATAGCCCATAGCGCGATAGGCCTCGACGCCGAGCGCACCGTGCCGTTTCGACAGCTTGGCGCCGTCGGCGCCATGGATCAGCGGGATATGCGACATCGATGGCACGTCCCAGCCCATGGCGTTGTAGATCACCGTCTGGCGGGCAGCGTTGGTCAGGTGGTCGTCGCCGCGGATGATGTGGGTGACGCCCATGTCGTGGTCGTCGACGACGACGGCATGCATGTAGGTCGGGTTGCCGTCCGAGCGCAGGATGATGAAGTCGTCGAGATCCTTGTTGGGAAAGCGCACCTCGCCCTGCACGCGATCGTGCACGACCGTCTCGCCCTCGGTCGGCGCCTTGATGCGGATCGCGCCCTTGACGCCCGCGGGCGCCTCGGAGGGATCGCGGTCGCGCCACTGGCCGTTGTAGCGCGGGGGCAGGCCCTTGGCTCTGGCTGCCTCGCGCATTGCCTCGAGCTCTGCCGGCGTCTCGTAGCTGTAGTAGGCCTTGCCGATGCGCACGAGCTCTTCGGCCACTTCGCGGTGACGCAGCGCGCGCTCGAACTGCGAGACGGCTTCGCCGTCCCAGGAGAGGCCAAGCCAGGTCAGCCCGTCGAGAATGGCGGCGGTTGCGGCCTCGGTGGAGCGCTCACGATCGGTGTCCTCGATGCGCAGCAGCATCGTGCCGCCGGTATGCTTGGCATAAAGCCAGTTGAACAGCGCTGTGCGCGCGCCGCCGATATGCAGGTAGCCTGTCGGCGAGGGGGCAAAACGGGTGACGACCTTGTCGGACATGGGACTCTCAGGCTTGCGCTGGAACGGCATATTTTGCGCGGGCTTTCGCGCAGTTGGCGTTCATGTAGCATAGGCGGTCTGGGGCGCAAGGGGCAGACCCGATGGCTGGACCTGGCCGTGGTGCGGAGGAGGGCGAGACAACGACAGCTGGCGTCAGCGAACGCCTGATGTTTGCCCATGTCACGCCCACGGAGGCAGTGCCATTCCAGCTTCCGCAACCGCGTGCACCAGCCGAACTTTCGCCACCCGGCGGTGGTGCACTAGAGCCAGCCTTGCCAACGGCCACCATCGGCCGAATCCGCAAACAGCTTGGGCGCGCTTCGCTTTCGGCGCTGTACCGGAGCATTGCCGTCGCCGCCGCCACTGAGCTCGACCGCGGCGTCGGCTTCCTGCTGGTGCCGGTGTTCCTGGCCGCGGGCGTCATCTACTACTTCTCGCTGAGCACCGAGCCCGATCTCTACAGGCCGCTTGCGGCGGTGGCTCTGATGACTGTCTGCGCGGCGATCTCTCGTTCCCGGCAGAGAACGCACCTTGTCTTCATGGCAACCCTTTTGTGTGCCCTGGGCTTTCTCGCGGCCAAGGTGGAGACCTGGCGGATGGCGACGCCGATGCTGGGGTCCGAAATCCAGACGCGGCTGACGGGCCGCCTTGTCACCGCCGAGGCGATGGCCAATGGCCGTGTCCGACTGACCATAGATCTCATGTCCACGGCACATCCGACGCTGCGCTATGCGCCAGCTCGCATCAGGCTGTCGGCGCACAGGATCCCGCCCGACATGACGGCGGGGTCGATGCTGACCGGCTACGCCAAGCTGCTGCCGGCGACAGGCCCGGTCCGGCCTGACAGCTACGATTTCTCCTTCGACAGCTATTTCACCGGCATCGGCGGCAGCGGCTTTTTCCTGGGCGATCCAAAGCTGATTGCGCCGACCTCGATTGCGCCAACAAGGGCGCCGTTCGGCGCGCGCATCGCATCGGCCATAGAAAACGCGCGTGAAGGGATCGCCGACCACATCAGGGATGCCATCGGTGGTTCCGAAGGTGAGATTGCAGCGGCACTTATCGTCGGCGTGCGCGCCGGCATTCCGGAGGAAATCAACGAGTCGATGCGACGCACTGGCATCTATCACATCATCTCGATCTCCGGCCTGCACATGGCGCTGGTCGCCGGCACGATCATGGTCCTGCTGCGCGGCGCCTTCGCGCTGTTTCCGGATTTCTCGTCGCGCCGGCCGGTGAAGAAATATGCCGCTGGAATCGCGCTGGTGTCGATCGCCGCTTACCTGGTAATCTCCGGCATCGTGGTGGCAGCCGAGCGAAGCTTTATCATGCTGGCGGTCATGCTGGTCGCCGTGCTCTTCGACCGCGCGGCGCTGACGATGCGCAACCTGGCGATCTCGGCCATCGCCGTCATCCTGGTCTCGCCGCACGAGGTGGTCGGTCCGAGCTTCCAGATGTCTTTTGCCGCCACAGCGGCGCTCGTCGGTGCCTATGCCGGCTTCGCCGACTATCGCGCCGGCAAAACGACCGCGCCGCCGGTAAAGCGTTCGTTCCTCGGGTTCATATCGCGGAAACTGGCGGTTGGTGCGGGCGCCGCCGCCATAACATCGCTCATCGCGGGCAGCGCGACATTGCTGTTCGCGATCTGGCACTTCCAGCGAGTGTCACCGCTCAGCCTGCTGGCCAATCTGGCGGTCATGCCGATCGTCTCGCTGGTCGTCATGCCGTTCGCCGTATTGAGCGCGCTGGCCATGCCCTTCGGCTTCGACGGTCCTTTTCTCTATGTGATGGGCAAGGGCCTGACGGCGATGATCGCCATTTCGGCGTGGATCTCCGAGCGCTCACCGGTCGATGCCGTCGGGTTGATCTCGATCCAGTCGGTGCTGCTGGCGACGATCGCGCTGGTCATCGCGACCATGGCCACCACCTGGCTCAGATTGGCAGCCATGCCGTTCGCGCTCGCTGCCCTGCTGGTCATCCCGCATGTCCGAACGCCGGACGTGCTTATCTCGGAGGATGCGCATCTGGTGGCGATGCCGATCGGCGGCGGCGAGCTTGCCGTCAACCGCGCACGCTCCAATGAGTTCACCACGGACAATTGGAAGCGGGCGCTGAAGGCCGAAGCAATCGTGCCGCCGGAGACATTTTCCAAAGACGCTCTCGACATCGCCGATCCCGTCGACCTGCCGCCTGGCTCGCCCTTTTACTGCACCGGCGACCTGTGCATCGGCCGGCATCCTTCCGGCGCAATCGTCGCTCTCGCCGAAAACCGTGACAGCGCCCGGCCGGCCTGCGGCTTTGCCGACCTCATCGTCATCAACGACGCCACAGCCTACAATCCCTGCCGCGATCCGCGTGTGCTTGTCGTCACCAAGCGCCAGCTGGCGCGTGACGGCAGTGCGGCCGTCTTCTTCGACCCGCAATCGGCAACCGCGCGGCCAAACGTCCGCTACGCGGTCGAAAAGCCATACCGGCCCTGGCACGAACAACGGAAATACACCCGCGAGGCGAGGGGCCTGCCGCCTTACAAAAAGCCCGGGAGGACGGAAGCGAAGTCTTCGCCACCAGCCCAATAGATTCAGTAGCGGCGGATAAGCCCGACGAGCTTGCCTTGGACCTTGACCCGGTCGGGCCCAAAGATGCGGGTTTCGTAGGCCGGATTGGCGGCCTCGAGCGCGATCGAGGCACCCTTGCGGCGGAAGCGCTTGAGCGTCGCTTCCTCGTCGTCGACCAGCGCCACCACGATCTCGCCCGGGCTTGCCGTGTTGGCATTGCGGATGATGACGGTGTCGCCGTCGAAGATGCCGGCCTCGATCATCGAGTCGCCCTTGACCTCCAACGCATAATGCTCGCCGCCCATGATCATATCCGGGGGCACGGTGATCGAATGCGTTTGGTGCTGGATGGCGTCTATCGGCACACCGGCGGCGATGCGGCCCATCACCGGAATCGATACGGCCGAAACAACGTCGTCGTCATTGCTGGGGGTCGGCGTACGCGAGGTGGCTGCCGGCTTGAGCTGACGGCCGAGATTGCCTTGGCCGCCCTGGATGACGCTCGGCGAAAACTTCCTCGCGGCATTCAGGCCAGGCGCGATCGAGTCGGGCAGCCGCAGCACTTCAAGCGCGCGCGCCCGGTTAGGCAGCCGGCGAATGAAGCCGCGTTCTTCCAGCGCCGTGATCAGCCGATGGATACCGGACTTCGAGGCAAGGTCCAGCGCCTCCTTCATCTCGTCGAAAGATGGAGGAATCCCGCTCTCCTTCAGACGTTCATGGATGAACATCAGGAGTTCATGTTGTTTGCGCGTCAGCATTGGCGGCCCCCATGGGTTCTCAAACCAGAATCAGAAAAACAAACCCAGAACAAACACTATCTGTTCCAGTTGTGTTCCGCAACCGTTTAAAGTTTAATGAATTTGTTAAGGCTGCCGAAACAATGTTGCATCGGGTGGTGCCCTGGCCGCCCTTCGCAGGGCGGCGGCATTGATTCCGCTCGATTTTGCGGCCCGTCCTTAAGCTGGAGCAAGAGGCGACACCATCACGAAAGTGCCGGGTGGGGTCGCGTCCACTGCTCGTTGCGCGTTCTGCACCGTGAACGAAACGAACCCAAAATGCCAACCTGGCGATGATTCCGGCCCGTGGTCTTCGCCGTCTATGGACCAGCTAACATAGGACGAAAGGTTCTTGCCCTGTCGCCAGCGGTGGTGAGACAACCGCCCTTGGCCTGCCCTGAGCGGCGCCGGGTCGAAATGGGAGGCGGTGGCATAATGAAGGGAATTCCCGATCTCGCTGAAGTCGAGGCGATGGATGCCGCGGATCCGCTGCGCGCAATGCGCGATCGCTTCGTCTTGCCGGAGGGCATTATATACCTCGACGGCAATTCACTGGGCGCTGCTTCGATCAATGTCTTCAGCGAGATCGAGACGGCCGCGAAGCAGGAATGGGCGCGAGACCTTATCCGCGCCTGGAATACCGCCGGTTGGTTCGACATGCCTGTGGAGCTCGGCGACCGGCTCGGGCGTCTGATCGGCGCCGCGCCGGGCCAGAGCGTGGTGTGCGACACGACCTCGATCAACATCTACAAGGTCCTGCATGCGGCACTCGCAATGCGTCCCGAGCGCTCGGTGATCGTTGCCGAGGGCGACAGCTTCCCGACCGACCTGTACATGGCCGAAGGGGTGGCTTCGACGCGACCCGGCACGGTGCTGCGGCTCGAAGGTGTCGATGCCGCGACGATCGAGGAACTGGTCGACGATCGCGTCGCCGTCATCCTGGTAAACCACGTCAACTACAAGTCCGGCCGGCTGCGCGACATGGCGGCGCTGACGCGCAAGGCGCATGAGGCCGGTGCGCTGATCGTCTGGGACCTCTGCCACACGGCCGGTGCCCTGCCGGTGGATCTCGACGGCTCGAATGCCGATTTCGCCATCGGCTGCACGTACAAATATCTCAATGGCGGACCGGGAGCGCCGGCCTTCATCTACGCCGCGAACCGCCATCACGGCGACATTCGCCAGCCGCTCAGTGGCTGGTGGGGCCATGCCAGGCCGTTCGCGTTCGAGCAGGGCTATGCCGCCGGCCCCGGCATCCGGCGGTTCCTGTGCGGAACGCAGCCGGTGCTGTCGATGCGGGCTCTGAAAGGAGCGCTGGATCTCTGGGACGAAGTCGAGGTCACGGCCGTGCGCGAGAAAAGCATCGCGTTGACGGATCTGTTCATCCGGCTTGTCGAAGCCAAATGCAGCGCCTTCGGTCTCGAGCTGGAAAGCCCGCGCCGCGGCGCCGAACGCGGCAGCCAGGTGTCGTTCGCCCATCCGCATGGCTACCAGGTGATGCGCGCCTTGATCGAGCGCGGCGTGATCGGCGATTTTCGCGCGCCGTCGACCGTTCGTTTCGGCTTCACGCCGCTTTATGTCGGCTACCGGGATGTCTGGGATGCCGTCGACGTGCTGGAAGACATCTTGCGCACCGGCGCCTGGCGAGAAGCACGCTTCGCCGTCAAAACAACCGTTACCTGACTTTGAATCGACTATGTCAATCAAAAGCCATTCAACATTGACCTGATCGCGGAGGGACTGGTGCTGGGACACCGCATTGTCGACTGGGACAACGCCTATGCAAACGGCGCCAATATCGCCGGCGGCGACCGTTGGCCTGCGGCCTGGGATGGCCCGGCGCAGGCATTTCGCGAAAAGCTGCTGGCGCAGGGCAGGGCGCGGCTCGATATCGTCTATGGCGAAGCGCCGCGCAACCGGCTCGATCTGTTTCTCCCGCCTGCCGCGCCAAAAGGGCTCGTTGTGTTCGTCCACGGCGGCTACTGGATGGAGTCGGACAAGAGTTCCTGGTCGCACCTGGCTGGAGGCGCGGTTGGCCTCGGCTTTGCCGTCGCCATGCCCTCCTACACGCTTTGCCCGGAGATCAGGATCAGCGGCATTGTCGGCGAAGCCGCGGCCGCGATCGAGAAGGCGGCAGCCATGGTCGATGGTCCGCTGATGCTGGCCGGGCACTCGGCCGGCGGACATCTCGCCGGCCGGATGGTGACCGCGGCCTCACCGCTGTCAACCGATGTGGCGCGCCGCATACGCCATGTCGTTTCGATTTCAGGCCTGCACGACCTTCGGCCGCTGATGTTCACGGCGCTGAACGAAACCCTGAATATCGACGAGCGCGAAGCGTTGACCGAAAGCCCGGCATTGCTGCGGCCCATGCAGGGGGCCCGCATCACCTGTTGGGTCGGCGGCGGCGAGCGTTCGGAATTCCTGCGCCAGAGCGCGTTGCTTGCCAACATCTGGACCGGGCTCGGCGCCGCTACCGATTCAGTGGTCGAGCCGGATCGGCATCATTTCAATGTTGTCGATGGTCTCGCCAATCCGGATCATCCCCTGACCCGCACGCTGGTCGGCGAATAGGGACTATTATCGAGTTCGTCTACGTATGAACGATCGACTGCGTCGACGTATAGGCGATCGGCTGCGCCGACGTATTACCGCAGCATAAGCACGCTGCATTCGGCGCCGGCTTCTGCGGCCGGCGCGAAGGGCTCGCGCACGATCAGGCCGTTGGCGTCGGCGAGCATCCGCAGCATCGAGGAGTCCTGGATGCCGAAGGGGGTCGCGACCAGCGCGCCGTCATCGTCGCGCACCATGGCGCGAACATAGTCCTGCCTGAGGTCGTTGGCATGCATCGCGGCACCCAGCCTAGCCGTTCGCACGTCCTGCCTGTAATCGCGGCCGCCGAGCCGGGCAAGCAGCGGCTTCAGGAAGAGTTGCGAGCAGACGATGCTTGCCACCGGATTGCCGGGCAGGCCGACGCAGCGGACATTGCCAAGCCGGCCGAACATCAGCGGTTTGCCGGGGCGCATGGCGATCTTCCAGAAGTCGAGCTTCATGCCTTCGCCGGTGAGCACGTCATGGATCAGGTCGTGATCGCCGACCGAGGCGCCGCCAAGCGTGACGATGACATCGGCGGCGGCCTCGACCGCTTTCCTGACCAGCGCGGCGATCGCCTCGTCGCGGTCGGCGGCGATGCCCAGGTCGAGGGCTCGCGCGCCGACCGACTGGGCGGCTGCGGCGACGCCATAGGCGTTGGACGAAATGATCTGGTCGGGGCCAAGCGCGCTGCCCGGCGGCAGCAATTCGTCACCGGTGGCGATGATCGCGACCAGCGGCCGACGCACGACACTCAAGGCAGGATGGTTGGCCGACGCTGCCAGCGAGAGGGCTGCCGCATCGAGCGCGCGACCCTTTTTGAGCAGCACGTCGCCCTGGCCGAAGTCGAGGCCTGCGCGGCGGATGTTGCGTCCTGCCGCGGTCGGCTCAGTCACCTCGACCTTGCGGTTGCCAAGATCGCGGACGTTTTCCTGGATGACGATGGTGTCGGCGCCTTCGGGCACCGGCGCGCCGGTGAAGATGCGAACGGCCTGGCCATCTCCGACGGTTCCGGAAAAGCCGCGCCCTGCAGGCGCAATACCTATCACCTCAAGTTGCGCCGGCACTGACGCGACATCGGTGGAACGCGCGGCGTAGCCGTCCATCGCCGAGGCGTTGAAAGGCGGCTGCGTGCGTAGAGCTACAACCGGCTCCGTCAGGACACGCCCGGCCGCTTCCGCCAACGGAATGATTTCGCCCGGCAATGGCGCCGCGCCGTCGAGCAAGCGTTCGAGCGCTTCGGCTACCGAAACCAGCGCCATCAGGCACCCGTCTTGTAGTCGCCCGACTTGCCGCCGGTCTTCTCGACCAGCCGGATGCCGGAAATCACCATGCCACGGTCCGCTGCCTTGGCCATGTCGTAGATGGTGAGGCAAGCGACCGAGGCGGCGGTCAGCGCTTCCATCTCCACGCCGGTCTTGCCGGTGACGCGGGCGAGCGCCGTGATCTTGAGGCCAGGCAGAGCACGGTCCGGCTCGATCTCGACGGCGACCTTGGTGAGAAGCAGCGGATGGCAAAGCGGGATAAGCTCGTGTGTCTTCTTAGCAGCCATGATCCCGGCGATGCGGGCAGTGCCCAGCACATCGCCCTTCTTGGCGTCGCCGGCGAGAATCATCTCCAGCGTTTCAGGGCGCATCGAGACAAAGCCTTCGGCGATTGCCGTGCGGGTCGTCTCAGCCTTGTCGCCGACATCGACCATATTGGCTTCGCCCTTGGCGCCGAGATGGGTGAGGGCCATTTTCAGATGGCCTTAGAGCGACGTGCGTCCACTTGGACGCACAAAGTACGCTCTAACACTTTGAATCTATGCATCGTGCCCTCCGAAAATCGAAATCGATTTTCGGGCCGATGCATTGGCCGCTGCCTTGCCCGTCAGCATGAGCTCGGTCGCCGCGGCCACGTCCTCCTGCCGCATCAGGCTCTCGCCGACGAGGAAGGTGCCTATGCCGGTCTTCTGCATCCTGATGCAATCGTCGTGGGTGAAGATGCCGCTCTCGCTGACCAGCAAGCGACCGCTCGGCACCATCGGCGCCAGCCGCTCAGAGGTCTTGAGGCTGGTCTCGAACGTTCTCAGGTTGCGGTTGTTGATGCCGATCAACTGCGACGACAGCTTTATCGCGCGCTGGGTCTCCGCCTCGTCATGCACCTCGATCAGCGCATCCATGCCAAGTTCGAACGTCACTGCTTCGAGCTCGCTCGCCAGCGCATCGTCGACGCTTGCCATGATGATCAGGATCGCGTCGGCGCCCCAGGCGCGCGCTTCGTAGACCTGGTAGGGATCGAACAGGAAATCCTTGCGCAGCACGGGCAGAGACACCGCTTTGCGGGCGTTGGTGAGAAATTCCGGGGCGCCCTGGAAAGACGGCGCGTCGGTCAGCACCGAAAGGCAGGCGGCGCCGCCTTGCTGATAGGCTTTTGCGAGCGCCGGCGGGTCGAAATCAGCGCGGATCAGCCCCCGGGAGGGGCTGGCCTTCTTGATCTCGGCGATCAGGGCGAAACTGCCCGATCTGCGCTTTGTCTCAAGCGCCGCGAGAAAGCCGCGCGGCGCGTCGGCGTCCTTCGCCCGTGCCTTGATCTCGGCGAACGGCACGGCGAGCTTCGCCGCCGCGATCTCGTCGCGCTTATAGGCTTCGATCTTGCGCAGGATATCCGACAAGGCCTTATCCGTTCGAAATCTCGACAAGCTTGTCCAGCACCGCAAGCGCGCGGCCGCTGTCGATCGCTTGCGCCGCCGCGACAATACCGTCGGCAAGCGTCGTCGTCTTGCCGGCCACGACCAGCCCGGCGCCGGCATTCATCAGCACCGTGTCGCGATACGCACCTGCCGCTCCGCCCAGCATATCGCGGAGTTCCTTGGCGTTGTAGGCCGCGTCGCCGCCGCGCAGCTCTTCCTTGGCGTGCCGCTTCAATCCAAAGGATTCCGGCGTCAAGGTGAAGCTGCGGATCTCGCCGCCGACAAGCTCCGCCACCTGGGTCTCGCCCGTCGTGGTAATCTCGTCATAGCCATCGCCATGGACGACCCAGGCGTGATCGGCGCCCAGCGCCTTCAGCGTCTCGGCCACCGGCATGATCCACTCCGGCAGGAAGACGCCCACCATCTGGCGGCTGACGCCGGCGGGGTTCGACAGCGGTCCGAGCAGGTTGAAGATGGTGCGCGTGCCGAGCTCGACGCGAGTCGGCCCGACATGCTTCATCGCCGGATGATGCGCCGGCGCGAACATGAAGCCGACGCCGGCCTCGTGGATGCAGCGGCCGATCATTTCCGGCGAGATGTCTATTCTGACGCCCAGCGCCGTCAGCACATCGGCCGAGCCGGTCAGCGAGGACAGGCCGCGATTGCCGTGCTTGGCGACCGGCACGCCGGCGGCGGCGATGACGAAAGCGGAAGCCGTCGAGATGTTGACCGAGTGCGAATTGTCGCCGCCCGTGCCGACGATGTCGATGGCGCCGTGCGGCGCCTCGACGCGCAGCATCTTGGCGCGCATCGTGGCGACCGCGCCGGATATCTCGCCCACCGTCTCGCCGCGTACGCGCAGCGCCATCAGGAAGCCGCCGATCTGGCCGGGCGTCGCATCGCCCGACATGATGATGTCGAAGGCTTCGCGGGCTTCCTCGAAGGAAAGCGCGGTGCCGGCGGCGACCTTTGCTATGTGTGTCTTCAGCGCGCTCATCGTGTCTGTGCTTGCGAAACGGCGTTCGGATCGATGCGAACGTCATATTGCGACTGCAACTGCGCCACCAGTTGGTCGAGCAGGTCGTCGGACATGCCGGCGCCGAAGGATTTCTGCGCATCGTCCGGCACGGCGCTGCCGTCGGCGCCCGCCGGCTCGAAGACCTCGGCGACCTTGAACAGGATCTGGCCGTCGCCGGTGGGCGAGGGGATCAAGCCGGTACCGCCTTCGCCGACGCCGAACATGGCCGCCGCACCTTCCTTGCCGAAATCGGCATCGTCGGCTTCGCGCTTCAGGCCGCGCTTGGTCTGTTTATCGAGCTTGAGCTCGCCGGCGATGACGTCGAGCGTGGCGCCGGCCTTGAGGCGCTTCTCCAGCTCCTGCGCCTTCGTGTCGAGCCGCTTGTCGGTCTCGGCCTCCGTCCAGTCGGCCGCGACCTTCTTGCGGACTTCATCCAGCGTGCGGTCGCGCGCCGGCGTGATCGACTGCACCTCGTAGAATACGAAGCCGTTGTCGGTGGTCGTCAGGCCTTCATTCTCGGTATTGGGCTCGGCCGTGAAAACCGACTTGATGAGCTCGGCCGATTCCGGCAGGTCGTTGACGATCGTTCCATCCGGGCGCTGGCCGGTCCGGTCGATGGCGTCGATGGTGACGACCTTGAGCTTCAGCTTCTCGGCGGCCTGGGCAAGCGAAGCCCCCGAAGCGCGGGTATCCTCATAACTGTCATGCACGTCGAGCAGGATGCGGCTCGCTTCGCCGAGCGCCAGGTCCTTGCGGATCTGGGCGGACACTTCCGAAAGCGGTTTGACGACCTGCGGCTTGATCTCGGTGACGCGCAACAGCACGGGACCGAAGGCGCCCTGGACGACCGGGCTCACCTCGTTGGCATTGAGCGAGAAGGCCGCATCGGCCACCGCCTTGTCGGCGATCTTATCCTTGGCCAGCGTGCCGAGCAGTGTGTCGGCCTGCGTCTTGCCCTCAGCGGTGATGAGCTTGTCGAAAGTGGCGCCAGCCTTCAGCGAATCGTAAGCCGCCTTGGCCGCATCCGGCGTCTTGAACACCAACTGCTCGATGGTGCGCATCTCGGGCGTCGTGTAGCGCGCGATATTCTTGTTGTAGTCGTCGCTGACCTGGCTGTCGGTCACCGCGGACGGATCCATGATGTCCTGCGGCTCCAGCCGGGCATAGGAGAACTTGCGGTATTCCGGCGCGGCGTAGTTCTTCTTGTTGGCGTCGAAATAGGCGTTGAGGGCGCTGTCGGACGGCGCCTCGATCGGCTGCACCAGCGTCTTCGGCAGCACGAGATAGTCGATCGTGCGATCCTCGCCGCGATAGAGCGAGACTGCCTTCAGGAAGGTCTGCGGAACCTTGAGGCCGTCGGAAATCGCCTCGACGATCTGCTGGCGCACAGCCACCTGCGAACGGTTCTTGAGATAGTCCTCCGGCCGCATGCCGAGCTCGCGCAGGAGATACTCGAAGGTCCGGCGATCGAACTGGCCGCCGGGGCCCTTGAAGGCCGGATCCTCGCGCGTCAGTTCGGCCAGCCGGTCCTTGGAGAGCCCGAGCCCGAGCTTGCGCGCCTGTTCGTCGAGCACGGCGCCCGAAACGAGCTGCGACAACACCTGGTTGTCGACACCGAGCAGCTTGGCCTGTTCATGGGTGACGCGCTGGCCATATTGCTGCGACAGCATGCTGAGCTGGCGATCATAGGCGAGCCGGTACTCGTTGATCGAGACCTCCGTGCCGCCGGCGGTGATCACCGCATGATGGCCACCCAGCGCACCGCCCACCATGCGCGTGGTGATGCCCCAGGCGGCGAAACTTATCACCAGCAAGGACAGCAACGCCTTCGCGCCCCAGGTGCCCGCCGCGCTTCTCAATATACCAAGCATGCATACTTCCGATTTATGCGCATTTTCGCATGCGCCGAGTCTGAAACAAGCGCAATAGCGCCCTTCCGGCCCACTGTCGATTGCTTTGTGACCTGATTTTGGTAGTGAGGGCGCTGCTTAATGTCGCTCGGAGAACGCACCCCATGACCCCTGGAATCCGTCCGCTTGTCGCCGGCAACTGGAAAATGAACGGCACCAGCGCCTCCCTCAACGAGTTGCGGTCGATCGGCAACGGGTTCATGAGCGGACTCGATGCGGAGACCGAAGCGGTGGTGTGCGTGCCGGCGACTTTGCTCCAGCGCGCCGCCGAGATCCTGTCGCGGACGCCGGTGCGCGCCGGCGGAGAGGATTGCCATCCCAAGGAGAGCGGCGCCTTTACGGGCGAGATTTCAGCCGAGATGCTCAAGGACGCCGGCGCGAGCCACGTCATCGTCGGCCATTCCGAGCGCCGCGAGCTGTTCGGCGAGGACGATGCGATTGTCCATGCCAAGGCATCGGCCGCCTGGCGGGCAGGGCTGGTGGCCATCATCTGCATCGGCGAGACGCGCGCCGAACGCGAAGCTGGCGCGACGCTCGATGTGCTGTCGCGTCAGCTCGACGGTTCCGTGCCGGCGAGTGCCACCACCGCCAACAGCATCATTGCCTACGAGCCGGTCTGGGCCATTGGAACCGGACTGACGCCGACCGCCGCCGACGTCGCCGAGGCGCATGCGCATATCCGCGGCAAGCTCACCGGATTGCTCGGCGATGCCGCTGCCAGGATGCGCATTCTCTATGGCGGTTCGGTCAAGCCGTCCAACGCGGTTGAACTGCTGGGCGTCCAGAATGTGGACGGCGCGCTGGTCGGCGGCGCCAGCTTGAAGGCGGCCGACTTCCTCGCCATCGCGGAAGCTTACATGAACATCTCCTAGGCTCATGCGGTATAAATCGTTGTAATGGCCGCATTGCTTCCCATATTCCCGGCCACGGGCTTGGAAATGCCGCCAAAGCATTGTAAGGAGCCGCCTCCAAAACACCGGTCGTATGCGCGGCCGAGCAGGGCCTCGCCAGGATAAATTATGGAAACCGTACTGATTGTTGTCCACCTCATGGTCGTGCTCGCCCTTGTCGGCGTGGTGCTGCTGCAGCGCTCCGAAGGCGGCGGCCTGGGCATCGGCGGCGGTTCCGGTTTCATGACGGCGCGCGGCGCCGCCAACGCGCTGACCCGCGCCACCGCAATCCTGGCGGCCGCGTTCTTCGTGACGTCGCTGGCGCTGTCGATCATTGCCCGTTACGGCGAAAAGCCGATCGACATTCTCGATCGTCCGGCGACGTCGACCTCGGGCAACGGCGTGCTCAACCAGCTGCCGGGCTCCAACGGACCGGTGGGCACCTCCAAGCCCGCGGCTCCGGCCGGCGGCACGGCCCCCGCTGCTCCGTCGGGCGGCACGACGACCACCACGCCGCTCGCCAATGGCACCACCGCTCCGGCCCCGGCAGCCCCGGCGCCCGCGAATCCAACCACGCCACCGGCAGCCAACGGCGTCACCTTGCCGGTCACCCCGCAGGTTCCGAACCAGTAGCCGGGCAAGCACCTGGGCCGCGATCTGTTGTTCTTTGAACACAGTCGCGGCAAATGCCGCCCGATCACGAAGATTCAACCGGGCGTAGCGCCTGCCTCAGCTTGAGGCGATGACGGCTAATCGATTATAGATTGCGCGCGGCACTTTCGGCGCCCTTGGGGGGCGCCGGGCGACGCCGTGGGCAACTCGTATAGAACGATCGGATCTTCGCCATGCAGCTTCGCAGCTTCATCATTTTGGGAGTCTGTGCCGTCCTCGGCATGGGTTCCGCGGCCCTTGCCGGACCGGCAAATCTGGCCACATCACCGTCATTCGAGAAGACTGACGCCATCAATGTCGCCGCCAAGGGCGACGCATCGCAGCTGAGGCTTCTCAAGAAGAAGAAAAATCCGAGCTCGGACGATCTCGCGCAGATCAGCAAGCTCGAGGCCAAGATCGCGGCCGACAAGGAAGCCGCCAAGGAAAAGGCGCTCGAGGCCCGCAAACTGGCGATGCGCGAGGCGGCCAAGGCCAAGGCGGATGCCGCGCGTCAGGAATGGCTCGCCAAGAAGGGCGGCGGGAACGCTGCGTCTGAAGTCGCCGACGCCAAGCTGGCCAAGAAGACCACCAAGATCATCGCGCCGCTGGAGCCAATGGCGCCGATCGCCTCGCTCAACACCGAGGAGCCGATCCCGGCTGAGGCCATGAACGTCACCGCCACCGGCAATACCGGCGAGTTGCGCAGTGAGCAACCCGGCCAGAAGCAGGCAAGCAGCGGCGGTCTGTTCGACGGTCTCTTCGGCGGCGGCGGACGATCGACTTCGATCAGCTATCTGCCCGAGACCCGCGCGCTTGATTCGGCGTTGGCCAGGAAGGACACCAAGCGGCCCTTCAAGGTGAAGCCGGAATTCGTGCCGCAGGACGTCACGTTCACCGGCTATGAGCCGGGCACGATCGTCATCGATACCAGCGCACGCCGCCTCTACCTCGTCGAATCCTTTTCCACGGCGCGGCGCTATGCCATCGCGGTCGGCCGCGAAGGCCTGCAGTTCAAGGGCACCGTGGCTGTCGGCGACAAGCAGGAATGGCCGCGCTGGATCCCGACGCTCGACATGCAGAAACGCGAGCCGAAGCACTACGGCCAGTACAAGGACGGCATGGCCGGCGGCGGCGAAAACCCGCTCGGCGCGCGCGCCATCTACCTCTATGACGGCAAGAAGGACACGCATCTGCGCATCCATGGCACCATCGCGCCGCAATCGATCGGAACCAGCGCCTCCAATGGCTGCTTCCGCATGATCAACGAGCACGTCATGGACCTCTACAGCCGGGTGAAAGTGGGCACCAAAGTCGTCATCATCTGACGCCTCCACCATTCTACCGAAAGGGCCGGCTCAGCCGGCCCTTTTGTTTTGACTACTCCCAGCGCCTTCATGGGAAAAAGCCCTCGCGGCGGTTTTTTCTCTGGCGGAATCAATCAGGCCGCGTTAAGCGATGACTCCCATGGCGCGATATGTATTCATCACAGGCGGCGTGGTTTCCTCACTTGGAAAAGGCATTGCCGCAGCGGCCCTTGGGGCTCTTCTGCAGGCGCGAGGCTATCGCGCCCGGATCAAAAAGCTCGATCCTTACCTGAATGTCGACCCCGGAACGATGTCGCCGTACCAGCATGGCGAAGTGTTCGTGACCGATGATGGGGCCGAGACCGATCTCGATCTTGGCCATTACGAGCGCTTCACGGGGCGTTCGGCAAACCAGCAGGACAACATCACCACCGGCCGCATCTACAAGAACATCATCGAGCGCGAGCGGCGCGGCGACTATCTCGGCGCGACCGTGCAGGTGATCCCGCACGTCACCGACGAGATCAAGCATTTCGTGCTGGACGGCAATGAAGATTACGACTTCGTGCTGTGCGAGATCGGCGGCACGGTCGGCGACATCGAGGCGATGCCGTTCCTCGAAGCGATTCGCCAGCTCGGCAACGACCTGCCGCGCAACAACGCGGTCTATGTGCATCTGACGCTGATGCCCTACATCCCGACGGCCGGCGAGCTGAAGACCAAGCCGACACAGCATTCAGTCAAGGAATTGCGCGGTATCGGCATTGCGCCCGACATCCTGCTGGTGCGCGCCGACCGGCCGATCCCGAAGGAAGAGCGCCGGAAGCTGTCGCTGTTCTGCAACGTGCGCGAGAGCGCCGTCATCCAGGCGCTCGACGTGCCGCACATCTACGACGTGCCGATGGCCTATCACAAGGAAGGGCTGGATTCGGAAGTGCTGGCCGCCTTCGGCATCGATCCGGCGCCGAAGCCGCGCATGGAGCCCTGGCAGGCGCTCTCCAGCCGCATCCACAATCCGGAAGGCGAGGTGACGATCGCAGTCGTCGGCAAATACACCGGACTGAAGGACGCCTACAAATCGCTGATCGAGGCACTGTCGCATGGCGGCCTTGCCAACCGCGTCAAGGTCAAGCTCGACTGGATCGAAAGCGAGATTTTCGAGAAGGAAGACCCGACGCCGTGGCTGGAGAAGGTGCACGGCATTCTCGTTCCCGGCGGCTTTGGCGAACGCGGCTCGGAAGGCAAGATCCTGGCGGCAAAGTTCGCGCGCGAGCGCAAGGTGCCTTACTTCGGCATCTGCTTCGGCATGCAGATGGCCTGCATCGAGGCGGCCCGCTCGCTGGCTGGTGTCGACCATGCGTCGTCGACCGAGTTCGGCCCGACCAATGAGCCGGTTGTCGGCCTGATGACCGAATGGCTGAAGGGCAACATGCTGGAGAAGCGCAGGGCCGCCGGCGACCTCGGCGGCACGATGCGGCTCGGCGCCTACCAGGCCGAACTCGCCAAGGGCTCGAAAATAGCGGATATCTATGGCGACACGCAGATTTCCGAACGCCATCGGCACCGCTACGAAGTCAACGTCGACTACAAGCAGCGGCTGGAGGATTGCGGCCTGGTCTTTGCCGGCATGTCGCCCGACGGCGTGCTGCCGGAGACGGTCGAATATCCTGACCATCCGTGGTTCATCGGCGTGCAGTATCACCCGGAACTGAAGAGCCGGCCGCTCGACCCGCATCCGTTGTTCGCGAGCTTCATATCGGCGGCAGTGGATCAGTCGCGCCTGGTTTGATGCAGACTTACGTCGCGCTGCTCTACAGCATCATTCTGGGCGAGGGCCGGCGCGTGGTCATGGCCGACCTCAAGGCGATGGCCGAGGATCTGGGGCTGAAGAACGTCCGCACGCTGGTGGCGACCGGCAATCTGGTGTTCGAGGCCCGGGCCGGTGAAATTTCAAAGCTCGAGCAGCGGCTGGAAAAGGCCTTCGAGAAAACCTTCGGCCGCCATGTCGACATCATCGTGCGCCGCGCCGAGGGCTGGCTGAGGCTTGCTGCCGCCAATCCGTTTCCGGCTGAATCCGCCGATGCGGCCGATCAGGTTGCAGTGCGCGTGATGCGCGAGCCGCTGCCCGCGGATGCCGTTGCAGCGCTCCAGGCCTATGCTGCCGACGATGAGAAAGTATTTTGGGTCGACGGCGATATCTGGCTTGTCTTCTCGCGCGAGCGGCCGAGCTCGCGGCTGCTTGCCGCCGTCAATCACAAGCGCCTGGGCATCGGCACGTCGCGCAACTGGAACACGGTGCGCAGGCTGGCCGAGGCAGTAGGCAGTAGGCAGTAGGCGGCATTCTCTATTGCCTGATCCCTACTGCCTACTGCCCTGTTTCAAGCCTTGGCCACCTTGGCTCCGGCGCCGAGAGCCATGGTGCGCAGCACATAATAGACGGCGCCCGCGATCGCCACGCCGAAGAACCAGCCATAGACGCCCCACCAGGACGGCAGCCAGTTGGTGAAGTTGGGCAGGATCGACGAGAAGACCGCGCCGATGCCGGCGGCGATGAAGGCGTTGACGTGCCAGCCGCTCTGGAAGCGGAACTCGCCGTCTTCGCGGTAGAGGGCTTCGACATCGACCTCGCTTTTGCGGATCAGGTAGTAGTCGACCATCATCACGCCGAAGATCGGCCCCATCGTTGCGCCGATGACGTTGACGAAGGAAGCAGCACTGCCTTCCCACGGCGCGAAGGGATAAAGCACCAGTGCGATCAGTGCCGCGATGTAGCCGCCTTTCTTGAAGTCGATCTGGCGCGGGAAGACGTTGGAGAAGTCGAACGCCGGCGAGACGAAATTCGCCACGACATTGATGCCGAGCGTCGCCACCGCGAAGGTGAGCGCCGCAAGCGCCGCCAGGAACCAGCTGTCGAACTTGGCCGAGATCTGGTCGGGATGGAGCAGCACCTCGTGGTAGACGTCATAGGCGGCAATCGTGGTGACGCCGGCGACCAGCGAGAACAGGATCAGGTTGACCGGCAGGCCCCAGATGTTGCCCTTGCGCAGCGCCGTCTTGTCGGGCGCGTAGCGGGCGAAGTCGCAGAAGTTGAGATAGAGCGCCGAGAAATAGGTCACCCAGATCGCGGCCACCGCGAACAGCGCGGTCCACGATCCCGGCTCACCGGGCACGCCCGCGTCCTTGGTCTTGTCCAGCAGCACATCCATCGGGATGTCGCTGGTAAAAGCGAAAGTGCCCGATTTCACGCAAAGATAGATCGCCAGGATCAGCATCATCACCCAAACGGCTGGGCCGGCCCAGTCCTGGAAGCGGCGTACCGTTTCCATGCCCTTCTGGATGATCAGAAGCTGCAGCGCCCAGATGATGACGAAGCAGATCACCTCCAGGGTCGAATGTCCCAGAAGATGCGAGCTCTTGTTGAACTCGTCGAACGATTGCAGGCGCGTCAGCAGCGCCACGATGGCGCCCGATGCCGCGGCCGTCTGGGCACCGTACCAGAAGCAGGCGACGATCGCTCGCACCAGCGCCGGGACGTTGGCGCCCCAGATGCCGAAGGAGGCACGGGCAAGCACCGGGTAGGGCACGCCGGTTTTCACGCCGGCATAGCCGACCATATTCATCAGCGCGTAGATGATCAGCGAGCCGATGCCGATAGCGATGACGAAGTTGACGAAGCCGCCGCAGAACAGAAACAAGCTTGCCGCCAGGTAGTAGCCCCAGAGGCTGTGGACGTCGGACGTCCAGACGTTGAAGATCGAAAACGGTCCCCAGTTCCTGACCGTTGCCGGAGCCAGGTCCTCATTGTAGAGGCCAGGCGATGCGCCTTGAATGGTCATTGCAAGTGTTCCCCTTTTTGCAAAACGCGCCCTCACGCGTTAACCACAGAGGTTAAGCCTGACGCAGGGGAACCGGCAAGCAACCCATTTGCCGGCTTTCGCCTTAAAGACATTCAATGAGAATCGCCCTTATCCGCTGGCTCTGAGCCTGCACCACGCTGAGTCGCCATGATCTCTCTCGTGTGTGTCGAGCGCCGACAGCCGGTTTCAAAGTTTTTCCGGCAGCAATCAAATTTGTTTGGAACCGATTCGCGAGACGTGCGTTTAGTGGGGTTCGACCGCGTTGCGGTCGAACCGGGAGGATAACTATGGATCGCTTGCATTTCTTTACCCCAGTGCGAATTGCGCGTGGGCAGGGACATCCTGTGGAGGAAGTAGATAGCGTCTCCGAGGCGATGGTGTTCCTGCGGAAGTGGCCAACGGGACGACGCGGCCCGGTTTATCAATGCGCCTTCAACTGCTGCGCGGCGGCTATGTCGGGCAAGATGTCGGCCGAGGAAGCGAGAAAAGCCTTTGTCGGCTTTGCCCGCATCACCCGGTTGCTCGACGACGATATGGCGCTGCCGCTGGGCGGTGCGCCCGTGGACAATGTCTACGCGCTGAGGCGTTAGCTGGCTCGGTCCTCAGGCAGCTCCTGGCTGCTGGTGACGTTATGTTGCGAGGCGTGGGCCCTAGGGCCAACGTCACGGGGTGTTTTATATTCATTCGCCCCGTTGTTTCAATTCTCCCTGAAAGAGCGTGTGAGAGAGGCCTCGACCGGGGCCAACATATAGTCGAGTAATGTGTGTTCGCCGGTCAGGATCATGACTTCGGCCGGCATGCCAGGCGACAGATGGACCTCATGCAGCCGTGCGATCTCGGCTGCATCGACCTTGACCTTGGCGAGGAAATAAGGTTCGCCGGTTTTCTCGTCAGTCAGCCGGTCGGCCGACAGCGAGGTGAGCAGGCCACGGATCTGCGGCAAATGCCTGCTCGGATATGCCGTCAGCACCACGCGGGCGGGCATGTCTGGATGCACCACGTCGATATCCGCCGGTTTGATGCGTGAATCGATGACCAGATTGGGCTCGTCCGGGACGATATCGAGAAGCGGCTGGCCACTGGCGACTACGCCCGACTCGGTCGTTACACGCACATTCATCACCGTTCCGGCGATCGGCGCGACGATATCCGTCCTCGTTAGCACATCCTGGCGTGAAGGCAATTGGCTGCGCAATTCGGCGAGATCAGTGCGGGCTTTGGCAAGATCCTCGTTGGCGCTTTCGCTGTCCTGCTGGCGCAGATTAAGGAGCTGGAACTCCGTCTCGCCGATCTGCTGGTAATTGTGCGCTACCTGTGCCCGGTTCGTTGCCTGATTGGCGCGAATGTCGGCCTGTGCGCGCTGCAGGGCCAATATCCGCGGCAGACGTTCCAGGCCCTTCTTGTACATCTCCTGCGCGGAAGCAATCTCCTGGTCGATCAGGCCGAGCTGCTCGGCCTGGGCGGCGATCACCTCCCTCGATCCAGTGCTTTGCTCCTTGATCTGCGCAATGCGCTTTTCCAGGATGTGCGTGCGCCCTTCGCGGGTTGCGAGGCGGCTGTCGAGCAGCGCCTGCTCCTCGACGACCACCTTTCGCGCCAGATCGCTATTGGTCGAGGTCAGCTCGTTGGGAAAGGCGATATGGTCCTGGCCGGAAAGCTCAGCGACCAGGCGGGCCTCGGTCGCCAGAAGGCGGATGTAGTGTGTCTGCAATTCGTCATAGCGCCCCTGAGCCTGCGTTGTGTTCAAGCTGATGAGCACCTGGCCGGCGCCGACCTTGTCGCCTTCCTTGACATAAATCTTGCCGATGATGCCGCCTTCCAGATGCTGGACCGTCTTGCGATAACCTTCCGGGCTGACGACGCCATTGGCGACGACGGCGCTTGCCAGCAGCGCAACGCTAGACCATGCGGCGACCCCGCCGACGAAGACGATGGACGAGACGTAGCCCAGCATGCGCGCGGGGCGCGTGCGCCGGTTCAGGTCGCGCTTGCTCGCTTGGAGGGCGGGGGACCGCCGCCGGACCAGCCAGGAAATCAGCAGCAGGACCAGCGCGCCGATGGCGGCCGCTAGGGCGATTCGCTTCGGCTGGTCGAGCCCGTCGAACCAAATCGACACTGCAGCAATGAGTTGCCCGGCGGAAATAATCAGCCTGGCGGTCGGTTCGCCCGGGCTATCTTCCAGCCCGTTCAGCATTGTCGAGACGTCGCCAAATCGCTGGTCCATGGCTCACTCCACCGCCTTCAGGTTTCCCGGTTCGTTGGCAGCAATCTTTTCCCGTATTGCGGGCGCTACGGGGATTCGCTTGGCCTGTCCGTTGAGCGCGCCGAGCACCTCGTCGCGGGTGCCGAACATCGAGACGCTGCCGTCCTTGATGAAGACGACATGATCGGCCGTGCGCAGAAGATTGATCTGATGGGTGACCAGAATGACGGTGCGGCCCCGATCCTTCAGCTGCTGGAGCACGGTGAACAGCGCGTTCTCGCCATCGCTGTCGAGGCCCGTGTTCGGTTCGTCGAGAACGACCAGCGGCGGATCGCCGAACAGCGCCCGGGCCAGTGCGATGCGCTGTCGCTGACCACGTGAGATCCGGACACCGTGCGGCCCGACCTCGGTCCGGTAGCCGTTTGGCAGCCGCAGGATCATTTCGTGGATGCCGGCGAGCTGCGCCGCGGCGATGACCGATTCGCTGTCGACGTCACGCAGGCGCGCAATGTTTTCGGCGATCGTTCCCGGGAATAGTTCAACCTGTTGCGGCAGATAGCCAATATGCTGGCCCAGTTCATCGGAAGGCCAGTTCCAGACCTCGGCGCCATCCAAC
This sequence comes from Mesorhizobium sp. WSM3224, assembly GCF_000427725.1. Taxonomy (GTDB): domain Bacteria; phylum Pseudomonadota; class Alphaproteobacteria; order Rhizobiales; family Rhizobiaceae; genus Mesorhizobium. The sequence continues at coordinate 2,784 of NZ_ATYO01000005.1, read as the reverse complement.
CTGACATGGCCGAATGAGGGCCGCAGCGCGCCGACGATGAGACGGCAGAGCGTGGTCTTGCCGGAGCCGGACGCCCCTATCACGCCGCAGGTTTGCCCGGGTTCGACGCCGAAGCCTACCTTGCTCAGCAGTGGTTGCGACGTGGCCGGCGTGCAGTAGTGCAGGTTGTCGAGCTTCAGCCTGCCCCGAGGACGAGGCAGGGTAACGCCAGCATTTTGCACCGAAGCAGTGTCGGCGAAAAGCTTCATCAGGTTGCGGCGGGCGGCCCTCGCGCTAACCAGACTGCGCCAGGCGCCGATCGAGCGTTCGATCGGTGCCAGCGCGCGGCTAAGCAGGATTGAGGCCGCGATCATCGAGCCCGGTGTCAGTTCGCGGCGCAGCACGAAATAGGCGCCGAGTCCCAGCACGGCAACCTGCAGGGCAAGGCGCAGCGAGCGCGACAGACTGCCTATGATGGTGGTGCGCCGAAAGAGCCGGCACTGGAGTTCCATCAGCGATTGCTGGTTCTCCTCCCAGCGCCGCAGCGCCGGCTCGGACATGCCGAGCGAGCGCAATGTCTCGGCGCCCTCGACATATTGGCCGACGGCGGCCTGGCTGCGGCGCAGACCCGTCGCCGCCTCTTGGGCCTTGCGTCGGGTGAGGAAATCATTGGCAAGCGCGGCGCAGAACAGGAGCACGGCGCCGGCTAGGCCGACGACGCCCAGTGCCGGATGCAGCAGCCACATGAAGGCCAGGAAGACTGGCGTCCATGGCGCGTCTAGAAAGGTCAGCATGCCGTCGCCGGCAACGAAGCCGCGCAGATCCGCGAGATCCTTGAGGCCCGCCTCGATGCCGCTGCCGGCGAGGCGCGCTTCCATGGCGCGTTCGACCACCGGAACGCTGAGCTGGTCGTCCAACCACTGGCTTATATGTCCCAGCATCATGCGCCGGGAGTGCTCCAGCAGGCCGTAGACGGCGATGGAACCGATGACGGCAAGGGTGAGCCAAAGCAGCGTGTCGACGGAGCCGCTCGACAGCACCCTGTCGTAGATCTGCAGCATGTAGACGGTGCTGGCGAGCAAGAGGACATTGGCGAGTAGGCTGAAAAGCAGAAGGGCGGGCGCCTGTCGGTGCGCCAGATGCATCACCTCCTGGAATTGCGGTCTTGGTTGCATCTCGGAGCCCCCCGTTTCGATGCTTTAAGGTCAATGCCGAGCCGGGCGCCAGGGCAGGCGCCCGGCCGGATCGCGTTAGGCTATGACGCCCTCCACATGGTTGTCGTTGAAGATGCCAGTCCCATCGATGCCGATGGAGAAGCTGTCGCTCGCTGTGTCGCCGTCGAAATCGGCGATCTGCACGGTGAAGTCGAGTTTCTCATCAGGGGCCGGCTGAGCCTGGCTGAGGCTGAAGCCGCCGATGTCGAAAGTATTGTTGTCGTTGCCGGTGATGCCATCCGCGTCGCTGATGTTTTCGATCAGCACGCGGTCGTGGGTTCCGCTGGTCGTCCACGACACCTTGTCGCCGGTGCTCAGGCCGGTGATGATCAAGTTGCCGTCGGCGTCGATCGTCGCGCTCGGAGTATATTGGGTGTTGCCGGTCTTGACGACGAAGTCGGTGAGCGAAAACGACGCGATGTTCACGTGCGTGTCGCTGGTGAGCCCGTCGACGAAATTCACCCCCGGCTCTGCGGTGGTGTTGAAGGCTGTAATCTTGACAGTGACGGGTCCGACGCCCGGGTTGGTCTGGTTGACCGTGAAGGACGCAGTGTTCGTATTAAACACACCCGTGAAGTCGATGTTGGCTTCGACGTCGGCCTCGTTCTGGTCCAGGTTGGGCACGAGGAAGTTCGTGTTCGCGCCGGTGACAAAGGTGATGAAAGCGCCTTCACCGGGGTTGATCTGGTTGCCGTTGACGCCAAACGAGGTGGTGCTGCCGGCCTGGCTGATATTGAGCACATCCTTGGTGGTGATGTTCCCGCCCTGGGACTGGTTCAGGGGGTCTTCCCCGATCACCACGATCTGGGCGGAGGTCGGACTGCCGAACATCATGAACAGATTGCTGCCGGAGGGTGCTCCGGCGAAGCTGAAATTGAGCTCCGCGGGCGGAGGATTCTGAAGGACATCGAAGGTGTAGTTGCCGCCCGACAGAGTCAGCTTGAAGAAATCGATGTCTCCGGCGGTGTGCGTGCCGCTGCCATCGACATCCTTGTAGTAGGTGGCAACGGTGTCGTTGTTGGTAAGGTCCTTGAGCAGGGTCAGCTGCGAGGATGTGCCGTCCAGTATCGTCAGTGTGGCCGGTGAACTGGTGATGCTATAGGTGCCGGGCTATCGGCGCCGACCGAGCCGTTTAGCGACTTGGTCACGGTGCTGCCAGCCGCGAAATCCACCAGGCCGTCCGCGATGGCCGGGTTTATGGTCGGCGTGTCGTCGTCGACCGTAACGATCAGCGCGTTGGCCGCCGCCGCCACCGTGTCGCCGTCGGCGTCGGTGGCGCGCAGGATCGANCTCAGATTGATCGCCAGGTCGTTCTCGGTATCGTCACCCGTCTGGCCATTGAGCGTCGGATGGTCGAGCTGATCGACGAGCGTGAAGGTCCAGGCGCCGGTCGTGCCGTTGAGCGCGAACGTAAACACCGTGTTCGCGCCCGCCGAAGCCGTCAGCGTGTTGCCGACGACGGAGTAGGTCACCGTCACCCCGCCTGAGGTCAGCGCGGGCAGTCCGCTGGTGATGCTATTGAGGCTGAAGGTCAGTGGCGCATCGGCGCCGGAGTTGAACAGCGGCGTCACGCTGCCGGTGGCCTGGGTGG
>NZ_ATYO01000042.1 GCF_000427725.1 Mesorhizobium sp. WSM3224 | reverse complement strand
CGAACCAAAAGCCGGGATCAACAGCGACGCTGACCACGAGCCGAGGCGGCACGCAACAGGATTTGTCCCTCACCGTCGGTCAACGCAAGGACGAGGAGGTACAGACCGGTGCCGTTCCGAGCCAAGGGCCGGGGGACCAGCGCCTCGGACTGGCACTCAGCCCCATCCCGGACGAAGCGCGCCAGCAACTCGGTCTCCAGCCGGGTACCACCGGCGTGTTTGTCCAGGAGGTCGCGCCCAACAGTCTTGCCGCTGAGAGCGGTCTCAAGCCCGGCGATGTGATCGTCTCGGCAAACAACCTGACAGTTACCCAGCCTTCTGACGTCCGAGACGAGTGGGCGAAATCCCGTCGGCAGAACAAGCCGATCCTGTTTCGCATCCAACGGCAGGGACAGTCGCTTTTCGTGGCTGTCTCATCCTCTTGAGCGGCTGCGGCTGGCAATCCTGTTTTGCTGGGGTGTTACGACACAGGTGTATCTCCATCCTCGTGCCGGCGGCATCGCCACGGAGCGATTGTTCCCGGAACAAATTAGCGATCAGAAGGTTGGCGGTGACGACATGAAGGTGAAGGAGGATTGTGACGTCGCCGGTTGGCTTGAGGGCTGATTTTCGCTTTCAGGTGTCCCGCAGATGAAGGTAGCCCAGATCCCACCCCTGATTGAGTCGGTACCGCACCAGGTTTTATGGTGAGACCCCCCAGCGTATAGTTTCCTATCTGACCGAAGACCTGGTTCGACAGGATCAGAGGTGACGTTGTTTGCCAGCGGCGATTCAAGCACTTCGGCCGAACTGGTGCCGTGCTGCGATATTGCACTATGCCTGAACCTGAACGCCGAGAGCCGTATCCTTTCCACGTGATGACGTGTCTACGTCGCCGCGGCAGAAGCGGCGCTAGCGGACCTGCGTGGGTTATCTCGATCGGCGGAATCAGGAGAGACCTTCCGTGCGGCGAGGTGTGGGTTGGTCGTTCGATTGGAGCGCGCCATCCTGGGCAGAAGGTCGACGGGATGATCGTGTAATTTCCTCCAGATCGATGTAATGACCGCTGCACCTTATGTTTTATGGCTGGCCTCTTGCACTCGGGGTCTCTTGCCGCGCTTCGAGCCGTGGGTCGGGCGCAAAGGTCCATGCATTCCTTCTCCCAGTCGGAACCAAAGCAGAAAATGACGGTTTGCTAATGGGAGGGACGACAATCGAGGATGCCGAGGAATGGTTGAACTTCTAAACTTGGAAATGGCGGTCGCCAGACAACGCGCCAAGCGAGCCGAAACCTCGCTCGAGCAGGCAGAAACCATGCTCAACGAAAATCACGGGCTTGCTATCAGCCTTGCGCTGTGTAGCCGGATACGAGCCGGGCAAGCGCGGGCGAAAGCTGCCAAACGGCGGATGCTGAAGATCGTCTCGACGCGTTAGGGATTTGCCGCCATGACAATGCTGTTCGAGCCACTGAACTCTGACGGACACCTGCGCAGCCTGCTTTACCATGACGCCCGGCTGCAGATGCTTCATGATCGCGTGCTGAAGCGCTTCGACAAGGTCGAGAAAGCGGCCGATAAGGTTCAAGCGGCCGCGGAACTATTCGCTGAAGCTGCCCGACCCGCCGGCAGCACTCAAATGCTCGGCCTGTGAAGCCAGCTGGCATCACTCGTCACGACCTTGTGGCCCGACTGGCCAGCGTTCCCGCTCATGCATGGCTGCCGCCATCCGGGCCCGACCTGCTGTGCGAGGAAGGCGGCTCCCCAAAGCAGTCATTTCGGAGCATGCTGAGCCGATTGAGTGGCAACGAACGTGGCCGCAACTCGCGGACGACCGAAGGAAGCTCATTGAAGCCCCTGCTTGTACTCAGCCGCCGCCGTGTTGCTCGGCGGCTCTCGCAGCGCTGCTGCAATGTCATGCAGCACCGCCAGGAATCAAGTCTGTTGCGAGGCGGCCGGTTCCTGAACAGCGCTGGTTGAAGAGGCTATAGCACTTGCCAACTCGTATTCTGTGAATGGCTTGTTGAGAATCTTCATCTCTCGAGCGCCCGGCAGTTCAGCGTAGCCTGTCGCGATTATGACAGGAACATTCGGCCACTTCTCCTTAATCGCATCGAACAGCTGTAGGCCCGTCATCTTCGGCATTGCATGGTCGGTAATGACGAGGTCGAATGGCTGTTCCTGCATCAGGTCAAGCGCTGCGGCCGCCGAATGCGCCTCTGCAACGGAATGCCCGAGTTCCTCGAGCATCGCAGCGGTGTTCAAGAGCACCAGCGCATCGTCATCCACCGCCAGAATATGCAGGGAAGTCGGCTCGACAGTCTCGTGACCGAGGACGACCTGCTCGCGCTCGAGCCCCAATGCCATTGTCGACACCGGTAGCCATAGTTCCGCAGTCGTCCCCGCTTCCTTGCGGCTCTTGAGGACAAGGCGTCCGCCTATCTGTTCCATCATGCCATGGACCATCGACAGACCAAGCCCTGTTCCCTTGCCTATGCCTTTTGTGGTGAAAAACGGCTCTGTCGCACGAGCTAGCGTTTCTTCGTCCATTCCCTCGCCGCTGTCGGCTATTGAAAGGCACACATAGTGGCCTGGCACCAAGCCAGCTTCGTGGCTTTGGCTGACGTGTTCTTCCCAAGCGGAGATCAAAATCGTCCCGCCCTCAGGCATCGCGTCCCTTGCGTTGACGCACAGATTAAGCAATGCCAATTCAATCTGGCTCTCATCTGCCATCACTTGGTCGAGCGAAAGCGGAAACTTGGTCTCTATGAGAGCCCGAGAACCAAGCGATTGCTCCAACAACTCCTGCATTCCCATTACCAGGCCGACTAGATCGATAGGCTTCGGATCGAGTTGCTGTCGCCGGGCAAAAGCCAGCATGCGCTGGGTCAACGACGCGCCCCGTTGAGCGCCGAGCACGGCATTGTCGAGGAGGCGCAACATCTGGGGATCGGCAGGCAGCCGTTTGCGAAGCAAGTCGAGACTGCCCAGGACGGCCATAAGCAGATTGTTGAAGTCGTGCGCGACGCCGCCCGTCAGCTTGCCGACCGCGTCCATCTTCTGCGAGTGAACAAGCGCCTCGCGCGCCTGATCCAACGATTCTTGAGCCTTCTTACGCTCGGTGATGTCGCGCGTGATCTTGGCAAAGCCCAGGAGCGTGCCGTCCTCGTCGCGAATTGCGTCGATCACTACGTGTGACCAGAAGCGAGTGCCGTCCTTGCGTACGCGCCAACCCTCCCGTTCGACTCGTCCTTCGCGAGCTGCCGTTTCCAGCGCCGTTTGCGGGCTACCTTGGCCGCGATCTTCCGGGGTATAGAACTGCGAAAAGTGATGGCCGATTATTTCGTCTGCCGAATAACCCTTGATGCGCTCAGCGCCGGAATTCCAGCTCGCTACTACTCCTTCAGGGTCGAGCATATAGATCGCATAGTCCGTCACGCCTTGAACGAGACGTTGAAACTGCTCCTGGCTTTTGCGGAGTTCCTCCTCGGCCTTCTTCCGCTCGGTAAGATCACGGGTAACTTTGGCAAAACCGGTCAAGTGGCCCTCAGGGCCGCGGATCGGATCGATGACGACATGAGCCCAGAACCGCGTCCCATCGCGGCGGACCTGCCAACCTTCGCTCTCAAACTTGCCATCGCGTGCTGATATTTCCAGAGCCCGCGCAGGCAGACCAATAACTCGATCATCATCCGTATAAAAGCGTGAAAAATGTTGTCCGATGATCTCGCTGGAGGAATAGCCTTTGAACCGCTCGGCGCCTGCGTTCCAGCTTGTCACGATGCCCTCCGGATCCAGCATGTAGATCGCGTAGTCGGTGACCGCTTCGACGAGGATTCGATAACGATCCACGTCGTCCGTATCGATGGTACTTTGAACCATTCCCCCGTCCGACTGGTTGGAGTAGCTAAATGAAATGACCTTAGGGGCCTTTGGTTCCAGAAAGGCTTAAGAGCTGTAATCGCGTCGCAAGCGCGCGGGCTTCGTAACTCGTGCTCTCACACCTGCCGAGGCTCACACCTGCATTCACGGATTTCGAGCGGATTGCTTGTCTCGCCCAAGCGTTGCGGTTACAGAAGCAACTTGAAGCCTTTGCCAACAGCCTCTCCGCTGTCCGTCATCTTGGACAGGGTCCCCACCTCTTGGATACGACACATCCATGGCAGAACGAAAGAAGCAGCCCCTTGTAAGTTCCGGTATCGCGGGCCTGGATGAAATCCTTCGCGGCGGACTGCCCGCTTCAAACTTTTATATCGTCCAAGGCGACCCCGGGGCTGGCAAAACAACCACGGCTTTGCAGTTTCTTCGCGCCGGGGTGGCTGCCGGAGAACGCTGCATCTATGTCAGTCTTTCGCAAACCGCTTCCGAGCTCCAAGCGATCGCGACTTCACATGGCTGGACCCTCGACGGAATTCGTGTCGAAGAACTCTCGGCTTCCGACACCCTGAGCGGAACGGCTGATCAGAGCATTTTCCAGACCGCCGATCTTCGATTGGATGAGACGCGCAAGGCGATCGAACAGGCCATCGAAGAACACAAACCAAACCGGCTCGTTTACGACTCCCTTCTTGAAATCCGGCTGATCACCGGCGACACACCGAGGTTTCGGCGCGAACTGATTGGCTTCAAGGCATTCCTTGCCAAGCGAGGCATTGTCGCGATGCTTCTCGATACTCAAACCAGCGGCGGCGATCACAACGGAGAAGAGATCGAGGGTATTGCCCATGGCGTGATCCGCCTTGATAAGTCTCTTGAGGACTATGGCGCCGTGCGGCGGCGTATCGAAGTCAGCAAAATGCGGGGCGTGCCCTATGCCGACGGCTATCATGACATGGCCATTCGGGAGGGCGAAGGCGTGGTCGTGTTTCCGAGAATCGTCCCGGGCCTGGTCGCCGAAGTTGCCAAACCGCAACTGATCAAATCCGGGGTCGACGCCCTCGACGAGATGTTCGGCGGAGGTCAGGAATCAGGAACGATAACGCTCGTTATTGGCCAGTCCGGGACTGGCAAGTCAACGATGTCGTCGCTTTACGCCACCGCTGCTCTTCAGCGAGGCGAGAGCGTTGCCCTTTTCCTATTCGAGGAGCGGCTGGAGACGTTCTTTCGCCGGTCCGAGGGCTTGGGAATGGACCTGCGGCAGTTCTACAAGGACGGTCAACTTGTGATCCACGATTTCAGCCCGAACGAGGTCTCGCCGGGCGAATTCGGGCAGATCGTGCAGCAAGTGGTGAGCCGAAACAACACGCGCGTTGTGGTCATTGACAGTTTCACCGGCTATCTCAATTCGCTTCCCCACCGCGAAAAAGCGGTGCTCGACATCCAGTCCCTGTTGAAGCATCTCGCGCGTGCGGACGTGCTGACCATGCTCATCGTCGCACAACATGGATTGCTCGGGCAGAATGTCGGGATCGATGTCGACGTTAGCTTTCTCGGCGACACCGTGCTTCTCCTTCGCATGGCCGAACATGAAGGCCGGCTGAGACGCAACATAACGGTCGTCAAGAAGCGTCACGGCCCGCACGACCTCGATGTTCGGGAGCTGTTCATTGCAAGCACCGGCGTTTCGGTCGTTGCCTATAATCCGCTGCCAGAGTCGTGAGTGACGCCGGGCATAACGGCTTGGGAACACTCGATTGGGTGCTCATTTTGGCGCCGTACCGCAAGGATGCCTCTTATACGGCTTCCCTGCTGCAAGAGCGCGGTGTTCGGGCCAAAGCTGCTAACCACGCAGATCTGGAAGACCTGCTTGCCGAATCTCCGGGAGTGCTTGTCGTCACCCACGAAGCGCTCGATGCGGCGGCGGTCGCCGCAGTAGGTAGATTCCTTCAACAGCAGCCGAACTGGTCGGAAATTCCCATCGTCGTTCTGCTTGACCGACGCGCATCACAATCGCGCATCCAGACAGCCCTGAGTGCTGCCTGGCCACGTTCACGCCAGATTTTCTATCAACGTCCTGTGGCGACACTGGAACTGATAAGCGGCATCCAGTCCGCACTCCTCACCAGAGCTCGCCAGCGTGACGTGCGAGATCACCTTGAACGGGAGGCGGAGCTGCGTCATGAGCTCAATCATCGGGTCAAAAACATCCTGGCGACCGTCGTGTCGATCTTCGATATGACGCGTCGCAGCGCAACCTCGGCAGATGGCCTTGCAGAAGACTTCAAGGGACGATTGAAAGCCTTGTCGAATGTTCATTCCGCAGTCTTTGCTGCGGGCGGCGAGACGGTGCCTCTACTGGACGTTGCGAACTCGATTCTCGCGCCCTACAACTCCGCAGGACGAAGCGGCATCACCATTGAAGGTCCAGACATACTGCTTTCGCGCGAGGCCGGCACAACCCTCGCCCTGTGCCTTCACGAGCTTGCGACGAATGCCATCAAATATGGCAGTTTGTCTCAGGCGGAAGGTACGCTTCATTTGGACTGGAAGATCGCGTCGAACTCCGAACGAACGCTCACGCTAAGTTGGACGGAATCGGGGGGGCCGCCGGTCGTCGAGCCTTCCCGCGTAGGGTACGGCACACGGTATGTGCGCGCCGCGTTGACCAGCCTGTTTGGAGAGGCCCCTGATCTTGTCTTCGCGCAGGACGGCCTGCGTTTCTCGATCAGCGGTCTACTTTCCCGTCTCGCTCCTGGATTTACAGAGTAGCCGCAACAACACGGCAGCTCGCCGCATCGGCTTCAATCGGTTTTGCCAGTGGCGGTTTCGTATGTCGGAACGTCGGTGGGACGGTGGCGGTCGCTTAGATTGTGGCGCGGAGAGCGAAAAAGAAGCGCTTGGCGTTTGTTGATCACGGACGATCAGCGGACGTTCTCCTAGTAAGATAGGTTCTTTAGCGACACTTCCCACGACCGCGGTGATTGCACAGGATGCGACGCGGCCGCTCGCCAGCTTCTGCCGCTCCGATGGATCGCAATCACTGATGAAACCTTCTGGTTGGTCGACAGTTAATCCTGCTGGCGGAGGATTTTCACCTATGACGAGAGTGCGAGAGAGTGGCGGCAACAGGCCTGCCAGGAAGCCCCGCAGTCGTCCGCTGAAGGGTGAGGACGCCGAGGTTAAGCACGTCGTTGAAACCCATGATGTTTCGGAGAACCAGGCAAGAGAGCTAGTGCGGCGCCATGGCAGCGACTGGCGCAAGATCGACGAGGTCGCCAAGTCCTTTAAGAATAAGTGAAGCGCCGGACGAGTCGAGTTCCGCCCGGGACGCTCGAACACCTTATTGGCTGAGCTGAGATTCCTGTTTTGTCTTACAGTGTGGGCTCTTCCTGGCCACGACACCCCCTCGCTTATGACTGGGCCTCTCCGGCCTCGACCACGTAGAGTTCGAGATAAGGCCGGTCGACGCAAACGCCGGTCTGGATAGCCCAGGTCACGAATGCCTTCCTCGCTGCTTCGGTCGACCCACGGCCATCATAGGCTGCGCAGCAAGCATCGCTGGCACGGCTATGTAGGCTACCGCGCCTTTCGAACGGCCATTCCTCCAGGAACTCGATCGCGTCCATGGCGCAGCGTATTTTCCTCACGCCGAATGGCGCGTCATCCCCGACAACAGGACTCTGGGAACGCATCGATATCCGTTGCGCTATGTCCTGCTTTGGATGCTGCCAGTGATGGAGTAACGCCGCCTTCTCGATCGCGAATTTCGACGTTGCCGGAATGGGCCGATTGGGACCCGGGCTTGGAAAACTCTTGGGCTCATCGTTCGTCCGTTTAATCCGCCGCTCAGCGCAGTGCCCCTGAGCGTTGCGCGAAGCCGAGCATGCCGTAGACGGAAATGTTGGAAGCATATCCTTCAACGTCAGAGGCGGCTAGTGGACGCTGAGAGCGGGTGCAGCACATGCTGGCCGGCCGCCAGCTGCGGCTGTTGATTGGGCGGCTATACGAGAGTGCGCGGATTTCCGCCTCGTCCTCGCCTTTGACGGACTCTCCTGCGTGGCAATGCTGTGCCCGTGGCTTAAGGGCAGGCATCACCTGGCAACGGGCCACCGAGGTCGCGGTGGAAAAGTGACTGCAGCGGACTTGACGTTGATTGACCTCTGGGACGAATGCCATGGCCCGTTGAAGAGCGCGACTATGTCACCTTCTGCCGTTCGTTCACGGACAGGAGAACGGCCGAGGGTTGGATGGCGCAATAGATAGATAGTGCGGCTGAAATCGAACCAGGTGACATATGTCTGGCGAGAACCTTGGACGTCCTCAATCGTTCGCCAGTGTACCCTTTGCTTGTCACCGCGATTAATCAGAATCATAGCTGCGTCTAAGCACACCATACCGCCAGGGCGGCGTCTGCGGCCGGCTCACAAAACGGGTTCGACGACATTCACCGACGGCCTATCGCAGGAACAAAGGTGAGCCCTCCCGGTTGGGGAAGTCTCGTGACCGGAGCAAAGGAGCGAGACGTGAGGCAGGCTGCTAGCGAACTCGTGAATAACCAAGCTGCCGAAGCGGTCACATTCGATAGTTTTTCATGGCGTGATTCGAATCATCTTCGCACTGGGAAATGGCGTGTCGATCTCTTGCGCGCGACAGCCCGTGACGATCATATCGGCGGAGCTTTCCCAAAGTCCTCTCGTAGGTAGCCGTTCCCACTGGGCAGAGCACGGGAACTGGCGCGTTTGTGTGCTTGGGTTCCTTGGCTGATGAACAGCGATCCTCTCATTCCGCTCGCGAACGCTATCCGAGAGCGCAATGCCGTGCTTTTCGTCGGAGCTGGCGTTTCAATGAGCGTGGGGCCCCCTCGTGGGAGAAGCTGATTCAGCGAATGGCGAGCGAACTGGGCCTGGCAGGGGACCTCGTAAACCAGCGAGGGCGTTTCCAGACCTTGGCCGAGTACTATCGTATCAAGCATGGCAGCATCGGGCCGCTGCGCAGTTGGATGGACAGACACTGGACGATAACGCGAGATAAGATCCGAAAATCCGAATTGCACCGTCTGATCGTCGCGCTGGATTTTCCTGTGGTCTACACTACCAACTATGATCGAAACCTGGAGGTCGCTTTTGAGATACACGGTCGAGAGTACGTGAAAGTAGCAAATGCTCGAGACGTTTCGAAGGCTCGCCGGGACGTTGCCTGTATCGTGAAGTTCCATGGCGATTTCGATGACGATTCCTCTCTCGTTCTGACAGAAACGGATTATCTTGATAGACTGTCATTCGACTCGCCACTCGATGTTCGGTTTCGCTCAGACGCATTGGGCAGCACGGTTCTGTTCGTCGGCTACAGCCTCTCGGATCTGAACATCAGACTGCTGCTGCATCGGCTCTGGCAGACGTGGAATCGATCAGGTTACGAGGCGGACCGGCCCCCGTCGTTCATTTTTATGGCGAGACGTGACCCTGTCGAAGAGGCAGTTCTGGGTCGCTGGGGAATCACGGTTTTGGCCGGCGACGATGAGGATCCCGAAAACGACCTCGTAAGCTTTCTCACTCGGTTGGCCTCTCTTGTCAGCGGCCAAACCGGCTAATATTGCCGGGTGACCGGCGATCCAAGCGATCGACGAAATGGCTGCTGGCGACGTGGAGGAGTCGCTGACCGTCTGCGTCCAAGACGCGGCCAGCAGCCCGGCCTATTCTGCAACTCTCTCAGTCTCGCCGTCGCTTGCCTGGAACGGGCAGCCAATCAGGCGGCCGGCACCGATCCTTAAGCTGTAGGAACATTAGAGTTCGCTTACGGTTATTGGAGAAGTTCTGCACACCGGGAATCGTGGCCGTGCTGGCATTGGCTTTAGTTTATTTTTCAGGGCTGACTGGCCATGACATCTTAGGCGCGATTGTGTCCTTTGGGGCGGGGCTGCTTCTTTATAATGTCCTGCGTGAAGACTGGCCAAGCCGATAAGCGAAGTCCGCCCGTGCAGGCAGGCTTCCCGCAATCGGCAACCCAAGCCCCTACCCGAATCTACCCCTCGCCATGCCCAAGCAGGCTTATTTGTTAAGCCCGTTCGCCATGTCCAAGTGGTGCTGCAGATGCGGAAGAGTCGCCGCCGCCCAGGCCTTCAAGTCGGCCTGTTCGCCACCCTCGCTGTAGCGCTTGAAGAGATCGACTGCATCCTTGTGGGCATCGACCTGATCGGAATGGTATTGCTTGGTAAAGTCGTTGCCTTGCAACGCCTTCAAATCGTTAACGTTCGACTGCTGCTTGTCGGTCATGGCGGTCGGAAGCGTGGCCTTTACCTTTCCGCTCGTCACGAGGCCTTTCAAATCGGCTGTGGTCTTCTCGTGGTCGGCGACCATCTGCTTGGCAAAGGCCTTCGTCGCATCGTCGGACCGTTCAAGCGCCAGCTTGCTGGACTCGATCTCGAACATGTCGCCGGTGGCTGCTTCGGTGACGAAGTCCTGCGTCGATGGCGCAACGCCGAGAACCGAATTCACGCCGGTTTTTTCCGTGGTCGAGGTAGATTGGGCAAAGGCCGGCGATGCAAGCACAACCGTGGCGATCACTAGGGCAAATTTTTTCATTGACTTGTCTCCTTGTGGTTTCCCAACCGAAGCCGTCCCTGTTTGTTCCCGGTCTCGAGTCGAATCCGTGCGCCTGGTGGGCATTCCTCGGCGCCAGTTGGCTCAGACGGGTCATGATCTATACGAAACCGAGGCGAGCCACCCTTGGCAGCTGCAGTCCACCTCTGCGGAATGCTTCCTGATGCTGGCGTCGACTGTTCCGCAATCGTGGATAAGCCGACATCGCCGTCCCTGTCGGGATAATTGCGGGCGCCGGAGCTGCCTCTTTGAGCGCGCAGCTCAAGGGCAAATGAGAACTCGCTAAAAAGCTGCTCGTACAAGGGAACATAGGCGCCGGCGCGACGTTCGGACTCGCATCGAGGAGGTTACGCCATGAACAGTGTCATCTATCTCATCGGTCTGATCGTCGTTGTGCTCGCGGTGCTTTCCTTTCTCGGTTTTCACTAGGAGGCAGCATGCAGCGCGAGAACGATCGGGGCCGCGAGCCCACCGACTTTGCCAGGGCAAAGGACGAGGTTTCTGACCGGATCCAGCAAGAAACCCAAAGCGCCGGCCAAGCGCTCCACGATACCCGCGACGAGGTCGCCCGCAGGGCCGGAGCGTATGCGGCCGAAGCCGAGCAGGCCGTCGCTGAAAAGGCTGAGCAGACGCAGCGCGATATCGGATCGAGCCTGTCCGCGCTCGGCGGCGCCCTGCGCGCCGCGAGCGATCACTTGGCCGACAGCGACCAGAGGGCGGCTTCGAAATTCATGGAGGAGGCTGCTAGCGGGCTGGAACGGCTGTCCTCTTCGTTGAAGGAGAAGCCATTCGGACAGGTGCTTGAAGACATTCAGTCCTTTGGCCGCCAGAATCCTGGAGCGCTTCTTGCCGGTTCGGTTCTGGCGGGATTGGCGCTTGGCCGCTTCATAAAGGCGTCGCCGCCCGGCCCGCGCCGCCCCACGCAGGACGCAGCCACGCGCGAACATTCGCGCCAAACCGGCATGGGAGTGAGCGCACGTCGGGATAAAGCTCCAACCAACTGGGGCTCCGACGGCGGCATACCGGGGAAGGCAGCGGAGCTGAAGAAATGAGTACTCAAGATAATCCAAGCCTTGGCGCACTGGTCGCCGATCTGGCGCAGCAGGTGAGCACGCTTGTGCAAACAGAGGCGAGGCTCTTAAGAGCGGAGATCTCGGAGAACGCGACCAAGGCTGGCGCGGGCGCCGTTGAAGTGCTGGGCGGCGCGATATGCCTACTCGCAGCGCTGCTGGTTTTGTTGCAGGCGCTCGTCATCGCCCTGGCGCGCCTTGGTCTGGGCGCCGGGTGGTCCGCTTTACTCGTCGGAGTGGTCGTTGCCGTGCTGGGCGTGATCCTGTTGCGGACCGGCATGGCGAGCATGGCGCCTTCCGAGCTCGCGCCGGACCGCACACAAGAACAGCTCAAGCGTGACGTGAACGTGATCAAGGAACAAGCGAGATGACCGACAAATCCGCAGCCGAGCTCGAACGCAAGGCCGAAGCCACGCGCGCCAGGGTGTTGGCGACCGCCGACTCCATTCGCGACAAGATGACCCCCGGGCAGCTCTTTGACGAGTTCACGGGGCTTTTCAGAGGCGGCGTGGGCTCCGACATGCTTCATAACCTGAAGGCCCAGGTGCGGGACAATCCCCTGCCGCTGACGGTGATCGGCACGGGCCTGGCCTGGTTGATGTTGGGCAGCGGCGCTTCCGCGAGCCCTGTTGGTACCGATGGTGTGACGCGGCGCGATCCTGGCCTCGGTCATGGAGCATTCGGCGTTGGAATGGGTTCCTCGGATGCGGCAGGCTCTGTCGCCGACGCGGCCAGCGGAGCGGCCGGGACTGTGTCGGAAATGGTAAGCGAAGCAGCCGCCACCGTGTCGAACACGGCAAGCAGCGCGGCCGACACACTGGCGAGCTCGGCGGCAGCTGCGGCCAATACGGCGACGAGCGCCACCCGGTCGGCGCATGGTCTGCTCCAAGACCAGCCTCTCGCCGCGGCCGCTATCGGCCTGGCCATCGGAGCCGCGATCGGTGCCATGCTGCCCCACACTGAGGTGGAGGATGAGCGATTGGGCGGCTATCGGGAGAGACTTCGCGACAGTGCCGAAGACACTTTGAAAGAAGGCCTCGACGCTGCAAAGCAAGTCGCTGCCGAAGCCTACCACACGGCAACCGACGAAGCCGCACGGCAGGAGCCGAGCGAGGGCACCCTGGCTGACAAAGTCATCGGCGTCAAAGCCGCGGCCGACAAGACCGACGAATCGGTGCGCGAGAAGCTCTCCGATTCCGACCCGTGGTCGTCCCGGAAATCGTAGCCGCTTTTCAACCCGTCAAGGAACAATGCGCGCCGCCCTTCGTTCGGGCGACGTCAGACCGATGAGAGATTAAAATGGCTGGATCGCGCGAATGGCTTATTCAATGGTTGAGGGACGCTCACGCAATGGAGGAACAGGCCGAGACTATGCTGTCGGGCCAATTGAGCCGGATAGATAATTACCCGGAACTCCGCGAGCGAATTCGCAGCCATCTGGAAGAAACGAAAGAGCAGGGCAGGCGGCTGAAGACCTGCCTGGATAGCCTAGGTGAAGGATCGTCCATGCTGAAGGACGCAGGCGGCAAGTTGATCGCTACGGCTCAGTCGATCAGCGGCGTGTTCGCCGGCGACGAGGTCATGAAAGGCTCTCTGGCGAGCTGCACGTTCGAGTATATGGAAATTGCTTCCTACACGATCCTCATCGTTGCCGCCAAAGCCGCCGGCGAAGCCGAGATTGCCCGCGCGTGCGAACAGAACCTGCGCGAAGAGGAGGCCATGGCCGAGTGGCTGAAGAGCAACCTGCCGCAGGTCACCCAGACATTCCTGAAGCGGGCGGATACCGACAGCGACAGGGCTCTAAGCGCTGACGTGGCGATTACCGGAGCGGTTCACCGTTTCACGGGCGCGGCGAACCGCATTATTTTCACGCAAGTTAAGACGAAAACTGCTCACAGCTTCGCTCGAATTGCTCCAGCGAGCGGCCGTCTGCTTTGATCCCGGCACCGAAGCTGCGGGTGCAAAAGCGGGAGGGCGGTGAAGGTGTTCGGGTATGGATAGAAGATCTCGACAGTCTGCTTGGCTTGGTCGAGATGACCGGAGTCTGATCGAGGTCGCCAGCGTCATCCAGGAAAGTCAAGTGGCCCGCTACAGCGGCGAAGAGTTCTTGGTGCTCCTGCCTCCGTGAATGAGGAAGAGACCGTCGCCGTGGCCGAGAGAATTCGCAAGAGTGTTGAGGGATCCCGCGTGTCACGCCACGTTACGCTGAGCATTGGAGTCGCGGTTCAAACGTCTGAGGAGGCCACTTCGCCGGAGCAGTTGCAGCGTAAAGCCGACGAGGCTCTTTCGCTTGCAAAGCAAACGGGCCGCAACCGGGTGCTGCTGCTCAGGCCGGAACCAACCGGGCTCAAACGCGGTCACTGATGACATCAAGAAAACCAGCGCTACGATAGCTGGATAACGCAGTCCTCAAGGCTGGCATAGGACGGGCTTTGCTCAACCAGAAAGCTGTTCCACCCCTTGTTGATTGAGGAGAGCTGCCAGCCCGGTAATGATCTGTGGCATCACGAACGGCTTGGTTATCATAAGGCTATTTGGCACCCCGAGTGAGGGCCAGTCCTCCGCACCATCGCCGGTCATATAAATGACCGGCAAAGTGGGATTGGCACCTCGCAGGTGCCGAGCGATGTCCCACCCGGTTGGACCATCTCCAAGCCTGATGTCCGTCAACAGAGCCGCAATGCGATCCGGGTCGCGATCAAAGGCCGCAATGGCTTCGACGCCATTATAGAAGGCGAGCACCTCGAACTCGGCCTCGCGCAGGGAGTTTTCGATATCTAAAAGGAGGATGCTCTCATCCTCCACGATCATGACGGAGCCCGACGGCATCGGAAGCCTACTTCATAAGTAATTTTCCCCGACCGCCCAACGGTCGCAGGCTCCGAATGTTCCGAGCTAACATTTGTTAACCGGAAAGCAGCATCTCCTCCTCCTCGGCCCCAGCCGCGAACAGCAGTCTAATGTCGTCGGTCGGCATTTTGCCATCCATCGCAAACAGACATGCCTCAGCCGCCGCTCGCCACTTGGGCCACTCGATTGGCCCATCTCAGGAGCTCCGCTGCTGCGGCTTCAACACGGGTGACGCCGAGGCGCAGCCCCGGGCGGTCGGTCTTCACACGAGTTGAACCACTGGTGGGGCATTACGCTTCTCGAACGTCGAAGGCGACGAACAGTCCCCACTTGGTGGCCACATCAACAATCATTTCGACCAGCTGGCAGTCAGTCTCACGAAGATGAGGGCCGCGTTCGCGCACCACTCCAATAGTCGCTTTCACGGAAATTATCTCACCGGCTTGGGGGGCCCTTGATGGCTTCATGAACCAGCTCATTGGCGGGTTGCTCAGGCCGTGGAGGCGGCTGAATATCCATCCCTTCCTCCCAAAGAGAAAGAACTTCACATGGCATCCTTTGGTGCACTCTATTGGAAAAGGAAGAGCCGGAATCATACAAAGCTTGAGGTTGTATGATTCTGCCCTTTCATGTCGAGAACGTTCAGAGGTCCACCAGATCGTGGGCATACTCTCTGTCGAGCGCTCCCGCCGGTCGACTCGATGCGTCGGCAGGTTCCCGGTGGCCATCTCGAGGACCGTCCAGGTCCCGTCAGGGTCTTGCCTTAGATCGAAGCGCTGTTGGTCCATAGAGTGTTGCTGTGGCCTGCTCGGCGGCGCGCACCTGATCCCGCCGTTCAAGCTCTTCCAGCAGCCGAACGTGGCTCGGTGGCAGAACTGGGTCTACCTTCAGGTACTCGTCGTACTGTAAACGTTTTCGATTGGCTTCCGAACGGATCAGCTCTCGGAAGGCTCGACTTGATTCATGAGCCATAAGGATCCCCAACCCTCGCGCGACAACCTGCGAAGGACGAAAGGGTTCCCTTAATGGGTCCGAACGTTAGGGCGCGGCCGTCCTTAGCGCGACGGTGCGAAGCAGTTCCTCGCCGCGCAGCCCGCTTTGGTAATACGTGATCACGACTTCGGCCACTGCCTCGGCTTTATCGCTTTGGCGGACGATCCCGTATTGGGCGCAGATTTGATCGAAGATGTTCTGGAGAGCCGACAGCTCATCAGGTTGAAACACTCCGCCATTCCCGGCGATGCGCACTATTGGCATTGACCCATAACCCCAAGGTTTGAGAACCACTGCCCCTCGAATTTTCGATAGGGATTTCGTCTGTTCGGAGTCAACTAAAAAATCGGTCCATCGGCCTCAGGGTCGGTGGATGACAAGGCGCGGATTGCGGAGCCGTTGGAGCCCAACGCAATCATTCCGAGATCGCCCGTTGGGTGGTCTTAGGTCGCAGCAGGCTGCTTCGGTGCAGCATGACGATCCCAATTGATCACGATCCTCGGACAAGTTGCCGAACGTCTGCCATATTTGGGGCAGAGGCTGGGGCATTCGGGAGAACTCCAGTGCCATCACTCACTCTAGCAGTCGACATTGCAGACACGATAGCAGCGGCAAAAAAGCGGCAATCGTCGTTTGACGTAAAGTCTAAGGCAGAGGAACTGGCGAAGGCTCACCCCAGCGCCGAGGTCAGCGTCGGCGACGTCACGGATGTTCTACAAGCCGAGAGTTTAGCCGCTGGCATCGTAGCGAAATCAAAGCCGGGCCATTAGAGGGCCGACTGCACCGCTTCTGGTTTTTTAAGACTTCCTTGCCTGCGTGCGCGCTCCATTCAGAGTCGATCAGTGGTTCATTCGGAGGCTGAATCAGACTCTGTTTGAGAAGGAAAGTCTCGGTTGGAAACGACGCATAAGCCGTCCGTAGCTTCGCGACTGGGTTTATACCTTGGTAGCCTGACCGGAGGAGACAAATGTCCGACCAATCTCGAATAGAGCCTGGTTCGTGCTTCTGCGGAAAGATCGCGCTGGAAGCGCGAGGCGAGCCTTTCTGGATCAATTATGATCATGATGATGATTGCCGCAAAGCGATTGGAAGCCCGCTAACTGTCTGGATTGGCTATCGATTAGACCAAATTGTGTTCACCCGAGGGACACCCAGGACGTTCAGTAAAACACCAGACGTCACGCGCACATTCTGCCAGGATTGCGGTTCGTCGATCAGCTATTCTGATGAGGGTCTGCTCGACGAATGCTGGCTTACCATTGGTTTTATGGACCATCCTGAACGGTTTGAACCCCAAGTCCACGCATTCTGGTCGATGAAGCTGCCGTGGATGCAATTTGCCGACAATTTACCGCGTGTTGACCGCTATAGCCGTGAGCGAGACCTGAAGATAGGTTTTCCGGACCAGCGGAGATAACCGCCCAGATCTGACGAGCCACTTCGCAGCCAACGCGGCCATCAATGACACATCTAACGCCAGTGTTGCCCCAGGGTTACAGCGCGGCGTCGGGGTTTAGTCCTACAAGGTCTTTGCGGAGGGTTGCCTGGACACGGCGGACCATCTGGAAACTAGGGGCGCAGACAGGGCCCGTCGACTTCAGTCGGCGGGCTTTTTTCCGCTGATCCGGCGGGTGGTTCTTCGGGCTGCGGAAAATTGAGAGCATCTCCTGGGGGTACCTTTGTCGCAATCTCCCATGCGAGAAGATGGGTGCTGTTGCCCCCACCCCAAGGCGCGCGACGTGAGTGGAACGCTTGAACCTTCCTAGTTTGGCGATTGCAAACGGCGACGACCTCCTCATAAGTGCGGCGGTCCTCGCCCATGCGCTAAAGCTCACAGCGACAACGAGTCGCCCGTGCCAAAGAGCTTGTCGTGGACATCTCGCAATTAATACAGCGCCGCAAATTTCAAACTGAAACATTACCCGGAAACGGGTGATGCTTGACAACCAACGATGGCATTGGCCAATTTGCAGCGTTTGAGGACCAACCGGGGGATACCCATGAGGAAGATCTACGAGAAACCTGTGCTTGTTCGCAAGGCAAAGCTTTCGGCCATCGTCGCGGGGCCGTCGGTGCCGCCTCCTCCGCCTCCGCCTGTTCCGTAACCAACAACGATCTTCGGATTGAGGAGCCCGTCGGTCCATGTCGACGGGCTTTTTTGTTGGAACCACGTGGGCACGAGGCGGTTAGGGGCGCGGTTTGCTGCTTTCCCTCCCAAGACGCCGCAATCGGACTGCCGGTGCGCTGAAACAGGCCCGGGCCTGTTTCGCCTCAATGGTCCTGCATTGGCAGCCCGTGCCACATCACCTGCGCCGGTCCACTTTCTCTACCATCTGCCCGCAGACTTGGCACCGATAGGTTGGCTTTTCGGGCAGCGCGCCAGCCTCCGGGTGCGGCTTGCCGATGAAGCGCGGCCCGAGATCGGAGAGCTTCGTCACCGGCTCGAGAGTGCCTTGGCTTCTCGCTCAAGTGTGTCGCGGTCGTTCCCGTGCTTCTTGATCAGCTCTCGCACCTGCGGGACCCTCAGCCCGACCTTCTTTGCGAAATACTCCAGCTCGTACTCCTCATCCGTCGACAGCGGTCACGGTCGCGGAAGTGGCGCTTGCTCCTGTCGTCTGTCATTTCATTCCTCCTGGCTTGTAGGTCCGCAACGCACGGCCGACCTCTTTTTTTCAGCGCGGAAACCGGCGCGGGGAAAAGAGCGGTTAATATCAACAGGCCTCATCCGCGCACAAACTTCCGACCGATGGGCGAGCGTTGTCAGCCATCTTCCTTCTGAGGCAGTCCGTCGGTCAGGTCGTAAAAGTCTGATTTCGAGCTGACAAAGATGTGCTGCCTAAGACGAAGACCGGTCGGCGGGTTGAGGGTGCCAGCCGCGACAAAGGTCTCAACGCCTGGCGCGGCCCTCCAGAACAGGTTGCCGCCGCAGCGGGAGCAGAAACCACGCTGCACGTTTTCAGATGACTGGTAGCATCTCAAGGTCTCATTGGCCTGCATCTTCAGATCTACCGTCTTGCAGGCCGCCATCGCAGCAAAATTGCCGCTGGTCCGCGCACACTGCGAGCAGTGACAGGCAATCGGCTGGGCCAGTTCGCCGGTTACTTCGTAGCGTACGCCCCCACAGAGACAACGTCCTGATGCCCCACGGTCGGAGAGCTTGGTCATGTCGGCCTATCCACGAATGGTGTCTTGCGTTTCGGTGGCACATAGGCGCGCACCAGCCGAACGACATCGGCGTTTACGGTTACCGGGACGTCTAGGTTGATCGTCACCTTGCCCTCACCGACGCGGGTGACATCGCCCCTAAGCTCGATCTCCTGGCCGTGCGTCATTATTGACGTCCGATCGACGATAGAGTGCGGCTGGCCGTATGATGGGATCGACACGCTCACCCGGTCCTCTGTGACCCGCCTGCGCACTTTCACCGTGATGGCGACCTCGTCGCCAATGTTGATGCTGCCCTTTGCCATGCGGATTTAACCCCGAACAGCCGAGTTGGTTCTCAAGCAATTGCTAATGGAACAATCGACCAACCAATCGGTTTAGGTCGCGCGGCACGGTTGCTCGGCATCTCTCACCGGCCGCTATCGGAGTTCGCTCCATTTGCTCCGAGAGACAGGCCTGCCTGGTTAAGGCCCCCGGGCGGGCCTGTTCCGTTTCGGTCGCTCAACCTCGGGGCGGAAGTCCGATAGCCCGCCGCAGATGTGCCACCATCACCGCAGCGGGCTAAGATGGCCGACGCCTTCTCGTGCCGGTCGATCGGCATGGTGGGTTGCGCCTTCCAGGTTTTTCGACAATTCAATGTGAGGGTAGTGATCCCCGGGAGCGTACTGGAAAACACCCGTGGTAACCGTTGATTCAACCTTTGATGGTAAATATAACGGGAAGGTGGCGGCTCCGACAGTGCGGTAGGGGTACTGAATGCCGAAGCCGCCTGCGTGGCCAAGGTATTGGGGACCCTGTGACCGCGCTGTCTCAGAATAGGACAGCGTGGTCAACGATTGGTTAAATTTTACGTGATTCAGAAGGATAGCTGTGGCCATTTCGTCTGGCACGGCCGCTCGTCGCGGCGGTTAGAATAGTGTTCCTGGTTCGGATCATTTGCCCTGGCAATCGCCAGATCAGTCTCGCCAAGCTTGTCGGCTGCGATCAGCCGGCGCAGCAACGCGTGGCTTCGCCGCGGCACCGCTCTTATCATGCGTTGCCCTCCACTGTGCTTTCCTGCCAGCGCATAAGGCACAGGGCATGTAGGTGTTCGTCATGAGCCAGTCACACACGATTGTCCTGGCAGAAGGTCTTCGAACTCCCCTCTCCTCGGCAACACCCGACGGCGCGTCCTCAACATTCGAATTGAGCAAGGCCCGCAACATTCCTCAGGATCGGCGCGCCCTCGGAGCATGATCTGAAGATCTGCCTGCGATATCTCCGCGATTTAACCAACTGCACTTTCAAGATCAGTGGCCATGCTGTTATGCGTCACCGTTTCAGTTCTCCACCGTAGGAGCTTCTCTCCTTCGGCCCAATGCTCAAAGCAGAACCAGTACGGCGCCTGCTTTGGCCTGGCGAAACTCAGCCGGCGTCCTTGCGGCATTCATGATGCTCGCAAGCGTGGATCTGGACGCCGGGCGCCCTCCGACATAGACATCACCAACCGATTTTCTCCACAGTGATTTCGAGGGGCTGGGCAAACACCAGCATCCGCTTGGCAAAGGGCAATCGAGCCTGGAACTCGTCGCCGCCACCGCTATTTTGACCGGCTAATGGATAATTCGAGGCTGGTGCGATATCTGGCACGGAATTTCCCGGGCCGTTTTGAAGAGTTTCACAATCTGACGCCGCACAAATAGGTGGCGATTGCTCGCAAATTGAAGCCCGGCGATTGCATGGTCGGTACGCCCTCCGGCCGAGCAGGCGGCGGGGGCGCCGAACTGCGCTCCCGCCACGAGACGACCGTCAGTCGAGCACTTTGACAATAGTATGGGTTTCGGGGTCGACGACTACGGTCCGATTGTCGATCACCGTATATTCATACTTCACGTTGGGTACTTTATGGAGCTCGACCTTTTCCGGTACCGTGCTCCCGACCTTCAACTCGACGCCCGGCAACTTGAGCGATGCAAGAGGTTCCTTCTTCACATATTCGCGGATGGTCGTTTCCTGTTCAGGTGCCAGAACTACCGTATCCGCGATTGCGACACTAACGCCCGACAAGAGCAACAGGCCGGCGACAGAATTGCTAATCATCGTCTTCATTTCGATATTCTCCATCAATGCCCCTTGCCCAACGCCGGCACGAGACCAGCAGAACCGCCGATAGGGGGCGCGTTCTCGGCGACCCGTCTAAGCAATGGTGTTCCGGCTTTGATGTTTCACTGGGAAGACAGATTGGGACCAATGCGCGTCAGCATCAGACCAAAGTCCAGAGACTAGAGACCAGGGACCGGGATCAGTAAAAGCGGTTGTCTCCACCGGCGTCTTGCACCTCATTTTCGGAAGTGCTCCGTCACCGCGTGTCCAGAAACGCAGCAGTATCAGTCACATCCCTGCGCCATGCATCAAACCGAGCGCCCCCACGATTGTTTTGCCGTCGTAAAGAGTCACGCCCCTTGCCAAACAAGACCACACCTCCGATCGGCTTGCGCGATCAGCGGTCATTGGTGCTGCCAAACGTCTTGGGGTCGCCGGAGTAACCTACTGCTTGGTTGACGGGAATAGAGGACCGCCCGACTGCACCCGGCATAGAGATTGGCCGTCGAAAACGCCATGTCCGCCAGGCTGAGCCCATTAGCCGTGCTGGCCCTCTCGGCCGCGATCAGCCTGCTTCCGGGCCACTGCGCATCGGCCGTCGGCCCACTCAGGGCAGCGGCGCAGTCCATGCCGTCGCGGGCGACGACTGCTGCTCATTCATTGGTCTAGAAGCCGCCATTCGTCGGTCCGCCGCTCGCCTTGACATTGGCCTCCAACGCCGAGAGCAGCTTGTCGTGATCGGCCGGGCAGGGGCGCTTGGGCCCGAGCAGTGCCTTGATGGCCCTTAGCCCGGCGGTGCCGTCGGACAGCGTAAGGTCAGTTTGTCGACCGTCGCGACGATAGCGGTCGCCAGCGCTTCGGCCTCATGAATCAGCTCCGGCCCATAGAGCCCATTGACCATTTCTTCGCTTGGAAGCACCCCAGGTGGGCAATTTTCTTCGATCGTGCACCTTATCAGCGCGAGCGCTGCGCGGCACTCTGTGATGTCGACCGTCGCCATAATGAACTAAACATTCACTTTAGCTAAAATGTTCCGGAACCAAGTCATAAGTCGCGCCCGGGTGACCCCCGCCGGGAGGGACTGCTTCGCTTCTCGATCACCTTGAAGGGCAAGGGGAATAGGGCTGGCCGGCACTTGCCACATGGGGAACCAACTGAGCCGCCTTGGCGTTGCGGGCCAACGCGAAAACCGTCCAACGACAACGCCTCATACTTTGACTTCGCGGTAATGCGCAAAGCGTTCAACCGTTGGACTGTCGAGGACAAGGTGCCAGAGGATCAATGGCGGCCACGCGCTACGAAGCTGGTTCGCATCGTGACGGGCGACGAATACGTTGATCCCAATTTGGTCGAATGGATTATCCACAAAGATGAAAAGCCCCAGCGCTGAGGGGGATCGGCGCTGGGGCTCTCTGGGCATGTACACTGTAACCGGCATGACGATTTTATGAGCGTGCGTTAATATCATCAACGAAAAGTGAATCCGGCAGGATCGAGCGGTGTCCCCCTGTGGTCTAGACCTGACTACAAGCACCGGCCGCCCAGCCCATACACCTCACGCCCATGGGGCCGATTTCAATGCAGACAGCTGCCGGATTGCTTGCAGACCTCGACGATCTCAAGGCCCATCTGGCAACGGTGGATGACCACACGCTCAGAACCCTCTTGCAGCGCATGCCAGGAAAGTCAGTCGCCGGCAGCGCCGAGATGACGATGACCATTCTGATCTATCGCGAGATGGAAATCCGCAAGCGCGACCGCAACGTCGTCCCGTGCCCGCCGACAGCTAGGCAGGGAAACTAATAGCCCCGGCGGCCGAAAGGGCAACCGGGACCAGCCATGTACGCTGTACCAGCATGTCCGAATTTCAGTTTGGACTAACATAATTATTGGTGAATCCGGGATCGACAGACCCCGCGCTGTTCAAAAAGTTTCGTACATCGCCAGTTATTTCGTTGAGCTTCTCCACCGTGGCGATGATCGCTTTGGCAAGCGCCGCAGCCTCATGGATCAGCGCCGGCCCGTAGATGCCGTTCACCACCTCTCGGCTTGGCAGCACGCGACCGGGTAAGTCATTTTGAGGGCCATGCTCGCCAACCCGAGAGCTTCCTCGCAATCTTCGGTCCAGATAGACCAATTATCTTTTGGCAAGCGCCGTCGCCTCCCATAGCCGCTTCCTGATGTGCAAGGGCAACTGGCCCTGACGAGGATTGTTCCCGTCGCGAATTTCAGCGACTGCTAATGGAACTGAAACATATCTATGGCATTGAATCGAATTCGAGTGCTGCATTGGGATTGTCATGGGTAAGCCTCCCGGCGGGGGCTGGTCATTGTCGTTCATCCGTCCGATGGAGCCCGAGCTTGTCGAGCAGCCTCCACAGCGCGGCGCCTGGTCCCACGAGATCAAATTCGACGGTTATCGCACCCAGATCGTGAAGGACGCTGGCGGCATCCGTCTTTTTACCAAGAACGGCTTCGACTGGACGGCTAAATACAAGCCTCTGGCGGCCGAAGCGGCGGGATTGCGGGCCGAAAGCTTCGTGCTGGACGGCGAAACAATCGTCACCAACGGAGCAGGCGTTTCAGATTTCCAGCGCTCCGCTCGGCCATCACCGATCGGCCGCAGGACTTGTATCTGGTCGGTTTCGATCTGCTTTATCTCAACGGGCACGATCTTCGCGACATGGCGCTGAAAGACCGCCGTGAGATCCTGCAGGCGCTCATTCCCTCCGGTGGGCACATCCAGTTAAGCGAGGCGCTGCCGGGGACGGGCGATGCCGCCTATCATCTGGCTTGCGAGGCAGGTCTGGAGGGCATCGTTTCGAAACGGCTGGACAGCGTCTACCGCAGCGGCGCGACGGCAGGGAAGCCCACCATGGTTTTGATGGCCGACAATGGCCATTACATGGGCGGCGCCTTCGTCACATTCAAAGCCGAAAAGCGGCAGGCGCTATGGGATCGGGTGCAGGGCAAAACCGGCGCGCCGCCGCCGAAGGGCCTCGCGAAAGAAAAGGCGGAATGGCTGAAGCCGGGTCTGGTCGGCCGGGTGAAATTCCTGAAAGGCGAAGAGAAGCTTCGGCACGCATCCCTTAAGGATTTCTGGGAGCAGTGACGCTCAGGCCCGAGATCTGAAAGCTTCACTCGGCTTATTGTGAGCAAGCAATCGCTAATGGAACAATCGACCAGCCAGTCGGTTCGGGTCGTGCGGCACGGTTCGTGGTATCACCGACCGCTATCGGAGTTCGTCCCATCATTCTAACTCCGAGATGGGCCTGCCCGGTTGACCCACGCCGGGCGGGCCTGCTCGTTTTCAGGCTGGCTTAGTCCGGCTAGCTCTAAAACCGGTGCTGTCCTTCAGATAAGCGGAACCTAATGTTACTCCTACGCTTGTCGCCAGATGAGCAGGCGCGGACTGGATTTTTTTCGTAATGGATGGCGGAGCACCTGCCGGAAGTTGCGACCGACGACCCTGCAGCAATAAGCGATCTGGTCGACCAAGTCATGGAAGCGGCGCACATGGAAGCCATCGAGGTGGCCGAAATCTATGAGGAGGTGGGCAGCGTTTACGAAGTTATTTTTGAGGCGATGCAACCCCGCGAAGGCGGCTTGCCTGCGAGTGATCTCACTGAAGTCGAGCTCCTGGCCGGGCGATTGTCGCGAGAAGCAAATCTCACACCGGCGCAGGCTACCTATCTGATCGAGCGCTTCGGCACCGATTGGGAAAAACTCCTCAATGAGGCTCATTTCGTGAAAGGCCTTGAGGGCAAGCTTGGCGAGAATAGATCCCTAGACGGTGCGGCGACCCCTCTTTTGCACGAGGACCGCCAATGTCGAACAAATACCCCTTCGTCGAAGACACGCTCAGCAAGAAGCTGCAGGCCGGAACGGGCCTGTCGGTTGACTGTCTCACATGTAGGCGCAAGGCGACGCTGGAGATTGCCGAACTGGTGAAGCGGCTCGGGCCGGATCGCGGGTGCCTGCACTGGGATCTGATCAAGGTGATCTATTGCCACCAGTGCCGCGCCGCCGGCCGAGACGATCTCACCCTGCAATTCACCAATCATGCGCTGACACCAGAGGAGCGCAGCCGGCGGAAACCTTGCCCATAGTGCAGCGGCCCGGCCGGCTGCGGGGGGGTAGCACGAACCGGGCCTGACCGGCGGGGACTCACGGATATATGGCGCCGGCTAAAGGCTATTATAACTCCAGCCTCGGCCGTCCATAGGCTTGCACAACGAGGTACGCCGGACAAGTCATGCGTGTATTAGTACGTCCTAATTAGTAACATGAGGTGAATTGTCTCATAGTGGGAAAATTATCCATGGCGCAGTGCAAGCTCACGGCGTAATAGCTTGGGGGGCGGCCGCACCTCTCCCCCGGCTATGCCCTCTGCTTTGCATGGGGTCCCCACCGCTGCCGTGAATGGAGCGGTGGGCTAAAAGCCTTGCTCATAAGCCGTGACTTATGCAACATCCCGCGGCATGCGCGATTGTGATCTGACCGAGCGGCCCGGCAAGGGCTGGACCCCCTGGAAGGAAGGTGCCCGGCGAGTTAGCCATCGACAAGGTTTGGTGGACGACCAGGGTGCTGCACTTCGTCGCCCAGGTGACGCCGTTGGCATCGATCCCGGCAGCTTTCAGCGCCATGCTGTCGCTGCCAGGGATGCCAGTCAGGTGTTTCACCGTCAGATCGGTTGGATCAAGCGTGTGGTCACCTAAAGTGGAAAACAGCTTCTTGTTGGCGAGGAGCGTGGTGAAGGCCTTGTTCGCCCGCACGATCGAATCCGATCGACCGTCCAACTCACCGGCTGCGGCAATGGCAAGGGCGTCGATGCCTTTCTGCAGGTCGGGCGTGCAGCCCCGTGGCGCGGCTCATGTCGACCGCCAACAGGGCGAACCGACAAGTACAGGCAGCATGATCGCCACTAGGATCGCGCTGATCGTTCCAGAAATTACGCAAAACGCGAAGCATAGCAGCGCCCCCACTTCTATAGCCGCATGCATTTTCCCCGTGCCTAAAGCATAGGCGCGGCGAACGAATGCGGCAAGGGTGCATTAGCAATTGGTTAATTACCCTCAACTTCCGCGATAGGGATCGCTAATCTTCCGATCATTTGAGCGGGCGGCGCAGGCTACAAACATGCGGCAAACCCGGAGAAGCGGCGAGGGTGGACGCCGTGCCCGTTGTGAACTTCGGATTGCGGTCGTCTCGGCCGGCGCCGCGGCATTCATGGCAGAAGATCACCTTCACCAGATCCCAGTGAAGGCACGGCTGGTCCGGCCCCCATCGCCGGACCAACTCTGCAAGATCAAGAACCGCTTTGCGTTTGCAGG
>NZ_ATYO01000041.1 GCF_000427725.1 Mesorhizobium sp. WSM3224 | reverse complement strand
GAGGCAATAGACCGACAGGCCTGTGCCGGCCTCCAGCTTCTTGCCCGCTCGAGCCATGCTTTTACTTGACTTACTCGACGAGCGCGACCGACTGGGCGGACGGGATGTCCTTCATCCCAAGGCTCGAGCAGTCCTGGTTGANGGTGGAATTGCCGGACCACTGGATGGTATCGGCAACAACCTGTGTGCAGCCGTTCTTGCCGGAAAAGTTGCCGAGGTAATTGACCCGCTGCCGGGGCAAATAGATAGCGCCGGTCAAAAGCGAGTTCGCGGTGCCGTTGAAGGTGCTCGACGCGCTGGTGCCGGTCCTGTCGCCGTAGAACAGCACGCCGGAATAGGTGCCAGAGGTCGGCGCGCTCAGGTTCACGCTGGCGTTGCCGTTCATACTGACGGTGTTGCTGCCGGACATGAAGATGGTCACGCCGGTGCAGGGTGCGGCGCAGGTGATGGCCGCGTTGGCGTTGATCTTGAAACTGCCCTGCACGACATAGACACCGGAAGAAAGCGCGACATTGCCCTTGAGGTCCATGCCACTGCAATAGGTCCCGGCCTGGATTGTTTGCGTCGTCTTGTTGCCGTTAATGCTCTTGCACGGGTTAGTGGCGGAGGGCGCCGGCAGGCTGGCGAACGGATCGGACGCAGGCAAGGCATGGGTGATGTTAGACTTGCAGACCGTGGTTACCGGGTTGTTCAGTATGATACCGCCCGCGGAGATAAGGCAGTCGGACTGAAGCCCGGCCGATCCCTGCACCTTGAGGGCATCGGAGGCGTTCGAATTCGACATGACNGANCAGCCGATGAGCTTGACGCTTGTGCTGCCTGAAAAGAGCGCCGCCTGCGAGGCCGACGAATTGAGCGCCAGCACGCTGGCCTTGGAGGCATCGGTGATGAGCGCCACCGCCCTCGCTTGTTCCGGCACCTTGCTCTGCGTGAAAATGGCTGTGAATATCCGGTCCAGGTTCTGGTTGAGGATCACCTCGACCGCCTTCTTGGCCGTGTTCGGCCCCGAAGTGGGCGGCGTGTGGACTACGATGGTGCCGGTACCCAGCCCATTCTCCGTCGCCGACTGGGTGACTGCCGCCGTGATCGCTGTGGTGTTGGATCCCTGGAGCTTCTCAAGCGCGCCTGCATAGGCGGCCGCATCCGCCGTCCCCTGCAGCTTGAGGCTCGAGTAATACCAATAGGACGTCTCCACGCCGAGGCCGGCCCCGCCGACGACGATCGGTAACGTCAGCGCAAAGATAACGGCAACGTTTCCGCTTGTGGACCGCCCCACGCCTGCCATCGTGCGCGAGATGCGGCTGAACATGGGTACTCTCATGTTGAATTAGAAAGCACGCATATATGAAGGAATTGCTAAGCCAGGCCATCGGACCGACGCCATATCGTCGTTCAGCGGGTCAAGGTCAGGGTAGGGTGCTGGCTCATCCACATGGAGGCGACGCTACCGCATGGGCATTTCGAGCCGTGGCTCGAGAAGCAGCGCGGGCTGTCTCGCGCTATGGCTCTGCAATGCATGGCGCTGGCAAAGGAAACCCGCCAGAGAGCGACAGAGGCAAGGACGGCGTAGGACAGCCGCCCCATAGAAACGCGCTCTGGCGGGACGCCATTGAGAACCGATCACGCCTTCCATCAGGAAGGCACCCCAGCGCGCTCATCAGTGCCTCGGCGCTGTCCCGCTCAAGATGAAGCTCGATCTCTTGGTCATCTTCCGTGATCAGCAGTAACTTGCCTTTCAGCGGGCTGCGCGAGATGACCACTATGTCGTCATCCTGATAGTCGGCTTCCTTTACCATGGCCTTCCTCTCTCGATCGCGCCAGCAAGCGGAATCTAATATTCGTGCGCGGCTTATCGCCATGCGGGGGCGCTGCCAGAATGGTCCTTGCCGGCCACTCCAAGATGAGGAATATAATCCTCTCCGTTGTTGCGGCGACCCCTTCAACGGAGTTCGCCATGCCTCAGAAGACATCGCCGACACCCTGGCCGCCCGCGAAAGGATGTACGTCAATTGCGGGCACCCGGCATGCTGCAAAATGACAAAGCTCGACATCCAGGCATTGATAGATCGGCTCGGCCCGGATCACGGTTCCATGCATTGGACTTGGTCGGGCTGTTCGGTTGCTCGGATTGCAAGGCCGCTGGACGGGATCGGCGCCCGGTGTTCTTCACTCTAGTTCCTGATTACGAGGGTATCCAGGCGCAGCGCAACCGCAACTGGAAACCGACTTTCGGGCCAAGGTGACAAGCTTCGAGGCCGAGGCGGCGCAGTTGTCACACTGGATAGCAGCCGCATTCTGTAAGTGTTTTACACCCGTTCATGTCACAGACAGAAAAAGTGTCGCAATATACCGCCTGTCCCGGCGGACACACTAAATGCGTTGCATTCGACCGCTTGGTGAAAAGATATTTCGACCCGGCCAGGCCTTTCGTCATTGGACCAGTCAATTTGCGATGGCTTGCTACAGGTGGTTCGGAGCTATGCGGAATTAGGTCTGCTGCCAAAGCAGAGCCCATGCACAATACAAGAAAAGACGCTGCTGCTAGCTTGATTTTCATCTTGCTCTCCTGAAGGTCCATAGTGAGAATCCCCCAAGGGAAGGTCGCAGTCAATTGTGTCCAACCGACTTGCTGCTCATACCGTTGTCGCTTGGTAAGCCTTCGAAGAAACGACTTACAGGAACGCCGAGCAAGTTGCCGATCATGAAGAGCATCGAGGCACGGTTCCTCGCGCTCTCGTATTTCTAAAGCTGTTGGAAGCTGGTGCCTATTGATCGGGCAAGCTGGGCCTGGGAAATGTCCGATTGGACGCGAACCGCGGCTATTTGGCTGCCGACATGCTGGTCAACGGGTTGAGGGCGACTTTGGATGGGCGGCTCCGGCTAAGCCTTGACGAGGCGGGCTTGTCTCGATTCCAGCGAGTCCTTTCGAAATTCCATCTGCCGCCCCGGAGCATCAACATTGCAGGCCGAGCCACACGGCTTTGCAGCCCTTCGGATCGGCGCTAGTCATAGCCAAGCCAGCCGATATCCTCTAAGGCCGAACGAATCTGCGGCCAGGGAAGCTCAGAATCTTCCATCGAAGTCTGTCCTTCCCTCAACACGGCATCTAACTTGGCCGCGATCCAGCTAAGGAGTTAGCAGGGGTTTCCGACAATAGACAGAGCAGTGCTTCCGCACGCGCCGCAGCCTCGCTCTCAGCACTCAGCGTGGCGGTATAACCAACTTCCAGGTCGGCGGAATCCCAGCGGATCTGATGCGCTGCGAGCTCCGCTTCAGCCTTCGTACGAGTTGCCGCGTCTTCTGGGCCGAGATCGAGCATTTCGTGGAACCGCCTCAAGTGAATGTACCCTCACGCTCTTGCCGTTACGCAGCAGAATCGTCGCACAAGGGAGCCCGATGGTTTCAACGAGCATGCGCTCAAGCCGCTGCTGCTGGTGGCACAGCCGCTCAGTTCCTTCGTGAGCAGCCTGCCATTCGCGCCACACCGTAACCGCAGGATCAGCTCCCGAATGAGTACCGAGAAATGTTCTTGGCTGACCTGCCGCCATTGCGTTTGGCGTTCCTGTGAGTAACCTGCTGCGAGTGACGTGGGGCGAAGTCATGCTATTGTCGGAATCAGCCATGATCCGAGCTCCGTTAAGCTAGGCGTGGTCAGGCTGACCTTGGTGTTCGCGCACTTTAGTCAGCCGCACTGGATATCGCTCGATAGGGTCTCACCGCTCCAGCGAAATTGATGGAAAAAATATCAAAGTGACTTTGTGAATGTCAATAGAAAATCTATCAAATGGCCCCACGTCCATCACCACCAGACAAATTAAGGCCGCAAGAGCGCTTCTGGGCTGGTCGCAAGAGGACCTGGCAGAACGATCGGCAGTTTCAGAACCGACGATTGCACGTCTGGAAGCCGAAGATGGGCCCCTTGGCGGTCGCCCAGAAACAGTGATGAAGATCATCAACGCTTTGGTAGCCGCAGGTATCGAATTCATTCTGGAAAACGGTGGCGGCCCAGGCGTGCGCCAGATCAAAATACCCAGCGCGCTCCGGTGAGGCCAGAGCGGCGTAGGCCGACGACAGAGTCGATCTGGCGGTGTGGATTCTCTATTCCAACGACAAAATGTCGTGAGAACCGTGGCCGGCTAGAATCTGCTCAACGGCTCTGCGATTATCCATGAATGCAGCACGGCGCCCTTCATCGGTTAGGCGTTCTTTCGCGATACGGGCGCTCAGGATGGGCCAGATCGTTTCGTCTGCCGGCTCAATCAACCGCATTGAGGAGCAGACCCGCATTGTCCATGTGCAGCCTGGATCGGACACAAGTGTTCACGCCATGGGCTCGAGGATTTGCCTGGGCGTGAAACATCTCTGGATGATTGGCATGTGCTCGCAGGGTGGCAGTTTTTGACGAGAGGATGCCCGGCTGACTGCTTGCACCGGGCTCAGTTGTTGACATGCGACAGCCGCAGGCCGGCTTCGTCCGGGGCCTCGGCCATGCCTTCCTCTGCGAAGCGGTACATGTCCTCGAAATCAAGCTCATGCTCGAAAACGACGCCGCCGACGCTGATTGCGAGCACATCCTTGTCGCCCTTCGGCGCGAAATAGATATCGCCGACCGCGCCGCGAACGCGCTCGCCAACGTCCCTGGCGTCCTGCTCGCTCGCCCCCGGAAGGAAGACGCCGAACATCGAGGTTCCGATCCGGCCGATCAGATCGTCCTTGCGCACCGAGGACCGGATGGCCGATGCGATCAGCCGCAAGGCCTCGTCGCCCCATTCGAGACCGAAGCGCAGGTTGATCGATGCCAGATGTTCCGGATGGATGACCAGAAAGGCGCCGGAGCGCGGACCGGCCGGTCTCGCGGCCCTCCTGTCGACCATCGACGTGAACACCTTGCCGTTCAGGCAGCCTGTCAGCTGGTCATAGGTGCCGGATTTGGTGAGTTCCTGCCGGTAGCGGCGGATCTCGATCTGTTGCCAGCCGAGCAGGACAAACAGCGGCAGGCCGATTGCCATCGGCACGATGACAGCCGTGATGGCCCCACGGACGAACGGTGTCAGGCTGTCGCTGAACATCAGCAGGTAGTTCAGCCCGAGCGAAAGACAGATGCAGGCGGCGGTGCCAAGCACGGCCAGCCAGATAACCTGCTTCCATGTTTGAACCGGCGCGGTCGACTTCATTGGGGGCACGGGCCAATCTCCTATTCGACGCATAGGCTTACAGGAGGTCCGTTACGATTTCGGTTTCAGGGAAGCGTACAATTTGATGCAAGTGGGCATGTTCTCCATGGGAAGCGACGGATCCGGCCCACGCAGGTGGCCGCGCATATGATCACCTGCCCAGCCGTGGAGCAGTCCACGCTTTTTAGAAGCGCTGAATCGCTCTGACCATTCTGCTTTCACGCAATTACGGAACGGAACCGGCCACCGGCTTTCCCGCAACAGCGCTATTGCGGCGGGCCGAAAATGCCCATCCTGGCGTCTCTCGCCACCGCCTCCGCCTTGGCGTAGATGCCGGTGGGAGCGGCCATCGCCCAGCCGTTGGAAACCAGCCAGGCACCGACATCCTGCCTGCCGAGCGCACAGGGCGCGGCGATGGCGAAGCGGTCGGCATCCGGCGGCAGAAGGCATTTCAGCGCCCGGCCGCGCAGCCAGGCGTTGAAGGCGGCCCGCGCCCGCTGGCCGCAAGGCCAGGCGGTGTTGTCGAACGTGCAGGTCCTGTCGGGATCTATGTCGACCGTCCCGCTGATGGCGACCTTGCGCCCCATGGCCTCGAGGACCGCCGAGGTGGTCGCGACCGGGCGAAAGAGCAGCGTCTCGCGCCAATCCCGCGGCATCGGCGTCTTCGGCCGCGGCGCAAGCCCCAGTTCGCTGAGCGGAGGGCGCGGCTCGACGCGCTCGATTGCGGACGGGTCGAGCGGCGGCGGCGCAATGAGGTCTTGGGCGATCTTGCGCGCCGGCTGGCCTGGACGTGTATCACGCACCCGGACTTGGGAGGCCGGTTGCGGTTCACCTGCGCCCTGGACCGGTGCGATCGAAGGCGGGTCGGTCGATAGCCGGTGCCCGCCTTCGGCGATCAGCAACATGCCGGCGAGCAGGCCGAGACCGCCGAGCACCGGCGCCAGCAGGGGCAGGCCGGGCGGCTTCGCCTGGCTCACGCGCGGCGCCTCGCGAGATCGCGCCGGCCGTCGGTGATGCTGCTCGAGCCCAACCTGCTAGCTCCTGTCGACACCGCGCCACCCCGACCCTCGAACCGGACCATACATTAGACACGAGCGACATTCCTTGAAAAGCAAGGCGTTGCGTTAAGTGTCGCGCAACCAATGCGTCCTAGGATCGGCCATCGGATGTCGAGGGGATGACATGACACGCAAGCCGACACTGCTCTTTGCTTTCCCGGCCCTGATGCTGCTTTTGCTGGCGGCGGAGCGAGCGGCCGCGATGCTTCTCGGCTTCTATCCGGCGAGCCCCGCCGCGTGGCACGCCTGGCTCGAGCTGCGCCCGTTCTCGACCATGTTCTGGCAGCAGGCGCATGTCTATCTCGGCGGGTCGATGGCCGTCGACGCGGCTATCCTTGCTTTCGCCGCTGGCGCCTGCTGGATGATTTGCCAGGCAAGGAGATCCGCCGGCTTCTTTCTCGCCAACCATGCCGCGCTGATCTTTGCCGGCAAGATGATCGCGTTGAGCAGCCATGCCGAAACGGCAAGCACCATTGCCGCTTTCACCATACCGAATGGCTTGCACTTCTCGCTTATGCTCGACTTCAGTTTGAAGAACAGCCTGGTGCTATGCCTCGGTCTGGCGGCCTGCGCTTACTGCCACGTCACGTTCCTGCGCGAGGCCAGGGCGCGCGCCGAAGCCCGCGCGGTCCGTATCCTGGCGCTGCAGCGCGATCTTTAGTAACCGGCTCAGTTGATCTTCTTGTAATAGACCTTGCCGTCGGGCTGCTGGATGCGCTGATAGGCCGGATTGGGGCCTGGAGGCGCGACCTTCCGCTTGAACAAGTGCGGCGCGTAGCCGGGATAATCGGCGCCGCTTTCCTCGGCCGAGGACGCATCCGCCACCGTGGTGTTGTCGAACGTGGCCGGCTCGGGCGCGCTGGGCGCCGGCTCGCTGGCGGCAACCGGCTGGCCCTGCTCCAGTTTGGCGAGATTGCCGCTGATCCGGCCGAAATTCGCCTGCAGCTCCCGGTCCAGCGTCTCGAACCGGCTCTGGAAACCGTTGTTGACGGTGTCGATGCGGGCGCCGATCCGCTGCTCGAACTGGCCGAGCTGTTCCAGCCGCGCCTCCACCGTCTTGAGGTCGTTGACGCCGCGATAGAGATAGATCGCGGCCGTCACATTGACGACGGTGACGAGCACGGCACCTGCCGCGACGACACCGATGGTTCTTGCCCGGCTCGGTCTGCCCGGAGCTTTTTCCCGTTCGCCAAGCTCGATTGCCGGAACGTCCGGCTCGCTGATCATCGTCATTCAACCACCACCTTTGCGCCCACTGCGACGCGCCTGAAGAGATCGATCACATCGGTGTTCGTCAGCCGGAAGCATCCGGACGTGCCGTCGAAACCGACGCCCTTGGGATCGTTGGTGCCATGGATGCGATAGAGCGTATCGCGCCCGTCGCGCGCGAGGTAAAGCGCCCTGGCGCCGAGCGGATTGTACGGGCCGGCCGGTACCATGGCCGGCAGTTCCGGCTGGCGCGCGCGCATTTCCTTGGGCGGGCGCCATTCCGGCCATTCGGTCTTCGACGCGATCTTGACCGTTCCGGTCCAGCCGAAGCCGTCGCGGCCGACGCTGATCTGATAGCGCAGCGCCTGGCCCTGGCTCGTCACCAGATAGAGCGCCTTCTCTTGCTTGCGGATGATGATCGTGCCGGGCTGCTCGCCGGTCTGGAAGGCGACCGCCTTGCGCAGGCTGGGGCCCATGGCCGGCAGCGGCGGCAGGCTCGACCCTGCCATCGCCACGTCGCAGGCCGACGCCAGCGCGATGCCGATCAGGCCGGCGGCGGCAAGACGCCTGGCTATGCGAAGCATTTGCTTTGCCGCAATTGCGGACGGAAAACCGCTTCGCACTTTTCCTGCAATTGCTCTAGCGCTGGGCATTGTCCAGCCGCTCCTTGAACATGCGTTTCAAGTCCTTGTTGAAGCGTGCGCGTCCGTCCACCTCGGAAGGCAGGATGGCGCGGTTCAGCGCGTCGGCCAGAAGCGCGTTGTCCAGAGCCAGCGACTTGATGTGCGGCGCCTTGAAGATCTTCTCCAGCTCGCTGCGCGAGAAGTGGTTGCCGAACCATTTGCGCTTGTGCTTGTTGGCGACCAGCGTGATGTTGACCTTGTTGCCGCGCAATTCGCGGATCTTCTTGTAGAGCCGCTTGCCTTGCCTGAGCGAGGCGACGTTGAGCTCGAAGACGATGAAGATCTCGTCGCTCGTGCGCAGCACCGAATCGTGCCACGGCGTCTCGATATTGGGCAGGTCGATGACGATGTCGTCGAAGCGGTAGGCGACGAGATCGAGCAGCCGGAAGACGAAGTCGGAACCGTGCGGCTCGAACGGCAGTTGCGGCCGCTCGAAGGAATAGAGCGTGAGACCGGACGGCCGCGACAGCTTGATGACGTCCATCAGTTCGACATCGAGCCGGTCCGGCTGGCCGATGATGCCGGTCAGGTCGAACTGGTTGAACTGGTTGAGATAGGCGCCGCAATTGGCGCTCTGGAAGTCGAGGTCGACGAGGCAGGTCGAGGCCGCCCGCTCGGACGACTTCGAGGCCAGGTGCTCCGCCGCCGAGATCGCTAAAGTGGTGGCTCCGGCGCCGCCGCTGGCGGCGATGAAGGTGATGATGCGGCTCTTGGTGCCCTGGCTGCCGGTGTCGTGGAAGGTGACGGCGTTGAGCAATTCCTTGGCGTCGAGCGGCTTGTGCAGCCAGTCGGATGCGTTCATGCGCACCAGGACGCGCGTCTGCTCGGAGGTGAGCTCGTCGGAAATCGCGATCAGCGGCACCGAGGCCCAGGCCGCGCGCGCCTCGACGATGGCCGGATTGCCGAGCAATTCGCCATTGGCGACGTCGAGGATGATGATGCCCGGCCGGCTGTCGACCGGCGGCCCCTTCAGGAACTCCACCGCTTCCGAGATCCTGACATCATAGATCGCCAGCGCGTCGAGGCGCGTGGTGACGTCGTGCTTGAAGTTCGCATCCGACGAAAACAGCGCCACCTGCTTTCGCTTTGTCGGGAGGACTCTGGTGTCGATGGCGTTCATGTTGGCGCGCTCGTTTTCAGGTCTTCGCCCGTGACCGTGCTCAGCATGGAGGGCATGTTGATTTGTTGAAATCCCATCAGTCCGCTCAGGAAGAAAAATTGGAAAGTCCGGGTTTGCAATTCGACTGTGATGGTGGGCACGGGGCCGCCGAGCCTGGTCTGGAAACCGAGCCCTGTCGCCGAATAGGTTATGACGACCTCGCTTCGCTTCAGGCCCGGAAGGAAATGGCACATGCCGGGCCTCTGCGTTCCGGAGAGGGCGGGACAGGCATCGTCGTTGGTGACGGCCGTGTCGCCTCTGAAGATGCGGCTGAAGGCATTGGCATCGAAGTTGGCGGAGTTGCCATTACAGGCGCCGGTGCTGCCCGTATATTTGCAGACGAACGGGGCATAAGCGCCGGCCGCTACCGGCGCGCCTGGCACCGAGGTTGGAGCTGCGGCGGCAAGCACGGTTGCCGGCACCACGGGATCGGAAATCGAGGCGAGCCTTGCGCCGATCTGGACACCTTTGGTTGCGCCGTTCCATTGATAGAGGGCGTAACCGAAATCGACGAAGCCGAGCGTCAGCGCGAAGAGCAGAGGCGCAACGATGGTCATCTCGACCATGGCCGAGCCGTGCTCTGATGCTGCGAAGCGCCTTGCCATCATCAGAACCGGATCAACCGCTCCTGATGGAAGCCGCTCAGGGTGATCGGGCCGATGTTGAGAATCGCCAGCATGCCGACACCGCTATAGGGGTAGGTCCCTGCTGCATTGACGATGCACACCTGCGGAGTCACCGATCGGTACTGGGTAACGCCGGCAACGACAGCCGGATAGCATGAGCCGCTGGCGCCGATGGTCACTGTCACATCCGCTTTCTGCCATCCGCTGACGCGTGGCGTGTTCGTCACCTTACCACTTACGACCGTCAGCGAGGCCGTTCCGTAAACTGCGATGTTCGTCGCAATGTCGGCACAGTCGATCGCCGACCAGCCGACATCGGTGTACATCTGGCTGTTGCAACGAGCACCGAAGCGGGCCGCGTCGGTCAGCCCTGCTTCCATCAACAGCTTGTCGTGGATCAGGTTGCCGAACTCGAATACGCCGGCCGATAGGAACACCATCAGTGGTGCGACAAGTGTCATCTCGACAAGCACCGCGCCACGCTGGTCTCGGCGGAATTTCGCTAGGTGACGTCCGATGGCTCGAAACATCGCCATCACCTATAGAGTTGCGCTTCGTCGCGCAGATAATTGTCGAGTGTGCCGCGTCCCCCTTGGCCTGTGATGTCAACCAGTTCGACATAGATGTTCTTGCCGTCGTTGATCGGTTGGGTGATGAAGAAACTGCCGAACCGCCTTACGGGAACTGTCGCTCGGCCCTTGAAACTCACGCCGCTAGCCTGGAGCGCATTGCAGTCCAGGATTGCGCCGTAGAGCAAGCGGCGGTCGGTGGTGGTGATCGGAGTGCCTGCCGCTGCCGGCGGGGTGCCTTTTTCACCGTCAACGGCGGCGTCCTGGTAGATGTTGTTATCGATCTCGTACCGATAGACCTCGTAGCGCGTCGGGAGGTCGGCGCCGGTGCCCGACAGGGCTGATGGAACGGCACGCGTAGGATGGTTGGCGGCCCAATAGCGGGCGAAATTCCAGTCGCCGGCGCCCATGCGGCCGCCCATCATCGTGCAGTTGCCGGCGATCTGGCAAGAATCGCGCTCGAGGCCTACTCCCTTTGTTGGATCGGTTTGGTAGTCGACCTTGTTGTCCGCGACGTACTGGTCCCAGTTTGTTGCGCCCTTGCGCACGTTGACCGCGGGTCCATCCGAATAATTGGAGGAATTGATGCCGAACCGCGAGTTGATCCCGTTCTGCACAGGACCGGAGTTTTGCCCCGGCTCC
The DNA here is from genome assembly GCF_000427725.1 of Mesorhizobium sp. WSM3224. Lineage (GTDB taxonomy): Bacteria > Pseudomonadota > Alphaproteobacteria > Rhizobiales > Rhizobiaceae > Mesorhizobium. Next base: position 15,873 of record NZ_ATYO01000041.1, on the reverse strand, counting down.
GTTTGGACGCCATCGCGCGAATAGCAGTTCTGCGGTTTGGAGTCCGCCAGCATCTTTTCGAGCTCGTTGGCGCCGTTGCCAAACGGCGAAGACAGGAAAGCGAAATTGCCCGGCGCGTAGGACCCGTCCCCACGTAGGACGATTTGCCGGCGACGATATTGCCTGGTTTGTGCCGCCTGCTCCAGTGTGACGCCGCCGGTGATGCTGGTGTCCTCGTAGGGATTGCACATGAACACCGGCGTATAGTCGCAAACGCTCGACGTGAAGCCCGCGACAGCTGTAGCGCCGACGTTGAAACTATTGCTGGCGGAGTTTCCGGTTAGGAACGAAGCCGGGAAGAGCGCCGCGAACCCGGTTGGCGTGACCTTCACCTGAACGAAGCGAGTTTCTAACTCGCCGGCTGCCGGGTCGGTGTTGGCGTAATTGGCCGCCGTTATCGCGACGTTGTCGTTGGGTAGGTTCTTCAGGAAACACCAAGAGATGTTTCCCGCGCTGTTGCATCGCAGGGTGCCTCCGGGTTGCCCGGCGCTAAGCGTGAAAACGCCATTCGTGCCCGTCGTCGAGAACTGACCCCTATTGCTGACCAGCGTCGCCATGGCGCGTTCGGCGCGCGCCCAAGCACCGGCGGTGCCGTCCAACTCGGCTGCGCCTGCCAACGCAAGGGCGTCTGCACCTTTCTGCAAATCGTTGTGCAGATTGTTGGCTCGGCTCATGTCGATGACCAGTAGCGAAAGGCCGATGATTGCCGGCAACATGATGCTGACGAGGACGAGCGCCATGCCGCGCTGATCGCGCCAGAATCTTTGTATGGTCCCCAACATGACCTTACTTTCTTTCGTCCTGCGCCGGCCCTCGTCGCCTGGCGCGACCCCGCATCTTTTGCTTAATTGGCCGTGCTCGTTCCAATCGACGGCCCGACACTCACCGCCATGCCCGTTGCCGGCGCCGACCCACCTGGCGGAAGCTTGTATTTCTGAACGACACCGACGGACCGCGCGCCGTCGCCTTCGATCTTCGTGTTGTTCGAAGCCGGGTTATATGGATCGACGGTCTGCAGCAGCTGATTAGTCCTCTGCGAGTCGCCGGCGGCCAGCGTCATCGTGTCGTAATTGTTCAGATAGTCGGCCGCGCAGCCCGCGAGCAGGCTGGTACCGAGAAGGATGAGCAGGAGCTTACTTTTTGACATAGACCAGCTTGTCCTTCGATTTGACATCCAGCATGTGGCCATAAGGGCCGATGACGCCTTCGCCATGCTCATACATCCGGATCATGTCCTTGTTGACTTCGAGCTGGCCGAGCAGCATGAGTTCCGGATCGTTGGCCGGCCTCGTCTTGTCGAAAGGCGTCGCCAGTTGCTCGCCGGGCCTCACCGGCCGCACGAGATGCGGCGTGACGATGACGACCAGTTCGGTCTCTTCCTTCGCCGTGCTCGAATTGTGGAACAGTGCCCCGATGATCGGCACTTGGCCGAGCCATGGTACCTGGTTTTGCTGTATTGTGTTCTTGCTGGAGAGCAGGCCGCCGACCGCGAAGCTCTGGCCATCGCGCAGGTCGACCACCGTCGCCAGCTTGCGGTTGGTGAAGATCGGGTCGCCCGCGCTGGTGAAGCCGGTCAGGTCGCTTACCTCCGGCGCCAGCTTGATGTGGATCTTGCCGTCGTCCAGCACAATCGGCGTGAAGTTCAAATTGACGCCGAACTGTTTGAAGACGATCTCGACTTCGCCTTGCGAATTGACGCTGCGCACAGGCACCTCGCCGCCGGCATTGAAGCTGGCTGTCTCGCCGGAAACCGTGGTGAGGTTCGGTTCGGCCAGCGTGCGCACGACGCCTTTGGCCTCCAGCGCCTCGATGATCAGGTCGACCTTGATGTTGCTGTCGATGATGCGGGTGATGAGCGCCGCGAACGGATTGGTATTGGAGAGGAGGCCAGAGACCAGATCACCCGCACCCAACTCGGCCCCGTCTTTATCTACCGTGGCAATGCCTGTCCCGACCCGGGTAGTGCCCCTGCTATTCGTGCTTTTGAACGAGACACCAAGATCGCGGCCTGCGTTGCGCTTGGCCTCCAGGATGCGTACCGACAGATTGACCTGCTCGCTGTCGTCGATGGTCACGGCATTGATGATGGAGTCAGGTCCGTATTGCTGAGTGACTTCTACAATGGATGCCAGCGTCGCGGCGTCCTTGACGTGGCCGCTCAGGCGAACCTTGCCGTTGATCGAGCCGATCTCGATGCGCGCCTTTGGCGCCACCTGGCGAATGGCCACCGCCATGTCGCTGACATCCTGGCCGACCTCGATCTGGATGGCGCCGAGCGAACGCTTGTCCTCGGAAAACAGATTGACGGTGGTGGTGCCGACGCTCTTGCCGATGATATAGAGCGTCTTGTCGGTCATCGGCTGCGCGTCGGCGATCTTCTCGTCGCCAACGACGATATCGCCCAGCGTCGAACTGACCTGGATCGTGACAGATTGCGACACGGGCACGAACACGCGGTGCAGCGATGGGCTCGACACGTCGATGAAGCGGTCAGCCGCTCTGGCCGCATGGTCCAATATCGCCGATACACCAACAACGGATAGCGCGGCCGCCGCCATCCTTACACAAAACCCCTTCATTCCCCGTCTCCCCGTTTGCTGCCCACGGCAGCTCCGCCGCGCCGACCCTCGTCAGTCTTGTCGCGGTACGTCGTATGTTTCGAGCTTCACGCCGCGAAAGACACCTATTGTAGCGCGAGCTGGTGGCTCCGGCTGCACATATTTTACCACTTCCTTTACAACTTCCTGCACTTGTGGTGCGGGCGCCACTGCGGGGATAGGCTTCACCTTGCTCAATTGATCTATCCGGTCACCTACCCGGTCGACAGCTTGGGCCAGCCCATTAAGCTTGTCTTCGGCTTGCTTGCGCGCGGCTTCCTCGGCGGCTTGCTTGTCGAGTTCGGCCTGGCGCTTGGCGACATCCTCCGGCATGTCGCCGGTCAGGTCGGCGAGCGTCACTCTCTCATTGGTCTCGCCTTTGCTGCCTGCGGCCTGGCGAAGAGCCAGTGACAACTGACCGGCGCCAGCGGCAAGCGTCAGCTTCTGTGCATCCTTGGTGCTGACTTCGACCGTGACCGCTTTCACGACTTGCGGCGCGTCCTTGCTTTCATCGGCAACCTGGTCGACGGCAAGCACCTTAACACTCTGCAGCAGCACGTCGACGAAACTTCTATCAGCGCCGTCGTCGCCACGAACGTTCCGGGTCAACAAGACGTCAACTCGATCGCCCGGAAAGACAAATCCCGCAACCCCGAGCACGTCGTTGACACGGATGGAAACTGCCTTCATGCCTTCGCCGAGCACCGCCGACAGTGTGGCCCGCTGGCCCGGACCGGTGATCCTGGATGCAAGAATAGGTTCATTGGCGCTGATCGACTGCAGCGCCTGCCGCGCCCCATCGCCAGCCATTGCCTCTTTGACAGTCTTGAATGCGCCTGCCGGCACGTCTCCCGCCGGCCATGCAATTTCTCGCAACTTGTCGACGCTCAGCGCGTCGCCGAATTTCAAAGGTACTGCCGCAACCACGACCGTGCTCGCCTGCACGCCATTGGACTGCGCGAGAGCATTGCGCTGGCCAGCAAGCCAGATATTGATGAGCACAACCGCCAGCACGCCGAATATGCCGGCGAGTACGATCATAATCAGTGTATTAGCGCGCATTTACCCCAAGCCCCATTTAAGCAAACCCACCTAGCGCAGACAGACGGCGCCCAACCCGAGATTGCTTTGCTATATCAACTCGACCAGGCCCGAAGGTCGTCTCCGGGCCTGGTCCATTTCTGGATCAGCAGCCGGTCACGTTCGCATCCGTGGTCTTGAGATTGGTACACAGCGTGGTCCACTGATCTTTGACATAAATACCAACGCCAATGATGATAGCGATCACTGCTGCCGTGATGATGCCGATCAGAATTGAATATTCGACCATGGCAGCGCCGTTTTCATCGTCGCGGAACTGCAGGGCCGTCGTCATGAGCTTTTTCATGCCAATTCTCCCTTGGGAGTCAATTCGACTAGGCTCGAAGCTGGTCTCCGGGCCTAGTCAGTTTCTGGATCAGCAGCCGGTCACCTTGGCATCCGCGGTCTTGAGATTGGTGCACAGTGTGGTCCACTGATCTTTGACGTAAATACCAACGCCAATGATGATCGCGATCACTGCCGCCGTGATGATGCCGATCAGAATCGAATATTCGACCATAGCAGCGCCGTTTTCATCGTCGCGGAACTGCCGGGTCATCGTCATGAGCTTTTTCATGCCAATTTCTCCCTTTGGAGGTTTGAACCCGACGAGACAGAAGCAAGGAATGAACCCCATACCCAAGCATCCCCCGTCACGTTCAATCCTAGGGTGCGCGAAAAAGCAGTGTCAAACGGATTAACGAAAGCTTAACCTTTCAATACTCGATCTGCGACCGTTTCAATTTGCACAAGCGCTTGATTCGCTTCATTTTTCAAGCCATCTTAACCATTCATTCACAATTATGCCTAGGTCATGCCTCGTTAGGGCCATATTAGAAATATCACATAATTCATTATATCTAACGATTTAGCGGGACTAATGGCGGGTCCTGCGGCAAAAGTCCTAGGACTTTAGTCTGCTATTGCGGAGAAGAGGGAAAATATTCATACGGATTTATGTTCATTTTTTAACTATGTCAAAAGTAATATACCCCGTTTGGCTTGGCAGCCGCTTGTGCCCCTCGTGGTTAACGCTTAGTTTCCGCACTTGGGGAAATCAAAGGGGGCGGGCGGCATGTTGGGTCGCTTCATCAAAGGGCAAGGTGAGCAACGGGCGCAGCAGGTGGCGCCCGTGGCTGCGGCGGCGAACGGGACGGCCGCGGCCATTGTGGCGGATGCCGAACCGCAAGGTCTCGACTTCCTGACCTTGAAGGTCGAATTGCATCGCCATCTTATCGATCGCTTCAACTTGGCGGCTCTGGAAACCGCGTCGAAGGACGAGATCCTGAACGAGATCCGGCCGATCGTGCGAGAGTTCGTGCGGAGCCGGAATGTGCCCCTGAATGCACGCGAGCTCGATCAGCTGACCAGCGACACGGCCGACGAGATGCTGGGTCTCGGTCCGATCGAGCCGCTGCTCAAGGACGATACGATCACCGATATTATGATCAACACGCACGAGCGCGTCTTCATAGAGCGTCGCGGCATGATCGAGCAAACCGCGATTCGCTTTCGTGACGAAGCGCATCTGCTGCGCATCATCAACAAGATCGTCTCGGCTATCGGTCGCCGGGTCGATGAATCCTCGCCGATGGCGGATGCGCGCCTTGCGGATGGCTCGCGCGTCAACATTGCCGTGCGGCCGGTTTCGGTCGATGGCCCGCTGGTCTCGATTCGAAAATTCTCGAAGAATCCCTATTCGCTGGAACGCCTGATGGCGTTCAATTCGATCCGCCAGCCGATGATCGACATGCTGCGGATTGCCGTGCAGGCGCGCAAGTCGATCCTGGTCTCGGGTGGCACCGGCAGCGGCAAGACGACGTTGCTCAACGCGTTGTCGAGCTGTATTCCGTCCAAGGAACGCCTGGTCACCATCGAGGACGCCGCGGAACTGCAGCTGCAGCAGCCACATGTCGGCCGGCTGGAGACGCGCCCGCCCAATGTCGAGGGCAAGGGCGAGATCCGCCAGCGCGAGCTGGTCAAGAATGCGCTGCGTATGCGGCCCGATCGCATCATCGTCGGCGAAGTGCGCGGCGAGGAAGCCTTCGACATGCTGCAGGCCATGAACACCGGCCATGAAGGCTCGATGACCACCATCCACGCCAACACGCCGCGCGACGCCATATCGCGTATGGAGCAGATGGTCGGCATGGCCGGTTTGCCGATGACGCACGAATCGATCCGCGCGCAGATCGCATCGGCCATCGACATCATCGTGCAGACACAGCGCCTTGCCGATGGCGGAAGGCGCGTCGTCTCCATCTCGGAAATCACCGGCATGGAAGGCAATGTCGTGCAGCTCCAGGAAATCTATCACTATGTCAGGCGCGATGTTGCCGCCGACGGCGCCATCATCGGCGAATATCGTGCTACCGGCGTGCGCCCGCGCTTCGCCCCCGAAGCCGCGACGCTCGGCTTGCATTTCGCCAAGGATGCTTTCAATCCGCAGGTGGCACTGTAATGCTGACGGGCCAAGCACTTCTCTATTTCATCTATGTGGTTGCGGCCGCCTCCGTCATCCTTGCCGGCGAAGCCTTTTATCTATCTCTTACCCGCCAGCGCTCGCGTCGGGTCGCGGTTAATCATCGACTCCGCCGTATCGCCGATGACGCGCCGGCGGAGCAAACATTGCAGAGCCTGTTGCGCGAACGTGGACTGACCGACTCGGGAGACTTCATCTCCGGCTTTGTTTGGTTAAATCGGCTGTACACCCAGTCCGGTGTTACCGGAAACCCGGCGACCTTCGTCATGTCGTTTCTTCTGGCCGGCCTTGCGCTGGCGTTGCTGATCTGGTTTCTCCTGCGCGTTGCAGCGCCAGTAGCTTTCATCATCTTTCTCCTGGTGGCCCTTGCCTTGCCGGTTCTTGTTTTGCGCCGGGCACGTAACAAACGGATTCAGAAATTCGCCAAGCAATTGCCCGACGCCCTGGACATGATCGTTCGTTCGCTTCGAGCAGGTCATCCTGCTTCCGTCGCAATAGGTCTTGTCGCTCGTGAGATACCTGACCCACTCGGCACGGAATTCGGCATCGTCGCTGACGAGATCACTTTCGGACTAAGCATGGAGCAGGCAGTGCGGAAACTGTCAGAGCGTGTCGGCTTCGAAGGCCTGCACCTGCTGTCCGTGTCGCTCGCTATCCAAGCCAAGACGGGCGGCAACCTCACGGAGATTCTTGCAAACCTCTCATCCGTGCTGCGCGAAAGGCAGAAGCTCAGACTGAAGATCAGGGCGCTCTCGGCCGAGGGCCGCGCGTCGGCATGGCTCATCTCGCTGTTTCCTGCTGTCATGTTTCTGATCCTGATACTCGTCGCGCCTTCCTACTATGGCCAGGTCTGGGGCAGTCCGTTAATCCCGCCTGTGTTCCTGTCGTTCGGGGCTTGGGCTCTGCTCGGCGATTATATCATGTACCGAATGGTCACTTTCGACTTCTAGGAGCGACCATGAACCTGTTTTCCAACCTGAACAATTTGACCTTTCTCGTCTCCATCGCCGTCTTCGCGGCGGCGGCTGCCATGTTCCTGTTCGCCGCTCTGGTATTCCTGCCCGCGATGCAGACGCGTAGGCTGGTGACGGACAGCCTTGTCGGCGATAGGCCCATGGATCGCCGCTCGATCCTGGCGCAGGATCTTCTCACCAAGACCGCTGCGCAGCGGCCTGTGGAAGCCTACTTCAAATCGATGGAAAAGGAGCGCAACGAGCCCGACGCCCTTGAGGCGAAACTCTTTCGAGCGGGTTTTTATCACCCCAGCACGCTTCTCATCTACACGCTTTGCCGGTTGGGCGCCGTCGCCATAGGCTTTCTGGTTATGTATGCCGTCCTGTCGAGGATATTGCCGCCACAGCTGCCAGGCTTCATTGCCCTCGCCGGGTCGGCGCTCTTCGGACTGGCCTGTATCGTTATTCCTGGCATCATGCTTGATCGCTTCGAGAAGGCGCAAAAGCAGGTCTATCGCCGCGCCTTCCCGGACTTCATGGACATGATGATCACCTGCGCCGATGCCGGCATGAGCCTCGAAGCGGCAGTCGAGCGTGTGAGCCAGGAGATGGCCGGCACCCACAAATGGCTGGGCATTCAACTGACAATCATGAATCTGCAATTGCGCGCGGGGAAGCCGCTTCGCGAAGCCTTGCGCGAACTGGCGGACCGTATCGGACTTGATGAAGCCAAGGCATTGGCGGTTCTGTTCCGGCAATCGGAAGAACTCGGCACCAGTCTCACCGACGCTTTGCGCGTCTATAGCGCCGAGATGCGCAGCCAAAGAATTTTGACCGCGGAAGAGCGCGCCAACGCATTGCCAGTCAAAATGATGATCCCTCTGGGGCTCTGCATTTTCCCTGTCGTGATGATGGTGATCCTGCTGCCGGTGATCATCCGCATGAAAGGCGTTTTCTTCTGATCCGCCATATGATTATCTTCTAAAACAGAGTCGGGGACTCGTGGGACACAAAATGACACGGCCAAAGCGCCTCGTAGTTGCGACCAGCCTGCTGCTTATCTTCCTCGCCGGTTGCCAGACGAACGACACCAACGGTGTCGTGCGCACCAATGAGCCAGCCAAAGGCGACTACACCGCCTTTGGCGATACCTTCGATGGGCTGAAGACAGTCAGCGATGTCGACTACTATGCCTCTGACCAGGCGGTCACCGAGGCCAAGACGCAGTTCCGTTCCGAAAATTACGGCAACGCCGGTGCGCTGTTCTACAAGGCCACGCGACTGGCGCCCAACGATGGCGTTGCCTGGCTGGGTCTTGCCGCCTCCTGCGACCGCATCAGGCGCTTCGATCTGGCCGACATGGCCTACGGCCGGGCCTACCGGCTGCTTGGCGCGACGCCAGAGTATTACAACAATGTCGGCTATTCCTATTTGCTGCGCGGCAAACTGCAGGATGCGCGCAGCAACTTCCTCAAGGCTTATGAACTGGCGCCCAACGATCCGACGGTTGCCAACAATCTGAAGCTGCTGTCATCCAGCGTGCGGAACGTAGAGCGGTAGGACACTGCATGCTGCTGACCGCTACGCTTGTGTTCGAATCTTTGGCAATCCTGCTGTTGGCAAGGATCATCTGGGCAGATTTCACCACACAGAGAATATCCAACCGCGACGTGCTGCTGCTGCTCTGCCTCGGCCTTGGAGCTCTGCAATTCCAATCATTGCAAGATCATTCATGGATGGAGATGGGCCTGAGCGCGTTCGGCGGTGGTGCCCTGTTCCTTGCGCTCTTTCCATTCTGGCTGTTGCGCAAAATTGGCGCCGGCGATGTCAAGCTGATGAGCGTTATCCCGTTTCTGGTTGGGGGGAGCAATCTTACCGTGTTTACCGTGTTGCTGCTGGTTTTCGCGATTGCCACAGCGGCGGTGATCAAGAATCCTTTCTTACTGCCGGCAGGGATGTTTCGTCATTATGTGCAGCACATGGACGAGAAGGGCGTCGTGCCGTTCGGCGTGCCGATCTCGGCAGCTGCCATCTGCGCCATGATACTGCAAATGTATCACGCCATCGTGGTGGCAACCAGCTCGGGAATTCTGGAGCAGCTAAACTGACCGTTGGGCGCGGGTCCAGCTTTTCGTTGCCGCGATTTGAGCTGAACGTGGGGAGTTGGGGGGACAAGAGTGAAAAGCGTCGGCGACTATATCATCGCTCGCTTTGAGGCGTGGTGCAGGCTGGCAAGCGATCCCGTTTTTTACTTCGTTGCCGCTTTTTTGCTCATCCTCTTGGGATGCGACGTTATTCGCAAAGGTTGGCGTCGGTCCTTGTCGCGACGGGCTATCGAAAGCGTGGCGGCGACTTTGGCGATCTTCCACATCAATGTCTTCTTGGTCCCCGGTGTTTGGCTGCTCTCGGATCAGGTGAAACAAGGCTACGACCTGCTTGGCATTACGAGCATTCCAGGCAAAGTTTGGAGCGGCCTTCCCATATGGCTTCTGAGCTTCCTTGGCATCCTGGCGACTGACTTCGCTAATTACTGGAACCATCGCCTCATGCATATGAAGTGGCTGTGGCCCGTGCACGCGATTCACCATTCCGACCCGGTCGTCAACGGTTTGACCACATTCCGTGTTCACGCGCTGGAGAATCTGGTGATGTGGATCTCTTATACCCTTTTGCTGAGCTGGATCGGATTGCCGCGTGACGCGATCGGTTATGGCGCCCTAATCGTCCTGTTCCACAATATCTATGTCCATGTCGATGTCGATTGGGGGCACGGCCCGTTGCGGTTGTTTATCGCGTCGCCGCGTTTCCATCGCTGGCACCATGCCGATGTGCCTGCGGCTTACGGCAAGAACCTTGCCAACATTTTTCCATTCTTCGATTGGCTGTTCGGCACCTATAGAGTGCCTGGGCCTTGCGACGTCCCCTTGGGCGCTACAGGCGTGCCGCGCAACGATGTTTTGAAATTGACGCTTTGGCCTCTGATTGAATGGTCCGGGCCCGCGATTCGCCTGCTTCCAACGTCCCGGCTACAGGTAGTTGATGATCGAAGGGATGTTCCGGCCGAATAGCCCTCAATCCGCAGTTGTGTGCCGTAAAGCTTTCCTGGAATTGCCCCCCAAAATCCCGACGTCGACTTCTCCACCAGCTTCAGCTGGCCCTTTTCGATCCTGGAGAACGGCATCGACCCTTTGGCTCGAGCCGTCGGCGCGGACGCAGAACAGGCCGGTCGAGCCGCAGCCAGCTAAGCTAGATGCCGCCTTCGCTGGGGCGCGGGCTTGTTCTCTGGCGGTTCCCCGGACACGGATGGCTTTGGCGAGACAAATACCAAGCGTTCGATGAGGGCAACAGCCCCTGCCGCTGTCGCGCAGAGAGCAACTAAAACGAGCAGCTTCCTAAGAAAATCCAATGAGACCCCCAGAGCCCAAGTAATTCTAAAACCCAGCCGTCGACTTCTCCACCAGCTTCAGCTGGCCCTTTTCCACCTTGAAGAACGGCATCGACCTTTGGCTCGAGCCGTCGGCGCGGAAGCGGAACAGGCCGGTCGAGCCGCGGAAGCCGCTGGCGTTTTCCAGCACCTGCTTGTTGAAGCCGTCGGGGCCGACTGAGCTCGCGATGCCCGCGCTCAGCGCCACCATGTCGTAGGCATAGGCCACGTTGACGTCCGGCTGGTAGTTGTAGGTGGCCTTGAAGCGGTCGGCAATCGGCCCGGTCTCGCCCTGGTCGAGCGTCGCGATATAGGCGCCTTCGTAGAGCGGATCCATGGGCCGCTCGAGCCAGCGGTCGGTGCCGATCAGCGTCACCGCCTTGCCCGGAATGCCTTTCGCCTTCAGCGCCGCCAGCACCGCGGTCGGGCTGTTGTCGCCGCTGGCGACGACCACGGCGTCGGGCGCGTCGACCAGCGAGCCCATGTCGGACACGACCTTCGCGCCGCCGTCGCTCGCCGAATAGGGCAGCGTCACCGCAAGCGTGGCGCCATAGATGCTGAGCGCGTTGGCGACCCGCGATTCGATAGGGCTCGAGTCCGCGCCCGCCGGCACCAGCAGCACGAATTTCTTGGCGCCCTTGCTGGCGATTGCCGCCGCGCCCGCCGCGGCGCTGTCGGCCTCGCTGAGCCGCACGGAATAGACGCCTGGGCCGCCGGCGAAATTGTCGGCCAGCGCCAGCACCGGCGGCCGCTTCGAGCCGGAGAGCTTGGCAAGGTGCTGCGTGGCCGCAAGCTCGGACGGCCCGATGACGACCTTCGCCGCGCCCGACGTGATCGCCTTCACCGCGAGGTCCTTGGCTAAGGAGCTGTCGCCGCGCGTGTCCTGGATCGTCAGCGTCAGAAGCTTGTCGCCGAGATCGGCCATCGCGAGGCGCGCGCCATCATACATTTTCCTTCCGTTCTCGCCCGTGCTTCCGGGAGCCGAAAGCGGCAGCAGCATGGAAACCTTGGTCGCGCCCGTGCCGAGCGTCAGGTTGGCGTTCGCGGCGGCGGCCGAAGTCGGGCCGGCCGAGGTAGGGCTGGCCGGGGTAGGGCCGGCCGGGGTAGGGCTGCTTGCCTGCTGGGCTGCCGCGCTGCCTGCCTGGCCGGCCGGTGCCGTGATCGCCGATGGATCGAGCACGTCCGACGCGCCGCTCTTGGACTGGCAGCCCGACAGCGCCGCGACGAGCCCGAAGGCGATCGCCCACCTACGCGGACCACGGACGTGCCGGTCAAGGTTCATGCTGCTTCCATCCCATTTGCCGCCAGGTAGTTTGCCCGGTCTGTCTTCCATTCATCTTAACGCCCGCCGCCGTCTCTATCCATCGAAGAGCCGCGCTCTCAACCCCTGTATGACCCTTGCCTGCGCCGGGCTTCGATACTCCGCGCACCTCATGTATCGTGGCCCGGGCACGAAGAGGCGGCGCACGCAGACCCGCTTGCCCTGGCCGGGGACCGCATCGTCCGAAGCGCCGACCGAAAAGCCGACGGTCGAGACGTCGGAGAATCCGATCGTCGCCACCGGCAGCGGCCCGGTCACGTCGAGGCCTTCCCTTGCCAGGATCGCGCGTGCGCGCTGGCAGTAATCGACCGAGCGTATCGAGAAGCGGGTTTCGCCGTGCCCGGCGCGGTATTTCATCACGGTTGTGCAAAGATCGCCCGCGGCGATCCTGTTTGCCTGCGCCAGGTATTTGACGCCAAGCGCGATGTTGGTGGCCGGCTCGCCAAGCTCGTCGAGCGAACCGCGAAAGCCGAGCATGCGGGCCGTCGCCGGCATGACCTGCATCAGGCCGACTTCGCCGGCGGCGCCGCGCACGCCGGGATCGAAGCCGCTTTCGATCTCCATCACCGCATGCGCCAGCACCGGCTCGAGGCCGTAGAGCGATGCCTGGCAGGTTGCGAATGCCTTGAACGTCTCGCGTGTCCGTTGCGGCGCCGCATCGCAGCGCACGGGCAGCGCCTGTTGCGATTGCGGCCGCTCCAGCCAATTGGCATGGACAGGCGTCTCGCCCAGGCCGAGCAAGGCGACCGCCAAAGCAATTCCAGGAAAAGCGTGAAACGCCCGGCGCCTTCGCCGCGATCTTCCGTCAAGAATTGCGTGAAAACCGGGAGATGGTGCGTTTCGCAGTTTCCGTGAAACGGCGAAACGATCCAGCGCAATTCCAGGAAAAGTGTCGCACGGTTGGGCCCGGCGACTTCGCCTTGGCCTTCCGTCAAGAATTGCGTCAAAACAAGAAAATAGAGCGGTTCGCCGTTTGCGTGAACCGGTGAAACGCTCCAGCGCGATCGCCTGAAGCAGCGTTCCGTCGGCCACCATCGCAGCCAGCCGGTGCGGCTCGCCCGTCAGCTCAGTTCATGTACTCGACCATGCGGTCGTGGAAGCACTCGCATTTGTTGAGCGTGTCCTCGTCCTTGTAGTTCGTCTTGAGGTAGCCATAGGCCATGCCGCAGGCGACTTTGGCTTCCGAAGCCCAGACGAAGGCGGGGCGCGACGAGTTGATCCATTCCGGGCTGTTGGCGACGGCGACGGATTCGTCCATCAGCTTCACCACATGGTCCTTGAGCTCGACCATGTTGTCGGTCAGCACCAGGTCCGACGTGCCGACGGTGCGGCAATAATTCACCGCCGGCTCGCCGATGATATCGGCGGCAAAGCCCGTCGACCCAGCCAGCAGCAGCGCCGCGGCCGAAGCCAGAAGTCTTGCGGAATGCATCATGTAAGCCCCTCTTCGAATTGCGAATTCATGGTTCGCTAATGTGTAGCATGGAAGCGTAGCTTTGCGCTACGCCACCGAGCCACCAAGTTTGCGCCATTGGAACGATCATACCGTCACGGCACGGTTTCCGTATGAGTGTGGGTGTGATCGTAAAGAATGGTAATCGCGGAATTGACGCCTACTCCCGTCAATGTTGCCACTTCGACCATACTGCCGCCGGCAGCGGTTCCGTTGTCGTCGACCATCACGTGGGCCGCGTTGTTTGAGAAGGTAACACTGACCGTGGCGTCTGCCTGCGGATCCGTAGTCGGCGCGTTGCCGCCGAGGGACTGGAGCAGATCGGACAGGTCGATAACGTCATGGCCCTGTGTATAATCTGCGATGACATCGGCCACGTGGAGCGTGAGCTTGGATGGATCGATCACAAATGTATCGTCACCCGCGCCGCCGGTCATCGTGTTTGCCCCGCCGCCACCGATCAGCATGTCGTTGCCGCCGCCGCCGATAAGCGTGTCGGCGCCACCTTCGCCCCTGAGCGTGTCGTTACCCAGTCCGCCCGCTAGGTAATTTGCGCCGGAGTTGCCGAACAGATAGTCGTCGCCGGAGCCGCCGATCAGGCCCTCAATGCCCGTAAGGGTGTCTCCAGCGGCATCGCCGCCACCGATCGTCCCATCTGCGGGATTTGTCGAAAATGCCGCCGCATTTGCATGCCCGTCATCGTGCAGGTTGATCGAAATCGCAGCGAGGCTTCCGGTGTAGTCGGCAATGTCAGTTCCAGCGCCGCCCGAGATCGTGTCAGTATGTGTGCTTCCGGCGATCACATCGTTGCCTGCTGTCCCATTCAGGGCATATGAACCGCCCGACCCGGCCGCCACCTGATCGATATGAAGAGTTGAGGCGCCCGTGGTGTCCCCGTCTCTATCTGTCGCAGTGACGTGAAAGTCATAACTTTGATCGGACGGGAGAATAGTTTTGGAGACAGTCATCGACGTGATACGAATGCCTTGGCCGCTAACGTCGTTGCCGCCCTCGAAAGTAAGTTGATTAAAACTGATCGTTGGGTCGATGAGTACTGCACCCGCCGCCGTGATCACGACCGAACCGCTCTCCGTTACATTGTGGACTGTGTCGACGGCAGTCCAATTGTAGGTCCCACCGCTACCGTTGATCTGAGCCACATTGATGGTCACGGCATCGTTGAATTCCGGATTAACGTTCGGGCTCTGATCGCCAGGTTGCCCAGGATTGTGGAACTCCATCGTGAAGGCTTCACCGCTACCAGTCCACTGGTTGGCGACACCGAATCCAGCACCGCTCGAGTTGATTCCATCCGGGCTGGAAAACTCGACCCTGCCATCCGTTGTCTGGCGCCAAGCCGGGCCGCCCGAGGGCAACGCTGTGAGGTCATAAGGGTTGCTTGTCGCCAACTGAGGCGCAAAAAGATCGAAATGATAGGTTCCGTTGGGTGCGACTGTCACCGAGAAAACGTCAATACCGCCGCTAGTTTGCCCGTGAAGGGTTGTTGTTCCATCAAGAGCGACAGTCGTTGCGTAGGAGACCCCGCTGATAACTGGGCCAGTGATGTTGAAGTGTTCAATGCCGTCCGCACCAGGTATCAACGAGAAGAAGCCGGCGACCGATCCAACCTCATTCGGGATGACGCCCGACGTGAAGGAGCTCAGAGAGGGACCATCATCATGGAAAACGGCCTTGGAGCCGAGATCAATTGACTTGGAGGCCGTATCGCCGTCGCCGTCGGTCACGGTTGCCGTCAGCGTCACCAAACCCGAGGTGAGGCTGATGCCTTCGGAGGTGTCAGTCGGATTGTCGGCGGTATTCTGGTGTACGGCGCGGAAATCCGTCAGCGTCGCCTGGCCGCTTGCTGCGTTCACCGCGAGTGTGAATACCAGGTAGGCCGCATCGCCGCTGTGGCCGGTCACGTAACCCGAAACCGTGCCGCCGCTCTGCGTCAGCACCACAGTCTGGCCGGTCGCCGAATCGATCAGGTTCGAGGTCACACCTTGTGACGAGACGCTCACGCCGTAGCTCGTGGTGGCGCCGTCTGCGCCCTGCACCACGGTGAACATCCCTGCAAAGGCGGCCGTAGCTGCCGTTAGCACCGCGTTCGGCGTCGAGCCGTTCGCCAGGTAGCTTTCATCGACTTCAAGCGTTTGGGCCGTGGCCCCGCTCAGAGAGATCGCCGGGCCGTCGTCCTTGATGCTGAGCGTGTTGCCGATGTTGAGCGACTGCGANGCCTTGTCGCCGTCGCCGTCGGTCACCGTCGCCGTCAACTGGATCAGGTTGGCCGTCAGGCTGGTGGCGTCGTCGGGCGTGTTGGAGGCATTGTCCTCATGCACAGCCCGGTCGAGATCGAACGACACCTTGCCGTTGGCGTCCACGCTGGCCGTGAACACCAGCGGGCCGCCGGCGCCGGCATGGCCTTCGACCACGTTGCCGTTCATCGACAGCACCACCGTCTGGCCCGTCGCCGTGTCGATCAGGTTGGAGGGGCCGGCCGTCACGCTCAGCGCGTAGCTGGTCG
>NZ_ATYO01000040.1 GCF_000427725.1 Mesorhizobium sp. WSM3224 | reverse complement strand
TGTAGCAGCCATTTAGTAATGCGACAGTTGCCCCAGTTAGAGATGCGACACTTCCTGCTTCCGAGACTGGTCAACATGAAGCTGGAAAGGAAGGCTGGCGACTTCACAGAGCCTGGCGTGAGACCAGGCCCATTGCGGAGCCGTCATGCCTTTGGTCACCTTGTCGCAAAAAGAGCTGCATCGTCTCGAAGCCATCCAGAAGATCCGCGACCGACGGCTGAGCGTCGTCCAGGCGGCTGAGCTCCTTCATCTCAGCCGCAGTCAGGTTCACCGGCTGTTGCAGGCCTATGGCCAGGACGGCGCCGGCGGCCTGGCCTCGAAGAAGCGCGGCCGACCGAGCAATCGCCGCCATGATGAGAACTTCCGCAACACCGCATTGGAT
Organism: Mesorhizobium sp. WSM3224; assembly: GCF_000427725.1. GTDB lineage: Bacteria > Pseudomonadota > Alphaproteobacteria > Rhizobiales > Rhizobiaceae > Mesorhizobium. The sequence continues at coordinate 28,308 of NZ_ATYO01000040.1, read as the reverse complement.
CTGGTGCGCGATCGCTACCGGGACTTCGGCCCGACGCTTGCCCGCGAGAAGCTGCTTGAGTGGCACCAGATCGCCGTCAGCACCGAGACGCTACGCAAATGGATGACGGAAGCCGGCATCTGGACATCGCGCCGGGAGCGCAAGAAGCAGCTTCACCAGCCACGGGGCCGGCGCGACTGCCTCGGCGAGTTGGTGCAGATCGATGGCTCGCACCATTGGTGGTTCGAGAACCGCGGTCCCAAATGCGCCCTGCTCGTCTACATCGATGACGCGACCGGCAAGCTGCTGCATCTGCGCTTTGCCGGTTCCGAGAACACGTTCGACTATCTGATCGCCACGAAGGCGTATTTGCAGGAATGGGGCAAACCGATCTCCTTCTACAGCGACAAACATGGCGTCTTCCGCACGACGCATGGTTCGGAGAAGGATCGAACGACTGGCCTGACGCAGTTCGGCCGTGCGCTGTACGAACTGAACATCGACATCATTTGCGCCAACAGCCCGCAGGCCAAGGGCCGCGTCGAGCGCGCCAACCAGACGCTGCAAGACCGGCTTGTGAAGGAGCTGCGCCTGCGCGGAATCAGCACGATCGAGGCGGCCAATGCCTATGCGGCGGAGTTCGCCGCCGACTTCAATCTCCGCTTCGGCAAGCAGCCGCGCAATCCGAAGGACATGCACCGTCCCCTCGCCGAGCATGAGAATCTGGACAGCGCCATGTGTCGCAAGGAGTTCCGCACGCTGTCGCAAGCCTTGACGCTGCGCTATGACAAGGTGCTGTTCATCCTCGATCCGAGCGCCTTTGCGAAGAGCCTGGCCGGCAAGAAGGTGGTGGTCTGCGATTATCCCGACGGCCGGCTTGAGATCATGGATGGCAGCACGTCCCTTCCCTACAGGACATTTGACAAGCTGCGCTCGGTTCACAGATCGGAGATTGTCGAGAACAAGCGCCTAGACGAAGCGCTTGCAATGGTGGCCGAGATGCAGGCTGGCCGCGATCTTCAGCGCAGCCAGCACGGGCCGCGCCGCACCGGCCAGGCGAACCACATGTTCGGCATTCCCGACGGCAGCCAGGGCAACGGTTATGTGAAGCGCGGCCGCAAGCCCGGCAAGAGGACGGATTTCATGAACGATCCCGCCGTCATCGCACGGCGTGAACAGGCGCTGGCAAGGCTGGAAGCTGCGGAATGAGATTTGCGCCAGAAGGGTGGCTAACGGACTTTCGGACGATGTCCTTTCTGGCCGCTGTTATACCAGACAAGGCGGGCTGGCGGTTCGCCGCTGACGGTTTGCAGGGTTGCCCCGCTCTCACGCAGCTTCCTCCGGAAGCGCGAACCGTTCCGGGCTCCCCAAACGGCGAGATAAGCCTCTTCGGTCGCTTCATCGCGGTAGTAAGCCGAGCCTCCAAAGGCAGCTTCAAGCCCCTGCTCGCCTTTCATTCCGCCACCGCCAAATACCGAGACGACGAGATCAATTGGCGCAGCGGTCACGACCGTCTCGCTCTTGGCGAATTGACGAGCACGGAAAACGTGTATCGGAATGGGCTGGGTCACCATCGCAAGCTGCCATGGCAGGCCGAATGTCCGCAAGGGGCCGGACCCCATTCATGTCGTTGACAGGCTCTCAAAGCTAAAGCCGGGGAGCTTGGCTTAACCGCCCCCGATCGGGCTGCGCAACCCCCACCAGCTGACGCCCGATCGGGCGCTTGCGTCGGTGCCAGGCGGCACGTCACTGTCGCATCTCTAACTTGCCGGCGATGTCGCGTCTCTAAATCGCTTTGACATTATTTGAAGCGAGGGGCGCATGATGGCAGCAGGGTTCAAGGCGCCATCTTCGAAGCAACTTCCCAAAGCGCCCAGGCTTTGCGGCGCGGATCCTGCACAGTCTGCGTAAGTTGCAGCGCTTCGGACGGCTTGCCCGCTTCCGCAAGCGCGGCGGCGGCGAAGGCGATCAATATTTCCTTGCTGTAGTCGCTCTTCGCGGAATCGATGAAGGTTTGTGCAACAGGCAGGTAGCCGGACAAGGTCAGCGCTCGAACCAGGCCACTGGCCATACGGTCGCGGTTGAAGGTGGCAGGGTCGTCGCGCATCGCCTTCTCGATGACCGCGAAGACTTCCGGCTGGCCGGCGCGTTCCGCAACGTTGATGAAGGCATAGGCCCGGTTGGACGCAGGAAGTGTCCGTGCAAGATCGATTGCCTTTTGCCACTGCCCCGTGGCGGCCAGCGCGTAGATGACGTCCAGCGCGACGTAGGGGTAGTCGTCGGACGGCACCCGCGCCAACGAGACAAGGACCGCGTCGGCAGCCGCCTTGTCCTTGGTCTTCGTCGCGATGTAGGCCTTGCGGCGAACGGCGCTTGGATCGGATGAGGTCAAGTAAGGCAGCATCGGTTTGGCGCGCTCGGTCTCGCCGCTGAAATAGAGCGATTCCGCGGCCAGGCCGGCCAACTGCTCCCGCTCGGTCTCCGGCACGTCGCCCAGGTGCTTCACCGCTTCGGCCACACGGCCGGCGCGCAAATTGCCGAGCACCTGCCAATAGCTAAGCTGGAACTGATACTGCGGCTGGATGGCTTTCAGCAAGGCCGCGAGTTTGTCGTCGCGGCTCAGTTCGACAAGGACCGGGCCGATGACGAAGGCGTATTCCTTCTCCGACGTTTCGAGGCGTGAAAGGGTCGCTTGCAGATCGGCCAGACGGTCGGCGCGGGCAAAAGCAGCGATCAGGTCGGCCAACGCGATCGTGTCCGTCTTCTTCAACTGGGCCGCGAATTCGAGCGCCAGATCGAGCCGCCCGGCGCGTGACGCTGCCTCGACCATGCTGCCGTAGGGCAAGTTCTCCGTCGTCAGCGGTGCCGCGGTGCGGATCGCGTCCGCGGCCATGTCAAGCGCGCATGATTGTGTCGGCTTGGCCTGGCACATGAGCGCGGTCAGGCTTTCCTGTGCCACGCCGACGCCGGGCGCGGCAAGCAGCAGAGCGGCAAGAACAAAACGACGCATCGAATGCCTCCGGAAAGTGCGCTTTCACCCAATCCTGTTTGCTTTAGCTGATAGGCTGTCAAGCTTTTACGGCTCCACAGAGCTTCGCCAACCTGATACATCCGACCTCAAATGCCCGCCTCGCCTCCCTTTCTCGACTTTCCCGATCGCCCCGCCGACGAGCGCGTGCCGAAAGCTGTGATCTTCGGGGCCGGACACGGCAGCACCTATCCCGGCCAGGACAGCAGTGGTCATGCCTTGGCCGCAGACGCCATCCGCGCTGCGAGCCAGGACGATGTCGCGCTTGTCGGGCACTGGGATTTCGATCTCGGCGGTCCGCTTTTCGACGGCAGGCCGACCTGCTGCATCGACGCCGGCAATGTCGCGACCGCGATGCACGACAATGCCGGCAACCGTGAGCGGATAGAAGCCAAGGCGCGTGAGGTTCTGGCGCTGCCGGCCGTGCCGGTCCTGCTCGGCGGCGACGACTCGGTGGTCATTCCGTTCCTCGCAGGCTTTGCGGATTGCGGGCCGGTCTGGGTCCTCCAGATCGACGCCCATATCGACTGGCGCGACGAGGTGCATGGCGAACGCTACGGCTATTCGAGCCCGATGCGGCGAGCCAGCGAGATGCCGCATGTCGCCGGCATGGTGCAGGTCGGCCTGCGCAGCGTCGGCAGCGCGCGCCTTGCCGAAGTCGAAATGGCGCGCCGCTATGGCAGCCGCTTTGTCACCGCGCGCGAGGTTCACGCCCAGGGCGTGGAGGCGGCTCTCCTGCATATTCCCGAAGGTGCGCAGGTCGTCGTCACCCTCGACTGCGACGGCCTCGATCCTGGCATCATGCCGGGCGTGGCTGCGCGTACGCCAGGCGGCCTCTCCTACACCCAGGCGATCGACCTGATCGCCGGCCTTGGCAGGCGGGCCAGGATCGCTGGATTCGACCTCGTCGAGCTCTATCCTCCTGCCGACATTGACGGCCTGTCGGCCCTGACCGCCGCCCGGCTCGTCGTCAATGCCATTGGCGCCATCGTACGGCAGGCCTAAATCCGGTTTTCCCAATGGCTCCTCAAATCTCTGCACGGATATCTGAATTCGTCGAAGCACTTCCGTTGGAGGCCGGGCTTCGGGTGCTGGAGATCGGATGCGGTCCTGGCGTTGCCGCTCGTGCCGCCGCTAAGCGGATCGGAGACGGCTTCATTCTGGCGATCGACCGTTCGGAAAAGGCAATCCGATTGGCGCGAGCGGGATCGTCCAATGAAATGGCCGCAGGCAGCCTCGATTTCAGGTGTGTTGCGATCGAGGATTTCGCCTTGAATTCTGGCGATGCTCGCTTCGACATCGCCTTTGCCATGCGGGTCGGCGCGCTTGACGGGCGTCACCCTGAGGCAGGCCGAGAGGCGCTGAAGCGGATCAAGGCCGCGCTGAAGCCAGGCGGCAGGCTCTTCACCGATGGTGGCGATCCTCTGAAGGAAATCGAGCTTGATTGCGGCTTGTCGTCTTAGAAGAACCCTTCGAGAAACGCCGCGGTCACCTCCGAGATGCCGATGATCTTGTTCGTCGCCTGGCGATAGAATTTGAAGTTGAGCTCGGTCTCCGGCCGGCCGTCCTGCCAGTGCTTGAAGCGCTTGAGCTCGTCACGGCCCAGCCGTTTGGCCGCCAGGGCCGTACGGCGGATAGAAACGCTGACCAGCGGCGTCTGCCGCTCGAGGACCGGTCGTTTTGCAATTGCCTCGGAGGACGTCACCACGCCTCGCGCAACAAGCCCCTGCCCGCCTTCGTTCTCGCTGGCGAACAGGAAGATGACGTCGCCTTCGGCGATGCGCTTGCCGCCATACATGGTTTTCTGGGCGGCGAAGACGAACGTCTCCGCTCGCGGATCATGGATCTCCGCCTTGATGGCATATGCCATGCCTCACGGCTCCAGGCTGAGGCCGATCCGGTAGCTCAGCACGCGCCGGGCGCCCGGCTCGATCAGCATGACACCCGGTTTGTCGGCGAACTCGCCGTCGAAATCGACGGGACTGGCGACGCCATGCCAGGGCTCGATGCACAGGAACGGGGCGCCGCCGGGCTTGGACCAGATACCAAGCTCGTTGAACCCCAGCCACGACATCTCGATCGCCGGCCCCTGCCCGGCAGCATAGCGCAGGCTGGCGCTGGCCGGCCGGTCGAGAATGACCGCGTCGTCATCGAACAGCTTTTCGGAAAGCGGCAGCGTCTTTCCCTTGATCGGGGTTGGTTGCGGGGCCGGCAGCAGCAGACCGTCGTTCAGGCGGCGGACCGGCGTCGGCTCATTGTCGGCGAAGGTCAGCCGATAGGCTTCCTTGGGCAGTTCCGGCAGCAGCGGCCAGTTGAACGCCGGATGCGCGCCGATCGAGGCCGGCAATGGTTCGTCGCCGGTGTTGGTGATCTCGAAGGTCACGCCGAGTTGCCGGGGTTTTACGTCGTAGCCAATGGCAAGGCGAAAGGCGAATGGGTAGCGCGTCCGTGTCTCGGCGTCGTCCGTCAGGACCAACGTGCAGGAGGTCGGCCCCTGCTCCGCCCAGGCAAAGCGCCGGTCGCGTGCAAAGCCGTGCTGTGTCATCGGATAGGTTTGGCCGCGGTGCCGCAGTTGATCGCCCTTCAGCCGGCCGACGATCGGGAACAGGACCGGCGAATGACGGCGCCATGCAGGCCCTGCCTGCCACAGGAGCTCGGTGCCGTCGGCATCGCGCAGCGAGACCAGTTCAGCTCCCTGCCCGACGATGGTCGCGGAAATTCCGTCAGCGCGAAGCGTCAGCTGTTCCATTGCGTTCCTCGCGGCTGCTGGCATGCCGGCAGGCTAGCAAATGGATAAGTATGAACTCAAGGGCAACTGGCATGCCACGCTTTACCCGGCTGTGCGCGGCTCGGCAGGGCCGACAAAAAAGTGGCCGGAGGGAAAACCTCCAGCCACGCCAGATCAGTGATGTTGCCTGCTACGGTCCGGCTTATTCGCGCTCGCCGGTGAAATTCAGCAGCAGCTGGAAAATGTTGATGAAGTTCAGGTAGAGCGAGAAGGCGCCGAAGACGGCGAGCTTCTGCTGCGATTCCGCATCGAAATTCTCGGCATACTGCTCCTTGATCGTCTGTGTGTCCCAGGCGGTGAGGCCGATGAAGACGGCAATGCCGATCACCGAGATGGCGAACTGCAGCGCGGTCGAACCGAGGAACAGGTTGACCAGGCTCGCGATCACCACGCCGATCAGGCCCATGATCAGGAAGGACGAGAACTGTGTCAGGTCGCGCCTGGTCGTGTAGCCGTAGAGGCTGGTGGCGCCGAACATGGTCGCGGCGATGAAGAAGGTGCGCGCGATGCTGGTCGAGGTGAAGACCAGGAACACGGAGGCGAGCGAGAGGCCCATGACCGCGCAGAAGGCCCAGAACATCGCCTGCGCGCTTGCAGCCGACATGGTCTGCATCCTGAACGAGAAGATCATGACGAAGGCGAGCGGCGCCAGCATCACCACCCATTTCAGCGGGCTGGAGAAGATCGGCACATAGAGCGCCGGCGTCGAGGCCAAGAAAAAGGCGACGAGGCCGGTGACGACCAGGCCGAGGCCCATATAGTTGTAGACGCGCAGCATGTGCTTGCGCAGGCCCTCGTCATAGACGGCTCCGGCCTGGACGCCGGTGCCCATTCGGTATCCCAGATTGGGGCTGTTCATTCGGTTTCTCCTTGGTTTCTCAGTAGAGCGTTCTGGCTAGTTTCTCGGCGGCACGGTCGAGATTGCCGGCGTCGCTGCGTCCGACCACCGCGTAGGCAACCTCGCCGATCTGGAAATAGGCCGACGAGATGTCATCGGAGGGCGCGACCGTCGGCTTCACCACATCGAACGTGCCCGGCCTGATGGCAAACAGCGAGACAAGACCGAGGTCCTTGGTCTCGACCGCCACCTCGACGCTCGGCCCGAATTGCGAGGGATAGACCTGGACATCGCGGATCTTCCAGTCGTCGGGCAGCGACGGCATGACGATCGCGGTGGCGGCGCGGATCTCATCGGCATTGTAGCCCGGCGCTTCCTGCTGCGATGGCATCGTCTCGCGCACCAAAGTCGTCCGGTGCGCCCTGACCGCATCCTCGACATAGGCCGGCGGCTGTGTCGAGGCGACCACCTTGGTCACGGCTATCGGCCCGAAAACGCCGTTGGCCAGCCAACCCGCCGCGACCAGCACGGCCGCGGCCGCGGCCCGCTGCAGCACGGCAAGGATACGCCCCCTGGCGAGCACCCTTTCCAGCCGCCGCGCCGCTTCGGCGGTGGCCGGACGCGCCATGCCGACCGGTCCGGCAAGCGCGACACGCAGTTCGTCGCGCGTCCTCAGATCGGACATCACGCGCGCCGCCGCTTCCGGGCGCGCGGCGAGGTGCGCCTCGACCTCGATGCGGCGGGCGACATCCAGCTGATCGTCGACATAGGCGTCGAGGTCGGCATCGGTCACGGGGTCGACAATGACGGTCATTGATCGTCTCCCACGATCCTGAGATGGGGCCTGGCTTTCGGGGGTGCACCCTCCTCCATCTCTCGCAGGGCGGCACGCGCGCGGCCGATGCGCGACATCAGCGTTCCGAGCGGCACGCCAATGACTTCGGCGGCCTGCTGATAGGAAAGCCCTTCGATGGCGACGAGATGCAGGGCGGAGCGCTGTTCCTCCGGCAGCGATAGAAATGCGTCGCGGACCTGCGACAGGCGCACCGAATGGTCCTGCGACGCCGGCATGCTCTGGTCGGCGACAAGGCCGGCCTGTTCAATGCGCGCCGTCTCGGAGCGGCGCGAGCGCATGCGGTCGATGAAAATGTTGTGCACGATCGCCAGGAGCCAGGCGCGCAAATTGCCGCCCGAGCGAAAGGTCGCGCGCCGCTCATAGGCGCGCACCAGCGCGTCATGGACGAGATCCTCGGCATCGGTGCTGTCGCGCGTCAGCGAGCGCGCATAGCGCCGCAGCGACCCCAACTGCCCGACAATATCGAAGCGTGCCATCGACCGTTTCATGCCCTGTTTACGGAGCAGGTAGGGACTTTAATCCCCTGCCCGGCATTTCTTTTACGCGTCGCTGGCGCAGAGGAAACCGCTGGCGCGGCGGGATCGATTTGCGTATCACTCCGCCGCCATTGGAGTCCTATCGATGTTCGAGACCCTGCAGCCCGCGCCCGCCGACAAGATCCTTGCCCTGATCGGCCTATATCGCAACGATCCGCGGCCCGGCAAAGTCGACCTCGGTGTCGGCGTCTACAAGGACATCGACGGCAGGACGCCGGTGATGCGCGCGGTGCGCGAGGCCGAGAAGCGGCTGCTGGCGAGCCAGGACACCAAGACCTATCTCGGGCTTGCAGGCGATACCGGCTTCAACGCCGCCATGGTCAAGCTTGCCTTCGGCGAGAAGGCCGACCATTCGCGCATCCGCGCCGCACAGGCGCCGGGTGGATCGGGCGCGCTCAGGCTGGTGGCCGAGCTTCTGCAGCGTACGCGCGCCGGCGCGACGGTCTGGCTGTCCGATCCGACCTGGCCGAACCATCTGCCGGTGATGCGCGCCGCCGGCCTCCAGGTGCGCGACTATCCCTATTTCGATGCCGCTTCGGGTGCCGTTCGCTTCGATGAGATGCTGGCGGCGCTAAAAGTTGCCAACAACGGCGATGTCGTGCTGCTGCACGGCTGCTGCCACAACCCGACCGGCGCCAATCTCGATATCGCGCAGTGGGCCAAGGTCGCCGATGTGGTGCTGGAGCGCGGCCTGCTGCCTTTCGTCGACATCGCCTATCAGGGCTTTGGCGAGGGCCTCGACGCCGACGCCGCCGGCCTGCGGCTGCTGGCCGGCAAAGTGCCGGAAATGGTCGTCGCCTCAAGCTGCTCGAAGAATTTCGCGGTCTATCGCGACCGCGTCGGCGCCGCGATGATCATGGCCAAGGACGGCGCCCAGGCGGATGTGGCGATGAGCCAGATGCTGGCGGCCGCGCGTGCGCTCTATTCCATGCCGCCCGATCACGGCGCGGCGGCGGTGCGCATGGTGCTGGAGGACAGCGGATTGAAGGCCGACTGGGAGGCCGAACTCGAGGAGATGCGGCTGCGCATGCTCAGGCTGCGCGTCGCCTTCGCCGAGGCGTTGCGTCGGCAGTCCAACTCCGACCGCTTCGATTTCGTCGCCAGCCATCGCGGCATGTTCTCGCGGCTTGGGCTGACCGAGGCGCAGGTCGAACGGCTGCGTTCCGAGCACGCCGTCTATATGGTGGGCGACAGCCGCATCAACGTGGCCGGCCTGCCGGAGGACGGCATGGACGATCTCGCCAAGGCGATCGTCTCGGTGCTCGACTAGAGCCCGCGCAACTGTGGACAATGGGCTTTTGCCGGCCGAGGGGATTGGTCGCCCGCCGCGCTGCGCGCTAGGGTTTGCAGGATGAAACCCTCGAAAGATATTTCCCGGCTGATCGAGATCATGGCGGCGCTGAGAGCGCCGAAGACGGGCTGCCCCTGGGATGTCGAGCAGAATTTCTCGACCATCGCGCCTTATACGGTCGAGGAAGCCTATGAGGTGGCCGATGCGATCGCGCGCGGCGACTTCGACGATCTGCGCGAGGAACTGGGCGACCTGCTGCTTCAAGTCGTCTATCACGCGCAGATGGCTGAGGAGATCGGCGAGTTTGCTTTCGCCGATGTCGTCGAAGCCATCACCACCAAGATGATCCGCCGCCATCCGCACGTCTTCGGCGACGAGAAGGCGCGCAGCGCCGGCATGGCCAAGGGCATGTGGGAGAAGATCAAGGCGGGCGAAAAAGCCGAGAAGCGCGACGCTCGTATTGCCCGCGGGCTCGATCCCGAGGATCACGGCAAAGGTTATCTCGACAGCGTTCCAGTGGCGCTCCCTGCCCTGACACGTGCCCTGAAACTGCAGGAGAAAGCCGCGCGCGTCGGCTTCGACTGGAGCGAGGCAGCACCCATCCTCGACAAGATAGAGGAAGAGATCGGCGAGTTGCGCGAGGCGCTGGCCACGGGCGACGCTGCACCCATCAAGGACGAGTTCGGCGACATGCTGTTTGCCTTCGTCAATCTCGGCCGCCACCTAAAACTCGATTCCGAAGCGGCGCTCAGCGGCACCAACGAAAAATTCCGGTCGCGATTTCACTATGTCGAGCAGGCCTTGGAGGCTTCGGGCGGCTCGCTGGAGAAGGCAACGCTGGACGAGATGGAAGCGCTTTGGCAGAAGGCTAAAAGCGAAAAATAAGCAATTCGTTAGCCGTTGTTCTTGCGGTGCAGCCTGCTGTCGATTTCTTGCCTGGCGCTGTGCGTGGCCGTTAGCGAGAGGGTGACGCTGCCATCTTCATTGTCGGTACGCGAAACGACGTCGCCGTTGCGGTACAGCCAGTCGACCTGGCCGAGCTGGGCCGGGTTCAACGTCACCGTCATTGTTTCCAGCTCGCCCGACACGCGCGTCTCGATGAGCGCCTTCAGCGCGTCGATCCCTTCGCCGGTGACCGCCGATATCGCGATCGGCGGCGCCTTGCCGCTGGCGCTTTCGGCAAGCAGTCGCTCGCGATTGCCTTCGTCGAGCAGGTCGATCTTGTTCCAGACCTCGATCACGCGATTCGTGTCGGCGGCATCGACGCCGAGATCGCCAAGGATACGCTCGACATCTTCCGCCTGGGCGGCCGTGTCCGGATCGGAAATGTCGCGCAGATGCAACACCAGATCGGCTTCGACGACTTCTTCCAGCGTGGCCCGGAACGCGGCGACCAGATGCGTCGGCAGGTCGGAGATGAAGCCGACCGTGTCCGACAGGATGACCGGCGTGCCATGCGGCAACCGTACGCGCCGAAGCGTGGGGTCCAGCGTGGCGAACAGCATGTCCTCGGCCAGCACCCCTGCCCCGGTCAGCCGGTTGAACAGCGTCGACTTGCCGGCATTGGTATAGCCGACGATCGCCACCACCGGGAACGGCACCTTTTTGCGCTTGGCCCGATGCAGGTCGCGCGTGCGGCGCACCGTTTCCAGCTCATGCTTCAGCTTGGTGATCTTGTCCTGCAGGATGCGGCGATCGGATTCGATCTGGGTTTCGCCGGGACCGCCGAGGAAGCCGGCGCCGCCGCGTTGCCGCTCAAGGTGGGTCCAGCTCCGCACAAGCCGGCCCTTCTGATAATTGAGATGCGCGAGCTCGACCTGCAGCGCGCCTTCCTTGGTGCGCGCCCGCTCGCCGAAGATCTCGAGAATGAGCCCGGTGCGGTCGAGCACCTTGGCGTTCAGTTCCTTTTCGAGATTACGCTGCTGCACCGGCGTCAGCGGATGGTCGACGATGACCAGCTCCGCCTTGCGCTCCTTCACGATGTCGGCGAACTCGGCCACCTTGCCGCTGCCGAGCAGCGTCGCCGGCCGCGGATCGGCGACCGTCACCACCGCCGTGTGGACCGGATCGAGGTCGATGGCGTTGGCAAGCCCGACGGCTTCGTCGTGGCGGGCATCGGCCGAACGGCTCAGACGCGGACGGCTGGACTCATCGTCGCCGCGCGGCTGGCGGGTAAGCACCGGCACAATAACGACAGCCCGGGTCGGACCCTTGGCTTCCGTCCCGGGATGATGTGCTGGTTTTCCGCGAACCGTACCGTCCGCGTCCTTCTCACGTGCCAATCAGGCGCCCTGGCTTTCCTCACCATCGAACATCTGAACCGGCTGGCTCGGCATGATCGTGGAAATGGCGTGCTTGTAGACGAGCTGGGAGTGCCCATCACGCCGCAACAACACACAAAAATTGTCGAACGAAGTGACCACACCGGTCAGCTTCACGCCATTGATGAGGAAGATGGTAAGTGGATTTTTGCTCTTGCGAACTGAATTCAGGAACAGGTCCTGAAGATTTTGCGATCGTTCCGCCATTTTTCTTGTCTTTCGCCGATCCCCTTCGGTTTGCGAGCCAATGCGCCAAATTACGCAGCACCTGTCAAGCGCGCAAACCCCCTCTTGCCGATACAAAGGCAAGCAGAACGAGATAGTTGAGGTTCATTCCAGTTGTGCGGTTATCAGGCTGGACTTTTTTCCGCAATGTCAAAAAAGGCCTGCCGCAACGAAAGTGTCGTAGAACCAGGATGGCCATTTGCGATCGGCGCGCCGTCAATTTCGACCACCGGCATGGCGATCGTGGTCGCCGAGCTGATAAATGCCTCCCTGGCGGCCTTGGCTTCGGCGACCGAAAAGCCGCGCTCCTCGATCCTGAGGCCGAGCTTGGCGGCGACATCGAAAAGCGTCGTGCGGGTGATGCCACGCAGGATACCATGCTCGGCCGGCCGGGTCACCAGGACGCCGTCCCGGGTCACGATCCAGGCGTTGGACGAACCGCCTTCCTTGACGTTGCCGTCGGTGTCGACGAACCAGGCTTCCTGGGCGCCGGCTTCCTTGGCCTTCTGCTTGGCGAGCACATTGGGCAACAGGCCCGTGCTCTTGATGTCGACCCGGTCCCAGCGATTCTCCGGGACGGTGATGACCTTGATGCCGGTCTCCACCCGCTTCGCCCCCGCGGCCGGATCGGCTTTTCTGGCGGTTATGACCAGGGAAGGCCTTGTGCCTGCCGGCGGAAATACGAACTCCCGGCTGGCGACGCCGCGCGTCACCTGCACATAGACAAGGCCGTTGACCACGCCGTTGCGATTGACCACCTCGCGCACCAGCATCGGCAGTACGCCTTCAGAGACCGGCCAGACGATCGACAGTTCCTTCAGCGAGCGTTTGAGCCGGGCAAGATGGCGCGGCATGTCGACGATATGGCCTCGTGCCACCTCGCAGACCTCATAGACGCCATCGGCGAACTGGTAGCCGCGGTCTTCGATGTGGACGCGGGCTTCAGCATGGACGACATAGCGCCCGTTGACATAGGCAATGCGCGGCATGGGCACCTCAGGGGAAACGTATGGCTTTCTTAGGCGATTCCGCCGCCGCGGTAATGGACAATCACGTGGGCCAACCGCCCCTGGAAGTTTACGCAATTCCGGACGGAAGGATACGGCGAAGCCGCCGAGCCTAACCGCTGCGCACTTTTCCTGGAATTGCTTTTACACACCCAGCGACTTCAGCTTTCGATGCAGGGCCGAGCGTTCCATGCCGATGAATTCGGCCGTCTTCGAGATGTTGCCGCCGAAGCGGTTGATCTGGGCGATCAGGTAGTCCTTCTCGAATTGCTCGCGCGCCTCGCGCAGCGGCAGCGCCATGATGTGCTGATCCGACTGGTTGGGTGTGCGCGGCATGACGTCGCCGATCTCGGACGGCAGAAGGTCGGCCGTGATCGGCGCGTCGACCTCGTCCCCTCGCGCCAGGATCATCAATCGCTCGACATTGTTGCGCAGCTGGCGAACGTTGCCCGGCCAGTTATGGGCCTGCAGCACAGCCAGCGCGTCGTCACCGATGCGGCGCGGCCTTATGCCGGACTGGCGCGCGATCTGCTTCATGAAATTGTCGACGAGGTAAGGGATATCCTCGCGCCGCTCGGCGAGCCCCGGCACCATGACCGGGACCACCGCCAGACGATGGTAAAGGTCCTCGCGGAAGCGGCCGTCAGCGATCATCGCTTCGAGATTCTGCGAGGTCGAGGAGATGATGCGGACATCGACCTTGACGCGCTTGGTGCCGCCTACACGTTCGAATTGCTGCTCGACCAGCACGCGCAGGATCTTGTTCTGCGTCTCGCGCGGCATATCGGCGACTTCGTCGATGTAGAGGATGCCGCGATGCGCCTCTTCCAGCGCGCCGACCTTGCGCTCGGTGCCGTTCGATTCGGTACCGAACAGTTCGATCTCCATACGCTCGGGCGTGATGTTGGCCGCGCTCAGCGTCACGAACGGGCCAGCCTTGCGCGACGAGAGCGCGTGGATGGCTCGCGCCGTCAATTCCTTGCCGGAACCGGAGGGGCCGACGATCATGACGCGGCTGTTGGTCGGGGCGACGCGCTCGATGGTCTGCCGCAGCTGGCTCATCGCCGACGACATGCCGATCAGGTCGAAGGTCTCGCCGCTGCGCAGCTTGAGGTCGGAAACCTCGCGCCGCAGCTTGGACGTCTCCAGCGCGCGTTCGGCGACCAGGATGAGGCGATCGGCCTTGAACGGCTTCTCGATGAAGTCATACGCGCCGCGCCGGATGGCCGAGACCGCCGTTTCGATGTTGCCGTGGCCGGAGATCATCACCACCGGCATGCTCGGATGCATGATCTTGATCTCGTCGAGCAGCGCCAGGCCGTCGAGGCGCGAGCCCTGCAGCCAGATGTCGAGGAAAATCAGCCGCGGCGCGCGATCGGCAATCGACGCAAGCGCGCTGTCGGCATCATGGGCCGTGCGGGTTTCATGACCCTCGTCGCTCAGGATACCGGCGACAAGTTCGCGGATGTCTTCCTCGTCATCGACGATGAGAATGTCAGACGCCATTACCGACCTTTTCAGTTTCTCTTTCGTGTTCGCTTCGACCTTCACCGCGTGGCGGCGCGGCTACGATCGTTGCCGGGGGCAGGATGATCGAGATCATCGCACCCCGACCACCATGGAAATCCGCTGGCGCGTCGTGCAGTTCGAGACGGCCGCCATGGTCCTCCACGATCTTCTTGACGATAGCGAGGCCAAGCCCGGTCCCCTTCTCGCGCGTCGTCATATAGGGCTCGAGCAGCCTTTGGCGATTTTCGCGCGGCAGCCCCTTGCCGTTGTCGATAACGTCGATTCGTATGGCGCCATCTTGGCGTCCGGCTTGAATCCGGATTGTGCCGTCCGAACGGTCTTGCGCATCAAGTCCGTCGATCGCCTCGGCAGCGTTCTTGACGAGGTTGCCGAAGGCCTGCGCCATCAGGCGGCTGTCGAAAGTGCCTTTCAACGGCTCGCTGCCGAAATCGCGCTCGAAGGCGATGTCGGAGCGGCTGACCTCGACCAGGAAGGACGCTTCGCGCAGCGATTCACGCAGGTCGATCGCTTTCATCTCCGGCTTCGGCATGCGGGCAAAGGCGGAAAATTCGTCGACCATGCGGCCGATGTCCTCGACCTGGCGGATGATGGTATCGGTGCACTGGTCGAAGACCTCGCGATCCTCGGTGATGACCTTGCCGTAGCGGCGCCTGATGCGCTCGGCCGACAGCTGGATCGGCGTCAGCGGGTTCTTGATCTCATGCGCTATGCGCCGGGCAACATCCGCCCAGGCCGACGACCGCTGCGCCTGGACGAGATCGGTGATGTCGTCGACGGTGACCACATAGGACTTCTCTTCCTCGCCGTCGTCGCCGGACTCGACGGTGACCTGGACATTGAAAGTGCGCTCCAGACCGGTGCGGAAAAAAGTCACCTGCTCTCGATAGACCGGCTTGCCGGACTGCCGTCCGATCTCGAAGACGCGGCCGACAAGCGGCAGCACCGCTGAAAGGTTCTGGCCGAGCGTCGCGTTTGCCGAAATCGCCAGCATGGTTTCGGCCGAGCGGTTGACGATGGTGACGATGCCGTAGGGATCGACGCCGATGACGCCGGCGGTGACGCCCTCCAGCACCGCTTCGGAGAAGCGGCGCCGCTCGTCGATCAGGTCCTTGGCCGACATCAACTCGTTGCGTTGCGATTTGAGCTCCAGGATCATGTTGTTGAAGGTCTCGCCAAGCGAGGCCACGTCGCCGTCGGACTGGCGCACCGGAACGGCCACGTCGAGATTGCCGGTCGCCACTTCGTCGGCGGCGCCGATCAGCTGGCGGATCGGCCGCACGATCCGGTCGGCAACCGCAATGCCGGTCCAGATCGCCGAGAGCGTGATGATCAGCGTCAGCGACAGGTAAGGCAGCGCAAAGGCGACCTGCGAGGTCCGGCGGTTATCCTCCAGATTGCGGTATTCGTCGGTGTTGGACCTGACGATCTGACGCGCCTTGATCACATCGGGATCGACCAGCCGGATCGTATAGAGGTAAAGCCCTTCGATCTCGCGCAGTTTGATGATGGCGCCCATGATGTTGCGGGTGCGCGGTTCTATCAGCACCGGCTTGCCGTCGACCGCGGTTTCGACGGCGCCCGACGGAGGCTCGGGCATCGGGAAATCGGCGTCGGTCTTGGCGTTCATGACGAACGAGCCGTCAGGCTTGATGAGGGCCGCGTGCGCCAGGCCGCGCCCCACGGCTTCCTTGTTCAACAAATCGAGGAAACCGCCCCGGTCGAGGCCGTAAAGCGTGCGCGAGGCATCGAGATCATATGCCATCGACAATGTCGTGCCCTGGAGGTTGCGAGCGTTCTCCTGCACGTAGGCGTCGGCGATCGACAGCGACGAGTTGACGATCGTCTTGGTGCGGAGTTCGAACCAGCGGTCGAGGCCGATGTCGAGCGTGATCGAGGCGATGATCGCCACCATGATAGCCGGAATGGCGGCAACCAGCGCGAACATCGCGACGATGCGCACATGCAGCCGCGAGGCGGCCCTGCCGTGGCGCCGCGCCAGGACGATACGACGCACCTCGCGGGCGATCAACGTGATCAGGAACAGAACAAAGACGGCATTGGCCGCGATCAGGGCCCAGGTCGCATTGGCGGTCGGGGCGATCGGCGTTGCGCCGACCAGGATCACAAACGAGATCGCCGCCGTGATCATCGCGCCGGCGATGGCGACCACGCCGGGCAACGCCAGCAACCGTCGGCCGTCACGCGTGCCGGTCTGGTTGAAAAGCGATTTGTTCAGGGTCGGAGCCTCAGCTGCCATGTCGCGGTACAGAGTCGGTCATTGCGTCGGATGTATGCAACGCATTGTGGCGATTATGCAACAAGTGTGGCCGAGACGGAAATCTTTCCCCGACCAATTTGCGAAAGCAGCCAATTTGCCGGAAGGATGAGTGACGCTACGGTTGCCTAGCCGATTTGTAGACGTTGACGCCAAGCTCGCGGATTTTCTTGCGCAGCGTGTTGCGGTTGAGCCCCAGGAGCTCGGCCGCCTTGATCTGGTTGCCGCGCGTCGCCGTCATCGAAGCCAGCACCAGCGGATATTCGACCTCGGCAAGGATGCGCTGGTAGAGCCCGGCCGGCGGCAAGTCGCCGGCAAAGGAGGCAAAATAGCGCTGCAGGAAATGTTCGACCGCCTGGCCGATCGACAGATCGTCGGGAATGAGCGCGCCGCCATCGGGCACGACCGGCCTATCGCCGGTCTTCAGCTCGGACTCGATGATCTCCGATGAAATCTCGTCCTGCGAGTAGAGGGCGGCCAGCCGGCGCACCAGGTTTTCCAGCTCGCGCACGTTACCGGGCCAGGGATAGCGCTTCATAAGCTCGATGCCGCCGGACGAAATGCGCTTGGTCTGCAGGCCCTCGCTGGCGCCCTGCTTGAAGAAGTGCCGCACCAGATCGGGAATGTCCTCGGAACGCTCGCGCAGCGCCGGCAGCCTCAGCGGCACGACGTTGAGGCGGTAGAACAGATCTTCGCGGAACAGACCCTGGTTGATCAGCGTGCGCAGATCCTTGTTGGTGGCCGCAACGATGCGCACGTCGGTCTTGATCGGCGTGCGGCCGCCGACCGTGGTGTATTCGCCCTGTTGCAGCACGCGCAACAGGCGGGTCTGCGCCTCCATCGGCATGTCGCCGATCTCATCGAGGAACAGCGTGCCGCCCTCCGCCTGTTCGAAGCGGCCGCTGGAACGGTTCTGGGCGCCGGTGAAGGCGCCTTTCTCGTGGCCGAACAGCTCAGATTCGATGAGGTCGCGCGGGATAGCCGCCATGTTGATGGCCACGAACGGGCCGCCGCGGCGGCGGCCATATTCGTGCAGCGCGCGCGCCACCAGCTCCTTGCCGGTGCCGGACTCGCCGCTGATCATGACCGTCAGATCGGTCTGCATCATGCGCGCCAGCATGCGGTAGATGTCCTGCATGGCGGCGGAGCGGCCAACCAACGGCATCGTCTCCGGCTGGTCTTCCGCGCGGGAATCGAGCTTCGGCCGCTTGGGCTCGGCCAGCGCCCGGTTGACGATGTTGAGCAGTTCGGTGAGGTCGAACGGCTTCGGCAGATATTCGTAGGCGCCGGTCTCGGAGGCGCGGATGGCGGTCATGAACGTGTTCTGGGCGCTCATGACGATGACCGGCAGCTCGGGCCGCGCCTTCTTGATGCGCGGCAGCATGTCGAAGGCGTTTTCGTCCGGCATCACCACATCGGTGATGACGAGATCGCCCTCGCCCGCCGCCACCCAGCGCCACAGCGTCGAGGCGTTGGAGGTGACACGCACCTCGTGGCCGACGCGCGACAGCGCCTGGTTGAGCACCGTGCGGATGGCCGCATCGTCGTCAGCGACCAAAATATTGCCGCGAATGCTCATTTGCGGTCTCCTTCTGCTTCATCGCCCGAGCCTGGCGAAGTCTCCTTCCAGGCCGGCAACAGGACGCGGAAAGTGGTCCCGCGCGACGTCGAATCGCATTCGATGATGCCGCCATGCTCGCCAACGATCTTGGCGACCAGGGCCAGTCCCAGGCCGGATCCGTTCGGCTTGGTGGTGATAAACGGATCGAACAGGATCGGCAGGATGTCCTCGGAAACACCGGGTCCGTTGTCATGCACGCAGAATTCCAGCGGCAGCGAGACACGGTCCTGCGTGCCAGGCACAGAAACGCGGATGCCCGGACGGAAGGCGGTCGAGAGCAAGATCTCGCCCTGCGGATCGGCACCGATCGACTCGGCGGCGTTCTTGACCAGATTGAGGAAGACCTGGATCAACTGGTCGCGGTTGGCGAAGACCGGAGGCAATGATGGATCATATTCCTCCAAGATCTTGATCCGTCTTGCAAAACCGTTCTTGGCGATCGCCTTCACATGATCCAGCACGACATGGATGTTTACCGGATAGCGCTCGATCGGCCGTTCGTCGGAAAATACTTCCATGCGGTCGACCAGCGAGACGATGCGGTCGGTCTCGTCGGTGATCAGGCGGGTGAGCGCGCGATCCTCGTCGGAAGCGGAAAGCTCGAGCAGTTGGGCGGCGCCGCGGATGCCGGAGAGCGGATTCTTGATCTCATGCGCCAGCATGGCAGCAAGGCCGGTGACGGAGCGGGCCGCCCCGCGATGGGTCATCTGGCGGTCGATCTTGTCGGCCATCGACCGTTCCTGGAACATGACGACGACGGAGCCCGGAAACTCCGGCACCGGCGCGACATAGAGGTCGACCATCTTCTCGATGCCGAGGCGCGGCGACGATACGTCGACGCGGTATTCGTTGACCGGCGCGCGGCGCTCGCGCACCTGGTCGACCAGCGTCAGCAGCGGGCTGCCGAACGGCACCAGCTTGGAGAGCGTATTGCGTGCGAGCATGGTGGCGCTTGAGCGGAAGAAGTCCTCGGCATCCGCATTGGCGAAAGTGATAAAGCCGTCGGTATCGACCATGATTACCGGCCGGCGGATGGTGTTGAGGACGATATTGGCGGCATCCGCCATATCGGTCGGCTGGACGTTGGCCTTCATGCCGCGCTCCGCAGGCTGATCGATGACGGGCTATCGGCGAACAAGCGGCGCAGTTCAGCGACGACTTCAACTGGCTCAAAGGACGTGAGAATGCGTTTGCGCTGTTCGGCGCGGACATCGGGAGCATGTCGGTCGAGATACCAGCCGAGATGCTTGCGCGCCTGGCGCAGTCCGCTTTCAATGCCGTAGAGCGAGAGCATGTCCTCGTAATGCGAGACGACGTAGTCGGCGAGTGCTTCCGGCGCTTGCGGGATACCTTGCGCGCGTGCGCCGGCTGCGGCTGTCGCGATGCCGCCGGCGACCCATGGCGCGCCGTAATGCGCGCGGCCGATCATCACGGCGTCGGCGCCGGACTGTTCGAGGATTGCCGCGGCCTCTTGCGGCGAACCGATATCGCCATTGGCCACCACCGGTATGGAGACCGCTTCCTTGACGCGCCTGATCGCCCGCCAGTCGGCCTTGCCCTGGTAGAACTGGCATCGCGTGCGGCCATGCACGGTCACCATCCTGACGCCCGCCTGTTCGGCGCGGCGCGCCAGCATCGGCGCGTTGAGGGCGCTTTCGTCCCAGCCGAGCCGCATCTTGACGGTCACCGGCACCGAAACGGCGCCGACGACCGCCTCGATCAGTGACAGCGCGTGGTCGAGATCGCGCATCAGCGCCGAACCGGCATAGCCGCCGGTCACCTTCTTCGCCGGGCAACCCATGTTGATGTCGATGATATCGGCGCCCTCGCCCGCCGCGATTCGCGCGCCCTCGCCCATATGGACGGCCTCGCGGCCGGCCAACTGCACCATATGCACCGGCAGGCCGGAATGACGGATACGAAGGTCGCAGCCGGCCCTGCCCTTGGCCAGTTCGCCGCTCGCCACCATTTCCGACACGACCAGCCCGGCGCCATGCGCGTGGGCGCGCTGCCGGAACGGCTCGTCGGTGATGCCCGACATCGGCGCCAGGAAAACGCGATTGCGGATTCTCACGCAGCCGACATCGAGTGGCGATGCCAATGTGGTCAGTTCAGTCATGCACAAAAACCAAGCATATTCGATCGTTGCACATTCTCTAGCCAGAAGTGTGGCATTGTGCAACGCGCAATGACGTCACATTAAGGCGCATTTTGGAAAATGCTGGCCTTCGGCCATTACCGCGGCTAGGACCGATCGGAATGAGCGAGGCAAGCGAAAAGCAAGCGGCCGGCGAAAAGCAAGTGGCGGGTCCGAGCGGCGGGATCGGGGTGGTGATCGTTGCCGCCGGCCGTGGCGCGCGCGCCGGACAGGACGACGGTCCGAAACAATATCAGCGCATCGGCGGCCGTGCCGTCATCACGCATACGCTGGATATCTTTCTCTCCCATCCGATGATCGGCCCCGTAGTCGTGGCTATCCACGCCGACGATGCCGAGCTCTTCCAACGCGCGGCCGAAGCGCATGGCGATCGTCTTGTCGCCGTCGTCGGCGGCCCTTCGCGCCAGGCGTCCGTCCGGCTCGGTCTCCTGGCGCTGAGGGACCAGGCACCCGCAAAAGTGCTGGTGCATGACGCCGTGCGCCCGTTCGTCGACGCCGGGCTGATCGACCGCACCATCGAAGCCATCGACGAGCGCCAGGGCGCGCTGCCGGCACTGCCTGTTGCCGACACGCTGAAGCGGGAATCGGCTACCGGCATGATCGACGAGACGATATCGAGAGCCGGCCTTCATGCGGCGCAGACGCCGCAGGGCTTTCCGTTCTGGCCGCTGCTGGCCGCGCATGAGAAGGCGCATCATCTGGGCAAGACGGAGTTCACCGACGATGCGGCGATCGCCGAATGGGCGCAGATACCTGTCAAGATCGTTCCCGGATCGCCGGACAACGTCAAACTCACCTGGGCAAGGGACATTGCATTGGCCGACCAGCGGCTCTTGAGCGCACAGCCGCGCTTCCCGGATATCCGGACCGGAAATGGTTACGACGTGCATGCGTTCGAGCCAGGCGACCATGTCACGCTCTGCGGCGTCGCCATTCCCTACGAGCGAAAACTCTCCGGCCACTCCGATGCCGATGTCGGGCTGCATGCGCTGACCGACGCGCTGCTCGCCACCTGCGGCGCCGGCGATATCGGCACGCATTTCCCGCCATCGGACCCGCAATGGAAAGGCGCCGCCTCGAAGATATTCGTCGAGCACGCAGCGAAGCTGGTACGCGGGCGCGGCGGCCGCATCGCCAATGCCGACATCACGCTGATCTGCGAGGCGCCACGCGTCGGGCCGCATCGCGCGGCAATGACGCAAGCGCTTTCGGCCATGCTCGGCATTGCGCCCGAGCGCATTTCGATCAAAGCGACGACAAACGAGAAGCTCGGCTTTGTCGGGCGCGGCGAAGGCATCGCCGCGATCGCCACGGCCAGCGTCGTCTATCCGGGCGAGGTGCCGGCATGAGCAACGCTGAACTCGCAAACGCCCTGCTCCAGGCCTGCCAGCAGCGCGGCATCATGCTGGCGACGGCCGAAAGCTGCACCGGTGGCCTGATCATTGCCGCGCTCACCGATATCGCCGGGTCCTCGGCCGTGGTCGATCGCGGCTTCATCACCTATTCCAACGAAGCCAAGATGGAGATGCTCGGCGTTTCTGCCGCCACGCTCGACGCGCATGGCGCGGTTTCGCGCGAGACGGTGCTGGAGATGGCGGCAGGCGCGCTGGCGCATTCGCAAGCCAGCCTCTCGCTCGCCGTGACCGGTATTGCCGGCCCAGGCGGCGGTTCGGCGGAAAAGCCGATCGGGCTCGTCTGGTTTGGGATCGCGCTGGCCGGGCAACCAATTGTCGCAGAGCGGCGGATGTTCGGTCACAAGGGCCGCGAATTCATCCGCCACGAGACGGTGCGGCACGCGCTGCAGCTCGGGTTGCGGGCACTCGGCAAAGATTAGACTGCGGACTCATAAAAGCGAAGCGACGATCCGATGACCGCCAAGGCCATGCTCGACAAGAAGGCGCCGTTGGCACTTTCATCGCTATGACGGGCTTCGGCGCCAGCGGCCCGGCGGAGAAACTCTGCGAGCATTTCAAAATGCCGCAAAAGCGGCAGTGAACGCAGCCTGGAGGCGACGCCTCGCGCACGCGAGGACAATCGCTAGCGCCGAATGTCGGAATTGGGCGCCAGCTCGGCGCATTTCATGGCGCCTCCCTCACGCCCAGGCATGAAGCTGTCTTCGTCGACCCAAGGAGAATTTGCATGCGTGGTCATTGCCTATGTGGCGCTATTGGTTTTGAAGTCGATGGCCCGGCACAGGCCTGCGTGGTCTGTCATTGTGAAAGTTGTCGGCGGCAATGTTCTGCGCCGATGACCAGCTATATTGGCGTCTTGGACAGCCAATGGCGATGGCTGGGTAAGCCACCGAAGGTATTCGACTCTTCTCCCGGCGTGGAAAGAACATTTTGCGATCACTGCGGCTCGCCGCTTTCCTTCCGCTCAAAGAACATGTCCGGTGTCATGCATTTTTTTGCGGCAGCGATGGAGGAGCCGGAAAAATTTGTACCTACGCTGCATGTCGCTTTTGAGGAGAAGCTCCCCTGGTTGAAACTCGCCGACGGCCTGCCGACACGTTTTGGGCCTGACTATACGAAAGACTAGGCTGGCTTCGGTCCGTAAATCACGTTGGCGCGCTTTTCAAAGGCTTCGGAAAACATGCGGAAGGCACGGTCGAACATCGTGCCCATGACCGCGCCGAGGATGCGGCTCTTGAACTCGTAGTCGATGAAGAAATGCACCTCGCAGCCGCTGCTTGCGGGATCGAAGCGCCAGATGTTGCTGAGATATTTGAACGGGCCGTCGATGTATTTGACGTCGATGGCGCGCTCGGCCGGATTGAGCAGCACCTGCGTCGTAAAGGTTTCGCGGATCGCCTTGTAGCCGATGCTCATGTCGGCGACCAGGATGGTGCGGCCGTCGCGCTCCTTGCGCGAGCGCACGGTGAGCGATTCACAAAGCGGCAGGAACTGCGGATAGGCTTCGATGTCCGCAACCAGCGCGAACATCTCTTCCGGTGTATGCGCGACGCGGCGTATCGCCTCGAATTTCGGCATTGAAGGTCAGCTGGCCTTCGCGAGCTGCGCCTCGCGCGCCGCGCGCAGCCTGGCGAAATCCTCGCCGGCATGATGCGAGGAGCGCGTCAGTGGGCTCGACGCCATCAACAGGAAGCCCTTGGCCTTGCCGACCGTTTCGTAGGACTTGAACTCGTCGGGCGGGATGAATCGGATCACCGGATGATGCTTCTTCGATGGCTGCAGGTACTGGCCGATGGTCATGAAGTCGACATTGGCCGAACGCAAATCGTCCATCAGCTGCAGCACCTCGTTCCGCTCCTCCCCGAGGCCGACCATGATGCCGGACTTGGTGAAGATCGAAGGGTCGAGTTCTTTCACGCGCTGCAACAGCCGGATCGAATGGAAGTAACGCGCGCCGGGCCGCACCGTCAGGTAGTTCGACGGCACTGTTTCGAGATTGTGGTTGAAGACGTCGGGCTTGGCGGCAACGACAATCTCCAGCGCGCCATCCTTGCGCAGGAAGTCGGGCGTCAGGATCTCGATCGTCGTCGATGGCGTAACCGCGCGGATGGCGCGGATGACCTCGGCGAAATGCTGGGCGCCGCCGTCGGCAAGATCGTCGCGGTCGACGGAGGTTATGACGACGTGGCTCAGGCCCATCTGCTTGACGGCGTGGGCAACGCGCGCCGGCTCATCGGGATCGAGCGCTGTCGGGATGCCGGTCGCGACGTTGCAGAAGGCGCAGGCGCGCGTGCATATCTCGCCCATGATCATGAAGGTGGCGTGCTTCTTGTCCCAGCATTCGCCGATGTTGGGGCAGCCCGCCTCCTCGCACACCGTCACCAGCTTGTGCGACTTCACGATCTCGCGCGTTTCGGCATAGCCCTTGGAAACCGGCGCCTTGACGCGAATCCAGTCGGGCTTGCGCAGCACTTCCTGGTCGGGCCGGTGCGCTTTCTCAGGATGCCGCGGGCGCGGCCGGTTGGCGATCGTGTCGACGACTGTGACCATCTCAAACCCTTCGCGGCCGCGATTTCGGCGGACGCCTTCGTCATCTAGGACTTTTCGAGGCAAAGAAAAAGGCCGCGGCAGGCATGCCGGCACGGCCTTTTTCGCATAGCAGGCTTTGCCTGCGATCAGCGACGCATTCGCGCGCCTTAGCGACGCATTCACGCGCCTTAGCGACGCATTCGCGCGCCTTACCGGCGCACCAGCCGGCCCACGAAGATCAGCAGGCAGGCGCCGATGAAGCCGGTAATCAGATAGGCTACCCAGCCGACGCCGAAAGACTGGATGTTGAGGGCCTGCAGGATCGCGTTCAGCACCACCGCGCCGACGATACCCATGATGATGTTCATGAAGATGCCGGTGTTGCTCTTCATGACCATCTCGGCGAGCCAGCCCGCCAGACCTCCGACGATGATGGCTGCGATCCAGCCGACGCCATTCAAATGCATATGCCAAGTCCTCCTCGATCAGGTGAAAATGCATCCGGATAAGAGCTGCCTTGCCGTCAGGTTCCTCCGGCTGCCGGACATGAGTCTCGCCCAACCAAATTAGCACGGATTGGCAATCTATCACCGATTGGCGATTTATCATGCGTTCAAAGCGCGGCCATAGGCGTCGAGCACGCTCTCCTTCATCATCTCCGACAGCGTCGGATGCGGGAAGATGGTGTGCATCAGCTCTTCCTCTGTCGTCTCCAGGTTCATCGCCACGACGAAGCCCTGGATGAGCTCGGTCACCTCGGCGCCGACCATGTGAGCGCCGAGAAGCTGTCCGGTCTTCTTGTCGAAGATGGTCTTGACGAAGCCCTGGTCCTCGCCGAGCGCGATGGCCTTGCCGTTGGCGCTGAAGGGGAAACGGCCGACGCGGATGTCCTTGCCTTCCGCCTTGGCCTTCGCTTCCGTCAGGCCGACGGACGCGACCTGCGGGCTGCAATAGGTGCAGCCGGGGATCTTCAGCTTGTCGGTGGCGTGCACGCCCGGGAAGTTGGCGATCTTCTCGACGCAGACGACGCCCTCATGCTCGGCCTTGTGGGCGAGCATCGGCGGTCCGGCGACGTCGCCGATGGCGTAGACACCCGGCACATTGGTCTTGCCGTAGCCGTCGACCACCACGCAGCCGCGGTCGGTCTTCACGCCGAGCGCTTCCAGGCCGAGGTTTTCGATATTGCCCTGCACGCCGACAGCGGAGATCATGCGGTCGGCGGTGATCTTCTCGACCTTGCCGTCCTTCATCTCGACATGCGCAGTGACCGAATTGGCGCCCTTTTCGACCTTGGTCACCTTGGCTTCGAGGATGATCTTCATCCCTTGCTTCTCGAACTGCTTCTGCGCGAATTTCGAGACCTCGGCGTCCTCGACCGGCATCACCGCCGGCAAGAGCTCGACCACCGTCACGTCGGCGCCCATGGTGCGGTAGAAGGAGGCGAATTCGATGCCGATGGCGCCCGAGCCCATGACCAGCAGCGACTTCGGCATTTCCTTCGGCACCATGGCCTCGAAATAGGTCCAGATCAGCTTGCCGTCGGGCTCGATGCCGGGCAGCGCGCGCGGCCGGGCGCCGGTCGCCAGGATGATGTGCTTGGCGGTGTAGGTGCCCTCGCCCTTGACGCCCTTCGGCACCGGCGGTTGCGGTTCCATCGGTTTCTTCGATGATTTGGAGACGACGACTTCTCCAGGCTTGGAGAGCTTTGCCTCGCCCCAGATGACGTCGACCTTGTTCTTCTTCATCAGGAAGCCGACGCCGGTGTTCAACCTGAGCGACACTTTTCGCGAGCGGTCGACCACGGCTGCCGTGTCGGGGCTGACCTTGCCGCCTTCGAGCTTCAGGCCGTAATCCTTGAGGTGATCTGAATAATGCATGATCTCGGCCGAGCGCAGCAGCGCCTTGGTCGGGATGCAGCCCCAGTTGAGGCAGATGCCGCCCAGATGCTCGCGCTCGACGATCGCCGTCTTGAAGCCGAGCTGGGCGGAACGCACCGCCGTGACATAGCCGCCGGGGCCTGAGCCGATGATGATGACGTCGTAGGATTCAGCCACGGGTTTTCTCCCTGATCTTTCTAAGGGTTAGAGTGAGAGCATGACGCGCACGAGCGGCGCAAGCGCCTGGCCGATCCGCCGCGTGTTCTCGGCGTCGAGATGGACGCCGTCGAGCAGCGTGGTGGTGGCGACGCTGCCGGCGTCGAAGAAACCGCAGCCGGCCTCGTCGGCAAGCAGGGAATATTGCGGCGCCAGCCGCTTGGAAGCGTCGTCGCCGCCGGCGAACATTTCCTTGAATTCGGCATTGTCGGTGCGCGTCACGACGGGTGGCGCGACGATGAGCATCTGCGGTGCTGGCCAGTCGAACGGATAGTCATGGCCGCGCACGATATTGATCAGCCGCTCCATGCCCTGCTTGGCGGCGACGGGATTGCCGTGGATCCACGGCTTCATGTCGTTGGCGCCGAGCATGAAGATGACGAGATCGAGCGGCGCATGACTTGTCAGGATCGTCGGCAGGACGCGGGCGCCGTTGCGATCGGCGCCGGCCAGGTAATCGTCGAAGGCGGTGGTGCGGCCATTCAGGCCCTCGGCGATGACCTCGACATCGCCGCCAAGCTCAGCCTCAAGCACGCTCGGCCAGCGGTCCGCCAACGCGTGGCGGCCTAGGCTGGCGGCGTCATAGCCCCAGGTCAGGGAATCGCCGTAGCACAGAATTGTCTTCACGCCTTTGCCCCGCTTCTACCAAAACCCGTGTGGACGCGCCCCACCCGCCAGCGGACGAAGAGCCACTGCACGACAATCGTAACGATGCCGGGTAGGATCAGCCCAGCCACTATCGGCACGTCGCGCTTGATCACATCCGTGCCGGCATCCGTGTACAGAACGACGCCGACCAGCAGGATGAGCAACACGGCAAACGCGATCAGCGACCACTTTCCCGCCGTGGCCACGGCAATCGCCGGATCGGCCATGAACTGCGCCGTGAAGAAGACGAAGGTGACGACGAGGGTCACCAACACCGAGACCATGAAAACGATGATGTATTCTTCCTGAGCGCCGGTGGCGACGGCGAGTTCCTGAGCCACCAGCCCGCCGGCGAAGCCGGAAAGGATGAAGGCGAAAAGGCTGGTGAAGAATTTCCGCACCGCCTTTTCCCTTCCTACACCAGCATGCCCATCGGGTTTTCGACCATGCGCTTGAAGGCGCCGAGGAGTTCGGCGCCGAGCGCGCCGTCGACGGCGCGGTGATCGGTTGACAAGGTCACCGACATCACCGTCGCGATTCTGATCTCGCCCTTCTTGACCACCGCCCGTTCCTCGCCGGCGCCGACCGCAAGGATCGTCGCGTGCGGCGGGTTGATGACGGCGGCAAAGTCCTTGACGCCGAACATGCCCAGATTGGACACCGCCGTGGTGCCGCCCTGGTATTCTTCGGGCTTCAGCTTGCGGCTTCTGGCGCGGCCTGCCAGGTCCTTCATCTCGTTGGAGATGACCGACAGCGTCTTTTCATCGGCATGGCGGATGATCGGCGTGATCAGGCCGCCGGGGATCGACACGGCAACGCCGACATCGGCATGCTTGTGCTTGACCATGGCGCTGTCGGTCCACGAGGCGTTGGCATCCGGCACCGCCATCAGCGCCATGGCCATCGCCTTGATCACCATGTCGTTGACCGAGAGCTTGTAGGCGGGAACCTCGCCCTTCTCCGTCTTCTTCATCGGGGCTGCCGCATTGAGCTGCATGCGCAGCGCCAAGAGCGCATCGAGCTCGCAGTCGAGCGTCAGATAGAAATGCGGGATGGTGGACTTGGCCTCGACCAGGCGGCGCGCGATGGTCTTGCGCATGTTGTCATGCGGGACGAGTTCATAGGAGCCTTCGGCGAACAGTTTCAGCACCTGGTCGTCCGACATCGGCTTCG
>NZ_ATYO01000039.1 GCF_000427725.1 Mesorhizobium sp. WSM3224 | reverse complement strand
TCTGAGGGCGCTCCAGAGCGCGCCGTCAGTCCCGCCAAGGCAGGTCCCGGGCCAGGAGACGCAAAGCTACATCCCGCCACGTCCAGTGTGGCGCCGTGCTCAATCAGCGCAAGACCAAGCCGCTGCGCGGCGGCTGGACAGCCGGCCTTGCGCCGATCTGCGCGCGACGCTTTCGAGCGCCCTATGGTCGGGACGAACAGCTGCCCCACGATCAAACCAACAGCTAGCAGATCAACCTCTTGACCCAATGGCCCTCATGTGAGGGGAGAAGGAGAGGAGCTACGCATTCCCGATCAGCACCCCTGCTCCGAACACCAGCGCGCCGCCCAGCACCACCTGGAAGGCGGCGCGCCAGAACGGCGTCTGCATGTAGCGGTTCTGGACGAAGGCGATCGCCCAGAGTTCGAAGAACACCACCACGGCGGCAACCGCCGTGGCCGTCCAGAAATGCGGGATGAGATAGGGCAGCGCGTGCCCGAGCCCGCCCAGCGACGTCATCAGGCCGACCGTCAGCCCGCGCTTGATCGGCGAGCCGCGGCCCGACAGCTTGCCGTCATCGGAGGCGACTTCGGTGAAACCCATCGAAATGCCGGCGCCGATCGAGGCGGCCAGCCCGACCAGCAGTGTCTGCCAGGTATCATGCGTGGCAAACGCGGCGGCGAAGATCGGCGCCAGCGTCGACACCGACCCGTCCATCAGCCCCGCCAGCCCCGGCTGCACATAGGTGAGGATGAACTGGCGCTGCTCGGCGGTTGCTTCCTCCACCTTGATCTCGCCCGGGACATGTTCCTGCTCCAGCCTGTGCGCCGAGCTTTCGTGGCTCTGTTCGGCCACGGCGAGGTCGTCGAGCAGTTTTCGCGTCGAGGCGTCGGTGGTGCGCTTGGCGGCCTCGACATAGAAGCGGTAGGCCTGCTGCTCCATCGCTTCGGCTTGCCGCCTGACATGCTCGATGCCGAGCGGTTTCACCAGCCAGTCGGGCTTGCGCTCGAAATAACCCCTCACATGCTCGCGCCGCAGCAGCGGGATGCGCTCGCCGAAGCGCTTGCGGTAAAGCTCGATGAGCGAATCGCGATGGCCGTCCTCTTCCTCGGCCATTGCCTCGAACACCTTGGCCGATTGCGGAAAGTCCTGCGCTAGGCCATCGGCATAGGCGCGGTAGATGCGCCCGTCATCCTCCTCGGAAGAGATCGCCAGCGCCAGGATCTCCTGCTCCGACAGTGAATCGAACGAACGGCGGCCGAAGCCGAAAACACGGGAAAGCATGATGAGATCACTCTAGTTTAGAATAATTCTAAACTAGGATTTCGGCTGCCGGACGTCAATCGCGAACGGCGCGGGCTGCGCGCGCAAATGGGTGATCCAGCGGAATTTGCCTGACCCTTCATTATTGCCGAATGTTCGCCTATATAGGCGCCGACAGCCAAATCGAAGGAGACCAACGGAATGACGGACAAGAAGCCACCGCACAAGTTCGATGCGAAGCCCGTTCTCGACCTCATCGCCAGCATCGAGGCCGACCTTCAGCGCCTGAAGGGTCTTGTCGAAGAACAGGTCGAAAAGTTCGATCCCGCCAACCCGCATAACAAGACGCCGGACGGCAAGCTGACCGAGGAAGGTGCTGAGTGCTGCTACCGCATGTTCGACGAAGGCAAGTCGCGTTACACGGTCGCCCAGCAGATGAAGATCTCATTTGCCGCCGCCACCCACCGCTTCAACAATTGGCGCAAGCTCGGCGGCAGCAAGAGGACAAGGACGCTGCTGGGGTGAGGGGGCGGCCCGCGGGGGATCAGAGGAGGTCCTCACAGGCAAAATCGCTAGCATGGTCCTTTTGCTGCGAATGGCGCCGGCGCGGAAGCTGCCAATCTCCCCCCTTGTGGGGGAGATGTCCGGCAGGACAGAGGGGGGTGTGAAGGAACGCCAACCTTTCCGGCAAACCTGGGGAGCCAGCAACTTGCAAGCGTGCTCAGCATTGAACGGCTGATATGTCGGCGGGACAGCACCCCTCTCTGGCCTGCCGGCCATCTCCCCCGCAAGGGGGGAGATCAGCAGTTCCGCCGTCGCTATCATCGCCAACCTTGTCTCCATCACATTTTTTCGTTGGCGCGCCGGGACGATTTCCGTGCACGATGCCGGGACTCATCCTGCGAGGCCCACAATGTCCACCCTGCCCGGCATCTCCGACATCCGCGCCGCCGCCGAGCGGCTTTCCGGCCTGATCGTCGAAACGCCGCTGATCGAGTCGCCCGAGCTCAACAAGCGCTATGGCGGCCGCATCCTGTTCAAGCCCGAGACGCTGCAGCGCACCGGCTCCTTCAAGATCCGCGGCGCCTACAACAAGCTGTCGTGCTTAAGCGAGGAAGAGCGCAGCCGCGGCGTCGTCGCTTTTTCCTCCGGCAACCACGCGCAGGGGGTGGCGGCTTCGGCCGCGATGTTCGGCGTCAGGGCGGTCATTGCCATGCCCATCGACGCGCCGGCGCTCAAGGTCGGCAATGTCCGCAAAATGGGCGCCGAAGTGGTGCCGTTCGACCGTTTCAAGGACGACCGCATGACGGTCGTCCGCCCCTATATCGAGAAGGGCATGGCGTTGGTGCCGCCCTTCGACGATCCGGCCATCATCGCCGGCCAGGGCACGATCGGGCTGGAGCTGATGAGGCAGGCGCAAGCCCTTGGCGTGGCGCTCGACGCCGTCGTCGTCCCATGCGGCGGCGGTGGCCTGTCGAGCGGCATTTCCGTCGCCGTGAAGGACGCCTCGCCGCGAACCGCCGTCTGGGCCGTCGAGCCGGAGCATTTCGACGACACGCGCCGCTCGCTGGCCAAGGGCGAGCGGGTCGCGAACGAGCCCGGCCACAGCTCGATCTGCGATGCGCTCCTCACCGCCGAGCCCGGCGCCATCACCTTCGAGATCAACCGCAGGAATCTCGCCGGCGCCATCGCCGTCTCCGACAAGGCCGCCGCGCAAGCGATGCGCGACGCCATGGCGCATCTGAAGCTGGTGGTCGAGCCCGGCGGCTGCGTCGCGTTTGCCGCGCTCGCCTCCGGCGAGATCGACCTCGCCGGCAAATGCGTTGCCGTGGTGCTCTCCGGCGGCAATGTCGATCTCGGTACTTACGCCGAGATCATGGCCGCGGCGTAGATTTCAGGAGAATGCGGGGCCGCAAGCCGGAATCGCTGCGATCCGTCACACCCCTCTCTGTCCTACCGGACATCTCCCCCGCAAGGGGGGAGATCAGCTGTCGCCGCTGCTTTCGCCAATCACCAACGTTGCAGGAGTAGGTGGGGCGCCGAAACAGCCAATCTCCCCCCTTGCGGGGGAGATGCCCGGCAGGGCAGAGGGGGGTGCTGTCCCTCCAGCGCTAGAACGTCTTCCGCCATGCATTGATCAATCCAGCGTCCGTCTGAACCGCACCAGCGCCACCCCTGCAAACAGCGCAACGAACGCCACAAGCCAGCCGATTTCCACCGCCACTGCCGGCAGCTCCGCGCCCTTCAGCATGACCGCGCGGGTGATGCGCAAAAAATGCGTCAGCGGGAATATCTCGCCGAAGATCTGCGCCCAGCCCGGCATGCCGCGATAGGGGAACATGAAACCCGACAGCATGATCGACGGCAGGAAGAAGAAGAAGGTGAGCTGCAGCGCCTGCATCTGCGTGCGTGCGATCGTCGAGATCGTGTAGCCGAGCAGCACCAGCGAAAGCACGAACACCAGCACCGCCGACAGGAGCAGCGACATCGAGCCCATGAAGGGAATGGCAAACAGAAGCTTCGCCGCCGCCAGCACCACCACCACCTGCACCGCGCCGACCGCCAGGTAGGGCAGCACCTTGCCCATCATGATCTCGAGCGGGCTGGACGGCATGGCCAGAAGGTTTTCCATCGTGCCGCGCTCGGTCTCGCGCGTCAGCGCGATCGAGGTCATCATCACCATCGTCATCTGCAGGATGACCCCGAGCAGGCCGGGAACGATGTTGTATTGCGAGATGCCTTCGGGGTTGTAGCGCCGGTGCACGACGACATCGAGCTGGCCGCGCGCCGCTTCCTTGGCTGCTTCCTGCGTGCCTTGCGCCCTCAACAGCGCCTGGCCGGCCACGGTGCTCAGCGTCGAGATCGCGCCGCTGGCCACCGCCGGGTCGGTGGCGTCGGCCTCGATCAGGATCTGCGGATTGTCGCCGCGCTCGACCCGCCGCGCGAAATCGGCGGGGATGGTGACGACGAAGGAGACATCGCCGCGCGCCATCAGGAATTCGGCTTCCTCGGCGCTTTGCGCGACATGGTCGAAGCGGTAGTAGCCGGTGGTCTGAAGCGCCGAGACCATGGCCCGCGTATAGGGATCGCTGCTGGTCGCCACGAGTGCCGCCGGCAGGCTCTTCGGGTCGTTGTTGATCGCATAGCCGAACAGCACCAGCTGGATCAGCGGCACGCCGAGCATCATGGCGAAGGTGATGCGGTCGCGCCGCATCTGGATGAATTCCTTGATCAGCAGCGCACCGAGCCTGGCGAAGGAGAAGACCGCGTTCATGCCATATTGTCCTTCGAGCCGGACATGAACTGGATGAACACATCCTCCAGGCTGGTCTCGCCGGGCTTCACCGTCACGCCCTTGTGCTCCTTCTCGACATCGGCAAGCGCCTTTTCGAGCGCCGCCTTGTCGGAGCCGACGACATGCAGCGTGGCGCCGAACGGCGCCACCTGGTCGACGCCGGGCCGGCCCTGCAGCGCTTCCGCCACCTGGTCGAGCTGCGGCCCCTGCAGCACGAAGGTGGTCAGCCCGGCGTTCCGCACCACCTCGTCCACCGTGCCGGTGGCGAGCATCTTGCCGTAGGAGATGTAGCTGATGCGGTGGCAGCGCTCGGCTTCGTCCATGTAGTGGGTGGAGACCAACACGGTCAGCCCGCCGCCGGCCAGCCGATGGATCTCGTCCCAGAATTCGCGCCGCGCCTTGGGATCGACGCCGGCCGTCGGCTCGTCGAGCAGCAGCAGCTTCGGCTTGTGCATGATGCAGGCGGCCAAAGCCAGCCGCTGCTTCCAGCCGCCCGAAAGCGTGCCGGCCAGCTGGTTGCGGCGGCTCGTCAGGCCGAGATCCTGAAGCGTTCTCGCCACATATTGTTCGACCGGTCTCAACCGGTAGAGCCGCGCCACGAATTCGAGGTTCTCGCCGATCGTCAAATCCTCGTAGAACGAGAATTTCTGCGTCATGTAGCCGACTTCGCGCTTGATCTTGAGCGCGTCGGTAAGGATGTCGAACCCCAGCACCGTGCCCTCGCCCTCGTCCGGCGTCAAAAGCCCGCACATGATGCGGATGGTCGTCGTCTTGCCCGAGCCGTTCGGCCCGAGGAAGCCGACGATCTCGCCTTCGGCGACCGTCATGGTCACATGGTCGACGACGGTCTTGTCGCCGAAGCGCTTGACCAGCCCGCGGACGTCGATGGCGCTCATTGCCCCAGATCCGCGAGATCGACGTCGACGATCTGGCCGGGCTGCAGCGGGCCGGCATTGCCTTCCGGCCGCGCCTCGACGAGATAGACCAGCTTCTGCCGGTTCTCCAGCGAGTAGATCACCGGCGGCGTGAATTCCGGATCCGGCGAGACATAGCTGACGCGTGCCTTCAGCCCCGTCCCGCAGCCGTCGCAGCGGACGTTGAGCTCGGTGCCGACCTTGACCGCCGAAAAAGCGCTTTCGGGCACGTAGACGCTGAGCTTCACGGCGCCGTCCGGCAGCATCGAGATCACCGGCGCGGTCGGCCCCGCCGTGTCGCCGGGATTGCGGATGACGTCGTTGACGCGGCCGGGCGAGGGTGCCGCAAGAACACGCTTCGACAGGCGCCATTTAGCCTGCCCCAATTCCGATTGCGCCTGCTTGACCTGGTTCTCGGCCGCTTTGATCATCTCGGCCCGCCCGGGCAGGCCGCCGACAGCGAGATTGGCCTCGGCCTGGCCGACCTGCGCATTGGCGGTCTCCAGCGAAGCGGAGGCCGTATCGTAGTCGGCCTGCGTGCCGGTGCCGCGCTTGTAGAGGTCGCTGGCGCGTTCATATTTGCGCTTGGCGTCGGCGGCCTGGGCTTTCGCCATGTCCACTTGCGCCTTGAGCACGGCGATCTCTTCTGGCCGCTTGCCAACCTGCAGGTCGGCAAGCTGCGCCTCGGCCTGCGCCAGTGCGGCTTGCGCCTGCGTCACGGCGATCCTGGCGTCGGCGTCTTCCAGTGTCGCCACCGGCATGCCTGGTGTCACCCGGTCTCCGCGCCTGACGCCGACCGTCGCGACTTGCGCCACTTCGATCGGCGCCATCAGCACATATTCACCCTCGACATAGCCGACGGCTAACGGCGCGGCCGGCGCGCAGGCGCCGAACAGCTGGGCCGCGAGCGGCAGCGAACAGAGAAAGCTCATGATTTGCCCTTCCTGCCGGCGGCCGGCCTGCGTGCCGCCAGCATTGCCCGGAGGTTGTCGGTCGTGGCCGCCACCACCTTGGCGGCCTCTTCATTGCCGATTTCACGCCAGCCCATCCGGCGCATCACCGCCTCGCGGCCGATGCGGAAATAGATGACCTGTCCGATCAACGTGAAAACGGTGAGCCGGGTTTCCTCGCTCTCGGCCGGCTCGCCGGTGGCCTGCTCCCAGATCTGGCACAGCCGCCGGTGCGTCGGCTCGAACACCCCGGCATAGATGCGGTCGAGCGCGGCGGTCGGATGCGAGAGCTCGCGAAGTACGAATTGTACGATCTGGCCGGCCTGCGGACTGGCCACGACGAAGCCCACCATCCGCTCGAGCGCGGCGAAAAGCTGGGCCCGGGCCGCCTCCGGGTTGAGCGGCGCGGCGGCCTGAGCACCGCCCAGCGCCTCGCCGGCGATCCCTTGTATGGTGTCGACGATATGGTCGGCGGCGGCGGCGCGCAGGCCTTCCTTGCCGCCGAAATGATAGGCGATCGAGCCGATATTGGCCTTGGCCTCCGCCGCGATCGCGCGCGTCGACGTGCCGTCGAAACCTTGCCGCCCGAACAGCTTGAGCGCCGCTTGCACCAGCGCCGCGCGCGTTTGATCGGCGGTGCTGGCCTCGCGCTGCTGCCTTTTTACACCTGGTTGCTTGTTCATGCTCCGACTTTAATCATTCGATTGATTAAAGTCAAATTTGAAGTCTGACCCGGCTTGCCTTCTCGACCCTCACAGGCTTTAGTGCGCGGCCATGGGCAAGGAAGTCGAGCGTAAGTTCCTGGTCTCCAGTCCCGCCTGGCGCGATAGGGTCGAGGCGCATATTCGCATCCGCCAGTTTTATCTCGCCGCCCAGCCCGGCCGCACGGTGCGTGTGCGCATCAGCGACGGGCGCTCCGCCAAGCTGACGCTGAAGTTCGGCGACAGGGCGCGCGAGCGCGACGAATTCGAATATCCGATCCCGCTCGACGAGGCCGAGGAATTGATGGCGTTTGCCGTCGGACGTGTCATCGAGAAGACACGCCACCATGTTAGACACCGCGGCTATCTCTATGAAGTCGATGTGTTCGGCGCAAAGCTCGCGGGGCTGGTGATCGCGGAGTTGGAGACGCCGGAGGACGTATCTGACGAAATGCTGCCCGACTGGCTCGGTCGCGAGGTCACCGGCGAGTCGAGGTTCTACAACGCGTCGCTGGCCCTCGGGGGGATTCCGGAGATCGCCGCATGAGCTTTCGCATAGACCCGCGCTCGCCGCTGACCGGCGAGGTCAGGCGCATATTGGCCGACGAGATCGGCAAGGCAATCGGTCATCTCGAGACGGCGCGCGAGAAGCCGGAGCAGGGGCTGCACAAATGCCGCAAGCGGCTGAAAAGCGTGCGCGCCTTGCTGCGCCTGGTTCGTTCCGGGGACGAACCGTTCTGCCAGACCGAGAATGAATGTTACAAGCAGGTGTCGGCGCTGCTCGCCGGCCCGCGCGAAGCGACCGCGCTCATCGAAGCCGTCGACCGTCTCGCTGCGGAACATTCCGCCGGTAGCGGTCTCGATCCCGTGCGCGAGCGGCTGGTGCTGCGCCAGCACGAGCTTCATGCCGGTCCTGGCCTCGACGCCGCCATCAATGCTGCCATAGCCGCTTGCCGGGAAGGCCTGGAGCGTATCGACAGGCTGGCCCTGCCCGATCAGCCGGAGCACGCCGCCGATATCTTGGCCGACGGCGCCCGCGCCACCTTGCGACGGGCGAAGAAGGCGCTGGACAAGGCTCAGTCGCGCGGCGAGGACGAGGATTTTCACGATCTGCGCAAGGCGGCCAAGACGCACTCCATGCATCTGTCCCTGCTCGGCCGCTTGTGGCCGACGCCGATCAAGGCGCGTCGCAAGGCGGTCGACAAGCTTGGCGAAGAGCTCGGCGAATTGCACGATGTCTTCGTCATGCGCGCGTTGCTCGATGCCGAAGGCGAGCCGCTTGGCCCGGCCGACGACACCAAGCTTCTGCGCAAGCTGTTGAAGCGCTCCGAAAAGAGCCTCACCAAGGCCTGCCTTGCCGATGCCGCCGACCTGTTCGGCGAAAGCCCCAAGCGCTCGGCCAAGAAACTCGCCCGCAAGGCGCGCGACGATCTCGCCGGACCGCAGGAAGAGGCTAGCGCGGCCTAGCGCTATCCCTTCTCCCCTTGTGGGAGAAGGTGGCCGCGAAGCGGCCGGATGAGGGGTGCTCCAGCTTGGCAAGGACGTTCGAGCCATGGCGCGCCGCTCACCACCGCCTCATTTCTTCCAACACCCCTCATCCGTCTCGGCGCTGCGCGCCGATCCACCTTCTCCCACAAGGGGAGAGGCGCTTCACTATGCCGGCAGCGCCCGTTTCTCCTTCGCCGTCCGCGCGCCGGCATCGCGCGGGTGCGGCCCGATCGGCATGATCGCCGGAAACGGCGTCGCCCCGAAGGCGAAGGTCCATTTGTAGCCGGTGAGCTGGTCCTCCGGCGTGGTGTGCTGGTCGTGATGGGCAAGCAGCCTGGCGCGGTCGGCGAGCTCCTCGGCCTCGCGGCGCAGCATCTCCGCCGTTTCCGGCCGCATCCGCCTGGAAAAGCTGATGAAGGTCGCGGCCTGTTCCATATGGGCGATCGCCCAGCCGATGAAGTTCTTGTTGGTCATCTCGAAATGCGGCTTCAGCGGCCCGTCGAAATCCCACTGGATCGGCGTGTCGACGAGCAGCCTTGCCGACAGCCCGCGCCCCAGCGCCACCAGCCCAAGCTCCTCGAGGTCGCGCAGATAGAGGAACATCGAGGCTTCGCTCAGGCCTTGCGAGCGCATGATGCCTTCGGCCGTGAATTTCTCCGACAGCATGATGAAGACGAACAGCAGCGCCGGCCGCGCGGCCAGCCTGCGTTCGATCTCCGGTGAAACGCGGTTTGCCGGACCCGGCCCCCGGTTCATCGCGCCGAGCACGTTCTCCAGCTCGACATCCGCCGCGGCGCAGATCTCGATCAGCCGGTCGAGCTTGCAGTTGCGCTCATGGAAGATGCGCTTCACCGTCGGCTCGGAAATGCCCATGCGCTCGGCCAGCGTCCGGTAGGTCAGGCCCTTGGCCTTCAGCGTCCGTTTCAGCGCCTCGAAGATCGGACCGTTCATGGAATGCACCTCGTTCGTGCGAATTCGTATCGAATAGCGATACTAGCCTCGTTCCGGCTTCCAGGAAAGTATCGAAAACCCTAGCTCTTCGTCGTCATCACAGGAGAGCACCCCATGAAACACATCATCGCGTCAGCCGTCTTCGCCGCCAACGGCGCTTTCACCGTATCCGCCGCGCAGGCTGGCGAGCTCTGGCGCGCCACCGGCTTCGAACAGCCGGAATCGGCGCTTGCCGATACCGCCAACAACCGCATCATCGTCTCCAGCATCGCCGGCAATCCTGGCGATGCTGACGGCAATGGCTACCTGTCGCTCTTGTCGATGGACGGCAAGGTCATCACCCGTCACTGGGTCGATGGCATGGACGCGCCCAAGGGCATGGCAATCGCCGATGGCAAGCTCTACGCCGCCGACATCACCAAAGTGCGCGTCGTCGATCTCGCCAGCGGCAGACTGGTCGCCACCATCGCGGTGCCGGGTGCCGTCTTCCTCAACGATATGACTGAGGACAGCGCCGGCAATGTCTATGTCAGCGACATGCTGGCCGACACGATCTACCGCATCGACGGCGACAGGCCGGAACTGTTCGTCAAGGACGCGGCTCTCGCCTCGCCCAACGGCGTGTTCGCCGATGGCGGCAGGCTGATCGTGGCGTCCTGGGGCAGGGGCATCGACAAGACAGACTTCAGCACGGCGGAGCCGGGCGGGCTGCTGTCGGTCGACCTCGCCACCAGGAAGGTCACGCCACTGCCCGGCGCGCAGAATTTCGCCGACCTCGACGGCGTCGTCGCTATTGGCGACACCATCTACGCCACCGCCTACATGACCGGCACGCTTTACAGCTACAAGCCCGGCGGCGCGCCGCAGGTGGTCGCCACCTTCAAGCCGGGCAGCGCCGACATCGGCACCGACGGCGAGCATATCTTCGTGCCACTGATGGGCGAAGGCGAAATCGCGGCGCTCGGTCTCGACTGAAATGCCGATCACAGGCCGGCCCGCGATCCCCGTCGATCAGTCGCTGTCGGCCACCATTTTGCGCCGCTGCAGCAAGCGTGCCGCAAGCCAGCACAGCATGGCCCAGGCAAAGCCGGCGCACCAGCCGGCAAGCACGTCGGACGGCCAGTGGACGCCGAGATAGACGCGGCTGGTGCCGACCAGCACGGTGGTCAGTACCGCGAGGCAAAGCACGAAGATTTTCGTCCTGCGGTCCGGAAGGAAGCGCGCGGCTAAAGAGCCGAGCGTCAGATAGGTCACCGCCGACAGCATGGCGTGACCGCTTGGAAAGGACAGCGACGTCTCGTTGACGAGATGCGAGACGAGATCGGGCCGCGGCCGGTCGACCTCGAGCTTGAGCAGGTTGGAAAGCACCTGTCCGCCCGCCACCGCCACGAACATGAACAGCGCCGTCGAGGGTCTGCGGATCAAGAGCAGATAGACGATCGTTGCCGTCGTGATCAGCACCAGCACGGCGGAGCTGCCGAGCGCGGTGACGTCGCGAACCGCGCCTTCCAGCCAAGGCGGGCCGATCGGGCTGTCCGGCTGCCCGGCATGGCGGAAGGCGAGCAGGATTTCGGTATCGAAGGCATGCGGCGTCGTCGCGCGCGCCACCTCCATGAGTTCCACCAGGCCCCACAGCCCGCCGGCGATCACCAGCCCGGCCAGCAGCAGGGGGAATTCCAGCTTGTTGAGGAGCGCGTTGGCGGTCGATTTCATTCGAGCTCTCGGGTCCAGCTACAGCCTCTGCATATAGGGCCCGAGCGTGATCAGCGCGACGGCAGCGATCGCCAGCATCATCCCGGTTGCTTGGAAAGCATTGAGCCGCTCGCCGAACAAG
Organism: Mesorhizobium sp. WSM3224; assembly: GCF_000427725.1. Classification (GTDB taxonomy): domain Bacteria; phylum Pseudomonadota; class Alphaproteobacteria; order Rhizobiales; family Rhizobiaceae; genus Mesorhizobium. Next base: position 18,263 of record NZ_ATYO01000039.1, on the reverse strand, counting down.
GCGAGCGCCACGACATTGACCGAGACAAGCTGGATCACCGCCGACAGGCTGAACGACATCGACATGCCGAACTCGCGCACCAGCCTCAGCATGATCAGATTGCCCGCCGTGTAGAGCGCCAGGGTCAGCAGGAGCTTGGCGAAGCTCGGCGCCAGCCCCCATTGCTTGGCCGCCATCGCCGCCAGCAGGAACATCACCGTGGAAATGCCGAGCTGCGCCAGTCCCCAGAAACTCACCTTGCCGTCCCCTTTTGAAGCGCCGTCGCCACGCCGGCCGCAGTCCTTGTTTCCGAAGCGGGCGAAGCCGTCAAGCTGGGCGGTGGAGGATAGGGCTTCGCCAATCACCGAGAGGGACGTCGAAGCCATGTCACGAAAATGTGATCGTGCCGCTTTAGGGGTCGAAAGGTCGAAACTCCAGCCACCTCAAGAAGCCAGAGGAACAGCCCATGACCGTGACCCCTGAGACCCGCTTCCGCACCAGCCAGCTCGAGGCCAATGACGGCCCGCCCGTCAACCCGACCGACAACCGCACCATGGGCGAAATCATCGCCGCGCGTTTCTCGCGCCGCGGCTTTCTCATGGGCTCGCTGGCCGTCTCGGCCATCGCCGCCACCGTCAGCCCGCTGGCGCTGGTCGCCGCCGACGAGGCGCGCGCGGCGGAAGGCTCGGCCTTCAACTTCGATGAGCTCGAGGCCGGCATCGACGACAAGCACCACGTCGCGCCGGGCTATGATGCCGACGTGTTGCTGCGCTGGGGCGATCCGCTGTTTTCCGATTCGCCGGACTTCGATCCGCTGAAGCAGTCGGCCGGGGCCCAGGCCCGGCAGTTCGGCTACAACAACGACTATGTCGGCTATATCCCGATCGACGGCTCGGCCGAGCATGGCCTGCTGGTCGTCAACCACGAATACACCAACCCGCATCTGATGTTTCCCGGCATCGTCAACATCGTCGACAAGGACGGCAAGAAGGCCGCCGAGGTCGCGCCGCTCTCGAAGGAGCAGGTCGATGTCGAGATGGCCGCGCATGGCGGCACCATCGTCGAAATCCGCAAGCAAGGCGCCAAATGGCAAGTGGTGCGCGACGGCAAGCTCAATCGCCGCATCATGTCCACCACCGAAATGGCGCTCTCCGGCCCGGTCGCCGGCCATGACCGCGTCAAGACCAATGCCGATCCGTCCGGCGCCAGGGTCATCGGCACGCTCAACAATTGCGCCGGCGGCGTCACGCCCTGGGGCACCTATGTGATGGCCGAGGAAAACATCCATGGCTATTTCTCGGGCGAATTGCCGGAGGGCCACAAGGAAGCCGCCAACTACAAGCGCCTCGGCATCCCGGAAGGCGCCTATGAATGGGGCGCGCATTACGACCGCTTCAACCTCGCCAAGGAACCGAACGAGCCCAACCGTTTCGGCTGGATCGTGGAGGTCGATGTCAACGATCCGAACTCGGTGCCGCGGAAGCGCACCGCCATGGGCCGTTTCAAGCATGAGGGCGCCGAATCGATCGTCGCCAGGGACGGCCGCGTCGTCTTCTATCTCGGCGACGATGAGCGCTTCGACTATGTCTATAAATTCGTCACTGCGGGTAAGTTCAATCCCGATGACCGCGCGGCCAATATGGACCTGCTCGACGACGGCACGCTCTATGTCGCCAAATTCGCCGAGGACGGCTCGGTCGAATGGATGCCGATCGTGTTCGGCCAAGGTCCGCTGACGCCGGAGAACGACTTTGCTTCGCAGGCCGATGTGCTGATCGAGACGCGGCGCGCCGCCGACCTGCTCGGCGCCACCAAGATGGACCGTCCCGAGGACATCCAGCCCAATGCCGGCAACGGCAAGGTCTATGTCATGCTGACCAACAATTCCAAGCGCAAGGCCGAGCAGGTCGACGCCGCCAATCCGCGCGCGGCGAACGCCTTCGGCCACATCATCGAGATCGTCGAGGACGGCGGCGACTTCGCCGCCAGCAAGGGCAGGTGGGAAGTGCTGTTGAAATGCGGCGATCCCTCGGTGGCCGATGTCGGCGCCACCTTCTCGACCGCCACCTCCGCCCACGGCTGGTTCGGCATGCCGGACAATTGCGCGGTCGATTCCGCCGGGCGCCTGTGGGTCGCCACCGACGGCCAGGGTCCGAAGGTCACCGGCCGCACCGACGGCCTCTGGGCCGTCGACACGGAGGGCGCGGCGCGGGCGACGTCAAAGCTGTTCTTCCGCGTGCCGATCGGCGCCGAAATGTGCGGCCCGCTGTTTACGCCGGACGACCGGACCGCTTTCGTCGCCGTGCAGCATCCGGGCGACGGCGGCGAGGACTGGGAGGGTTTTGGCCGTCCTTCCTACTATGAGGATCCATCGACCCGCTGGCCGGACTTCAAGCCGGACATGCCGGTGCGGCCGGCGGTCGTCGCCGTCACGAAGCAGGGCGGCGGCAAGATCGCGGTCTAACGAAGGCACGTCGGTCGAAGGGACCATCGCAAACGCTGGGGACTAGCGGAGCCTCCCCAGCGTCGTCATCCTCGGGTCTGCGCTGCGTCGCTACGCTCCTTGCTTCGCCCGTGGATGACGAAGCGACAGGCAGCCGCTCCCTCTATTCACTCCGCGCGCTGAACCATGGCCATGTTCATCGTGCTCCGCAACCGGAAGCCGATCGACTCGTAAAGCCTGATCGCCGCCGCGTTGCTGTCATACGCATGAAGGTACGCAATCTCGCCACGCGCGGCGATCCTGCCCGCCACGAACACCGACAGCAGCCGCGCAAGGCCCGCGCCGCGAAAATCCGGATGCGTGCACACGCCGCTGAGTTCTGAGTGGCCGGGCTGCTTCATACGCTCGCCGGCCATCGCCGCCAGCCTGCCGTCGATGCTGATGCCCCAGAAATCGCCGAGGCTCAGCGCCTCCAGGGTGAAGGGGCCGGGCTTGGTGAGCGACGCGAGCGCCAGCATTTCCGAGGCATCGTCTTTTGTCAGCTGCCGGATGCGTTCATCGGACACGGTCGGCATCGGCTGTTCGGCAATCATCTGCACCAGCGACGCTGTCGAGGTCGCGAAAATTTCCGGCGGCAGAGCGATTTCATCCGCCTGGACAAGAACGGCGGTTTCGCGCGGCGGGAGAAGCCTGGCGAGCGCCCGCAGGCTGTCCGCATCGTCGGCAGCGGTGGCGGCGAACGGGACAATTGACTGGCGATATCGCCTGGCGAGGCCGTCGCCCTCCGCGAAAGCCTCGTGCCGCGTTGTAAGCGCGTTCCAGATGGGGCGGTCGAGAATGTGTTTCATGGCGCTGCGACCTTGGCCGCTTCCGCGCGGCGATGAAGCGGCGTCGCCGCCAGACGATCTTCGATGGCGGCAAGCTGGCCGAGCAGCGGTCCGGAAAGATCGGCGCACAGATCCGCGACGGCATTCTCGATGCTCGGCCAGACGTCCCGCTTCGCCTCGTCGACCAGCCGCCGGCCGTTCCGGCTCAGCGAAACGATCCTGCGTCGCTGGTCGTCGTCGGAAGGGTTCACCTCGACCAACCCCAGTTCGGCAAGCAGCGCCACGCTGCGCGTCACGCCCGGTTGCGCGACGCCGAGCGATTGCGCCAGCTCGCCGACCGGCAGCGCGCCTAGCCTGTCGAGCGCTGCGAGTAGCGGGTATTGGCTCGACTGGATACGCACGTCCAGGCGGTCGAGCACGCGCTGCGTGTCGGCCTGCAACTGCTCGCCTATGCGCTTCATCCGGCTGCCGAGGCAGAGAAAGCCGAGGGATCGAAGGATGTCTTCCATGGGTGCTCGTCCTTCGCAATATGATAACTTGATATATAACATCACATGGAAAATCAAGAACCCGCCCTTGCCACCGGCGGGTCACAGCGGGCGCTTTCGGACATTTGCCCTTCATTCGCCGCCAATTGCATCCTATATCGCGCTGACGCGACGTGGCCGGCAGCGGCCGCCAGCGATTCGCGACCTGAGGGCGGCAGGTCATCCATTCTTGGCACGCGGAGCTCATGGCGCCCCTGCGCATCTACTTCGACAGGCTTCTCGATGCCGTGGCGCCCAAGGTTCCGCGGCGCGAATTGACGGATGAGGAGCGCCTGGCGCTGGTGCGCCGCCACGGCGATTTCTCGCTCGCCTATTCGACGGCGGTGCAGCAGAAACTGTCCTATTTCAGCGACGGGGACGGCTACATCGCCTTCGGCACCAAGATGAGCCGCCATTTCGCGCTGGGCGATCCGGTGGCCGATCCGGTAGACCGCCCGGCCTATATCAAGCGCTTCGTCGAGGCCGCCGGCGGCCCCTGGTTCGTCCAGATCGGCGCCGACACGGCCAAGGTGCTGGCCGGCCTTGGCTACCAGGTCAATCGCCTCGGCGTCGACACCAGGCTGCTGATGGCGACGCACGACTTTTCCGGCAAGCGCAACGAGACCGTGCGCTATTCGGAGCGCTGGCTGACGAAGAAGGGTTTTACCCTCGCCGAGGACAGCGGCGACGGTCTGCTCGACGAGATCGTTCAGCTTTCCGCCGACTGGCGCAAAGAGCGCATCATCAAGCGCTGGGAGATGGGTTTCCTCAATCGTCGCTTTTCCGAAGAGCTCGGCGCCGACATGCGCCGCTTCCTCCTGCACAGCCCTCAAGGCCGGCTTCTCGCCATCCTCGATTTCGACCCGTTGTTCCGCGACGGCAAGGTCATCGGCTACACCACCTCCTTCAAGCGCAAGCAGATCGACGCGACGCCGCATGCCGAAGTCGGGCTGACCAAATTCGCCGTCGACCGTTTTCGCGAGGAAGGCATCTCGCAAGTGACGCTCGGCCTCTCGCCGCTGCTCGATGTCGAGCCCAGCGGCTTCGCCGAATCGAGCTTCTGGCGCGGCGCCTTCCAGCGCGCCTACAACTCGCCCTGGGTCAACCGCTCGCGCTTCAACCTGCAGGGCCAGGCGGCCTTCAAGCGCCGTTTCCACGGTGTCGAGCAGCCGACCTACATCGCGTTCCGCAGGGGGACGCTGATGGAGATGCTCGGGCTGCTTCGCCTGATCAAGGCGATTTAATTTAGAGTGATGAGCTGCCGGCCGTGGTCTGTCATCGCCGGGCGCCGCGACTACGAGGAGCGACAAAGAAAAGATCATCAGGCGCCGCGTTCCCGCCCACCCCCTCTGTCCTGCCGGACATCTCCCCCGCAAGGGGGGAGATTGGCGGCTCCGTTGGCGGCGCTCTTCCTGCAACGCAGGCGATTGGCGAAAGCGGGAGCGACGTCCGATCTCCCCCCCTGCGGGGGAGATGTCCGGCAGGACAGAGGGGGGTGCTGTCCCGCCAGCGTTTGCGACCTTCTCTGAATCCCAGACTCCGCGATGTCGCTTCGCGCCCGTTCCGCCAGGGGAATGTCAGTTTCTCAACCGATACCCCGTCCGGAAAATCCACGCCACGATCGCGATGCAGACGGCCAGGAACACCAGCGTCATGCCCAGGCTGACGCCGACCGAGACGTCCGCCTTGCCATAAAAACTCCAGCGGAACCCGCTGATCAGGTAGACGACCGGGTTGAACAGGGTGACCGTCTTCCAGATGCCGGGCAGCATGTGGATCGAATAGAAGCTGCCGCCGAGGAAGGTGAGCGGCGTGACGATCAGGAGCGGCACCAGCTGCAGCTGCTCGAAGGTTTTTGCCCAGATGCCGATGATGAAGCCGAACAGGCTGAAGGTCACCGCCGTCAGCACCAGGAAGGCGATCATCCAGAACGGATGCTCGATCCGCAGCGGCACGAAAAGCGCTGCCGTGCCCAGGATGATCAGGCCGAGTATCATCGACTTGGTCGCCGCACCGCCGACATAGGCGATGATGATCTCCAGATAGGAGACCGGCGCCGACAAAAGCTCGTAGATGGAACCGACGAATTTCGGGAAATAGATGGCGAAGGAGGCGTTCGAGATCGACTGCGTCAACAGCGACAGCATCATCAGCCCGGGCACGATGAAGGCGCCGTAGCTAATGCCGTCGATCTCGGTGATGCGCGAGCCGATGGCCGAGCCGAAGACGACGAAATAGAGCGACGTCGAGATGACCGGCGAGATGATGCTCTGCAGCACGGTGCGGAAGGCGCGCGCCATCTCCACCCGGTAGATCGCCCATACTGCGCGCAGGTTCATGGCTCTTGCCTCAGCAGACTGACGAAGATCTCTTCGAGCGAGCTGTTCTTGGTATCGAGATCGCGGAACTGGACGCCGGCCGCCTCCAGGTCGCGGATCAGCGAGGCGACGCCCGGCCGGTCGCTCTGGTTGTCATAGGTGTAGGTGAGCTGGCTGCCGTCAGGAGACAATTCCAGCGCATAGCGCGACAGCCCGTCCGGCATGGCGGCAAGCGGCGCGCGGAGCTCCAGCTTCATCTGCTTGCGGCCGAGCTTTCGCATCAGCTCGGCCTTGCCCTCGACCAGGATGATCTCGCCGCGGTTGATGACGCCGACACGGTCGGCCATCGCCTCGGCCTCCTCGATGTAATGCGTGGTCAGGATGATGGTGACGCCGTCCTCGCGCAGGCGCCGCACCATCGCCCACATGTCCTGGCGCAGCTCGACATCGACGCCTGCCGTCGGCTCGTCGAGGAACAGCACGCGCGGCTCGTGCGACAGCGCCTTGGCGATCATCAGCCGGCGCTTCATGCCGCCCGACAGCGTGATCGCCTTGGAATCCTTCTTGTCCCACAGCGACAGGTCGCGCAGCACCTTCTCGACGAAGGCCGGGTTGGGGGCCTTGCCGAACAGGCCGCGGCTGTAGTTCACCGTCGCCCAGACCGTCTCGAAGGCATCGATAGTCAGCTCCTGCGGCACCAGACCGATCAGGCTGCGCGCGGCGCGGTAATCCTTGCCGATGTCGTGGCCATCGACGCTGACGCTGCCCGACGAGCGGTTGACGATGCCGCAGACGATCGAGATCAACGTCGTCTTGCCGGCGCCGTTCGGCCCGAGCAGCGCGAAGATCTCGCCGCGCTCGATGTCGAGATTGATTTCCTTCAATGCCTTGAAGCCGGTGGCATAGGTTTTCGTGACACCGGAGATCGAGATGATGGATGACATGCTGAAAAATGGCCGGCTGGAAAATGTGACCTGATATAGGTCGGATGCCGCCCGCTGCAACCGAAAATCGACGCCGCTGCTGACAGTTCTGGACAGTGAGCGCGTGAAGAGCCTCTTTCTCCCCGTTTACGGGGAGAAATGCCCGGCAGGGCAATGAGGGGCGGCGCTGACCTGGCAAGCAGAGCGATGGTGGCGCCAAATACGAACGCCGGCGCTGCCCCTCATCCGCCCTTCGGGCACCTTCTCCCCGTGAAACGGGGAGAAGGTCTAACCCTGCCCCGTCCAAAACGCGATTTCCCGCGCCTTGGTCCTGAGCTCCGTCTTCAGCCATTGATCGTCGTCGTCCAGGTAGCTCCATGGCGTCTTGCCCTGCGCCCGCATCTCGCGGATGTAGGAGCGGTAGCGGTAATGGCTGTAGACCGACATCGCGTAGGTGGCATAGGCGGCGGCAAGCTTCCTGTGGCCGCGGACGATCACCAGATTCTCGTCGTTCTTCTGGCTCGCCGGCGCCGAGAAATTGTGGCTGCCGGTCACCACCACGCAGTCGTTTGAATGCGGGTCGGTCACCAGGATCTTCGAATGCACGATGGCGTGCCCGATCTGCGACAGGAAGGTCCGCCGGTTGACCTCGGCGATCCACGGCCCGAGCGGCGCGTCGAGGCCTTGCGGCTGCGCCACCGCGTAGCGGTCAGGCGTGAATGTCCGGCCGCTGCTCACCAGGTCGATGTCGAGGAAATTCTGCTCGGTGCCGCCCTCGTCGGCGCTCAGCGTCGAGACCACGCCGCGCACATACATGTCCTTTTCCCTGGCGCGCTGGCCGGCCAGCGTGTGCAGCCCCTGCTTGCCCGGCGTGAACATCAGGAACAGCACCGACTGCCTGGCCGAGCTGATGACCTCGCGCAGCGCATCCATGTCGGCCCCGTCGGAGGTGCGGGTGAACCAGACGGTCGCCTTGGCGGTCCCGACCGTGAAGGTCTTCGGCGCGTCGTTGTCCGCCATCAGGGCTGGCGTGAAATTGGCCGGGTCGGTCTTCGGCGGCGAGGCGTCCTTCAACAGGTCCCAATGCTTGTGGAAATGCTCCGCCATCGCCGCGTCCTCGATCAGGAGGCCGTTGTTGACCTGCGTGCACAGGCCGGTCGTGCTCCAGTTGGTGCTGCCGGTCCACACCATCTTCGGCTCGCCGTCCTTGGACACGACGACGAATTTGTTGTGGCCGAGACCCTTCGATTTCAGCATCCGGTCGATGGTCGCGATGCCGTGGTCGTTGAGGTTCTTGCGCGCGTCCTTGTTGCCGTCGCCGCTTTTATCTGAGCCGTTGGCGAGGATGAGATGCAGTCGCGGCCCGAGCCCGATCAGCGCCGTCTCCAGCGTCGCGTCGCCGAGCTCGTAGAGCGCTGCATGCAATTCGTCGCCGGCAACCTGCGTCAGCCCGACCATGCGCAGGCCGAGGTCGCCCTCGAGGAAGGCGCGGAACTTGGCGTCGCCATTGGTCTGCAGGCTCTTCTTGAAGGCGGCCGGCGAGAGCTTGTTCTTGGCCATGTAGCGGGCGACGAATTGCGACAGCACCAGCCCGCGGTTGAAGAAGCAGGAAAAACCGCCGCCGGCGTCGGTGGCAAGCGTCTTCCAGTCGGTCCAGTCGCTGGAGACGCCCTTGGTCAGCGGCTTGCCGGGGCCGGCGCTCATCATCGCCGTCACCCGGTAGCGCACGACATTGCCGACGTCCGCCGCATGGTCGGTCCAGTTGAAGCGCTGGAACGGCCAGACGTCCGACGGCCTGTGGTCGCCCGATTTCGGCCTGTCCTTGGTGAAGCCGACGCGGTTCTCCACCGGATCGATCCTCTCGGTGGCGCCGACCTTGCGGCCGCGCTCTAGCAGGAAGCCCCGGCATCCCGCGATGAAGTCGCTGGGCGCCCAGGCGACGAAGGCGTCGTCGCCATTGGTGTAGACCGACACTTTTATGTCGACGGCCATCTGTCGTTCCTCCCCGATACGCTGCCGGCATATCCGGCCCATCAATGCGCCAACAAAATCCGCGCCGGAAGCAGGGCTCCGGATCAGCTGAAACAGAATTGTCGAAAGGGTGACGGCGATGATTATGTGGCGGCAGAAGATCGTATGTCAATCTTTTGCAGCGCCAAGTATAATTCTATGAACTGCTTCACAGTCCACTTTATTTGCCAGCAAAACAAAAGGGGCGGAGCGGCCTGAAGCCTCCCTAACCTCGTCATTCCAGGGCGGAGCAAGGAGCGAAGCGACGCGCGCAGACCCTGGAATCCATGCCGTTACCTTGATCGAGGGGCGCAGCGGGGCAGAATTCCGCACCGTAGCGGCGCGTTGAAATCACGGAATGGATCCTCGGGTCTGCGCGCGTCGCTGCGCTCCTTGCTCCGCCCGTGGATGACGAGGCCGGGCCGTTTCCGCCAATCGCCAAGGCATGCCGCCTGCCAACGCAGAGACATACCCGACGGTCGAAATCCCTGTGCTAGGGAACTGGCAGGTGCCTCTCAGCTCTTGCTCGAGGCCAGCACCAGCACCGGCTTCTCGCTGTAGAGCTGCGGGAACAGCGACTTCAGATTCTCGATCTTCGGCAGGTCGTTGTAGACGATATAGGGATAGGTCGGGTTCAGCGTCAGGAAGTCCTGATGGTAGTCCTCGGCCGGATAGAAAGTCTTGCCGGTCTCGAGCGTGGTGACGATCGGCTTGCCGAACACCTTGGCCTTGTCGAGCTGGGCGATATAGCTCGCGGCGACCTTCTTCTGCTCCTCGTTCTCGGCGAAGATAGTCGAGCGGTACTGCGTGCCGGAATCCGGCCCCTGGTAATTGAGCTGCGTCGGATTGTGCGCGACCGAGAAATACACCTGCAGCAGCTGGCCGTAGGTGACCTTCGAGGGGTCGTAGGTGATCTCGACGGATTCGGCATGCCCGGTGCGGCCGCTGCCGACCACTTCGTAGACGGCGTTTTCCGGACTGCCGCCGGTATAGCCTGAAACCGCCTTGCTGACGCCCTTGACGTGCTGGAACACGCCCTGCACGCCCCAGAAGCAGCCGCCGGCGAAGATCGCCTTCTCGCTGCCGCTTGTCGCCTTTTCGTCCATCGCCGGCGGCGGGATCACCACCGCGTCCTCGGCCGAACGCGCCGGGCTCTGCCACAGCACGGCCGCGGCGACCGCCGCGAGGCCAAGTGCCGCAAGCGCGCCGCGGAAGGGTGATCGCCGCGCGGCCTTTTTATCGATGCCGTTCATGTCCTGATCTCCTGTTGTTGTTCCATTATATACGAACCAAGCCGCCACGCGGTTCTCACTTTGCCGTGCGGCGCTCCCCCTCATCCGGCCCTTCGGGCCACCTTCTCCCCGCCGGGGAGAAGAGAATGGCGCCGGCATCGAAAGCCTCCTCTCCCCAACGGGGAGAGGTCGGCCGAGCGAAGCGGAGGCTGGGTGAGGGGCAGTGCCGGACTCGCCTTACTGAGCGGTGGTATCCGCCGGCTTCATGGCATCCGTGGCAGGCTTCATGGCGTCTGCCGGCTTCATCGCATCCGTCGCAGGCTTCATTGCCTCGGTGCTCATCGCATCGGGCTTCATGGCGTCGGCGGGCTTCATCGCGTCCGTCGCCGGTTTCATCGCGTCGGTAGCCATCGCATCGGCGGGCTTCATGGCATTGGTCGCCTCGTCGGCGCGGGCGCCGGCAATGAAGACGGAAGCGGAAAGCGCAAGGGCGAGCGCCGGCAGCGTGAGGAACTTCGTCATGATGGTACTCCTTGGGTTTTGGCGCGCGCAGATGCGGGCCTTGGGTATTGCGTTGCCGCGTCCTGCGGCCCCGCGCGACGAGAAGGAAAAATCAGTTGGCGGCCGCGGCCAGGATCGGCCCGCCGCGCGGCGCCTGCACCAGCACCGCGGTGCTCAAGCCGCCGGTGGCCGCCGGCAGCGGCAGCGTGGTTGCCCCGCCGTTCCAGCTGCCGAGTTTTATGAGCGCATGCACGACATTGGCGTGCGGCAGCGTGCGCCCGGTGTTCTCGCCGCGCGCCACCGGCACCTCGATGACGCCGCGTGTGTAGCGCACCAGCCAGACATCGGCCCGCCCGCCCGGCGCGTTGCCGGCGCCGATGCTGACCTTGCCGCCGCCGAGCGAAAGCTCCGGACCCTTTGTGTGGCCGCTCTTGGCGATCAGGCTCTGGATCTCGCCCGGCGCCGCGCCCACGGCGTCGCGTCTGCCATTCACCACCACCTGCGGCGTGAACGGCCCGTCATGGCCGAGCGGCGGCTCGTAGGTCACCTGGCGCTCGGTGAATTCCTTGCGCCCGAAAGTGTCCTTCCAGCCGAGATGGTCCCAATAGGTGACGTTGAACGACAGCGCCAGCACGCCCGGCTGGTCCTTGACCTTGATCAGATTGGCATTGGCCGGCGGGCAGGACGAGCAGCCCTGGCTGGTGAACAGCTCGACCACGGTGAGCGGCTGCGCGGCAGCCGCGCCCATCGTGGCGGCAAGCACCGCGCCGGCAAGCAGGCCGATCCTTGTCTTCAATCCGGTCATGGGAAGCAGTCTCCGTTACAGCGGGTATGCTCCCATTTCGCCGGCATGGAGGGCTTCGTTACAGCTTCACCGGTTTGTGATGTTGGGATACCCCTCAATGCGGAAAGCCGGCTCGAGGCACCCCCCTCTGTCCTGCCCGTCCTTCGCAGCAGCTGCGCTGCAGCTTCGGAGGATGAACCGGACATCTCCCCCGAAAGGGGGGAGATCAGATGTCGCCTTTGCTTTCGCCAATTGTCGACGCCCCAAGAATGGCGCCATCGGCGACGCTGCCAATCTCCTCCTTGCGGGCAGGGCAATCGCATATGAGTTTTTACGAAGAGGACCCCCACCCTTAATCCCTCCCCACAAGGGGGAGGGAGACTTGGTAGGCGCTGATCTTGGCAAACCGCCGACGTTTCGACACCAAAAGGATGGCATGCGGCAGCGTTCCCTCCCCCTTGTGGGGAGGGTTAGGGTGGGGGTCCTCTTCGTAAAAACTCATATGCGATGGCCGGTTCATCATCCGAAGCTGCAGCGTAGCTGCTGCGAAGGACGGGCAGGCCAGAGGGGGGTGTGAAGGATCGCGGCGTTGACGTCTTGGCGCCAACGCGCCGATCCCCACAAGGGGAGAAGGAAAGGCTGCCGCCGCTTGCCCCTCAACCCTGCCCCTGCTAAAGCGCGCCGCATGACGACGCCCCTCGACCACATCCGCAATTTCTCCATCGTCGCCCATATCGACCATGGCAAATCCACGCTTGCCGACCGGCTGATCCAGTCCACCGGCGGGCTGGAGGCGCGTGACATGAAGGAGCAGGTGCTGGACTCGATGGATATCGAGCGCGAGCGCGGCATCACCATCAAGGCGCAGACGGTGCGGCTGAAATACCGCGCCTTGAATGGCGAGGACTATATCCTCAACCTCATCGACACGCCCGGCCATGTCGACTTCGCCTATGAAGTCTCGCGTTCGCTGGCCGCCTGCGAGGGCTCGCTGCTGGTGGTCGACGCCAGCCAGGGCGTCGAGGCGCAGACGCTGGCCAATGTCTACCAGGCCATCGACAACAACCACGAGATCGTCGTGGTGCTGAACAAGGTCGACCTGCCCGCCGCCGAGCCCGAGCGCATCCGCGAGCAGGTCGAGGAGGTGATCGGCATCGACGCCTCCAACGCCGTGCTGATCTCGGCCAAGACCGGCCTTGGCATTCCCGACGTGCTGGAGGCGATCGTCAACGACCTGCCGCCGCCGCGCGAGGGTGACATCAAAGCACCGCTCAAGGCGATGCTGGTCGACAGCTGGTACGACGCCTATCTCGGCGTCATCGTCCTGGTGCGCATCATCGACGGCGTGCTGAAGAAGGGCCAGACCATCCGCATGATGGGCACCGGCGCCAAATACCTCGTCGAGCGCACCGGCGTGTTCACGCCGGCCCGCATCAATGTCGACGAGCTCGGCCCCGGCGAGTTCGGCTTCTTCACCGGCTCGATCAAGGAAGTGGCCGACACCCGTGTCGGCGACACCATCACCGAGGACAAGCGCCAGACCGCGCACGCCCTGCCCGGCTTCAAGCCGGCGCAGCCGGTGGTGTTCTGCGGCCTGTTCCCGGTCGACGCCGCCGATTTCGAGGATTTGCGCGCCGCCGTCGGCAAGCTGCGCCTCAATGACGCGTCCTTCTCCTACGAAATGGAAACCTCCGCCGCGCTCGGCTTCGGCTATCGCTGCGGCTTCCTTGGCTTGCTGCACCTGGAAATCATCCAGGAGCGGCTGGAGCGCGAGTTCAACCTCGACCTGATCGCCACCGCGCCCTCGGTCGTCTACCGGCTGCTCCTCAATGACGGCACGGTGAAGGAGCTGCACAACCCGGCCGACATGCCCGACGTGGTCAAGATCTCGGCCATCGAGGAGCCGTGGATCCGCGCCACCATCCTGACCCCCGACGACTATCTCGGCGGCATCCTGAAGCTCTGCCAGGACAGGCGCGGCATCCAGGCCGACCTCTCCTATGTCGGCAAGCGCGCCATGCTCACCTACGACCTGCCGCTCAACGAAGTCGTCTTCGATTTCTACGACCGGCTGAAGTCGATCTCCAAGGGCTACGCCTCGTTCGACTACCACCTGACCGATTATCGCGAGGGCGACCTGGTCAAGATGTCGATCCTGGTCAATGAGGAGCCGGTCGACGCGCTGTCCATGCTGGTGCACCGCACGGCGGCGGAAAAGCGCGGCCGGCAGATGTGCGAGAAGCTGAAGGAGCTGATCCCGCACCACCTCTTCAAGATCCCGATCCAGGCCGCGATCGGCGGCAAGGTCATCGCCCGCGAAACCATCTCGGCGCTGCGCAAGGACGTCACCGCCAAATGCTACGGCGGCGACGTGACCCGCAAGCGCAAGCTGCTCGACAAGCAGAAAGAGGGCAAGAAGCGGATGCGCCAGTTCGGCAAGGTGGATATTCCCCAGGAGGCGTTTATCCAGGCGCTGAAGATGGGGGATTGAGAAGCCGGTTGGCGCGCGGAGCGCGCCAAGCCATCGATCCAGTGAATCGATGGCAGGCTTCGAAAGCGGGGGAGTTGCCGGCAGGCAGCGGGCCCCCGCCAGCGCGGCGCTGACGCTGCGCGATAGCGGTTGGTCGCCGGCGTATTATGAGTTATCCGTATCCCGATCGTCAGGCTCTTTTGCTACGCCCTTGAACGGTCCTTCCGAGGACTTGCGCTCCATGAAGTGCCCGGTTCGCTCATCGCGCTTCTGCCAGTCGCCATTCTCATGCTGGAATTGCGTCCTGCCAGTCACCGCGCCTCTGCGGTAGTCGTCACCCGTGTTCTTTGCCATATCGGCCTCCTTCGAACAGAGGGAGAACATAGGCCGATTCGTGGCCGAAATCATCCCCGGCCATTCAGCGTAAGATATCTAGGCGTCGCCTCCACCGCCAAATGCCACCGCGGCAACGTGACCCGCAAACGCAAGCTGCTCGACACGCAGAAAGAGGGCAAAGCGGATGCGCCAGTTCGGCAAGATGATTATCCTCCAGGAGGCGTTCATCCAGGCGCTGAGGATGGGGGATTGAAAATACTGCGCTGCCTAGCTTGATCTTGCGATATTCGTAGATAGGCTGCGGCGTCGGCAAGAGGTATGGTTGGCGGTCTTTATGAAGAAGTTTTTCTACGCAGCCATAGACAACATTTACAAGCACGGCGACACCGACATATTTCCGTTTCCGATCGAGAACAGAATAATAAGTGACAAGAGAGATGAGGTCGCCAGTTTACTACTGAAAAGGCACTCTGAGTTCGATAAATCGTTCGTGCAGGAGCCACCAGATGACATCCGCTCGCTCGTGGCCGTACATCATTCCGGGTTCAGATGGGCGTCGCAACTGGACCCACTATGGAACGCCTTTCTCCTTGGGAATGTGCTTTCAATTGCTGAGGCCATCGAGGCCGCCAGACTTGGAACTGAGCGGATATTCTCCTACCGATTGAATAAGAATAGCTATCTTTCAGGAGATCTCTTTCGCCGCGACATCACCTGGAAGGATTTCATCAGCAAGTCAATTGCTGAGTGTGAGAATAACGGTTATGTTGTCACATGCGATATAGCGGACTGTTATTCCCGAATAAGTCATCATAAGCTGGATAATGCGCTTCGTATGCTTGGCGTGCAGCCGGATGTACGGAGAACTATCCTTGAGTATATGAAGCACCTTACAGGGACAAGATCGGCAGGTCTTCCAATCGGCGGTCCGGCTGCTCGAATTCTGGCAGAGCTAGCTCTAGCAAATTCCGATCAATATTTATTCAGCTCTGGCGTCAATTTCCTCCGTTACGCCGATGACTATCACGTCTTCTGCAGTAGCAAAAAGGAGGCTCACGAGATCATTGTTAAGATATACAAAGCGCTTGATAACGAGGGGTTATCGCTCCAGAAATCGAAGACACGGATACTGACAGCGTCTGAATTCAAGCATGTTTTGTCCCAGATACGAGGGGGCGATGATAGGGAAACCCGGTCGCCGATACAGCGACTCATGTCCCTTACGCTGAGGTTCGATCCATACGCCGCCAACGCGGCGGAGCAGTATGACGAACTCAAAGGTGAACTCGAAGAGATAGACGTGGTAGCGCTCCTAAATGAGCAACTGTCGCAAACTCGAGTGCATATTCCGACCACGCGAAAAATTGTAGAGGCGCTGAAGTTAGTCGGCACCAATGCAAAGTATGGTGCGGTGCTGTCTATGCTAGATAATATGGACGCACTTTATCCCATTGCACCAACGGTATTCCAGACGGTGTATCAGGTTTTCGATGATCTCGGGGAGAAAGAAAAGGCGGGAATTTGCAGCAGAATAATTGAGCTATACGATAGCGGTCATGAGGTGATGGCTCTAGACATGCATGTCGCATATGCGAACCGCATTATTGGCAGATATAGCTCTATCTCAAATAGAAACTACCTCCATCGCTGTTTTGAGAAGGAGGCGTCAGAATTGATAAGGCGAGACATAATCTTGATTTTCTCAAATTGGGGGAATTTTTCGTGGCTGTCCATGTTCAAGGCAAATTTCAGCGCAGTGTCAGGTTGGCAACGAAGGGCCCTTATCCTGGCGTCATATTCGATGGTTGACGAGGGGTCGCACTGGCGCGACCATACCAAAAGTCGGTTTGACGCCTTTGAAGGGATTGTTCGAGATTGGAGATCAGAGAAGCCAAACGTGCCGCTAGCGATATGATAAGCGAAAGGTTATTTGCGTCACAGTTCTCGGACTTCTGGCGTAGTGCACTTCCGAACCTGGAAGCTGTCACGCGATCGGCGAATCTGGCCTACGACCGGGTAAGTGGACTGGCTCGTCCTACGACCAATCCCTCGCGGCGAGACTTAGTCAGTGAAGCCGGCTATTTTCTTTTCTTTGAGTCCGTTCGCCACCCAACCGAACCGGCAGAGGTTTTGCGATCGAGAGCGGTCGCAAGCGCGCTTGAGTTTCTTAACGCCAATATTTTCGAGTTTAAGACAGAAAGGGACGAGTTAAACGAACCTGAAGCTAACGAAGTAGATAGATTGGCTCGGTGGCTCCGCCATTATTTTAGTGGACAAGGTGTTTCGTTGGACCGAGTGCGCGTGCCATTTTACAGGGGGCACGGCATTATTCAAAGTTGTAAGGGTGACTTTGAATTTGTGGATCATTTGGTGGAGATGAAATACGTTGATAGACAATTTCGCAGCCATGATTTGCGGCAAGTGATTGTCTACTCTGCGTTGCGTTACTATGAAAGTAAGCATAATTACAAAGCAATCACGATATTGAATCCACTGCTTGGCATAGAGTTCACAACTAACATTGACGAGCTAATTTATAGCGCGTCAGGCTCGGATGTTCCTGAGTTTTTCGAGAGACTCTCTTACACAATTTCCAGTGGAGAGGTATCCCACTAACGTGAAGACAAGGGGTGGTTGACTTCGCTATGATTAGAAGGCGCCACTCTTGACTGCGAGGGTGCCTGGAGCTGCTGAGGTACATTCTTCGCTCTAATATTAGCTTCCAGAAACCTGTTACCTTAGCGTATCCTCTCTCCAGCTTGGGGAGACATCACATGCGCTCCACTCTGGACACCATCGCCGCGATCGGCCTCGCCATCGGCGGCGCTTTTGGGCTTGCCGGCACTTTCGTCGCCAGCGACGCGCTGCGCGAGACGGTCTGGACCATCGACGGCGTGGGCATCGTCGTCGCGGCGGCGCTGCTCACCATGAAATACCAGCGGCTCGGCAATGACCTCGTCGCGGCCGGGTTCCTGACTTTCCTGGCCGGCGAGAGCCTGCTTCTGGCCGGCAATGCGGCGGGGCTGCAGGCCAGTGTTCCCTCCTATGCCGGCGGCATTGCGCTGTGGGCGGCGGGGCTCACCATGGTCAGCGCGCAAGCCACCTTCGCGCTCTGGATGCGGCTCACGGCGTTGATCGCCGCTTTGCTCTTCACCGTCTCGGTCATGATGATCCTGTGGGGCGCGCCGCTGCTGCCCACCTCCGCGCCGCTGCCGGCGATCGGCTATCCGTTCCTGGTGCTGACCTTCATCGGCTGGATCTGGACGTTGCTCAAATCCGAGCGCTGAGCGTCAACGCGATGCCCGCGCCGCTCGAAATCCGCAACAGCCCGTCGGGAAAGATCTTGCCCGCCGTCGGGCCGTTCCTGCTCGGTGGCATCTTCGGCTTCGGCGCGCTGCAGGGCGTGGCGTCTAGCGCCGATGGCGGGCATGTGCTGTGGATCGCGCTGCTCGCCGCCGCCTGCCTGGGGCTCGGTGTCTTCATCGCCCGCGGCGCCTTCGACACTTCGGTCAAGGTGACCCTGGACAGCCAAGGTTTCCGCGATGCCCGCGCCGGCGACGTGCTGGTGCCGTGGAGCAAGGTGAAAAGCGTGCGCCTCGCCGCCGGCGGCAAGGGCGCGGCGATGCTCAATTTCGAGCTCACCGGGGAGCCGCCCGACGAGATCAAATATTCCTCCGCCAATGTGTTCGGGCTGGTGCCCTTCGGCAAGACCACCGTCCACATGGAAATCTCCTCGCTCGACGTGCGCGGCGATGACATGGTCGACGCGGTACGGAAGCTCGCGCCACATGTGGCGGTGAGGCGGTAGCGAGGCTTCACCTTCTCCCCTCACATGAGGGCCATTGGGTCAAGAGGTTGATCTGCTAGCTGTTGGTTTGATCGTGGGGCAGCTGTTCGTCCCGACCATAGGGCG
>NZ_ATYO01000038.1 GCF_000427725.1 Mesorhizobium sp. WSM3224 | reverse complement strand
GTCTGCACATAGCCGCTCGGCAGCACCTCCAGGACCGTGTCCCCGGCAACCGTGTTGTCGAGGCCGGTGAACGACCAGGTGCCGTCCGCCGCCGTCGTCGTCGACACGTCGCCGGCGTTCAATGTGCCCGACCCGTCCTTGTCGATGAAGATCGTCACGCCGCCGAGGCCGATGTCGCCGGCCGTCAGGCCGTCGCCATTGTCGTCGGTGTACTTGGTGCCCGAGATGTCGAACTTCTCGAAGTTCACAAAATTCTGGTCGGTCAGGTCCTGGCCGCCGGTAACGCTGTTCTGGTTGATCTGCACCGGGCTCAGATGCNTCCAGCCTGCCTTGTCTTCTTCCTTGATAATGTAGTCGCCAGGTGCCAGCCCGGTGAACTGGTAGGCGCCGCTGCCATCAGTCGTCGTCTGCGCCACCTGTTCGCCGGCATCGGCGATGTTGTCGTGGTTGGCGTCCTTGTAGAGCGTGATCGTCCAGTTGCTCACGCCCGTCTCGTCGCCAGTCGTCGCCAGGTTGCCGTCGGCATCCACATATTTGTGGCCCGAGATCGAGCTGAGCTGTGTGTTGATGAAGTCCTGGTTGGTCAGGTTCTGGCCGGACGTGAGATTGCTCTGGTTGATCTGCACCGGGCTCAGATGCGTCCACCCCGCCTGGTCCTGTTCCTTGATCAGATAGTCGCCGGGCGACAGGTTGGTGAACTGATAGGCGCCATTGGCATCGGTGGTCGTCTGCGCCACCTGCTCGCCGGCGTCGGCAATGTTGTTATGGTTGGCGTCGTTGTAGAGGGTGATCGTCCAGCCGCTCACCGCGGACCGGTCGCCCGTCGTCGCCAGGCTGCCGTCGGCGTCGAGATACTTGTGGCCCGAGATCGAGCCGAGCTGGAAATTGCCGAAGTCGTTGTTGTGGCTGTCCTGTTTCGCTGCCACAGTGACGGTGTACTCACCCTGCGCGTTGTTCGGCGCATCCTGCGACCATCCTGCTTGCGGCACCTCGCGGATCGTGTAGGTGCCGGGCGTTACGGTGAATTTATAATAACCGTTTGCGTCAGTGACCGCAAAGGGCTCGCCCGCACTCCATTGGTTGTCGCCGTTGACATCGAGGTAGATCTTCCAACCGGCGAGAGCCGGCTCACCGGCCTCCCAAACGTGGTCGGCGTTCAGGTCGTTGAACTTGTGGCCATCGATCACCTGCCCGATCTGGCGGTTCCACTCCTCGAAGCCAGATTCGGCGGTCCAGGTGCTGACTGCCGTTTCGACTGGTCCTTGATAAGTGCCGGCCTGGTAGCCGAACCCCGAATAGAGATAGATAAAGGACTTGCTCGGATCGAAATTGGCGACGGGAACCAGGAACGACATGTCGGTGGTGTTGCCGCTGCCCGGCTGGAGCTCGCCGTTCAGGCCGATGAACTTGTCGCCGCCGGCGTCCAGATTGTAGACCAGCGAAGCATTGTCGGCCACCGGGAAGGCGCCGGTGCCCTGGTCCGGAGTTGCTCCGGGCGCGTAATTACTCAAATTACCGGCAGTGGCCTGCCAGATCTGGAGCGAATCCAGGGAAAGGTTTTGTTTATTGGCAACGTTGGACTCATTGATGTCGAGATCAAATCGATAGTAGCCGACACCGTTTATGAATTGAATCGGAATGTCGGCAATATTCAATGAATGAACGTACTGGGTACCGCCCTTCGCCGTGTTATCCAGGGTGACGGGAGTATTGAAGTCGGTGTTGTATCCCTGCTCCGCGCCCGTTTTCTGAATTCGCACGAAGGGATCCAGCAGGCCCGTTCCTGCACCAGTGACGACATCCGAGGACGAAAAGATCGCACCGTTGATCGTCGCGGTGGTTTTGAAAGTCAGATCGACCAAGGTCGCAGCGTCGGTGAAATTCACTGTCGCGACCTGGCCGTTTGCCTGGTCGGTCGCGGTGAGCACGAATGCCTGGTTCGACGCGTCGGGATTGACGTACCACGAGGTCTGGATCGAGCCGTTGACAACGTTGTCCAAATCGCCGGCGCCACCGTCGGTGACAGTCCAGGGTGTGCCGGTCCCAGTGAGATCGTAGCTAAGCACATCGTCCGCGGTGCCGAGGATCCCGTCGGCGCCAGCGCTGAGGTGGGCGACCTGGAACGTGAACGTGCCGCCGTCCGCGACATTGGTGGCCGTGATCCCCACCGTCTCGCCGGGCGCGTAGTCCGTATCCGCCTGGTCGAGCGAGATTGCAACCGGCGGCACGGGATCGGCGCTTCCGGTCACGGTGGGATCAGTTGTCGCGAGCGGGTCAGTCGTCAGATTGTCCGTGATATCGCTGGAGGCCATGACATTTCCCCTTTCGAACGCAGTTAATTTTCGTGTCTGCCGCTTTCATTTCCCGCCGAGGCGGGCTCTCACTCTCTAAAGGCGCGGTTGATCTGGTCCTGCAACGGCTTCACCAGATAGGACATCACCGAGCGGTCCTCGGTCTTGATGAAGGATTCCACCGGCATACCGGGCACCAGCTTGATCTCGCCGAGGCGTGCGACCTCGGCAGCGGTCGTCTTGATGCGAACGGTGTAATAACTGACGCCGGTGCGCTGATCGGTGGTGATGTCGGGCGAGGTCCTCTCGACGACGCCGTCGATCTGCGGCGTCGTGCGTTGATTGAATGCCGAAAAGCGCAGCGATGCCGACTGGCCGACCCACAACTGGTCGATGTCGCTGGGCGTGATCCTGGCTTCCACCGTAAGGCTGTCATTGTCCGGCACGACCTGCATGATCGTCTGGCCCGGCGTGATCACGCCGCCGATCGTGTAGGCGAGCGACTGCTGTACGACGCCGTCCTGCGGCGCGCGGATGTCGACCCGCTTCAACTGGTCCTCGGCGGCGACCTTGCGCTCCAGAAGCTCGCCCATCTTGCCGTCGATGTCGCGCAGGTCACTGTTCACTTCGGTGCTCAGATCGAGGTCGATCTGGATGATCTGCAGCTTGATTTCCGCGATCCTTCCCTGCGCCTGCGCCTGCGCAGCAACGAGCTGGCCGCGTTGGCCGTCGAGGCGCGTGGCCTCGCGTTCGGTCTGTGTCAGGCGATCGATGGATATGAGCTTCTTGGCCCAGAGCGCGCGTACCGAGGCAAGCTCCTTTTGCTCCAGTCCAATCTCCTTGCTGTTGGCCTGCGCCTGCGCGATGTCGCCGTCGATCTCCTTCTCGAGCTGTGCGATGCGCTCCTCGAGCTGGCTCTTCTGGCCCGCGCGGGACGTGCGCCGGGTCTCAAAGTGTTGCTTTTCGCCGGCCACCGCCTCAGCGACGTCAGGATCGGCGATGCGATCCAGAAGCGCTTCCGGAAAGATGATGACGTCGCTCCCCCGGCGCTCCGAATTAAGACGAGCCTTGCGCGCCGTGAGCTGGTCCAGCGCCTTGCTTACCACCGCAAGATTGGCTGCCGGGACGGTACGATCGAGACGCAGTAAAAGGTCGCCGGCTTTGACGCGATCGCCGTCGCGTGCATCGATCTCGGCAACGACGCCACCCGTCGAATGCTGCACGTTCTTGACGTGGGAATCGACGACGAGCGTGCCGGGGGCAATGACCGCGCCGGCAATCTGGGTAACCGAGGCCCAGCCGCCGACGCCTCCGCCAAGCAGGAGCACGGCTCCGAGCCCAAGCCGCGTGTAGAAGCGGATCGACGCATGGGAGGCGCCCAACACGGCCATGTCAGTTCCCTCCGCCGGTTCGGGCGGCGACCACGGGTGCTGTTTCCGGGGTCGTCCTTGGCGGCGGGTTGCTTGACGGGACCGGCCGCAGCATCGGGAACATCTTGGCGAAAATCTCGTCCTTCGGTCCAAATTCGTGCATGCGACCCTGGTTCATCGCCATGATGAAGTCGACCGCGGTCAGCACATTCGGACGATGGGCAACGATGACGACAACGCCGCCGCGCTCGCGAACGCCGAGCATCGCGCGGATCAATGCTTGCTCGCCGTCCATGTCGAGATTGGAATTCGGCTCGTCGAGCACCACGAGGAACGGATCGCGGTAGAGCGCGCGGGCCAAAGCGATGCGCTGGCGCTGCCCGGCCGAAAGAGCCTCGCCATGGTCGCCGATCTCGGTCTCGTAGCCCTGGCGGAAGCTGACGATCAGGTCATGCGCGCCAGCGGCCTTGGCCGCGGCGATGATCGCGTCGGCGTCGGCGTCCGGTTCGAAGCGGGAGATGTTTTCGGCGACGGTGCCGGCAAACAGCTCCACATCCTGCGGCAGGTAGCCGATATGGCGGCCGCGCTCTTGCGATGACCACTGGTCGAGATCGGCGCCGTCCAGCTTGACGCGGCCGAACAAGGGCTGCCAGGCGCCGACGAGAGCCCGCACCAGGGTGGACTTTCCCGAGCCGCTCGGGCCGATGATGCCAAGCCCGTGGCCGGCCTCCATGGCGAAGCTGGCGTCCTGGACCAGCAGCCGCTGCGTTCCCGGGGCCGCGATGGCTGCATTCTGCATCATCACGCTGGCGCTCGGCGCTGGCAGCAGCATGAGTTCGGTCTCGGCCGGCATGGCCGCAAGCACTCGCGTCAGCCGTTGCCAGCCCTGACGCGCGCTCACGAACCCTTTCCAGTTGGCGATCGCGAGATCGACCGGCGCCAGCGCGCGGCCGCTGAGGATGGAAGCGGCGATGATGACGCCCGCCGTCGCCTCCTGTTCGATCACAAGCCAGGCGCCGATGCCGAGCATCGACGATTGCAGCAGCATTCTCAGCACTTTCGATACCGCGCCGAAGCTGCCGGCAACGTCGCTGACCTTGCGCTGGTCGGCAATGAATTCGACGTTGGCATCTTGCCAGCGCGACGCCAGCCCGCCGGCCATGCCCATGGCGGCGACCACTTCGGCATTGCGAGTGCCGGCAGTGATAAGCCCGCCGCGCCGGTTCCCGCTCAAGGTGGCGGCCGATACAGGTTGTCGCGTCAGCCGCTCGGCAAGCATGGTCAGCACGACGAGCACGATCGCCCCGAACAGCGCCGTCACGCCAAGCAACCAGTGGAACATGAAGATGATGACCAGATAGATCGGCATCCATGGCAGGTCGAAAAGCGCCGTCGGACCCATGCCGGACAGAAAGCCGCGCACGCTGTCGAGATCACGCATCGGCTGCAGGCCGTCGCTCTCGCGCTTCGCCTTTAGCGGCCATCTCAGCATTGACGTATAGACGCGGTGACCAAGCGCCTCGTCGAGGGCGCCGCCGATCCGCACCAGAACCCGCGCGCGCACGAAATCGAGAAAGCCCTGCCCGCAATAGAGGACGATGAGCAATATCGTTATGCCGACGAGCGTCGGCAGGCTGCGGCTTGGCAGCACGCGATCATAGACCTCGAGCATGTAGAGCGAGCCTGCGAGCATCAGCACGTTGAGCATGCCGCTGAACAACCCGACCGCAAGGAAGGCCGACCGGCAGTTGGCAAGGGCCGCGGAGAGCTCTGAGCGAGCAGAGCCGGCCGGCCTTGCCGACGGCTTGCCACGCGTCGTGGTCTGACGGGGTGCGTCGCGCACTGCACTTTGCGCCGCGTCCCGCACCACATGGCCGCGGGCGCGCAGCATGACCAGGCCACCGAAGCCCGCCATCGCGGCCACGACAAGCATCGCGCCTACCGACGCAAGCCAGCCGGAGCCGAAGAGAAAAAACATGGCGACGCATGCGACAAGGGTCAGGCCGAAAAGCCTCACCTTCGCCTGCGTAGAACCAAAGGTTGCGCCCAACAACCGGAGCGACGCGTTCCTGAACCCCACAGCCACGACACGCCTTTCACATCCCCGAACGTGTCTGCTGCCGCCACAGGCGTATCCACCGCGCAAGGCGGCTGACTACCCCATGCCGAAAAAGCGTTCGGTGCCCAACTTCGCGGGAGAAGAAAGAACGGAATGCCATGCGTCCAGGCGCAACCATACATCCCGCCCGTGAACGGCCGGCTCAAAGGCGGTTCACAGACAGGCGGTGACGCAATGATCGATGGCAACGACGGCTGAAGAAACCGCCCTGCTTAGTTCCCACCCGCTGTAGCGCCCTAACTCGTTGTTGCCGGTCGGGAGATATTTGCGCTACCTTATATTAGCACATTATTAACTCTACCGGAGCGTGCGTCAACGGGCAATTCAATGAAGAATTAGTGACAAGCCTCGAAACTTAAGCGCGAGCGCGGCAAGTCAGCATAAAGAATACTTCACGCTATTCTTAGGTCCGGCTTTGCGAGCGACCAATGCGCTAAGTCATCAGACTTCCGTTGTCGGACCTCGGTCGCCTTTCGCATGCGCCTGAAGCGCAGGCAGCCGGAAAGCGGCTCTCACACCACTCTTTTCCCCCGCCTGCCGGCATGCGCTTCCACCGCCTTTTCGACGGCGCGCTTCAATTCGTCCTTGATCTCCACCGTCTCGGCCATCAGCGCCTCGATCTTGAGGAAATCGAGCACGCGGTACTTCGAGACCTTCGGGCGGATCAGGATGTCGGGCCCGGATTGCTGCAGCTTGTTGGCGATGATCGACTGCATCATCAACTGCGAGGCGCCGTACATCAGGTCGACGGTGGTCGGATGCCTGCGCTCGGCCTCGCTCGGCGCGCCCACCACATCGATTGCGATGATGATGTCGGCGTCCTTCTCGACGAGGTCGAAAGGCACCGGATTGTAGATGCCGCCGTCAATCAGCACGCGGCCCTCACGCGTCACCGGGCGGAACACCGCCGGAATGGCCGCTGATGCGGCAAGCGCTGAATGCAGGTCTCCTTCGGCAAACACCGCAAGGCAGTGGCCGAAATAGTCGGTCGCCGTCACCTTGAGCGGGATCTTCAGCGCCTCGAACGTCTGTGGGATCGCTTCCGGCAGGAAGGCCTTCAGGATGCGCTCGATGTTGAACTGGCTGACGCGGATGCCGCCCTGCATGGCCTCCGCGATCGTGCCAGGCCGCGAACGCCACATGCGCGCCGCCACTTCGGCCCGGCTGCCGAGGATCGATCGGGCATAGTCGTGGACCTCGGCACCCGTCATGCCCGACGCCATGCCGGCGCCCATGATGGCGCCGATCGAGGAGCCGGCGATCGCCACCGGCTTGATGCCAAGCTCGTCGAGCGCCTCGATGATATGGATATGCGCGAGACCGCGCGCGCCGCCGCCGCCGAAGGCAACCGCGAAGGTCGGGCTCATCCCTTGTGGGCCCCCGCCACCTGCACCAGCGGCGGGCCGATGACCATCACCGCGGGATCCACGGACAGAAGCTTCCTTGCTGCCGCCTTGACGTCGGCGAGCGTCACCGCGTTGATAAGCGCGCCGCGCCGCTTCATATAGTCGATGCCGAGATCGTCGACCTGCAGCTCGACCAGCGTCGCGGCAATGGAGCTGGAGGAATCCAGGTTGCTGATGGCGTAGGCGCCGATCATGTATTTCTTGATCGCCGCGAGTTCTTCCTCGGTGGGGCCGTTCTCAGCCATATCCTTCACCACCTGGCGCACGATCGAAAGCGTTTCGGCAGCGCGGTCGGAACGCGTCGCCGTCGTTACGAGCAGCGCGTGGGAATGCTCGTTGTCGATGAGGTCGGAACTGACGCCATAGGCGAGGCCGCGTTTCTCACGCACCTCGGAGAAGAGCCGGGAGGTGAAGGTCGAGCCGCCGAGGATCTGGTTCATCAAGACTGTGGCAAAGAAATCGGGATCGCTGCGTTTCACGCCCGGCCAGGCCAGTTGCAGCGAGGTCTGCGGCAAATTGTAGTTCACTTCGAGCTGCTGCCCGAGCTTGGGTGTGACATCCGCGACCGGAGCCAGCGTCTGGTTCTGCGGCAGATCGCCGAACACCTCGTCCAGCTTGCCGCTCAGCGTCGCGGCATCGATATCGCCGACCACCGCCACATGCAGGCCGTTGCGGGCGAAATCGGCCTTGTGAAAGGCCTTGATGTCGTCCGTGGTAATGGTGGCCAGACTGTCCTTCGTGCCCTGGTCGGAGCGCGAATAAGGATGCTCGCCATAAATGGCGCGCAGCCAGCGCTGCTGCGCCACCGTGTTCGGATCGCGCTCATTGGCGAGGATGCCGGAAAGTACCTGGGCGCGGATACGGTCGATCGGCGCTTGGTCGAAGCGCGGGCTGTTCACCGCCAGCTTCAGCAGGCCGAAAGCCTCGTCCTTCTGGTCGGACAGCATGCGCATCGAGCCATAGGTGCCGTCGCGCGAAGCCTCGAAGCTCATCTCGGCGCCGGCGTCGTCGAGCTTCAGCTGGAAGGCGTCGCTGTCGAGGTCGCCGGCGCCTTCGTCGAACAGGCCGGTCATCAGGTTGACAAGCCCCTCCTTGCCGGCCGGATCCTGCGCGCTGCCGCCGTCGAAGACGAAGCGGATGGCAATCAGCGGAATCGAATGGTCCTCCACCAGCCAGGCGGTGATGCCCTTCTTCGACTTCACTTCCTGGATGTTCATCTCCGCGCGGGCCGCAAGCGCCGGCAGGAGCAGGAAAAACAGGGCAAAGCAGAGCGTGACGACGGCGCGATGGAGCTTGCCTTCTCCTCTTTCGAACGAATGGAAAGCAGTTGTCCGGCCAAAAACCATGGTCATCAATCAATTCCCCGCCTGTTGCTGCGGCAAGAGATAGCCGGAGGTCGAACGATCGAGCACCAGGTAGCGGGCAGCAACCGCCTTGACCTCATCGGCGGTGACTTTGCGGATGCGGTCCGGCCATTCCTGGACGTCCTTGACATTGCCGCCCGTGGTAAGCGTGGAGCCATACATGTTGGCCATGTCGTCCTGCTTGTCGCGGGCAAAGATCATGGAGCGCACATAGCGGGTCTTGGCGCGCTCCAGCTCATCGTCGCTCACGCCGTTCTTGACGATGCGGGCAATCTCTGCATCGACAGACGCCTCGACATCGGCGAGCTTGGCGTCGCCGCGCGGGGTGCCATAGACGGTGAAGTTGGTGTCATCGAGCATGGTGCCCTGGAAGTAAGCGGCCGCGTCGGAGGCGATCCCCTGCTTCACGACGAGCTCCTGGTACAGCCGGCTGCGGTTGCCGCCGCCGAGGATCTCTGCCAGCAGGTCGAGCGCCTCCGCCTCGCCGGGCTTGGCCGTATGATAGGACGGCACGACCCATTGGGTCGAGAAACTCGGCACCGAAACGCGCGCGTCGGTAAGCGTCACCGTCCGCCTGGTGTTCTGCTCCGGCTCGATCGGGCGGATGCGCGGCCGCAGGTCGGGGCCGCGCGCGATCTTGCCGTAGGTGCGCTCGGCCATCGCCTTGACGGCATCCGGCTCGACGTCGCCCGCCACCACCAGCACCGCGTTGTTGGGCCGGTAGTAATTGTCGTAGAAGGCTTTCGCGTCCGGACGGTTCAATTGCTCCATTTCCTGCATCCAGCCGATCACCGGAATACGGTAGGGCTGGTTTTGCCAGAGCGTCGCATCGACCTCCTCATCCAGCACCGCCTGCGGATTGCTGTCGATGCGCGAGCGGCGCTCCTCCAGGATCACGTCGCGCTCGGTCTTGATGACATCGTCGGTCAGGATCAGATTGCGCATGCGATCGGCCTCGAAACCCATCATCTGCTCAAGCGCCGAAGGCGGCACCGTCTCGTGGAAGGCGGTGTAGTCGTAGGAGGTGAAGGCGTTGTTCGAGCCGCCGATCTCGGACACGGCGCGATCGAACTCGCCGGCGGCATGGTTTGCCGTGGCCTTGAACATCAGATGCTCGAAGAAATGCGCGATGCCGGATTTGCCGGGCGGCTCGTCGGCGCTGCCGATCTTGTACCAGACCATATGGGTGACGATCGGGGCGCGGTGGTCCGGGATGACGACCACTTCCATGCCGTTGTCGAGCAGGAAATCCTTGACTTCGCCGTCGTCGGCCGCGCGGGCCGGAGCAGTCGTGGCGAGCGCCAGGGTGCCGACAAGAAGCGCCGCGCGCAGCCCGATCCCCATTGATGTCATCAAGTTCTCCGGTCCCGGTTGCGCGACGATAGGCAAGGTTGGCAGGCGAGGCAAAGTGAATTGTTCGGCATTTTCGAGGCGCGGCTAGAGCGTTTCACCGTTTCACGGAAACGGCGAACCGCTCTATCTCTTTGTTTTGACGCAATTGCGGACAGAAGGTTACGGCGAAGACGCAGAACCTAACCGCTCGCACCTTTCTTGGAATTGCTGTAGGCAATCTAGTCGGCCTCGATGAAACGGATGACCGTTTCGCCGTAGTTGCGTTCATCCATCACGGAAAAACCGGTGCCCGCCTCGAACGGCGCCGAGGCCGCCTCCTCGATGACGCAGAGCGCGCCTGGCAGAAGCCAACCGCCGGCTTTCGCCGATCGCAGCGCGCGCTCGCCGAGCCCTTTGCCATAGGGCGGATCGGCAAAGACCAGGCCAAAGGGCGAGATCGTGCCGGCTTCGCCGAGTTGGGTGGCGTCGCGGCGGAAGATTTTGGTGCGACCGGTGAGCCCGAGGGCTTCGACATTCTCGCGGATCAGGCCGCGCCCCTCGGTCGATTCCTCTATGAAGACGCAGTAGGAGGCACCGCGCGACAGCGCCTCCAGCCCGAGCGCGCCCGTGCCGGCGAAGAGATCGAGCACGCGGCCGCCCTCGAGCTTCTCGGCATAGCGGTGCGCCAAAACGTTGAACACCGCCTCGCGGGCGCGGTCTGTGGTCGGGCGGATGGCATTGCTTTTGGGCGTCGCCAGCGGACGCCCGCGAAACTCACCGCCGACGATCCGCATCGCCGCCCCTCTTCGGACCGCGCGGCCTGCTGCCGCCATCGCCGTCGGGGCGTTCGCCGCGGGGCTTGCCGAACGGCTTTGCACCACCCGGCTTGCCCTTGCCGCCCGGCTTGTAGGATGCCTTGCGCGCCTTCGCCTCGGCGGCCTTGGCGGCGTCGGCTTCCGCCCTGCCCTTGCCGATCGGCCGGGCGCCGGGCGCCATCCAGACATTGGCCTTGCGCTGGCCCGGCGGCTCGATCGGCCGCTGCTCGCGTTCGGATTTCTTGCCGCCAAACCGGGGCTTGTCGCCAAACCCACCACGCGGCTTGTCGCCGAAGCCGGCGCGCTCGGATCTTGGGCCGCGCTCGCCGAACGACCGTTCCGGCCCAAATGCCCTTTCCGGCTTTGTCGAAAGCTTGCTCAGCGCCTCGTCGCGGCTGCCTTCGCGGCGCTTGCGGGCCTTGATCAGTCCACCCTCGCCGATCGGCCGGCGGTCGCCGTCGCGCGTGAATTTCGGCTGGTCGGCCTCTTCGCGGCGCGGACTGCTGCCGCGCACCGGCTTGTTGGAAAACGGCTTTTGGATCTCGGCATCGAAGTTGGCGCCGGATTCCTCGATCAGCCGTTCGCCGAGCTGTTCGCGCAACACGCGGCCCTTGATCTCCAGCACATGGCCCTCGGGAAGGTCCTCGAGCTGGAACGGCCCATAAGAGATGCGGATCAGCCGCGTCACGTCGAGGCCGAGCGCACCGAGGATGTTCTTGACCTCGCGGTTCTTGCCTTCGCGCAGCCCAATGGTCAGCCAGGCATTGCTGCCCTGCTCGCGGTCGAGCGAGGCTTCGATCGAACCGTAAAAGACGCCGTCGACGGCGATGCCCTCGCGCAGGCCGGCAAGCGCGCTCTCCTCGACCTTGCCGTGGACGCGCACGCGGTAGCGCCGCAGCCAGCCAGTGGCTGGCAGTTCGAGCACGCGCGACAGCCCGCCATCATTGGTCAGCAGAAGCAGGCCCTCGGTGTTGATGTCGAGCCGGCCGATCGTCATCAGCCGCGGCAGGTCGGAGGGCAGCACGTCGAAGACGGTCTTACGGCCTTCCGGATCGCGGTTGGTGGTGACGACACCCGCCGGCTTGTGGAACAGGAACAGACGCGTGCGCTCGATCGGCGGGATCTCGGTGCCGTCGAGATGGATGACGTCGGAGGCGCTGACGTTGAAGGCCGGCGAGTCCAACACCTTGCCGTTGACCTTGACGCGGCCGGCCGCGATCAGTTCCTCGGCGTCGCGGCGCGAGGCGATGCCGGCGCGCGCGAGCCGCTTGGCGATACGCTCGCCGGCCTCCGGTTCCGTTTCACCGGGCCGCGGGCGCGGCTTGAAGCCGCCTTCCGGCTTCCTTGCGGTGCTGTCACGCGGCGGACGATCACTGAAATCGCGCTTCGGGCGGTCGGAAAAATTGCGTGCCGGGCGGTCGCCGAAGTCGCGCTTGGGGCGGTCGAAGCGTCGTTCGCCCCGCTCGCCTTCGGCGGCCACCGGCCGGTCGCCACGCGGCGTATAAGGCTTGCGGTCCTCACGCTTCTCGAAGGGCTTGCCGTCGCGCGGCGGACCTTTGCGGAACGGCCGCTCGCCGCGCTCGGCTACGTCGCCCTTTTCGCGCGGTCCCATTTCACCCGGGCGCTTTTCACGCGGCCCCGTTTCACGCGGCTTGAAGCTGCGCTTGAAATCGCGAGCCGGGCGTTCGCCTTCGGCGGCTACCGGCCGGTCGCCACGCGGCGTATAAGGCTTGCGGCCTTCGCGCTTCTCGAAGGGTTTGCCGTCGGGGCGCGGACCTTTGCGGAACGGTCGCTCGCCGCGCTCGGCGCCCGCGCCCGCTTCGCGCGGCCCCGTTTCACGCGGCTTGTAGCTGGGCTTGAAATCGCGGCGCTCGCCTTCGGCAGCCATCGGCCGCTCACGCTTGACGAACGGCTTCTTGGCGCCGTGGGCCGGCTTGCGGTCACGCTGGCCCGCCGGTTTCGGGCCGCCCTTGCGCGGTCCGCGTGAAGATTTCTTGTTGTCGTCCATTACTTTGCTCGTCTTCACCTGCTACAGCGCCTCGCGCCCTTTCGGACGCCCAACGTAGGCAGTGTCATCTTGATTTTGCGCATCCAGCGGCGCGGCAAAAACCGATTCCGGTTTTCAGGGTCTCGCGCTAGATAACAGGATCACTCTCGGGTGGCGAGGAGTAATCGGAATGGAAACCGCTTGAAACGACCCGATTTCATGGCCCTGGCGCTTGAAGAGGCCGAGGCGGCCGCCAGCCGCGGCGAAGTGCCGGTCGGCGCGGTGATCGCCAATGGCAACAAGGTGATCGCGAAAGCCGGCAACCGCACCCGCGAGCTTGCCGATCCGACGGCGCATGCCGAGATGCTGACAATCCGCGAGGCCTGCCGAACGCTCGCCAGCGAGCGTCTCACCGGCCACGATCTTTATGTCACGCTTGAGCCTTGCGCCATGTGTGCCGGCGCGATCTCCTTCGCCAGGCTGCGGCGGCTCTATTTCGGCGCCGCCGACGAGAAAGGCGGCGCGGTGGTCAGCGGCACGCGCTTCTTCGCTTCGCCCACCTGCCATCACGCGCCGGATATCTACCCGGGGATCGGCGAGAGCGACGCCGCCCTGATCCTCAAGGATTTCTTTCGCGAGAGAAGGGACCTTTAGGCGACCGAGCCGCTTACAGGCCGAGCCAGTCGAACCAGCCGCCCTTCTTG
Organism: Mesorhizobium sp. WSM3224; assembly: GCF_000427725.1. Classification (GTDB taxonomy): domain Bacteria; phylum Pseudomonadota; class Alphaproteobacteria; order Rhizobiales; family Rhizobiaceae; genus Mesorhizobium. The sequence continues at coordinate 17,895 of NZ_ATYO01000038.1, read as the reverse complement.
CCTTCCGCCTGCGCCTTGAGGCGGCGCTCCTTCTTGTACTCATCCTCGCCGAGCTCGTTCTGCGGCGCGGTGCCGGCGGCCTGGCGATAGGCGAGCGGTGGCTCGCTCAGATATTTGCGAACGGTCGGATCGCCCTGCTTCTGTTCGGCAAGGCTGCGTTGAATCTGGGCCTTGCGGGTGGCGCTGGAATCCTCCGGCGTCCAGCGCGGCGGGTGGCTGGAGCCCGATTCGGCCAAAGCCTTCTTCACCGCCACGGGATCGGTCTGGATATCCTCGACCGCTTCCGGCTGGTAGTTCGGATCGTTCTGGTGCGCGGTGGCGTCGGCGCGGATGCGGGCGCGGCGCGCTTCCGGCGATTCGGGCCAATCGGCGCTTGCCGTCTCGATGCTCTGCTGCGGCGGCGGCAGGTTTTCCTTCTGCCCCGGCGCGGGCTTCACCAGCTCGGGACGCGGCTTGTAGTCGATCGGATCCTTGCGCTTGGGCGTGATCGAGGCGGCGGCGGAAACATCGTCGAAGAGCTGCGCGGCAGCCGTCTTGTCGGTTCCGTAGGTCGGCGAACTCACGCAGCCCGACATGGCGATGGCCGATGCCACAAGCGGCGCCACCAGCGCGGCGCGCGCGAACGTTTTGTCGTTCATGCCATAAAGTCCCACTCTAACAGCCTTTCGGTCGCCACCGGCCTAGGGCACGGTCCCCTTATTCCCCGCCTTTGCGATGGAAATCCGGCGACAATTTGTCTGACGGGGTGTCGCGTGTTTACCTCAACCACTTATTAAGGGCAACGCACGGGCGGATATGGGCCGCCCGGCGTGGTAGTTTTGCACTTATTTGAATGGGTGCATGTCGTTGTCTCAAAACCGCTGCGCACTTTTGGGCGACATGCACTTATAAACGCCCAAGCGCCTTCAGCTCGTGCAGCACGGCGGCATCGCGGGCCGAGACATCCGGGAATTCCGGATCCTGCCCGACATCGGCGGTGTAGCGCCAGGAGCGCGCGCATTTGACCAGACCGCGATCCTCGGCCTTCTCAACCACCACCGCCACGCTCTTGACGTCGTCGAGAGTGAAGGCGCCTTCCGGCGCCTTGCCATGCTTGATGACGAGGTCGCTGGTGATCGCCATCTCGGCCATATCGACATCGGCGATAGCCGCTTCCAGAGCCGGGTCGTCGAGCGTCACCACCGGCACGGCTTCCAGCGACGAGCCGATCAGCTTCTCGGCGCGCGCGATCTCGAGCGCGCCGGTGACGACGCGACGCACCTGCCTCACCTTGCGCCATTTCTCGGCCAGCGCCTCGTTGCGCCAGTTCTGCGGGATCGCCGGGAACTGGTCGAGATGCACCGAGACGGCTTCCGGATGGCGGTCGAGCCAGGCTTCTTCGGTGGTGAAGGGCAGCATCGGCGCCAGCCACTTCACCAGACATTCGAAGAGGTGGCGCACCACCTGCACGGCCGCCCTGCGGCGCAGGCTCGACGGCCCGTCGCAGTAAAGCGCGTCCTTGCGGATGTCGAAATAGAAGGCCGAGAGCTCGACCACCATGAAATCCAGCAGTGCGCGGGTGATGCGCTTGAACTCGAACGCGTCATAACCCTGGCGCACCAGCTCGTCGAGCTCGGACAGCCGGTGCAGCATCAGCCGCTCCAGCTCCGGCATCGTCTCGACCGGCACATCCTTGCCGTCGTCATGGGCGAGCGTGCCCAGCATCCAGCGGATGGTGTTCCTGAGCTTGCGATAGGCGTCGATATTGGTCTGCAGCACGTTCTTGCCGAGCCGCTGGTCTTCCCAATAATCGGTCGTCACCACCCAGAGCCGCAGGATATCGGCGCCGGACTGCTTGATGACGTCCTGCGGCACGACGGTGTTGCCGAGCGATTTCGACATCTTGCGGCCTTCTTCGTCCATGGTGAAGCCATGGGTGATGACCGCCTCGTATGGCGCCCTGCCCCTGGTGCCGCAGCTTTCGAGCAGCGAGGAATGGAACCAGCCGCGATGCTGGTCCGAGCCCTCGAGATAGACGTCGGCCGGCCATTTGAGGTCCGGACGGTCTTCAAGCGTGAAGACATGCGTCGAGCCGGAATCGAACCAGACGTCCAGGATGTCCATCACCTGGTGCCATCTCGAAGCATCGTGGTTGCCTAGGAAACGCTCCTTGGCGCCCTCGGCGAACCAGGCGTCGGCGCCTTCCTTCTCGAAAGCGTCCATGATGCGCTGGTTGACGGCCTCGTCCTTCAGCACGTTGCCGTCCTCGTCGGCGAAGACGGCGATCGGCACACCCCAGGCGCGCTGGCGCGACAGCACCCAGTCGGGGCGCTCCTCGATCATGGCGCGGATGCGGTTCTGGCCGGCCGCCGGCACGAAGCGGGTATCGTCGATCGCCTTCAGCGCGCGGCTGCGCAGCGTCGAGCCGTCGCCGAGGTCCTTGTCCATGTAGATGAACCACTGCGGCGTGTTGCGGAAGATGATCGGCTTCTTCGAGCGCCAGGAATGCGGATAGCTATGCTTCAGCCGGCCACGCGCGAAGAGTGCGTTGCGCTTGATAAGCTCGTCGATGACCGCCTGATTGGCGTTGCCCTTCTTGCCGTTGTCGTCGATGACACGCGCCGCACCACCCTCGCGCCCAGGGCCGAAGCCCGGCGCGTCCTTGGTGAAGAAGCCGGCATCGTCGACCGTGAAGGGGATCGTGGTGTCGACGCCGCGCGCCCTGAGCTCGCTCGCGGCTTCCATCCAGGCGTCGAAGTCCTCGCGGCCGTGGCCGGGCGCGGTGTGGACGAAGCCGGTGCCGGCATCGTCGGTGACATGCTCGCCGGCGACCGTCGGCACCGGGAACTCGTAGCCTCCGCCGAGCCCCTTGAAAGGATGCGAAAGCGTAAGGCTTGCAAGCTGTTCGGCCGAGACGCTGTGAAGCCGGTTCAAGGTGACCTTGGCCTTGGCCGCGCATTCCTCGGCCAGCGCGTCGGCAAAGATCAGCTTCTCGCCGGGCTGCGGGCCGAAGGCGTTCCCGGCCGCCGTCACTTCATAGAGGCCGTAGCCGATGCGCGGCGAATAGCTCACGGCACGGTTGCCGGGGATGGTCCAGGGCGTGGTCGTCCAGATGACGACATGCGCCTCGACCAGGTCGAGCGCCGTCCCGTCCAGCGCCGGCGCGGCGCCGGCGACCGGCTGGGCGAGGCTCGCAACCGGAAACTTCACCCAGATCGTGTCGCTCTCATAGTCCTGATATTCGACCTCGGCCTCGGCGAGCGCGGTGCGCTCGACCACACTCCACATCACCGGCTTCGAGCCGCGATAGAGCTGGCCGGACATGGCGAATTTCAACAGCTCGCCGGCGATGCGCGACTCGGCGTGATAAGCCATGGTCGTGTAGGGATTGTCGAAATCGCCGATGACGCCGAGGCGCTGAAACTCTGAGCCCTGAACCTTGATCCAGTGGGCCGCGAAGTCGCGGCATTCCCTGCGGAACTCGTTGACCGGCACCTCGTCCTTGTTCTTGCCCTTGGCGCGATACTGCTCCTCGATCTTCCATTCGATCGGCAGGCCGTGACAGTCCCAGCCCGGCACGTAATTGGCGTCGTAGCCGCGCATCTGGAAAGAGCGGTTGATGACGTCCTTGAGGATCTTGTTCAGCGCATGGCCGATATGGATGTTGCCATTGGCATAGGGCGGGCCGTCATGCAGGACGAATTTCTCGCGGCCGGCGGCCTCCTCGCGCAGCTTCCTGTAGAGGTCCATGTCCTGCCAGCGCTGGACCAGGCCGGGCTCCTTCTCGGGCAGTCCGGCGCGCATCGGGAAATCGGTCTGCGGCAAATAAAGCGTTTTGGAATAGTCGATCGTTTCAACAGTGTCGGTCATTGATCTGCCATCTGCGTTGCCCGAAGGCTCAAAAGCCCGGGCGTTGAGGTCTTCACTCTGACGAATATCGTTTTCCCGAAACCGGTGCCACTTCCGGGCGATATGCATTGATGTCCTGGAAAAAGCGCGAGGGGCGCGCGCGAAAACTCCCGGCGGCTCCAGCGGCGCTCAGGCCGCCCGGAACACCGGGCCCGTAATTCGTATCGCGATCGCGAAAAGGCGCGAAAAGCTCGTCATGGCGTGGCTTTTAGCGGATGGCGCGGCAGGAATAAAGCACGGATTTCAAGGCGTGAAGCCGCTTTCGCGGCCTACATGGTGAAATTGAAGCGGTAGGTGGTCGAGACACCGAAGGTCCACTGGTCTCGGTTGCCCCGCTCCTTGACCAGGCTGGAATCGGCGGCCGGTCCCATCAGGCGCGAATATTCGGTGAAGACGCTCGCCGTCATCGGCTCGGTCACTTTCCAGGTGATCGCGCCGCCGAGGCCCGTCGATTTCACACCGCCGCCCGGATGGTATTCGCTCAAGCCCGAAGCCGCCGCTTCCTTGGCGTTGACGCCGTAATAGGCGTCGAAATAGTCGGACGATGCGAAGGAGACGCGCGGGCCGCCGGAAATGCGGATCGTCGGCGTGATGTCGTAGAAGGCATCCGCCGCGATGTCCGCCACGAAGCCGTTATGGGCACGAATGCCGTGCCGCAGTTCCGCCCGCGCCCTGACCCAATCCAGCGGATAGAATTCGAAGAAGCCGCCCGCCTCACCGCCCCAGCGCACGGGGTCGAGGCCCTTGAGCTCGTCCTTGCTGTCGCGCGAGAATATGAACTTGCCGGTCAGGCCGGCGCGAACGGAACCGTCATCGATCAGCGCCAGCGAAATGTTGTCGTTGCGCGAGGCGAAGCGCGCTTCGGGGCCGACCTTGCCGAGCGAGATGATCGGCTGGGCGCTCAGCATATATTTCTTGCCGCCTTCGAAATTCGGCGCGACGAGGCCGGTGGCGCCGAGCGTCAGATACCAGTCGCCGGATATCCAGCTACCTTCGCCCGCCTGGGCGACCGGCGCGGTGAACAGACCTACGGCGACGGCCAGCGGAATCGTCCCGACAATACGCATCGTCACCCCTTACGCGAAACGCGCCGGCAACACCATCCGCCGGCGTCCAAGCCATGCCGTGCGTTCGGTAAAATTTGACTTAAAAGCGCATCGCACTGAAACGGATTCAGGCGACGCGCTTAAAGTCTTGTCTTGATGCATGTCGTTATCCCAAAACCGCAGCGCACTTCTGGGCGATCTCTGTTTTGATGCATGCCGTTATCCCAGAACCACAGCACACTTCTGGGCGGCATGCATTAAAGCCGGCAACGTCGGAACCGACTGGCGAACTAACTGACACGCCGATTGCGGCGGGACGTCTCGACAAGGTCGCAGGCTGCTTCCAGTCCGCCGGTAAGCTGAGTTGACGAACCGTAGGCAAGGGCCGCCTCGTGCCACTGGGTCCGGATCGCCGGGTTGCCGGCTTTCAGGATTGCCTGCCGCCAGATTTCGGGATCGTCGCGATTGGCCACAACCAGTCCCGCCCCGCTGGCTTCGACATATTTTGCATATCCGCAAGCGGCCGACGCGATGACCGGCAGGCCATTTGCGAGCGCCTCGAGGATCACCGTGCCCGTATTTTCCAGGCGAGCCGGGTGCAGCATGAAATCGCTCGCAACCACAATCGCCGGGATGTCCTCCTGGATGCCCAGCAGGATGACCCGTTCGGACATACCGCATTTGGCAATCAGGCCGCGAAGCCGGGTTTCCTCCTCGCTGTTTTTTCGCAGGCCGGCCACCAGCCAATGGATGTTCGGGAACGGCTGAAGCGCCTTTGCCGCACGGTCGAGGCCCTTCACCTTCATTCGGTTGGCGATGGTCAAGGCAATGACGGCATCGCGGGGAAGCCCGAAGCGATCGCGGATTTCATTGCGGTCGCCGGTCAGCAGTTCCGGTCTGCGGCGTTTCGGATCGAGTGTCGGCCCGACGACATGGATGCGCGATTCCTCCGTTCGCCAGAAGTCGCGGTAAAGCGCTGCCTGGTGCTCGCTGAGCGCAATGATCTGCGCCGCGTTGCCGGGGGCAAAGATCATCGATTCCAGCTTTTGCTGGCGAATGAAACGGGGCGAAAACGGTCGCCACCATCCGAGCTTCGAGGCAAAATAGGGCGGGTCGCCGGCATAGTAGATATCCAGGCCCGCCATCTTGTTGAACCCGACCACGCAGTCGAAGTCCCGCCTGGCCGTCAGCAGGGTCCTTCCCAGCGCATACTCGGTGCCCGGATTGGAGATAACCCGCGCCGGCTGGACTTTTATCGTCGCCGGACTGTCGACATGGCCGACCTGGCGTGTCGTCAGGATCGTCACGCTGTGACCGCGCTTGACAAGGCGGTCGCTGATATTGAGACAATCCCTTTGCAGCCCCCCGTTCATAAAGAGGGCAGAGATCGCGCAGCAGATTTTCATCGCATTTTCCGGAGCGCCCTCTTACCCCCAGTCGGCGAAGAGATACTCCGGGTGCGCCCAGACTTCTCCACTCAAACAAACAAAGCAGGGCGCTTAAATGTTGGTCGTGTTGAAAATACGAATATGCTGTATATAGCTGGTAATCAAGAGACTTGAATGCTGTCGCGTTCGAGCTTTTTCAAAAAAGCCAGATGGAGCGCGCTGATGAGAATTCCTCGGGTCGATCGCGGTTGCCAAGCCGGATACGATTGAAAGCCGCCGACCCGTGCCAAAGGCCCTGCGCGAATACGACTGGCGGCAATGGCTGAGGCTGCAGCCGCCGATACATGCCATCAAGACCGCTCGCTATCGGAAAATCGACCAGACGTTCCTGGGCCGGCCGGTCAGGGATGGCGATATCCCGGACATCCGCCATGCCGCCCGGGGTCGCCATGTCCTGCTTACTGTTGCCTTCGGCGATGCCCAGTGCCTCGATGTGCAGTTGCGGCTGACGAGAGGACTTGTTCGTCACGACCTCCACATCGTGGCCGACAACAGCGTCAGCGACGCTTCCGCACGCGAGAACGGACAGGTATGCGCGGCCCGCGGCGCTGCCTATGTCAGGTTGCCGGCCAATCCATGGACCGTGAAGAATCCAAGCCGATCCCACGGCGCGGCGCTCAACTGGATGTGGCACAATGTCCTGAAACCGGCGGCGCCGGCCGCCTTCGGATTTCTGGACCAGGATCTTTTTCCGACGCAGCCTTGCGATCCCTTCGAACCTCTTGAAGACGCGCCGTTTTACGGCGACCTCCGCTGGGCGGGTGCGCGCTGGTATTTGTGGGCAGGCTATTGTTTCTTTCGATTCGACGCCGTCGGCCGCCAGCCTCTCGATTTCGGGCTCGATTGGTTCGCTGGTCTCGATACCGGCGGAGCCAACTGGGAGGTGCTCTACCGGGATGTGGACCCGAACGCCGTGCCGCAACGGCCAATCACCGCATTCGCGGCCTTGCCCGGGATCGAACTCAGGCAGGCCTATTGCGAATGGCGTGGAAGCTGGCTTCATGAGGTCGGCCTCGACGGCGACCCCTCGTTGAAGGCGAAAAAGCGCGAGGCGGTTCTACGCTTGCTCGAGCCTGCCCTCGAGGTCTCGCTCAGGTCGGCGCGACAATGAAAATGGCGGTCGACAGGACGACGGAACTTTGGGATGGAACTTTGGATCCGGGCCGCAAACTCCCCTACCCATATTGGATAATTTAACGGCCATTTGTCACGCCCGGTCATCGCGAAGGAAGTTCTATTGCCGACAGTAAGTGTGATCATTCCGGTGAGAGACGGCGCGCAGTATGTCGGCGAAGCGCTGCAAAGCATCCTGGACCAGGATCTGGCGGATATCGAAGCCATCGTCATCGACGATGGCTCCTCGGACGACAGCGCGGCGATCGTGACGTCACTTGGCGAGCGCGATGGCCGAGTCAAAGTTGTCGCCAATCGCGGCAAGGGGATCGTCGACGCGCTCAATATGGGGATTTCGCTCGCGCAGGCCCCTCTTGTGGCGCGCATGGATTGCGACGATGTCTCGCTGCCCGACAGGTTGCGCCTGCAGGCGGCGTGTTTCGAGGCGGATCCCGATTTGCATCTGCTCGGTACGGCGGGATTGCGGATCGACCGCGACGGAGAACCGTTGAAGCCGATCGACGTTCCCATCGGCAACGACCAGTTGCGGGACGCGCTTGCCAGATACAATCCCATGCTTCATCCGACAGTGATGTTCCGGACCGAGGCCGTCCGGCGCGTGGGAGGCTACCGTCGCGCATTCACCTATGCCGAGGACTACGACCTGTGGCTGCGGCTTTCCGAGACCGGAAAACTGGCCAATATGGATGCACGGCTCGTGAAATTGCGCTCGCATCCCGGGCAGGTATCGCGCGTCAAGGAGGAGCAGCAAAAAGCGGCCGCGGCACTGGCCAGACAGGCGGCGCAGTCGCGTCGCTCCCGCGCCGAGCCGTTCGACGTAAACGGCCAGCCCGCGCAGGCCGTCGGAGCCTTCCTGGCATGGCGCGCCGCCAGCGGGGTCGGCATCTCCAGCCTGGAAAGACGCGACATCGAGTTGCTGCTGCGGACCGCGGGCATACCCTTGGCCGTCACCTGCAAGCTGCTGTTCCTCGCGGCCGTCGGCGCTCCTTCTTTCAGGACGCTCGCGCTCGGGCCTCGACTAGCCTGGCGCAGGATGACCGCGCGCCCTGCGAAAATGCGGCCAAACTGATGCGGCCCGGCTGATGCGGCTTGTCGTCGATCTCACGAGCATGGTGCGCTGGCTTGGCCCGCCGGTCGGCCTGGTCCGCGTGCAGCGGCATTACGGCGCGACGGCGGCCGCATTCAAGGCCTGCGAGCTGGCGTTCACGGTGTTCGACCCGATCGAGCGGGTCCTCAGGCAGGTTTCGCCAGAAATTGCGGCAGAAATCATTGCCGGAGACATCTCATGCGACATGAGTTTTTATCCGGACCCTGCCCGCATCAAGATGCGGCTTTACGATCGCTGGCCAAGCTGGGCGCGGCAGTCGCTGATGGCGATCGTAAAAGCGCGCCGGATCCTGATAACGGAAATCGGCGCCTTCGGCCGGCACAATCCCGACAGCGGTTTTCTCCGTTTCCTAGAGCGGATCGAAAACTGGCTGATGAAAGGAAACGAGCGGCGGCTGGTCGCTCGCGACGACGGTTCACGCGTCCGGATCGTGCCGCTGCGGACAGTGGCCGGCAGCAAATACAGACTGGCGTCCGGCGACCATCTGCTTTTGATGAACAATGACTGGGCGCACACCGATATCGAGGCCATCTCGCGCGAGTGCCGTTCGGCCGGCGCAAAGCTGATCGTGCTGCTGAACGACATCATCCCCATCCAGTTTCCCGAATGGTACAAGCCGCACGACGTCAAGAGATTCACGCACTATGTGAATCTGGCGCTCGGGCTGGCGGACCGCTTCATCCTGACGTCGAGGCGCGTCACCGCCGACATCGAGCAGTATGCCGCCAAGCTCGGCACCCACCTGCCGGAGCTGAGACATGTCCCGCTCGGCTGCGACAGCGCCCGTAAATCGAAGTCGGACGGCCGCCTGCCGGACGGACTTGAGACGGGTCGCTACATCCTGTTCGTTTCCACCATCGAACCACGCAAGAACCATTCGCTGCTGATGGATGTCTGGCGGCGCCTCGTTCTCGACGGAACGGTCGCGCATAGCGGCATGAAGCTGGTTTTCGTCGGGCGCAGCGGCTGGATGGTCGATGACGTCCTGGCGAAGCTTCACAGCCATCCCGACTACGGCAAGAGCCTTGTCCATCTCGACAACGTCGACGACGGGACGCTGTCCCTCCTCTACCGGAACAGTGCGTTCTGTGTTTACCCGTCCATCTACGAGGGGTACGGGCTGCCGCCCGTCGAGGCGCTGGCCTACGGAAAGGCCCTGATCGCCTCGACCGGCGGCGCCATCCCCGAAGTGGTCGGTCCGTTCGGACTCTGCCTTGATCCACTCGACGTCGAAGGATGGGAAAACGCCATGCGGCGGTGGATCTCCTCGCCCGAGGCCCGCGCTTCATATGAGGCGAAGGCCGGAGAATTCGTGGCGCGAAGCTGGGAGCAGGCTGGCCGGGAGACGCTGGAGGCGGCGCTTGCGCCGTTCATGGACGAAGTCCAGGCTTAGCGACATCCAAGCCCGCGCTTCGCCGCCGTGCTCGCTGGACGCAAGAAGCCGTCGGGATTACCCTCCTTTCAACCGCAAGTGGCGCGGCGATATCGGAGGGAGAAACAGCATGACCTTGCAAGGTGACGCCCTGAAAGACGCAATCGGCCAGACGCGGGACAAATGGGGATGGTTCGTGGCGCTCGGCGTGCTGCTGCTGATCTTCGGCGGCGTCGCCTTCGGCAATCTGTTCATCGCCACCGTGGCCTCGGTCTATGTGGTCGGCTGGCTGATGCTGATGGCCGGCGCCATCGAGATCATCCATGCCTTCGGCGTCAAGACATGGGGACGGTTCTTCTATTGGCTGCTGAGCGGCCTTCTCTATGCGGTCGCCGGATTCTTCGCCTTCGACAACCCGCTGCTCGCCTCGGCGGTGCTGACGCTGCTGCTCGCGATCGCTCTCGTCGCCTCGGGGCTGCTGAGAGCCTGGGTCGCCTTCAATCACAGGCCGGAGCAAGGCTGGGGATGGCTGCTCGCAGCCGCCGTCATCACCATCCTGCTTGGCCTGATGATCGCCATGGGCTGGCCGGTCAACAGCCTTTGGGTGCTGGGCATCTTCCTGGCCATCGACCTGGTCTTCCAAGGCTGGAGTTTCATTGCCATCGGCCTGGCTTTGAAGCGGTAGGACTTCCGCTCAGTCCACGTTGAGAAGCGTTACGGCGACCAACGCCAGCGCTATGCCTAAATATTGCGCCTTGGACACCTCTTCCTTGAAGACGAACGCGCCGACGAGGACCGCGCCGGCCACCACGATCGTGTTGACCAGCGCACCGGTGACGGCGAGGTTCAGCCGCGTGTTGATGAAAGCAAATGCGAAGTAGCCTACCGGCGACAGCAGCATGACGATGGCAAGGCTGCGGCCGCTGCCGGTCTTGCCCCAATGCGCGCTCAGTCCATCACAGAGAATGAACAGCGCGGCGCAGAGCAAAACTACGGCCCACACCATTAGATTTATCTTCATTAGCATTCTCTGCACAATCTGGCGTCCGCGTTCGGTGAAGTGCTTCACCCACGCAGGTAACCTTTTGGATTGAGCGGCGAATTGAAGACGATCTAATGCATGTCGCCCAGAAGTGCGCAGCGGTTCTGGGGCAACGACATGCATCAAAACAAAGACTTAAAGCGCGTCGCCTGAATACGTTTCAGCGCGACGCGCTTTAGAGCAATTCCAGGAAAAGTGTGAGCGGTCAGGCTCGGCGGCTTCGCCGTAGCGTTCCGTCCGGAATTGCGTCAAAAAGGAGATGGAGCGGTTCGCCGTTTCCGTGAAACGGTGAAATGCCCTAGAACGCGATTTCGGCGTCCAACTCCGAGAGCGGGCGAACGCCCGCCAGCAGCGCCCTCGCCTCGGCCTCGTCCTTTTTCATCTGCGCGACCAGCGGGTCGAGGCCGTCGAACTTGAGTTCCGGGCGCAGGAAGCCGAAGAACGACACCTCGCAGGTCTCGCCATAGAGATCGCCGGAGAAATCGAAGACGTAAGTCTCGAGCAGCGGCGCACCGTTGTCGTCGACGGTCGGGCGGCGGCCGAAGCTAGCGACGCCGTCATGAAGCGTGCCGTCGGCACGACGGAAGCGGACGGCGTAGATCCCTTCCCGCAAGGCTGCTTCCGGTGAAAGCCGCATATTGGCGGTCGGGAAACCGAGGATGCGGCCAAGCTGCTGGCCGCCGATCACTTCGGCCTCGACGGTGAAGCGGTAGCCGAGCAGGCCTGCGGCCTCCTCCACCTTGCCCTCCGCGAGCAGCTCGCGGATGCGGCTCGACGAGACCACTTCAGCGCCTTCATCGCGGAAGGCGTCGACCAGCGTCACGCCGAAGCCATGCCGTTCTCCCGCCGCCATCAGAAAAGCCGGGCCGCCCTGGCGGTCCTTGCCGAAATGAAAGTCGAAACCGGTGACGGCGTGATGAATGCCGAGGATCTTCTCCAGCACATCGGTCACGAAGGCCTCGGCGGAGAGCGAGGCAAAATCGCGCGTGAACGGCTGCTCGACCAAAGCGGCAAAGCCAAGTCCGGCCAGGAGCCGCGCCTTCATCGGCGGCGGCGTCAGCACGAAGAGCGGCACCTCCGGCCGGAACACCTTGCGCGGATGTGGCTCGAATGTCAGCACCAAAGCAGGCACACCATTGCGGCGGGCTTCAGCCAGCGCGCGCTCCAGCACGGACTGGTGGCCGCGATGGACGCCGTCGAAATTGCCGATCGCCACGACGCCGCCGCGCAGATGCGCAGGCAGCGGGGCGATCGTGGAAAGACGTTCGAAGGCTTGCGTCATGTCGAGGCGCCCGTCATGGCCAGACTATCAACCTATTGCAGACGCGGAATGACGGCGACCGGCCGGTAGCCATGCTTGTCGAGAAAGCCCGCCAGCCTTTCAGGATCGGGCCGCAGCGGATCGCCATAGTCGCGGGCATGGATGCCGCCGGAGACATAGAGCACGTCAAAGCCGTTGTCGGCCGCCCCCTTGACGTCGGTCATCATGCCGTCGCCGATGGCCAGAACCTCGCTGCGCTCGACGGCGCGGCCGAGCAGGCCTGCGACCTCCTTCATGGCGACATCGTAGATCGGCGCGAAAGGCTTGCCTGCAATCAGCGTGCGGCCGCCCAGTTGTGCGTAGTCTCGCGCGAGCGCGCCGGCGCACCAGATGGTGCGCTCGCCGCGCTCGACCAGGATATCCGGATTGGCGCAGATGAACGGCAGATTGCGCGCACGCAGCCGCTGCAGAAGCTCGGCATAGTCGGCGGGCTTCTCCACCTCGTCGTCATAGAGCCCGGTGCAGACGATGCCCGAAGCCTCGAATTCCTCGACGAGATCGACGTCGAGCCCGTCATAGAGTGTGAAATCGCGCTCGGGGCCGATATGGAAGATCTTCCTCGGGCCCTCGGCGATCAGGTCGCGCGTCACGTCGCCGGAGGTGACGACCCGGTCACAGGCATCGGCGGGAACGCCGATGATTTTCATCTGGGCAACGACGTCGGCGCTGCGACGCGGCGAATTGGTGATCAGCACGACAGGCACATTGGACGCGCGCGCCCGGGCAAGCGCGCCGGCGGCGGCCGGAAAATGCCATTCGCCGTTGTGCACGACGCCCCATACGTCGCACAGGATGGCGGCGTAGCGCCCCGCCAGATCGTCGAGCGAAGCGATGATGTCGGGCGAATCCGCCATGCCGTATCCCTGATCCTGATCTCTGGCGAGGCCGCAACAGCCGTCCCTCGGTTCCGAGTCCGCCACAGCCGGTTCCGCATAACGGAAGCGTTTCATCCTGTCACGAGCTTTCCCGATCGCCGCACGTCGACCCCGCGATATCGCTCCGGAAGCACAGGGTTAACGCGCCGTCAAAAAGGCGGCGCGTTCTTGATAGTTTCGCGCAAGCTGAAATTTAACGATTTATGACCATGGTAGTACGGTCAACTGCGACCATGGTTGTATCTCAACATGGGTCCTTGGCGGGGGTATACGCAATGATTCGCGATTTTTTCCACGACAGGCGGGGAAACTACGCCTTGATGACGGTCATCACGATGATACCGCTGATGGGCGGCGTCGCGTTGGCGGTCGACTATACCGAACTGACGCGGGAACGGCAGGAGACGCTGAACGCGCTCGATGCGGCCGGCATCGCCACGGCGCAGCAGATCGTCTCCGGTGCAAGTGACGCGGATGCCAAGGCCTATGCCAAGACATTCTTCGAGGCCAATCTGAGGCACGTCCTTCCGGCGAACACGACGCTGGCGGTGACCCTGCCCAACAACAATGCGGGCGGCGGCACCCTGGTGCTTGAGGCCAGCCTGAAGTACAAGCCTTATTTCCTGCCGGCCGCAGTCGCGCTGCTTGGCGGAACTCCCGGCCAGACCACCATCGACTTTTCGGCCAAATCCGAGATTCGCCTCAAGAACACGTTGGAAGTGGCGCTGGTGCTCGACAATTCGGGCTCGATGAGCGACATCTCCCCCACTGGAGGCCAGCAGCGCATAGCCCTGCTCAAGACCGCCGCCACCGAACTGGTGAACATGCTTGCCGGCCAAGCGGATATGATGCGACAGATCGACAGGCCGGTGCAGTTCTCGCTGGTGCCGTTTTCGGCTTCGGTCAATGTTGGTCCAGCCAACAAGGATAAAGCCTGGATGGATCTGGACGGCATGTCACCGATCCATCACGAAGATTTCGATTGGACGACGATGTATAAGACCGCTCCTGGCGTCGATCCCAACAAGTATATTGAGAAAGTTGGTGACGCTTACTGGAAGCGCGGCAGCGGTTGGGGCGCGGGACAGTACACCACAATGACCCGCTTCAAGCTCTACGAAGACATGACGGCCACGACCCGGACCTGCACCAAGAAGCGGTCCAATGGCAGTTGCCAAACCTATTCTACCCCCACAACCGGACAGTATGAAGCCTGGAAAGGCTGCGTGGAGGCGAGGCCTTATCCCTACAATGTCGACGACACGACGCCGACGACGAGCAAGCCCGCCAGCCTGTTCGTACCGATGTTCGCGCCCGACGAGGCTGGCAACCTTTGGACAGACAGCACCCGCACAAGCACGGCGTCCTGGGGCTACAGCAACAATTGGTGGATCGATTCGGCAGATAGCCTGGCGGTGGCAAAACGTCAGTCGGACATGCGGAAGTATTTCATTACAAAGCCATACACCGCAGCCGCAGAGCCGACTGACGGCGGCCCCAATGCGGGATGCACGACTTCCGCCATCACTCCGCTGCAAGACATAACCACGACCGCAGGCAAGACCACCGTCACAAACGCTATCAACGCGATGACGCCCACGGGCAACACCAACGTGCCCGAGGGACTGGCCTGGGGCTGGCGAACGCTTTCCAGCAATGAACCCTTTACCGAGGGCAGGCCCAATAGCGAAAAAGGCAACGACAAGGTGGTTATCGTGCTGACGGACGGCGCCAACACCTACAGCTCAGTCAACGACAGCAGCTATGCCAATAACAGATCGACCTATGCCGCTTATGGATATACAGGACTGGCGTATCCCGGGTCTGGCTCGGTGACCCGCCTCTTCATGAACACCAGTTCAGCCGTCGGCAAAAGCACCTATACGGACGCCAACTATACCGCCGCTCTCGACGAGCAGATGCAAACGCTGTGCGCCAACGCCAAGGCCAACAACATTATCGTCATGACGGTTTCCCTCGATCTCAGCAACCAGAAGACAGCCGAGAAGAAGGCGATCACGGCCCTTACGGCCTGTGCATCAGACTCGCGCTTCCGCAAGGACCCGACCGATCCGAGCAAGCCGGCGAAGCTGTTCTGGAATTCGACCGGCGCGACGCTGTCGGACGATTTCAAGGCGATCGGCAACGAATTGTCGAACCTGCGCATCGTCAGCTGAGCACCTCCACAGACCACCCACGACGCCCGCCGCCAGGCGGGCGTTTCTCATCGTGACGGCATCCCGCGGGCGATTGGTTAGCGCTTGGTGAAGTCGCCGTTAAGCAATCGACCGGTTTGCCAAACCGGTCCTTCAGCGTTTTGTGGAAGTGTGGCCTGACAAAGAATCGCCGGCGGGGGGCCGCTTCAAGTACAATGCGCAAATTCTGGCATCAATTCTGCCGTGACCGCCGCGGCAACTATGCCCTGATGACGGCGATCGCCATGGTGCCATTGATGGGCGCGGTAGCCATGGGTGTCGATTTCGGCGAGCTCAATCGCGAAAAGCAGATGGTGCTGAGCGCGCTCGACGCCGCCAACTTCGCCGCCGCGGGGCGGCTTTCGCAAGGAGCGACGGACGACCAGATCAGGGCCTACGCGGTTGGCTTCTTCAATTCCAATCTCAATGGTGTCGACCCCGGCAACCTTTCGCTCGATGTCACGCTGCCAAGCAGCCAGACCGGCGGCGGCCTGATGAAGCTTTGCGCGACGCTCACCTACCACCCCTATTTCTATCCGGCCGCGGCGTTGCTCAATGGCGCATCCGACGGCGACGCACACAAGCCGATCCAGCTCGAGATGTGCTCTCAGGTGCGGCTGAAGAACACGCTGGAAGTGGCGATGGTGCTCGACAATTCGGGCTCCATGACAACGCCCGGCACGGGCTCGGGACAGAAGCGCATCGACCTGCTCAAGCAGGCCGCCAAGCAGCTCGTCGACACGCTGGCGGAGCAGGCATCGCAGATCAAGCAGATCGACAAGCCGGTCCAGTTCAGCCTCGTGCCCTTCGCGGCCTCGGTCAATGTCGGGCCGGACAACGACAACGCCTCCTGGATCGACACCTACGGGCTGTCGCCGATCGCCAACGAGAATTTCGACTGGTCGACACTGAACGCCCCCGACAAATACGCCCAGAAAATCAACGGCATCTGGTACAAGAAGGGCACCGGTTGGGCAGCGGAGGAAGGCCAGATACTGACCCGTTTCGAGCTCTATCGGGACATGAAGGTCGTCACCAGCCATGAACGCATCGCCGGCAGCAAGCGGGTCGTCTGCGACAAGTACCGTTCCAATCATACCTGCTCGAATAGCCATAACGAATACGACTACAACGACACCTACGGGCCGTTCGCCTCCTGGCAGGGCTGTGTGGAAGTGCGCCCCTATCCATACAATATCGACGACACGCCGGCCTCGGGCGGCCCCAACAACACAGGCATAGGCGTCGGCGATCCAGCGACCATGTTCGTGCCGATGTTCGCGCCGGACGAGCCCGGCAACCATTGGTACATCACGCAGGATCCCGACGAGCTTCCGCCGAAAACCTACGGCGCCGCCAACAGCTGGTGGAACGACGATCCGACGAGCACCACCGGCAAGACGCGCCAATCCAACATGGCCAAGTATTTCATGCCGCGGCCGATCGATGCGCCGGTGCTGTCGAAGGGCGCCGGCCCGAATTACAGCTGCACCACCACGCCGGTCACGCCGCTCACCGACGTCACCAACGCGGATGGGCTTGCAGCCATCAAGGCGGCGATCGACCTGATGCAGCCCAACGGCAACACCAACGTGCCCGAAGGCATGGCCTGGGGCTGGCGCACCGTGTCCAACGCCGCGCCCTTCACCGAGGGCCGCCCGGAAAACGAGCGCGGCAACGACAAGGTCGTCATCGTGCTGACCGACGGCGAGAACACCTATTCGACGGTCAGTTCCGACCCCGCCGGCAACAAGTCGACCTATGCCGCCTATGGCTATACCGGTGTCGGCTATAACGGCACTTCGGTCACGCGCCTGTTCGGCGGCACGTCGAGCGCGATCGGCCAGTTCAACTATTCGTCGAGTAACTACACCGCCGCGATGAACGAGCAGATGGCGAAGCTGTGCGACAATGCCAAGGCGGGCAAGATCATGGTGATGACGGTCGCGCTCGACATGTCATCGACCGATACCGGCGACCAGAAGGCGATGGCCGCGCTGAAGGCCTGCTCTTCGGATTCCCGCTTCCGCAAGGATCCGACCGATCCCAGCAAACCGGCCAAGCTGTTCTGGAACGCGACCGGAGCGACGCTTTCGGACAATTTCAAGGAAATCGCGAACGAGTTGTCGAATTTGAGGGTGGTGGGGTAAGCGCAGACGCGGAAGCTGCCAATCTCCCCCCTCACATGAGGGCCATTGGGTCAAGAGGTTGATCTGCTAGCTGTTGGTTTGATCGTGGGGCAGCTGTTCGTCCCGACCATAGGGCGCTCGAAAGCGTCGCGCGCAGATCGGCGCAAGGCCGGCTGTCCAGCCGCCGCGCAGCGGCTTGGTCTTGCGCTGATTGAGCACGGCGCCACACTGGACGTGGCGGGATGTAGCTTTGCGTCTCCTGGCCCGGGACCTGCCTTGGCGGGACTGACGGCGCGCTCTGGAGCGCCCTCAGAACCTCACATACGGTCGCCGCGTG
>NZ_ATYO01000037.1 GCF_000427725.1 Mesorhizobium sp. WSM3224 | reverse complement strand
TCTCGGCGCTGCGCGCCGATCCACCTTCTCCCACAAGGGGAGAAGGAAAGGGCGCCTCACCCCACCTTCACCAGCACGGCGCTGTCGAATTCGATGACCTTGTCGCCGGTCGAATCGAAACCTTCCGAGCGCAGCGTGAGCAGGTTCCAGCCCGGGCGGCCGGCAAGCGGGCGGTGCGCCTGCGCGGTGCGGGTGAAGGTCACCGTCTCGCCGGCATAGACCGGCTTCAGCCATTTCAGGTTGCGGAAGCCCGGCGAGGGGCCGAATTCGGGCTGCGGGCCAGGGCCGGTCCAGCGCACGCCTTCGGTCTCCATGCGCTTTTCGAGGTTGTATTTCATCCAGGTGGCCGCTGTGTGCCAGCCCGAGGCGCAGAGCCCGCCAAGCACGCTTTTCTTCGCCGCCTCTTCATCGACATGGAAGACCTGCGGATCGTATTTTCTGGCGAACGCCTTGATCTCTTCGGGCTCGAACCTGTGCGAGCCAAGGGTGACGGTTTCACCGATGAGGAAATACTCGTCGAGCGTCATGCCATGGCCTCGCGGGTGAGGAACATGCCGGTGTTCTCAAGCTCGAAGACACTCTCGCCGTGCTGGTTGACGAGCTCGCTGCGCATCGTAATGAGGCCAAGTTGAGGTCTGGATTTTGACTGACGCTTGGCCAGAATGGTGAGCTTGCCGGTGAGACGGTCGCCGGCCAGCACCGGCTTCTTCCATTTCACATGCTCGATGCCAGGCGAACCCTGCGAGGTCGAATCGAGCAGAAAGGCGTCGCACAGCATGCGCATGAACATCGCGCAGGTGTGCCAGCCCGAAGCCGAAAGCCCGCCGAGGATGCTCGCCTTGCCTGCTGCCTCGTCGAGATGCATCGGCTGCGGGTCGAACTCGCTGGCGAATTCGATGATTTCGGCAGCACTTACGTCCTTGCTGCCAAGGTCGAGCGAGGCGCCCTCGACGAAATCCTCATAAGCCCAAGTCTTTCCGGTCATGTCGGCAATCCGGTTGACGAATGTACGATCCCTCAGGTCGGGCACCCCGGATGAAGGCCAACTGCGATTTGGTCAAGCCCTTTCTGGCAAGCCAGCCAAGGCAGCCGTCGCCGGCCGATGGCGTCAAAGCCAGCCGCGGCGGCGGAAATACCAGAAGGGCAGGATGGCCGAGAGCACCATCAGGCCGATGGCGAAGGGATAGCCGAGCTCCCATTTGAGCTCGGGGATGATGTCGAAGTTCATGCCGTAAATCGAGGCGACAAGCGTCGGCGGCAGGAAGATGACGGCGGCGACCGAGAAGATCTTGATGATGGCGTTCTGCTCGATCGAGATCATGCCGAGCGTGGCGTCGAGCAGGAAGGAGATCTTCTGCGACAGGAAGGTGGCGTGGTCGGCGAGCGAGAGAACATCGCGCGACAGGGTCTTGATGCGA
The DNA here is from genome assembly GCF_000427725.1 of Mesorhizobium sp. WSM3224. GTDB lineage: Bacteria > Pseudomonadota > Alphaproteobacteria > Rhizobiales > Rhizobiaceae > Mesorhizobium. Next base: position 35,269 of record NZ_ATYO01000037.1, on the reverse strand, counting down.
GCCCGCACATCCTTGCTCATCTTGGTCTGGTCCGCGACATGGGCGAGAAAGCCGGCAAGACGCTGCAGCGAGATCAGGCTGTCGCGGACGGAGGAAGCCAGGTCCTCCTTGCGGCCGATGCCTTTCAAAAGCTCCTGGAAATCGCGGTTGCGCTTCGAGGCCTTGGTCGAGCGCGCCTCGAAGATGTCGCGCGAGATCGCTTCCACATCGCGCCCGGCGCGCTCAAGGATATCGGCGAGCCGGTCGACGATCGCTTCGAGAAGACCAATCAGGATGGTGTCGCCGCTGGTGCAGCCGGTCGCCACTTTCTCGGCGCGCAGCGGGAAGGTCTTGAAGGCCTTGGGCTCATGGTAGCGGATGGTGATCAGCCTCTTGCCGGCGAGCGCGAAAGTCACCGGCGACATCAAGGGGTCGTCGGCCTCGGTCTGCGCCGGCAGCACGGCGGTCATGAAGTAGGCGCCGTCCTCGATGTAGAGGCGGCTCGAAATCTCAATCTCTTCCATCTCCTCGCGGGTCGGGATGGCGATGCCTAGCCAGCTCTCGATGCGCGCCTCTTCCTCCTTGGTCGGGTTGAAGAGATCGGCCCAGACGACCCTGTCGCCATCGGCCGAGAGATCCTCGGTGAGGCGCAGGCGATCATTGTCCACGACGAAGGTTTTTATCATCGCCGGGTCTCCTGGCGGATCAGGTGTTGAACTTGAACAGCATGATGTCGCCGTCCTGGACGACATATTCCTTGCCTTCGTCGCGCGCCTTGCCGGCTTCCTTGGCCGCCACTTCGCCGCCCAGCGTGACGAAGTCGTTGTAGGCGATCGTCTGGGCGCGGATGAAGCCGCGTTCGAAGTCGGTGTGGATGACGCCGGCCGCTTGCGGCGCCTTGTCGCCTTTGTGGATCGTCCAGGCGCGCGTCTCCTTCGGCCCGACGGTGAAATAGGTGATCAGCTGCAACAGTTCGTAGCCGGCGCGGATCACCTTGTTGAGGCCCGGCTCATCGAGGCCGAGCGAGGCAAGGAACTCCATTTCCTCTTCGTCGGAAAGCTGAGCGACTTCCGCCTCGATCGCCGCCGAGATCACCACCGTGCCGGCGCCCTGCGCGGCCGCCATCTTCTCCACCGCCTTGGTGTGCTCGTTGCCGGTGGCGGCGTCCGCCTCGGCGACATTGCAGACATAGAGAACGGGATGTGAGGTGAGCAGGTTCAGCCCTTGCAGGATGCGCAGATCCTCCTGCGCGATGCCGTTGAGCAGGAGGCGCGTCGGCTTGCCGGCCTGCAGCAGTTCAAGCGCTGCCTCCATCATCGGCAGGACCGCCATGGCTTCCTTATCCTTGCCGGCGGCGCGCTTGCGGATCTGGGCGATGCGGCGCTCGAGGCTTTCAAGGTCGGCAAGCATCAGCTCTGTCTCGACCGTCTCGGCGTCGGCGACAGGGTCGATGCGGCCTTCGACATGGGTGATGTCGTCATCCTCGAAGCAGCGCAGCACATGCACGATGGCGTCGACCTCGCGGATGTTGGCGAGGAACTGATTGCCCAGCCCTTCGCCCTTGGAGGCGCCGCGCACCAGACCGGCGATATCGACGAAGGAGATGCGGGTCGGGATGATCTCCTTCGACTTGCCGATCGCCGCGATTTTCTCCAGGCGCGGATCCGGCACCGCCACCTCGCCGGTGTTCGGCTCGATGGTGCAGAAAGGATAGTTGGCGGCCTGCGCCGCGGCCGTCCTGGTCAAAGCGTTGAACAGCGTCGACTTGCCGACGTTGGGCAAGCCAACGATGCCACATTTGAAACCCATGTTCGTCCAGTCCTGTCGGAATTCGATTTTGATGTGGGCTATGGGCGATAGGGGTGATGAACGTCAAGCCCTTGCGATCCTCGGCATCGCTTCAGACCCATGACGGTTCCAACTTGTGGCGAAGGTCCACCAATTGTGGAAGTCAGCGCCGCCATCGCTCTGCTGCGATTCTGTCGAGGTTCAGTCCTTGCCACCGAACAGCTTCTTCAGCATGGCGGCCATCGGGCCGCTTTCGGGCGGTTTGACCGCCGGCTGCTGCGGACGCGCCTGGCGGACATGGCTTTGCTGCTTCGGCGCCTTGGGCGGCGGGCGGTCGTCGTCGCTTGTCGGCACGAGCTTGTCGCGCAAGGCCAGCGTGACGCGGTTCATGAACGAGCTGTCGTCGCCCTTGGCCAGCAAGCCAGCGTCGTCGGCGATTGCCCCGAGTAGGACATCGAGCCATTCGCGATCGGCCTTGGCGAAATCGCCAAGGACGTGGCCGTGCACCATCTCCTTGACGCCTGGATGGCCGACGCCGATGCGCACCCGGCGATAGGCGTTGCCGACATGCTGGTCGAGCGAGCGGATGCCGTTGTGGCCGCCGGAACCGCCGCCGACCTTGACCCTGAGCTTGCCGGCGGCAAGGTCGATCTCGTCATAGAAAACGGTAAGCGCGGCCGGTCCGAGCTTGTAGAAGCGCAGCGCCTCGCCGACCGACTGTCCGGAGAGATTCATGAAGGTCTGCGGCTTGATGAGCAGGACCTTCTCGCCGCCGAGCGTGCCCTCTGAAATCAGACCCTGGAATTTTCTCGACCAGGGCGAAAAGGAATGGCGGCGGGCAATCGCGTCCGCCGCCATGAAGCCGACATTGTGCCGGTTGTTTTCGTATTTCGCGCCCGGATTGCCGAGGCCTGCAAAGACAAGCATCGCCGTCTCCTGGCGCGGAAGAAATTACTTCTCTTCGGAGGCGGGAGCCGCCTCTTCAGACTCGGCCGCCTCGGTCGTCGCTTCCGTCTCCGGCTTCATCGCCGACGAGCCGGCAACGGTCGCGATGGTGAAGTCGCGATCGGAGATGACCGGCTTGACGCCGGCCGGCAGCTGGACCGACGAGATGTGGATCGAGTCGCCGATGTCGGTGCCGGTGAGATCGACGGTGATGAATTCCGGGATCGCGTTGGCCGGGCAGTGGAACTCGACTTCGTGGCGGACAATGTTGAGCACGCCGCCGCGCTTGATGCCGGGCGACTTGTCCTCATTGATGAAGTGGACGGGCACGTCGACATTGACCTGGGTGTCCTTGCCGATGCGCAGGAAGTCGACATGGACAGGAAAATCCTTGACCGGGTCGAGCTGGAAATCCTTCGGCAGGACCTGGATCTTCTTGCCGTCGACATCGATCGTGGCGATCGTGGTCAGGAACCCGCCGCCATGGATCTTGTAGAAGAGGTCCTTGTAGTTGAGCGCAATCGCCAGGGGAGGCTGCTTGTCGCCGTAAATAACTGCAGGCACTTTACCGTTGCGACGAACTGCACGGGCGGACCCCTTACCGACCTGTTCGCGCGCTTCGGCTTTGAGCTCATAAGCATCGTGGCTCATGGCATTTCCTTTCGCGTGTTATGGAGCGCTTGCGGCAAGCACGAGGCCAGCCGCAAACGTCGAAAGCCGTCGCGGCCTTGCACGATCTGTCCGATGCGTTTGGCGATCCAAATGCGTCTGGGGATCAAGCAGGCCTGGCCGGCCTTCCTCCGCGTTGCCTCCAAGGGTGTCTACGCGGGTGGCGGCTCTATAGCGGAAGGTAGGCGAAGGCGCAAGCGGTTGGGCTGGAAGGCTTGCAGGGTGCTTTTTCAGCTCCCAAAGCATAAACCGACAATCCCATTTGTGACAAATGTAGGACTGGACGGATTTCAGTCGTCCTGCGGCATGCAACCTACCCACGAGGACCGATATGAAACTGCTGTTCAGCCGCAATCCCAATCCTCGCCTCGCGGTCGCGACGGCGCGCCATCTGAAGGCTGAGATCGCGTTTGAGTTCGCATCGCCCACGGCGCCGGGGCAGGCCGAACGCTATCGCGCGCTCAACCCCAATCTGACATTGCCCATACTCGTAGGAACGGGATGGAGCCTGTGGGAGGCCGACGCCATCGCCTGCCGGCTTTCGCGCGAGACGCATGCGGATTTCTGGCGCACCGGTGACGGCGAGCCGGACATGATCCGCTGGATAAGCTGGGGCAAGGAACGGTTCGCATTCGCTTGCGACATGGTGCATTTCGAGCGCGGAACCAAGCAGCGCTATGGCATCGGTCCGATCGATCAGGCGCTCGTCGAGGAGGGGCTCAGGCAGTTCCATAGAGCCGCGGCAGTCCTCGAGCCCGAGCTTTCCGGGCGGGAGTGGCTGGCCGGCGCTTCCGTCTCCTACGCGGACTTCCGCATGGCGACGTTCCTGCCCTTCAACGACGTCGCCGGATTGCCGCTCGACGACTATCCGTCGATCCGGCGGTGGTATGGCCGGCTCGAGGCGATCGACGCCTGGCGCGACCCGTTCCAGGGGTTGGAGGCGCCCCAACTGCCGCCGGTGACGATCGAGGCCTGATCCGCATCCGACCCTTTCTCATCCGTCTCAGACGGTATCGACCACTAGGCCGCCATTCAGCGCATTGCGCAGCGCCCGGATTTGCCGGTTCAAGGCATCGAGCTCAGCCAGTTTCATTCCTGACCGCTCGATCAGGGTCTCGTTCAGGCAATTGCACTGGACGAGCAAGGTTCGTCCGCTGGAGGTCAGGTCCACCTGCACCTGACGCTCGTCGGTTTGGCTGCGCTGGCGGGTGACAAGGCCAGCCTGCTCCATTCGTTTCACCAGCGGCGTAATGGTGCTCGATTCCAAGGCGAGCCGATGCGCGATGCTGCCCACCGACATGCCGTCCGCCTCTCCCAGCGCATTGAGCACCAGATATTGCGGATAGGTGATCCCCATCTCGTCCAGCATCGGCTTGTAGGTGCGATTGATCGCCATTGAGGTGGCGTAGAGCGTGAAGCAGAGCTGATTGTCCAACGGGAGAGGCACGGCGCATTCCTTTTGCCGACTGAGCATCCATTGTGTACCACGAAAAATGATATCGCGATATATATTTTCGTGGACAAGGGTTTCGATCTCCACTACGAAGATGCTTATCGCGATATTGTTTATCGCGGCATTTAAAAAGGAGATTGAGATGACCTCGCAGACCAAGTCAGGCTCGGGCAGCGGCACGATCGCCACCAAGGACGGCACGCAGATCTTCTACAAGGATTGGGGGACTGGTCAGCCGATCGTCTTTCACCATGGCTGGCCGCTGAGCAGCGACGACTGGGACGCCCAGATGCTGTTCTTCCTGTCAAAAGGTTACCGCGTCATCGCCCATGACCGGCGCGGCCATGGTCGTTCCAGCCAGACCGACACCGGCAACGAGATGGACACCTATGCCGCCGACGTGGCGGCGCTTGCCAGGCATCTCGACCTCAAGGACGCCATCCATGTCGGTCATTCGACGGGCGGCGGCGAGGTCGCGCGCTACGTCGCCCAATATGGCGGCGGAGGCCGCGTCGCCAAGGCCGTGCTGATCGGTGCGGTGCCGCCGATCATGTTGAAGACGCCGGCCAATCCCGGCGGCCTGCCGATCGAGGTGTTCGACGGTTTTCGCGCGGCGCTTTCGGCCAACCGGGCCCAGTTCTTCCATGACGTGCCCGCCGGTCCGTTCTACGGCTTCAACCGTCCAGGCGCCCAGGTTTCCGAAGGCGTCATCGACAATTGGTGGCGCCAGGGCATGATGGGCGGCGCTAAGGCGCATTACGACTGCATCAAAGCCTTCTCGGAAACCGACTTCACCGAGGACCTGAAGAGGATCGACGTGCCGGTACTGGTCATGCATGGCGACGACGACCAGATCGTCCCGATCGCCGACTCCGCGCTGCTTTCGATCAAGCTGCTCAAGAAGGGTGAGCTCAAGGTCTACAAGGGCTTTCCGCACGGCATGGCGACGACCCACGCCGATGTCATCAACGCCGACCTGTTGGCCTTCTTCAGAGCCTGAGGCCGGTCGCCAAACACGAAGGCACCCGCCGCCGGGCGGGTGCTGCAAGGAGGATGAGGCACGAAATCGTGCCCGGTCTTATCTGCTAGGGCCGTCTCCCTCGACCGGGCTTACCGAGGAGGCGCGCGAATTTGGCCCCCACCCTTGGTCGAAGCTGAGTTCGCCAATCGGGGATGTCGCCCAAGGATATGCTGTTCGCAGCCTTGGCCTTTCGTGCAAACCAGGTGATATCGACGATCGTACAGCCAATCGCGAGCAACCGGTTCGTCAGCATCTGCTCGTTGAGGATCGCTTTTGCCTTGCTCTCGAAAAAAGGCAGCATTTCGCCTGTGAGATCGAACCTGGAGTGCCATGCAGGCCCTTGCCCGGTCCCGGCTCCGGTAAGCCATCCAACCAATAGCTGCCTGTAGCTGTACGAGATTGGCGCGTCTTCCCGGAAGGGCGCAAGCGGATCCCCGCTGAAAATCTGCGCGCCGTCGGTCACACCGACCATCGATCCCAGGGCTTTCAAGTGCCTGGGTTGCAGCAAAATGAACGAGCTGCGGAGCCATGCCTGCGAGGGAATTCCAAACATCGCCCCAGGTTCATTGTAGAAATCGACATGGCCGAGCACTGCATTCAAGCCTGGCAGATGCCGCACGACGTTCTGATCGATCAGCTTGAGATGGTCCGGCGTATATTCAGCGAATGCAGACGTGGCGAGATGGACCAGATCATAGTCATTCACACGTTTGCCGAAATGGGCAATGCCGTTGTCCCATGCGGAGAATTCCCAGCTGGAGTTTGAGCCTCCGATCAATTCGATTCCGCCATCAAGGTTGGCGCGCTGACCCTCCGGCAGGGAATTGTCGATCACAAGCACATGGTGTGCCACGTCGGGCATCTGCGCGGCGAACATCGCCCTCAAATCCTGGAGCGCGGTGGGATATCTGGCTGTCCCATGGCGGGCCAGAAAGGTCAGGATACGCAATGGAGAAGGGTTTCGAACGTTTCCCGGCGTCAACCCTTTTTTCCCATCAGACGCGAGCCGATCTTCTTCATAGCAGCTTTGAGCGAAGGCTTTTGTCCGTGCCGCGGAATTTTCGCATTTGCCCGGCGGTGCCGGGGCCTGAATGCATCGTTCCTGGCTTCCAGTTCCGCGCGGACCGCAGCGAACACCGCTTTCCCGTCAGGGCCGCCCTGAGCCTCCCAGAGCTTCGCCCGATCCGCGATATCGTAAGTCGCCTCCAATTCAGCGCAGACGGCGGCAAAGGCTCGGTCGCCATCCAGACCGTCCTGCGCTTCCCAGAGCTTCACCCTATCCACAATGTCATAGACTGCCCGCAGAAGCGCTGCTGAGACAACATAGTCGGACCGGGATTTCGACTGGGCCAGCCAGAAGGCTATTCGCTCTTGGGCGAAGGTTTCCAGCGGCGTGGCGGCGTCGAAAGAAGAAACCCTGTCTCGCACGTTGGTATAGCGATTGGTCTTTTCGATCCATTGATGAGTGTCCCGGTGGGACAGATTATGAATGCACACACCTCTATCATGGGGGACATCATGGACATCTCCTTTTATGCGGCCGACCTCCTCATGAAGCGTTGAAACGAATTCAGCCGAGCCTCGGCGGAAAGCACGTATATTGTAGGAAGGCCAGTAATAAGCGTCTTCGTCGTGACGCCCTAGGATATATTCGCGCTTCGGGAAGCGGAAAACGCCAGCGGGATGCGAGCCTGCATTTTCCCTCACCCAATGGATGCCTTCGACACTGAGGCATTCGTCGTGGTCCAGATAGAGGATAAAATCATGGGAACATGCTTCGTAGGCAACGAACCTCGTCTCAGTGGGCAGCGGCGACCACGGGACAGAGATGACCTTGTCGGCGTAGGCGGCTGCCACGGAAGGTGTTTTGTCCGTCGATGATTTGTCGACGACAATCAGTTCGTCGACAAATCGGAGGGAGCGGAGGCATGTCTTGAGAATCTCGCCGCTGTTATAGGTGATGACGAAGCCGCTTATTCGGGGGGTGTTGGCGCCCATGTTCTCACCTTTGAAAATCGCCAAGTTCCGCCCAAGGCGTACCTCGCATCCATCCGCCAACATCATGTCCAGACTCGGCGTCGAATGGTAGCGTCCCACTTGGATACGGGAGCGAGAAAATGAATGCGATGTCGAGACCGCCATTCCATGCCAGCGGTCGCCCTATCACGCCGATCCGATGAGGTATGTTTCGCTGGGAACGTTTTCGATCTGGCGGCCGGTCCATGGCGGTCAGTTAAGGGCAAATGCCATCCACAGGGTATTGCGGGATCGTGGATGGGAAACACGCCATATCGTCGTTACTCCCAACCGCAGCGCCAGGCGGGAGATGGAGGCCGGCGATCTTTTCATCGAGATGCCGCGCCGGTTTCGCAAGAAGATGGCCAGACGCAAATGGCGTTCCGACGTCGCCACTGCCGAATTCATCGCGAGCAGCAGGTCCCATCGCCGCGAAATCGCAAAATTCCTCGACGACTTCCGGCCTGATATCATCGCGCTGGAGCAATGTTGGCTTTGGCCGGCTTTGCGCGGGTACATGGAGACATGCAAGCCAAAGGCCCGCTTTTCAATCGTGTACAGTTCGCAGAACGTCGAACAGGAGTTGCTGGCGCGAGAAGCCGCCATACCGGGCTCGGAAACGGACCTCTGGAGCGCTCGACGCGCGGCGGACATCGAGTCCGACCTTGCTTCGAAGGCGGACCTGGTTGTCGCCGTCAGCGAGCAGGATGCCGCTTATTTTCGCAAGCTCAATCCAGGCGTGGTGGTCGCCGCCAACGGCATATGGCCGCGAGAAATGCCCGTCGGCCTCGACCGCTGGGCATCGCGGTTTGCCGGCCTGCGTACGGCGCTGTTCGTCGGGTCGGGCCGTCCACCCAATGCCAATGGATTTCTTGAACTGACGAAGCCGGACCTCGGCTTCCTGTCACCTGCCGAACGCATTGTGGTAGTCGGAGGCGTTGCCGGTCAGATCCAGAGCGATCAAAGATTTCTGCTCGGTGGGGACGTCAATCATGCCCGAACCGAATTGCTCGGCGTGCAGGATGCCGGGACCCTCAGCGCGCTGATCGAGATCACCGATGTCGTGATCCTTCCGATACTCGAAGGCGGCGGCACCAACATTAAGACTGCCGAAGCGCTGTATAACCGGAAGTCGATCGTAGCGACTTCCTTTGCGTTTCGCGGCTTTGAACATTTCAAGCACCTGCGGAATGTCCAACTGGCGGACAACCCTGCGGATTTCCAGGATTTGCTTGTGAAGGCGCTGCGGAGCGAACGTTACGATCCGAGATCTGCCGATGTTGCGCAATTGGACCGGCTGCTCTGGACGGCGACGCTGCAAGACCTTCCCGACCAATTCGCAGCCTTACCGAGGCGGGAGCGCGGCGCGTCAGCGAATTTGCTCATGCTGCGGTCTGTCAGCGGTCCCAAACGCCTTCTCACCGCGCTTTCGCAGCGCCTGGGTCTGCGGAGAAGAAACTGACCCAGCCCGGACCGACGGAAAGACATCCTCCATGAGGCGCGTGTCTTGCTCCGGTTTTTCCGGCGCTCGCCGGCAATCAGGCTTTCCTTGCTTCCTTCATGTTGGGCAGGAACACCGTCAACAGGCCGAGTAAGGGCAGGTACGAGCAGATCTGGTAGACGAAGTCGATGCCCTTGATGTCGGCGACGACGCCGAGCACCGCGGCGGCGATGCCGCCCATGCCGAAGGCGAAGCCGAAGAAGATGCCGGCGATCAGGCCGACGCGGCCCGGCATCAGCTCCTGGGCGAAGACGACGATGTTGGAGAAGGCCGACGACAGGATCAGGCCGATCAGCACGGTCAGCACCATCGTCCATTCCAGATTGGCGTAGGGAAGCGCCAGCGTGAAGGGCAGAACGCCGACGATCGAGAACCAGATCATCGCCTTCTGGCCGTAGCGATCGCCGAACGGGCCGCCGAGCAGGATGCCGAGCGCCGAGGCGCCGAGGAACAGGAACAGCATCACTTGGCTCATCTGCACCGAAACCCCAAACTTATGCATGGCGTAGAAGGTGTAGTAGCTGGAAAGCGATGCGATATAGGCGTTCTTGGTCAGCACCAGCAGCGTCAGCACGGCCAATGCCCACATGACCTTCTTGCGCGCGAGGGGCGACACGTGGGCAGCCTGCTTGCGGGTGGCCATCGAGGCGCGCAGCCGGCTGTACCAGCCGCCCACCCGCCACAGCACGACAATGCCGATCAGCGAGCCGATGGTGAACCACGAGATGCTGGTCTGCCCGAACGGCACGACGATGAAGGCGGCGAGCAGCGGCCCCATCGCCTGGCCGAAATTGCCGCCGACCTGGAACAGCGACTGCGCGAGGCCGAAGCGGCCGCCCGAGGCGAAGCGGGCGATGCGCGAGGATTCCGGATGGAAGATCGCCGAGCCGATGCCGATCAGCGAGGCGCCGATCAGGAGCAGCCAGTAGTGGCCGGCGTGAGCGAGCACCACCAGGCCGACCAGCGACGAGGCCATGCCCCAAGGCAAGGAATAGGGCATCGGCCGTTTGTCGGTGATCATGCCGATCACCGGCTGCAGCAGCGAGGCCGTCACCTGGAAGGTGAAGGTCAAAAGGCCGATCTGCCAGAAATCGAGGCCGTAATTGTCCTTGAGCAGCGGATAGATCGCCGAAAGCAGCGACTGCATGATGTCGTTGACGCAGTGGCAGAAGCTCACCGCAAGAATGACGGTGAAGGCCGTCGCTTGCGCCGAGATGTTGCTTGCCGGCGCCGGTGCGGCGACGGAGGTGGCGGTCGTATCAGTCAAGGCAATGCTCCGTGGTCTTCTCGCGGCGAACCGCAGGCGGCCTTATAGGCCTGTTGCCAAGCGACTTCTTTCGTGGTTTGGTCCAATAGTTTCGCAAGTGGGCCACATCCGATGCCAAATAGCCGGGAGATATTCAGGGGCGACGCCGCCGAGCTCGGCCGGTTGCATGAAAGCCGCTGGCAATGGCTGGAACAGGCCGTCGGGCCGGCGGTCGCGCTACCGACGGAGTACCCGGACGGCTATCACGTGCCGCGGCACCGCCACAGCCGCAGCCAACTTTTGCATGCGCTGGTCGGCGTGGTCCTGGTGACGACGAGGCACGGGCGCTGGATGGTGCCGCCCGACCACGCGATGTGGATACCGGCCGGCACCGAGCATTCCGTGGAGATGCTGGGCGATGTCTCGATGCGCTCGGTCTATGTGATGCCGGACGCCATTGCCGGCCTGCCGGAAGGTTTGCGCGTCGTCGGTATCACCGAGCTGATGCACAGCCTGATCGTTGAATCGGAGAAGCTGCCGCAGGGCGGCGAGTACGAAGGGCGCGCCGCGCTCGTCATGGGACTTTTGCTGCACGAGATCCCGAACCTGCCGGAACGGCCGCTGGGCTTGCCGTTTCCGTCCGATCCGAAGCTCGCGGCACTTTGCCGACGCTTCGTGGCGGCCCCTTCGCCGCATGCGACGATCGACGAATGGGCGGATGCCGCGGGCATGAGCCGGCGGTCCTTCACCCGCGCCTTCCATCGCCAGACCGGGCTGTCGCTCTCGACCTGGCGCCAGCAGGCATGCCTGTTCGCGGCACTGCCGAGGCTCGCCGACGGCGAGCCGATCACCAGGGTGGCGCTCGATCTCGGCTATGACAGCGTGCCGGCCTTCATCACCATGTTCAAGCGCATGCTCGGAACCTCGCCGCGCGGCTATATGCGCGGCGCGCGCGATGCCGGTGAGAACCCGCGGCGCATCGGTGGTCCGATCGCCGCGTGAAACAGCGCCGTCAGCATTGAGTTGATGCGCCGGTTCTCAGTCTGGGTTCCGTTTGCCGAATACTGATTGCAAATTGCAATCGGTTATGTTTCTCTTTGTGGGGAGGCAAAATCGGAGGAACGCTGGTGGCGACGATCGTCTATGCCATGCTGACATCGCTGGATGGCTACATTGCCGGGCCGAGCGGAGACATCGACCTGCCGGTTCCCGAGGAAGAATTGCACCAGCATTTCAACGACGAGATGAGGCGGACGTCGATCGCGCTGTGCGGGCGCAGGATGTATGACGTCATGCGCTTTTGGGACAGCCCCGAGCGAGAGATTGCCGCCGAAGACGTCGAGCGGGATTTTGCGCGCGCCTGGCGGGAAACGCCGAAGATCGTGTTTTCAACCACGCTTCAAGAGGTCGGGCCGAATGCTCGTCTGGTGAAGGGCGACGCGGAGGCGGTGGCAAGGTCGCTCAAGGCGGAAACGGACAGCGAGATTTCCGTGTCCGGCGCCGAATTGGCCGCCCATCTTGCACGCGCGGGCCTGATCGACGAGTACCGGCTCTATGTGCATCCGGTCGTGCTGGGCGGCGGCAAGCCGTATTTCCAGCCCGGCCTGTCACTGGCGTTGAAGCCGCTCGGCACGGAGCGCCTTGCACAAGGTGTCACGCTGCTGCGTTACGCACGATAATCAGTCGAACAGGCTCGACACCGACTCTTCCGTCGCTGTGCGCGAGATCGCTTCACCCATCAGGTCGGCGATCGAAATGACACGGATGTTCGGCGCGTCGAGCACGGCCTGGCTGGGCTGGATGGAATCGGTGATCACCAGTTCTTGCAGCTTCGAGCCGGCGATGCGTGCCACCGCGCCGCCGGAAAGCACGCCATGGGTGATGTAGGCGGTGACGGAGGTCGCGCCATTGGCGAGCAGCGCGTCGGCCGCATTGCAAAGCGTGCCGCCGGAATCGACGATGTCGTCGATCAACAGGCAATCCTTGCCGGCGACAGCGCCGATGATGTTCATGACTTCCGATTCACCGGGGCGTTCGCGGCGCTTGTCGACGATGGCCAGTTGCGCGTCGAAACGCTTGGCCAGCGCCCGCGCCCGCACCACGCCGCCGATATCGGGCGACACGACGACGACATTACCGAGCTGCTTGTATTTGGCCTTCACGTCGCGGGCCATCACTGGCACCGAGAACAGATTGTCGGTCGGGATGTCGAAGAAACCCTGGATCTGGCCGGCATGCAGGTCGAGCGTGAGCACGCGGTTGGCGCCGGCGCGGGTGATCATGTTGGCGACCAGCTTGGCCGAGATCGGCGTGCGCCCCGAGGCGCGGCGGTCCTGCCGAGCATAGCCGAAATAGGGGATGACCGCGGTGATGCGCTTGGCCGACGAGCGCATGAAGGCGTCCATCATGATCAGCAGTTCCATAAGATGATCGTTGGTCGGATAAGAGGTCGACTGCAGGATGAAGACATCCTCGCCGCGCACGTTTTCCTGGATCTCGACGAAGATTTCCTGATCGGCGAAGCGCCTGACGCTGGCCTTACCCAGCGGGATGTTGAGATAGCGAGCGACCGCCTCGGCCAGCACCCGGTTGGAATTGCCCGCGAAAAGCTTCATGCACCGTTCCTGGTGAAGGATGGAGAGGCCGGAGAGACTCTCATATGCCTTTTATGCGGGCTTTTAGCGGCCCGCGCCGGTATTGCAAGCCTCGTTGTGGGGAATCCTTCCGGCGACCGCAACAAACACGGAAAACATCGCAAGCCGGCAACAGTTTGGCCGGCAAACAGTTGGTCACCCGGCGCCACCGCCGCCGAGCCAGGCGGCGAACTGGTCGATCGTCTGGTCGGCAATGGCCTGCATGGTCGCGGGCGTCACCGCGGGCCAACCCTCGCCGCTGCCGACCGCAGCCGCCTTCTGCTGGCCATTGATGCGGTGCAGCCGGTTTCCGGACGGGTCGTAGATGTCCCAGACATAGATGACGGTCGTTTCCTTGCCCTCCGACATCGTCGAAAAATAGCCTTTCAGCACATGTGTCGCCGTCTGATCCGTGCTGCCGACAAGCGTCAGGCCGCGCTGCCTGGCACGGGTCTGCAGTTCCGCTGTCAAGGGCGCCGCAGCGTCCACGGACGCGCCGACGATTGGCGCCACCTGCAGCCGTGTCTTGGCGAGGACGGCGGTCTTGGTGGGCGTGGCCGGTGTCGTGGACGACGGCGCCGTCGAAGGTGCCGGCGCGGTCGTGGTCGGAGATGTGGCGGTCGTCGACGTGCCCTGCGTGGCGGGCAAAGGCTGGGCTGAACTTGCCGGCGGAGTGATGGCTGAAGGTTCCAGAACGTCCTTGGCGTTGGTGCAAGCGCCAAGCGCCAGCGCCGCAAGCAATGACACGGTCGTCACCTGCGATCGTCTCATCTGCCTGAAAACTCCCTATTGGCGAACGCCCCCGCGTGAACCAACCATCATGGATTCACTGCACGATCAAGTCGAGATCATGGCGCGACAGCGGCTTTGGCGCCGATTCCGTGGTGAGGTAGGTCCGGCCCAGCGTCATCGCGGTCTCGGTCTCGGAGTCCATGATGATCATATGCGCGAACAGCGTCATGCTGGGCGCGATCGGTTCCGGGTTGCCCTGGTAGAACATCGGCATGTCCATCCAGGACGGCGTGAAGCGGGCGCCGACCGAGTAGCCGCAGGCGTTCAGCCGGTGCTTGGTCAGATTGTGCGCCTCGAGCGTGCGGGCATGCGCGTCGAAGACATCGCCGAAGGTGTTGCCCGGCGTCATCGCCTTTTCGACCGCGAGCAAGGCGGCGCGGGCGGCATCGAACAACTCCTGGTGTCGTTTCGACGCCTTGCCGGTCAAAACGGTGCGCATCATCGGGGCATGATAGTGGTGGAAGACGCCGGCCCACTCCAGCGTCAGCTGGTCGTTCTTGGTGAGCTTGCGCCGGCCAGCCTTGTAGCGGCACAGCAGGGCATCGGCGCCTGAGCCGATGATGTACTCGTTGGCGGGATAGTCGCCGCCGCCGGCAAAGACCGCGCCTTGCATGGCGGCGAGGATGAGCCCTTCGTCGCCGCCCTGCTTGATCAGCGGCAAGGCGGCATCCAGCGCGTCGTCGGAAAGATTGGCGGCCTTTTCCGCCTTGGCGACCTCGGCCGGGCTCTTGAACAGGCGCAGCCGGCCGACGATGCCGGACGCATCGGCGATCTGGCCGAAGGTCTGCAGCTGCTCGTCCAGGCGCCGGCCATTGTAGGCGGTCAGGCCATGGGTGTCGTATTCGACGCCGATGCGGGCGCCGAGCAGATCGAGGTCATTGAGCAGGTTGCGCAGCTCGATCGCCGGATTGGCGCCCTGGCGATCGGTCCACAGCACGATGTTTTCGATGGTCGAGGTATGGCGCGCCTGCCTCAGATCGGCGGAACGGGTGAGCAGCACCATCGAGCCGTCGGCCTTCACCACAAGGCATTGGAAGAAGCAGAAGCCGAACGTGTCGTAGCCAGTCAGCCAATACATGCTCTCCTGCGCGAACAGGAGCACGGCGTCGAGCTTCTTTTCGGCCATCTCGATCAGCAGCCGGTCGCGCCGCGCGTCGAATTCCGAACGTTCGAAATGCAGCGCCATTACTCTTTCTCCAGAACGATTGCCGAAACCTGGCGCCCGTAATCCGCTTCCTTGCGGTGTGTGGTGCGCCGGTAGGAATAGAAAAGGTCTTCTTCCGCGTAAGTGCAGCGGCCAAGGCCTTCGGCGGTCACGCCAGCCTTGCGCAGCCGGTCGACCGTATATCGGTTGAGGTCGAACATCGAGTGGCCGGCAGTCTTCGATGGTCTGAAATAGCGGGCATTGCCGGCATCGGCCTCGATGAAGCGGGCGACGAATTCCGGCCCGACCTCGTAATTGCCGGGCCCGATGGAGGGACCAAGCACGGCGACGATGCGCTCACGGCTGGCGCCGAGGCCCTCCATCGCGGCGACGGTGTTTTCGAGCACGCCGGTGAAAGCGCCTTTCCAGCCGGCATGGGCGGCACCGATGATGCGAGCCTGGGCGTCGGCGAAGAGGACCGGCCCGCAATCGGCTGTCGAGGCCCCGATGGCGATGCCCGGACGGTCGGTGACGATGGCATCGGCCTTCGGGCGAGGCCCCGCGAAGGCTTCCCTGGCGATCACCACGTCTGGAGAGTGGATCTGGTGCGCGGTCAATAGGTGATCCGCCGGCACGCCCATCCAGGCGGCGACGCGCCGCCGGTTCTCGGCGACCAATGTTTGGTCGTCGCTGGAGCCCGTGCCGATGTTCAGTCCCCGATAGATGCCGCCGGAGACGCCGCCGATGCGGGTGAAATAGCCGTGACGTATGCCTTGCGCCGTTTCAAGGAGCGGCGAGCGCACCGGATCGGGTCTGGTCTGATTCAGCATGGTTGGGTTTGTCGTCCGTGCGGGGCGGCTTCGTCAAGGCGAAGTTGGGACGACGCAGCGGGCCAGGCCGCACGGACGGCCGTCTGGCTCAGGCTGCTGCCTGTGCCGGCAGGACCTTCATCACCTTGAACAGCTCGCCCATCGCGTCGGGGCCGGCGAGGCGTTCGACCGCGTCCGAAATGGCTTGACGCGTCTCGGCATCGGCATCGGCGCCGAGCGTGCCGGCACGCTCGAGCAGGCCCATGCCGAGCAGGAATTCGCCCTGAGTCGACGTCTCGACACCGAGCCCGACGGAGCGGGCTGCCGCGGCAAGGGCGGCGAAATCGACGTGGGATGTGATATCGGCCTCGCCGGGATTGGCCAGCACGTCTTCGTGTTCGTGTCGGCGCAAGGCCTGCAGCGTGTCGCCGATGCCTGGCTGCAAATGGCCATAATCGATGAAAAGGCCCGCGCCGCCTTGCATGGCGATACGTTCGGCGATCGCCGCCATCAACGCGGCGCGCGCGGGGGCCACCTCGGCGATGGCGCCTTCAGGCGCGTCCGAGGCATTATCGGGCAGCAGCGTGGGATCGAGCGAGCCCGCGCCGGCGAAGAAGCGCAGCTCGTCGTTGTCGTCGAGGCCGACCATGCGTTCGCGCCAGCTTTCGCCGATATGCACGAACTGCCGGATCGGCACCGCGTCGAACAGTTCGTTGCCGACGATGAACAGCGGCTGTCGCGGCAGCGTGTCGATGGTTAGGTGCCAGGCCAGCTCTGCGTCCTGGCCGGCAAGCGTCTCTCTCTGGATTTCGACAAGGCGCGGGCTGGTCTCGATCAAGGCGAACCAGGCGTCGCCGGAGAGGGCAGGATCGAGCCGCGACCAGGTGCGCAGCACATCCTTCATCAGCGTGCCGCGGCCCGGTCCGATCTCGGCAAAGGTCGCGGGCAGGGGCCGGCCGGCGCCTTGCCAGGCCTGGTAAAGCCAGACGCCGACAAGCTCGCCGAACATCTGGCTGATCTCGGGCGCGGTGATGAAGTCGCCGGCGGCGCCGAAGGGCTCGCGCGTCATGTAATAGCCGTCGTCGGGATCGAACAGGCAAAGCGCCATATATTCGCTGACCGGGATCGGCCCCGTCGCGCCGATCAGGCTTATGATGCGCTGCTTCAGCTGGCTCATGCCGCCTGCGACTGTGGCGCCGGCTTTGCCGTCGCCATGGCCCAGATGCCGGCCAGCACCATCGGCGTGGACAGGATCATGCCCATGGTCAGCCAGTTGGTCCCGAGGAGATAGCCGAGCTGCTGGTCGGGCTCGCGGAAGAACTCGACGAAGATGCGCGACAGGCCATAGCCGCAGATGAAGGCGCCGCCGACGAAGCGCGGGGTCTTCAGCTTGAGCCGCGAATGGGTCAGGAAACGCAACACCAGGAAGAGCACGAGGCCTTCGAGCACGGCCTCGTAGAGCTGGCTGGGGTGGCGGGTGAACGGCCCACCATTGGGGAATTCAATTGCCCAGGGTACGTTCGAGGGGCGGCCCCAAAGTTCCGAATTGATGAAGTTGGCGACACGCACAAGGCCGAGACCGACCGGGACGCCGGCCGAGACCACGTCGAACAATGTCCAGGTGTGGATATGACGCTTGAGCGAAAACAGCGTCATGGCGAGGATGACGCCAAGCAGGCCGCCATGGAACGACATGCCACCCTGCCAGACGGCGAAGATATCGAGCGGATGCGCAATGTAGCGCGGCAGGTCGTAGAACAGCACGTAGCCGATGCGCCCGCCGAGCACCACGCCGATCGCCGCCCAGACGATGAAGTCGTCGAGGTCTTCCGGCTTCATCGGCAGATTGCCGTCCGGCCAAAGGCTGGCGTTGGTGACCAGCCGCTTGGCGTACCACCAGGCAAAGAGGATGCCGACGATATAGCCGACGCCGTACCAGTGCACCGCCAGCGGCCCGATATTGACGATGACGGGGTCGATGTTGGGGAAGGGCAGGGAGGCCAGTGGCAGCAGGAAATATTCGCTCAAACTGGGTCTCCCCGATGATGGTCACGATTGGGCGCGGACCATGCGGCAGGGTTTTGGCGGGGTCAAGGCAAGGTGGACACCGTACAGGCGGGGAGCTCAATCCCGAGGCTTGGTGGCTATCATCTGCCGCAACGCGTCGTTGATCCTGTCCTGCCAGCCGGGACCATCTTCCTGGAAATGATCCAGCACGGCCCGGTCGATCCTGATCGAAACAAGCTCTCTGACGTTCGGGGCGGCAGCGGGCTCGCGAATTGGGGCGGCTGGTTTTTTGGCCGGCTTGAAGGCGGCTTCTGCGGCGGCCATCGGATTTATCGGTCGGCGCGGGGGCGTTGCCATTGGTTGACCTTGAAGAGTGCTGAAGCGATACGCAACACAATAGGCGAATTGGCGTCTTCAAGTACAGCTTGGGGCGATTTGAATGCTTTGCGCAGGCATGGCACAGCCGTGCGCCAT
Source organism: Mesorhizobium sp. WSM3224 (assembly GCF_000427725.1). Classification (GTDB taxonomy): domain Bacteria; phylum Pseudomonadota; class Alphaproteobacteria; order Rhizobiales; family Rhizobiaceae; genus Mesorhizobium. The sequence continues at coordinate 16,792 of NZ_ATYO01000037.1, read as the reverse complement.
AGCAACGCAGAGGAGGCATCAACCCTCAACGTTCTTGCATTCCGCGCCTCGCGCCACTACGTCAAAACGACAAAGCGAGGATCTGCCATGTCGACCGGACCGAACCGCGTTCTCGATGAATTCGCCAAGCTGATGACCGATGCGGCGGGCGCCGCCCAGGGCGTGCGGCGCGAGGTGGAGACGGCGTTCCGGGCGCAGGCCGAGCGCATGCTGAATTCCATGGATGTGGTGCAGCGCGAAGAATTCGAGGCCGTGCGCGAGATGGCGGTCAAGGCGAGGGAAGACAACATCCAGCTGGCGACGCGCGTCGAGGCGCTCGAGGCCAGGCTCGCTGAACTGACCGGACAGGCCGCACCTGCGGGTGCTGCGAAGCCCCGCGCAAAAAAATAATTATTGAACTTTTCCACATAGCGCGATCCGAAAAATCGCTTTGCCGTGAATCGCTTACCGGCATTGCATGAATCTTTGTGACAGCGACCTTTCCACATGCTTATGACGCAGTGCGAAAAATTGGGCTGTTCACGCGACTCCCGATCAATAGACTGAATTTGTTGCATGATTCGGAGCAGGGTCGTGCGCCGGGCGGTGGGGTCCGGTCTGGGGTCTTTGCGTTTGAGAAGTTCCTGGCCGTCCGAGTTCTAGACAAGATTGTTCGTCGTGTGTGCCCCGCGGAGCGTGTGGCGCTCCCCTGAACACAGGAAGCATCCATGGAACTTCTCGAACTCGAATTCTCCCGCGAAATCCACCCGGTGGACGTCATCGAGCAGGTGGCCCACAACAACGACTGGTCCTTCGAGCGCGCCGGCGACGACGAGATTTCCATTTCGGTGGCCGGCAGTTGGACCGACTACCATGTCTCCTTTTCCTGGATGGAGGATTTCGAGGCGCTGCACTTGGCCTGTGCCTTCGACATCAAGGTGCCCGAGACGCGGGCGCTGGAAGTGATGCGGCTCTTGTCGCTCGTCAACGAACAGATGCTGTTCGGGCATTTCGATCTGTGGGAGCAGGAAGGCGCGATCATGTTCCGGCAGTCGCTGCTGCTTGCCGGCGGGGTCGAGCCGTCGAGCCAGCAGGTCGAGGTGCTTTTGTCCTCGGCGTTAGAGGCCTGCGAATGCTATTTCCAGGCCTTCCAGTTCGTCGTCTGGTCGGGTACATCGGCCAAGGACGCGCTGTCCAGCGTGCTCTTTGAGACCCACGGAAACGCCTGAACCAAGCCGATATCCCGATGAGTTCCAGTAGCGAGCGCAAGCCCGAGATCAGCTTTGCCGATTTCGACCGTGTCGACATCCGTGCGGGCACGATCGTCGAGGCCGAGCCGTTTCCGGAGGCGCGCAAGCCGGCTTTCAAGCTGAAGATCGATTTCGGCCCGGCTATCGGGATCAAGAAGTCGTCGGCGCAGATCACCAAATACTACGCGCCGGAGACGCTGATCGGCCGGCAGGTCTTCGCGGTGGTCAACTTCCCGCCGCGCCAGATCGGTCCGTTCATGTCGGAAGTGCTGACGCTCGGCTTTCCGGACGAAGAAGGCGCCGTGGTGCTCGGCGCCATCGAGCGCAAAGTGCCGGACGGCGGGAGGCTGTTCTAGACTAGGCTGGATCGCTGGCAGCCATGTCCGGTCGCGAGATCGCCGTGCTTTCGTCATCCACGGGCGGCGCGGGAGCGAAGCGGACGCGCAGACCCGAGGATCCATTCCGTTACGTCGGCCGAAGATTGCGACGGCCCAGAACAGCGCGGCTATTTTCCCTGACCCATTGAGAAGTCGCCCACCGAGAACGAGCGATCGCGTCGCCGGCTCAATTCTGCGGAATCTCCACCGCGGCAAACGCTCGCAGGTCACGGAATGGATCCTCGGGTCTGCGCGCCGGCTTCGCCGCCGCTTCGCCCGTGGATGACGAAGGGTTCAGGCCACCAGCCTGCGCGGCATCCCCAGTGCTTCGTCGACTGCATCGAGGAACATTTCGGCGCAGGCCTGCCAACTATAGCGCATCGCGCGCTGGCGCGCCTCGGCGCGATCGACGTGAAGCGCCTTCATCGCCGCCTCGCCCAGGTCATTCGACACAGCCCCACCGACGCCATCGCCGACAATGTCGACCGGCCCGGTTACCGGAAAAGCGGCGACGGGCGTTCCGCTGGCCAGCGCCTCGATGATGACGTTGCCGAAAGTATCGGTGCGGCTCGGGAAGACGAAGGCATCGGCAGACGCGTAGATCTCGGCCAGTTCGTCGTTCGGACGGTGGCCGAGGAAATGCGCCTTGGGATAGCGTGCCTTGAGTTTTGCCAGTTCCGGTCCTTCGCCGACGATAACCTTGCTGCCGGGCAGGTCGAGGTCGAGGAAGGCGGTGAGGTTCTTTTCGATCGCGACACGGCCGACGCACAGGAAAACCGGGCGGGCAAATTCGGTTTCCTTGCGTCTGTCCGGCCGGAAATGGTCGGTGTCGACGCCGCGCGTCCAGGGTCTCAGCTTGTTGAAGCCACGTGCTGCGAGATCGTCCGCCAGCGATTGCGTTGCCACCAGCGTGCCCTGTCCGGAATTGTGGAAGTCGCGCAGCCAGCTATAGGCCCAGCTCTCCGGCACCGGTAGGCGGGCGCTGAGATATTCGGGAAAGCGCGTGTGGTAGCTGGTGGTGAAGGGACGCCCGATCCTGCGGCAATGGCGGCGCGCCATGATGCCGAGCGGACCCTCGGTGACGATGTGGATATGGTCGGCCTTGGCGGCCTCGATCAGGCGCGCGACATGGCCCGGTGTCGTCAGCGCAAGCCGGATGTCGGGATAGGTCGGCATCGGCAAGGTGCGAAAGAGGTTGGGCGTCAGGAAATCGAGCTCGACGTCGAACGGTTTCAGCGCCTCGGTGAGGCGCTCCAGCGTGTGCACCACGCCATTGACCTGCGGCCGCCAGGCGTCGGTGACCATCAGGATGCGCATGGCGATCCCGATACGCATAGCGATCCCGATACGCATGGCGGCCCTTTGCCGCTATAATTCCGGAACGGCAACCAGGCAGCGGTCCGCGCCTCGCTCCAGCGCACCCGGGCAGGCGCGGGATCGAAGCGGGGCGGCAGGGCCGAATCAGCAGAGATCGCGCGCTTCATGCGCGCTCTTGACCATGATTTCATGACGGGCGGATGAAGCTGCTTTTTGATTGAGCATGAATCGTATCCGAACCGAAGGCTCGGGATCATGCTCCGGCTATGCTGGTACTTTGATCACTGCGCGCAGGCCGCCGAGCGGGCTGTCCTCGAGACTGATGTCGCCGCCGTGGCTTCGGGCGATGTCGCGGGCGATCGACAGGCCGAGCCCGGTGCCGCTGGCATCGAGATTGCGCGCCTCGTCGAGCCGCAGGAACGGCTTGAACACCTCTTCACGCTTGTCGGCAGCGATGCCTGGGCCGTCATCGTCGATGGTGACGGTGAGTGAGCCGCGGCCGTGATTGGCATGGACCTCGACCGTCTTGGCGTAGCGAAAAGCGTTGCCGATGACATTGGACAGGAGCCTGGCGAAGGCGTTCGGCCGCACATGCACCGCCGGATCGCCGGTCAGCGTCGTCGTGAGCTTGCAGCCGCGCAATTGCGCTTCCTCGCCGAGCTTCTGGAGATAGGTCTTGAGATCGAAGCGGCCGGTGTCCTCGGCGGCCTCGCCACGGGCAAAGGAGAGATAGCCTTCCAGCATCGACTGCATGTCGTCGATGTCCTGGTTGAGCGCGGCCTTGGTCTCGGACTTGCCGCCGGCCAGCGCCAGCTGCAGCTTGAAGCGGGTGAGGATGGTCCTCAGGTCGTGGCTGACGCCGGTCAGCATGGCGGTCCGCTGCTCGATCTGGCGCTCGATACGCTCGCGCATCTGGATGAAGGCGAAACCGGCGCGGCGGACTTCCTCGGCGCCACGCGGGCGGAAATCGCGCGGCATCGGCCTGCCCTTGCCGAAACTCTCGGCAGCTTCGGCGAGCGTCAGGATCGGCCTGATCTGATTGCGCAGGAAGGGGATGGCGATCATCAACAGCACCAGCGAGGTGCCGACCATCCAGATCAGGAAGATGTGGGTGTTGGAGGCATAAGCCTGGCTGCGCCGCACGAAGACGCGCAGCACCTTGCCTTCAAGCTGGACGCGGACCTCGACGACGTTGGAATTGCCGACCGTGTCGATCCAGAACGGACGATTGATCTGCTTTGTGATCTCCGACGATAAGGCCTCGTCGAGGATCGAGAAGAACGGTTTCGGGCCGGGCGGCGGCAGCGGGTCGGGCGGCAGAAGGTCGACCTTCAACTGCATCCGGTCCTGGGCGATGCGGATGATGTTGGCGTAGTCGGCGTCGTGCGGATAGGTCTCCATCATGTCGATGACGGCCGCTATATCCGAGATAGTCGCCTGCGACAGGCGCTGGGTGACCGTCTGCCAGTGGCGCTCCATGAAGACGAAGGCGACGACCGACTGCAAAAGGATCATCGGCGCGATGACGATGATCAGCGAGCGGGCGTAGAGCCGCTTCGGCATATAGAGCGCGACCAGGCGCCAGAACCGGTTCCAGGCGCGCGGCATCGCCCTCAGCGTGCGCCTCGCGAGTACGCCGAAGCCGCCGTCCTTGGGCTTTTCCAGTTGCGTGGTCGCCATTCGCCCTTCCGCTCGTCGATGGCCTGTTCAGCAAAGGGCCTTCGACGCTAACTTATTCCACGCTGAGCCGATACCCAATACCGCGCACCGTCTGCAGCCACACCGGGTTGGACGGATCGCGCTCGATCTTGCGGCGCAGCCGGTTGATCTGGACATCGATGGTGCGCTCGCCGACATCCGACTCATCGCCCACCAGCTCATGGCGCGGTATGGTCTCGCCGGCCCGAGCCGCGAAGATCGCCAGGATTTCCTGCTCGCGGTCGGTCAGCTTAAGCGCCTCGCCGCCGCGCTTCAATTCGCGCTTGGCGATCTGGAACGTGTAGGGTCCAAACACAAGCTGCTCCACCTTCGGCGTCGACGCCGGGCCGCCACGGCGCAGGATGTTGTTGATGCGCAGGATGAGCTCGCGCGGGTCGAATGGTTTTGGCAGGTAGTCATCGGCGCCGGCTTCCAGCCCGGTGATGCGGCTGTCGGTCTCGGACAGCGCCGTCAGCATCAGGATCGGCACGTTCTTGTCGGCCCGCAGCGCCTTGGTGAGGTCGACGCCGGTTTCGCCAGGCATCATGACATCGAGCACCAGAAGGTCGAAGTCGAGACCGGCGAGCTTGCGCCTGGCCTCGCCGGAATTGCCGGCAACGGTGACGCGAAAACCGTTCTCGGACAGATACTGCTTGAGCAGGTTGCGGATACGCGTGTCGTCGTCGACAACCAGAAGATGCGGCGCGTCATCGTCGGGCGCGGCCGGATGATCAACCTTCTCAATGGTCTCCATGGTTCTTCCCCGATGTTTGCGCAGGCACAATGTCGATCTGCGCTCTTAGTTCCGGATTGACCATCGCTTCCAGGAATCGCTCGATCGTGGCGCGTTCGGTGGTTCCGGAGTCTTCCAATGCCGCACGGATGCGGCGCGACTGTGGCCGCGCCAGAGCCAGGGCCAGGGCGCGGCCCTTGGCGGTCGGGTAGAGTTCGCGCTGCCGGCGGTCGCGCGGACCCTGCACCTGGACGATATGGTCGGTGTCGATCAGCTGCTTCAAAACCCGCGCAAGGCTCTGCTTGGTGATCTTCAGCACATCGAGCAGTTCGGCAACGGTAAGGCCCGGCCTGCGGTTGACGAAGTGCAGCACACGATGATGGGCGCGGCCGAAGCCGTAATCGGCGAGGATCTGGTCCGGATCGGAGGTGAAGTCGCGATAGGCGAAGAAAAACAGTTCGATGATGGCGAAGTCGATGCCGTCCTCATCGGTGATGGCCGTCCTGATCGGTTTTCCGGCTGCGGGGCTCGTCATCATTTCTCCATGCGAGGCGGAATTATGTCAGTACTATTGACGTAATTTCCGGGCAATGATAATTTTTGACAAGCTTTTCGGCGGATTGCGAACGAAAAGGCAAGAGGAAGCCTTTTTTCCGGAACTTCCTGAGTTTGCCACGGATTGAATATCCGCCTACGCTTTCAAGCACTGGCCAGCGTTTCGGATCCTGTGGCGGGACCGGCGCGAAAGGCCATATGACACAACGATTTGCGGGCGCCCGCCCGCGGGAGGTTTCCATGGCATCCGTTCCCTTCGATCAATTGGACGGCTTCATCTGGATGAACGGCGAGTTCGTCAAATGGGCCGACGCCAAGATTCATGTGCTGACACATGGCCTGCACTATGCCAGCGCCGTCTTCGAGGGCGAGCGCGCCTATGGCGGCCAGATCTTCAAGTTGACCGAGCATAACGAGCGCCTGCATGAATCGGCGCGCCTGCTCGGTTTCAAGATTCCCTATCCGGTCGCCGAGATCGACGAGGCCTGCCGCACGCTCCTGAAGAAGCAGGGTTTTCAGGACGCCTATGTGCGTCCGATCGCCTGGCGCGGCAGCGAGCAGATGGGCGTCTCGGCGCAGAACAACCGCATCAACTGCGCTATCGCCATCTGGCAGTGGCCGAGCTATTTCGACCCGGCGCAGAAGCTCAAGGGCATCCGCCTCGATGTCGCCGAATGGCGCCGGCCCGATCCGCGCACCGCGCCGTCCAAGTCGAAGGCCGCCGGCCTCTACATGATCTGCACGCTGTCCAAGCATGCCGCCGAGGCCAAGGGCTATGCCGACGCCATGATGCTGGATTGGCGCGGCCAGGTGGCGGAAGCCACGGGCGCCAATATCTTCTTCGTCAAGGACGGCAAGATCCATACGCCGACGCCCGACTGCTTCCTCGACGGCATAACCCGCCGCACGGTGATCGGCCTGGCGAAGGACCGCGGTTTCGAAGTGATCGAGCGCACCATCATGCCGGAGGAACTCGAAGGTTTCGAGCAGTGTTTCCTCACCGGCACCGCAGCCGAGGTCACGCCGGTTTCGGAGATTGGGCCGTACCGATTCGAGGTCGGCGAGATCGCCAAGACGTTGATGAATGACTATTCCGCTGCGGTGCAACCAAAGCACGCCATCGCCGCAGAATAGCGATAGTCACAGCTTTTTTGTGCAATAGGGGCGGTTTTCCAGCCGCCCCTTTTATTTAAGCGCTCGCGCATTTGACTTTCGAACAATTCGGCGTCTCATGATGGCGTCGGCCCGAGGAGGCTGGCGGCTATGGAGGGACTAGGTACATGGATACGAACACGCTTGTTGCGATCGTTATTCAGGTGATTACGGGTGTTATCGGCGGTCAGGCAGTCGGCGCGGCGCTGAAAACGGCGGCGTTGGGTCAGCTTCCTAAAATCCTCGGCGGCGCCATCGGCGGCGTCGGCGGCGCGGCCATCCTGGGTAGCCTGCTCGGCGGCGGTACGGTCGATCCGGCGGCGGCTGCGGCGGCAGCGGGCGGATTGGGCAGCGCGCTGAACATCCCAAACATCGTCGGCGGCGCCGGCGGTGGCGCCATCCTGACCGCCATCATCGGCGCGGTCATGGGCGCGATGAAAAAATAGGCCCAGATATCCCCTTCGGGCCTTCGCATGGGCGGCTCCGGCCGCCCATTTCTTTTCGAGGATTATTCGCTCCGGTCAACGGTGGACGCGGCTCGCCATGGCCTCTAAATCAGGGGCCTCTACATCAGGGCGACATCTCGAAAGGAAAGCCATGGGTCAGCTCAATGCCGGCATCGTGCCGGTCACGCCCTTCCAGCAGAATTGCACCATTCTCTTCGACATGGACGACAAGAGCGGCGTCGTCGTCGATCCCGGCGGCGATGTCGACAAGATACTGTCCGCGCTGAAGGACAATGCCATCAACGCCGGCGCAATCTGGATCACGCACGGCCATATCGACCATGCCGGCGGCGCGATGGAGCTGAGGGAGGCACTGGGCATCGACATTATCGGCCCGCACGCCGCCGACAAGATGTTGCTCGACAATCTCGAGAACCAGGGCAGGCGCTATGGCATTTCGGGCGTGCGCAACTGCGTGCCGGACCGTTTCCTCACCGAAGGCGAGACGGTGTCGTTCGGCAATCATCAATTCGAGGTGCTGCATTGCCCGGGGCACGCGCCGGGCCACGTCGTCTATTTCAACCGGGAAGCGAAATTCGCGCATGTCGGCGATGTGCTGTTTCGCGGCTCGGTCGGGCGCACCGATCTGCCCGGCGGCGACCATGCCGCGCTGATCGCCTCGATCAAGGACAAGCTGCTGCCGCTTGGCGACGATATCGGTTTCATCTGCGGCCATGGCCCGGGCAGTCGTTTTGGCGACGAGCGGCGGACCAATCCCTTTCTGACCTGACCTTGCAAGCAAAAGAAAAGCGCCGCTGGAGGCGGCGCTTTTCCTGGGCAGGGAACCCAGCCGGATGGAAGGCTACAGCGACGGCGCCGAACCTGACCGTTTCACTGTTTGCTGCTGTCAGTTGGCGACGCAGAAATGCTGGTCGCCGTCATTGCCGGTGAAGGTGCCGGTCCGGGAATTGAAGCTGCGGTAGCGATCCGAGCAATACTCGTACCAGGCCCGGGTCCACGGCTCGGCATAGCGGTCGGCATAGACGACGCGCGGCTGCTGCACGTAGTAGCGACGCACCGGCCGGTCGACATAGTAGCCGTCATCATAGGCCGGGTCGTAATATCTCGGGCCGGGGTTGCTGAGCGCGCTGCCGATCAGGGCGCCTGCCGCGAGGCCGACAACGCCGGCTGCGAGGGCGTCGCCGCCGCGATCACGATGATGGTGCCAGCGCCAGTCATCGGCATTGGCGGCCGAGAAGGTGGCCAAAGTGGTCGCGGCAATGCCTGCGGTCAGGATGGCGGTCTTGAGAAAACGGTTCATTTTCGGTCTCCTTCGCACCGGTCCGCGCATTTTTCAGGGGATGCGGACCGGCTTTAGCAAAGGTTAATAGAGGACCGTGGCTGAACGGAGGCTGAACAGAAATCGGCATGACCGATTTTTCGAGGCCAGGGCACAATCCATTCAGGGCGGGAGATGGCCCGCCTCAACAGCCTCCGTCGGATCCGTCGTGAGCCGGCTTAGCCGATTGACAGATTGACGGCCTTCGGACCCTTGCCGCGCTTGTCAGGCTCGGTGTCGAATGTGACTTTCTGCCCATCCTCAAGACCGGGAAGGCCCGACGCCTGCACAGCCGAGATGTGGACGAAGACATCCTTCGCGCCATCATCGGGCGTGATGAAGCCGAAGCCTTTGGCATGGTTGAAGAATTTGACGGTGCCGGTCTGCGGCATGGGAAACTCCTTTGGTCCCATCAAGTCAAGTCTCGGGCCGGCAAACTGCCCGAAAGGAAATTTGTCCTTTATTTTAGCGCTATCGGCAAGAGAAAGTTTTCGCCTGCCGATCCAAGCATTTGCGTGCAAAAAAGGCGCGACGAAACCGTCGCGCCTTCGCAATTTCGGGCCTGTCGAGAAGCCTGTTCATCATCCTGCCGCATCATTGCATCCGCAAGGACTGGCCGGTTGCGTCGATCAGGCGGCGCGCAGGTTGACCGCCTTCGGGCCTTTGCCCATGCGGTCCGGTTCGACGTCGAAGGTAACCTTCTGGCCGTCGACCAGCGTGCGCAGGCCGGAAGCCTCGATCGCGGAGATGTGGACGAACACGTCCTTGGCGCCGCCATCGGGCGTAATGAAGCCGAAGCCTTTGGTGGCATTGAAGAACTTTACGGTGCCGGTCTGGGCCATTGGGGAAACTCCTTCACCCGTCAGTCTTGTGGTTTGCCCGCTGCCTAGCGCCTCAGGCAATTCCCGGTGGTTGCTTCGGCGGTCATGCATTTGCGCATGGTCAAACCCCCCGCCGAAAAACGGGGCTGTCAGAGATTCACACTTGTCGGGGAAAGGTCGTCCAAAACGTTCCGCTCTCCGGGTCGCAAATGCCCGAACGGGGAAATTTATTACACGGAAACGTGATGGTTGCAAGACAGCGGTCGCGGAAGGCCCGCGGCTCGTCCAACGCAGGGTCTCGATAGACCCGGCCTCATCACCGGTCATCGGCCAGAGACGGGCCAAGCATGGGCCAGCGAAGGCATTCGAATGCGGGCATTCAGCCTTTGCGTTTGCCGCGGAGGATGCAAGGATATCGCGAGCCGGCATGGTGCGCCGGGACGGAGGAGGGACACATGCGATTTCTTGCGATCTCCCGGCAGGGCCTTGTCATTTTCATCCTGTCCGCGCTGCTGGCGGCCTGTACCGTCGTCGTCGACGATGGGCCGGGTCCGCGCCCGCCCAGGCCGCGTCCACAGCTCTGCACCATGCAATACCAGCCGGTCTGCGCCCGGCGCGACGGCGACCGCCAGACCTTCGCCAATGCCTGCCTGGCCGAAAGGGAAGGGTACCGCATCGTGCGGGACGGTCCTTGCCGCGGCGGCGGTGGCGGCGGCGGAGAACAAACTTTCTGCACGCGCGAATACGCGCCGGTCTGCGCCAGGCGCAACGGGCAGGTGCGCACTTTCCCGAATGCATGCGAGGCCCGCGCGGCGGACTATCGCGTCGTTGGCGACGGGCCTTGTTGAGGAGACAACTGCGCCCGTCTCCGCAGGCGGAGATGGACATGGCAGCGCGCGTGGCGACGCTTAGTCTTGAATCTCTCGCCCGCATGGCTTAGGTCCGGCGGACCAACAAATACGGCAGGTTTCCCATTAACAGAGATCACAGAAGAGCGGCAAACGCGGGCGGCAAGCCAGGTGGTTCGGCGAGCCCGCTCGACCCGTATGTGCAAAAGGCGCTGCAACTGCACCAGGCGGGGCGCCGCCAGGAGGCCGAGGGGCTCTACCGGCAGGTATTGGGGCAGCAGCCGAACCATGCCGCCGCGCTGCATTTCCTCGGACTGCTGCTGCACCAGACCGGCAGGAGCGAGGAGGGGCTCGATCTCATCGAACAGTCGGTGACCTTGCAGCCCGAGAATGCCGACTTCCTCAACAATATGGGCACGGTCATGCGCGACCTCGGGCGCGTCGCCGCCGCGGTCGATTTCTTCCGCGGCGCGGTGGATATCCGGCCGGACCAGCTGGCCGCACGTGACAATCTCGGTTCGTCGCTGCGGCAGATCGGACAGCTCGACGCGTCCGAGGAGATCTATCGCGGCACGATCGGCCGCAACCCGTTCCATGTCCGCGCGCGTGTCGGTCTTGCCGAGACGATGCAGGAAGCCGGTCGGCTTGACGAGGCGATCACGCAGTTTCGCGAGGCGCTGTCGATCCGGCCGAAGGACGCCGAGCTTCTCTACGGGCTGGGCGTCGCGATGATGGAGAAGGGCAAGCTGGACGAGGCGACCGATCTCGCCCGCCAGGCGCTGGCGATCGCTCCGAACATGGCGAAGGCCTGGCTGCTGCTCACGCAGGTCAAACGCCAGGCCGAGCGCGACAAGGAGCTTTCCGGCATGGAGGCCGAGCATGCCAAGGCGCCCCAAGGCAGCCTGGCACGCATGCAGCTCTCCTTCGGCCTGGGCAAGGTCAATGACGACCTCAAGGACTATGGCCGCGCCTTCGACTATTTCGCCGAAGGCAACGCTATCCGTCGTCGAGGCATCGACTACGACCCGGTGCGCACGCGCAGCGAATTCGAGGCGATGAAGGCGGCCTTCGACAAGGCCTTCTTCGACGGGCACAAGCCCAGCGACATTTCCGACGACACGCCGATCTTCGTCGTCGGCATGCCGCGCTCCGGCACGACGCTGATCGAGCAGATCATCGCCAGCCATCCGCAGGTGTTTGGGGCGGGCGAGCTGGGCATCCTGAAGACGGCCGTCGGCAAGCAGTTTCCGATGAGCATGCCAGGCGGCTTCCCCGCCGGGATAGCCGACATGCCCGACAGCGCTTTTGCCGAGGCGGGGCAGGCCTATCTCGACATGCTGCATGCCCGCTATCCGGGATTGCGCCATGTCACCGACAAGATGCCGGGCAACTTCCTGCTGGTCGGCTTCCTGCACATGATGCTGCCGAAGGCAAAGATCGTCCATTGCGCGCGCGATGCGGCAGCCACTTGCCTGTCGATCTTCAAGGTGCATTTCCGCGGCGATAGTCACCGCTACGGTTACGACCTCGGCGAACTCGCCGATTTCCACAATCTCTATGCCGACATCATGGCGCATTGGCACAAGGTGTTGCCGGGCGTCGTGCACGATGTGCGTTATGAGGATTTCGTCGCCGACCAGGAAGGGCAGACACGGGCGCTGATGGCGCATCTCGGCCTGCCCTGGGACGACAAGGTGCTGTCGTTCCACGAGACGGACCGGCCGGTGCGCACCGCATCGGCGGCGCAGGTGCGCCAGCCGATGTATCAGGGCTCGGTCGATCTGTGGAAGCGCTATGGCGACAGGCTGAAGCCGCTGCTGGACAAGCTAGGCTGACCTTGAGGTGAGGCCGGCCTGCGAATAGCGGTTCCCTGCGCTTCCGGCCTTCGCCGGCCAAAGCACTCGTGAGTGGCGTGGCAGTTAAACTAAGGCTACGGCCAGCGTAGGCCGGTGCTCACGTACGTTAAGTACGCTTCGCTCCGGTTCTCGGGAACCACCATTCTCGACTCGGCCTGACCTCAATCTCAACCCAGCTTGGGGCCGAGTTGCTCAAAGCTCGACGAATGGCTGGAAGCCGCCGAAGATCATGCGCTTGCCGTCGAACGGCATGGCGGACCAGTCCATCTTGAGACGCTCATCGGCCATCACCTTGGCCATGACCGCATCGCGGCTCTGCCTCGATTCATAGACCACCCAGGCGAAGACGACGGTCTCGTCGTCCTTCGCCTGCACGGCGCGCGGGAACGAGGTCAACTCGCCATAAGGCACGTCGTCGCCGACGCATTCGACATAGGCGAGCGCGCCGTGCTCCATCCAGACGGCGCCGCCTTTCTCAGCCATTTTCTTGTACGCATCGAGATTTGCCTTCGGCACGGCGAGCACGAAGCCATCGACATAGGACATGGCGGTCTCCTCTTTGGTTGCAACCTTTCCTTCCCCCCTTGTGGGTGGATCGGCGCGCGCAGCGTCGAGACGGATGAGGGGTATTCCAGCTTGGCGCCAAGCTACCCCTCACCCGGATTGCCAGCCGAATTGCGAAGAGCAATTCGGGGCAATCCGACCTCTCACAGGGGGAGAGGCGGGCTTCAGCCATTCACTGGCGCGTTCATTGCCCAGGCGACGCCGAAGGGGTCTTTCACCTGGCCCCAGCGGTCACCCCAGAACATCACCTGCAGCGGGGTGACGACTTCGCAGCCGGTATCGACCGCGCGCTGCCACCAGGCATCGATATCGTAGCTGCCGAGATGGAGCTGCAGCGTGTAGCCCTGCGCCGCCTGATGCGGATGGCCGTGTTCCGGATAGGCATCGCACAGCATCAGCGTCGAGCCGTTGACGTAGAGATGGATGTGCATGGTGCGGCCCTTGTCGTCCGGCGGATAGGCAAACACTTCCTCGGCGCCGAAAGCCTTCTTGTAGAACTCGGCGGCCTTGGTGGCGCCATCGACCTGCAGATAGGGGGTCAATCCACCAAGGACCTTGGCGCGGGGCGGGGTCTGGTCGTTCATTCTCGTGTTCCTCTTCACGGGGTTGATCCGGCTTGCGGCCTGGGCGCTTCACCGTTTGACGGAAACGGCGAACCGCCCTATCTCTTTCGTTTCTACGCAATTCCAAACGGAAAACCGTTTCACACTTTTCCTGGAATGCTCTGAGGACGGATGAAGCGGCGGCGATCCTACATGGCCTTCGAAAATTTTTTAAAGCGCCGGTCGCAGACAGTTTGGGCGACCGGCGAGGCTGGAAGACAACTGCATCGAGAGTGCCACTTTATATGACCTTCGCCGAGAAGGTGGCGGTGCGGCGGCTTTCGCGCGTTTCGAAAATCTCCGGAAAGCCGATGTCCTTGCGCAGTTCTGCGGGCAGCGAAAGCAGGATGCGCTCGCTGCGGTGACGGGCACGCGCCTGCGCGTACCGGTTCGCAAGGCGGCCGATGGATGACAGTACCGACATGACAATTCTCCCTGGTTGACGCCAGCATCATCGTGCCGGCACCCCAAGGACGAGGCGGCAATTGGCGATCCGACAGATCGGCTCAATTTTTTTCAGAACACCGACGCGGCCAGCGCGGTGTCGTAATATTCCACCATCTCGATGATCTCGCCGTCGCGGACCGTCCAAAAATTGGCGGTGCGCATGACGAACTCCTCGCCGGTGGTGCGGCGCGTCATGTGGATCTCGACCTGCGCCGCGACCTTGTCGCCGCCGTCGATGATCTCGACCGGGACAACGTGCCGGTATTCGAAGTCATCGTCGAGCGCCAGGAGCCTCGCGAGGAATTCCTGCTTGCCGTGCGCGGTGCCGGCATGACGCGATTGCCGGGGATCGGCGATCCAGCGGAACAGGACATTCTCGGAGCAATGCGCCAGGGCGCCCTCGATGTCGCGGTCCGCATAGGCTTTGTAGAGATTGCTGATGATTTCCACTGCACGCATGGCCCGTTCCCTCCATGGCTAAGCAACTCAACATGCTCCTTTTTTAGCGAGTGGAAAAGTATTGCCGGCAATGCCGGGCCGGCAGATGTGCCATCTCTCAGCTTGGCGCTTCGGCGACGGAGCGGAAGAACTCCTGCGGGTCGTCGACTTCGGTCAGCCGCCGCTTCTCGATAAGCCAGAAGCGGTTGCCGACGGCACGGATGAAGGAGCGGTCATGCGAGGCAAGCACGCAGCTTGCCTGATACTTCAGCAATTCCGCCTCCAGCGCTTCCTGGCCGTCGATGTCGAGATGGTTGGTCGGTTCGTCGAGCAGGTAGAAGTTGGGGTTGGCGAGGCGCAGAACCAGCATCATCAGCCGTGCCTTCTGTCCGCCCGACAGAACGCCGATCTTCCTTTCCTGTATTTCGATGGCGACGCCGGCGCCGGCCAGCAGCGAGCGGGCGCGCTGCTCACCGACCTCGAACCGGCGCGAGACCATCGCCAACGGCGTGTCGTCGCCGTTGATGCCGGATAGCGACTGGTCGCTGTAGCCGAGCACGGTCGATGGCGTCACCTTGATATTTTCAACCGACCCTGGCTCGGCGATAGCGTTGCGGATCATCGCGATGAAGCGCGTCTTGCCGACGCCGTTGCGGCCAAGCAGCACGATGCGATCGTCCTGGCAGATGTGGCGCTTGCCGGTCCTGAACAGGAGCGTGCCGTCGGGCGTTTCGACGGCAGCGTCTTCCAGCGTGATCAGCACCTTGGCATGGGTGCCGCGGTTGGCCAGCCTGATCGCGCCGGCCGAGCGCTCGCGATGCGCCTGCACTGCCGCGTCCTCGAGCTTTTCCGCCCGTTCCTTGAGCTGCCTGGTTTTCACCGTCAAAAGGTCGCTGCCGGAATTGATGCCGATGTTGTTGAGCTTTGCGGCCTGCTTGCGCAACTGCTGGGCGACCCTCATGTCGCGCTCGAACTTGCGTGCCGTCGAGGCGTCAAGCTCGTCGAGTGCTTGCCGCGCCCGTGAATAGGGTAGCGCGAAGACCGGCGATTCTTCCGGACGCAGGAACAGCGTGCGGTTGGTGGCGACGTCGAGGAAGGCGCGGTCGTGGCTGGCAACGATCACCGGCACCTCGCGCGGCAGCGCGTTGAGCCATGTTTCCAACTGGCTGATCCTGGCGAGGTCGAGATGGTTGGTCGGCTCGTCGAGCAGGAGCACGTCCGGATCGGTGACCCAGACGCGGGCGATCAGCGCCAGCCGCTGCCAGCCGCCGCTGAGAGCGCGCACCGGCCGACCGCGCATGTCTTCCGGCACGTCGAGCGAATCCAGCACCACGTCGACGCGCCACAGCTCGCTGTGGCGTTGCTCTGCCGGCAAGGCATCGGCAACGACGTGGTGGAAGCTGCGGTCGAGCAATGCGTCAGCGACGGATTGCTCGACATGGCCGACACGCAGGCCGCGCGACCTGGTGATGTCGCCGGTGGTGGGTTCGAATTCGCCGGCCAGGCATCTGAGCAAGGTGGACTTGCCACGGCCATTGGCCGCGACGATGCCGAGGCGGTCGCCGGCGCCGATGGTGAGGTCGAGATTGGAGAACAGCGGCGCACTCATGGTGACGCCGAGGGATTTGAGGCTGATCAGGGCCATTTGGATTTCTCTGGTCTTGCCGGCACTTGATGGAGCATGATCTTTCCCGAAAACCGGTTCCCACTTTTCGGGATCATGCTCTGGCGGCTCAATGCACTTTGACGGTGCGCCGACAGGCCATCCGGCCAGGTTCAACGGCACCACGAAGGGCAGACCAAAAAATCGAAGCGGGGAAAATTCCCGGACCGTCCTGGTCAGCCCTGCAAGCAAGCTCGCAGGGCACAAATCGGGCCACGCTGACGATGGTGATCGATAGACACGCAGCCCTCCTTTCCAGACGTTCGAGTGTGGAGGAGCGATTACACCAAAGGCCGGGGTGAGGGCAAGTGAGCCACTTCAAGCGGCGACGGTGGAGTACTTGCCTTCTCCCCTTGTGGGAGAAGGTGGCCGAGCGAAGCTCGGTCGGATGAGGGGTGCTCCAGGGAACGCCAACCTCTCACTCCGCTGGAACACCCCTTGTATCTGCACGGACAGAGATTTGTGCAAGGAAAGCGACTGAGCCTCGAACCGGATGGCCATCCGATTCGAGGCTTGGCGAAGTCGCCCGACACCCCTGCGGCCACAACCGTGGATGAGCCTGGGATCTTCGCCTTCGTCACGCACGACCGAATAGTCGCTTGGCTCCAATCGTACGCACAAGGCAGGTTACCGTGAACAAGACCATCTGTGGAGTGGACGTTTCGAAAGAATGGCTCGATGCCCATGTCGAGCCGAGCGGGGCGGCG
>NZ_ATYO01000036.1 GCF_000427725.1 Mesorhizobium sp. WSM3224 | reverse complement strand
CCGCTGTAGCCGCCGATACTTCGAGGCATGGCGCGCCGGACCGCACAGATGCACGGCCAGATGCGAAAGGTTGACGCTACGCGACTGGGCAAGTCCGGCGATCAGCACCGCAAGCGTCACAAGCCGGCTCTTGCTTAGCGAAAAGTGCCGACCTAACGTCTCGATGAGAGCGGAATGAATCAGTGTCATGGGCGAAGATCCTTTGCTGAGGAATCTTCAATCCAAACACATCATCCCGTTCTCACCCTGACTGTCGTGTACCGTGGAATCCGTTTCAGCGCGACACGCTTTAGGTTGAGCGAGGCGCGCCGCGCCTCGCTCAAGGATGGCGGATCGGATTAAGGGGCCACCTCGACATGGCCCTTCATGTTGGGATGGAAGCGGCAGAAATAGTCGACCGCTCCTGCCGCCTTCAGCGTGACCTTGCCCGTCGACTTTGCCGGGATCATCACATCCCAGCCGCCTTTCACAGTGGCGGTGTGGGCGAGGACATCCTTGTTCGTCCATTCGATCGTATCGCCGACCTTGGCCTGAACGTTTGCCGGCGAAAAAACCAGCTTGTCGATCGTCACCTCGATCGTCGCCGCGAGCGCCGGCGACGCGCCGAGCGCCAGCGCCAGCGCCGGGGCAAGAAGCAACGGCCTCATTTCAGCATGCCGGCGACATGTTCGGCATGCTGCTCATGCCCTTGGAAGATCTTGAGGCCGGTCTCCAGCAGGCTCTTCAACTCGGCATTGCTTGCCGATGGGATGAGCAGGGTTTCGAGCGCGCCGTTGACCTGCTTGTGATAGGCGACCTCGTTCTCGATATAGGCCTTGTCGAAGTCAGCCCCCTTGAGCTTCGCCAGCTTGGCGCGCTCCTCCTTGGCGGCCTTGGCCAGCGCCTTGCTGGTGTCATTGTCCTCGGGCGTGACCTTCAGCTTCTTCACCAGGTCGAGCGCCTGCTTGTTCACCGCCTCATGGTCACGCTCCATGTCCTTGGCGAAGTCGACGACCTCCTTGTTCTTCGACTTCTTGATCGCCAGCTTGGCCGCCTCGATGTCGATCGTGTCGGCCGTATAGGCGATGTGGGCGATCTGCGGGTCGGTGGGCTTTTCGGCGGCTTGCGCCAGCGGCGCGGTGCTCGCGAAGAAAAGGGCGGCGAGGGCGGCGGTTGATGATCGCATAAACATGGCATCTCCTTCGCCCGGCGGCGCTGGCCCCGGGCTTCATCTGGTGTTGACTGCCATTGGATGCAGGGAGGGGCGAAACGTTCCCGGGAAAACGGCCAGGGACCGAAATTAGGCCTCGAACCCCAGCCTTCTCATCACCGCCTGCGTCAGCCGCTCGCAGCGCTGGCCGGCGAAGGGGAAGGCGTCCAGCAGCACCGGGCCGATCTCGTCGTCGAGCGCCTTGCGCACCAGCGTTCGCGCCCGGTGCAGCCTCGTCTTCACGGTTTCAGGCCGCACGCCCAGAAGGTCGGCGGTTTCCTCGATGCTCAGGCCCTCGATGACGCGGGCGACGAAAACCGTGCGATAGACATCGGGAAGGCTGTCGGTCGCCCGCTCGACAAGCCCCAGGATCTGCCGCTGTGCCATCGTCCGCTCCGGATCGTCACTTGGGTTCAGGGGAAACCGGATGATCTGCGCCTCCGGGTTTTCGGGCATCGCCACGATGCGCTTGCGCTTGCGCAGCCGGCCGAGCGCCTCGTTGATGACGATGCGCGACAGCCAGGTGGAAAGCGACGCCTCGCCGCGAAAGGCGCCGAGATTGGCGAAGGCGCGCATATAGGCCTCCTGCACGATGTCCTCGGCCTCGGCGTCGTTGCGCACCACGCCGCGCGCGATGCGGTAGAGCCGCTGGTTGTGCGTCTTGATGATAGAGCGGAACGCATCCGGATCGCGTGCAAGCGCCCGGCGCACCAACGCCATGTCGTCGGCATCGGCCGCGCCTGTTTCGGCAGCTTCGATAGCAGGCTTTCTCATCTCGCCCTGATCTCCCGGCAACTGTTACATCCGCGATTGGATGCGCTTGCCGACAAAAGGTTCCCGAGTTGGTCGAGCGGGCCATGCTAGCGCTTCGGCCGAGGCTTGTCTGCCGCTGGCGCGGAACCCTCCGACGATCAGCCTGTCACCTGGCGGCCGCAGCCGCAGCGAGCCCGCGCAGAATGTCGGCCTTGAGATCCTCGACATCCTCCAGGCCGACCTGCAAGCGGATCAGCGGGCCGGCATAGGCTGCTTTGGCAATGGTACGGTCGCCGAGGAAGACCGGAACGGCGAGGCTCTCATAGCCGCCCCAGGAATAGCCGAGGCCGAAGATCTTGAGCGCGTCGAGGAAGGCATGCTGCGCTTTCTGCCCGCCACCCTTGAGCACGATCGAGAAGACGCCGCTGGAGCCACAGAAATCACGCTTCCAGAGCGCATGGTCGGGATGGCTTTCCAGCGCCGGATGCAACACCTGCGCGACGCCCTGCTGCTCTTCCAGCCAGCGCGCGATATCGAGCGCGCTCTTGCGGTGATGCTCAAGCCGCACCCCCATCGTGCGCAGGCCGCGCAGCACCTGGTACACATCGTCCGGACCAGAGCAGCAGCCGAGAGCGCAGAAGCCGTCATAGAGCTTCGTCCAGCAGGCCTCGTTGGCCGAAACCAGGCCGAGCAGCACGTCGGAATGGCCGGCGGGATATTTCGTCGCCGCTTGGATCGAAATGTCGACGCCATGGGCGAGCGGCTTGAAATAGAGCGGCGTCGCCCAGGTATTGTCCATCATCACGATGGCGCCGGCGGCGTGCGCGGCCCTGGCGATCGCCGGGATGTCCTGCATCTCGTAGGTGTTCGATCCCGGCGATTCCGTGAACACCGCCCTGGTGTTGGGCTTGATCAGCGAAGCGATGCCGGCGCCTATGCGCGGCTCGTAGTATTCGACCTCGACGCCGAGCCGCTTCAGCATCGTATCTGCGAAATGGCGCGTCGGGTGGTAGACGCTGTCGACGATCAACAGGTGATCGCCAGCGGCAAGGAAGATCAGGAGCGGCACCGTCACCGCCGCCAGTCCCGAAGGCACCGCGACGGTGCCGGCCGAGCCTTCCAGCGCATCGACGGCGAGCGTGAGCGCGTCCATCGTCGGCGTCCCGCGCGTGCCGTAAGTGTATTTCTGGCTACGCCTGGCCATCGAGGCGGCATCTGGGTAAAGCACCGTCGAGGCGTGCACGACCGGCGGGTTGACGAAGCCGAAATAGTCGCGCGGGTTGTTGCCGGAATGGGCAAGCAGCGTGTTGACGCCCATTTCGATGCCGTCCTTAGCCATGGTTCGTCGCCTGTCGAATGATATCGGGAGATCAGCCATAAAGCGGCAGCAAAGCCCGCGCAACCGCGCCGGGCCCGCCAAAGGCCGGTCTTCCGCTAGGCCAATCCAACGGCGCGTGCGGCCAATAAAGCACCGCTATTGCAGGGACGGATTGTGCCGGCGAATCATGGTTTCACGCGGCCGTAACTTGACTGATTTGTTCGCATGGCCTGCCGGTTTCATGGGCTCTTGTCCGCAATTCAGGCATTTGCGGCAATTGCTTTTCATACCTCTTCGGATTCGGTCATTTCCCTTGACCTCACAGGAATAATCGCCTTCGATGCGTTTCGTGAATGGGAGGCAGCGCGTCGGCAACCGATGCCGGTCCGGGAGTGGCCTTAAAGTGGGAGCTGCATTCACAAACGACAAAAGATCAAGCGTCGCCTGGCAGCAGGGGCGCCTGTAACAGAAAAGGGTCTGTGGGTCATGAAACACATTGCAATCGGCATTCTTGGCGCCGCCGCGCTCGGGTTCATGGCGTCCGCCGCTTCGGCCGGCACGCTCGATACCGTGAAGCAGAAGGGCTTTATCCAGTGCGGCGTCTCGACCGGCCTCGCCGGCTTCTCGGCGCCGGACGACAAGGGTGACTGGAAAGGCATCGACGCGGATTTCTGTCGCGCCGTCGCGGCCGCCGTCTTCGGTGACGCCTCCAAGGTCAAGTTCACGCCGCTCAGCGCCAAGGAACGTTTCACCGCCCTGCAGTCGGGCGAGATCGACATCCTGTCGCGCAACACCACCTGGACCAGCAACCGCGACAGCGCGCTCGGCCTCGATTTTGTCGGCGTCACCTATTATGACGGCCAGGGCTTCATGATCAACGCCAAGAAGCTGCCGGGCGTGAACTCCGCGCTGCAGCTTTCGGGCGCCGCCGTCTGCGTGCAGAGCGGCACCACGACCGAGCTCAACCTCGCCGACTACTTCAAGAAGAACAAGATGGAATACAACCCCGTCGTGTTCGAGAAGCTCGAAGAGGTCAACGCTGCCTATGACGCAGGTCGCTGCGACGCTTACACCACCGACCAGTCCGGCCTTTACGGCATCCGCCTGACGCTCTCCTCGCCGGCCGACCATGTCGTGCTGCCCGAGATCATCTCCAAGGAGCCGCTCGGCCCGGCCGTGCGCCAGGGCGACGACCAGTGGGCGCATATCGCGCGCTGGACGTATTTCGCGCTGCTCAACGCCGAGGAAGCCGGTATCACGCAGGCGAATGTCGACGAGATGAAGACGTCGACCGACCCCAACATCCAGCGTATCCTCGGCACTGAGCCCGATGGCAAGTACGGTGCCGACCTAGGCCTCTCCAACGACTGGGTCGTCAACATCATCAAGGCTGTCGGCAACTACGGCGAAATGTTCGAGCGCAATGTCGGCTCGGGCAGCCCGCTCAAGATCGCGCGCGGCATCAACGCGCTGTGGACCAAGGGCGGCCTGCAATACGGTCCGCCGATCCGCTGATTGAAACGTGATCCGGGGGGCATCTGCCTCCCGGTTTCTCTTTCCAGGGGACGGTCCATGACTTCGCAGGAAATCCTTCGCGAGGAGCCGAGTCGCGGCTCCTTCATCAATGACCCGAGAATACGCAGCCTGTTCTTCCAGACGCTGGTCGTGATCCTTGTCTTTGGCTCGATCTGGTGGATCGTCAACAACGTCATCGAGAACCTACAGCGCCTGCACATCGCTTCAGGCTTCGGGTTCCTCAGGAGCAGGGCGGGCTTCGACATTTCCGACACGCCGATCGCCTACACGTCGGACTCGTCCTATTTCCGCGCCCTCGTCGTCGGCCTGCTCAACACGATCATCGTCGCCGTCGTCGGTATCGTCCTTGCCACCATTGTCGGCTTCACGGTGGGCATCGGCCGCCTGTCGCAGAACTGGCTGATCCGCAAGATCTGCACGGTCTATGTCGAGATCTTCCGCAACATCCCGCCGTTGCTGGTCATCTTCTTCTGGTACTCCGGCGTGTTGGCCGTGCTGCCGCCGCCGCGCGAGAGCTATCACCTGCCGTTCGGCTCCTTCCTGAACCAGCGCGGTTTTTATTTCCCCCGCGCGGTATGGGGCGACGGCTCGTGGCTGATTGCCGTCGCCTTCCTGCTCGCGCTGGCAATGGCCTGGTTCGTCGCCCGCAAGGCGCGCCAGAGGCAGATGTCTACCGGTCAGCAATTTCCGGTCTTCTGGACATCGGTCGCGCTGATCGTCGGCCTGCCATTGCTCGCCTTCTTGCTTGCGGGAATGCCGCTCACCCTCGATTTTCCGAAGCAGTCGACCTTCAACCTGACCGGTGGCTTCTGGGTCAAGCCGGAGTTCCTGTCGCTCTTGCTTGCGCTTTCTTTCTATACCGCGGCCTTCATCGCCGAGATCGTGCGCGCCGGCATCAGGGGTGTCAGCAAGGGTCAGACCGAGGCTGCGGGCGCGCTTGGCCTTCGCTCCGGACCGATCCTGCGGCTCGTCGTTGTGCCGCAGGCGATGCGTATCGTCATCCCGCCGCTCACCAGCCAGTATCTCAACCTGACCAAGAACTCCTCGCTGGCGATCGCCATCGGCTATCCCGATCTCACGGCCACGGCCGGCACGGTGCTCAACCAGACGGGACAGGCGGTCGAGGGCGTGTTCATCATGATGATCGCCTATCTGGTGCTGAGCCTGGTGACCTCGGCGGTCATGAACGTGGTCAACGCCAAGATGGCGCTGGTGGAGAGGTAGGGCCATGCAGGAACACGACATGGCTTGGGTGCGCACCGAGATGGCTCTGGCCCAGCCGGCGCCGCCCAGCGAACGCGGCGCCTATGCTTGGGTGCGCAAGAACCTGGTCGGCTCCGTCGGGGATATCATCCTCACCGTCCTGGGCATTGCCATCGTCGCCTGGATCGTGCCGCAGGTTGTCAACTGGGCCTTCATAAACGCTCAGTGGACCGGGCCGGACCGCACGGTGTGCACCACCGCCGCGCAGGGCGGCATCCAGCCCGAGGGCTGGACCGGCGCCTGCTGGGCCTTCGTCAACGCCAAGTTCGGCCAGTTCATGTTCGGCACCTATCCGATCGAGGAGCGCTGGCGGCCGATCCTGGTCGCCATCCTGTTCGTGGCGCTGTTGGTGCCGATGCTGATCCCGCGCGTGCCGCGCAAGGGGTTGAACGCGATCCTGCTGTTCGTCGTGCTGCCGATCGTCGCCTTCTTCCTGCTGCTCGGCGGCGTGTTCGGCTTGCCGGTCGTGGAGACCTCGCGCTGGGGTGGGCTCCTAGTCACGCTCAGCCTCTCCTTCGTCGGCATCGCCGTCTCGTTGCCCATGGGCATCGTGCTGGCGCTTGGCCGGCGCTCGAAGATGCCGATCATCAAATGGCTTTGCATCGTCTTCATCGAGACGGTGCGCGGCATTCCGTTGATCACCGTGCTGTTCTTCGCCAGCGTCATGCTGCCGCTGTTCCTTCCCGCGGGCGTCACCTTCGACAAGTATCTGCGGGCGTTGATCGGCGTGTCGCTGTTTGCCGCCGCCTATATGGCCGAAGTGGTGCGCGGCGGGCTGCAGGCGATTCCGAAGGGACAATATGAGGGGGCCGACTCGCTCGGCCTCGGCTATTGGCAGAAGATGAGCCTGATCGTGCTGCCGCAGGCGCTGAAGCTGGTTATCCCGGGCATCGTCAACACCTTCATCGGCATGTTCAAGGACACCAGCCTGGTCCTGATCATCTCGATGTTCGACCTGCTTGGGGTGGTGAAGCAGAATTTTGCCGATCCGAACTGGGCGACGCCGCAGACCCCGAAGTCCGGCCTGATCTTCGCCGCCTTCGTGTTCTGGCTGTTCTGCTTCGGCATGTCGCGCTATTCAATGTACACCGAACGCCGGCTCGACACCGGCTACAAACGCTGATGCGTGTCGCCCAAAAGTGTAGCGGCTTGGGGTAACGACATGCATCAGATGCAACGATAAAGGGGAATTTGGCCATGGCCACCGAAAACGCCGTCAGCGCCGAAGAAATCAAGGTCGATGCCAAGAAGATGCATATCTCGACCACCGATGTCGCCATCGACATCGTCGGCATGCACAAATGGTATGGCGAGTTCCACGTCTTGAAGGACATCAACCTCAAGGTGATGCGCGGTGAACGCATCGTCATCTGCGGTCCGTCCGGCTCCGGCAAGTCGACCATGATCCGCTGCATCAACCGGCTGGAAGAGCACCAGAAGGGCAAGATCATCGTCGACGGCAAGGAGCTCACCAACGATCTGAAGAAGATCGACGAGGTGCGCCGCGAGGTGGGCATGGTGTTCCAGCACTTCAACCTGTTCCCGCACCTCACCATCCTGGAGAACTGCACCCTGGCCCCGATCTGGGTGCGCAAGATGCCGAAGAAGCAGGCCGAGGAAATCGCCATGCATTTCCTCACGCGCGTCAAGATCCCGGAGCAGGCCAACAAGTACCCCGGCCAGCTCTCCGGCGGTCAGCAGCAGCGCGTCGCGATCGCGCGCTCGCTATGCATGAACCCGCGCATCATGTTGTTCGACGAGCCGACCTCGGCGCTCGATCCCGAAATGATCAAGGAAGTGCTGGAGACGATGGTAGGGCTGGCGGAAGAGGGCATGACCATGCTCTGCGTCACCCACGAGATGGGCTTTGCCCGCAAGGTCGCCAACCGGGTGATCTTCATGGATCAGGGCCAGATCGTCGAGCAGAACACGCCGGCCGAGTTCTTCGACCACCCGCGCCACGAGCGCACGAAGCTCTTCCTGTCGCAGATCCTGCACTGAGCGGGCACCATATCGATTTCGAAAGCCCGGCCGTCGCGGCCGGGCTTTTTTGCATTTGGGCTATCGACTAGTGATCGACTGATTGCAACGCGACGGAACCGCCACGCCCGATGAGAAGATCCCTGCGTTTCCTGGCGGCGCTGGTTGTCGCGGTGGCCTTGGCTGCCGTGCTCGGCACGCTGGTGCCGCGCCCGCTCCTGCCTGCCGCCGCGGGCGGCGAAGGCACGCGGCGCATCCTTGTGCTGAAGAACGCGATCCACACCGACATCGCCATCCCCCTCGACTACGGCGTGCGCCGGCGCTTTGCCTTCCTCACCGCTGCCGGCCTGCCGACCGATGCGCCGCAGGCGCGCTACATCGTCTTCGGCTGGGGCGGCCGAGCCTTCTATCTGGAGACGCCGACCTGGTCGCAATTGAAAGCCGTGCCGGTGCTGAAGGCGCTGACGCTGGACGCCTCGGTGATGCATGTCGATATCGCCGGCGCGATTCTTGAGCCGCATCCCGATGTCGCCGGCTTCGACATCGACGAGGCGCATTTCGCGGCACTCATCGACTACATCGCGGCGAGCTTCCAGAACGGCGCGAATGGCCCGGTTGCCATCGACAATGCAGGCTACTCAACCTACGACCGCTTCTACGAGGCCAACGGCCATTTCAACGCGTTGGTCGGCTGCAACACCTGGACGGCGGCGGCACTGCGCACCGCCGGCCTCCGTACCGGCTGGTGGAACCCGGTGCCGGTTTCGCTATGGTGGTCGTTGCAGCTGTATGACTAGCTTCTATGATCAGCCGGCCTTGCGGTCCTGCTTCGCCACATATTCGCGCAATGCCTTATTGATCGCGCTCTGGTAACCGCGGCCATCGGGTGTGCGTCTCTTGAACCAAGCCACCAGATCCGAATCCAGGCGAAGGGTCAGTTGCTGCTTGATCGGCTTGAAATACGGATTTCGGACAGCGCTCTGCCAGAATTCTTCGCTCAGTTCGGGGATGTCGCTCGTATCGACATCATCCTCCGAACGTGCCTTTAGCGCCGCGATTTCCGCTTTCTGGACTTCGGTCAGCGGAGGCGGGTTTGCAGGGTCGAATTTATACCGAACGATTTTCCGCATAACGTCTCCTTTCTCTCGTCGTTGCCCGCCGCGCTGAAATGATGCGGATCACTTCGTCTCCATGTTCTTCCCAATCGGTATGGGCAACCAGCAATACAAGTGCGCCATCAACCAGACCGGTCGTCTGCCAACGATATTCACCGCCTTCTATCCTGTCTTGCTCCGTCAGTGCGAACGGATCGGAGAAAACGCGAACGGCGGTCTCGAAACTCACGCCGTGCTTGCTCAGATTGGACCCGGCTTTCTCCAGATCCCACTCAAATCTCAATTCACTCATCCAGTGTAACCACGAAAATGTAACTACAAATAGCCATTACGTCAAGGGCGGCTGTAGGGGCCTACCGCCTCGCAACCTTCCGCTCCTCCCAGCCATAGAGCCAATCCAGGTCCGCCGCGAGCCTCTCCGCCGGTCGCGTCGCCAGCACCACATTGCGCGCGATCGCCACAGGCCCCCATGCGTGCCACGCCAGCCGATTGAGCGCTCCGCGTTTCAGCACCCTCTCGACGCGCGGCCGTCGAAGATTTTCCCAGACAGTGAGGCTTCGAGCCGGATCGCCGGGGGAGTCGGCGACCAAATTGGCGAGCGTCGAGGCGTCCTCTATGCCCATTGCCGCGCCCTGCGCTGCGAACGGCGTCATGGCATGCGCGGCGTCGCCGATCAGCGCGATGCCTTCCGGCATCGTCCAGCGGCGCTGCTCGACGGTGTGGATCGGAAACGCTGTCCATAGCCCCGCCAGCGCCACGAGCCTTGCGAGCATCGCTGCGGTGCCACGCATCGCATGGGACAGAATGGCCGGGTCGGCATGGCCGGACCAGCCTTCGGCGATGCGCTCGCCCTTGGTGAAAGCTGCCAGGTTGAAAGCGCTGCCCTTGCTCACCGGATAGGCGACCATGTGGAAGCCGGCATGCAGGAAGGTGGTGACGCAGTCGGCGGCGGCGATTTGCGCAAAAGCCTGGCCGGCGGCGCTTTGCGCCGGGATCGTCGCCCGCCAGGCCAGTTCGCCGGAGAAGCGGCTTATCGCAAAGCCGACGGTCCGGGCTAACTCGGCGCGAACCGAGGACCACACGCCGTCCGCTCCGACCAGCAGGCCGCCTGCGACTTGCGCGGCCTTGCCGTCGGTCTCGACCGTCGCGGTTACGCTTTGCGGGTCGACGGCGATGCCGATCACCCGCGCGCCGGTGACAAGCTCGATATCGGGCCGTTCCGCCGCCGCAGCCATCAGCGCCGCCTGCAGGTCGGCGCGATGCGCCACTAGATAGGGCGCGCCCCAGCGACTTTCACCGGATGCTCCAAGCGGTACGCGCGCCAGCTCACGCAGGCTTCTCGCATCCTTCAGCACCACCGCTTCCGGCCGGACCGCGTTGGGCAGCAGGCGATCGAGGACGCCGAGCTGGCGCAGGATGCGGGTCGCATTGGGGGAAAGCTGGAGACCGGCGCCGGCCGCTTCGAGCTGATTGGCCTGCTCGAACAGTTTCACCGGGAAGCCGCGCGCCGAAAAGGCGAGCGCTGCCGTCAGTCCGGCGATGCCAGCCCCGGCGATGACGATTTGCCGGGACCGTGTCTCATTCATGGTCGGGGAAAAAAGCTCAGGCCGCCTGATCGACATAGAGGCAGCCGGCCGGCTGCGTTTCCGTCGCCTTCAGCGACGGCGAATAGCGATAAAGCGTCGAGCAGTAAGGGCAGACCTTTTCGTTGTCGTCGCCCATGTCGAGGAACACATGCGGATGGTCGAAGGGCGGGTTGGCGCCGGTGCACATGAATTCCTTGACGCCGATCTCGATGACCGGATGGCCCGCGTCGTTCTGGAAATGGGGAATGCTACCGCCTGCCATCGTCGTCTCCAATTGAGTTCGGCCAGTGACCAGTCTGCATCTGGATCATAACAGGCCGGTTTGCAAGATCGATGAAATCAAACTGTCGCAAAAGGCTGGCAGAGGATAAGTTGAGCCGGTTAAGCGCATGAGGCCGGTGTCGAAGCGATTCCGTGACGGATCATGCGTAATGAAAGCGTGTTAGAGCGTCTATTACGCGTCCGGCAGCGTATGGCGCGGCAAAAGAGACGGTTGCGGGCAAGGAAACCATGAACGAACTGAAGCCGGTGCAGAGCGAGTTCATCACCGTCGAGGCGGCAAGCCCGGACGGCGGCAATCCCGACCGTTTCGTCAACCGCGAATTCTCCTGGCTGCAATTCAACCGCCGTGTGCTGGAGGAATCGCTGAACGAGCATCATCCGCTGCTCGAACGCGTCCGCTTCCTGTCGATTTCGGCGGCCAATCTCGATGAATTCTTCATGGTCCGCGTCGCCGGCCTTGCCGGCCAGGTGCGCGAAGGCATCGCGCTGAAGAGCCCCGACGGCCGTACCCCCGAGCAGCAGCTCGAGCAATTGCTGCGCGAGGTCGAGCGCCTGCAGGAAGACCAGCAGAAAAGCCTCTCGGCGCTGATGGCGTTGCTCAACAAGGAAGGCATCGAGAGCATCACCCGCGATGCGCTCACCAAGGACGAGAAGAACTGGCTGGAAGACCATTTCCAGGAACAGGTTTTCCCGGTGCTGACGCCGCTGTCGATCGACCCGGCGCATCCGTTCCCGTTCATCCCCAATCTTGGCTTTTCGATCGCGCTGCAACTGCGCCATCGCAAGAATGGCGAGGAGATGAGCGCGCTCTTGCGCCTGCCGGTGGCGCTCAGGCGCTTCATCCGCCTGCCCGACCGCAAGCACCACGTCCGCTTCATTCCGCTGGAGGAGGTGGTCGGCATCTATATCGGCAAGCTTTTCCCCGGCTACGAGGTCAAGGGCTCCGGCACGTTCCGCATCATCCGCGACAGCGATATCGAGGTGGAAGAAGAGTCGGAAGACCTCGTGCGCCTGTTCGAGACGGCGCTGAAGCGCCGCCGCCGCGGCTCGGTGATCCGCATCGAATTCGACACGCTGATGCCGGCCGCGCTGCGCGATTTCGTCGCCGGCGAGCTCGGCGTCTCGTCGAGCCGCATCAGCGTCTTGACCGGCCCGCTGGCGCTCAATCAGATCTCCGAGATCGTCGCCATTCCGCGCGACGACCTGAAATTCACGCCCTACAATCCGCGTTTCCCCGAACGCATCCGCGAGCATGGCGGCGATTGCCTGGCCGCCATTCGCGAGAAGGACATCGTCGTCCACCACCCCTACGAATCCTTCGACGTGGTGGTGCAGTTCCTGCGCCAGGCGGCGGCCGATTCCGAAGTGGTGGCGATCAAGCAGACGCTTTACCGGACCTCGAATGACAGCCCGATCGTGCGTGCGCTGATCGACGCCGCCGAGGCCGGTAAATCAGTCACGGCGCTGGTCGAGCTCAAGGCGCGTTTCGACGAGGAGGCCAACATCCGCTGGGCCCGCGACCTCGAACGCGCCGGCGTCCAGGTCGTGTTCGGCTTCCTGGAGTTAAAGACCCACGCCAAGATGTCGCTTATCGTGCGGCGCGAGGACGGCCGGCTGCGCAATTACGTCCATCTCGGCACCGGCAACTACCACCCGGTCACCGCCCGCATCTACACCGACCTGTCCTTCTTCACCACCGACCGGACGATCGCGCGCGATGTCGCGCAGCTCTTCAACTTCATCACCGGCTATGCCGAACCGGCCGAGGAGATGCGTCTTGCCGTGTCGCCCTTCACGCTGCGCGAGCGCATCCTGAAGCACATCGCCGAGGAAGTCGTCCATGCGCACGAAGGACGGCCGGCGCGAATCTGGATGAAGATGAACGCGCTGGTCGACCCGATCATCATCGATGCGCTTTACGACGCCAGCCGCGCCGGCGTCGAGATCGACCTCGTCGTGCGCGGCATCTGCTGCCTGAGGCCGCAGGTGCCGGGCCTGTCGGAGAACATCCGGGTGAAGTCGATCGTCGGCCGTTTCCTCGAGCACAGCCGCATCTTCTGCTTCGGCAACGGCCATGGCCTGCCGTCGGATGAGGCGATCGTCTACATCTCGTCCGCCGATATGATGCCGCGCAATCTCGACCGCCGCGTCGAGACCCTGGTGCCGATCACCAATCCAACTGTGCATGAACAGGTGCTTGGCCAGATCATGCTGGGCAACATCATGGACAACCAGCAAAGTTTCGACGTATTGGCTGACGGCACCTCCCGGCGCGTTATGCTGGAAGAGGGCGAGGAACCGTTCAACGCGCAGGAATATTTCATGACCAATCCGAGCCTTTCCGGACGGGGCGACGCGCTGAAATCGCATGCTCCCAGGCGCATTGCTCAGTTCAAGCGCCGCAAGAAGAACGCCGCCGCGTGATTTCAGTTTCCCAGGGCCGGCTTCAGGACCGGCGTCCGCTGTCGATCATCGACATCGGGTCGAACTCGATCCGCCTCGTCGTCTATGAAGGGCTGGCGCGCTCGCCGACGCTGCTGTTCAACGAAAAGATGCTGGCCGGCCTTGGCCGCGGCATCGTTTCGACGGGCAAGCTCGACCCCGAGGCGGTGACGCGCTCGATGGAGGAGTTCCGCCGCTTCCGCGCGCTTTCGGACCAGGCGGGTGCAGAGCACATGTATGTGCTGGCCACCGCCGCCGCGCGCGAGGCGGGCAACGGTCCCGATTTCATCCACCGCGCCGAGGACGTGCTGAAGACCGAGATCCGGGTGCTGTCCGGGCGGCAGGAGGCCCATTATTCGGCGCTCGGCGTCATTTCCGGCTTCCATCCGGCCAACGGCATCGCCGGCGACCTTGGCGGCGGCAGCCTCGAGCTGGTCGACATCAACGGCGAAGCGATCGGCGACGGCATCACGCTGCCGCTCGGCGGCCTGCGCCTGCAGGACATGGCCAGGAACTCGCTCGCCCAGGCGCAGAAGATCGCGCGCCAGGAGCTGGCCCGGGCGAAGCTCTTGAAGGGCGGGCAGGGCAGGGTCTTCTACGCCGTCGGCGGCACCTGGCGAAACCTTGCCAGGCTGCATATGGAGATGACCAACTACCCGCTCGGCGTCATGCATCATTACGAGATATCAGCCGAAAGTGCGGTGAGCTTCCTCAAGCAAGTGGCAAAGGCCGAGATCGAGAAGGTCAAAGGCATCGAGGGCGTCTCCAAGAACCGCCGCTCGTTGCTGCCTTACGGCGCCGTGGTGCTGCAGGAGATCATGTCGGTGATGCAGCCGTCGAAGATCGTCGTCTCGGCGCAAGGCGTGCGCGAAGGCTTTCTCTATTCGCTGCTCGACGCGGCCGAGCAGAAGGCCGACCCGCTGATTTCGGCAGCCGAGGAACTGGCGCTGCTGCGCTCGCGCTCGGTGCACCACGCGCATGACCTGGTCGAATGGACCGGCAAGGCCTTCAAGGCCTTCGGCATCGACGAGACGGTGGACGAGGCGCGCTATCGCCATGCCGCTTGCCTGCTCGCCGACATCGGTTGGCGCGCGCATCCCGAATATCGCGGCAGGCAGTCCCTCAACATCATCGCGCATGCCTCCTTCATCGGCGTCGATCATCCCGGCCGCGCCTATCTGGCTTTAGCCAGCGCCTACCGCCATGACGGCATCTTCAACGATGGCATCGCGCCCGAGATCAAGGCGCTGGCGCCGCCGCGCATGCTCGAGCGCGCGCGCGTGCTGGCGGCGCTGATGCGCGTCGTCTACCTGCTGACGGCGGCGATGCCGGGCGTGATGCCACGCCTGAAATGGGAGAACCGCGGAAACGGTGCGCTGGCGCTGGTTCTGCCGGCGTCGCTTTCGGACCTCTACGGCGAACGCCCGGCCGGCCGGCTGGCGCAACTCGCGCGCATCACCAACCGGCGCTTGGTGCTGGCGGTTGAAGGCGGCCCGAGCGTTTCTGTAAAATAGAGCCGGCTCAGGTCACCTCGGCGCCGATACCGAAGCCACGCCCGTCCGCCGACCACGCACCGGCGCCGGACATGGCGAGCGCCAGGAAACCGCCGGCAATGGCAATGTCCTTCATCAGCATCTGCTGGTGCATAAAGGCTAAAGTCGCATCGTCCGCGTCCTGGCCGTAATGGCCGATGAAGCCGGCGACGATTGAGAAGGCGGCAAGCAAGAGCGCCACAATCCGCGTCTGGAAGCCGACAAGGATGAGCAGGCCGGCGATCATCTCGAAAAGACCCGTGCCCCACGCGGCCAAGGTCGGCAACGGCAAGCCGAGACTGGCGAAATAGCTGATCGTGCCGGTGATGTTGGTCAGCGCCTGGAAGCCTGAGGGTACGAAGAGCGCGGCAAGCAGCAGTCGCGAGACCAGAAGCAGTGCGTTGCGGACCATGTCCACCTCCCTTGCCGGTACCGGGATTGTACCGACTTGCGGCGCAGTTTACGCCTGCACTTCAGAAAACGAAAAAGCGGCGCGGAAAATTCCGCGCCGCTTGCGTTTGAGGCTTGGTGGAGCGGTCAGGCTCGGCGACTTTAAAGCGCGTCGCGCTGAAACGGATTCAGGCGACGCGCTTTAAAGTCATTGTTTTGATGCATGTCGTCGCCCAGAACCGCTGCGCACTTCTGGGCGACATGCTTTGGCCGTAGCCTTCCGTCCGGAATTGCGTCCGGCAAGCTCAGCCGCGCTTGGCGTCGATCGAATAGGCGCCGGCGCCGGAAGAAGCGAGCAGGATGAAGCCGCCGGTGATGGCGAGGTTCTTGAGGAACTGGATCATCTGCATCTGGTCGGCCCAGCCGGTGTGCGCGACCAGACCGGTGGCGATCGTGAATACGGCGAGCACCCAGGCGGCGATCCGGGTCTGGAAGCCGAGCAGGATGGCAAGGCCGCCGAGCAATTCGATCAGGCCGACGACAACGGCCGTGACCGTCGGTAGCGGCAGGCCGAGGGCGCCGAAATAGCCCGCAGTGCCGGAAATGGCGGTGAGCTTGCCGAAGCCGGAAAGCAGGAAGATGACGGCAAGCAGGACGCGGCCAAGCAGGATCGTGGTGGAGCCGTTGGAAGCGGTGCTGGCGGCAGCGGTGGAAGTGTTGATGGACATGGCGAGTCTCCGAATGGGGTTTGAATGGTCCGTCAGATAGACGATGGAGACTGTTCACCAAAGCTACTTATCCGGTGACACATCGTTCACAGAAAAGATGTTCCTGACATTCGCGGGCGCGCGCGAAAATCATGTCGGCGGATCGGATTCGGGAAGCAAATTGTGCTGCCGCAAAATCCCTGTCGCTTCGTCATCCACGGGCGAAGCAAGGAGCAAAGCGACGCGGCGCAGACCCGAGGATCCATTCCGTGACGTCAAAAGCGGCCGCCGCGGTGCAGGTTTTGCTCCGCTGCGCCCTTCGCCCTAGGTAACGGCATGGATTCCAGGGTCTCCGCGACGGAGCTTCGTTCCTGCTGCGCCCTGGAATGACGACGTCGCGAGGCTATGGCTGCAACAACGAAGGCTTCACCCCGGATGGGTCATGTCCTCGGGCCGCACCAGCCGGTCGTAATCGGCTTCGTTGACCAGCCCGGTGGCCAGGGCTTCCTCGCGCAAGGTCGTGCCGTTCTTGTGCGCGGTCTTGGCGATCTTGGCGGCGTTGTCGTAGCCGATGGTCGGCGCGAGCGCAGTCACCAGCATCAGCGAGCGGTTCAATGCCTCTCGTATGTTGTCCTCCCGCGCCTCGATGCCGACCACGCAATTGTCGGTGAAGGACACGGAAGCGTCGGCCAGCAACTGCACCGACTGCAGGAAATTATAGGCCATCAGCGGGTTGTAGACATTGAGCTCGAAATGGCCCTGGCTGCCGGCGAAGGTCAGCGCGGCGTTGTTGCCGAACACCTGCACGCAGACCTGCGTCAGCGCCTCGCACTGGGTCGGATTGACCTTGCCGGGCATGATCGAGGAGCCCGGCTCGTTCTCCGGCAGCGACAGTTCACCGAGGCCCGAGCGCGGGCCGGAACCGAGGAAGCGGATGTCGTTGGCGATCTTGAACAGTGCCGCCGCCGCCGCGTTGATCGCGCCATGTGAGAACACCATGGAATCGTGCGCCGCGAGCGCTTCGAATTTGTTCGGCGCGGTGACGAAGGAAATCCCGGTGATGGAAGCGATGCGGTCCGCGACTTTCTCCGCAAAGCCGACCGGCGCGTTGAGCCCGGTGCCGACGGCGGTGCCGCCCTGCGCCAGTTCCTGCAGGCCGGGCAGCGTCTGCTCGATGCGCTTGATCGAGGATGAGACCTGCGCCGCATAGCCCGAGAATTCCTGGCCAAGGGTCAGCGGCGTGGCGTCCTGCGTGTGGGTGCGGCCGATCTTGATGATGTGGTTGAAGGCGCGCGCCTTGGCGTCGAGCGCCTTGTGCAGATGGTGCAGCGCCGGGATCAGATGGTGCGCGACCCG
This sequence comes from Mesorhizobium sp. WSM3224, assembly GCF_000427725.1. GTDB lineage: Bacteria > Pseudomonadota > Alphaproteobacteria > Rhizobiales > Rhizobiaceae > Mesorhizobium. The sequence continues at coordinate 20,676 of NZ_ATYO01000036.1, read as the reverse complement.
CTCGGCGCAGGCGATATGCATGGCCGTCGGATACGTGTCGTTCGACGACTGGCTCATATTGACGTGGTCGTTGGGATGCACCGGCTTCTTCGAGCCCATGACGCCACCGAGCATCTCGATCGCCCGGTTGGAGATCACCTCGTTGGTGTTCATGTTGGACTGCGTGCCCGAGCCCGTCTGCCACACCACCAGTGGAAAATGCTCGTCGAGCTTGCCGTCGATGACTTCCTGCGCGGCGTCCACGATCGCCTTGCCGATGGCGGGATCGAGCCGCTTCATCTCCATGTTCACTTCCGCCGCGGCGCGCTTGACGATGCCGAGCGCGCGCACGATCGAAGCCGGCTGCTTTTCCCAGCCGATCTTGAAATTGCCCAGAGAACGCTGCGCCTGAGCGCCCCAATAGCGGTCGGCCGCGACCTCGATAGGACCGAACGTATCGGTTTCGGTTCTGGTCTTTTGAGCGCTCACTGGAAGTCTCCGGTCTGTCGATTTGGGCAAGGGCGTATCGCGTCGCACAAAACCCTTCAAGCGGAGATTGCGGGCGGGCAGGATGCAAATCGGTTGAAGGTGGCGCCTGTCCTTCTCCCCTTTATCCGGCCGAGGCCATGCCGACGGGCGCGGGCTGGCGCAGGGCAAGCCGCCCCGCGACGAAATCCTTGACCTGGCGCACCGCCTGCTCGCGCGTAACGCTGCCGGGCTGTAGGCCGAGCCTGAGCCACAGCCCGTCGATCAATGCGGTGACGCCGAGCACGATCTCCTCGGCCAGTTCCGGCGAAGCGAGGCCGCGCAGGCCGGACAACAGGTTCGAGCGCATGCGCGCATGGATGACCTTCTGGATGCGCGCCAGCTTCTCGTCGCGCGGCACCTCGGCGCAGAGCGACAGCCAGGCGTGGCAGAGCGGTGGCAGGAACAGGTGCTCCTCGAAATTGCCCTCGATCACCGCGTCGAGCCGTTCCATCGACGTCCGCGCCCGCCGGAGCCGGGCGATCACCGCAAAGCATAGCACGGCGTTGGCCTCGCGCATGGCGTGCTCGAACAGTTCCTGCTTGTTGCGAAAATAATGCAGCACGATGCCTTTCGAGGCACCGGCCTGGGCCGCGACCTTTTCCAGCGTCGCGCCGGCAATGCCTTCGCGTTCCAGAACGGCGAAAGCCGCCTGCCGCAGCTCCTTGCGGCGTATGTCGCTGAGACGCGTGAGTTTCACCGGACCGATCCATGCATGGCGAATCCATGTTGACATTTTCGCCCGCCCAGATCAATCATTGACCAATGGGACAATAATATGACCAGTTGGTCAAGATAATCGACATGAGGAGAACCGGAATGTTGCGCATGCTTGCGAATGGCGTCTGCGTCGCGGCTTTGATGCTGGCTTCCCAGGCGGCCCGAGCCGCCGAAGCCGAGGGCTGCAAAGCGGTCCGCATGGCGGAGCCCGGCTGGAACGATCTCGCCTTCACCACGGGCGTGGCCAAGGTCCTGCTCCAGGCGCTCGGCTACGAGCCGCAGAGCGAGGTGCTCGGCATCAACGTCATATACGAGGGCATGAAGAACAAGGACCTCGACCTGTTCCTCGGCTACTGGGATCCGGCGATGGTCACCTACTACGAGCCCTACAAGAAGGACGGCTCGATCGAGAATGTGCGCGTCAATCTGGTCGGCGCCAAATACACCTTCGCCGTGCCGACCTATGTCTGGGACGCCGGCGTCAAGGACCTGTCGGACCTGCACAAATTCGCCGACAAGTTCGGCAAGAAAATGTACGGCATCGAGCCCGGTTCCAACCAGCTGATGATGGACGCCATCGCGGATCCCAAGTTCGGCCTCGACGGCTGGCAGGTGGTCGAGTCGAGTGAAGCCGGCATGCTCTCGGAGGTCGGCTACGAGATCAAGGAGAAGCAGTTCATCGTCTTCCAGGGCTGGGCGCCGCACCCGATGAACATGATGTACGACTTCAAGTACCTGACCGGAGGCGACAAGTTCTTCGGCCCGAATTTTGGAGCCGCGACGGTGACGACGCAGGTGCGCAAGGGTTACCTGCAGGAATGCCCGAATGTCGCGCAGTTCCTCAAGAACCTCACCTTCGACATCGACATGGAGAATGTCGGTATGGGCTACCTAATCAATGACGGCATGAAGCCGGAGGACGGGGCGCTGAAGTCGATCGCTTTGCACAAGGATTGCCTCGATGCCTGGCTCGCAGGCGTCACCACCTTCGACGGCAAGCCCGGCCTTGCCGCGGTCAAGGAAAAGCTCGGGCTGTGAGGCCGACGCCATCGGACTTTCGGGCGCAGGAGGTCGAGCAGACCGCCTGGGCCGGCCGCAAGCGGATCGTCGATGTCGATGGCCTCGACCTTGCCTATGTCGAGATCCCCGGTTCGGAGCCGCCGCTTGTCCTTGTGCATGGCTTCACCGACACCAGCCGCAGCTTCTCGCTGCTGGCGCCGCATCTCTCCGGTCGCCGGCTGATCATGCCGGACCTGCGCGGCCATGGCGCCTCGCAGGCGGGCGAGGGCTACGGCGTAGCCGATTTCGCCGGCGGCATCGCCGGGCTGATCCGGCGCCTGCGGCTCGACCGGCCGGTCGTCGTCGGCCATTCGCTGGGCGGCATGGTGTCGATCGTGCTGGCCGCGCGGCATCCGGAGCTGATCGGCGGGCTGGTGATCGTGGCCAGCGCGCTGAAGCCCGATTTCGCACGAGATCACCAGCTGACCGATGGCGTCGCCGCGTTGCGCGATCCGATCTCGCCGGGCGATCCCTTCTTTGAGTGGTGGCACGCCTGCCAGCCGGGCGTGCCGCGGGCTTTTCTCGCCGGCCTCGCGAAGGACGCCTCCGCGATCCCAGCGGCGCGCTGGCGCGCCATTCTCGAAGAAGTCGGCCGCACCGACCTGACCGCCGCGGCCCGCGCCGTGCAGGTCCCGGCGCTGATCATCGCCGGCGGGCGCGATCCGCTTTTCGGCGCGGCGCACCAGCAGGCGCTGGCCCAAGCGCTGGCCGGATCGCGTCTGGTGTGGGCGCAGGATTGCGGGCACAACCCGCATTGGGAAGATCCGGCCTCTGTCGCCGAGGCGATAGCCGGCATGTTGCCTGCGGGGTGACTATCGCAACAGCGATCGGGCGGTAGGCGTCAGGCGCAACGTTTCTGCCGGTTTTGTGGCGACAGCTTGCAGCGTTTCGCGGATCGCCAGCCATTCCAGCGAAGCGGCGAGGGCGGCCTGATGGCCGGCATGGGTACCGCCATCATTGAAACTGGTGACGGTGATGAAGACGTTTTCAGCGGCGCGCACCGGCAAACGCGGGAACGTGTTTTCGGCATGCTCGCTGATGAAGGCGCCGAGCAACCGTGCGCCGTTAGCCACGAGTTGCGGAACCGCTTCCGCCTGGAAGCGCTCGGCAAAGCCGGCCTCAACGCCTGGCCGCAAATGATGAATCGAAATCTCAACAAAGCCAGGCAAGCGGCTCCCGCCGTTTATATTTTCGGTCTCGTCGGCTGCCGGGCGCCGCAACCCTGACAGGTCGAACCCTGCGCCCTGCCATGCCGGCTTCAGCAACAGCACGTCGTCGGAATCGATCATCGTCGCATTGGCGGCATCGCGATGCGCTGCCCAGACCGGCCCGTCATAAAAGGCGCTCAGCGCGTCCTTTCTCGCCGTCATGTCGTCGAAACCACGCAGCCAGACGAACATGTCGGGGCGGTCGAGGTCGCGGAACTGGCCGATGACGGTCATGCCCGTCGCCTCCTGCGTTTCGACGAGCTCGCGATCGAACAGCGCGATCAGCGTTTCGCGTTTGCCGGGCTTCAGCGTGTATTGCCGCAGTTCCACCACGGGCGAGGCAAGGCGAGAAGATCGGTTCATGATCGGAATCTCAAAACAGGGTGATTGTCCTGTTTTATAAACAGACCGGTTGTCCTGTTTTGTCAATCTGATATCGTGATGCAATGTCAGGAGAGATTGCAGCGCAGTCGCGCGCGATGCGCACAAAGCGCACCAATGACCCGGAAGGCATGCGCCGCCGCGTGCTCGACGTGGCGGAAGACTCCTTCCAGGCGCGCGGCTATCACGGCTCGAGCCTCGGCGATCTGATGGCGGCGGCCGGCGTCACCGGCGGCGCGCTGCACCACCATTTCCCGACCAAGAAGGCGCTTGCGCTGGCGGTGATCGAGGAACGGGTGGCGGCCGCGGTCCAGGAGACCTGGATCGAGCCGGTGCTGGCGGCATCCACGGCCCGCGAAGGCGTGCGGGCCGTGTTTATGGCGGTGGCTGCGGAGCTTGAGCAACAGGGCTATGTGCGCGGCTGTCCGCTCAACAACCTCGCGCATGAATTGTCGCTGGCCGACGATGAATTCCGCCTGGCGCTCGCCAGTGTCTTCGCCGATTGGCGGCGGGCGATCGCCGACAAGATCCGGGCCGACCAGATGAGCGGCGGGGAGGGCGGGACCGATCCCGACCGCTTTGCCGCACTCACGGTTGCGGTTTATTCCGGCGCCATGTCGATGGCCAAGACGGCGCAGGATGCGGGCGCGTTGAGGGACTGTTTGAGGGAATTAGAGAGCATTCAGCCATCGCCAGGCCGACTGACGGGGAAGCGACGCCGTAGGGTATTGCTGCGATCGACAATTCTGGAAAGTTAGCGGGACAGCACCCCGCTCTGTCCAGCAGGACAGGGGGTGTGAAGGATCGCCTTCGCCTGAGAACCGAAGAAAGCCAGCCTCACTCCGCCAGCGGCTTGATAGTCTCGAACCCCACCTCGCTCTGCGCGCTCGTTCCTTCATCGTAGCGCCGTGCCAGCACCGCTTGCAGGTCCGGCGAATAGAGCGCGGTGAAGCTGTCGATGACCGCGCCGGAATCGCCGGTGATCGTTTCGCCGACCACGAGTACATTGTATTTGCAGTCCCCGAGCTTGTAGGTGTCCTTGCCCTTGACGGTAAGCGCCAGCGTTTCGGTGCTCTTCGGCGGCTTTTTCGAAGATAGCCGCGCGAATTCGGTCTTGCTCTTGGCGCCCGCCTTCAGCGGGAACAGCTTTTTGATGTCGCCGAGCGGGATCATCGACAGCCGCCCGGTGTCGCTGTCGCGGAACACCTCGATCAGCCCGGCATAGAGATATTGCGTCTGCGGCGAATCCGACTGGTATTTGTTGGTGACCGCGACCATGCCGCCGGGCGCCGGCCGGAACTCGCTGCGGATGCCGGCCTTTTCGAGCACGAAGCCGGCCTTTGCGGATTTGGCGTCGACGCAAGTTGCGGCCTGCGCTGTGCCGGCAAAGGCGAGCATGGCGAGCGCCATGCCGGTCGTCGGATTTTTCATGCCTTCCTCCCCTGGATGCATGCTCCAAAGCAATGACAGACCCCCGCCGCGCTGTCGACCCAAGAGCTTTTCTTGAACTGGACGACGCGGTTCGAGGATGTTTAATCAAGTGACGATGGATCGCTCTTCGCCAGCTACCGTTTCGCGCCGCATCCTCATCGCCAAGATGGGATGTCTCGCTGCGGCCGGCGTCTTCCCGCGCGTGGCCTTCGGCCAGACCGGAAAGCGCATCCAGCCGATCGACGCCACCTTCCTCTTCATCGCCGATATCCATGCCTGCCGCATGGCGAGCGGCCTAAGCCCGCATTGCGAGCAGGAAGGTAAGACCGATGCAGCACTTCTGCGCAACGTGGCGGCGCTGAACGCCATTGCCGACAAGAAGTGGCCGGCCGAGATCAACGGCGTTGCCACCGGCCTGCATTCGGCCGGCATCCGTATCGGCACGCCGCTCGGCCTCGTTACCGGCGGCGACATCACCGACGATGGTGGCGGCCAGGTCACCGAGCCCAGCGAAGGCACGCAGCTTTTGCAGTTCTCCCAGCGCTATCAGGAAGGCGTCGGACCAGGCCGCGTCCATATTCCCGTCTATGTCGGGCTCGGCAACCACGATCTCGACCAGAACGGCTCGCCGCCGCATGTCGACTGGTATCGCCGCGAACTGCGCGACTATGTCGAGGTCAATCATCGCCCCGGCGTGTTCTTCAAGCCGCCAGTGCCGGCGACCAATTACGACGTCGACACCGACTGCTATTCCTGGGATTGGGGCGGCCTGCATCTCGTCCAGATGCACCGCTTCGCCGGCGACATCGGCCATGGCGCGCCGAGCAGCCTGCCCTGGCTCAAGCAGGACCTCGCCACCTATGCCGGCGACGGCCGGCCGGTCGTCCTGTTCCAGCACTATGGCTGGGACACTTTCTCGATCGAACGCTGGGATCCGGTGAAACGCACATTTGACGATGATGGAACCGGCCGCCCGCATTGGTGGGGCGAGGCCGACCGCCAGGCGCTGCTGGCGGCGATCAAGGGCTACAATGTCATTGCCGTTTTCCATGGCCACCAGCATGAAGTGCCGATGATTTACCAGCGCGACGGGCTCGATCTGGTCAAGCCGAAGGCGGCTTATATGGGCGGTTTCGCGTTGGCGCGGGTCACGGCCGACAACATGGACGTGGTGCTGGGCGAAGCGGCCGGGGACCACGGCGAGATCGTTTTCACCAACGCCTTCACCAAACAATTCCAGACATGAAGAGGCCGCCTCGCGGCGGGTTCCCGCCCGAGGTGATCTCCTGCGGGCGCGGTTGCATCGGGCAACGCAATCCGGTTAGGGTTCGCCGCGGCTGCGGGCGAACGCAGCCGGGGGGAACCGGGTTTGCGTCTTCGTGTGGCCTTTGTCGCAGTGCTGATGGCCGTCGCCGGCTGCGTCGCCGACGACGTCGGGCCGATCAACGTGCTGACCAAGGAAGCCGGCCATCCGTCGCCCACCTACATTCCTGATCCCGCCGATGACGGCTCCACCGTCGTAGGCTTGGCATTCTCCGGCGGCGGCACGCGGGCGGCTGCTTTCTCCTACGGCGTGTTGCGGGCGCTGGACGACGTCGTCATCGACGAACGGCCGAAACGCCGAACCCTGGTCGACGACATCAGGATGATTTCCGGCGCCTCCGGCGGCGCCATCGCTGCCGCTTATTTCGGCTACAAGGGCAGGGATGGCTACCAGGATTTCCGTGAACGCTTCCTCACCCAGAACGCGGAGGCCGACCTCAGGACATCGCTCTCGCCGGTCAACTTCATCCGCGCCTACTATGGCGGCGTCAACGACCGCAGCGGTTTCGCCAGATGGCTGAACGACCATCTCTTCGACGGCGCGACATTCAAGGCCTTGCATCGGCCGAAGGGGCCGATCGTATGGATCAACGCCTCCGACATCTACAACCGCACGCCGTTCCTCTTCACCTTCGACACCTTCGCCGCCCTGTGCAGCGACCTCGACAAGGTGCGGATTGCCGACGCGGTCGCGGCATCGGCCGCCGTGCCGATCGTCTTCGCGCCGATCGTGGTCTCGGCGACCAGTCCCCATTGTGGTTACCGCAGGCCGCAATGGCTGAGTGAGGCGCTTGACGACCGCAATGCCTCGCTGCGGCTCAAGGCCTATGCAAGCGCGCTCGATTCCTATCAGAACGCCGACCCGCTCGATTACGTGAAGCTGCTCGACGGCGGCCTGACCGACAATATCGGCGTCACCGGCTTCACGCTTGAGCGCTCCGCCGCGGGCACGCCTTACGGGCCGCTGTCGCCGTCGGCCGCGGTCCGCCTGACGACACTGATCTTCATCGTCGCCGACGCCGGGAGCGACAGCGATGTGAGCTGGGCGAAGTCCCTGCACGGGCCAAAGGCTGCCGAGCTCCTCGACGCCGCGACCAGCACCACGCTTGCCGCCTCGGTGCGCGACGAATTCGATGCGCTGACGCTCGCCGTCTCGCAATGGAAGGGCGAGCTGGTGCGCTTTCGCTGCGGCCTGCCGGCCTCGACCGTCTCCGCCTATCGCGGTTCGGCCGGCGGCTGGAACTGCCGTGATGTCCGCCTTGTGGTCCAGCACCTGTCCTTCGCCGATGTCGACCTGGCGATGCAGGCGAAGCTCAACGACATCCCGACCAGGCTGAGGCTGCCGGTCGAGCAGGTCGACCTCCTGATTGGCGCCGGGCGCAAGGCGCTCGAGGTCAATTCCGACATACAGGCGGCCATCGCCGCGATCCGGGCCCGCGCCGGTGTCAGGTCCGCGACGATCGCAACGGCTCAGGCGGATTGAAAATCCTCGAGGAGACTCCTTTGGCGGAATTCACGCTTCACATCGGCAACAAGTGCTTTTCCTCATGGTCGCTGCGGCCATGGATGGCGATGAAGCAGCTGGAAATCCCTTTCGAGGAGGGCTTCGTGCGGCTGCGCACGCCCCAGACCGCCGCCAACCTTGCCAAGGTTTCGCCGACCGGCCTGGTGCCGGTGTTGAATCACCAGCCGCTGAAGGGAAGGGGCAGGATCGTCTGGGAAACTCTTGCCATCCTTGAATATCTGGCCGACCTTTTTCCCGAAAAGAAACTTTGGCCGCAAGATCTCGGCGCCCGCGCTCTGGCGCGCTCGGTGGCGACCGAGATGCATTCCGGTTTCCGCGAGGTCCGTTACGGCTGGCCGATGAACCTGCGCCGACCAAAATCCCACAAGCCGCTCGATGCCGAGGGCGAGGCGCAGCGGGCGAGGATCGAAGCGATCTGGCGCCAGTGCCGCGAGCAATACGGTGAGGGCGGCCCGTTCCTGTTCGGTCATTTCACCGCGGCCGACGCCATGTACGCGCCGGTGGTCACGCGCTTCGACACTTATGGCGGTGAACTGGCGCCCGTCACCCGCGCTTATGTCGATGCGGTGTTGGCGACTGCCGCGATGCGGCACTGGTATGCGGAAGCCGCCAAGGAGCCCTGGCCGGAACCAGGGCCCCACGAGCAGGACTGAAGCTCGGCCGGAGGTAGGACTCCGAAATCGCGTCAACTGCTCTGATGGCGGGCCTTCAAGCTTTGGCCGCGCGGCCTATGTGAAGCAGCGGGCGGGCATCTGGAGATTGCTTATGACATCCGCAAATTCACCACTCACAGGCAAGATCGCCCTCGTCACCGGCGCTTCGTCCGGCATCGGCGAGGCAACTGCCGCAGCGCTTGCCGCAGCCGGCGTGAAGGTGGCGGTGGCCGCTCGTCGCGCCGATCGCCTCGAAGCGCTGGTCGGCCGCATCGAGAAGGCAGGCGGCACCGCGCTTGCCATTGAAGCCGACATCGCCAAGGCCGCCGACGTTGTCGCGATGGTCGACAAGGTCGTATCGCAATGGGGGCGGCTCGATATCCTCGTCAACAATGCCGGCGTCATGCTGCTTGCCCCCGCGGCCGAAGCCAGTCTCGACGACTGGCGGCAAATGATCGAGCTCAACCTGATCGGCCTGATGGCGACCACCAAGGCGGCCCTGCCGCACCTGAAGGCTTCAAGGGGTCATATCGTCAACGTCTCTTCGGTGGCCGGCCGCGTCGCCAACCCGGGTGCCAGCGGCTACGCGGCAACCAAGTTCGGCGTCGTCGCCTTCTCGGAGTCGCTGCGACGCGAGGTCTATGCAGACAAGGTGCGCGTCACCGTCATCGAGCCGGGCCTGGTGCGCACCGAGCTCGGTGATCACATCACCAACGCGGAATTCAAGGCCGGGCTGGAACACCGTCTTGCCACTATGGAGGCGCTGACCGCGGAGGACATCGCGAACGCCATTTTCTATGCCGTCAGCCAGCCTCCGCGCGTCAACGTCAACGAGATCCTTATCCGTCCAACCGACCAGGAACGTTGAGCCACCAAGAACACCTCGGGCGCCGTTAGAGCAGAATTGACGGGCGCCGCAACGAGGCTGGCGCCAGGGCGCTCACCGACGGCGATCCGACCGTTCGCTCGGGGTTGGGCTTCCGCTATGAGATCCTGCCGATGATGACTGCTGTGATGTGAGCCGACGCGCCGGCGCAGGCAAGCAGACGCCCCTCGCACTTTTTATCGCGCGGGGGGCGCTCGTCGGAGCTTTTCAACGATGGTCATTGAATCGCTTCCGACACTCGCCAAATGCGAGAGCGCCGAAAATGGTTCCAACTTTTTTCGCTATTTTTTGCCGTTCACCAGGATAGCCGTTCGGCGACCGCAGGAAAGTGCCGGAACCGGCCACGGCCTGGCGTCGTAGGACGAGCCGCAGATATCTGCCACTGCCAGCTCGAAGGATGTTGATGGGCAAGCGAGCGTTCCGGGCCGCGGCCTTTCGGCGCTTGCGGGCAAGCGACCACCAAACGAGAAATTTGACAGGCGATCAAAAGAAATCTACAAGAAACATGTCGATATTTGTTTGACCGGCTCTTGTTATCCGCGCGCAACGCGCTTTTGACGAAATTCCTCCATCAAAAATCGAGACAAAACGCTGTCGTGCGGTCGCATGATGGCGAATGCATATTTGCCATGGAAAGGTTCATTATGAGCACTGGCACAGTAAAATGGTTCAACGCCACCAAGGGCTTTGGTTTTATTCAGCCTGATGATGGCTCGGCCGACGTTTTCGTCCATATTTCTGCCGTCGAGCGCGCCGGAATGCGCGACATCGTCGAAGGCCAGAAGCTTGGCTACGAGATGGTCCGCGACAAGAAGTCGGGCAAGATGTCCGCCGACCAGTTGACGGCGGCCTGACGGAATTCAGCCTTCCCGGTGACCACGGATGTACTGGCACCGGTGGATGGCGACAGGAAGGTCAGGCAATTGCCTGGCCTTTTCGTTTCCGGGCAGCGAATTGTGCGCCGCAGGACGACCGGGATGTGCTAAGCACCTCTCGACAGCAAACCGAATGCTCCGGACAGGAGAAGATTTTGTCCCACACTTCGAAGACACAGGGCGACCAGGCTGAATCGCTTTTCAGCAGGACCCGGACCCAGTCGATGTCGCTCAACCGCATCATCTCCGAACAGGATGCAGCCAGCCAGGCCCGCGAGGCCAAGACCGCGCGGCTGCGTGAGCTGCGCCTGGAAAAGGAAGCCGAGGACAGGGTGGCAGCCGCCGCCCTTGCCGCCTTGCCGAAGCGCGCGGGCAAACGCTGATGGCCACCAAGCGGGTGCCGCAAACGCCGATCGCCGCCGATGCGACCATCGCCGATATGGTCGAGGTTTTGGACAAGCCCGTCGAATATGTCCGGCGCGTGCTGGAAAAACTGGAACGCTGCAAGCGCGTCCATGGGGGTGCCCAGGTGCGGGTCGGCGTGCGCGGCCGCGCCGAGGCCCCGAACTATCTGATCGAATATGTGCGCGAAGACGCCAAAACGCGCGAGCGGGTGACGTATCAGGACGCCGCCTATAGCGGCAGCACGCATCGCGAGCTGGCGCCGCACCACATCGAGGCGGCGAGGAACTGGTCGCCCGAGGAGATGAACATAACGGCGGTTTCGGCGCTCATCGGCCGCCTGCGCAATCCGCGCGCGCCGTCGTCGCGGTTTTCCGACGAGGACTGACATGGCCATTAAATTCTCCGCCAAGGACCAGCCGGCGGCACCGGCTGCCACGACCAAGCCGGCCAAGCCGGCACCAAAACCGGATGCGCCTGTCGAGGCTGCGACCGATCTGTTCAAGTCGCCGGCCGAAGCGCCGGCGCGCAAGACCAAGAAGAAGTAGCGCCCTTGCCGCAGGACGCCGGTCGTACAGCCATTCAGCCCGGGCTGCTCGGCCCGACCGGCCAGGCCTTTGTGTCCGCCGATGAGGATGCCGGCGCGGTCGCAGTCTTCGACTGCCAGAGCTGTGGCGCTTGCTGTTCCTATTCGGCTGACTGGCCACGCTTTTCGACAGAGAACGACGAGCAGCTCGACCTCATTCCGCACAAACATGTCGCCGCCGATCTGTCAGGCATGCGCTGCGAAGGTGTGCGCTGTTCCGCACTTTCCGGCGAGGTGGGCAAGCACACGGCCTGCGGCATCTATGAGCTTCGTCCCGACGTCTGTCGCGCCTGCATGCCTGGCGGCGACGACTGCCTGATGGCGCGCAAGGCGCACGGGCTACCGGTGTAGCTTCCGCCGCGGCTTGTGCGACCGCCGACAGCTCTGTACGTTCCGCGCGGGCGGGGCCGCGGAGGAAACCCATGAGCATCGAATTCCTGTTGACGTCGCTGATTATCGTGGCTTCGCCTGGCACCGGCGTCCTCTATACGCTGAGCGCCGGCCTCTCGCGCGGCGCGCGCGCCGCAATCGTCGCCGCATTCGCCTGCACGCTGGGCATCATTCCGCATATGGCGGCCGCCATCACCGGCCTTGCCGCGGTGCTGCACACAAGTGCCGTCGCCTTCGAGACGCTAAAATATCTCGGTGTCGCCTATCTGCTCTACATGGCCTGGAACACGCTGAAGAAGAAGGGCGGCCTGAATATTGACGAGAACGCCGTGCCGCGCTCGACCGCAAGGACCATCACCTCGGGCGTTCTGATCAACATCCTGAACCCGAAACTGTCGATCTTCTTCTTTGCCTTCCTGCCGCAATTCGTCAGCACCAACGAGCCGCATGCGCTGCCCAAGATGCTGGAGCTCTCCGGCGTCTTCATGCTGATGACCTTCGTCGTCTTCGCGGTCTATGGCGTGTTCGCGGCCTCGGTGCGCAGCCATATCGTGTCGCGGCCGAAAGTGCTGACCTGGATGCGCCGAACCTTCGCCGGCGCCTTCGTCATGCTCGGCGCCAAGCTGGCGCTGGCGGATCGCTAATGCATGTCGCCCAGAAAGTGGGCTGCGGTTCTGGGACAACGACATGCATCAGCGCGACGCGCTTTAACAGCCGGTCAGCCCCCGGTTTCGGAAGTCTCGTCGCTTTCGGAGCCGGACGCGACCCGGACGCCCAACCGCCAGGCCGAAGGCGGGACGCCGATCATATTCTTGAAGGCGCGGCTGAACGCCGCTTCGGATTCGTAGCCTATTTCCGCCGCGATATTGGCGATGTTGCTGTTGCCGGCGCTGAGCAGTTCCGAGGCAATCTGCATACGCCATTTGGCGAGATAGTGCATCGGCGGCATTCCAACGATCTTGGTGAAGCGCTCAGCCAGAACGGTCCGCGACAACGCGGACTCCTTCGCCAGCGTCTCCACCGTCCAGTTATGCGCGGGCCGGTCGTGGATCAGCGCCAGCGCCTTGCTCAGATGCGGATCGCGCAGGCCCGCCAGCCAGCCGGTCTGTTGCGGCGGCAGCGATTCCACGTAGCGGCGCAGCACATCCACGAACATCAGTTCGCTGAGCTTGGTGAGCACCGTCTCGCTGCCGGCCCGCTTCTCGGCCACTTCTGAGACCGCCAACTTGATGAACTGGCCAAGCCAGCCGCCATCGCCCTTCACGTCTCCGGCCTTGATGACGGGCGGCAGCGCTTCGAGCAGCGGATTGAAGGGCAGGGCATTGCAGGCGAGATAGCCGCAGACCAGCCTGACCGAGCGCGAGCCGCCGCCTGCGCAGTTGATGTAGAACGGCATTCGACCGGCGGTCGCAATGTCGAGCACGTCGGCCGTGGGCGGGTCGGCGCGCAGGTCCGGATGGCTCGACATGATGTGCGGATCGCTTCTGGTGAAGACCACGACTTCGCCAGCTTCCATCGGGATCGCCTCGTCGCCAACAATCCGGGCGAAGCAGCGGCCGGCCGTTACCACATGGTAGGAAATCAGGTGATCCGCGCCGGGAAGTACCCGGGGCAATATCGAGGATGGCGCGGGCGAGCGGACGGCCCACGGGTCGTGGCCTTCGATGTCGAAAAACGTCGCGCCGGTGAGGCGCACCGTTTTCAAAAGATCAGACAGAGCGTCTCCGGCCATCCCACCCATTTCCCGCAAGTCGCGCGGCAATCCGGCGCGACATCCCTTTCGAGTTCCGGACGCGGTGTCAAGTAAGGCGGACGCCCCGTCATTCCGTTCGTCGCCGGAAGCTTTAAACCCCGCCGGCACTGTGCGGTGCCATCTCAGACCGGTGCCGAGCACAGTCGAACCGAACGTGGATAAGGATGAGAGTCATGACGGTACATAAGGGCGGGTGTTTTTGCGGCGCCGTGGAAATCGAAGTCCATGGAACAGCCGAGGCAATGGGTTACTGCCATTGCAGTTCCTGCCGTTCGTGGTCGGCGTCTCCGGTGAACGCCTTCACGCTGTGGAAGCCTGGGAACGTCAAGGTCACCAAAGGCGCGGAGTTTCTCTCCGGCTTCAAGAAATCCGCGATGAGCGATCGCCAGTTCTGCACCAAATGCGGCGGGCATCTGATGACGGATCATCCGCCGCTCGGACTGGTCGACGTCTACGCGGCGACGATACCGACTGTGGAATTCACGCCTGGGGTCCACGTCAACTACGCCGAGACGGTCCTGCCGATGAGAGACGGGCTGCCGAAGCTGAAGGATTTTCCCGCCGAGCTCGGTGGCTCCGGCGTCAGCGTGCCGGAGTAAGGCCGGACCGATGGCACACGATTTGAAGCAACCGCAATTTTTGACAGGAGAACAGCAATGGATATCGCGACATTTCGCGCCGCGCAGGAGCCGATCAAGGATATTTGTCGCAAGGACGCGCGGGCCGCGCTTCTTACCTTGAAGGCCAAGGGCAGCGCCGACGACTCACATGTGAGCTGCAAGGTCGAAACCGGACGCGGCCTTGCCCTGGCGGGCATCCATCCCAAGGCTGGCGGCAGCGGGCAGGAGCTTTGTTCCGGCGACATGCTGCTGGAGGCGCTGATCGCCTGCGCCGGCGTTTCGATGCGGGCGGCCGCGGCCGTGCTTGAGATTCCGATCAAGTCGGCGGAAATCTCCGCCGAGGGCGACGTCGATCTTCGCGGCACGCTTGGCGTCACCGAAGGCGTGCCGGTCGGCTTCAAGGAAATCCGCCTGCGCTTCGACATCGAGACGGATGTGGAACAGAGCCGGCTGACCCAACTGCTCGAGCTCACAGACCGCTACTGCGTGATCTTCCAGACGATCCAGCGCAGTCCCAAGACCTTCGTGAAACTCAACAGGGTGGTCTCTTAATCGCGATTTGCCCGGAACCCCATACCCTGGCGGATAGGATTCCGGGCTGGGCCTGAGCGCGGCTTTTTCGTGCCAGGCCCTATCCTTTGACGTAGCCCATCGCCTCGACGATCTTGCCGTCTGAGACGCGCATCAGGTTGACGCCGCGCAGCGAATTGCCGTCGGACATCCAGAAGCGCCAGCGGATCGTCGCGCGGTCGCCGGCGACGAAGGTTTCTTCGATGTCGAAGCGCGTGCCGGGTGCCGTGGCGATTCCCGACCATAGCTCGACGCAGGCGGCCTTGCCGGTGCGGCGGGCGCCGTCCGGGGCCGGCGTGGTGTTCTCGATCACGCAGCCTTCGGCGACCAGATCGTCCAGGGCGGAGGGGTCATGGCGCTGAAAGACATCGTTGTAACGCCGCATGATCTCGGCGGTTTCGGCGGAGCGTTTTGCCGTGGCGATGTCTATGATGCGTTCCAGGGTCATCGGATTTCCTCCTTCCGTTTCATTGATCCGCAAGGTTCGCCTTGAGCGTGATGGTTGCGACGCCGGCCAGCGCCCTCGACACGAGGCAGGCCGCCTTGGCTTTCTGCGCCAGCCGCTCGAAATCCTCGGCCGAAATGCCGGCGGCGCTGACCTCCGTTTCGAGCTCGATGCGGGTGATCGTCGGTCCGGCTGTGGTGGCGCCGAGATGCACTTTCGCGATCGTATGGATGCTGTTGGCCGTGTGGCCTTCGCCGCCGAGTATGGCGGTGAGCGCCATCGAGAAGCAGCCGGCATGCGCGGCCGCGATCAGTTCTTCCGGATTGGTGCCGGGACCGTTCTCGAAACGAGAGGGGAACGAGTAGGCGCCCTCGAACACGCCGCTGCCCAGCCGCAGCCGGCCGGATCCTTCCTTAAGCGTGCCCTGCCATTGGGCCGAAGCTTCGCGAATTGTCATGGTTGATCTCCTTTCTGGTTTCTCGAGAAATGCGGGTGGTCACACGCCCTCGATGACGACCTTCCCGAAGACGTCGCCCTCTTGGAAATACCGGTACGCCTCACGCGCCCCGGCGAACGGAAAGACCTTGTCGATGACCGGCCTCAGCCGATGCGTGGCAACAGCGGCAAGCATTGCCTCAAGCCCGTTGCGGCTGCCGACAAAGAGGCGGCCGATGGTGACGAGGCTGCGCTGATAGACGGCCCCTGGGATCTCCACCGACCCGCCGTTCTTGTCCTGCACGGTCAAAAGCACGATGCGCCCGTAAAGCGCGCTGGCGATCAGCGACTGCGCGAAGGTCGCCGGGCCGCCGGTTTCGACGACCAGGTCGATCCCGCCGGTTGCTTCGCGCACCGTCATGCCCCATTCCGGCGTCTCGGTGGCGGCGATCACGAGGTCGGCGCCGAGCGCCCGCAAGCGGTCAGCCTTCTCGGCACGCGAGGTGACGGCCGCTACGCGGCAGCCCATGAGCTTCGCGAACTGCAAGGCGAAAAGCGCGACACCGCCTGAACCGATCACGAGAACCCATTGCCCCGGCTTTGGAATCTCGGCGCCTGTCAGCGCGCTCCAGGCGGTCAGCCCGGCGCAGGTGAAAGTCGCGGCTTCCTGCCAGGAGAGATGGTCGGGCAGCCGCACGGCCCATTGCTCGTCGAGCAGAGCGTATTCGCCGAGCATGCCGTCCAGCGTGCAGCCCAATTGGTCGACGATGCCCGCATGCATGCGGCCGTCGATCCAGCGCGCAAAATAACTGCCAGTGACGCGGTCGCCGACGGCAAAGCGCGTGACGCCTTCGCCGATCGCCGCCACTTCGCCGGCGCCGTCGCTCAGCGGCACGATGCCGGCGCGCGGCGTCAGCGGATAGGTGCCGTCGAGGATCATCGTGTCGCGGCGGTTGAGCGAGGTGGCTCGCACCCGCACCAGGATCTGATGCGGGCCGGGTTGCGGCATCGTTTCTTCCCGCATCGCCAGAGCGCCGATGCCGTTGCCTTGTTCGTCCAGCCTGTAGCGCAGCATTGTCGCCTCCAAAATATGTAGACCGATTTACATATTATGTAGACCGATTGTCATATTTGGGGCAAGCCCTATAATGCGCGTTCCTGACAGAGGCTGACATGGCGACAGACACACGCACCCGCATGATCGAGGCAACGGCGCTGCTTATCCGGCGGCGCGGCTATCACGGCACGTCGCTGAGCGACATCCTGAGCGCCAGCGGCGCGCCGCGCGGCTCGCTCTATTTCCATTTCCCGGGCGGGAAGGACCAGTTGGTCGTCGAGGTGACGCGCGCCAGCGTCGCCGATGTGACCGAGCGGCTCGGCGCGGCCCTGGCGGCGGAGAGCGATCCCGCTGTTGCCGTACACCACATCTACCAGTCGGTCGCACGCATGCTGGAGGAGAACGAATTCTCGCTCGGCTGCCCGGTTGCGCCGGTGGTGCTCGATGCGCCGAACGATGTTCCGGACCTGGTTGAAATCTGCCGGTCGGCCTTCGAGCAGTGGATCGGACTGCTGCGGCAGGCATTCATGCGCGCCGGGGTCCCCGAGCGGCGCGCACAGGCGCTGGCGCTCCTGGTGGAATCCTCGCTCGAAGGCCTGATGGTGATCGCCCGCGCCACCCGCGATCGCACGCCGGTCGCTGCCGTGGCCGATGAGGTGGCGGCGCTTATCGAGCAGGCGGTGCTCGCCGGCAAGGTGGCTGAGCGCCATGTGACAGCCTGAGAGGCAGGGCCGGCCCGGGTTCCTGGCGATAATTCAAGGGCTCGAAAGAGCTTGTGCGTGCGTCTGTCCATTATCGGTTTGGCTTGCCAAGCCAACTCGTTCGAGGCCATGGGACTGCGGCGATCCTCGGCAAGGACGTACAAGCTTCAATTCACCGCGACGGCAACTTCGTGTTTTTCGTCAACCCGTTGGCCTCGAGGAATTGGCGAACCGACGGGGTCGCGTTGTGCTGTCGCCACGCCAGCCAGTAGTCGACCGTATGCCTCCACCACGGCAGTGACCGCAGGACCACGCCCGGATTTTCAACCCGAGAAACACTGGCCGGCGCGAACCCCCGCCCGACGCCTGCCTCCACAAGTCCGAGCAGCGCTGAGAGTTGCGCAACTTCATAGCGAATGTCCGGCTGGAATCCGGCCCTGGCGCATTGCTGCAGGAAGCGATTGCGCCAATCCGCATTGCCCTCTCTGGGAAGCGCAACCCAGGGACTTGCCTCGAGATCCTTCGGCGCAATCGTCGGGCGTGAAGCCAGGAGGTCCTCGCTAGATAGAACAAGCCGCATGTTATCCGACCGGAGCTTTAAACTGACGATGCCCTCAGGGCGCTGGCGGGGTGTGTAGACGATCGCGATGTCAAGCTGGTTATTCGCAAGCGCCTTGAGCTGTGTTTCTGTGCCGGCAGCGACGAGATCGACGACAAGTCCGGGACAATGGGTCCGAAGATTTCGTAGATGGGCACTGAGTACCCCAGCCTGCATCGCACCATCAACGTAACCCACGCGGATGTGCCCGCTTTCACCGGTCGAGAGCGCACGTGCATAGCGCATGAAACCATCCGCCTTAGCGACAACGGCTCTTGCCTCCCCTGCCATGGTCACGCCAACCGGTGTCAGGGCGATCCGCTGTCGTTCACGCACGAACAGTTGGACTCCAAGCTCCGCCTCCAGTTCGCGTATCGCACGACTTAGAGGTGGCTGAGAAATGTGCAGCTGTTGCGCCGCGCGGGTGACGTGGCCAAACTCGGCGACCGCTAGGAAATAGCGCAGGTGGCGAAGTTCCATCTCATACCCACCGAGTATCATCCAATCCAAAATCAGTCTTTGATTGTATCAGTCGCAGGTGCGATCTTCCACCAACAACCGATCTCAGATGAGGCGTTCGATGAAGGCGGTGGTGTTTGACAAGCCCGGAGCGGCTGAAGATGTGCTCAAGTACCGGGAAGTGCCTTTTCCCACATGCGGTCCACGACAGGTTGTGGTGCGCGTCACGGCCCGCGTTATCCAGCCGGCCGACTGGCTGTTCGTCGCCGGCGAATATTCGACAAAGCCATCTTATCCGCAGGTCGCCGGCTTCGATGCGGCCGGAATTGTCGAAGCAGTCGGTGCGGACGTGTCTGGATCGGAGGTAGGGCGGCACGTTGCATTCCGAGCCCCGGGGGCCTGGGCCGAGTTTGCGTCCGTGCCGGTTGAACGGGTCTATCCGGTGCCGACTGAAGCTAGCGACCGGCTGTCCGACGAGGTCGTATGCCAGTTCCCGCTCAATCCGCTGACCGCGTGGGGTCTGGTGGATCTGGCCATGCTCGAGCCTGGAGAGCGGGTCCTGCTGACCGCAGCGCGGTCCGTCGTCGCCGCAGTGATCGACCAGCTGGCCCGAGCACGAGGGGCGATCGTCGAACGACTCTATCGGGACGAGGGGGGCTATGAGCTGCGCGACTCGGAAAACCGGGCACTAGGCACCGGCGGCAGCGTCGCCGATGCGCTTGCGGAGGCCACACCCTATAACCTGATCTTCGATCCAGTAGGTGGACCCGACACGCTGGCCCTTATCGCGCGCGCAGCCCCAGGCGCGGCCCTGTTTTCCTACGGCGTTCTCGACGATCGACCGTTGGAAATCAAGGCGTCGACCCTGCTTTACAAGGCATTGCGCTGGCAGGGCTTCGCCCTAAGCGTCTGGCAAAATAAGGCGAGTCCGGAAACGCTGGCGGCAGCCGCGAAGGACTGTTGGTCCCTCCTTTCCCGGCACCCGGAAAAGCTGCCTGTTGTTGCCCGATATGGCCTCGAGGACTTCGCCACGGCGTTGGCGCACGCGCGAGCGAGCACCGGCAAAGGCAAGGTCGTGCTCATCTGATACTGCGACTAAACCGGAGAGCCAGCACTCGCCTGTTGGCGCCTAGCCGTCCAGTGTGCCGCGGCTATTGGTAAGGACCGCAGCGGTGCAGAAGGCCTTGCCCCCCTTTAGAGGCTGACTGCCGCTCGCCAAACAAAAAAGGGCGGCATCGCTGCCGCCCTCCTCATTCGCGATGGGTTGGACTTCTTAGAAATCCATGCCGCCCATGCCGCCCATGCCGCCGCCGCCCATGCCGCCAGGCATGCCGCCGCCAGCCGACTCCTTCTTCGGAGCCTCCGCGATCATGGCTTCGGTGGTGACCAGCAGGCCGGCGACCGAGGCCGCGTCCTGGAGGGCCGTGCGCACGACCTTGACCGGATCGACGATACCCATGGCGATCATGTCGCCATACTCGCCGGTCTGGGCGTTGTAGCCGAAGGTCGCGCCCTTGTTCTCGAGGATCTTGCCGGCAACGATCGAAGCTTCTGCACCTGCGTTCGAAGCGATCTGGCGGGCCGGAGCCTGCAGCGCGCGGCGAACGATGTTGATGCCGGCAGCCTGGTCGGCATTGACGCCGGTGACCTTGATGTTGGCCGAAGCGCGCAGCAGGGCGACGCCGCCGCCTGCGACGATGCCTTCTTCGACGGCCGCGCGGGTCGCGTTCAGAGCGTCGTCAACGCGGTCCTTCTTTTCCTTGACTTCCACTTCGGTCGCACCGCCGACGCGGATCACGGCAACGCCGCCGGCGAGCTTCGCCAGACGTTCCTGCAGCTTCTCCTTGTCGTAGTCCGAGGTGGTTTCCTCGATCTGCTGCTTGATCTGGGCGACGCGGCCCTGGATCTCGGCCTTCTTGCCGGCGCCGTCGACGATGGTGGTGTTCTCCTTGGAGATCGACACCTTCTTGGCACGGCCGAGCATGTTGAGGCCGACATTCTCGAGCTTGATGCCGAGGTCTTCCGAGATGACCTGGCCACCGGTGAGGATGGCGATGTCTTCCAGCATGGCCTTGCGGCGATCACCGAAGCCCGG
>NZ_ATYO01000035.1 GCF_000427725.1 Mesorhizobium sp. WSM3224 | reverse complement strand
GCACGCTCCCGCAGCCGCGCAAACAGCGCCAAAAGCCCGCCCACATCGCCCGCGGCAAGCACGTGCCGCGACAACCGCTCGCTGCCCGGCGATTGCACGCTCACCAGCCACTTCGTTGTGCTCAGTTCCAAAGAGGCTGTGACTGCGCCATGATGGCCACGGGTGGCGGCGCTCGATGCGATACTCGATTGGTCATGCGACATCGGTCTTCTCCCTTGTTGCGTGGGTGGAAAACCAATCTTGGCGAAACATCGCGCCGCCATCCACGCCCTCATAGGATCTTGCGGGAGAAGGTGTCGCCGAAGGCGACGGATGAGGGGTGTTCCAGGGAACGCAGCGTCTCACTTCGCTGGAACACCCCTCATCCGTCTCGGCGCTGCGCGCCGATCCACCTTCTCCCTCAAGGGGAGAAGCGAAGGCTGGCGCTCACATCACCTCGAACACAAATGTCTTCACCAGCGCTTCCGGGTCGCCGATCGCGTAGCAGCGGAACCATGGGCTCTGCTCGGCGAGGCGCCATTTCCTCGCCTCGCGGAGTTCGTCGAACACGGCCTGAAACCCACCGCTCTCAAAAACCTGGTCGCGCACGGTGAAGATGGCGTGGCCGCCGCTTTTGGTGATGCGCACCAGTTCGTGCAGGCCAGCGGCCGGCGCGTGGCCGATGGTGAAGACGCCGGTCGAGAAGAAAGCGCGGAAATGCCGGTCGGGCCAGGGCAGCGGCCCGCCGAGCATCGCCTTCTTCAGCTCGCTATAGGCATTGCGGCTGCCGGCAAGCTTCAGCATGTCGTCGGAAAGGTCGAGCCCGGCGATGTCGCCATAACCCAGCGCCTTCAGCGATGGTCCCGACAGGCCCGTGCCGCAGCCGGCGTCGAGCAGCGGACCGTCGCCCGCCGGCACGTGCCGCGCCACCCAGGCGGTGATCAGGAAAGGCAGGAGGTAGCCGAGCGAGGCGGTCTCGCTGTCATAGGTCGCGGCCCACTCGGCATAGGCCTTGGCGAGCCCTTCCGGTGATTCTGCCGTGTAGACGGAGTCCAGCGCCGCATTGGCCGTGTCGAAATTCATGGGGCGTGTCCTGCGCGATATTCAGCTGAGGGATCGTAGCGCGCTCCCGGGCGTCCGGCTATTCCTGATGCTGCCGGCGCAGCCGCTGTTCCAGCGCCCGCAGGGCCAGCGACAGGCCGACGGTCAGGATAAGGTAGATATAAGCGACGATCGAATAGGTCTCGAAGAAACGAAAGGAGCCCGCGGCATAGACCTTTCCCATCTGGGTGATATCGGCGACGCCGAGCACCGAGACCAGCGAGGAATCCTTGACCATGGCGACGAAGTCGTTGCCGAGCGGCGGCAGGATGGTGCGGATCGCCTGCGGGAACACGATCAGCCGGAAGCGCTGCACTCGGCTGAGCCCAAGCGCCTTGGCGGCTTCGATCTGGCCCTTCTCGACCGACTGGATGCCGGCCCGGAACACCTCCGAGATGAAGGCCGAGTAGCCGATGGTCAGCGCCATGATAGCGCGCCAAAGCAGCGACACGTCGCGCACTAGCAGTTCGCCCAGGAGGCCCACGCTCTGCAGCGGCGCGGTCAACGCGTTCCAGGCGGCGACGAAAGCCGGCGCGCCGGCAAAGGCGATCCAGAACAACAGCACCAGGATCGGCACGCCGCGGATGATCTCGACATAGAAGCGCGCGATCTGGCGCAGCCATTGCGATCCAGACAGCGCCATCAGCGCAATGCCGAGGCCGAACGCCGAGGCCAGCGCAAAGGCAACCGCGGTGACGAAGATGGTGATGCCGATGCCCTTGGCGACGGTGGCGAAGACCTGGGCGTAGAGGTCGCTGGATGCGATGGCCAGAGCGGCAGCCAAGGCAAGCACGGCCGCGGCGGCTAGCCACCAGGGGAATTCGGATTTGGGGGTGGATGGGGCAGCGGGCATCAGTTCCCAACGCCGGTGAATAGATGCCTTCGCAAGAGCTGCTGATCTCCCCCGCAAGGGGGGAGATTGGCAGCTTCGCCGGCCGTCGCAACAAATGCGCTACTGCCCCATCTTGTAGTCAAGGAACCACTTCTTGTTGAGCTTGTCGAAAGTGCCGTCGGCCTTGAGCGCGGCGATGGCGGCATTGACCGGCTTCACCAGGTCCGAGCCCTTCGGGAAGATGAAGCCGAAATCCTCGGTGCCGAGCGGCCCGCCGATCAGCTTCAGCTTGCCTTCGGAAGCATCGACATAGCCCTGGCCGGCAGTGCCGTCGGTCAACACCACGTCGACGTCGCCCGATTTCAGCGCCTGCACGGTCGCGCCGAACGTCTCGAACAGTTTTATGCGCGGGTTCTGCTCGTTGCCGTCGAGCACGCTGTACACGGCGGTGTAGAAAGGCGTCGTGCCGGCCTGCGCGCCGATCAGACCGTCCTTGAAGGCGCCGAAGCTCTTGGCGTCGGTGAAGCGGCTTTCGTCGCCGCGCACCAGCATGAACTGCTCGGAGCGCATATAGGGGTCGGAGAAGTCGACCTTCTCCTTGCGGTCGTCCTTGATGGTGATGCCGGTCATGCCGATGTTGTACTGGTTGTCGGAAACCGCCTGGATCATCGCATCCCAGGAGGTATTCTGGTACTCGACCTTGAAGTTCAGCCGCTTGGCCATCTCGTCCATCGCGTCATATTCCCAGCCGATCTGCTTGCCGGTCTTCTTGTCGATGAACTGCAGCGGCGGATAGGCGTTTTCCGTCACCACCACGACCTTCTTGCCGCCGAGATCGGGCAAGTTGTCGGCGAGCGCAGCGATGGGCGCGAGAAGGCACGCCACCATGGCGGCCAGCAGCAGTTTCGACTTGGTCATGACAAACTCCCCGAACGTGATTGGCCGCGCTATGCTCGCGCGCCAGGACAAAAGCCGGCGCCGACTTTAGCTTTCCGCAAGCGCCTTGCAAGCCGGTCCGCGCCGTCGCAGCACGCCAATACGCAATGCAATGCTCTTCAGGGATGGTTTTCGAGGATGGCCGTTGCGGGGATCAGTCTTGATCGGCCGTGGCCTCGCGCAGCCCGGCGACCAGACGGGTAAGCGTGCCGTGCAAAGCCTTGAGCTCGGCCCGCTGCAGCGGCATGCCGCAGGCGAGGCCCTCCTGCACGTCCTTCATCTTCGCGCGCAGCGCCTCGCCCTTGGCGGTCGGCTCGACCAGCACCCGGCGCTCGTCGGCATGATCGCGGCGCCGCGTCACCAGGCCACCCGCCTCCATGCGCTTGATCAGCGGCGTCAGCGTCGCCGAATCGAGACCAAGCGCTGCGCCAAGCTCGCCGATTGTGCTCGGCGAATGCTGCCACAGCGCCAGCATCGCCAGATATTGCGGATAGGTGAGGCCGAGCGGATCGAGCAGCGGCCGGTAGAGTTTTGTCATCAGCCCGCTTGCCGAATAGAGCGCGAAGCAAAGCTGCTGGTCGAGGCGCGGCACGTCAATCGCCCCGGCGTCTTGCACCGGGGCTTGCTTGGTCATCGTTTCGGTTTCCGTCGTCATGCCGCCTTTGCCGAGAGCGCCACGTCGATATTGCCACGGATGGCGTTGGAATAGGGGCAGATCTTGTGCGCTTCCGATACAAGCGCCTCGGCGCCCGCCTGATCAAGCCCCTTGATCTCCGCCGCCAGCGCGACGCCGAGCCTGAAGCCGCCCTGGTCGTTGGGATAGAGGCTGACCGTGGACGCGACCGAGGCGTCCTGCAATGGCAGCTTCTGCTGGCGGGCAACGAAGCGCACCGCGCTCTCGAAGCAAGCGGCGTAGCCGACGGCGAAAAGCTGTTCGGGGTTGGTGGCGCCACCCTTGCCGCCGAGTTCCTTCGGCATCGCCAGATCGACCTTGAGCAGGCCGTCGCTGGTCTCGCCATGACCGTTGCGGCCGCCGGTAACATGGGCATGAGCGGTGTAAAGTGCCGACATCTTCTGTCTCCAATTTGTCTTGTACACGATTAATTAGTGTACAAGATAATTGAGTGTCAACACCGATGTCGTCATCCACGGGCGGAGCGACGCGAAGCGGAGCGGCGCAGACCCGAGGATCAAAGCGCTGCTGCGGTGTAGAAATCCGAAACGCTGGCGGGACAGAAGGGGGCGTGAAGGAACGCTGACCCATCACCGCTCCAGACCTACGCCGTCGTCGCCATTTTGCCTCTTGCCCAAGAGGGGCCGTCCATACATGACGAAAACGCGAAGGCTTCGATCAAATTCCGAACGCTTGCGATAGTGGTACAATGAAAAAGGCGGCCGAAGCCGCCTTTCCAAAAACCTTATCGAGAAAGCCTTATTCGGCCGTGGTCGCTTCCGCGGCCTTGGCTGCCTCGTCGGCGGCCTTCTTCTCGGCGGCTTCCTTGGCGGCCGTCTCGGCGGCCAGAGCCTGGGCGGCGGCGACCTTCTCGGCCTCGATGCGGGCGCGCTCGGCGTTGAGCGCATCACGCTCTTCGTCGTTCAGCTTGCGGGCGCGGACGCCGGTGTTTTCCGAAATGCGGGCCGACTTGCCACGACGGTCACGCAGGTAATAGAGCTTGGCGCGGCGAACCTTGCCGCGACGCACGATCTCGACACCCTCGACCATCGGCGAGTAGACCGGGAAAACGCGCTCGACGCCTTCGCCATAGGAAATCTTGCGGACGGTGAAATTCTCCTGGAAGCCGGAGCCGGCACGGGCGATGACGACGCCCTCATAGGCCTGGACGCGGGTGCGGGTGCCTTCGGTGACGCGCACCTGGACGCGCACGGTGTCGCCCGGCTGGAATTCGGGCAGCTTGCGCTTGGCTTCGATCTTGGCGGCCTGTTCGGCCTCGAGCTGACGGATGAGATCCATCTCAAATATCCACTTCTTGTTCTTCCGACAGTCAGAGCGTCCTGCGCTCGCCTTGCAGTTCCAATGACCGCTCGGCTATGCCCATTGGGCAGGGACGGCTACACCGCACTTGTTGACGGGTCCAGAAGATTGTTCTTCCGGTTCGGGCGGGCACATACAGCTATTTCAGCGCTTTGTCACGCCTTTGCGGCGTATTTTTTGCCCACTATGGCACCATCGTATAAGCGCCGTGCCAGGTTGCGCGCGCCTCGCAAGCTTTTTAAGCGGAGAAATGCGTATCACCCTGGCGGCTTTTCGATGACACCCTTCGATGCCATCCTGCTCTTTCTCGCGGGCTTCGTTTCCGGCGCGGTCAATGCCGTCGCCGGCGGCGGCACCTTCGTCACCTTCGGCGCCATGACCCTGGTCGGCCTGCCGCCGATCGTCGCCAACGCCACCTCCTCGGTCACGCAGTTTCCCGGCTATATCACCTCGACGCTCGCTTATCTCGACGACATCAGGCATTTCTGGCGCCAGGCGCTGCTGCTTTGCGTGATCTCCGCCTTCGGCGCGCTGGCCGGCTCGCTCATCCTGCTTGCGCTCTCCAATCCGTCGTTCCGGGCGCTGGTGCCATGGCTGCTCATCGCCGCCACCGCGCTCTTCGCCGCCGGACCGTGGCTGAAGCCGGAGGCCGGACCGGAGCACCAGGCCTCGGTCGGCTCCCTGACGGGTTCGCTGGCGCAGTTCGTGACCTCCGTCTATGGCGGCTTCTTCGGCGCCGGCATGGGCGTGATGATGCTGGCGACGCTCGGCCTGACGCAGGCCGGCGACTACCACCGCCTCAATGCGTTGAAGAACATGCTGGCCGTGGTCATCGCGGCAATCGCCATCCTGGTCTTCGTCTCGGGCGGCGTCGTCGCCTGGCCGCAGGCGATCGTCATGATTCCCGGCGGTGCGCTGGGCGGCTATGCCGGCGTGTGGATCGCCAAGCGCGTGCCGCAAGGCGTGGTGCGCGGCTTCGTCGTCGCCGTCGGCCTGTTCCTGGCCTTCTATTATTTCGCCAAGGGCTGAATGCCCGGCAAGTCCGGCCGCCGCTCGCGGGTCAGCTTCTCGGCTTCCGCGCGCCGCCACTCAGCGATTTTCTTATGGTTGCCGGAGGTCAGAACGTCCGGAATCGGCCTGCCTTCGAATTCCTGCGGCCGAGTGTAGTGCGGATGCTCGAGCAGCCCGTTCTCGAAACTCTCTTCCTCGCCCGACACGACGTTGCCCATGACGCCAGGCAGGAGCCGCACCACGGCGTCGAGCAGCACGAGCGCGGCGGGCTCGCCGCCCGACAGGATGAAATCGCCGATCGAGACCTCCTCGAGCTGACGCGCCTCGATCAGCCGCTGGTCGACGCCTTCGAAGCGGCCGCACAGGATGACCGCGCCCGGACCGTCGGCCAGCTCACGCACGCGCGCCTGCGTCAGCGGCTTGCCGCGCGGGGTCATCAGCAGGCGCGGGCGCGGATCGCCCGGCGGCGAAGCGTGGTCGATAGCCCTGGCCAGCACATCGGCGCGCATCACCATGCCGGCGCCGCCGCCGGCCGGCGTGTCGTCGACGGTGCGGTGCCTGTCGGTGGCGAAATCGCGGATCTGGATCGCCTCCAGCGACCAGGTGCCGGCTTCGAGCGCGCGTCCCGCCAGCGACAGGCCGAGCGCGCCCGGGAACATCTCCGGGTAGAGCGTCAGCACCGAAGCGGCAAAGCTCACCGGTTGCCCCCGGCATCCTTCGGTCCGCGCGGCCGACCCTTCGGGTCGAAGCCGGGACGGCTCGGCGCTTCGCTGTCCTCGTCATCGACCAGCCCGGCCGCCAGCGGATTGACCTGGACGAAACCGTCGGCGATCGAGACATGCGGCACCGCGGCCTGCGTGAACGGGATCAGCACGCCCTTGCGGCCGGCAAGCGTGACATCGAGGATGTCGCCGCCGCCGAAATTATGCACGGCGACGACCTTGCCGACGACGCCCGTATCGTCCCTGACATCGAGACCGATGAGATCGGCGTGATAGAACTCGTCCTCCTCGCCATCGTCCGGCAGAACCGAGCGGTCGACGAAAAGCTCGGTGCCGGCCAAAGCCTCGGCGGCGCTGCGGTCGCTGATGCCCTTGAAGCGCACGACAACGACGGTACCCGCCGGCCTGATGTCGATGATCTGGAAGGTGCGGCCGTCCTTGGTTTGCAGCGGGCCGTAATCGGCCAGCGCCAGCGGATCGCCGGTGAAGGTCTTCACCCGCAATTCGCCCTTGATGCCGTGCGCGGCACCGATGACGGCCATCTGTACGGGGTTTTCGAGCTTGGACATCGGCGGCGTTTCCTTTGTTCTGCTCTAACGCCGTCCCGTGGCCATTTCAATGACGGCCTCTTCACCGCTTCCTAACCCGCATGCGTCAGGCTGCCGTCATGCAGGAATTCCTCATCCCGGCAAAACCTGACCTTCAGGCGGCACGCGAGACCTGGCTGAAGACGCTGGCGCATGAGCGCCGGCTGTCGCCGGAGACGGTCGAGGCCTATGAACGCGATACGCGCCAGTTCCTGCATTTTTTGACCGGACATCGCGGCGGCCCGCCGGGCATTTCGGACATCGCCGACCTGCGGTCGGCCGATCTGCGCGGCTTCCTCGCCGCGCGCCGCAACGGCGGCGCCGGCGCCCGCACGCTGGGGCGCGGTCTTGCCGGCATCCGTTCGCTGCTGCGCTTTCTCGAACGGCGCGGCCTGGTCAATGCCGCGGGTGCGGCAGCACTGCGCGCGCCGCGCCAGCCGAAGTCGCTGCCCAAGCCGCTGACGGCAAGCGACGCCAGGCAGGTCGTGGCGATGGAGGGCCAACTGGCGGAGGAGCCATGGATCGCCGCCCGCAACGCCGCGGTACTGACGCTGCTCTACGGCTCCGGCCTGCGCATCTCGGAAGCCCTCGGCCTGCGCGGCGCCGATCTCGCTTCCGAGGCCGACACGGTGCTGCGCGTCACCGGCAAGGGCGGCAAGATGCGGCTGGTGCCGGTGCTGCCGGTGGCCTGCAAGGCGGTGGCCGAATACCGCAGGCTCTGTCCTTTCCATATCGATCCCAAGGGCCTGCTGTTCCGCGGCGCCCGTGGCGGGCCGCTCAACCCGGCCATCGTCCAGCGCGAGATGGCCAAGCTGCGCTCGGCTTTGAACCTGCCGGACACGGCGACGCCGCATGCCCTGCGCCATTCGTTCGCCACCCATCTGCTCGGCCGTGGCGGCGACCTGCGCACCATCCAGGAACTGCTTGGCCACGCCAGCCTGTCGACCACCCAGATCTATACCGGCGTCGACACGGCAAGGCTGCTCGAGATCTACGAGCGCGCGCATCCAAGGGCGTAGCCCCCGGGTCATCCTGAGCCCTCCGGACTTCGTCATTCTCGGGTCTGCGCGCGTCGCTTCGCTCCTTGCTCCGCCCGTGGATGACGAAGCGGCAGCTCACCGTACCGCAAACAATTTCGTTCTCCCGATTAACCGTTTTGCCGCTTTTCGGCGCTAAGACGCTTTTTATGAAACGCGTCATCGTCATCGCCGACCGCGCGGCCCTGGTCTCGTTGAAGCTGCTTGCGGCGCTCAACCTGCTGTTTTTCCTGTCTTTCCTCGTCGTTCTGCTGCTTGCCGGCCGGGCGCATGCCGAAGCGCCCAGTTGCGCCGGCAGCGATCTTTTGACCGCGCTGGAAAAAAACGATCCTGCCGCCTTCAAGACGGTCGAGACCGAAGCGGCGGCCGTTCCCAATGGCAAGGGCCTGCTGTGGAAGCTGGAGAAGCCTGGCGAAGAACCGTCCTACCTGTTCGGCACCATGCATATGACCGATACGCGCGTCACCACCCTGCCGGCTGTGGCGCAAAAGGCCTATGACGGCGCCGGCACCATCATCATCGAAACCACCGATGCGCTGGACAAGGCCAAGATGATGGCTGCGATGGCCAGCGAGCCCGGCCTGATGATGTTCACCGACAACACCACGCTGTCGTCGCTGTTGTCGCCACAGGATGCGGCGGTGCTGGACAAGGGGCTCGACGCCCGCGGCATTCCGCCGGCGACGGTCGCCAAGATGAAGCCGTGGATCCTGTCGGCGATGATGGCGCTGCCGGCCTGCGAAGTGGCGCGCCAGTCCGCCGGCGAACCCGTGCTCGACGTCAAGCTCGCCTCTGACGCCAAGGCGTCGGGAAAAGACGTCGAAGGGCTCGAAACCGCTGTCGATCAGTTGCGTGCGATGGCCTCGCTGCCGCTTGAATTCCACATGAAGAGCCTCGTCGAGACGATGAAGCTCGGCGACAAGGTGAACGACGTCAACGAGACGATGATCGTGCTCTACCAGCGTGGCGAGGTCGGCATGTTCTGGCCGCTGTTCGAGGCCGTGTTGCCGGACTCGGCCGACGACAAGGCCGGCTATGCCGCCTTCGAGCAGACCATGATCACCAGTCGCAACAAGGTGATGGCGGCGCATGCCGGGCCGATATTGGCCAAAGGCAACGTTTTCATGGCCGTCGGCGCCATGCATCTGCCCGGCCCGGAAGGACTGGTCGAGGATTTTCGCAAGGCAGGGTATACTGTTACCGCCGTCAACTGAGTCGTCTGGCGGCTGGCGGACCTGAAACGCCGGTTTTTTCAGCGCTTTTTGTCCGTCCGCGTGAAACCCAACACGGGATCAGCGCGTTGATGGCTGCTATTTTGATATCTTTCATTCCACGGAGGACACGTTTCATGGCGAACCCTAACGACCCCTTCACCCCTTCGAGCACGCCTCCCACGTCGGGTGGTGGTGGCAGCGGGTGGCTGATCGCCCTAGTTGTCATTATCCTGGCCATTGTTGCGTATTATGTTTTTGGCAGAAGCGGGGGCGAGCATGCCCCGGCCCCGGCTGAGCCGCCGGCAGCCAGCACGCCGGCTCCGGCGCCTGCAACGCCAGCTCCGGCCCCAGAGCCGGCGCCAGCTCCCGCGCCAGCCCCGGCTCCTGCGCCTACACCCGCGCCGGCCCCTGCGCCAGCTCCGGCTCCGGCCCCTGCGCCGGCCCAGTAACCAGACTGCAGCTTAACGACGAACGGCCCGCCTTTCGGCGGGCCGTTTTGTTTTGGAGCAGCACCACGCCTTCGTCATACTCGGGCTTGACCCGAGTATCCATGCCGTGACTTCTGCCGCAGGCGCAACGGTGCAGATTCTGTAACCGCCGCAATGCCTTAGCGTAGCGGCATGGAAGCGATGGGCGTTGGGTGCCTGGCGCGCGGCTAGCCTAGATATGAATCGGCTTGAAGAACGTCGCCAGCGCCGCTTCCTTCACCGCTTCCGACATCGTCGGATGCGCGTGGCAGGTGCGGGCGAGGTCTTCGGACGAGCCGCCGAACTCCATCAGCACCGCCGCCTCGTGGATCATCTCGCCGGCGCCGAAGCCGACGATATGGACGCCGAGCACGCGGTCGCTGGCCTTGTCGGCCAGGATCTTCACGAAGCCGTCGGTGTGCAGCATGGCGCGCGCGCGGCCATTGGCGCTGAACGGAAACTTGCCGACCTTGTAGTCGATGCCAGCCTTCTTCAGCTCCTCCTCGGTCTTGCCGACCGAAGCGATTTCCGGGGTGGTGTAGACGACACTCGGAATGACGTCATAGTTCACATGGCCGGCCTGGCCGGCGATCGTCTCGGCCACCGCCACGCCCTCATCTTCGGCCTTGTGCGCCAGCATCGGGCCAGCAATGACGTCGCCGATCGCATAGATGCCGGGCACATTGGTCCTCAAATGCCCGTCTGTCTTGACCCGACCGCGCTCGTCGACCTCGACGCCCGCCTCCTTGAGCCCCAGGCTGTCGGCATAAGGGCGGCGACCGGTGGCGACGAGCACGACGTCGGCCTCGATGGTTTCCGCCCCGCCGCCCTTGACCGGCTCGAAAGTAACGGTCGCGCCCTTCTTGGCCTTGGCGACGCCGGTGACCTTGGCGCCGAGCTTGAACTCGAAACCCTGCTTCGACAGCAACCGCTGGAACTGTTTCGAGACCTCGCCGTCCATGCCGCCCAGGATCGTGTCAAGGAACTCGACGACCGTGACCTTGGCGCCCAGCCTCGCCCAGACCGAGCCGAGTTCTAGCCCGATGACGCCGCCGCCGACCACAACGAGGCTGGCGGGCACCTTGGCCAGCGACAGCGCGCCGGTGGAGGACACGATCACCTTCTCGTCGAAATCGACCTTGACGCTCGGGATGCCGGCAACGTCGGAGCCGGTGGCAATGACGATATTCTTCGTCTCGATTTCCTCGACCTTGCCGTCCTCGCCGGTGACTGACACCTTGCCGGCGCCGACCACCTTGCCGGTGCCGCGGAAGCTGTCGATCTTGTTCTTCTTGAACAGGAAGGCGACGCCGTTGACATTCGAGGTCACGGTCGCATCCTTGTGTGCCAGCATCTTCTTCAAATTGAGCTTCGGCGCGCCGACCTCGACGCCGAGCGTATCGAAGGCATGGCCGGCTTCGGCGAACATCTCGGAGGCGTAGAGCAGCGCCTTCGACGGGATGCAGCCGATGTTGAGGCAGGTGCCGCCGAAGGTGGCGTTCTTCTCGACCACCGCCGTCTTCAGGCCGAGCTGAGCCGCCTTGATGGCGCAGACATAGCCGCCCGGTCCCGATCCGATGATTACGACGTCATAAGCCATGATGGTGTCCTTTTAATCTGGCCTTCAGCGGCCGCCGCCCAGTTCCAAATTCGCGCCCACGGCGTAGGACGCTTCGTCCGACAAAAGCCACAGGACCGCATTGGCGATTTCTTTCGTCTTTCCCGGGCGCTGCAGGGGGATGATCCCACGCAGCCTCTCGGCGCGGTCGGGCTGGCCGCCAGACGCATGAATTTCGGTGTCGATGATCCCCGGACTGACGGCGTTGACCCTCACGCCTTCCCCGGCCACCTCGCGTGCCAGGCCAATGGTGAAGGTGTCGATGGCGCCCTTCGAGGCGGCGTAGTCGACATACTCGCCTGGTCCGCCCAGCCGGGCCGCGATCGAAGAGATGTTGACGATGGCGCCGCCCTTGCCGCCATGCCGGGTCGACATGCGCTTGACCGCCTCGCGCGCGCAAAGGAAGGAGCCCACGACATTGACGCGCATCATACGTTCGACCCGCGCGGCGCTCATTTCGTCGACGCGTGCCCTGGCATCGACGATGCCGGCATTGTTGACGAAGGCATCGAGCCTGCCAAAGGCACGGTCGACCGCCTCGAACATCGCCACGACTTGCGTCTCGTTGCCGACGTCGCCCTTAACCGCCAGAGCCTCGCCGCCCGCGGCCTTTATTTCTGCGACCAGCGCCTCGGCGGCAACCTGATTGGAGGCATAATTGATGGCCACCCGATAGCCGGCCCGGCTTGCCTGCCGGCAGATGGCGGCGCCGATGCCACGGCTGCCGCCGGTAACCAGAAGCGCTTTCTTGTCCATGCTCATTCCTGGCATCCCTTCAGAACAAATATGTCCCATGGCACTTTGGAGAAGCCGGCAGGACCGTAAGCCGCCGACATCTCGAGCGACGGCCCGAGATCGGGGAAGATCAGGCTTTTCGGTGCATCGGCGCCCTCGGCCGGCAGCAGTCCGACGGCGCCCTTCTCATCGGCGCTGTAGATGACGCCTTCCCAGACCGTGCAGGCGGCGAGTTCCTCGCCGGTGACGTCGCCGGTAGGGCATTTGTACATCAAGGAGCCGTGCGGCCGCGCGGCGCTGCCCTCCGTCCACATGGCGATGCCGTCGAGCACGACATTGTTGTCGAGGATCATGCGGAAAGTGTTGGTGATCATCGCCGAGGTGCCGGTCGGCGTGAAGTCGATCTCGGCGCCGCTCTGCGCCTCGCCATAGACGGCAAGCTGGATCGGGCAGGCGGCATGGGCGGTGGCCGGAACCGCCGCTACGCCAACGGCTATCGACAGGAGGAAACGGATCGCCACTGTCATCTACCCACCCTGAACGCTTTGATCGAGGATGAAGACCGTCGAAAGAAAATAATCTATCTCGAACGCAACGTTGTCCTTCCCGTCGACCGGAATCGCGTTCACCTCGTATTTGAGGGTCAGGACGCGAGAACTCTCCGCCAGCTCGATATAAACGTCGCGTTCGCGGCCGCCGCCGATTGCCCACTTGAGTTCACTCTTGTTCAGGAACTGCAATGCCTTGGGCAAGGTATATATTTCTATCGGGCTCGTGCCTGCAAAGGTCACGGGATGCCGGCCCACATCGACGTCGAGATGGCCGTACCAAGTCGCCATCATTCCACCCGGCCGCAATCTCCCGAAGACGGGCTCGACGCTAATAGATCTCAGACGAAAATCGGGGCTGAAGAAGAACTCGCAATTGCGGCCATAGATGCACCAGGCCGACTCGGCATCATCGTGGCGATAGTGATTATCCGCCCGCACGTCCTCCGGATCGATCAAACCTCGAACCGTTTCACGGCTGCTTTTGCCAAGTTCGACAGGCCCCGCCCGACCTGTCGTCAGCAGCTCCAACAGATCGATGGGCGCAACTGGGTTAGCTATCCGGGGCGAGGCGGCGCTTGTCATCAGTTGGCCTGGTCGCCTTCGCGGCCATCGGCGTTTTCGAGCACGCCGAAATCGGTCATCAGGACCAGCGGCTCGCCGGACGCGTCCAGTCCCCAGAAGGATGGGTAGAAGCCGTCGCCCCAGCCGCTCCAGAACATCGCGATGTTGACCGGATTGCCGGCGGCCGGATGGTGCATGACGAAGCGGTCCTGGTTGGGCGCGAACTCGGCCGCCAGCACATCGTCATAGTAGTTCTGGTCCGGTTTGAGCTTGTCCTGCGCGGCCGACATCAGGGCCATCGCGGCCTTGTCCATGAACGAGCCGAGGCCGGCATCGACCGGATAGCCGAATATCTCGTCGCCGTTCAGCGTCGAGACGTCCTGGTCGGGCAAGGTTGCGAGCTCCCAGCGTACCGGCACCCCGGAACGGAAGCGCAGGAATGCGGCGGCGACGCGACCCTGCGCCTCGAACAGCGTGACCGGATAGCGCCCGGGCTTGACCTTGCGGGCCAGCGCCGGCCAGTCGTCGGTCGTGATCATGGGGTCGCAGGCGATGATCTCGCCTGTCGGAAGTTCGAGATCGCCGATCGGCGTGACGGTGATCTTGCGCTCCGCCAGTTGCGCGTCGCTGAGCGCGAAGATGCCGAAGTTGCGGCTGGCAGTCGCCGGGTCCCAGTCGGCGGCGATGGCCAGCGACGGAACGGCAGCGGAAAAGCCAAGCAAGAGGATGCTGCGCCGCAAGCCGCGCGCGGCCCGGCCGAGCTTGAACTTTTCCAGCCAGCCGCTCGTGATTCTTAGGGCCAACGATCCGTCCACGGATCCGGTCATGGGCGGGATTTCGTTAGCCATCGGCGGCCTGATTGTTTTCGCGGCCATCCGCGTTCTCGAGCACTTCGAAGTCCGTCATCAGGAGCAGAGGTTCGCCGGCCGCGTCCAGTCCCCAGAAGGACCGATACGAGCCGTCGCCATAGCCAGTATCGAACATAGCGACATTGATCGGGTTGCCTTCTATCGGACTATCGATACAAAACCTGTCGATAGTACAGGCGACGTCGGCGAGATAATCGTCAAGTTCCTGCTGGTCGGACATCAGCGTCAGGACCGACTTGTCCATAAATGACGCAACCGCGTCATCGACGATAAATTCAAGAAATTCGGACTTATAGACCGGTGGGCGATCGGGAACGAAGGTCGCCAATTCCCAGCGTATTGGCAAGCCGGGGCCGAACCGCAAGACCGCTGCGGCAATGCGGCCCTGCGCCTGAAGCAGTATGACCGGATAGCGTCCCGGCTTCACCTTGCGGCTGAAGGCAGGGCGGCTTAGTCCGGTGATGAGCGGGTCGCAGGCAACGATTTCGCCGGTTGGCAGCTCGAGCTCACCGATCGTGATGGCGCTGACCTTCCGTTCCGCCATCTCAGCGTCGCTGAGAGCGAAGACACCCAGATTGCTGCTTTCCGGCGGCGGACCCGATTCAATCGATTTCGCCGGTGAAGCGATGGCAACGGAGGCAGTTGGCCGAAAAGCCCTAAGCGCGCGACCCAGCGCGAACCCGAACCTTTCCAGCCAGCCGCTCACGGCGACACCCGCCCGATCACAGATCGAGCACCAGCCGCTCGGGATCCTCCAGGCTTTCCTTGACCCGCACCAGGAAGGTCACGGCTTCCTTGCCGTCGACGATGCGATGGTCGTAGCTGAGCGCCAGATACATCATCGGACGGATGACGATCTGGCCGCCGACGACCACCGGCCGGTCCTGGATCTTGTGCATGCCGAGGATGCCGGACTGCGGCGCATTCAGGATCGGCGTCGACATCAGCGACCCGTAAACGCCGCCGTTGGAAATCGTAAACGTGCCGCCTTGCATATCCGCGACCGATAGCTTGCCGTCGCGCGCGGCGAGGCCGAGCCGGCCGATCTCCTTCTCGATCTCGGCGATCGACATCTGGTCGGCATCGCGCACCACCGGCACCACAAGGCCCTTTTCGGTGCCGACGGCGACGCCGATATGGGCATAGTTCTTGAAGATGATGTCGGTGGCATCGATCTCGGCGTTGACCGAGGGAATCTCCTTCAGCGCGTGCGTCACCGCCTTGGTGAAGAAGCCCATGAAGCCGAGCTTCACACCATGCTTCTTCTCGAACACGTCCTTGTACTTGGACCGCAGCGCCATCACCGCGCTCATGTCCACCTCGTTGAAGGTGGTGAGCATGGCGGCGGTCGACTGCGCTTCCTTCAAGCGGCGCGCGATGGTCTGGCGCAGCTTGGTCATGCGTACGCGCTCCTCGCGCGGCGCATCCTCGGCCGGGGACGGCGCGCGGGCCACGACCGGCGCCGGAGCCGCCTTCGGCGTCTCGGCCGGCTGCGACGGCGCGCCCCGGGCGATGGCGTCGAGCACGTCGCCCTTCAGCACCTGGCCGCGCTTGCCGGAACCGGAAAGCTGGTCGACGGCGAGATTGTTCTCGGCAATGAGCTTGGCGGCGGCGGGCGCCGGCGGCATGGTGCGCGGCTCGATGGCGCCGCCATTGCCGGCGACCTTGGCGGTCTCGGCGGCGGCCTGCTTGACCGTGGAAGCGGCATCCGGGCTCGAGGCCTGGGACACCGCCTGCGGCTTCGTCGCCGGCGCGGCCGCCGCGCCGCCTGCCGAAATCGAGCCGAGCAGCGCGCCGACATTGACCGTCTCGCCTTCCTTGACGGTGATCTCGGAGAGCGTTCCAGCGCCCGCGGCGGGCACTTCCACCGTCACCTTGTCGGTTTCGAGCTCGACCACGGGCTCGTCGGCGGCGATCGCGTCGCCGACCTTCTTGAACCACTTGCCGACGGTCGCCTCGGTGACGGATTCGCCGAGAGTGGGGACGCGGATTTCGGTAGCCATTGTGCCTGTCCGTTCTCTTCTCTTCTTGGGGTCTGTTTCGTCCGGTCTGCCTATTCGCTCAGTGCCCTATTCACCGAGAGCGTCGTCGAGTAACGCGGCGAGCTGGCTGAGATGCTTCGACATCAAACCGGTCGCCGGCGAGGCCGAGGCCGGCCGGCCGGTGTAGCGCACCCGCTGATGCTTGGCGTCGATATGCGCCAGCACCCATTCGAGATAGGGATCGATGAACGACCAGGCGCCCATGTTCTTGGGCTCCTCCTGGCACCACACCATCTCCGCATTGCGGAAGCGTGACAGCTCGGTGATCAGCGCCTTGGCCGGGAACGGATAAAGCTGCTCGACGCGCAGCAGATAGATGTCGTTGATGCCGCGCTTCTCGCGCTCCTCGTAGAGGTCGTAATAGACCTTGCCCGAGCACAGCACGACGCGGCGGATCTTGGAGTCCTTCACCAGCTTGATCGGCTGGTTGGCCAGCAACTGCGCATCGTCCCACAACAGGCGGTGGAACGAGCTTTCGCCCGACATCTCCGGAAGCGTCGACACCGCCCGCTTGTGGCGCAGCAGCGACTTCGGCGTCATCAGGATCAGCGGCTTGCGGAAGTCGCGCTTCAACTGCCGGCGCAGGATATGGAAATAGTTGGCCGGCGTGGTGACGTTGGCGACCTGCATATTGTCCTCGGCGCAGAGCTGCAGGAAGCGTTCCAGCCGCGCCGACGAGTGCTCCGGCCCCTGGCCTTCATAACCGTGCGGCAACAGGCAGACGAGGCCCGACATTCTGAGCCACTTGCGCTCGCCCGACGAGATGAACTGGTCGAACACCACCTGGGCGCCGTTGGCGAAGTCGCCGAACTGCGCCTCCCAAAGCGTCAGCGCCTTGGGCTCGGCCAGGCTGTAGCCATATTCGAAACCGAGCACCGCCTCTTCCGACAGCATCGAGTTGATGACCTCGTAGCCGGCCTGCGCCGCCGACAGGTTGTTGAGCGGGATGTAGCGGTTCTCGTCGCGCTGGTCATAAAGCACGGAATGGCGCTGCGAGAAGGTGCCGCGTTCGGAATCCTGGCCGGAAAGCCGGATCGGATTGCCGTCGAGCAGGATGGCGCCGAAGGCCAGCGCCTCGGCCGTCGACCAGTCGATGCCTTCGCCGGACTCGATCGCCTGGCGGCGGTTTTCGAGGAAGCGCAGGATGGTCTTGTGCGCCTCGAAATCCTTCGGCACTTCGGTCAGCCTCTTGCCGATCTCCTTCAGCGTGCGCACCGGCACGGCGGTCTTGCCGCGCCGCTGTTCGTCCTGGTTGTCGGCGGTGCGCAGGCCCGACCACGCACCGTCCAGCCAGTCGGCCTTGTTCGGCTTGTAGTGCTGGCCGACTTCCCATTCGGATTCCAGGTGCGCGCGCCAGTCGGCCCGCATCTTGTCGACCTCGGCCTGGGTGACGTGGCCTTCGGCGATCAGCCGGTCGGCATAGACCTGCACCACGGTCTTATGGGTGCGGATGTTGCGGTACATGATCGGCTGGGTGAAGGAAGGCTCGTCGCCCTCATTGTGGCCGAAGCGGCGGTAGCAGAACATGTCCACAACCACCGGCTTGTGGAATTTCATGCGGAACTCGGTCGCCACCTTGGCGGCATGCACCACGGCCTCCGGATCGTCGCCGTTGACGTGGAAGATGGGCGCCTCGATCATCTTGGCCACATCCGACGGATAGGGTGAAGAGCGCGAGAAGCGCGGATTGGTGGTGAAGCCGATCTGGTTGTTGATGATGAAATGCAGCGTGCCGGCGACGCGGTGACCGCGCAGGCCGGACAGGCCGAGGATCTCGGCGATCACGCCCTGGCCGGCAAAGGCCGCGTCGCCATGCAGCAACAGCGGCATCACCTTGGCGCGCTCCGACAGCGGCACGATCTCGCCGCGCTCGCGGCCGGAAAGCTGATCCTGCTTGGCGCGCGCCTTGCCCATCACGACGGGGTCGACGATTTCGAGATGCGAGGGATTGGCGGTCAGCGACAGATGCACCTTGTTGCCGTCGAACTCGCGGTCCGACGAGGCGCCGAGGTGGTACTTCACGTCGCCCGAACCCTCGACCTCGTCGGGCGCGGCCGAGCCGCCCTTGAATTCGTGGAAGATGGCGCGGTGGGGCTTGGCCATCACCTGGGAAAGCACGTTGAGGCGGCCGCGATGCGCCATACCGAGCACGATTTCCTTCAAGCCGAGCTGGCCGCCGCGCTTGACGATCTGCTCCAGCGCCGGGATCAGCGCTTCGCTGCCGTCGAGGCCGAAGCGCTTGGTGCCCTTGTACTTGACGTCGATATACTGCTCGAAGCCCTCGGCCTCGACCAGCTTCGACAGGATCGCCTTCTTGCCCGTGGCTGTGAAGGTGATCTCCTTGTCGGCGCCTTCGATGCGCGCCTGTATCCAGGCTTTCTCTTCCGGATCGGAGATGTGCATGAACTCGACGCCGAGCGTCGAGCAATAGGTGCGGGTGAGGATCTCCAGCATCTGCCGGATGGTGCCGAACTCGAGGCCCAGCACATTGTCGAGGAAGATCGGCCGGTCGTAGTCGGCTTCGGTGAAGCCGTAATTCTCCGGCGACAGCTCGTTGTAATCCTCCAGCGGCTTGGCGATGCCGAGCGGATCGAGATTGGCGTGCAGATGGCCGCGCATGCGGTAGGCGCGGATCATCATGATGGCGCGCACGGAATCGCGCGTCGCCTGGTGCACGTCGGCGTCGGAAAGCACCGCGCCGTTGACGACCGCCTTTTCCTTGACCTTCTTTTCGATCGCTTTTTCGACCAGGCCCCAATTGCCGTCGAGCGCCGACACCAGTTCGCCATTGGCCTGCAACGGCCAGGAGGGCTTGGCCCAGGAGGCGCCCTTGGCGTTCTTGCGGACATCGCCCGCGTCATCCTTCAGCGCGGCGAAGAAGTCCTGCCACTCCGGATCGACGGAAGCCGGATTGTCCTCATAGGCCGCGTAGAGCGCGTCGATATAGTCGGCATTGCCGCCATAGAGGAATGAGGTGAGCGAGAATTGGTCGTTGGCCTGATCTTGTCTTGCCATTTTTTTCGTCTGCGGAGCCTGGCTCCGTCTCCTTTTTCAAGGGGAATAGTGAGTAGTCAGGAGTGAGTAGAAAATGGAAATTTCCCGCTCAGCAACTACTCACCTGTTCTTCCCTTTTTCACTACTCACTAATGACTACTCACTTAACCCTTGATCGCCTCGACCAGCGTCGTGCCCAGTCGCGCCGGCGACGGCGAAACTTTTATCCCGGCCGATTCCATCGCCGCGATCTTGTCTTCCGCGCCGCCCTTGCCGCCAGAGATCACCGCGCCCGCATGGCCCATGGTGCGGCCGGCCGGCGCCGTGCGCCCGGCGATGAAGCCCGCCATCGGTTTCTTGCGGCCGCGCTTGGCTTCGTCCTTGAGGAACTGCGCGGCGTCTTCCTCGGCCGAGCCACCGATCTCGCCGATCATGATGATCGACTTGGTCTCGTCGTCGGCGAGGAACATCTCCAGCACGTCGATGAACTCGGTGCCCTTGACCGGGTCGCCGCCGATACCGACCGCGGTGGTCTGGCCGAGGCCGACATTGGTAGTCTGGAAGACTGCCTCATAGGTAAGCGTTCCCGAGCGGGAAACAACGCCCACCGAGCCCTTGCGGAAGATGTTGCCGGGCATGATGCCGATCTTGCATTCGTCGGGGGTGAGCACGCCCGGGCAGTTCGGGCCGATCAGCCGCGAGGTGGAGCGGTCGAGCCGCGCCTTGACCCTGACCATGTCCATCACCGGGATGCCCTCGGTGATGCAGACGATCAGAGGGATTTCGGCCTCGATCGCCTCGATGATTGCCTCGCCGGCGCCCGCTGGCGGCACATAGATGACGGAGGCGTTGGCGCCGGTCTTTGCCTTGCCCTCGGCGACGGTTGCGAAGATCGGCAGGCTTTCGCCCTTGGAACCGGTCCAGGTCTCGCCGCCCTTCTTGGGATGGATGCCGCCCACCATCTTGGTGCCGTGATAGGCCAGCGCCTGTTCGGTGTGGAACGTGCCGGTCTTGCCGGTCAGCCCCTGCACCAGCACCTTGGTGTTCTTGTCGATGAGAATGGACATGAGTGGGAACGCCTCTGAATTCAGCGATTACAAGAAAGGATTGACGGCCCGGACCGAGCCATAAACCTGGTTGTGGTTGAGATCTTCGGTGTAGAAAATCGGCGCGCCGAGCCGCTCTGCGGCCGCGAGCAGTGCCGCGTCGTAATACTGGATCTGATATCGCTGATGCATCCAGAAGCCTCGCCTGACGATGGCCGCGTCGAGGACCGTGAATGGCATCGAAGACAGATGGTCGATCCAGCGATCAACGGTATCCGCCGGCAGCCCGATCTTGGCCCGCGCCGCTGCATTGACGAACTCTGCAATGGTCTGGGCCGAAACGCCAAAGACCTCGTTGAGGACAAGCGCTCGACAGATAGCCGACTTTCGCCGGTCATCCGGTTTTCTTTCTGCGGCGCGTATCAGAATGTTGGTGTCCAGAAAGCTGGTCGTCGCCACGGCTGCGGCTGAGCTCCTTGAAATTTGTTCCAGGTTCAAATTCGAGCGGTGATTCTTCCATCAACCTGCGTATGCCTTCCCGCGCCCAGGCAATCCGGTCTTCCTGCTCGACCTCATGTTCAAGCAGCGAACGGATAAGGGCGTTGAGCGTCGTCTTGCGACGCCCGGCAAGGCCGCGAGCCTTTTCGAGCAAAGCTTCGTCCATGGCCAGAGTGACGTTCTTCATCGTTTCGTCTCCACATAAACACACAGGGATAATATGTGCGATTATGTGTAACTCTTCAACCGCCTTGCCCGCGATCTCCATCGGCTCAGCCTTGCCCGGAAGGCGAAACGCGCCGGTAAAGGCCGCTCACCATGTCTTGCCAGGCATCGCCGCCGGCGGGCTTGAAATGCAGTCGCATGCGGTAGGCGTCGGCATCGTCGAAAATATACGTCACGCGGGCGGCGCCGCGTGGCGACGACCGCTCCAGGATCAGCTCGCTACCGTTCCACGCGCCCGTGGCAGGTGATGCGGGCACGAAGCCCATCGAATCGAATTGGTGCATGGTGACAGTGCCGTTCTGCTGGTCGAAGCCGAACACATTGTGCGAACCGAACGAGACCGTGCCGTCGCGGCGCTGGCGATAACGCTGCACCACGAACAGGCCGCCGAATTGTGCCTCGGCGAGCACTTCCGCGGTCGCCGATCCGGCATCGGTCCACTGCGTGGCCGCGAGCTCTTCCTCGCCGCGCCATGCGCCGACCAGCGCCTGCAGGCGCTGGTGATCGGCGGAAAGCGAGGAAAAGGACGCCGGGCTCATGGTCAGAGCCGCTTCAAATCGGTGACGGTGAGGTCGCTCTTGGCGTTGCCGGTGTTCAAGGTCGTCGCCGGCTCGAACATCAGAACCACCGGCTCCGTCGTCAACGAGCGCGGCCGGTGCTCGACGCCGCGCGGCACGACGATGAAGTCGCCCTCGCCGAGCTCGACCGGACCGTCGCGGAAATCGATGGCGATACGGCCGCGCAACACGAGGAAGGCTTCGTCCTCATTGTCATGCGCATGCCAGTCGAAGGCCTCGCCGAACTTGGCGACCTTGGCCTGGCTGTCATTGACGTCGCCGGCGACATGCGGATCGAAGACCTTGGTGATCGTCCGGTCCGCCGCTTCGACGAGGTTTATCTTGCGCGGAGGCATCCGCTCAGCCCTTCACCGCCGCCACGATCTTCTTGGCTGCGTCGTCGAGATCATCGGCTGAGACCACATTCAGGCCGCTGTCGTTGATGATCTTCTTGCCGAGCTCGGCATTGGTGCCTTCCAGGCGCACCACCAGAGGCACTTGCAGCCCAACTTCCTTGACCGCGGCGATGACGCCCTCGGCGATGATGTCGCACTTCATGATGCCGCCGAAAATGTTGATCAGGATGCCTTTGACCGCCGGATCCCTGGTGATGATCTTGAACGCTGCCGTCACCTTCTCCTTCGATGCGCCGCCGCCGACATCGAGGAAGTTGGCCGGCTCGGCACCGTAGAGCTTGATGATGTCCATCGTCGCCATGGCAAGGCCGGCGCCATTGACCATGCAGCCGATATTGCCGTCGAGCGCGACATAGGCGAGGTCGTATTTCGACGCCTCGATCTCCTTCTCGTCCTCTTCGGTGGTGTCGCGCAGTTCGAGCACGTCGGGGTGGCGGAACAGAGCGTTGTTGTCGAACGACACTTTGGCGTCGAGTACGCGCAGGCGGCCGTCCTTCATGACGATCAGCGGATTGACCTCGAGCAGGCTCATGTCCTTCTCGACGAACGCCTTGTAGAGGATCGGGAACAGCGTGCCGCCGTCCTTGGCCGCATCGCCGTCGAGCTTCAGCGCGGCGTTGAGCTTCTTCACGTCATCCGCCGTCACGCCCTTTTCCGGATCGACGGCGACGGTGACGATCTTTTCGGGCGTGTCATGCGCGACCGTCTCGATGTCCATGCCGCCCTCGGTCGATACGACGAAGGCGATGCGGCCGACCGAGCGGTCGACGAGGATCGACAGATAGAGCTCGCGCTCGATGTCGGCGCCGTCCTCGATATAGAGGCGGTTGACCTGCTTGCCGGCGGGCCCCGTCTGCTTGGTGACCAGCGTATGGCCGAGCATCTCGTTGGTGTTGGCGACCACTTCGGCCGTCGACTTCGCCAGCCGCACGCCGCCCTTGGCGTCGGGGCCGAGCTCCTTGAACTTGCCCTTGCCGCGGCCGCCGGCATGGATCTGGCTCTTTACGACATAGAGCGGGCCGGGCAGCGCCTTGGCGGCGGCCTCCGCCTCGCTTGCCTTGAACACCGGAACGCCGCTTGCTACCGGCGCGCCGAACGTCTTCAGCAGCGCCTTGGCCTGATACTCATGGATGTTCATGCGCTTGGTCTCCGGGGAGGACGGTTTATTTGCCGGCGAGATTTACTTGCCGGCGAGATGCGGGGCGATCTTGGTGCAGGCCTCGGTCAGGCCCTGAACGGCCGCGACCGAGGAATCGAACATCTTCTGCTCGGCCTTGGAGAGGTCGATCTC
The DNA here is from genome assembly GCF_000427725.1 of Mesorhizobium sp. WSM3224. Lineage (GTDB taxonomy): Bacteria > Pseudomonadota > Alphaproteobacteria > Rhizobiales > Rhizobiaceae > Mesorhizobium. The sequence continues at coordinate 25,088 of NZ_ATYO01000035.1, read as the reverse complement.
GATGACGCGCTCGACGCCGCCAGCGCCGATCACCACAGGGACGCCGACATAGGTGCCCTTGACGCCATACTGGCCGGAGAGGTGCGCGGCGCAGGGCAGCACCCGCTTCTTGTCCTTCAGGTAGGATTCGGCCATGGCGATTGCCGACGCCGCCGGCGCGTAATAGGCGGAGCCGGTCTTGAGCAGACCGACGATCTCGGCGCCGCCGTCGCGGGTGCGCTGCACGATTTGGTCGAGCTTCTCCTTCGAGGTCCAGCCCATCTTGACGAGGTCGGGCAGCGGGATGCCCGAGACGGTCGAATAGCGGATCATCGGCACCATCGAGTCACCGTGGCCGCCGAGCACGAAAGCGGTGACGTCCTCGACCGAGACCTTGAACTCTTCGGCCAGGAAGTAGCGGAAGCGGGCGCTGTCGAGCACGCCGGCCATGCCGACGACATGGCTGGTCGGCAGGCCTGAGAACTTCTGCAGCGCCCACACCATCGCATCGAGCGGATTGGTGATGCAGACGACGAAGGCCTTCGGCGCATATTTCTTCAGGCCCGCGCCGACCTGCTCCATGACCTTGAGGTTGATGCCCAGAAGGTCGTCGCGGCTCATGCCCGGCTTGCGCGGCACGCCGGCGGTCACGATGCAGACATCCGCGCCCTCGATGCCGGCATAGTCGTTGACGCCGGTCAGCCTGGAGTCGAAACCGTCGACCGGCGATGACTGCGCAATGTCGAGGCCCTTGCCCTGCGGAATGCCCTCGGCGATATCGAACAGCACCACGTCGCCGAGATCCTTGAGGCCGATCATATGAGCGAGCGTGCCGCCGATCATGCCCGAGCCGATCAGCGCTATCTTATTGCGTGCCATGTGAGGATGTTTTCCCTTTGTCTGTGACGGTGTCGTGACGGGGCCGGGGAGGCCGAAAAGGATGCGGGAAGCCGCAGGATTTCGCCGCACCCAATAGCGCTGGCCGAGTTGAAATTCAAACGATTATTTTGGACCTAGTGTTTTCAATCGGTTAGATGGTTTGGGAATTACGTAAACGTCAAAGTTTGTGAGCCGACTGAAGAGAATTTACACAATGAACGTGGAAATCAGAAGGCTTCATCCCGGCGATGACGCCCTTGTGATGCAAGCGCCAACTCTCCTCGGAGGGAGATCGGCCGTCGCGCTGGCTTTCGCCAATCTCCAACGATGGAATTGCTCTAATCGCGCAGGCTGAAGACGAAGGGGGCGGTGCGGGTGACGCGGGCGCCGAGTTCCGCCGGCGGTGCCGGTACCGAGGCGCCCTGCAGCGCGCCGAGCGCCGCGCGGTCGAGATCTCCGTCGCCCGAGGATCGCGCTAGCCGGGCCGAGACCACCCTGCCGGAGGTGTCGACCGTGAAGGTCACGCTCGGCGTGCCCTCCGCCCGCCTGGAGCGCGCCGCGCTCGGATAGCGCGTGTGCCGCCTGATCCATGCCGCCAGGCTAGAGTTCCAGCGCGATGGACTGACGCTGGAGCGCGGTGCCGCAGCCGAGGACTGCGGCGCTGCCGCCTTGGAGTCGATGCTGGCGGTTGTCACTGTTTTCGGCGGCGCCGGCCTTTCTTTCTTCGGCCGTTCCTTCGGCCTTTCGACCGGTTTCTTCTCGGTCTTCCTCTTGGGTTCCACCGGCTTTCGCGCTTTCACCTCAGCTTCCACGGGTTTCGGCTCCGGCAGCGGAACGACGACATCGGGCGCGATCGCCTCGACAGGGTCCGGCACGATTTCGTCCAGCGGCGGCTGCTCGCTCAGCGCAGCAACCGCTGCCGGAGGGGCCTGCTCAGCCTCTTGCGTGTCGGCGGCATCGGATGGCTGTTCAGTGACGGGCTCTGCCCGTTCCACCACCGGCGCCGGATCGGTCACCGGTTTCACGTCGGTCGGCTTTTCCGTCTCCTCGGCGGCATCGGGCGGCTCCGGCGTCACCGTGTCCAGCATCGCCGTCTCTCGCGGAACGGCGGGCGCGCTGATCAGCGGCGCCATCTCGATCGCCAGCGCCGGCGGCGATCCGCCATCCTGTGGCTCGGCAAAGCTCAGATCCTGCACCGCATAGGCAACCGCCACATGGGCGGCCAGAACGACCGCCGCGGCACTCGCCCACAGACCGGCTTCACGCACGCCGAAGCGCGGCTGGGAAATCCGGGAAAGGGCAGCGACCGTCATGGCGCCTGGCCTCCACCCGGGGCGGGGTTCGCACCGGCCGCAGGAGGCATGGCCTCGCCCCCAGCACCGTCCGATACCGTTTCGAGCCCAACCAGCGCGACCTTCAGATAGCCTGCGGCACGCAGCAGGTTCATCACCTCCATCAGGTCGCCATAGCCGACTTTTCTGTCGGCGCGCAGGAAGATGCGCGTCTGCTTGTCGCCCCTGGTACGGCCGTCGAGCACGCCGGCAAAGGCTGGACGCGGCACGCTGTCATTGCCGATCGCCAGCGTCAGATCGCTCTTCAGCGTCAGGAACAAAGGTGTCTCGGGCCGCGGCGCGGGCGTCGCCGTCGAACCCGGCAGGTCGACACTGACATCGACGGTGGCAAGCGGCGCCGCGACCATGAAGATGATCAACAGCACCAGGATGACGTCGATGAAAGGCGTGACGTTGATGTCGTGACTTTCCTCGAGATCGTCGCCGGAAGTCTCGCGAATCCGCGCCGCCATCGCCGCTACTCCGCGGCCATGGCCGCCGCTGGCGGCACGTTGCGGAAGTCGAGATCGCGGCTGACCAGCCGCTCGACGCCGGCGGAAGCGTCGGCGAGGATCTGCCTGTAGCCGGCTATCGAGCGCGCGAAGACGTTGTAGATGACGACCGCCGGAATGGCCGCCACCAGACCCATCGCGGTGGCAAGCAGCGCCTCGGCGATGCCAGGCGCGACGACGGCCAGGTTGGTGGTCTGCGCCTGCGAGATGCCGATGAAGGCGTTCATGATGCCCCAGACGGTGCCGAACAGGCCGACGAAGGGCGCCGTCGAGCCGATGGTGGCGAGCAGGCCGGTGCCGCGCGACATGCGCCGTGCCGCCACCGCCTCGATGCGCGAAAGCCTGGAGGCGACGCGCTCCTTGAGGCCGTCGCCGGGAACATGGTCGAGCGCGCCGGCCGAAAGCGCACGTTCTTCCTCTGCCGCGCGCACCAGCAGCGCGCCCGGACCGCCGCTGTGGCCAAGTTCCCGCCCGGCCTGCATCAGCGTCGCGGCGTTGCCGATCGCATCGGCGGCGCGGCGGGCCCTCAGCTTGCCGGCGAAGACCTCCAGCGACTTGGCGAGCCAGATCGTCCAGGTGACCAGGGAAGCGAAGGCCAGCCCGACCATGACCGCCTTCACCACGATGTCGGCGTTCATGAACATGCCCCAGGGCGACAGGTCATGCGGCAGCGTCAGCGAGATGGGTGGTTCCTCACTGACGGCTCCGTTCGGAGCCGGCTGGAGGCCCGGCTCCGCCGGTGCGGTTTCAACCGGCGTTTGCGCGATAGCCGGTGGATTGTTGGTACCTGCGACAGGCGCGGGAGCCTGCGCGGCCGGTGTCGGACTGGTCGTGGGCGGTGTTGTCGGCTGCTGCGCCACGGCTGTCCCAGCCGAAAAAATCATCGATGCGACCAGTGCCGCGAACAGAATGCTCCGGGACAAGTCTCGTCCTCGCTTTATCATGGCACGAACCGGCGGAGTTGTTGGCAGGCTGGTGCGAACTTCGGTCACGGCTTTCCGCCATGGGCTGCTCGACTGAGTATGAAACATGACTTTGGTAGTCAAGATTAAGATGGGAATCCAGCCCAACAAATTCCGGCGAAGCCGCTGTTCAATCGCTCTCGGGCGTACACCGGCCGGCAGCACAGGGCTTCCGCCGCATGCGCGGCAGGCTATGCTCGATATCGCAGAAGGAGACCATCGATGATCAAGGCGATACCGTTCGACTTTCCCTATGACGGCAGGCTGGAGCCGCAACATACCGCCTTGCTGGTCATCGACCTGCAGGAGGATTTCCTGTCGCCGACCGGCTACTTCGCCAGGAAAGGCTATGATCCGTCGCCGCTGCGGGCCATTCTGCCGGCGGTGAACCGGCTGACCGAGGCCGCCCGCGCCGCCGGCCTCACCATCATCCACACCAGGCAAGGCTACCGCGCCGACCTGGCCGACATGACGCCCTACGAGAGATGGCGGCGCGAGCGCGCGGGGCTCGACGGCACCGATGTCCTGCTGCGCTCCGGCCAGGGCTTCCAGATCTCCGCCGACATCGACGTGGCGCCGCAAGACATCATCATCGACAAGACCTGCAACAGCGCCTTCACCTATACGGACCTGGAGCTCGTTTTGCAGGCGCGCGGCATCACGCATCTGATGTTCACCGGCTGTACGACGGATGTGTGCGTGCACACCACATTGCGCGAGGCTTGCGACCGCAACTTCCAGTGCCTGACGATTTCGGACGCCTGCGCCAGCGGCGACCAGTATGCGCACGAGGCCGCCCTGCATATGGTGACGGTCGAGGATGGCGTCTTCGGCGCGTTGGCGGACTCGGTGGCCGTCATTGCCGCGTTGCGGCAGCTCGCGGGCGCGGCGCGCTGAGGGTTTCGAGTTTTAATCGACCGTCAAAAATTTTTCACCCGCGCCGTTCCGTTTTCGGTTCCGGGTTCGTCTGGTGGGTCGTAACAGGTGCGAGAGCCGCGACGGCCTCCGCCATCAGGACAAACGGAGCCAAGCCATGTCGACCACAGTGACCTTGATCAACGTCTTCACCGCCAAGCCGGGCAAGCAGCAGGAACTCGCCGAGATCCTCGCCGAGGGCACGAGAAGCTTCTTCAGCAAGCAGCCGGGCTCGCTGGCGTCGTCCGTGGTCCTCGGCGGCGACGGCGGCAAGGTCGCCAACATCTCGCAATGGCGTTCGGCCGAAGACGTCGCGGCCTTCCGCGGCGATCCCCGCTTCGCCGATTACATGAAGACCATTCTCGAGCTTGGAACGGGCGAGAGCGTCATGGGCCACACCAGCTATTCCCACACGGCTGGCGTGGAGAATTAGAGCAATTCCAGGAAAAGTGTGTGACGGTTAAGTTCGGCGTTTTCGCCGTAACCTTCCGTCCGGAATTGCGTCGAGAAAGAGAGAGGCTGCGTGACCGGTTCGCGGGATCAGTCCGCTGCGGCGACCGAAACCAGGCTTCGTGCCTTCGAGCGCGAGGCCGCTTTGCTGAGAGCCAAGCTGCACCGCTACTCTTCGCGCATGGTCGGATCGGCCATCGACGGCGAAGACATCGTCCAGGAGGCTTTGGCGAAAGGCTTCGTGGCGATCAGGAATGGCGACATGCCGGACAAGACCGAGCCCTGGTTGTTTCGCATCGCGCATAATTCGGCACTGGATTTCCTGCGTAAGCGCGCCCGTTCGCGCGGGCGCGAAAGCGAGGTCGAGCTCGATACGATCGCCGACGAGAATTCGGCGCTGGATGCGCGCATGGCCGCCGAGGCGAGCCTAGCCGAATTGATGCAGCTGCCGCCGGCGCAACGATGCACGGTCGTGCTGAAGGATGTGCTCGGCCACAGCCTGGAAGAGATCGGCGAAATCCTCGAAACCTCCGACACCGCGATCAAGGGCGCGCTGCAGCGGGGTCGCGAGAGCTTGCGCAAGCTCGCCGCCGCGCCGCGCCCGGCATCTGCCCGCCCGGCCCTCAACCAGCAGGACATGCGCCGTCTCGGCGGCTATGTGGCCGCCTTCAACGCCAGGGACTTCGATGCCTTGCGCGGCCTGTTGGCCGAGGACGTCAAGCTTGAGCTGGTCAACCGCTTGCGCGCCGACGGCAAGGAATTTGTCGGCAATTACTTCGGCCGCTATGCCGACGAAACGCATTGGCATTTCACGACCGGACTTGTCGAAGGCCGGCCCGCCATCCTGGTCACCAGCCCCGATCGTCCGGAAGGGTCGCCGCGCTACTTCATCCTCATCAATTGGGAGAACGGCCGGATCGCCGGCATCCGCGACTTCCTGTTCGCGGATTATGTGATGGACGGCCTGGACTACTCCAACACGCCGTGATTTTAGCCGGCGCGGCGTTCCGCAAAGGGCGACGAGGCAAATGCGCCGGGCTGCGGGACCTCTGCGTCGCGGCGCGCAAGCGAATTCGCGACCAGTGTGATCGTCTCGCGCCCGATACGGGCAATCTCGCTCGGACGGTCGATGCCGCTGATCATGAACTCCTCGATGCCCAGCGCCGCATAGGGCAGAAGCGCCAAGGCAAGCCGTGCCGGCGGCCCGGCGATCTCGACCGCCCTGTGATCGGGGGACCTGCGATCGGGGTTAGCCGTCCAGCCGTCCGGATGGATGCGCACCGGAAGCGCGAAGCGCAGCCTGCCGCCGCGGCCGTGCTCGGCGGCGGCGCTGCGCACACGCCCGATCAGCTGCCGCACCTCGTCGGGTGAGCCGGCGGCGAGCTCGAAGACATCGGCATGCTTGCCGGTGACCTTCAGCGCCGTGCCCGATTGGCCGCCGAGGCGGACGGCAAGGTCGGCGCCATGCGGACCCTTGCGCGGCACGAAACCGCCGCGGACGCTATAGAAGGCGCCTTCGTGGTCGAACGGCCTGTCGTTCGACCACAGCCGTTTCAACAGCACCAGATATTCGTCGATGCGCTGCCACACCACGCTGTGGCCGACGGGCCGCGCCTCGGCATCGCTGTCTTCCAGCGGCTCGCTCAGCATGCGAAGCGACAGGCGGCCGCTGCCTCGGCGATCGAGCGCCGCGAGCTGTCTTGCCGCCACCGTCGGCTCGATCACGCCGGCCCAATGCGTCAGCACCACCTCCAGCGAGCCGGTGCGGTCGAGCGTCTGCGCGGCGATGTCCATATTGCTGAGCAGGCCGGCGGGATCGTCGACGACCAGCTTGCGAAAGCCGGCGTCCTCGATCAGCGACAATTTGGTCGCCGTCTCGGCGAAGTCATAGAAGAAGCTGCTATCGGCAGCCTTACCGGGAACATGCGTGAACTCGATCGGCATTGCCATCTCCTCCATCACGTTGGCTTGCCCCGCTGCAAAGTCCTCGAACCAAATCCGAGACACGGGCGCGCGACAGCGCCCCGGCACTCGGCCAGTTTTCACTTTCGACTACTCAACTCAGATTGTTTGACGGCGGGTCTCGGCCCGCCTTGGATCAGGGGATCAGCCCCAGCACCACCGCGCCGGTGAACACGAATGCGAGCGCGAAGACGAGATAGGCGAAGGTACCGCCATAGGCGGGCCTCCAGCTCTGGTCGGCAGTCAGCCTTTGCCCCTTGCGGGCAGTCTGAGCGTTCTGGATATAGGACATATCGGCCTCCGTCTCGGCCGTTAATCTATAAAACTAGTAGACTTTGTCGATTGCTATTTTTCGGCGATTTCTGGATGAATATTCTCAGCCCGGCTGCGATGAGGGTTTTTCATACTAGCCGCGGACCGGAAATCCGTGCGGGAACCGATGCCACGGAGCCGGCAAAAGCTTGGAACTGCATGTTTTTCGGCCGCAGGGGGTTGTCGAAGCGCGCTTGGCTATTCCCGGCGCGACGGGATAGCATCGAAAACACCTCATAGGATCCAGGGAGAAGAAAATGGCTGGAAGGCTGGCGGGCAAGGTCGCCATCATCTCGGGCGGCGCGACGGGCATGGGCGGGGCGGCTTCCGAGCTGTTTGCCGCCGAGGGTGCGAAAGTGGCGATCATCGACCGCAACGGCGAAGCGGCCGCCAAGACCGCAGCGGCGATCCGCGAACGCGGCCATGTCGCCGAGCATTTCGTGGCCGATGTTTCGGACGAGGCGCAGGTCGAAGCCGCGGTGAAGGCTGCGGCCGCAAAGCTCGGCACGGTCACCGTGCTGTTCAACCATGCCGGCACGATCGTCATCAAACCGTTATTGGAAACGACGTTGCAGGAATGGGACTGGCTGCATGCCGTCAACGTGCGCTCGATGTTCCTGATGACGCGCGCGGTGCTGCCCGGCATGATTGCCGCCGGCGGCGGCTCGATCGTCTGCACCTCGTCGATCTCGGCGGTGGCGGCGACGCCGAACGAAGTGCTCTACGACACCACCAAGGGCGCCTGCCACATGTTCGCGCGCGCCATCGCGGTCGAATTCCGCGACCGCAACATCCGCTGCAACGCCGTCTGCCCCGGCTTCATCCGCACGCCGCATGGGCTGCGCGAGGTGGCCGATCTCGGCAGGCTCGGTGTCGATGTCTCGGATGCGGCACTCGCCGCCCAGCAGGGCCGTATCGGCGAGCCGGAGGAAGTGGCGAAGGCCGCGCTGTTCCTGGCGAGCGACGAGGCCAGCTTCGTCAACGGCGCCCATCTGTTTGTGGACAATGGCTTTACCGCGATGTGAGGCCAGCTTGGTGCCCTTCCTCTACCCCGTCGATCGGGGGAGAGGTGTCGAGCGAAGCTCGACGGAGTGGGGGTCGACCCTCGGCGCGGCAGGAAGATTTTTGCGCATCCGTTTGCGACGGTTACAAGGTGGTTCCCCCACTCCGTCGCTGCTTAGCAGCGCCACCTCTCCCCCCTCCGGAGGGAGAGGAAAGGACACCAAATCCTACCGCTCTTCCCTTCGAAATGGCTTCAGTAGCGCTGACGGCGCCACCGCGTTGCGCGACATCACCGCCATGGCGACGATGGTGAAGATGAAGGGCAGCATCAGGAAGGCTTCGTAAGGGATGTGGCCGAGGCCGCTGGCTTGCATCCTGAGTTGCAGCGCGTCGACGAAGGCGAAGAGCAGCGCCGCTCCCGCCGAGCGCCACGGATCCCAACGGCCAAACACGACCAGCGCGATCGCCACCCAGCCCCGCCCGGAGACGACGCCGAAGGTGAAGGCGTTGAACTGCGCCATGGTCAGGAACGCGCCGGCGAGGCCCATCAGCGCGCCGCCAAGGATCACCGCCTGGAAGCGCGTGGCGATCACGCTGACGCCGGCAGAGTCCGCCGCGCGAGGGTTCTCGCCGACCATGCGCACCGAGAGCCCCCATGGCGTGCGGTAGAGCACGAAGGCGGCGAGCGGCACGGCGATGATCGCAAGATAGACCAGCGTGAATTGGCTGAACACTGCCGGGCCAAGCACCGGAATGTCCGACAGCAGCGGGATCGGCACCGGCTTGAAGCCGTCGATGCTGGGCGGGACCGATTGCTGGCCGAAGATCAGCCGGTAGAGGAAATAGGCAAGGCCGGATGAGAAAAGCGTCACGCCGATGCCGCATACATGCTGGCTCAAGCCCAGCGCCACCGTGAACAGCGCATGCAGCGCGCCCATCAGCATGCCGGTCAACACTGCCACCAGCACGCCGAGCCACAGGCTGCCGCTGAGGCTGGCGGCGGTGAAGCCGGCCATTGCCGACAACAGCATGATGCCTTCGATGCCGAGATTGAGCACGCCGGCGCGTTCGGAAAACATCTCGCCGAGCGTCGCGAAGGCCAGAGGCGTGGCGATGCGGATGATGGCGGCGAGGAAGCCGACCTGGAAGATCTGCTCGAACACCGCGCTCATCAAGACGCTCCCACGCGGCGGATGCGATAGGCGGTGAAGAGCAGCGCTACCAGCATGGCAAGCAGCGCCGTGCCCTGGATGACGTCGCTGAGGAAGGCCGGCACGCCGGTCGCGCGCGACATCGCTTCCGCCCCGGTCATGACCGCGGCCAGGAAGATCGCCGCCGGCACCACGCCGAGCGGGTTGAGGCGCGCCAGCATGGCGACGACGATGCCGGAATAGCCGTAGCCCGGCGAGATATCGCTCATCACCTGGAAATGCACGCCGCCGACCTCGCCGACGCCGGCGAGCCCGGCCAGCGCGCCGGAAAGCAGCGCGGTGGAGAGCAGCACCCGCTGCACGTTGATGCCGCCATAGCGCGCCGCTTCCGGATTCTCGCCGGTGACGCGTATCTTGAAGCCGAGCGTGGTGCGCGCGATCAGGAACCAGCACAGCGGTGCGGCGATCAGCGCCACGATGACGCCGAGATGCAGCCGCGTGCCTTCGATCAGCACTGGGAAATTGGCCGAATCCTCGATCGGCGGCGAGATCGGATAGCCGCTGAACGTGTCCTTCCAAGGCCCTTCGATCAGCGCCATCAGCGCGTAATAGATGACCGAGTTGAGCAGCAGCGAGCTTACCACGTCGTCGACCTTGAATTTGACCCGCAACGTCGCCGGCACCAGCGCCACGAGCGCGCCGGCAGCCGCGCCCACAAGCGCCATCAACAGCATGGCGAGATAGCCCGGCATCGGGATCGCGCCGACGGCGCAGCTTGCCACCGCGCCGGCCAGCAGCTGCCCCTCTGCGCCGATGTTCCAGAACTTGGCGCGGAAGGCGATCGCCACGGCAAGGCCGGTGAAGATCATGGGTGCGGCGCGCACCAGCGTCTCGGTGATGGCGTAGCTGTCGCCGAGCGAGGCCGACAGCATGACGCCATAGGCTTCGACGACGCCGGCGCCGGCCACGGCGATGAGACCGCTGCACAACAACAGCGCAATAGCGATTGCCAGCAGCGGCAAGGCGAGATTGAACCAGGCGGGCGTCGAACTGCGGGCTTCGAGACGAAACATCAGGCATGCCCCTCCGCGCCGGTCATCATCAGGCCGAGCCTCGCGACCGTGGCGTCGGTGCTGGAAAGCGTGCCGGCAATGCGGCCCTCATACATCACCGCGATACGGTCCGAGAGCATCAGCAATTCCTCGAGATCCTCGCCGATGACGATGATGCCGCAGGCCTTGGCGCGCATGGCGAGGAATTTCTCGTGGATGAATCGAGCGGCGCCGATGTCGAGGCCGCGCGTCGGCTGCGAGACGATCAGCACCTTCGGGTCGAAGGCGAGCTCGCGCGCCAAGAGCGCCTTCTGCAGATTGCCGCCGGACAACGCGCCGGCGCGGACCGTCGGACCTGGACACCGAATGTCATAGGCCTTGATTTGCGCCTCGGCGAAGGCGCGGATCGCCGCCGGGTTGAGCAGCCCCTTACGGCTGAACGCTTCGGTGCCGATGCGCGGCAGCACCATGGAATCGGCAAGCGGCAGGTTGGTCACCAGGCCGGTCGTCATCCGGTCTTCCGGGATGCGGCCGAGGCCGAGCCCCTGCAACTCGCGCGGCGAAAATTGCGCGACCGCTTTGCCGGCTATCGTCATCGCGCCAGCCCTGGGTCGCAGCATGCCGGAAATGACATCGGCAAGCGCGCGCTGGCCGTTGCCGGAAACGCCGGCGATGCCGAGGATTTCGCCCGAACGGACGAACAGCGAGACATCGCGCAGCGGCGTGCCGCCATGGCCTGAGGTGGAGATGCCGTCGAGCGTCAGCACGGAGGCGCCGGGAGTCGAAGCTTCTTTGGTCGGCGGCACGATCTCATGGCCGCACATCAGCTTCGCCATTTCGGCCGAGGTCGTGCTTGCCGGACGGTCGACGCGGCCGGCGACCTTGCCGAGGCGCAGGACGACGCAGCGGTGGGTGAGGGCCCTCACTTCGTTGAGCTTGTGCGAGATGAAGATGATGCCGAGCCCTTGCGCCGCCATCGAGCGCAGCGCGGCGAACAGGCCATCGACCTCGCTTGGCGCCAGCACCGCCGTCGGCTCGTCGAGGATCAAAAGCCTGGCGCCGCGAAACAGCGCCTTGACGATTTCCAGCCGCTGCTGCTCGCCGACCGACAGCGCCGAGACAGGCAGGTTCGGATCGAGGTTGAGCCCGTGTTGGCGGCCGATCTCCTTCAGCCGCGCCAGCCCGCCGGCACGGTCGATGCGGCCGGATTTGCCGGGAATGCCGATCAGAAGGTTCTCCAGCACCGTGAGCCGCGGCGCCAGATGAAAATGCTGGTGCACCATGCCGATGCCGGCGGCCAAAGCATCGGCCGAACTGTGGATGGCGACCGGCCTGCCCTCGACAAGGATCTCGCCGGCATCCGGCGCATAGGCGCCGAACAGCACGTTCATCAATGTCGTCTTGCCGGCGCCGTTCTCGCCGAGAAGGCCGAGGATTTCGCCCGGCGCGACGCTGAGATCGACGGCCTCGTTCGCCTTGACGGCGCCGAAGCTCTTGGTGATGCCGCGCATTTCGATCAGTGGGGCGGGCGTCACCAAGGGACACTCCTGATAGCAATTGGCCTTGCGATCTAGCTTTGTTTGACAGGGGTGGCGCGAGGCCCCCCTCTCTGTCCTGCCGGACATCTCCCCCTCAAGGGGGGAGATTGGCAGTTCCGTCGACGGCGCTCGATCTTTTCAACGTTGAAAGTTAGCGAAGGCCGCCGTGACATCTGATCTCCCCCCTTGAGGAGGAGATGTCCGGCAGGACAGAGAGGGGGGCCTCGCGCCACTCCCTCAACAAGCCCTCAATCCGAAACCGGCGTGTTCTCATCCACGTCGACGCGGAAATTACCTTCGAGAATCTCGGCTTTCTTCTTCTCGACAAGGTCCTTGACCTCTGCCGGCAGCGTCTTGTCGAACTTGTGGAAGGGCGCCAGATACGAGCCGCCCTTGGCCATCCGCGAGAAGTCGCCATAGTCCTGCGCGGTGAAGACGCCGGCCTTGACCAGCTTTATCGCCTGCTCGACCGTCGGATACATGTCCCACACCGGCCCGGTGATGACCGTGTCGGGGCCGAGGCTCGACTGGTCGGACATGTTGGAGATGGCGTAGATCTTCTTTTCCACCGCCGCCTCGATGACGCCGAAGCGCTCGGCATAGATGACGTCGACGCCGGCATCGATCTGCGCCACCGCCGCTTCCTTGGCCTTGGGCGGATCGAAGAAGGAGCCGATAAAGGCGACCTTCTTCTTGACGTTGGGATTGACCTCCTTGGCGCCGGCAAAGAAGGCGTTGACCAGCCGGTTCACTTCCGGAATGCCCATCGCCGCGACCGCGCCGACCGTGCCCGACTTCGACATTTTTCCCGCGATCATGCCGGAGAGATAGGCCGGCTCGTGGATCCAGTTGTCGAAGACGCCGAAATTGGGTTCGGCCGGGCCGGCGCCGGAGCCGAACAGCCAGGCGGTCTTCGGGAATTGTTTTGCCGTGCGGCGCGACTCGCGCTCGGCGGCGAAGGCGTCGCCCAGCACCAGCTGATAGCCGCCTTGCGCATATTCGCGCATCACGCGGCTGAAGTCGGCGGTCTGCACCTTTTCCGACCATTTGTATTCGATGCCCAGCTCCTTCTGCGCCTTCTGCAGGGCGACATGAATCTGGTTGTCCCAAGGCTCCTCGATCGGCGTGGCGAAGATCGCCGCCACCTTCAGCTTCTTGTCCTTGGCGAAGGCCGCGCCAGGTAGAGCGGCGGCCGCAAGGCCGAGCGCACCGAGTTCCAGCACGTTGCGCCGCGACAGGCCGGCGCGTTGGGTTTTGCTACGTTCGTTTTCCATTGAAGTTCCCCTCTGCTCGACGGCCGTGTCGAGCCGGCCGTTCACAAAAATGTCAGACGAGAGACTATGGAACGGCGCCTGAGTTTTGTCCACATGGTCAAATTTGGCGCGTGGTTGCTGCGAGCAAGCCGAGAAGGTCGGCGGGACAGCACTCCCCTCTGGCCTGCCGGCCATCTCCCCCGCAAGGGGGGAGATCAGCCGTCTTGACGGCCTTCGCTAATCTCGGACCTCGCAAGAGCAGCGAGGCGCCGGAACTGCCAATCTCCCCCCTTGCGGGGGAGATGTCCGGCAGGACAGAGGGGGGTGCGAAGGAACTCCGGCGCTCGCTCCGGATAGCCGTGTGCTATCACTCCCAACTCCCCGTCTCGGCAAATCGCCTCAACACCGGCGCCGGCTCGAAGATTGCTCGGCCGGTCTGCCGGTGCCAATGCTCCAGCCGCTCGACGATCCTGCCCGCCCCTTCGAGCCCGGCCCAGAACATCGGCCCGCCCTTGCCGATCGGGAAGCCGTAGCCGTTGACCCAGACGACATCGATATCGGACGCCCGCGCCGCTATGCCTTCCTCGAGGATACTCGCGCCCTCGTTGACCAGCGGATAGAGCGTGCGCTCGATGATCTCGTCGGCGCCGATATCGCGCAGGGCGATCCCCAGTTCTGCCGCCTTGGCGCGGATCAGCGCCTCGACTTCCGGATCGGCGATCGGCTCGCGCGAGCCACCCTCGTAGCGGTACCAGCCGCGCCCGGTCTTCTGGCCGAAATGGCCCTGCTCGCAAAGCGTATCGGCAATCACCGCCGCCTGGCCGCGCGCCTTGCGGTTGCGCCAGCCGATGTCGAGGCCGGCGAGATCGCCCATCTGGAACGGGCCCATCGGCCAGCCGAAATCGGTGAATGCCTTGTCGACCTGGCTTGGCGTCGCGCCTTCCAGAAGCAGGAATTCGTTCTCGGCGCCTCGCGCGGACAGCATACGGTTGCCGACGAAGCCGTGGCAGACACCGACGACGACCGCCACCTTGCCGATGCGCCGAGCGAGATCGGTGACCGTCGCGAGAACCTCGGGGGCCGTGTTTTCGGCGCGCACGATCTCCAAGAGCTTCATGACATTTGCCGGCGAAAAGAAATGCATGCCGAGCACGTCCCCTGGACGCGAGGTCGAGGCGGCGATCGCATTGACATCGAGATAGGAGGTATTGGTGGCGAGGATGGTGCCGGGCTTGGCGACCGCGTCGAGCCTGCCGAACACCTCCCTCTTCACCGCCATGTCCTCGAACACGGCCTCGACGATCAAATCGCAATCGGCAAGGTCGGCATAGTTGGTGCTGCCTTTGAACAGGCCGAGGCGCTGCTGCTTGACCTCGTCCGTCAATGAGCCGCGGCTGACCGAGACGGCGTAGTTCTTCTCTATCGTCGCCAGCCCGCGCCGCAGCGCCTCCTCGCTCGTCTCCAAAAGGGTTACCGGCAAGCCGCCATTGGCAAAAGCCATGGCGATGCCGCCGCCCATGGTGCCGGCGCCGGTGATGCCGACGCGGTCTATCCGGCGCTTGTGCAGATCCTTGCCCGGTATTTTAGCCGCCTCGCGTTCGGCGAAGAACAAGTGCCGCTGCGCGCGCGACTGGTCGCCGGAAACGAGTTTGAGAAAAAGCTGCCGCTCGGCGGCTAAAGCTTCGTCGAACGGCAAGGTGATCGCATTGCGCACCGCTTCGGCGCAGGCAAGCGGCGCTTCCAGTCCGCGCGCCTTCCTGGCCAGCTCAGCCGCCTGGGCGTCGAAAGCCGCAAGATCGGTCCCGGCAAGGCGGTCATTGCGGTCACGCACCGGCACGAACGGGCCGCCTCGATCGACCATTTCGCTGGCGAAACGAACCGCCTGCGCTACCAGGTCGCCGTCGAGGACCACATCGGCAAGACCGGCCGCCTTGGCCTCGTCGGCCGAGATCGGCGTTCCCGAGACGATCATGCCGAGCGCTTTGCCGGCGCCGACAAGGCGCGGCAGGCGCACCGTGCCGCCGCCGCCGGGCAGCAGGCCGAGCTTCACCTCCGGCAGGCCGAGCCTGGCGCCCCGATCGGCGACGCGGAAATGACAGCCTAGCGCCAGCTCCAGCCCGCCGCCGAGCGCCGTGCCGTGGATGGCGGCGACCGTCGGCTTGGTTATCGTCTCCAGCAAAGCAATGATGGCGCGCAGCTCCGGTTGCTCGACCGGTTTGCCGAATTCGGTGATGTCGGCGCCGGCGACGAAAGTGCGCCCGGCACAGGCGATGACAATGGCCCTGGCGGCGGGGTCGTCGCGCAGCGCGGCGAGCGCCTCACGCAGCGGCTTGCGGACGTGAAAACTCAGCGCGTTGACCGGCGGGTTGTCGATGGTGACCACCGCCACGCCATTCTCGTTCGCGACGCTGACAGAACTGGACAAGCGGAACCTCCCGAGACCGGCTGTGATCGCGCAAGGGTTTACTAGGCCCGCCAGCGAATGGGAACCCGATGCGGCGTTGGCCCAACGAGTTGGAGGCCCGAGGCGCTCGCGTCTTCGTCGAGGACCTACAAGGGAGCGGTTAGTTGTCCACCCGGCCGAAGGGAGGCACGTCGCCGATCACGTCGCGCTTGTCCTTGCCGCAGGCGAAGGTCTTCGCCTTGTCATCGGCGAGCTTGCGCGCCTGGTCGTTGGCCTGCACGTTGCCGGTGGCTAAAACCAGGCCGATGGTGCAGCCTTGGCGCTCTTCCGGCTGCGCGACCTTGGCGACGACCAGCACGTCGATCGACTTCTTCTCGTCCTCGGGGTTGCTCACCGAGCGGCGATGAATGGCGGCGAAGGGGATCGCGACATCGCCATTCGTCTCGATCCGCCATTCCACCTTCGGACCGGATCCGTTGAAGGCGGTGAAACTCTCCCAGATCGAAGTCATGTCGTCCAAGGGAAAGCCGTAATAGACGGATTCACGCGCGTCGTCGTAGCCGATCAGCACCGGGTAGCCGCGATAGCCCGAGCAGGCGAGGTTCGCCCAGTCGCCGTCGCCTTGCGCGGCCTGGGCATAGGTCACGCAGTCCTTCTTCCAGTCGAGATCGGTGTAGGCGCTGGAGATGTCGCCCGCCTCGGCCGCCTGGCAGAGACTGGCGAGGGCAAGCGGGATCAGAAGAGCACGCATCGCGGACAACTCCGTTCGAGTTGCCGAAGCGTAGCGCCAATCGCTATTTCTTCAAGCTGGCTTCGATGAGCAGGTCGGCATTGCGCGCGACGGCCGCCGCCGGTCCGCCCTTGCCGAAGAGCTGGCCGCTGATATAAGCGCCTTCGATGAGAAGCAGCAGACCGTCGCCCAGCGTGTCGGAATCGCTGGCGCCCATCGCGGCCGCCATGGCGCGGAGGCGCCGGCGCAGTTCCTGCTTGTTGTTCTCGCTGACGACGCGTGCCGGATGGCCATGTTCGGGATATTCCACCGCCGCGTTGGTCATGCCGCAGCCGCGATAATCGGGCTTCTGCGTGCGTTTGCCGACACGGGTGAGGAAGGCGATGATCTGGGCGCGCGGATTGCCCGGATGCGCGTCGACGGCCTCGTCGAAGCGCTCCCAGAACTCGAGGTCGTATTTACGCAGATAAGAGGCCGCGAGCTCATCCTTGGACGGGAAGCTGCGGTAGAGGCTCGGCTTGGTGACGCCGGCGCGCCTGACGATCTCGTCGACGCCGATCGCCCTGATGCCCTCGCGATAAAACAGGTCGAACGCCACGTCCAGGATCTTGTCCGCCGCCTTCGGGACCGGGGCGTCGCTCAACGACGCATCAATTTTCTTGTCCGATGACATGCAAACAACTCGCTTGACAATGTTACTGACCGGTACGTATGTATGGTGCCATCCCATTGCAACGTACCGGTCAGTAACATGATAGCCCAGTCCCGTCCGTTTGGCCAGCGCTACGCCTTCGTTGTCGTTGCTGTCATTTTCTTGTGCCTTTTGATCGCGGCCGGGCTTCGCTCGGCGCCCTCGGTGATGATGGTGCCGCTGGAAGAAAGCTTCGGCTGGCGCCGCGATGTGACCTCCTGGGCCGCCAGCGTCGGCATCCTGCTCTACGGCCTCACCGGTCCGTTCGCCGCGGCGCTGATGGAGCGCATCGGGCTCCGCCGCACGCTGCTCGGCTCGTTGCTGGTGATGTCGGGATCGACGGCGCTCAGCCTGTTCATGACCGAACCCTGGCATCTTTTCCTCACCTGGGGCGTGTTCTCCGGCATCGGATCGGGCGCAGTGGCGAGCGTGCTGGGCGCCACGATCGTCAATCGCTGGTTCAAGACCAATCGCGGCCTGATGATGGGCCTGATGTCGGCCTCCAGCGCCACCGGCATGCTGGTGTTCCTGCCGCTCATCGCCTCGCTGGCGCAGAGCGGCGGCTGGAAGCCTGTCGCGATCGCTGTATCGGTGGCCACGGCGGCGCTCATCCCGTTCGTCCTGCTTCTGGTGCCCGAGCGTCCCGCTTCGATCGGCCAGGTGCGCTATGGCGCCGATGCGAACGACGTGCCGCCGGTATCGCCGGCCTCGCAAGGCAATTTCCTGGCGCATACGCTGAACACGCTGCGCCGCGCCGCCGGCACCAGGGTGTTCTGGTATCTGTTCGCCACCTTCTTCGTCTGCGGCTTCACCACCAACGGCCTGGTCGGCACGCATCTCATCGCCTTCTGCGGCGACATGGGCATCGGCGAGGTGCAGGCAGCCGGGCTGCTGTCGATGATGGGTATCTTCGACCTTATCGGCACCACGCTGTCCGGCTGGCTCACCGACCGTTTCGATCCGCGCAAGCTGCTCGGCGTCTACTACGCGATACGCGGCCTGTCGCTGATCTATCTGCCCTATTCCGGCTTCTCGGCAACCAGCCTGGTCATCTTCGCCGTGCTCTACGGGCTCGACTGGATCGCCACCGTGCCGCCGACGCTGAGGCTCGCCAACGAGGCTTTCGGCGACCGCAGCGGGCCGATCGTGTTCGGCTGGATCGTCGCCGGCCACCAAGTGGGCGCGGCGGCGGCCGCCGCCTTTGGCGGCACGATGCGCGAGCTACAGGGCAATTACGAGCTGGCGTTCCTGATTGCCGGCATGACAGGCATTGCGGCGGCCTGTATCTCGCTACTGATCAATACGAGCCGGCCGGCGTTCGATCCGGAGCCGCAGGCGGCTTAGGGCGCGTCGATATTCGGGTGAGGCCGGCCTGCAAACGGCAGTCTCCTGCGCTTCCGGTGCTCACGTACGAAAAGTACGCTTCGCTCCGGTTCTCGGAGACCACCATTTTCGGCTCGCCCTGACCCGAATCTCGACACGCCTTCCGGCGACGATGGTGGCCTTCACTAGTCTGTTCATTGTTATCAAAACTTCATGGTTCCGAGATGTGCCTGAAACATTGAGGCGGGAGCTTGGCGGTCCCGTTCAACGCCATCCGGAGACAGCCATGAACAAGCTCTTGTTGACCCGCCGCGCTTTCGTCACCTCGGCCAGCGCCTTCGGGCTTGTCGGTGCCTCCGGACTGGCATTGCCCTACTATTCCCGCGCCAACCAGCGTCCGGCCTTCACGCATGGCGTCCAGTCCGGCGACGTCGACGCCACGTCCGGCATGGTGTGGACCCGCACGGACCGTCCGGCGCGCGTCATGTATGAGGTGTCGACGACCGAAAGCTTCGCCAATGCGACGAGGCTTGCGCCGCTCGATACCTCGCCGGCCAGCGACTACACGGTGAAGCGGCTGCTCACCGACCTCGCCTCCGACCAGGACATCTTCTATCGCATGGTCGCGGCCGACCTGTCCGACATCAACACCGTCTCCGAGCCGATCGTCGGCCGCTTCCGCACCGCGCCGGCCTCCAAGCGCGACGTGCGCTTTGCCTGGTCGGGCGACACCGCCGGCCAGGGCTGGGGCATCGACGAGACCGGCATGAAGACCTACTCGACCATCGCCAGGCACACGCCGGACTTCTTCCTGCATTCCGGCGACACGATCTATGCCGACGGCGCCTTGAAGGACGAGGTCGATCTGCCCGGCGGCGGCAAGTGGAAGAACGTCGTCATGATCGACGGCAAGCGCAAGGTCGCCGAGACGCTGGACGAATACCGCGACCAGTGGAAGTACAACATGATGGACAATCACGTGCTTGGCCTGTCGGCCATCTGCCCGACCTTCTACCAGTGGGACGACCATGAGGTGCTTAACAATTGGTCGGACTCGAAGGACCTGACCGCCGACAACCGTTACACGGAAAAATCCATCCATGTCCTGGCGGCACGTGCGGCGCGCGCGTTCCATGAGATGACGACCATTCGCTACGAACCGTCGGAGCCCGGCCGCGTCTACCGCAAGATTTCGCATGGGCCGCTGCTCGACGTGTTCTTCCTCGACATGCGCTCCTATCGTGGCCCGAACGGCCCCGATCTGGAGGAAACACTGACGGCGAAGTCGCGCATGATCGGCGAGGAGCAGTCCAAATGGCTGAAGTGGGAGCTGGCGAATTCCAAGGCGACCTGGAAGATCATAGCCGCCGACATGCCGCTCAGCCTTGTCGTCTGGAACGACGCGGCGAAGAAGGTCGGCTTCGAGGCCGTCAGCAACAACGACAATGGCGCGCCGAAGGGCCGCGAGCTCGAATTCGCCGATGTGCTGCGCTTCATCAAGAATGCCGGCATCACCAATACGGTGTGGCTCACCGCCGACGTGCACTACACCGCCGCGCATTACTACAACCCCGACAAGGCGCAGTTCCAGGATTTCAACCCGTTCTGGGAATTCGTCTCCGGCCCGATCCATGCCGGCACGTTCGGCCCCAACGACCTCGACATGACCTTCGGGCCCGAGCTGAAATTCATCAAGGCCCCGACCGCCGAGCAGGGCCAGAACCTGCCGCCGTCGGCCGGCCTGCAGTTCTTCGGCCTCGTCGACATTTCCGGCGTGACCGAGCAGCTCACCGTGCGGCTGATGGACCGCGACGACAACGAACTTTACAAGGTGACGCTGGATCCGGTGCGGTCGGCTTAAGGTCGGCGCGAGGCACCCCCCTCTGTCCTGCCGGACATCTCCCCTGCAAGGGGGGAGATTGGCAGCTTGGGCGCCGCGCGCTTCTTTCGACGTCGACAATTGGCGAAAGCCGAGCAACATCCGATCTCCCCCCTTGCGGGGGAGATGCCCGGCAGGGCAGAGGGGGGTGTGCCGGAGTGCTACCTTGTCAGATAGCCGTCGCGACAATCAATCCGGATAGCAAGCCGCGGGAATTTTCGGCCATACCGCCGTGTCGCAGTTGGCGTCCTTCTGGCGCTGCTTGAAGGCGGCGCTGACCGGGCCGGTGACGATCGGGTCGACACCGTCGGGGGCGTCGGCGAACATCTGCTGCGCGGTTTTGGCTTCAGGCGGCAAGATCGGGTCTACTTCCCTGAGGGCTGCCGCCGACTGCGCGGCGCCTGCCGCGACGAGCACGCCAAGCGCTGCCCACGCGAAAACCGGACGCAATCTGGACATCTGATCGGTCATGAACATCGAACTGTCCGGCCCCTCAAAGGTTCCGCCTTGGTTAACAGAATCATTTCACACCAAGACGTTTAAGAATCAGTGACCATTAATTGGGATCGGGCCTCCCCTTTCGCAATTGCGAAAAACCTTGTATGAGCCGCGCAACCGAAAAAGGCGGCGCCTTCGGGCCTGCTGCCTGCAACACTCCCGAGACCAGACAATGAACATCCGCAATATCGCGATCATCGCGCACGTCGACCATGGAAAGACCACCCTGGTCGACCAGCTTCTGAAACAGTCCGGATCGTTCCGCGACAACCAGCGCGTCGCCGAGCGCGCCATGGATTCCAACGACCTCGAAAAGGAACGCGGCATCACCATCCTCGCCAAGGCGACCTCGGTCGACTGGCACGGCACCCGCATCAACATCGTCGACACGCCCGGACACGCCGATTTCGGCGGCGAGGTCGAGCGCATCCTGTCGATGGTGGATTCGGCGATCGTGCTCGTCGACGCCGCCGAAGGTCCGATGCCGCAGACCAAGTTCGTGGTCGGCAAGGCGCTCAAGGTCGGCCTCAAGCCCATCGTCGTCATCAACAAGATCGACCGTCCCGATGCCCGCCACATCGAGGTGGTCAACGAGGTATTCGACCTCTTCGCCGCGCTCGACGCCACCGACGAGCAGCTCGATTTCCCGATCCTCTACGGTTCCGGTCGCGATGGCTGGGTCTCGGAAAACCCCGAGGGCCCGAAGGACAAGGGTCTGGCGCCGCTGTTCGACCTCGTCGTCAAGCATGTGCCGGCGCCGACGGTGCATCCGGGCCCGTTCCGCATGATCGGCACCATTCTCGAGGCCAATCCGTTCCTCGGCCGCATCATCACCGGCCGTATCGAATCCGGCACGCTGAAGGCCAACCAGGCGGTCAAGGTGCTGCACAATGACGGCGCCCAGATCGAAACCGGCCGCATCTCCAAGATCCTTGCCTTCCGCGGCCTCGAGCGCCAGCCGATCGAAGAAGCCCAGGCGGGCGACATCGTGGCGATCGCCGGCCTGTCGAAAGGCACCGTCGCCGACACGTTCTGCGACCCGGCGGTGAGCGAGCCGCTGCATGCGCAGCCGATCGATCCGCCAACGGTGACCATGTCCTTCCTCGTCAACGACAGCCCGCTTGCCGGCACCGAGGGCGACAAGGTGACCAGCCGCGTCATCCGCGACCGCCTGCTGCGCGAGGCCGAAGGCAATGTCGCGCTGAAGATCGAGGAATCGCCCGACAAGGATTCGTTCTTCGTTTCCGGCCGCGGCGAATTGCAGCTCGCCGTGCTGATCGAGACGATGCGCCGCGAGGGTTTCGAGCTTGCCGTGTCGCGTCCGCGCGTCGTGATGCAGAAGGGCGAGAACGGCGAATTGCTGGAGCCTGTCGAGGAAGTCGTCATCGACGTCGACGAGGAGCATGCCGGCGTCGTCGTGCAGAAGATGTCGGAGCGCAAGGCCGAGATGGTCGAGTTGCGTCCGTCCGGCGGCAACCGCCAGCGCCTTGTCTTCCACGCGCCGACGCGTGGCCTGATCGGCTACCAGTCGGAGCTTTTGACCGACACGCGCGGCACCGCGGTGATGAACCGGCTGTTCTTCGCATATGAGCCGTACAAGGGCGAACTGCCCGGTCGCACCAACGGCGTGCTGATCTCCAACGAGCAGGGCGAGTCCGTTGCCTATGCGATGTGGAACCTCGAAGACCGGGGTCCGATGATCATCGATCCGGGCGTCAAGGTCTACCAGGGCATGATCATCGGCATCCATAGCCGCGACAACGATCTCGAAGTGAACGTGCTGAAGGGCAAGAAGCTCACCAACATCCGCGCCGCCGGCAAGGACGAAGCGGTGAAGCTGACGCCGCCGATCCGCATGACGCTGGAGCGGGCGCTGGCCTGGATCCAGGACGACGAGCTGGTCGAGGTGACGCCGAAGACCATCCGCCTGCGCAAGCTCTATCTCGACCCGAACGAGCGCAAGCGCTTCGAGAAGTCGGCCAAGGTGATGGGCGCGGCTTAAGCGTCTCTTCCTACATTTCTGCCTCGGCAAGGGCGAAGCACAGCCGTGCTTCGCCCTTCTTTCATTCACGCACTGGCTGCCGAGATAATGGCTTGGCGATCCGGTTCGCCGGCCAGATCGATGCGGACCATCGCTCCCCCGCGAACCGGCTTGCGCAGGGCTTTGGCTCCGTCCGGATCAACGACCAGCAGGCGCCGTTCCTCCAGCGCCTGGAGCCGCGAACGCGAGATGCCGAGTTCGTTGGCAAGCAGCCGGTCGAGCCGCAGGGCCGTCGGCAACTCCAGCCCAAGCCGAAGTTCCAGCGCGCTCGCGCCGTCGCTCGTGTCGCCGAGGATACGCTTGTGCACGATGATTTCGGGAAACTCCTCGACGCGCCCTACCACGCCGCGCAGTGCAACGACATCGAAAGCGTGGCGCCGGGCGAGCGCCGGATCGTTGCTTTCGAGCGCCCGCAGCAGGGCGGGTTCGATGTCGCGGCGGTTGCAGCGGTCGAAAATGCCGAAATTCCAGGAATTGTCGCAATCGACGCAGCGATAGATCAGCCACACATCGATGCGCTTGCCATTGGCGTTGACGCGGAATTTTCCACTGCAGCAATAGGCCTTGAGGGTTCCGCAGCGATTGCAGTTGATCAATGGTCGAGGTGCGATTGCGGGCGCGATTGCCCAGTGGATACGCAGGCGGCCGGACATGCCGATAAGCCCTTCCCGTCGGGAAGTTCATCAGGTCGGCGATGTCGGGATGCCCATGCGGGCACGGCGTGGCGAAAGACTGCGTGTTTAAATCAGGCGTCGGCGTGGATGACGCGCGGCTCAGCAATGCCAAACCGGTCTCGAACCGCCGCCTGAAGAACACATGAGATGGAGCAGACGCGCCAATGGCTGCGCCTGCGGTGCATTCGGGGGAGTTGGCGAGACCGGCGGTTACTGAGGCAAAGTGACGCTCGAAAATGGGTAAATGGTCGGCTGCTTCTAGCGGCAGGGTAACGAAGGGGCAAGAGATGTTCGCAACCGGCAAGGTGAACATCCGATGACGGATGTGTCTGCCCGACTGCGACGCTGGCGCTGCCCCTCATTGCCCTGCCGGGCATTTCTCCCCGTATAGTGACGGGGAGAAAGGGGCTGGCCGCAACGCCGGCGCCTATTCCGCGACGCTGGCGATTGGCGAAACCAACGGCGACAGCATCCTTCGCCCCGTTTACGGGGAGAAGATGGCGGCAGCCAGATGAGGGGCGGCGCCGGCGTCAGCGATTGTTCCATCTTTGCCAACGTTGCTTCCGCTGGTTAGTATGGCAGCCAAACCCATCCGAGGCACCGCCATGCACCTCACCTCGCTGCTGATCTTCGCCGCCGCCCTGTTCGTCGCAGCCGGGTCGCCCGGCCCGTCGATCGCGGCGCTGGTCGCCCGCGTCATCTCGAAGGGCTTTCGCGATGTGTTCCCGTTCCTGCTCGCCATGTTGATCGGCGAGGGCATCTGGCTGTCGCTGGCCGTGTTCGGGCTCGCCGTCGTGGCGCAGACCTTCCACTACGCCTTCGTCGTGGTGAAGTGGGTGGGCGTCGCCTATCTCGCCTGGCTGGCGTTCAAGATGTGGACCGCGCCGGTCGAGGCGAAGGAAGGCGAGATGCCGCGCGAGGATTCGCCTCTGAAACTGTTCTTTGCCGGCATGGCGGTGACGCTCGGCAACCCGAAGATCATGATGTTCTATCTGGCGCTGCTGCCGACCATCATCGATCTTGCTTCGGTGAGCGTGGTCGGCTGGGTCGAGCTGACGCTGACCATGGCCCTGGTTCTGGTCGTCATCTACCTCGCCTGGGTGCTGGCCGCTTCCCAGGCGCGCCGGCTCTTGAAGAGCAAGCGCGCCATGAGGATCGCCAACCGCGTCAGCGCCACGACGATGGCCGGCGCTGCAGCGGCAATCGCCGCCCGTTCTTAACGCATATCGCCCAAAAGCGCACCGCGGTTTTGGGGTAACGACATGCATCAAAACAAAGGCTTAGAGCGCGTCGACTGAAACCGTTCACGGTACACGACAGTCAGGGTGAGAACGGGATGATGTGTTTGGATTGAAGATTCCTCAGCAAAGGATCTTCGTCCATGACACTGATTCATTCCGCTCTCATCGAGACGTTAGGTCGGCACTTTTCGCTAAGCAAGAGCCGGCTTGTGACGCTTGCGGTGCTGATCGCCGGACTTGCCCAGTCGCGTAGCGTCAACCTTTCGCATCTGGCCGTGCATCTGTGCGGTCCGGCGCGCCATGCCTCGA
>NZ_ATYO01000034.1 GCF_000427725.1 Mesorhizobium sp. WSM3224 | reverse complement strand
GACGACAACGCCGCCGCCCGCACCACCTCGGGCACCGTCACCTACGGCGATGTCGACACCTCCGACACCCACACCCTGTCGGTGAGCGTCGCCGCCGCGCACGGCACGGCCAGCGTCGATGCCAACGGCACCTGGCACTATACGGTCAACGACAGCGGCGCGGTCGACGCGCTGGCGGTCGGCGAGCATCTGGCCGACAGCTTCACCGTGCAGGTCGACGACGGCCATGGCGGCACCGACACCGTCGTGGTCAACATCACCATCACCGGCACCAACGACGCGCCGATCATTGGTACAGCCACCCTTGTCGGCGCCGTCACCGAGGATGCCCATACCCCCACCGAAACCGCGACCGGCACCATCGCCTTCGGCGACGTCGACCTTACCGACGTGCACCTGGTCTCGGCGGTGTTTAAGGGCACCGACTATAGCGGCCAGCTTGGTTCGCTCAACGCGGTCAAGACGACCGACACCACCGGCTCCGGCTCCGGCGGCCTGATCACCTGGACCTTCACCGCTTCGGATTCGGCCCTCGACAAGCTCGCGGCAGGTCAGGTCGTGCATGAAACCTATACCGTCACGCTCGACGACCAGCATGGCGGTGTCGTCACCCGCGATGTCGTCGTCACCATCACCGGCACCAACGACAACCCGACGATGACGGCGACCGCGACCGGGTCGGTGACGGAAGACACCCCGGCAGGTGCGACCGAGACGACCTCGGGCACGGTCAGCTTCGCGGATGTGGACCTGACCGACAGCCACACGGTGAACGCCAGCTTCGTGTCGTCGACCAATGCGGGTGGCGTTCAACTCGGCTCGCTCATCGCGGCCAAAACGCTGGACACGTCCGGCGGCACCGGCGGGACCGGGACCTGGAACTACAGCGTCAACAACTCGGCGATCCAGTTCCTGGCGGCAGGTCAGACGATCCAGGAGACCTACCAGGTCACGGTGGCCGACAATCATGGGGGTTCGACCAGCCAGAATGTCGTCGTCACCATCACCGGCACCAACGACAACCCGACGATGACGGCGACCGCGACCGGGTCGGTGACGGAAGACACCCCGGCAGGTGCGACCGAGACGACCTCGGGCACGGTCAGCTTCGCGGATGTGGACCTGACCGACAGCCACACGGTGAACGCCAGCTTCGTGTCGTCGACCAATGCGGGTGGCGTTCAACTCGGCTCGCTCATCGCGGCCAAGACGCAGGACACGTCCGGCGGCACCGGCGGGACCGGGACCTGGAACTACAGCGTCAACAACTCGGCGATCCAGTTCCTGGCGGCAGGTCAGACGATCCAGGAGACCTACCAGGTCACGGTGGCTGACAATCATAGCGGTTCGACCAGCCAGAATGTCGTCGTCACCATCACCGGCACCAACGACGCGCCGGTCATCGATCTCAATGGTCCGTCGCCGGGATCGACAACCTTAAACTACACGACCGGGGCAACTGCCACGGCTATCGCGCCAACCGGTACTGTGACCGATATCGACTCGGCCGATTTCAACGGCGGATCGCTCACTGTTGCCTTCAGCACAAACGGCACGTCGGCCGACCAGTTAACGATCCAGAACCAGGGTAGCGGTGCCGGCCAGATCGGCCTCAGTGGCAGCAACGTCACCTATGGCGGTTTAGTCATCGGCACGTTCTCTGGTGGTGCAGGCGGATCGAGCCTGATCATCAACTTCACTTCCAATAATGCAACCCAGGCGGCAGTGCAGGCCCTTGCCGACCACATCCTGTACTCCAATTCCACAAGCCCGACCGCGACCAAGACGGTTTCCTTCACAGTCAAAGACGGCGACGGGATAGCCAATGGGGGCACGGATACCGGAACTGCTACGGCGACAATTAATGTGACAGGGGGCGATGCTACACCGCCAAGCGTCTCGATAAGCCACCAGCTTTCATCGAGCCAGCAGGAGTCGACCTTCACTGTTCATGCGACGGATGCCAGCGGTATTCAGAGCGTTCAATTGTATGACAGCGCAAGCGGCGCGCCCGTTCTCATCTATACGATGACCGCCGCGGAGCTGGCTGCTGGATCAGTGAGTGGAGACTATGTCCATACATTTAGCGACGGCGTGGCCCCGTTCCCAGTCAGCAACTCTGTTCATCAAATTAGCGCGGTCGTCACCGACAACAGCTCGGCACACAATTCCGCGACGGCAGTGGACAGCGTGACATTCAAGACCAATGGCGGCGGCGGGAGCAGCACCAAGTTCACGGCTCCCGCCGGCACCGCCGGCGAGCCGATCAATCTTGCGCTGACCGACCCTTCTGGCGGCCAGGCCGTCACGGTCACGGTGAAGGATCTACCCTCAGGCTGGACCATCGACGGCGCCACGCACAACGCCGACGGCTCCTGGACTGTCCAGACCAATGCCGTTCACGAACTAACCGTCACGACCCCTGCCAGTTTCGCCGGCGCCGCGGTGCTCGACATCCACCTGACCTGGACCAACGCCGACGGCACTACCGGCAGCGCATCGATCGCCGACAATGTCGAGGCCTATGCGCCGGGTTCGCCGATCTTCGCCTGGTCGGGCGACGACGTGCTCACCGGCTCAAGCGGCACCGATCTGTTCGTGTTCTCGCAGCCGATCGGCAACGACACCGTGCACAGCTTCGACGCGGCGGCCGACCAGATTGACCTCGTCGGTTACTCCGGCTTCCAAAGCTTTGCCGAAGTTCAGGCGCATACCGTCGACGACGCACATGGTAACGCCGTGATCACGCTCGGAGACGGGCAGTCGATCACGCTGGAAGGAGTGCATTCCTCCGCTCTGGGCGCCGGCAACTTCGCCTTCGACCAGACGCCGGTGGTGAACAACACCGGCGCGATGACCATCGGCGACGGCGCGCTGCTGCCGCTGAGCGGCACAGTCAACAACAGCGGCATCATCTCGCTGAACTCGACCGGCAGCGAAACACTGCTGCAGGTCATCCAGCATGGCGCGACCTTGCAGGGCGGCGGGCAGATCGATCTGTCCGACAGCGCCTTCAATATAATCTCCGGTACGGGTCCGGACGTCACGCTGATCAACGTCGACAACACGATCTCGGGCGCTGGTCAACTGGGCGATGGCATGCTCGGCGTCGACAACAGGGGCACCATCATCGCCTCTGGCACCAATGCGCTCGTCATCGATACTGGCGGCAGCGTCATCACCAATTCCGGCACGCTGGAGGCGACCGGCTCGGGCGGCCTGGTCGTCGCCGGCGGGGTTGCGAATTCCGGCATGCTGTTGGCCAATGGCGGCAACATCACCATCCACGGCGCGGTCACCGGCGAGGGCGATGCCACGATCGGCGACCTGTCGAAGCTGGAATTCGGCGGCGCGTCATCGACGGATGTCACCTTTGCGCATGATGCGGCCGGCACGCTGGAGCTGGACGACTCCTTCGACTTCAGCGGGCTGATCGGCGGCATCACCAACGACGACAAGCTGGATCTTAACGACATCCTGTTCGGCACCGGCACGACGGTCAGCTACCAGGCCAGCCAGGATGGCAGCGGCGGCACTCTGACCGTGACCGACGGCACGCACGGCGCCGCTCTGCATCTGCTTGGATCCTACGACGCCAACGGCTTCAAGCTCGCCGATGATGGCCAGGGACACACCGTGGTGACCTACAATCCGGCTGAATTCACGCTGACCGGCATCAACGGCGGAACAAGTGAGTTCGCCGTGTGAAGAAGGAGAGCCGGCGGTCACGTGTAACTCATTTCGTTCCCTGCCGGCCGAGGATTCAGCTTACGAATTAAGGTTTACAGCAGGTTTACGAGCAGATCGCATGGCCAGTTGAGGGATCGAGAGTAGTATCGCTTCCGGGCAAGCAGTTTGGACAGGGGGCGGTTCGCCGCTGGGTATGTGAGTTTCGAGAACAAGCCTAGAATTGTGAGGGAAGCACTTCGCGCCTGCCGCCGCTATTTCCTCTTTGCGGCGGCATTCAGCTTGGCAATCAATCTGCTCTACCTCGCGTCGCCGCTCTATATGCTGCAGATCTACGACCGGGTGGTCACCAGTGGCAGCGAGACGACGCTGGTCATGCTGACGCTCGTGCTTCTGGCGGCTTTCCTGGCGCTGGCCGGTCTCGACTTGGTGCGCGCCGCGATCCTGACGCGCGCCAGCGCCCGGCTCGACCGGCTGCTTTCGGCCAAGGTCCTCGCGGCCTCCGTCGAAACCCCATCGCTGGGCGCCTCGCAAAGCCAGCCGATCCGGGATTTCGATACGTTCCGGCAGGTGATCACCGGCAGCGGCGTCCATGCCCTGTTCGACCTGCCGTGGTCGCCGATCTACATCGGCATCATCTTCCTTCTGCATCCTTGGCTCGGCTTCTTCGCGCTCGGCTCCTCGCTGCTTCTCATCACTATGGCGGTGCTCAACGAATACATCGTGCGAGTGCCGCTGAAGCAGGCCAACGATCTGGCCACCGCGAATTACAATTTCACCGAAATGAGCCTGAGAAACGCGGAAGTCGTCCGCGCCATGGGCATGATCGACGGCCTTGTGCGCCGCTGGGGGCGCGATCGCGGCCTGGCGCTGCGGCAGCAAGGACAGGCCAGCGACCGGGCAGCACTGATGTCCGGGCTGATCCGCTTCCTGCGCCTCACCATGCAGTCGCTGATCCTCGGCCTCGGCGCCTATCTGGTGATAGAGCGACAGATCACCGGCGGCTCGATGTTCGCCGCGAGCCTCCTTCTGGGCCGAGGGTTGCAACCGGTCGAGCAGATCGTCGGCCTCTGGCGCAGCCTGATCCTGGCGCGGGCAGCGCTTGGCAGGGTCGAGAAGCTGCTCGACGCTGGCGCACAGGGCGAACGCTCGTTCAACCTGCCCAAGCCCACTGGCAAGATTGCCGTCGAGCAGCTCAGCTTCGCCATTCCCAGCCTGCAGAAGGTGCTGCTGCGCGATGTCTCGTTCAGGCTCGAGGCCGGCGAGGCGCTCGGCATCGTAGGCCCTTCCGGCGCCGGCAAGTCGACGCTCGCCCGGCACCTGGCCGGCATCATGCAGCCCAGCCGCGGCACGGTCAGGTTGGACGGCGCCGATCTGACGCAATGGGGACGCGAGGCGCTCGGCGACCATATCGGCTACCTGCCGCAGGACATCGAGCTGTTTGCCGACACCGTCGCCTCCAATATCGGCCGCTTCAAGAGCGATGTCGACCGTGAGGTGATCGAGGCCGCCCGACTGGCAGGCGTGCATGAGATGATCATCCGCCTGCCGCAAGGCTATGAGACGCACATCGGCGAGGGCGGGGCGGTGCTGTCCGGCGGCTACCGGCAGCGGATCGCGCTCGCCCGCGCGGTGTTCGGAACGCCGAACCTCATCGTGCTCGACGAGCCGAGCTCCAACCTCGATGCCGACGGCGACCGCGCGCTAGCCGAATGCGCGCTGGAGCTCAAGCGCCGCGGCAGCACGGTGATCATCGTCTCGCACCGGCCCTCGACCTTGGCCAATGTCGACAAGATCCTGCTCTTGCGGGATGGCGCGGTCGAGGCCTTCGGCATGAGGAACGAGATCGTAGCGCTGCTCAACCAGCGCGCGGCACCCATGGCGGTGGCGACCCAATGACCGATATCGCCGCCACCTATCGCAGCCTGTCCAGCGCCGAAGGTGCGGACGCTAACCCGGATTCGATCCGAGGACCGGTCTGGGTCGGTGTGCTCATCATCGTTGCCTTCTTCGGCGTGTTCGGCGGCTGGGCGGCGATCGCGCCGCTCAACGGCGCGGTGCTTGCCGACGCGGTTGTGAAGGTCGAGGGCAACCGCAAGAGCGTCCAGCATTTCGACGGCGGCACAGTGAAGGAAATCCGGGTCAAGGACGGCGACATCGTCAAGGCGGGCGACGTGCTGGTCGTTCTCGACGACACCCGCGCCCGTTCCGAGTTCAACCTCTATTCCCAACAATATGCGCTGCTGCGCGCCACCGATGCCCGCATCCGTGCGGAGCTCGAGGGCCATGAGGCGGTTGCCTTTCCCAAGGACATCACCGCCGAACACCAGGCCTATCTGCAGGACGCGATGGCCAACCAGATTGCCGACCTCGAGAGTCAGCGCGCCTCGATGGCTGGCGCCAGCCAGATCCTGCAGAAGCGGATAGCCGAACTCGACGAGCAGATCGACGGCAAGCAGGCGCGCGTCGAGTCTTTTCGCGCGCAGCTCAAGTCGACGATCGACGAAAAAATAGGCCTCAACAAGCTGCTGAAGGCCGGGCTGACAACGCGCACGCGCATCCTGGAGCTCGACCGCTCCGCCTCCGATTTGCAGGGCCTCATCGACCAGGCTCTCGGCGAGATCGCGGGAAACCGCCAGAGCAAGGCCGAGCTCGAAAGCCAGATTGCGCAGCTCACCAACGAGCGACGCGCAAAACTCTCGGCCATGCTGATCGAGACCCAGTCGAGCCTCGCCGATCTGGTGCCGAAGATGTTCGCCGCACAGGCGACCGTGGACCGCGCCGAGGTGCACGCGCCCTATGACGGCCAGGTGATGGACCTCACCGTCTTCTCGACCGGCGCGATCGTCGCCCCCGGCCAGACCATCCTCGATATCGTGCCAAGCAAAAATTCGCTGATCGTCCAAGCCCAGGTCAAGGTCGAGGACATATCCAGCCTGCGCGCCGACATGACGGCCGAGGTCCGCTTCACTTCCTACAAGCAGCGCACCACACCAGTCATCCACGGCCGCGTCACCCGCATCTCGGCGGACCGTGTCACCGATGCCAAGACCGGCTTTCCCTACTTTGTCGCCGACATCGCGGTGGATCAGCAGGAACTCGCCGCCGCACCGCAAATCCAGCTTTATCCCGGCATGCCGGCGTCCGTCATGATCGTGACCGAGGAACGCACCGCACTGGATTACATCCTCGGCCCCCTGTCGACGTCGCTGCATACGGCGTTCCGGCAAAAGTAGTATCAGGAAGGCGACGCCACTACGGCATGATTCTGGTCAGTCAGAGATCTGGCTGACGTGCCGATACCAACGGGCTGCTAGATACCAACAAATACCAACACTTGGCTCCCTGCATTGGACTAGGTCCAGCGCCTAACGAAGATGTTCAAAGCGCCTGGGTCGAGGGTTCGAGAGAATTCAGCGCGTATGATAGGTGAAGCTTTGCAACTCGCCCTTTGAAGAAAGGGCTGGGAAGACGAAATAGCAATCGAATTGACATTACAAGTATCTGAAAAATATGGATAAATACTGCTAAAATAGGGGATGGTGCCCAGAGGCGGATTCCGACATGCAAGCTATCCCGCTGTTTCTACGAGTCTTTTATTCCCGATCAAACGCAGATACCGTCAGTCGTACCGTCACCAAAATCCCTTGAAAGTTGAGCCATTCCACTCTTTGTGCAATTGCAGTGGGTGAGTTTCATTCGTGTTTCCGCCGAAGGCAGACATCACCGGGATCGCTTGTGGTGAAAGCCTGACGCTCGGTACCCGACGCGTAGGGCAGCTCAGGGTGGAAATGCTGCCGTTCGTTTCGTCCACACGAATGAGCAAGGAGGCCAGGAGCGCGCGCACTGAGTACCTTCTCGCGCCTCTGCGCCGCCATGGCGACGAGTATTTCAGAAGTCGACGTCAACCCTGTTGTCGTTACAACTACTGGAGTGGTCGCAGTCGGCGCGCTCATCGTAGGTGCCGCCGCAAGGCGGGAGACTAGCTCAGTAGATCCGGGCCAAACGGGCATTTTGTAAGGTTTTCAATTCCATTTTCGGTTATGAGCACCTGCTCTTCAAGTTTCACGCCTTCGCGGCCGCCCACGGCGCCAATATAGGCTTCCACGCACAGCGTCATTCCCCGTTCGAGCACATAGTCGAATGCACCTGGGATGAAATCCTCCGGGTAGAGAATGGCCGGATACTCCTAAGGGATTGCAGATGCGTGATTTCGTCAGCGAGGGATTTTCTACCGCTCCTTGAATGCTCGCTCTGCCTGGTCCATCAGCGGCTTGGTCAAGTACGACAATGCCGTTCTTACCGACGTCTTGATGAATACCTCGACGGGCATGCCAGGCACCAATTTGGAAGATCCCAACTTCGCCAACTCCCCAGGCTTGGGGGCAACACGAACCGTGTAATAGCTGGCTCCGGTCCGCTGATCTTGGGTGAGATCGGCGGAAACCATGGTCAATGAACCCTCGATTTCGGGGGTGGTCTTCTGATTGAAAGCGGGAAACCGCATCGTCGCAATCTGACCGGGATAGACCTGATCGATGTCGCGCGTCGCGATCTTGACCTCGATCGCAAGCGCATCCGCGTCCGGAACGATCAGCATGATCTGCTCGCCTGGCGCGATCACGCCCCCGACGGTGTGCACCGCTAACTCATGAACACGACCGCTCTGGGGTGCCCGGATGTCGATCCGATTAAGCTGGTCCACGGCAGCCGTTTTCCGTTCAGATAGCTCCGAAAGCTTGGAGCGCGTTTCGATCAAATCCTTGCCGACCTCGGCTCGCAGGTCCTGATCGATCTGTATGATCTGAAGCTGGATTTCCGCGATCTTGCCTTTGGATTGGGCGATCGTTGCCGTCAGTTGGCCGCGCTCGCCTTCGAGACGAGCCGCTTCGCGTTCCAACGACGTCAGCCGTTCGATCGGAACAAGCTTCTTTTGCCACAGCGTGCGGACTCCATCGAGTTCCTTGTGGATCAGATCGGTTTCCTTCTGCTTGGCTTCGATCTGTCCCGTGTAGCCCTTGATTTCATCCTGCAGCTGTGTGACTCGCTCCTTCAATTGGGCCTTTTGGCCGGCCCTCGCCTCCAGACGCATCTTGAATAGAGCCCTTTCCGCAGTGATAGCATGTGCTGCCTCCGCCTCCGAGGCGGCGTCGTGGCTTCGTTCGATCAATGCCGCCGGAAACACGATCTGTTCGGCATTGTCCCGCTCCGCCTCGAGGCGGGCCTCACCTGCGAGCAACTCATCTACGCTCTGGGTGACAATTGTGGCGTTGGCCAGCGTCTGCGTCTTGTCGAGCCGAATTAGGATATCTCCGGCATTGACGTGATCGCCTTCGCGCACGCGCAATTCTCCCACGATGCCGCCCGTGGCATGCTGGACTTTCTTGACGCTGGAATCGACGACGACAATGCCCTGGCCGATTACGGCGCCAGACAGCCGCGAAGTCGCCGCCCAACCGCCGATCCCGAACGTCACAAAGGCAAAGATCAACATGCCGACGATTATGTACCGTTGGATAGATCGAAGCGCCGGGGGTATCAGTTCGCCTTCCACTGCGCCCCTCCCTTGCCCTCGGCAACCACCCTCAGCGGTACGGCCGGATGCAAGACCCTTGTTAGTACCTCTTCCCTTGGCCCGAATGATTGCACATTGCCATCGCTGACGACCAGGACGTGACTGACACCTTCAAGTGCCTTTGGCCGATGGGCGACCACGACGGCGATGCCACCACGACGCCGAACACTCAGGATCGCTTCCGTCAGCGCTTCCTCGCCCTCGGAATCCAGGTTCGACGTCGGCTCATCGAGAACGACCAAGAACGGATTCCCGTAGAATGCCCTGGCCAGACCGATGCGCTGGCGTTGGCCTGACGACAAGGCCATTCCCCCCTCCCCGACGCGCGTGTGATACCCATCGGGCAATGAGAGAATTAGATCGTGCACGCCCGCGGCCTTCGCAGCGTCCAGGATCGCCGCTGCAGTCGCGTTCGCATCGAAACGAGCCAAGTCGAGACGAGCGATATTGAGGGCTATGCTGCCGTCGAACAATTCGATGTCCTGAGGCAGATAGCCAATGTGCCTGCCCAGCGACTCGGAGGACCAGTGCTCGAGCACGGCATTATCGAGCTTGATTTTGCCCCGCACATGCGGCCAGACCCCTACCAGCGCCCGCGCAAGGGTGGATTTACCGGCACCGCTTGGGCCTATCACGCCGACCGCCTCGCCGCTTTGCATCGAGAACGACACGTTGGACAGCAGTGGTTTTTCGGAACCTGGAGCTGCGACGTAGAGGTTCTCGACCGCCAGCGCCCCAGTGGGCTGGGGCAATGCAAGCGGTTCCTCCTGGCGGGGTAGGAGTTTGAGCAGATGATCCAGCCGCTCGCTGGACTGGCGCGCGGCGATGAATCCCTTCCAGTTGGCAATCGCAATTTCAACCGGGGCGAGCGCGCGAGCCGTCAGAATTGAGCTCGCTATGATTATGCCGGCGGTCGCTTCCTGGTTGATGACCAGGTAAGCACCAACCGAAAGGACCAACGATTGGAGAAGCGAGCGGAAGGTCTTCGAGACTGAGCCAAGCCCGCTTGCAATATCGCTCGATGTTTCGTGAGCCGCGAGATATTTCTGATTGACGTCCTGCCAGCGCAATGCCGCCTGACGCCGCATGCCCATAGCCTGCAGGACCTCTGCGTTACGCCTTCCTTCCGCGGCCAATGCGTTCCGCAAGACAGCGTGTCGTGAAGATGCCTTGGCCGGTCCCCGAGTTCGCGCGTCCGTGAGAACCGTCAGTCCTACAAGGACGACGCCGCCTGCCAGAGCGGTCACACCGATCCAGAAATGGAAGAGAAAGCAGATGGCCAGGTAGATCGGCATCCACGGCAGATCGAATAAGGCAGTCGGACCGCCACTGGACAGGAAACTGCGGACTTGATCAAGATCGCGCAGCGGCTGCAGGCCATCACCGTCGCCGCGCGTCTTCAGAGGTAGCCTGACGAGCGCGTCGTAGACTCGCAGCCCCAGCCTTTCGTCGAGATAGCGGCCGATACGCACGCTGATCCGGTTCCTGACCAGATCGAGCCCGCCTTGCAGCAGGTACAGCATCGTCGCAAGGACCAAGAGCGCGACGAGCGTCGGAACGCTATGTCCCGGCAGGACACGATCATATACTTGAAGCATGAAAAAAGAGCCGTTCAGCATCAGAAGATTGCTGAGGCCGCTGAACAGGGCGAGAGCCCAGAAGATTCGGCGACAAGACACGAGAAATGTCGAGATTTCCGAGCGGGGCTCCTCGAACTTCGCATTCGACCAGCCGTCGCCGGAGAATACCCGGCGGCGGAGGGCTTCGAGGGCCCCAACGAAAAAGGTCTTGGTCTCTGCAAGGCGCGAGCGCCCCCCTGCAGCCAACGCGGCCAATGCTGTGGCTGCCATCCGCAGGCGCGAAAGTTTGATCGAATTGAGATTTGCCGCCGGCGGAATTTCCCGCCGCCCCTCAGAGACAGTCATGGCTCTTGCCTTTGCCAGGTGCTTACTTTGGAGAGGCGCGATCGCGAGATCGCGCCTCGATGGCTCCTGGGGCTGGCTCTACACGAAGTGGAAGTCGTGGCTGTCCAGAGCGCTTAGCTTGACATTCTTCAGGGTAAGGGTGTCAGAGCCCGATGAGATGACCACATCGTTGCCAGCCTGGGTCGCATGATCAAGGACACTCGCAAAGCTGTCAAAGACGCTCTTGCTGAACTGCAATGTATCATGGTGACGTCCGATGGCATCGAAGTCCTTGATGACGTCCTTGCCGAAGTTCGCGGCAAACACGAACGTGTCATCACCACCTTTTCCCAAGAGCCGATCGTTGCCCGTGGTGCCTGTCAGGGTGTCGCTTCGAGTCGACCCGGTTATTGCCGCCCCGGAGCTTTCTGAAACGACATGCCCCGAGCTGTCGACCTCCTTGGCCGTTATGGTGTGGACGCCCTTCGACAGGGACTTGGCAAAAGTCCACGATCCATCAGCCCCCGCAGTCACCGAACCGAGGAATGTCGAGCCGTCGTAGAACTTGACCGCATCGCCGGCGTTAGCCGTGCCGTGGATCTTGGTGAAACCAGACCTACTCTGCCAAAGGCTCGTGAAATCGAAGCCATCGGCCTGGGATCTATGCTCTGAACCGGAGTGGCCCGGATCGGTAGGTGTTGGCTGCGAAGGCGTCGGGTCCGGAGATGGCGGCTGCGTAGGCGTCGAGCCCGAGACAGTAACCGCCGCTGCCGAGGAAGCCGTACCGGTGTTACCGGCGACATCCGTCGCAGTGGCCGTAAAACTGTGGCTCCTGACGGACAACGCCTTGGTGCTATAGCTCCAGGCGCCATTGGCATCGGCAGTGGCAGTGCCGATCTTGGTCGTACCGTCGAAGACCGTCACGGTGCTGTTGGCTTCAGCGGTGCCTTTCAGTGCCTCCACATGCGTTTTCGCCAGGTCGGCCGCGGAAGTCGATGCCACAATCGTCGGGGCCGATGGTACGGCGGTATCGACTTTTACCAGCAGCGGCGCCGATGTTTCGGTGGCCGTCGAGGTCGCCACCTGCGAGCCCGCAATCGCTGCACCATCAGTGTTGATCGGGAGCAGAGCCCCCCTCGTGTCGATGTTTCCGCCAAGCGTCGTTGTCCCCGGGTCAGCTTCGACATATCCGTATGCGCCTGCAAGGTCGAATGTGTTATTCGATACCTCGTTGCCGCTGCCGTGGCCCAAAAAATAGACAGTGTAGGCCCCGCCTTTGAGAAGATTGTTGGATATTTCAATGTTGCTCGCGTCACGCGATATGAAAGCCGAAGTAGACGGGAAAGAGGTCATGTCGATGGTATTGTGGATAATGGTTCCGCTCGTGAGCGGCGTCGCCCCGATATTACTACCGGGGACCTGAATTCCATCAATATGCGCAACGTCGGGGGGGACACCCATATTATTAGAGAGGTTGTGGATATAGTTGCCCTCAATTATGGCATGCTGCCCTTCAAGCCAGATACCATTCTCGGCGTTGCTGATATCACTGAAACGAATGGTTGTATTATCACCCTGTCCTACGCGACCATTAGGGTTGATATCGACCGCGTTCAATGAATTGTGGCCTATAACATCACAATACTCCATCGTGGCGCCGGTGGACTCGAATGAAACGTTTCCCGTGATTCGACAGTCCACAAGCTTCACATTCGGGGCGGTGATCACCACATCGCCGGTAATATCAAGGCCGCTGACAACAGCCCCGGCTGTGTTGATCGTGACGTCGCCAGACGGCGTGAGAGTCACGCCATCACGCACGCCAGTTGTTGACGCATTGGGAAATCCGGAAGTCGTGCTGCTGCTAGCCACAGTGGTTGCAGCCGTGAAGCTGTGACCGCCGTCCGACAGCTTGCCGGTTGTGAAGTCCCATGCCCCGCTGGAGTTCGTGGTCGCGCTGCCCAGCAACGTCGTGCCGTCGTACACCTTCACCGTGGTATTGGCCGCAGCCGTGCCGGTCAGCGTGAGCGTGTTCTTGTTTGTGATGCCATCGCCGATAATCGCGCTGTCGGGCGAGAAGGAAGTGATTGATGGGGGGGTGTCCATGTGGCTACTACCTCTTTCTTGATTTTTCCCCGCCCAATTTTGTCGTGGGGTGCGCCTGATGGGGTAACAGAGGTCAACGCGAAAGGCGTCGTCCAACTGCCGACCCCACTAACGAACGGTTGTTTCGACCCGCAACTCACAAGAAGTAACCGACTATTACAGTTGGCCGTCACAACTTCGTCAAAATGCGCATGTCGTTAGTTTCGACTCTGCCGTATAAGCGCCAGCTGCGCAGGCTCGTCCTTAGTGTTGACCCTTAAATTATTGCTCCGATACTGGGGACAGTCTTCCCAGAAAAATCGATACCCCCAGGGCAACTCGGCTGGTAAGTCGGGTATCAGGTGGCGGCGGTTCAGGCGCATGCTCGCCAGGGGCGCAGCGCTCGTTCGCGAGTCGGGTGGGCGGGACGCAAGATCCGGATCGCTGGCGCTTACGGTTTTTGCCGGGACTCGCCCGGATCTGGCGGGGGTGGAGGGGCACGCACCAGCGGGCGTTGCTGGCCTAGCGATCCCCCTAAACACTAAGCCGTCTGCCCTCTCACGCGTCGCCTGGAGGCACAGTCCACGAGCACAGCAGGATCGTATGCGACGGCGAATGACCACAATCAGTCCACGCGGAACGGGGGGCAGCTCGCAGGGCGGTCCAGCCGCACAATCTCGATCGCAGGCCTTGGATTTTAGGGCCCAACAGGTAGCACATGAGCATTGCGGCATTCGGGCCGCCGCGGCTGGCTCTCGCTGGCCTGACCGCGACGCCGGAGTGCCACCGCCTGTCCCACATTTTTGGTAGCGCGTCCCGCACGTCTCGACGCTGATCGTGAACGCACGAAGCGTCCATGGCGAAATCGTGACTTTCCAGGAACTGCTTAAGAAAGCGTTCACACCTGATTGATCAATTTATCTATCCACAATCCGCGCCAAGCCTAGACGGGTGGCTGCACGGCTAAGCTGGGCCGGCGCGACGAATCACCTGTCGGCCTTTCATGTGTTCCCGCCGGCAGCCAGATGTTGGCAGGTAGTTGTTGCGATCTCTCTCGACTGGCAGACACGGCGGCGGTCAAGTCGTGGCAGCATTTTAGCTGCGGAGCTGAGTTCAGCCGAGGTCATTGCGCCGACGCCTGAACTGCTGGAGGGCTTTCCGGATCGCCTTCAACTCAAATTGCTGCCGTCTGAATTTGCGCTCGAGCTCAGCGATCCGTCGATGCGCGTTGGACTGCAATGCTTCCGCAGCACCGGCCCCGGACTTCGCCTGCCTGGGTGGTGCAGGAGGGCGGCCCGGCCCGCGAAGTGCTGGCGGCCCTCCGGCCATAAAGGTCGCGCGCCATCTGTAGAGGTCCTTGCGCAGAACATTCAATTCGGCGGAAAGGGTGGTGACATTCTCGCCGGCGAGCATGCGCATGACCGCCGCAACCTTTTCCTCGCGACTAAACTTGCGCGCCTTTTTAGGCATGATTTCTACGAGAGTGTTCCCCATTTGTCTCTGCGCTGGAAATTGAGTCCGCTCGGCTCCTTGCGCATTTTAGGCGCTATTTCGGTGCAATCGATTCACGCATTCATGTGCTTTTCGGCAGCCTACCCCTCATGTTTAGGCCAGCCGTCGACAGCTCAGCTACGCCTTTCGGATTAACGGCCTAAGGCGGTGCCGTCCGCCTCGCATTCGCGGGCACAGATCAATGGGATGCAGGCGGCTTCCCTTACCAGTGCTTTCTTTGCCGAAGCACCTCGATCCCGATCAATGCGATCAGAACCGGCCACGCTCGACGAGTCGGCCTTCCGCAAACTGCGTTCCTGCCCGGGGTCGGTGCCAGCTATCAGGAGACGTTTAGCGTCATCGCGCGCCTGGCGTGCCTCGGCGAGGGAGACGAGAGGATAGCTTCCCAGCGCCAGAAGTTTCTGCTTCCCATCAAACCGATAGGCAAGGCGCCATAGGCGGGTTCCCGTGGGCTGCACCCAAAGCTGGAGCCCGCCACCGTCGGACAATTTCGAGAGCTTGGAAGCCGGGCGTGCGTTTCGACATTTCACGTCGGATAAGGCCATTTCTGGAAAATCCTATTGGCTGCTTCGATACCAACAGGTTGTCCGATACCAACAAAAATACCAACCCGCCGGCTCGTTGGACCAGATACGCGGGAAAATCCGGATAACACGCCCCGCTACGCCATGCGCGCCAAAAAAATAAACGACTTCAGCAATTTATGGAGGCGTGGGCGTAGAGGCTTCGGCGGAAGGGAACGTCGGGAGAAAGGGAAATGGTGCCCAGAGGCGGATTCGAACCACCGACACGCGGATTTTCAGTCCGCTGCTCTACCAACTGAGCTATCTGGGCCTGCGCCGGCCAACGGGACCGCCCGCCGGGTTTCACGATAGCGCCGAGCGGCGCCCCTTGAAAGCGCGTGGGTTATAGCACGGGTATCCTGACTGTCCAGAGCAATTCCAGGAAAAGTGCGCAGCGGTTTTCCGCCCCGGAATTGCGGGAAAACAAGAGCAATTCCAGGAAAAGTGCGCAGCGGTTTTCCGCCCGGAATTGCGGGAAACAAGCGCAATTCCAGGAAAAGTGCGCAGCGGTTTTCCGCCCCGGAATTGCGTCGAAACAAGCGCTTAGCGGTTGATTTCATCAGGAATGAAAAATCGCCGTGAACCGGCAACTTGCCGCCACGCTCAACCCTCGTCCTTGGGCGCCGGGCCCGGCTTCGGGCTGTCATCGTCTTCCTCTTCGCCGTCGCGGCCGGGAATGACATAGGCGCCCTTCAGCCAGCGATTGAGGTCGATGTCCTTGCAGCGCACCGAGCAGAACGGATAGTGCTCGCGCGAGGAAGGTTTTCCGCATTCGGGGCAGGGCCGCTTCGGCCGAAGCGGCGTTATCTTGTCGTCCAGGCTCATGAGCGCGCGGCGTGCCAGTTCTGGTGCGCTTTGAAACCTTCGCCCGAAAGCAGCGCGACACTTTCATAAAGCGGCAGGCCGACCACATTGGTGTAGGAGCCAACCAGCTTGACGACGAAGGAGCCGGCCAGGCCTTGCACCGCATAGCCGCCGGCCTTGCCGCGCCATTCGCCCGAGGCGACATAGGCGTCGATCTCCTCGCGCGGCAGCCGCTTGAAGCGCACCCTGGTCTCCACCAGCCGCTGGCGCAGCTTGCCGCCCGGCGTGATCAGGCAGATGCCGGAATAGACCCGGTGCGAGCGGCCGGAGAGCAGGCCGAGGCAATTGATGGCGTCGTCTATCGTCTCGGCCTTGGGCAGGATGCGTCGCCCGACCGCCACCACCGTGTCGGCGGCGAGGATGAAGGTAGGTGCATAGTCGTCCTCGCTTTTCAGCGAAGTGAGCGCCTTCTCGGCCTTGTCCTTGGAAAGGCGCTTGGCCAGCGAACGCGGATGTTCGGCGCGAAGCGGCGTCTCGTCGACATCGGCGGGCAGCACACGGTCCGGCTCGATGCCTGCCTGTTGCAACAACTCGATGCGGCGCGGCGAACCCGAGGCAAGCACGAGCTTCTGCAGGATGCTCATAGGAGCATGATGCCGAAAAGTGTGAAGCGGTTTTCGGACGACATCATGCTCCACTCTTTGATTTAGAGCTGGATTCAGATTTCAGGTCGACAGACCTGAAATCATCCGGCTCTAGGGTTCGCGCCGGGCT
Organism: Mesorhizobium sp. WSM3224; assembly: GCF_000427725.1. GTDB lineage: Bacteria > Pseudomonadota > Alphaproteobacteria > Rhizobiales > Rhizobiaceae > Mesorhizobium. Next base: position 42,367 of record NZ_ATYO01000034.1, on the reverse strand, counting down.
GTTACTTGAAACGGTAGGTGATGCGGCCCTTGGTCAGGTCGTAGGGCGTCATCTCGACCAGGACCTTGTCGCCGGTCAGCACGCGGATGCGGTTCTTGCGCATGCGGCCGGCCGTGTGGGCGATGATTTCGTGTTCGTTTTCGAGTTTCACCCGGAACATCGCATTGGGCAGCAGTTCGGTGACCACACCTGGAAACTCGAGGACTTCTTCCTTCGGCATTCGATACCTTTGCTTGGATTGCGGTTCCGGCGACCCCCGGAATTTGCGCGGAACCTATATGATAATCGCCCGCTTGTGAACATGCTTAATCCGTCGCGTTTTTTGCTTCCGGAAGCGAAAAACGTCGGCTTATGCGCGCCTTCAGCCGCTCGCGCACGTCGCGATAGGCAGCCATGATGTGCTCGCGCGTTCCGCCGGCGTCGGTCGGGTCGGGCATCGGCCAATATTCGACCTCGACGGCGAGCGAACGGGTGAGCTCAAGTGCTGCATGATGCGCCTCCGGCGCCAGCGTGACGATCAGGTCGAAATAATCGTCTTCCAACTCCTCCAGCGCCTTAGGTCGACGCTCGCCGAGCGAGAGGCCCTCCTCGGCCAGCACCGCATCGACGAACGGGTCGCGCTCGCCGGCGTGCACGCCGGCCGAAGCGACGAAGGTGGTGGCGGGCAGGATCCGCCGAGCCAACTGCTCGGCCATCGGCGAGCGGACGGCGTTCATGCCGCACAGGAACAGGATCGAGTGGGGCAAGGCGGCCAGCACTAGAGCATGATCCCGAAAAGTGGGAACCGGTTTTCGGATAAGATCATGCTCCGGCATGAGAGCATGATCCCGAAAAGTGGGAACCGGTTTTCGGAAAAGACCATGCTACAACAAAGAGTTAGATCAGGATGGCGGTTCAACGAAACGTCATCCCGATCTAGCCCCGCCAGTGCAGAACGCAGACCAGCGTGAACAGCCGGCGCGCCGTGTCGAAATCGATCTCGATCTTGCCGGCCAGCCGGTCCATCAGGGTCTGCGAGCCTTCATTGTGCAGGCCGCGCCTGCCCATGTCGATCGCTTCGATATGGCTGGGCGTCGAGGAGCGGATGGCCTCGTAGTAGCTTTCGCAGATCAGGTAATAGTCCTTGACGATGCGCCTCAGCGGCGTCAGCGACAGGATGTGGGTAACCACCTCGGCGCCATCCTGGCGGCTGACGGCAAACACCAGGCGCTGCTCGGCCAGCGACAGCTTGAGCTTGTAAGGACCGGCGCCGTCGTCATTGACCGGCCGGAAACTGTTCTCCTCGATGAGGTCGAAGATCGCCACGGCCCGCTCGTGCTCGACGTCGGGCGTCGAACGTCCGATCGATTCGTCGAGCTCGACGTCGATCAGCCTGTTGCGGATTTGGTCATGGCCGGACATCGCTACATGTTCGACCTGATCGCGACGGAGCGGGCATGGGCGTCGAGCCCTTCCGCCTTGGCGAGCGCGATCGCCGCTGGCGCCAGCATCTTGAGCTGTTCTGGTCCGAGCTTCAGGATCGAGGTGCGCTTGACGAAATCGAGCACGGACAGACCCGAAGAGAAACGCGCCGACCGTGCTGTCGGCAAAACATGGTTGGAGCCGCCGACATAATCGCCGATGACCTCCGGCGTATGCCGGCCGATAAAGACGGCACCAGCGTTGCGCATCCTGGAAAGGAACGCCTCGGCATCGTCGAAAGCGAGCTCGACATGCTCGGCCGCGATCCGGTCGACCAGCGGCAGTGAGGCTTCGAGCGTCGGCACCAGGATCATCGCGCCGAAGTCGCGCCAGCTTGCGGCCGCCGTCTCGGCGCGCGGCAGAACTTTCATCTGACGTTCGACCGCCTGCTCGACCGCCTTGCCGAACGCTGCATTGTCGGTGATCAGGATCGACTGCGCCGATATGTCGTGCTCGGCCTGTGCCAGAAGGTCGGCCGCGATCCAGTCCGGATCGTTGTCTGCATCGGCCACGACCAGCACTTCCGACGGCCCTGCGATCATGTCGATGCCGACCGTGCCGAACACCTGCCGCTTGGCCGCCGCGACATAGGCGTTGCCGGGTCCGACGATCTTGGCGACGGGCCTGATCGTCTCGGTGCCATACGCAAGTGCTGCGATCGCCTGCGCGCCGCCGACGCGGTAGATTTCGGAAATGCCGGCAAGATCGGCCGCTACCAGCACCAGCGGATTGATGATGCCGCCCGAGGCCGGCACGACAATGACGATACGTTCGACGCCCGCGACCTTGGCCGGCACGGCGTTCATCAACACCGAGCTCGGATAGCTCGCCGTGCCGCCAGGCACGTAGAGGCCAACCGCCTCGACCGCCGTCCAGCGCGAGCCGAGCTCGACACCGGCGGCATCCGTATAGCGGTCATCCTTCGGCTTCTGCCGCTCGTGATGCGAACGGATACGGTCGCGCGCGAATTTGAGCGCCTCGACGGTCGCCGCATCGGCCGCTTCATAAGCCTTGGCGATGTCGTCCTTCGAGACGGCGATACCGAGTGTATCGAGATCGGCCTTGTCGAACTTCAGCGTATAGTCGACGAGCGCCCTGTCGCCCTCGGCGCGCACGCGCCCGATGATGTCGCGCACCACGGCATCGACATCGGCCGACACCTCCCGCTTGGTGGTGAGGAAGGCCGAAAAGCGCCGTTCGAAATCGGCGTCCTGCTGGCGGAGCGTTATAGCCATTGCGCTTTAGCCTCTGTGCACAGGTCGCGACGTGGCTTCCCAGGAGCCGCCGATATCGGCAAGCCGCGCTTCGACGCATTCGACGTCGAGCATGATGGCGCCGCCGCCCGAGAACACCAGCTCGACTATGCCGGCCGGCTTGCTGATGGCGATGAAGCTGATCGCCAGCAGCGACAGCACCTCGGCCGGCTTGTCGCGGGCAATGCCGCTGGTCTTGGCGCCGAGCACGCGGTCGAAATGCAGAACGCTCTGCCGCCGCTCATTGTGCTGGCGGAACAGACCGGATTTCGCTTCCCAGACGAAGCGGTTCATGGTCAGCACGAAGCGCTTGGCCGCCGGCAGGTATTCGAGGTCGGAGATCCTCATCACGGCGTCCTGGACATGCGCCGAGACAATGCTCAGATCCTGGTCGTCGAGCGCGATGAGCTTGAGGGCCATGCGGAATTTCGCACCTAAGGTTGACGTTTCAGCCTTCTGTTAGGCGGTCTTGCCGATCCATGCAACCGCGACGCGGATGCCGCCGTCAGCGGAGCTGGCACCGCCATACGCGATTGCCTGCCCGCAAGGGGGAGATCGGCTGGCGCATCAGCTTTTGCCAATCAGCAGCGCGGAGGGCAGCAGTCGTTAAGCCGAAATCCGCTCGATCACCGCGCCGCAGCCGGAAAGCTTTTCTTCGAGCCGCTCGAAGCCGCGGTCGAGGTGGTAGACGCGGTTGACCGTGGTTTCGCCTTCGGCGGCAAGGCCGGCGATCACAAGCGACACCGAGGCGCGCAGGTCGGTCGCCATGACAGGCGCGCCCTTCAGCTTGGCGACGCCGTCGACGATCGCCGTCTGGCCGGAAAGCGTGATGTGGGCGCCGAGGCGGGCGAGCTCCTGCACATGCATGAAGCGGTTCTCGAAGATTGTCTCGGTGATGCGCGACTTGCCCCCGGCCATCGTCATCAGGCCCATGAACTGGGCCTGCAGGTCGGTCGGGAAGGCAGGGAAGGGGGCTGTCGTGACGTCGACCGGCGCAATGCCGGCGCCGTTGCGCTTGACGCGGATGCCTTCATTGGTCGGCGTGATCTCGGCGCCAGTCTGAACCAGCACATCGAGCGCGGTCTGCAACAGATCGGGCCGGGCGCCGGCTAGCATCACGTCGCCGCCGGTCATGGCGACGGCCATGGCGTAGGTGCCGGTCTCGATGCGGTCGGGGATGACGCGCACGCGGGCGCCGGAGAGCGCCTCGACGCCGTGGATGGTGATGGTCGAGGTGCCGGCGCCATGGATCTTGGCGCCCATGGCGATCAGGCATTCGGCGAGATTGACGATTTCCGGCTCGCATGCGGCGTTCTCCAGCACCGTCTCGCCCTTGGCGAGCGAGGCCGCCATCATCAGCACATGGGTGGCGCCGACCGAGACCTTTGGGAAGACATAGCGGTTGCCGATGAGGCGGCCGTTCTTGGTTTTGGCGATGACATAGCCATTGTCGACATCAAGCTCGGCGCCCAGCACCTGCAGGCCCTCGAGGAACAGGTCGACCGGGCGCGTGCCGATGGCGCAGCCGCCGGGCAGCGACACCTTGGCTTCGCCCATGCGGGCAAGCAGCGGCCCGATGACCCAGAATGAGGCGCGCATCTTCGACACCAGCTCATAGGGCGCGGTGGTGTCGACGATGTTGCGGGCGGAGAAATTGATGGTGCGCGAATAGCCTTCCTGCTGCTTCTCGCGGCGGCCATTGACCGAATAGTCGACGCCGTGGTTGCCGAGGATACGGATCAGCTGCTCGACATCGGCCAGATGCGGCACGTTTTCGAGCGTCAGCGTGTCGTCGGTGAGCAGCGAGGCGATCATCAGCGGCAATGCCGCGTTCTTGGCGCCCGAGATCGGAATGGTACCGGCAAGCTGGTTGCCGCCGACAATTCTGATGCGATCCATAAGAAAACGTCCCCTCGGCCAGAACAGGCCGGTTTCAATCGGTTGATGCGCCCGGCTTAGCTCATTGGCCGGCTTGGTTCAAGAAATAGGATTTCCCCCGAACCCCGACCGACTGTGGGCGGCCAGTGTGGCTGATTTCGGTTAGTCCTTGTGCATTTTTCCAGCAGCGGGCAATCCCTCCGGCTGATCGTCAGCATTGCGGGCGCGCTGATCGTCAGCGTCGCCAACCCGCCGCGAACGGGCCTGCGCCTTGCGCTTCTGCAGATTGGCGCGCAGCGCCTCGGCCAGCCGGTCCTTGCGCTCGCCGTCGCCTTTTTTCGGTCGATTTGCCTTGTCGTTCATCATCAGTCCCCGACCAGCGGTCAGCCGGCCGCGATTCCGCAATGGCCCGGGCAATTCCAGGAAAAGTGTGAAACGGTTGGCCTCGGCGCCTTTGCCGCAGCCTTCCGTCCGGAATTGCGTCAAAACAAAAGATAGAGCGGTTCGCCGTTTCCATGAAACGGTGAAACGCTCTAGCATTTTAGAGCGGCCATGTCATGAAAGCAGACCGAGAGCCGGTTTCGCGTGTGTATCAGCCGCGCATGGCGCCTCAAACCGCATAATTGCCGGCGAGAATCACATGCGACGCTTTGGGTTTTTCTTGGCCTTGCGCTTGCCGGTTCGATATGGCAGAAGCCGCCATCGCAGGCTGCGGTAGCTCAGTGGTAGAGCACTCCCTTGGTAAGGGAGAGGTCGAGAGTTCAATCCTCTCTCGCAGCACCAGCCTATCCCATTGAAATCGCTATTCTTCTGATGGCGTTCGGGCCTTCATGCGGCAACTAGGGCATATCTGCGGATGGCCACTCGTGCGCGTGACCAAAGGTCAGCTGCCGCTCCGTCGCGTCAGCTCATGGTCTCAAGACCCTGTCTGCCAAACGATCGAGCGAGAAGACGCCGGCGCCGCGTGTCAACACGATAAGCAGCAACGAGGCCCAGAGCAGGTGCTCGGCCCAGTTTTCCGGATAGACGAAGATCTGGATCACGGAGACGACGCCGAGCAGCATCAAGGCCGCAAGGCGCGAGAATAGTCCAAAGAAGATCAACACCGAGCCGGTGATTTCGGCGGTGGTCGCCAAAGGCGCGGCGATCGACGGGTCGATGAACGGCAGATTGTATTCGCTGGCGAACAGCTGCAGCGTCACCGGCCAGGATGCCAGCTTCGATTGCGCCGACTGCCAGAAGACATGCGCCACCGCCACGCGGGCCGCGAGTTGGATGATTGAAAACGGTACGCGTTCGGGCAGCTTGATAAGCCGCCTGTAGAGGCCGACAAGGCCGGTCGGGGCAGGCGAAGCATATTCAGGTATCGCAGTCATGATTGTCTCCATCAGTTTGCAAGGGGATGTATCGGGATCCGCACATCAGTGACGAGCCCGTCGCCGAATAGACGCACGAGCGCGGACACGAGGTCGAACGACGGGTCGAGAGCAAGGGCGCGGCTTATGGCGTGTTCCAGCCCGAGCCCGTGCTTTAGCGAGTGCAGGAACGCGAAGTTTGCACGATCGAGCTGAACGAGGCGGATGCTGTCTCCCGCTCGCCACAGCGCCACGCGTTCCGCTCGCCTTGCCCAAGCGCTGTGCCGGTCGGCCTCAGCACCCTGCTGATGCGCCGACCATACGGACAGGATCGACCAGTGCGAAACGATCAGCCTGAGCGATGGCTGCACCAGGACATCGGGAGAAGTGCCCAGCTCAATATTTTCGTAGTCCCCAAGACTGCGGGGTGGCAACCAAGCCGCGTCGAGCGCTTCGGCGATGGCCCATTCGAGCCGCGCCGTTTCGGCAACTATCGGCATGTCGGATAGCGTGTCGATCGATTTGAGAAAGCGTGGAAAGCCGGCGCCATAGCGCGCCAGCCGCGATTCCGCCGGCGGATGGCGTCGAATGAACTCGCTCGCTGCGTAGCGGAAGAAGCGCTCGTCTACCAGGCGAACCGTGACCGGAAAAACCGCCATCAGCACCGCGGTCAGCGAGCTGCGGGTGTTGTTCTGGTAAATGCGCAGGCGGGCCAACGGATCGGCCTTGCCCGCGGTCAGCAATGTCGCGGCGATCGGTGGTTCCATGGCCAGCACCGACCGCGCCAAGGAGGTCTGCAGGTGCTCAAGCGGCAGCATGGTATTCCTCCTCGAGCGAGGGCAGCGCCAAGGGGGTGGATGGTCTCGCGGCCCTGGCAGCCGCAAACGCCGCAAGGACTGGCATGCTGGTCGTCGTTTCGCCTTCGACAGAAAGGCAGATCGGCGTCGCTCGGGCGTGGGTCGTTTGTTGGCCTCGCGCTGCTTGCTTGCGGCTGAACATGATCGAAGCGGTGAGCATGTCGGCCCACATCGCTTCGCCAAGCAGCACGTCGAGAACGGGAACATCGGTGTCCCACTCGATCAGCGTCGGGCGCGGTCCGAGCCGCTCTATGGCATGCTGGTAGAGCGCCCAGACGACCGGCGGCACGCGTGAGCCATGATCGTCGATGAGCACGGTGTCGGCCCCGACCTGATTGATCGCATGGCCGGCAAGATGGATCTCGCCGATGGAGGCGGCCGGCAGCGCATCGATGAAAGTCTTCGCATTAAATTGCAAATTGTGCGCCGAGACCTGGACGTTGTTGACGTCGAGCAGCAGGCCACAACCAGTCCGCGCCACGAGTTCGACCAGGAACTCAGCCTCGTTCATCGAGGAGTCCGCAAAGGCGATATAGGCCGACAGATTTTCGATCAGCACCTGCCGCTTCAGCGTGTCCTGGACAGTCTCGACATTGCGCGCCACTTTCGCCAGCGCCTCTTCGTCATAGCGCAGCGGCAACAGATCGTTGAGATAGGCGCCGTCGGCAACACTCCAGGCGAGATGCTCGGAGACCAGATCGGGCTGGAAGCGCTCGCAGACCTTGCGCAGCCTCTCCAGATGATCGCGGTCCACTCCTCGGGCGCTGCCCAGCGACAGGCCAACGCCGTGCACCGATAACGGATAGATTTGGCGCAGCCGTTCCAGCGCCTCGACGCCGGCGCCGTCTCCCATGTAGTTCTCGGCATGCACTTCGAGCCAGCCAGCGGAGGGCCTGCGGCTCAGCATTTCGCTGATGTGAGGAGAGCGCAGACCGATACCCGCTGATGCCGGGATCGTGAGGGGCTGGAATGCACGGGACATCGGTCTGCTCCTTTCCAAGGTGGTTGGCTCGAAGTCTGGGTCGGTCAGGCTTTCGACTTGTCGCTGCCGCCGGTAATCTTGGCGCAGCTGCCGGCAGGCACGTAGAGCCAGGAATCCGGCTGGTTGTCGGTTGTCGAGGTGCCGGCGCAGGAATGCGTCGCGGTCTGACAATCGTTCTGGCCGGCCTTCACGACGCCGTAGCATTTCTCGAAGGCGAAGCCGGGCTTGGCGGCCGGGCCGCTGTATGCCGCCGTCGCGGCGAGCGTGGTGGCAGCCGCGAGGGCCGATCCGATGAGGGTCTTGGTGTTGATCACGGTCGTGTCTCCTGTTTGCGTTTCGAGGGAAAGACTGACCTTGCGGCCTGTCTACAAGCAGTGTCCCCGATCCGGCGGCCGAGCTGAAATGCTGTCTCGGCATGGATTTGATACGCGGTCACTATGTTGACGGATCCATACGCAAAAAGCCCTCCGGCGGGGAACCGGAGGGCTTGGCGCCTGCGTTCGGGAGTATGCGAAACAGGCGCGGCTAGGCGGGAGGGAGGCGCCTAGATGTATCGTTTTTCGCAGTTGATGACCGGAAGCTCGTCAGTGCGGAGAGGATCGGCCGCAAGCCAGTCTGCCGCACCCTGCCGCCCCCTGTCGCGCATGTCTGTCAACTCACCCCAGTCGATCCAGGGCCTCATAAGCAGCGGAGCCCCGGCACGGTGTCGACTGTCGAATATGGTGTGAACCGGCGCGCATTTGGTCGCGCAATGGTTGGCTGCGAAGGTGCGATCCGGACATGGTGTCGCGAACACTGAAGGTCTGCCGGCGATGATCAGGCGATGGCGAACGTCAGTTGATCGGATAGGCGGCAAGTGCGAGAACTCGCCACCCCAATAGGTATCGCCGTCGATTTCGACAGGCGAGGAGAGGAAGGGGACAGTGGCTGCCGCCACGATCGCGTTGATCGACAACTGTTCACCGGTGAAAATCTTCACGGCGTCGGTGCGGGCGTTAGCGGCCAGGACACCGAGTTTCACCGGGCAGCGTTCGTCGCGGATTTGCTCGATATCGATTGACTGTTCCAGTATCGATCGAAGCAGGCTGGCTCTGTCGATGACGAAAATCGAGGCGTGGCTGACGCGTCGCCAGAAATTGGCGAGTGCTGTCCGCGCTCCGCGCCGGCCGCCCAGGCCCAGCCCATAGGCAAAGACCGCTGCTTCCACCGCTCCAAAGCCGGATGCGGTGACGGTGCCGAAGGAAAGGCCGGGCTCATCCAGCAACCTGTCAAGCACGCCCCAGACAAAGGCGCCGCGAGCGTCGCTTGCCAGGACAATGTCGACGCGCTGCCGCGCTTCCACCGCAGGTCTTGCAATGACGGCATGGTCGATTTCGGTTCCGGTCTGGACATGCATCTTTCAGTCTCCATCCCAAAACGCCAGGTGGGGCGTTGATGGAGAGACTGCCGCATCATCTCCTGCTGGCGAAATGCCAAGGTGGCATGGAGTCCATAGGCAGATTGCATTGGCTGCAATGCATCGCGCATCGCAAGGTTTGCCAGGCGGGCACGGATCCCGCGATTTTTGCTTAGAACCAGCACCACGACGGTCGCCGGCAAGTCTTCGGCACAAAAGAGGAGCGTGTCATGAAAATACGAACTGTCTGTTTGGGGGCGCTTGCCCTGGGTCTTCTTGCCGGGGCGGCCTGCGCCGATCCGTTCAGCGACCTGGCGGCTTTGCCCACCTTCTATACGGACGCCGGGATGAAGACGATGAAGCTGATGGCTGGGTTCAAGAAGGCCTGGTTCGCCATGCCGAAGCATGATCGCGTCACGATGACCAAGGCATGCAACGACCCGGCAATGAGCAAGCCTCATGCTGAATTCTGCGCCAACGTGCTGGCTTTGGGTGGCGCTAATTAGCCCTTATGCAGCCAAGCAACCGCAGGATGCAGAACCGGCATAAACTCCATACGTAGATGGCATTGGCAAGTAGGCGGCCGATTGCAGCAAAGTCCATCTCGGCAAGGAGGAACCGCAGAGCTCTAAATTGCTGCCGATCATTACCGCAGTCGTCGATGGGACGATTGCTCAACCTCAGAGAAGGATCACACCATGAATATCAAAGCTATCTGCCTCGGCGCTTTTGCACTTTCCGTTCTGAGCGGCGTTTCGTTCGCCGGCGCGCTCGACGAGCCGTCCAACATGCAGCCCTTCTTCACCGACGCCAGCATGAAGACGATGAAGCCCAAGGCCGAGTTCAAGGCCGCCTGGGACGCAATGGCGAAGGACAAGCAGGGCGCGATGATGAAGGAATGTCAGGATGCCGCGATGAGCAAGCCTCACGCCGAATTCTGCGCGAACCTGCAGGCGCTTGGCGGCGCCAACTGACCTGCGCCGACCGTCCCGGGCAACACCGGAACCGACATGATGGCGAGCGGCTTGCTCGCCATCATCTTTTCGGCGGGATCCAGCCGTCGCGCCGCACACGATGTGCCACGCGCGATCGCCGCGCCATGACGGACCGCTATCGACTTTATAGCCGCAGTGCATTGGCGCCGAGACAAGCTTTGCGGCAGGCTCCGAGGCTACGAAAAGCCTCGTTTGCAATCGGGACAAATCGGCATGGACATTCATCACATCCGCTATTTTCTTGCGGTGAGCGAGACGCGAAACTTCACGCGCGCCGGTGAAAAGTGCAATGTCACCCAGCCAGCGCTTTCGCGCGCCATCCAGCAGTTGGAGGACGAGGTCGGTGGCCTGCTGTTTCGCCGCGAACGAAATCTCACCCACCTTACCGATTTGGGAGTGCTGCTGCGACCGCGCTTCCAGCAGATCCTCGACGAGCTGACGGGTGTTCGGCAGGAGGCTTCGAGATTCCTGTGCCTGGAAAATGCCAACCTCAAGGTCGGGGTCATGTGCACAATCGGCCCCCGTCGCTTCACCGGTCTGCTGACCGATTTCAACCGGCGCCAGCAGGGCATCCAGCTGCAACTGGTCGAGGGCGTGCCCGCATCGCTCTCCCAGCTGCTCGAATCTGGTGAAATCGACGTCGCCATCATGGCGTCCAGCGACAGCTTCCCGGATCGCTTCGACGTGACTCCACTGTATCGCGAACGCTTTGTCCTTGCCTTTCCAAACGGCCATCGCCTGGCCCGCAACGACAATGTCGCCATCTCCGAACTCGACGGCGAAAACTATCTCAGGCGGCTCAACTGCGAGTATCGCGATCACCTCGCCGGATTGTGCACGGATCGCGGCGTGAAGCTCAGGATCTCCTACGCCAGCGAGCGCGAGGATTGGATCCAGAACATGGTTTCCGGAGGGCTCGGCATCTGCTTCATCCCCGAGTTCAGCGCGGTGATCCCTGGCTTGCAGGTCCGCCCCGTCATCGACCCAGAAGTCTGGCGGGAGGTGTCCCTGGTAGTCGTCGCGGGACGCAGGTTCTCGCCCGCGGCATCGGCCTTCGTCAACAGCGTCAAGGCGCATGGCTGGCCGGAAAGCCCCATAGTTCAAGCGATCCGAAAGACCGCAGCCTGAAGCAAAGACTGAAAACTCTAGCGGCGCGTGGCAAGTCCTGTCACGCGTTTTTTTGTGCAGTTGCGATAGTCGATGATAGTTTTCAGGTATCGAATTGAGAGCCAGGCAGCATTTCTCTTTCGTCGTTGGGCCGGTCACTCTCCTGCTCATGCCCCGCCTCCCGCGTTTGGGCACCGACAAAGGAGAAATACGATATGGCTACCAAAAGTCTCAATCTGGCGTTTGCGCTGGGCCTGCTTTCCGCAACCGCGGCATTTTCCGCTGCTCCGGCATTCGCTGGTGACTGCCCGGCCGGCCAGGCTGCCACGACCGACATCCAGGAACATCCCAGCAAGCCTGTCGGCGTGACCGACACGGTTCTCTCGGCGATCGATCTGAGCAGTAAGGGCGAGGCCTGGAAAGGCAACATGTTGCGCCTTCGCAAGCTCGTAGTTCAGCCGGGCGGCGTCGTGCCGTGGCATGAGCACAATGTTCGCCCGGCCAACATCATCGTCGTCGAGGGATCGATCACTGAATACGCGAGCACCTGCAAGGTGGGCATCGAGCATCCGGCCGGCGACGTGACCGCCGAGTTCGGCCAGCTCGCCCATTGGTGGAAGAACAACGGCAAGGTGCCTGCGGTACTCTACTCGGCCGACGTCCTGCCGCCGGCGATGCACGACGACCACATGATGTGAGCCGCTGATCGCGGCGAGCAGATCAGCACCCAGCAACTGAAGTTGCGTCCTCAGGCGATCGCCTGGGGACCTCTGGCCACGGAGCCTCGTCATGACCACCAATGAACACACCGAACCGACGCGGCTGCGCATGGTGGCCGCGGACAGCTGGCGCTTCAGCCTCATTGCCCTGATCGCGTTTCTCACGCTTGTCGATCTATTCGCCACCCAGGCAATCCTGCCCTCGCTGGTGATAAAATTCGGTGTCAGCCGCGCGACCATGGGCTTCGCCGTCAATGCCAGCACGTTCGGCATGGCGGTGGCAGGTATTGCTGTAGCCCTGTTCGGGCGCGGTATCGATCGCCGCAACGGCATCTGGATCAGCCTGGCCATATTGGCGATCCCGACGACACTGCTTTCGCAGACCGACAGCATAGTCGTCTTTGCCTTCCTGCGCGTAGCGCAAGGCCTGTGCATGTCGACCGCCTTCACGCTGACGATGGCTTATCTGGCCGAACATTTCTCCGCACGGCAGACGACGAGTGCGCTCGCGGCCTATGTGACGGGCAATGTCGCCAGCAATTTCTTCGGCCGGCTGATGTCGGCCGCCGTAGCTGACAGCTTTGGCATCTCGACCAACTTCCTGACTTTCGCCGCCCTCAATCTGGTCGGCGCAGCTCTTGTCTGGTTCACGCTGCAGAAGACATCCGCAATGATGCGAGCCGATGCGACAGGCGGGCCTGCCCGAGCGGCCTGGAAGGGTCCGCTGCAAAACGCCGAGTTGCGCGCCTGTTTCGCGATCGGCTTCCTCATCCTCTTCGTTTTCATCGGCACCTTCACCTATGTGAACTTCCAGCTCGTCGCCGCACCGGTATCACTGTCACCGATGGCGCTTGGACTGGTCTATTTTGTCTTTCTGCCATCGATGCTCACCACGCCTCTCGCGGGGCGTGTCGCAGCGAGCCTTGGCCCAAGGATGGGTATCGGCGCAACGCTTGCGCTTGCGATCTTGGGTTTGTTGCTGCTGCTCGCGACCAGCCTTCCGATCGTTCTTGCCGGGATGGCGCTGGTCGCCATAGGCACGTTTTTGGCGCAGGCGATAGCCACGGGACACGTCAGCCGGACCGCCTCGCGCGACCGGGCCGCTGCAAGCGGCATTTATCTCGCCTCCTACTATGCGGGTGGGCTCGCCGGCAGCTTCGTCATCGGACAGATCTACGACCGGGTCGGCTGGACCGCATGCGTGGCCGTGCTCGCCGTGGTTCTCGCCGGCGCGATCGCTGTCGCGCGCGTGCTGCAGACGCCAAAGACCTGAAACTAAAGAAAACTTGGCTATCCAAAAAAGGAGACTGACATGACCAATTACCTGAAAACCATGATCGCCGGCGCCGCCATGCTTATTGCGGTCGTCGTCCCGGCTGCCGCTTCGGATGGCGTCGTCACCGTTAAGAGCGACTATTCGGTCGCCGAAACCGTCGCCCGCATCAAGAAGGATGTCCTCAAGAAGGGCATCAAGTTCTTCGGCGTTATCGACCAGGCAAAGCTTGGCAACAACGCTGGCAACGACGTCAGGCCGTCGCGGCTGGTGATGTTCGGCAACCCGGCACTCGGCACGACCTTCATCACCTCCAATCCCGAGGCCGGCCTCGACTGGCCGGTGCGCGTGCTGGTCTACCAGACAGCGGATGGCGCGGTTTATGCCGCTTACAGCGATTTCGACTGGATCGCCAAGCGGCATGGCATCACCGACCGCGAGGCCCAATTCAAGATGGCGACCGAGGTGATCCAGTCCGTGACCTCGACGATCAAAAAGAACTGAGCCCGCACACATGTGCCGGAGATCCGCCGCCCGGGCATGCGAGGCAGGTTGTCTGGTGGCGCCGGGCTACTCGGCAGCGGACAACGCCTTCGCCCGCTCGCCGAACCACTTCTTCTGCGTGGCCTCGCGCACAAGCGCGCCAACCGCCGGCGAATGCCTGCGGCCGCGCACGGTGACCAGATTGACCTCACGCCAGAATTCCGGATCGGTGATCGGCAACGGCACCACGCCTGGGTGCTTGGCGGTATGCTCAGGCATGAAGCCGAAGCCAAGCCCGGCGGCGATCATCGCGAGTGTCCAATCGTCACGATCGCTCCAGTAAACGGGGCTGACCGTGACGCCTTTCTCGGCCAGTATCGCATCCGCATAGCCGGCGAATTCGCAGTTGTTGCGATGAATGTAACTTTCATTGCTCATATCCGTCACCCGCACGAAGCGCTGGTTGGCGAGACGATGAGCGAGGTGAACAGCCATCACCATCTGTTCCTGAAAAAGCGGCAACGAGTGCACTTCGTCGTCAGCCACGTTCGATGGCAATGCATAGATTGCTGCCTCGAGGTCGCCTTCGAGCAGCCGCCTGCGCAAGCTCGGCGCATCGGCATCGCAAAGGTGGAGCTCCACACCCGGGTGATGGGAGCGGACTGACGAAATGAGCTCGATGATCTCGTCCGGTGCGATCGTGCTCATGATGCCGACCCTGAGCGGCGTCTTCTTCAGGTGCACATATTGCTCGGCAATCTGTTTTGCCTGGCGAGAGTTCTCGAAAACACCTTCGAGATAGGTTTCGACCATGCGGCCGAGTTCCGTGAGATGGGTGAAGCGGCGCTCACGATGAAAAAGCGCGCCGCCGAATTCATCCTCAAGCAGCTTGATCGCACGCGAAAGCGCCGGCTGGGTGACGTTGCACTGCTCGGCCGCCCTGGTGAAATTCAATTCCTTGGCGACGGCCAAGAAATATCTGACCTGGCTGATCTCCACTGCACGCTCCCCCAGCGGCTGGCGTACGGCATGGCCGTATTGCGGGCGATCTTACTAGCTGCCCCAACGTCAAACAAGCCAAGGCGCCGCCGTCGATGGCGTCGTCGCTGGCGCGGAGGCGGCGATCTGACCGTCGGCTATCAATTCCATGTCTCAACGGCATTTCCACTGCGTGGAGCCGCTCGCCATACTTGCCTCAGAAATCCAGACCTGGGCACGCAAACCCGTTGCTCGCAGCCAATGCCAGCCTTCCGGCCACGGCTCCAACCGAAGGAAACGACGATGCTCAGAGGAAAGACGGCACTCATCACAGGCTCGACCAGCGGCATCGGCCAAGGCATCGCCGAAGCCTTCGCGGCCAAGGGCTGCAACATTGTTCTGAACGGCTTCGGCGATGCCAACGAGATCGAACTGCTGCGGGCGAAGCTTGCCGCCGACCACGGGGTGATCGTCCGCTACGACAATGCGGACATGAGCAAGGGGAGTGCGATCACCGCTATGATGGACAAGGCGATTGCCGAGTTCGGCGCGATCGACATCCTGGTCAACAATGCCGGCATCCAGCACGTCGCGCCGATCGACGACTTCCCGATCGAGAAATGGGAAGCGGTCGTGGCGATCGACTTGATGTCGTCGTTCTACACGATCCGGCGCGCGCTGCGGGCGATGAAGGAGCGCAAATGGGGCCGCATCATCAATGTTGCCTCCGCCCATGCCCTTGTCGCCTCACCATACAAATCCGCCTATGTCGCGGCCAAGCACGGGGTTGCCGGCCTGACCAAGACGGTTGCGCTGGAGGTTGCCGAACAGGGCATCACCGTCAATGCGGTTTGCCCGGGATACGTGCTCACCCCGCTGGTCGAAAAGCAGATACCGGACACGGCCAAGGCCCGCGGTATCACCGAGGAGCAGGTCATCAAGGATGTGCTTCTGGCGGCCCAGCCAACCAAGCAGTTCGTGACCGTCGCCGAGGTCGCGGCGCTATGCCTGTTCCTGGCCTCGAACGACGCGGCCTCGATCACCGGCGCCATCATCCCGATCGAAGGCGGCTGGACCGCTCATTGAACCGGCAACGAGGAGCAAAGACCATGAACAAGATCACCCGACATCCTCCGACCGCTGAACCTTTGTCTGAGGACGCCCACGCGGCCGATGCTGCCGTCCAGCGGCAAACAGTGTTGGTATTGCAAGGCGGCGGCGCTCTAGGCGCCTATCAGGCCGGTGTTTACCAGGCGCTCGTCGAAGGCGGGATCGAGCCGGATTGGGTCATCGGCACTTCGATCGGCGCCATCAACGCGGCGTTGATTGCCGGAAACGAACCAACGGTTCGGCTGGCCCGACTTCAGGAATTCTGGGAAGGCGTCAGCCGTATCAGCCCACTCGATGAGTTTTTCCGGATGATGATGCCAAGCAATGTCTTTGCCAATATGGGCACTGTGATGCGCGGCATACCGGGATTCTTCGAACCGAATCCAAGCGCCATGTTCGCAGTGAACCGCGAAGTGGGTGTCGAGAACGCCTCCTACTACACGACCGATCCGCTCAAGAGGACGCTGAATGACCTGATCGACTTCGATTATCTCAACCGCCACCATACCCGCCTGACGGTTGGCGCGGTCAACGTCAACACCAGTGAACTCAAATACTTCGACACCCGAGAGATGACCCTGTCGGCGGCGCATATCATGGCGTCGGGCGCCTTGCCGCCGGCGTTTCCGGCGGTCTGTATCGATGGCGAGCCCTACTGGGATGGCGGCATCTATTCGAACACTCCCATCGAGGTCGTGCTCGACGCGCGCCCGCGGCGCGACGCGCTGATCTTTGCCGTCAACATGTGGCAGCCTCGCGCCACTGAGCCGAAATCGATCTGGCAGGTCATGGGCCGGCAAAAGGACCTTCAATACGCCAGCCGGGGTCGGAGCCATGTTGCCAGGCAGGAGCAACTGCACCGTCTGCGGCACGTCGTGCGTGAAATGGGAAGGCTGGTTCCCGAGGAGCGGCGTGAGGATCCTATGTTCAAGGAACTTGCTTCCTATGGCTGCCCGTCGGTCATGCACCTTGTGCGGCTGCTTTCACCGCGCCTCGACGGCGAGGACCACACCAAGGACATCGACTTCACCCGCGCAGGCATCCGCACGCGCTGGCAGGCCGGATACGAGCACGGGCAGCGCGTCCTCTCGGAAAAGCCGTGGGAATGCGACGTCGACATGCTGCAGGGCATCGTCATCCACGAATCGCAAGAATGACCGGTTCGAGCGCGACGCCCAGAAGTAAGACGGAGAATACCGATGCAGATCATCACGCCGGGAATGCGGCTGGTTCCGGAAGCCGTGCTCGCCAACAACGCCGCGATTTTCCGTGCGATACCGGAGACGCCATCCCATCCCGACAGTTCACGGCACCGCGTCGTCATCGTCGGCGGAGGTGCCGGTGGACTCGAGTTGGCAACGCGGCTCGGCAGAAAATTCGGCAAGCGGCGGCTGTCTATAACGCTCGTCGACCGCAATCGCACCCATGTCTGGAAACCTCTTCTGCACGAGGTAGCGTCCGGGACGTTGAACCCGTCGAACGATGCGGTGGAATACATTGCCCATGCCAGCCGCCACCACTATCGATACCGCATCGGTGAGGTCGTCGGCATCGACCGAGCCAAACGCCAGGTCTTTGTCGCGCCCAGTTTTGACGATGACGGCAGGCAGGTCATCCCGCCGCGCGTTCTGGGCTACGACACTCTGGTCATGGCCGTAGGCAGCATCAGCAATGATTTCGGCACGCCGGGCGCCGCGCGTCACGCCATCGCGCTCGATACCGCCGGCCAGGCCGCCCGCTTCAACAGGCGCATGATCGACGCATGCCTGCGCGCCAATGCGCAATACGAGCAGCTGTCGCCGGGGCAGCTCCATTGCGTCATCGTCGGTGCCGGAGCCACCGGCGTCGAGCTGGCGGCCGAGTTGCACAAGTCGATGCGGGAAATCGCGTCGCACAATCTCGACAACATCGATTTCGGAAGACTGATCCGTATCACGATCGTCGAGGCGGGCCCGCGCATCCTGCCGGCCTTGCCTGAACACCTCGCACGCGATTCGGCGCGCCTGCTGATCGATCTGGGTGTTCAGATCCGTTGCGGGATCAAGGTCACCGAGGTGACCGAGGACGGCATCAGGCTTGGCGAGAAGCTGTTCGTGCCGGCGGAGCTCGTCGTCTGGTCCGCCGGAATCAAGGCTCCGGATTTTCTGAAAAAGCTCGATGGCCTGGAGACAGACCGCATCAACCGCTTGGTCGTGGATGAGACGCTGCGGGCGAGGGGGGACGAACACGTGTTTGCGATCGGCGACTGCGCGAACTGCATGCTGCCTGGCGAAGAAAACGCCTTGCCGCCGCGTGCCCAGACAGCCCATCAGCAGGCGGATCACCTGGTCAAGGTGATTGTCGCGCGTCTGGCGGGGCGGGCCGCGCCGGCGTTGCGCTATCGCGACTTCGGCTCCCTTGTTTCATTGGCCGACTACGGTTCGTTCGGCAGCCTGATCGGCGGGCTGAAGATCGAAGGTCTGCTGGCCCGACTGATGTATCGCTCGCTCCACAAGATGCATCTCAAGGCGGTGCAAGGGACCTTCAAGACCGCGCTGGATACGGTCGCCGGGATCCTGGCGCAACGCACCAAACCGCGAGTCAAACTGCATTGAATCCCGGGAGGGCAGGGCGGTGGAAAAGTATGATGTCGTGATCCTCGGCGGCGGCAATGCCGGAATGGCGGTGACGGTCGCTACGCGTGCTGCCGGCCTGTCGGTGGCGATGATAGAGGCTCGCGATCTCGGCGGCACCTGCCCCAATCGTGGCTGCACGCCCAAGAAGGTCCTCGTCGCGGCAGCGCATGCGCTTCATGAGATCGAACGGGCCGACCGGCACGGGATCATGGTCGATAGGCCGAGCCTGGACTGGCGGGCCCTCATCGAACGGGAAAAGGACATGATCAGGGACATTCCGTCCCGCTTGTCCGACTTGATGGCCAGGCGCGGCGTCGATGTCATCGTCGGCGAGGCCGCGTTCGTCGGCAGCAATACCATCAGCGTCGGCGGCCGCGAACTCGAAGCAAGGAACATCGTCATAGCAACGGGCTCGAAGCCGCGTCCACTGCCGATTCCGGGCGCCGAGCATATGACCATTTCCGATGATGTCCTGAGCGACCCGGTGCTGCCAAGCGCAGTGGTATTCGTCGGCGGCGGTGTCATCGCCTTCGAACTGGGCCACGTCTACGCGCGCGCCGGGGTCGAAGTGACGATCCTCGAAGCACTGCCGCATCTCCTTGGAGGTTTCGACGGCGATGCCGTCGCCCGAATCCGTGGCGAGAGCGAACGCATAGGCATTCGCGTTCGCACCACCGCCTGGGTCCGCAGGATCGACAAATTCGGCGGACGGTTGCGCGTCACCTTTGCGGTGGAAGGCGTCGAGTGTGCCGTTGATGCGGATAGGGTTATCAATTGCGCTGGGCGCGTGGCCAATGTCGACGGGCTCGATCTCGGCGCCGGCGTCATCGTGCATCGCGAAGGCCGCATTGAGATCGACGATCAGCTACGTTCGCGCTCCAATCCTGACGTCTATGTCTGCGGCGACGCCGTGTGGAATTCTCCGCAGCTTTCGCCGGTGGCGACCTATGAGGGCGGTATCGTCGGCCGCAACATTGTCGATGGACCGAGACACCGGCCGGATTATGGCCAGATACCGGCTTGTCTCTATACGGTCCCGGCCCTGGCCGGCGTCGGGCTGACGGAGGCCAAAGCCAAGGAGCAAGGACTTGGCATAAAGGCCCATGTCAACGACATGCTGGGTTGGTTGTCAGCGAAAACCTATGCCGAGACGGTGGCCTGGTCGAAGGTCATTGTAGAGGAGAGCACCGACAGGATCGTTGGCGCCCACATGGTGGGCCATGCCGGCGAGGAGCTGATCCATATTTTCGCGCTTGCCATGAAACATGGCATCACCGCATCGCAGCTGTCCGAAACGGTCTACGGCTTCCCGACCTTTGCCTCGGACATCAGGAACATGATGTAACGAACCGCGCAGAGGTAGCGAATGGAATACGGGTCTTGCGAGATTCGGTGCACGTTGGGCATCGAAACCATGCAAGAAAAACATGGCCGGGGCGGTGGGGCTTCAATGATAGGCTGCATGCGACCTATGAAAGCACTGAAATGGCCGTCGACGACCAGCCAATGACATTTGAACAGTCTGTCCAGGCTGCCATAGAACTCGATGCCCCCCTGAACGAGCGGCTGGCGGTGATCGCCGCGGCGGTGCGTCGCCTCAATCCGGGCTTCGCCGATGCGGTGGACCGCCTGGTTGCGCGCCTGGAACAACAAGAGGCCGGAGCAATGGCGCCGGCGCCTGGCGATATCATGCCGGCATTTCTGTTGCCCGACGATGAAGGCAGGCTGGTTGGCCTTGGCGACATCCTCCTGCGAGGTCCTGCCGTGATCACTTTTCAGCGCGGCCATTGGTGTCCCTATTGTCGGTTGAACGCGATCGGCATCGTCGAAGCTCAGCAGGAAATTGCCGCGCTGGGCGGCCAGGTCGTGGCGATCATGCCGGAGCGGCGCAGATTTGCGAAGGCCATGAAGGCGGCGGTAGGTGCCGACTTTCCGTTCCTGACCGACATGGACAATGGCTATGCCCTCTCGCTCAATCTAGCGATCTGGATCGGGACCGAGATGGAACGGTTGATGGGCGTCGCGTATGATCTGCCAAACTACCAAGGCAACGCCAGCTGGTTTCTGCCGATCCCCGCGACTTTCGTCGTCGACACGAACGGAGTGATCACGGATCGCTTCGTCGATCCCGACTACCGTCGGCGCATGGATATCGATGACTTGGTCGCGGCGCTCAGGCGGGCTCGCTGACGCCGAACGTCGACCAGTCCGTCGACCGCAGCAAGTTCAGAAGGGTCATCGCTACCGGCGAGCGATGTCGACCGGCGACTGCGTAGACGGCGACGATCCGCGCAATGTCCAAGTCACGCAGCTTGAGCCTGCGGACGTTAGGCGAACGCGGAGCGGTCACTGAGACAAACCCAACTCCGGCATTGGCTTCCAGCAACGCCAGAAGATCATGGTCGGTCTCCACCTCATGCGCGGTCCGCGGCGCCAGACCCTTCGCAGCAAGGCAGCGCGTCAGCTCCTCGCTGGTTTCCCAATCAATCCTGCTGAGCACGGGTTCCGCAGCCAACTGGCTTAACGCGACGTCGGCCTCGTTGCGGCGGGCAAGCGGATGATCGGAACTTACGACGAGTTCTATGCTCTCCTGGAAGAGCGGCCAGGTGTCGAGCCGATCCCAGGCCTGTCCCAGCGGGCCGGCAACGGCCAGCTCGACCTCGCCGTTCTTGAGAGCATCGACGACAGCGTTTGGCGAACCGCGACTGATCTTGAGATGAACCCCGGGATAGGCCCGGAAAAGCTCCGTGAACGGCGAAACCAGCAGCGCGATGTTGACGCTGTTCGAGATGGTGACGTTGAGGGGGGCCACGTCGCTGCTCTGCACGGCCTTGGCGAGCGACTTGGCGGAAGTGGCGGCATCGTAGCATTGCTGCAGCAAAGGCAGCATGCGCCGGCCGAGTTCTGTCAGGTGGGAATGCTGGCGCTCGCGCCGAAGGAGCTCGCCGCCCAACTCGTCTTCAAGTGTCTTGATCGCGCGCGTCAATGCAGGTTGCGTGACGTTGCACTCTTCGGCGGCCCTGGTGAAGTTCAGAGTGCTGGACAGGGCCAGGAAATAGCGGACCTGCTGCATTTCCATGAATTTTCGCCCCCTCAGCGAAATCCGATTCGTCAGGCATAGCTAATTTGCGGCTATGCTAACGCACGAAGTGTCAGAGGCCAAGGCGGGGGAGATATGCTCAGGAGCCTTGGCTTCGAGTGATAGGGAGGTCGTTTCGGCGGCCGTCACTACGTTACAGAACATTATGCAAGACATTGATTTTATTAGATTTACTGAGAGTTCAAGCCCCAGCCTATCCCATCGAAACCATCTAGGTCGTTGAGGCGCGAGGGTTCTGGCAGATCAGTGCCGAATCCCTGCGCGTCGATGGCGGTCCAGCCGTCGCATGATCGGAGTGACCGCCACACCGTGCATGACTATTGAACTCAAGACGGCGAAGCAGACGGTGACCCAAAGAATTGTCTCACCCTCAAACCGCGCTTGGCCCAGCGCAAATGCGAGATAGTAAAACGATCCGAGGCCGCGAATTCCGAAAAAAGCAATAGCGCCCTTTTCATATGAGGGCGCTGGAAATCCAATTAGTCCCACCCACGCGGAGAGCGGTCGCACTACAAACAGCATCAGGACGGTGGTGGCGATCACCTCCCAGTTCAAAGCGCCGAAGATTGAGCCTTTAGCAATGGCCACGCCAAAACAGACCAGGAGCACCATCATTAGCAATCTCTCGATTTGCTCAGCGAAATTGTGCAGGCTCTCATGATAGTGATGCTGCCGCTCGACCGATCGTAGAGCCACGGCTGCCACGAACACGGCGAGAAAGCCGTAGCCATGTATCATTTCGGTCGAGCCATAGGCGAGGCAGGTGATTCCAAGTGCGACAAAGCCGTCCTTGGTCTCTGACAACCCGGCCCGTTTCGGCAAGCGAAAGGTTAGGTAGCCCATAACCTTGCCGCCCAGCCATCCGATGCCCAAACCCGTGGCAATTTTCCATACGACATCAACAAGAAGCCAGTGGGTGAAGAACGGTTCTCCCGACGCGGTCGACAGCGCAACGGCGATGGCTAGATAGACGAACGGAAAAGCGGCTCCATCGTTGAGGCCAGCCTCGGAGGTAAGTGCAAAACGCACCTCGTCCTCCTTACCGGATTGAGGAGGACCCACCTGTATGTCGCTTGCCAAAACGGGATCAGTTGGCGCGAGAGCAGCCCCAAGCAGAAGTGCGGCAGCAACGCCCAGCCCGAGAATTGACCAGCCGAGAAGTGCGGTTCCGATAATGGTCAGAGGCATCGCGATGCCCACCAGCCGCCACGAGGTTTCCCACCCTCGCCAACTCACCGGCCGGTCCAGCTTCAGACCGGCCCCCATAAGCGCGACGATGACAACGAACTCGGTGGCGCGCTCGATGAGATAACGGTTCTCAAACGGGTTTACTCCCGAGAATGGAGAGAATGGCGACCAGACCAGGAGAATCCCGATCCCAATGCAGACCATCGGCAGCGAAATAGGAAGCTTCTTCAGAACCATGGGCAGCCATGCCGTTAGGAGGACGACTGCTCCGAAGGCCGCGAGGAGAAGGGCGTAGGATTCCATGCGAACCTAGACCGTCATCTGCAATAAGGGCTCGTGAATCAAAACCGGCTCCGGCGTGCTGACTTGATCGTGTTATTCTTCGCCAGGCCGATCAGCAACATTGCTGCCAAAGGTTCGGCACTGTGTGGTGACAAGGGCTTGGATCGTCACCAGTGCGGGCGACGGCGAACGCGGCTGGCGGGCAACTTCACTGGCGGCGTGTAGGACACTTGCAGACATTTCCATAAATTCCGACGGCAAACGGTTCCTGCCGATGGCGGGTTTTGTGGACCAACTTACAGAAAAGATGGTGGACTGGGCGCAAAGTCAGACGCGTCCGATCGCAGATCACCAACGAAAAACCCGCTCGAAGGCGGGTTTCCGTGATGCGATCACGGACTCCTAATCCACATGGATCAGCCCGCGCCGTCGCCAGCGCGGGCTCAGACTTTATCAGTAGGGCGAATTGCACTGCCGACGAGGGCCGTAGTTGGGCTGAAACGTGTTGTCTGAAGCGCGATAGCTGCGGTATCGGTCGTAGCACCACTCCACATGGGAATCGCCTCGATGGACACGGTTCTGATTGCTGTTGATGATCGCGCTGGTGATCAAAGCGCCGGTGGCGAAGGCCGCCAGCGGGAACCAGTAGTCGCCGTGCCGGCGATATCCGCGATGGTAGTCACGAGAGCCGCGATGGCCATTCCAGTAGGTGCCATCATTTTGCGAAAAATTGCGATTGCGATTGACGCTCTGGTGCTTCATCCATGGTTTGTAATCGGCCGCTTGCACATCCAAAGAAGCGGATGGCACTCGGGGTAGCATTATCCCGGCAGCGCCGGCGGGCGCGGCGGCGGCCGCGAACGACACTGACAATGTGGCCGCCAGCAAACCCGACACGATATTGTTCATAATCTTCTCCTCAAGGGGTTGACGTCCCTTAGAAATATAAAACGATTTAACCGAACTTTTGTTCCGTTCGTGCTTGCGAAACGTTCAAGAAGAATCAATAGACCTTTGAATAGATCTCCGGACGATTAACTATTGTCTCGTCGTTAGAGCGACGATAGCGATATTTCTGCGATCGGCACAACCATGCACGTAAAAAATTAGTGAGTGAAGAATCGTATACGAAAGAGACATTACTATGTATTTAGGGTCACCATATCTTCCCAGAAAGCTGGCATTTTGAAAGAGTTTACCACGATCTTCCACAATATTGTGGGAGAAGCGAGATGAACCTTCAACAGGTCAGCGGATTCAGTAGCTTTTTTACGTGCCAAAGTGCTCGACGATTATTGCTGCCAGGCCGGCATAGCGGCTGGCCATCAAGCCAGGGAGCGTCTTGGCCGCCGGATCCTAGAACTGTTCCAGAGTGGGACGAACGAGCCCGACGAGTTACTTATCGGTCTTGAATTCGGCAGACGGCGGAATGGCACGAACCACGGAAGCCTCCAAAATGCTGGTTTGCCAAGGGAGCTTCCTCAGGCCGCCCGCGGTATGCGCGACGTGAATGTCGCCCTGGTCACCGACACGCTGGTGCCGTGCCTGTCGCTGATGATATCCATCCGCGCATCGAGTTGTTTCACGAGAGCCTCGACGATAGCCGTCCCAAGGCCCGCATTCGGCGCCCCGGCAGGCTTGCCGGCGCCATTGTCCGAGACCGTCAGCTTCCAGCCGCCGCCGTCGGTTTCGTAAGCCACCTGGATCAGCGCCTTGGCCTTCTCTATCGGAAAGGCATATTTGATCGCGTTGAGAACGAGCTCGGTGACGATCAGCCCGAGGCTCACCGCCTTCTGCGAGTCTATCCTGCCGCCATGTGCCGTGACGTTAACCGCGATCGGCTGGTCTTCACCAACCATCGAGACGGCAAGGCTGCTGCACAGCTTCGACAGATAGGATACGACGTCGATCTCCTCGACGCCGGTCGTGGTGTGGAGGTGGCGCTGCACTTCGGCGACCGACAGAACCCGCTGGTGGGCATCCTTCAAATGCTGACGAGTTTGCTCTGATGTGACGGAGCGGGCCTTCAACAAAAGGATGCTGGCAATGATCTGCAGGCTGTTGGCGACCCGGTGCTCCATTTCCCGCAGCAGCACTTCCTTTTGCCGCAGCAGGTCTTCGGTGCGGCCAAGAAGCTCTTCCTTTTCCCTTTCGATGGCACGGCGGGCCGTGATGTCGTTGAAGGCGAGCAGGATGGTCGCGGCGGAACTGTGATCGTAAAGCACCTTTCGCGCGTTGAGCAGCATCGTGCGCCTGCCAATATCGGGGAAATCATGCTCGACCTCGAAGCCGTCCATGGCGGTCTTCTCGGGAATGATCGTCTCCAGGAGTTGATGAAGCGCTGGAATGTCCCACTGGCCGTCGCCCAGCGCATAGAGCAGCGAGCCGTGCGTCTGCTGTGGATCGACCCTAAAGGTCTGATAAAAGGATCGGTTGGCCGCCAGCACGCGAAAGTTCTCATCGAGCACGAGGAAGGGTTCGACGATCGTATTGACGATGGCCTGCGCCAGCGTCTGCGCGTCTTCGATATTCGCAATTGGGTAGAACATAGGCTTCGAGGCCAATCCAGGGACCGTTTCCCCTTGATTCTTTCTACCGGTTTGCCAGGCACCTGTCGCGAATTGAATCGAACCGGCGCACGTTGCACGCCAACTAAATATACCCGATCATGGCAGGTGGCAGGGAGACATCGGGTGGCGGCAAATCGTCGAAAGGGCATTCAGCCGTCGGAGCCAGGGCTGGCGGGCATTTTGTCCGCCGCCAACGTCCATCCGCACACCTCATTGCCCACTGTCGCCACTATCGTGACGACGGTGGCGGCGTTGTATTTCGGGCGCGAGGTTTTCCTGCCGATCGCCATCGCGCTGCTTTTGACCTTCGCGCTGGCTCCCGCCGTGTCGGCGTTGAAGCGTGTCGGCATTCCCCGCCTGCCCGCCGTCATGGTCAGCGTGTTCGGCGCCTTCGCGGCGCTCGCTTTGTTCTCCTTCATTGCCGCATCGCAGGTCAGCGAACTGGCGCAGAACATCCCCACTTACCAAACAAACATCCTGACCAAGATCCGCTCGCTCAAGGAAACCGGGGTAGGGGGAGGGATCATTGCTAGAATGAGCCAAGTGATCGAGCGCGTCGGCCAGGAGGTCGACTTGCAGGAACCGCCGCCGCCCGCCGCCGAAACCCGGAAGCGCGAGCCGGTGCCGGTCGAGATCATCGCGCGCGAAAGGCCGCTCCAGGTTCTCCAGAATCTGATCGGGCCGCTGATCAGCCCCCTGGCATCAGCGGGCCTGGTCGTCATCGTTGTCATCTTCATGCTGCTCGAGCGGGAGGACCTGCGCGATCGCTTTATACGCCTTGTCGGCTACGGCGACCTTCATCGAACCACCGAGGCGCTCCAGGATGCCGGCAAGCGGGTCGGCCAATACCTGCTCATGCAGCTCGTCGTGAACATCGTCTACGCCATACCGATTACGGTCGGACTCTGGGTTCTGGGCATACCCAATGCACTGCTGTGGGGATTGTTGGCGCTTGCCCTGCGCTTCGTCCCCTATATTGGCCCGGTCATCGGCATGCTGCTGCCCTTGTTCCTGGCGCTGGCGGTGGCGCCTGGCTGGTCCTTGCTGCTTTGGACCGCCGCGCTGTTTGTGGTGATGGAACTGGTCACCGGCAACGTCATAGAACCGTGGCTTTACGGTTCGCGCACGGGGCTCTCGCCGCTGGCCATCATTGTGGCGGCCATCTTCTGGACCTGGCTGTGGGGACCGCTGGGTCTGGTTCTGTCGACGCCGCTCACGGTCTGTCTCGTGGTGCTTGGCAGGCACGTGCCGCAGTTCGAGTTCCTCGACGTGCTGTTCGGAAACGAGCCCGTGCTTGAGCCCCATGCTAGGCTCTACCAGCGGCTGCTGGCCGGCGATCCGGAGGAAGCCACCGATCATGCTGAAGAGATCCTTGAGGAGAAGTATCTGTTTGAATTCTACGACAAGGTCGCCATCCCGGCCCTTCTGCTCGGCGAACAGGATCGTGTTCGCGGCGTGATGGGCGAACCACAAAGGCGACAAGTGGCCGCCAGCGCCCAGACGCTGGTGGCAAATCTTGAGGACAGCGCGCAGGAGGAGGCCGCCGACGAGGATGGCCCGGCCGCGGTCGGGGACGCTAGCGCCGACGCGGGAAAAAGTGCGGAAGCTGCAAAAGAGGTGGAAGGAGAGGACGAGAACGAGCCGGAACTGCCTGACGGCACTGGCATGTCGGTGCTTTGCGCCGGCGGGCGTGGCGAACTTGACGATGCCGCGGCCGCCATGCTGGCGCAGGTGCTCGAAGTCCAGGGCGCGACAGTATCAAGACTAAGCTTTGCCGACCTGGAACCGGCGCTCATTCGCCGACTGAAGTTCGACGCTGTCGACACCGTCGTGGTCGGATTCCTCAACCGGGACTCCGTAAAGCACGCCCGTTTCCTGGTTCGTCGGCTTAAGCGCGCCAAGCCGGCTCTACGGGTAGGCATTGTTTTCTGGTCGGAGGACGGCAACGGCGACAAGGATGCAGCCACCAAGTTGGCCAATGACCTCGACGCCGATTTCGTGGCGCACGGCATGGTCGACGCCTTGCTGGGCGCGTTGTCGAACGATCCGCCGGTTGTGCTCAAGCTCTTCACAAAACGCCGCACGCGCCGCCGGCCACCCCCTGCCAAGAAAACGCCGCTCGCAGTTGCAAGCTGAGGCGGATCAGGGCGGCGAGAGCGCGGAGCGTCGATCGCTCGACTCACAATACGGCACTCGTCCGGCTCCGGCCGGCATTGATTGCGGCTCAGTCATCGCCTCAGCCCGGCCATGAAAGTCTTCACCCGTGCCAGGTCGACCTGGTTCCACCAGACGCCGTCGTGCTTCAGCGCGCTTGCGATGATGACACCGTCGACGATGCCAAGGATGTCGTTGGCGTTGTCAGGCGTAACGCCGCTGCCGACTAGGGTAGGGAGGCCGGCGGCGTTCTTGATCATGCGGATGTAGGTTAGATCCGCGGCGTGCCCCGTGCGCTGACCCGTCGCGATGATGACGTCGGCGTCGAAGAAGACCAGATCCTTGACCAATTCCTCCACCGGGCGGTCGGCAACGATGGCGTGCGCGCCATGCTTGACATGAGCATCGGCGAAAATGTGGATGCCGTTGGCGCGCAGCCGGGCGCGGTAGCGTGCTGCGCGGCCCGACTCGCCCTCTACAAAGCCCTCATTGGCGACATAGGCATTGGCCCATTGATTGATTCGAATGAAGCCAGCGCCAGCAGCGCTGGCGATCGCAAGCGCCGGGATCGCAGCATTGGCTAGCACATTGATGCCGATCGGCTTGCCGAGCTCGCGACGAATACGGTCGGAGACCACAGCCATATAGGCTGCTGTCTCCGGTCCGATATCGTCAGGTTTCGCGAAGGGAATGTCGCCATGGTTCTCGACGATCACGCCGTCGCATCCGCCATCGAGATAGGAGCGCGCATCATCGAGTCCTCGCTGATAGATCGCCTCTATAGCCTCTCCGTCATAGCGTGGCGCGCCAGGAAGCGGCGCAAGATGAACGACGCCAATCACCACCTTGCTGCGGCCGAAAAGCTGGACGAGCGCGTCGCCGCCTGACTGTCCGATCGGACCTGAGGACTGGGTCATGAGAACTCCATTTGATCGACGAGCGCCGCTATTTCAGATGCGGAAGGGCAGGATAACAAAGTGCCCGGCCGTGTCACCGCGATTGCTGCGGCCGCTAGCGCCAACCTCACCGCTGAGATAACCGGCATGCCCCTGGCGAGCCCGCCAGCCAGACAGCCGCAGAACACGTCGCCGGCACCACTGGTGTCGAGCGCCTCGACGTGCGGGGCAGGCAAAGGAAGTGTTGCAGGCTGGTCCCGGCAAAGCATAAGGCATCCCTTGGCGCCGAGCGTGATGACAACTGTCCCGGCGCCTCTTGCCGCGAGCTCGCCGGCCGCCGCCGTCATGTCCGCCTGACCGGTCAGTGCCTTCGCCTCGGATTGATTCACCACCAAAATGTCCGCCAGGCTGATGTCAGGAAAAGCCGCCTCATCGATAGGGCTGGCGTTCAAAATGGTGCGCGCGCCAATTTCCCGCGCCGCTCTCAGGCAGGCATTTGTCGCCGCACCTCGCAGGTTTCCCTGGCAGACAAGGATGTCGCCCGGCGTAATCCGGCGCGCAAGCGCCGTTTGCGCGATCGGATCGAATGCTTCGCAGCAGGCGACGCCGCTGACGATGAAATTCTCCCCGCCACCATCAATGACAATGGTCGAGCGGTCGCTGGGCAGGTCGAAATCGCTTACCTGCACGTCCGACAGCTCCATGTCGAGTCGGCTCCTGATCCATGCGCCTAGCGGGTCCTTGCCGAGCGCCGTCCACAGCGTCACCGCCGTGCCTGTGCGCGCTGCTGCGACCGCCTGGTTTGCACCCTTGCCGCCGAGGCCATCGGCATAGGCAGCGGCGTTCAACGTCTCGCCTGCGGCGGGGAACCGGCCAAGGCGAAACGTCGTGTCGACACAGGCGTTGCCCACGACGTGGACATGCATCGCTCAATTCCCGCCGGTTGCCCAGCCAAGCATCTGTTCGAACAGGGTCTTGTAGCCTTTCCAGGCAATGAACTCTGGTGGCAGCCAATGCGGCCCGACATCTGACGTCCAGGCCACGGTGCGGCCCTTGCCGTAGTGGCCGGTGACGAGCAGCGGCAGTGATTCATATTCCGACGACACGGTGGCCAGAACCTCCGCCCCGTCTTTCAGCGTCACCTCGTTGAAGCCGAGCAGCACCGGCCAGTCCGGTCCAAGACCCTTCAGGATTGGATGGCTCGACGGACCTTTTATCACTGGCGCAAAGCCCTCCGGGACCTCGATGCGGTCGTCGACTGCGAGGCAGTTCACCGGCAGCACGTCCTCGACCGGCGTCTTGCGGTAGCGCGCGCCGCCATTGATGCCCTGGAAGCTGTAATAGCCGCCGAACATCAAAAGCCCGCCGCCTGCGCTCACATAGTCGCGCAGCAGGCGCAGGCGGTTCGGCGTTCTCTTCGAGTGAACCCAGGTGTCGGGATGCAGAAGCAGCGTGTTGGCGCCGATGTCGGAGAGCACCACCGCGTCATATGCGAAGAGGGTTTCCATCGTTTGCGGAAAGCTGCGCTGCGCCTCATGCGCTGGCATAAAGGTGACGTCGAAGTCGGTCGCCTTCAGCGCTGTCAGCAATTCGTCCGCGCCAGTATGGTAAGTGACCGTCGGAAACTGGTCGAAACCCTTGATATGGGTTGCCGTCGAGACCCATGATTCACCGGCAAGCAGGACTTTCTTCTTGGACATTTGGACTCCGTGGTAGGTCTTGGCTGCCGCAGGTCTAGGCAGCTCCGCTCTGCCGCGCGAACACGGCCTTGGGATTGGCGATCAGCATCCGGTCGATCGCTGGCTGCTCGACGCCATGCCGTTTCAGACGCGGTATGAAATGCTTCAGGATATAGCCGTAGCCGAAGCCGCCGAAGCGGGTCAGCATGATCTTGAGGAACACATCCTGCGAGAGCAGCAGGCGGTCGCCGAAGCCCGCTTCGACAAGTGCCGCGATCGCTCGCGCATTCTCTTCATCGGAGGGCGACTGCGCGTCCTGATCGGCATAGTAGTAATCCATGCCGATCATGTCGTATTCGAGGAACGCGCCGCGCCGGGCAAGGCTTGTCTGATAGGCCGGATCATTGTGGCTGGGATTCATGTGACAGAGCACGGTGTGGCGAAGATCGGCGCCCTCGGCTTCCACGATGTCGAGCACGTCGTGCGCCAGGCGCTCCCAGCCTGGCAGATGGATCGACAGCGGCACGCCGGTGATGCGCGAGGCTCTGGCGGCAGCCCTGAGCGACTTTCGCTCTTCGGTGGTGAAATCCTTGCTGACGCCGACCTCGCCGATCAGGCCCGCCATGATTGGTGGCTGCGTCTCGCCGCCGCCGACATCGTTGACGATGAACTCGGTCACTGCGTCGACGTCCATCGCCTTCAGCCATTCGGGATGGGTGTGCTCGAGATAGAAGCCGGTGCCCATGACGATCTTCAGGCCGGACATGCGGCTGATGCGGGCAAGCTTTTCCGGCTCTCGCCCGATACCGATATTGGTCGCGTCGACGACGGTGTGGCCCCCCAGCGCGCGATACCGCTGCAACTCCGACAGAGCTAGGTCACTGTCGTCGAGCGAGACGTTGTCGCGGTTCACGTAAGGGTTCATGCGCAGTTCGCCGATGATTTCGATGTTCACCGGCTGCTCGGCGAGCGCCATGTCGTCGGGATGACAAGGACATTTCCAAGTGCGCGCGCCGTCGAGCAAGATGTGCTCGTGCATTAGGGTAATCCCCATCTCGTCGACAGGAACGACGCCGAGCACGGTCATCACATGGCCGGTCTCGATCCCGATCTCCAGCCGTTGCTTGGGTGGCGCGTTGTCGAAGAGACTGTTCATAGCTTAACGGCTTCGCACAGCGCCGCGGAACAGGCGGAAATTCAGCCAAATGGCGATCAGGATAATCGTTCCGGTTACGATCGGCGTCAGGAAAGGCGACAGATGCGCCAGGATCAGGCCGTTGCCGATGACGGCCACGGTGAGTGCGCCGAGCACCGTGCCGATGATCGTTCCGCGGCCGCCGAAGAGACTGGTGCCGCCAAGCACGACGGCCGCGATCACCTCAAGCTCGAAGCCTTGCCCGGCATTCGAGGACCCGGATCCGAGCCGGGCAGCAATGATGATCCCTGCAAGCGCCGCCGCGGTGGCGGAAATCACATAAACGAAAAGCGTCATCAGCCGTGTGTTCACACCGGCTCGTCTCACCGCTTCGGCGTTGGCCCCGATGCCGGTCACATAGCGGCCGAACGGCGTCTCGTTGAAGGCCAGATAGGCGATCGCGAGGATCGCGACTGCGATTAGCGCCGGCACCGGCACACCGACGAACCAGGCGCGGCCTATGACTGTGAAAGAGCTTCCCGGGTCGACGGGGATGGAGTAGCCGCCCGTGATGAGCAGCGCCACGCCCCGGATCACCGAAAGCCCTGCAAGCGTGACGATGAAGGCCGGGATACCCTCATAAGCCACGAAATAACCCTGCACCGCGCCAAGCAGGGCTCCCAGCGCGAGCATGGCGAGGATGACGGCCGGCCAAGGCAAGTCGAACTGCAGAAGTGTCGCCGACAGCGTTGCCACCAGCGCCAGCACGGAGCCGACTGAAAGGTCGATACCGCCTGTGGTGATGACGAAGGTCATCGCCGCGGCGACGATCAGCAGCGGCGCCGACTGCCGCAGGATGTTCAACAGATTGGGCGATGTCAGGAAGGCGTTTGTCGCCACTGAGAAGACGATGCAGACGGCAACAAAGAACAGCGCAATCGACACGACACTGCCATTGGCGAGCATCGCTTCTCGCCATGTGGCTTCGCGCACCCTTCGCGACTGAGCGGAGTGGGTCGCTTC
The DNA here is from genome assembly GCF_000427725.1 of Mesorhizobium sp. WSM3224. Classification (GTDB taxonomy): domain Bacteria; phylum Pseudomonadota; class Alphaproteobacteria; order Rhizobiales; family Rhizobiaceae; genus Mesorhizobium. The sequence continues at coordinate 9,878 of NZ_ATYO01000034.1, read as the reverse complement.
GCTCATGTTGGCGCTCCATCGCGAAATCGACTGGCAGCGGAACGAGCATTGAACTTGCGGCCAACGATCAGATTGACCACGTCCTCGATATTGGTTTCGCCGATCAGCCGCTCGGCCACATTGCGTCCTTCATACATGACCTGGATGCGGTCGCAGACGAGGAACAGATCCTGGAGCCGATGGGTGATCAGAATGACGCTGACGCCGCGGGCGCTCACGGTGCGGATCAGGTCCAGCACGGCCTCGACCTCGGCGACGGCAAGCGCTGCCGTCGGCTCATCCATGATCAGCACCGAAGGCTCGAACGACGCCGCGCGGCCGATCGCGATCGACTGTCGTTGTCCGCCGGACAGGTTTTCGACCTTAAGCCGCGTGTCGGCGATAACAATGCCGAGGCGGTCGAGCATCTGACGCGTTTGCTCATGCATGCGCTTCTTGTCGAGAAAGGAGATGCAGGCGACGTGCCGGCGCGGCTCGCGGCCAAGAAAGAGGTTGCCGGCGACGTCGATGGTGTCGCAGAGCGACAGGTCCTGATAGACCATCTCGACCCGTGCCGCACGCGAGTCCGCCGGCGAACTGAAGGTCACCGGGATCCCGTCGATCTCGATCGTGCCGGAGTCGGGGATAACCGCTCCCGACAGCACCTTGCTCAACGTCGATTTTCCCGCGCCATTGTCGCCGACCAGGCCCAGGACCTCGCCCGGCTTCAGTGTCAGGGACACGTCGTCGAGCGTCTGGATGGCGTTGTAGCGCTTGGAGATACCGCTCATCCGCACCCGATAGGTCTCGCCACTGCTCATCTTGGATCCACGGAATTGGCAAGGGGACCGCGGCGGTGCCTTGAGCACCGCCGCGGATTGGTCTTCGGTGCAGCTTACTTGAACATCGCGCGGTATTGGTCGACGTTCTTCTTGGTCACGATCGTCACCGGAATGTTGATGATCGGGTCAACCTTTTCGCCCTTCTTGAGCTTGGTCAGGGCTTCGACCGCGGCCTTGCCCTCGCCGGCCGGATCCTGCTGGACAACCGCCACCACCCAACCATCGTCGATGCCCTGAACCGCCTGTTTGGTCAGGTCCCAGCCGAACACCTTGACGTCGCCGGTGCGGCCCTGGCTGGTCACGGCCGAGACAGCACCCAGCAGCGCCGGCTCGCCGGTCGCATAGAGCGTCGTCATGTCCGGGTTGGCGGTCATCAAATTCTCCGAAGCGCTCAGCGCGGTCTCCTGAACGTTCTGACCGTCGACGGTGTCGAGGAAGGTGATCGCCTCGCCGCTGTCGGTGACGGCCTTCTTGAACCCGTCGAGCCGCTGGTTCTGGATGAAGGAATTGAGCGCGCCGATGATGCCGATCTTGGCTTTGCCGCCCATCTCGCTCTTTACATAATCGGTGTAGAATTTGCCGATATCCGCGCCGGCCTTGGTGTTGTCGACACCGATGAACGAAACGTTGTCGCCGTTAGGAATCTGCGCGTCGATAGCGACCACGGGAATGCCAGCCGCCTTGGCGGCAGTGATTGCCGGTTTGACGCCATTCACGTCGATGGCGACCAGAATGATGCCGTCGACTTTTTGTGTGATGTAGGTCTCGATCGCGTCATTTTGCGCGCTCGGGACGTTGTTGGCATTGAAGATGACCAGCTTGGCGCCAGCGGCATCGGCTGCCTTCTGCGCGCCCTCGTTGATCTGGTTGAAGAACAGGGCCTGCTGGTTGATGTTGACGAGAGCGAACGTGTCGGCGAGAGCCGATCCCACGGCCGTCGAGCCGATGGCAACGAAGGCGGCGCAACCGACGAGAAGTTTGAACAGACGCATTTGCGGTTCCCCTTGCTTGCGGACCAAACCTCATTTGGCTAGCCCATTGGTGCTACAGGCACGAGGCAACAATTCAAGAGACTTGAATGCTTGTCAATGAGTTTGAACGATCGAATATCGCTCAGAAAGTCGCCGGCGTATTAACCCAGAAAATGCTTGCTCGCTCCTTGCCGATGTTGCGGTAGTGATGCGGCAGCTCCGACCGGAACACAAACGCGTCGCCGGCAGTGAGATCATGGTTCTTCCCGTCGACGATCAGCTCGATCCGGCCCGCGAGCACATAGCCGACTTCCTCGCCGACATGCTGGATCGGACCTTCGCTCTCGCCGTCCGGTTCGATGTGATGGATATTGCACTGCAGCAGGTGACCGGACGAATACGGAATGACGCGTTCCAGCGAGATGCCATCACCTCGTCTCAACGCGTCCAGTGTGATCAACGGTCGCGCGCCAGCTCGGAATACGATCGCCTCGTCGTCATCGACCTGCTCGAACATCCAGCCGATATTGGTTTCCAGGACCTCGACCAGGCGGTGCAGCATGGGCAGAGATGGCGAAGCTTTGCCGTTCTCGATCTTGGACAAAAGGCTTTCAGAGCAGTTCGCAGCAGTGGCCAGCGTCTTCAACGTCATGCCACGCGTTTGGCGGGCGAGGCGCAACCGCGTTCCAAGCCGCGCCGCGTTCACGGTGCCGCCCATTTCGGATTCTGGCCGTCGCCGATCGATCTTGTTCATCCGTTCGCCAAGCATTCAACGTCAAGGGAGGACTGACTGTCGCGCGAGCAAAAGGCAGCGGCGGGCGATTTGCAAGTGGTGATCTGCCATTTCGATTCGAAATGGGAAGCGCATTGCCCGATAGCGCGCCTTGATTCAGGGCTTTCACGAACACCAGGCAGACTTATCCCATAGTGGCGCCGAACTACGCGGCCAACGGTCGGCGCTGGCATCCGGTCGGCTCTCGATCTGTCAAAAAGGCTGATGGCTAAAAAGCAGAAACCTCGTCGCGGTTATTCGGTCACGTCGCTGCTGTTGAGACTGCACATGCGGATCAACCAGCCTCCGCCAGCTTGGCGCAAAGGACGCTGAGCGAAGTTCCGTTTACGGTCGGCTCTCCTTCTGAATAGGCTGCGAGAGTCCAGGCGAGATCGCCGGAGCTGCCTGCCTCAATTACCTTAAGTGTTTTGTCAGGACCGGCGTGTTCGGTCCAACTGCCATGGAGCGTCTCGATTGCGGCGCGCCCGCGGGCTGGTGGTGCATAGGAGGAATGCACTTCCGCGTCGTCTGTGAATATGGCCGCGCAACCGGCAGCATCACCGGCGCGATATGCCGAGACATATGTCTCCCAAAGTTCCAGCAGCTCATCATGGATTGACATGCTACCCTCCTTTGCCCCTCGATTTACTTTAGCAACTCCTCATGAGGGCGACCAGGTCCAGCCGTAACCACCGTCACTCATCCCGCCAGATCACCCGTTCTCCCACCGGATTTCCACGAGACGCCTGTAGCGGATGGTGTGAGTCTGCTCTTCGTCGCAGGAATGTCGATGCGCCTCGGGCCGCGCGGCCATCTCTGGACGGCCAACGGTCTAGCGGACAGTCGTTTGATAGCTTAGCCCGGGAAATGAAACAGCGTCGGGCAACAGCGCGTGCCCTCCAGCCGGGCGGCCCTTGAGGATGTCGAGAAGAAACGCCGTGGTCAGCGCGTTCGCTTGCTTGGAGTTCATAAACATCATGTGCCCGCCACTATCGAATACGGCCAACGCCTTGTCTTGACTGCTGATTTGATCATACGCCCACAGAGCGTTGTGTTTAGGCAAAACAGAGGCATCGTCGGTAGCGAACATAATCAGCGTCGGCACGTTGACCTCGGCTATGCCTGTCTCGCCAAGGGCATGCAGGTCGCCGCCTGGAGCTCCGGCGACAAGAGCGGCTACGCGTTTATCCCAGATGGGCGGCATCGGGGCCGCAAACGGATCAGCGACACCATACTGCGTCGCGACCGATTGCTCGTGGCCCACGAATTGGCACGTATCGTTGGCAGATGGCTCATTTTTATTTACAGCGCACCACGCATCGAGTTCTTTGAAGTTGACCCTGGCGCCTCCCGCCTGGAACACAGTGGTCCCTCCGCTCGAATGTCCCCAAACACCGATGCGTGAGGTGTCGATTAGCCCGGCCAGCCTGCCGCCTGGGGCGGTCAATAAATCGGCATACCCAATCACCCGGATCACGTCGGCAGGGTGATCGTAAAGCAGCCAGATCGCCCATTGATCTTCTCGGCTAACTCCTTCATCCAGCGGACCGCGCAGTCCGGTGTCATAGTCCGCGGCGGCGACGACGAAACCGTAGGATGCGAGTTGCCGACCCAACGCGCCGTATAAGCTGCCGTTACCGTCGAGCCCGTGGATCAAGATCACCAAAGGATAGGGACCGGTTGTTGCCGCAGGTGCATCTATCGACACCTTCAAGATTGCGCCGTTGGGATCGGGTGCGGGACCGGCGGCAGGATACCAGACCATAGTAGCCATGGGATGTTTGCCAGAAGTGTCAGGGATGGTGAACTTCTGGAGACCAATCGCAAACGGCCCCGGCTTCGTGAAATCTGCGGCGAACACGGGTGAAAAGACGCTCACCAGCCAAACGACAACAGCGAACGGAAGGCTCAGTCGGCACATAGCTTCGCCTCTCGGCCGGCTCTATATCATCGGCCTTCGGAGGGAGAAATTGTCGCGCATATTGGGGTCACTGACAATGGGAGATTATTTCCGCAACTCAGTCACTGGCAGCGGCCTAAAGAGTGAGTTTTGAACCTAACCCTAACCCTCCTCGCGAAAATTCCTTCAGCGACGCATGCCGCAGCTTCTCCTCCCTTTGAGGAACTTCACCCGTCCGATCAGACCCGGCTTCAGCCATTCTGCCTTCTCGTTGGCCAAGCCCTTCGGCAGCGGTGCTCCTGCCTTGCCTTGCACACGGTCCCAGAGCGCCTGCCGCTTGTCAGCTTTGAAGGTGACGAACGCGCCGCCCATGTAGCGGCCGTTGTTGGCCGTCAGCAACCAGCACTGCAACGACCGCAAAACGCTTGAGCGCGAGGATTCGAGGCTGAAGCCTGCGGAGCTTGGGCCACCCATTATCGGGCGCCGACATGGGAGAGATCTTCCCCGCGAACAGGATAGCTTTACCGTTGCAGGAAATGCGGCCCGCCGATTGACCGGCGCGATCTCCGGCAGGTCATTTGGCATGGCAGCCGGACCATGAGCCGCTTGAACTGGATAGCTGATCTCAGATCACTTCACGGAGGCGGAACAAATTTCGCGTTTCGCAGTTACCAAGCGCTGCTTACGTGGACTCCGCGATGCTTCTTGCTCTGAACGATGCGATCTCGACCGCTGTTTTGGCCGGCAGAGGCGCGGACGCGGAAATCCATGGGGTGATCGATCTCACCATTAAGACTGAGGCCCGGATAGGCACCATCAGCTTGGGGCACGCCATCCAGTTCGTCGCCAACGCGTCGGTGCTTGGATACGACGTTCGCGGTGCAATGGTCTTCTATGGGGAGCCTGGAACGCCAAGCTTACGGACATGGGACTGCGAACATCTGTGGGCGCAATATGGTGGCGCTCTGCTGCAGCCATGAGGCGCGGAGGGATTGGCGCACAGGATGCACTGATTGCAACTTCGGCCATGACATCCTCCCATTCCACGGATTGCCAGCGGAGCCCGGCGCTGCGATTTTCGGCGACCGCCACGGGATTCATACGCTCAACTATGAGTTACAATGTTACAAATTATGACTTAAGCCGTTGATTTTATTAGAGCTATTTAGAGTTCAATCCTCTCTCGCAGCACCAGCCTATCCCGTTGATGCGTTGGGTTGAAAATGGCCGCACAGCGGCATCGTCCTTCTCCGACGTGCACTCGGTCTATTACGGGTAAGTCTGTGGTAGCGGTCGCTCGGAACCTCCATCACTGCGACATGATCCAAGTTGGCGTAGCGCGCCCGGTAGTAGCCCTCCTCCTCAGTTTCAGCGAAAGTACATTGGGGAATGTCAAAGCTCGCGGCTTCCAATCCGAAGAAAGTGTCGGCGCATCCATTATCCAGCAAGTTCCACTCATCCTCCCCGTTCTCGTATGTGACACGAACACAGGAGACCATCCGCATCGCTTTTTCCTCGCCAATTTCTGCGATGATAATCTCACATTCGTTCTGCAGTGTTTCAGACACCTCGTTTGAATCCAAATCGTCGAGAGCCTGATATACCTCTGGACGATAATATTGTGGCATCGCCTCCACATCATCTCCAATCAACTCAACGGAAAGGATGTATCTCAAGTTGAGAAGCGCCAATTTATTGTTGAACGTTGCGAAATGGATCCAGCGCCTGCTGATGTGATTCGACCGAATAGCACTAAGCAATCTAAGTTGATGTAAAATAGAGGCGCGCGTCTGTTCACCAATTGGATATTTACGTGTTCCGGACGTCATCTTTACCTTGAAAGTGCCATATCGGACTTCTGCTGCAGTATTCGATGAATTATTCGGCATCTCCTGAAAGTCACTATTGGACCCCAGAAATTCATCTCTCGTGCATTTCAAAGCCATACAGAGACCCTCGACCTGCTCAACATTCAGCGGTTCCTTTCCTGTCTCCCATCGGGAGACAGTTTGCCGGGTCGTTCCCATATCCTTCGCCAGATCTTTTTGGGTGATTCCCAATCGACTCCGAAGTTCGCGGAGGCAGAGGGCGACGTGCGCCCCATTAGGAAGTGGACGGTCCGTCATCGTGGACACCTCCTTCTCATGTCAAATGTCTGTTCTGAACGACTCAGCGAACGAACCTCTGAGCCGCGTTTCGTCCATGCGCATCCGGCCAGCAATTCTGTGATAAGTTCGCGAGTGTAGTTGGTCACGGTATCCGCTTGTTGAAGCCGCAGTTTACGGCCAGACCGCTGCAGGACGGCTTCGAGGCGATTGGCATGCGGACAAAGCTCGTCGGGCCGGACACCTCCTCGGCAAACAATAATATGGTGGCTGCGTTTCTTGGACATTCGCCAAGTTTCGTTGTTTCCCTGCAAATTCGGAATAGCCTATTCACCGCCCTTTGCCGTCGATTTCACGCCTAGGGCGGCCATGCAGCTGATTTTGATGACGGCGTGAACTCAACATAGCCACACTTTGGAGGCGCTCAGCGTCCCGCTAATGGAAGCTGCGCCTCTGCAGCAAAGCCCGGAGAGGGAACAATCTGCAAACGTGAGCCAGAACTAATTTAGCATAGTACAACGTCAAGGGCGCGGCTGGGGGGCGGGCTCGGATGGGCATATGTCTCGGTCAGTATTTTTTTGACGGTCATCGTTTTGGGCAGATTGTCAGCAGCTTTGCGTCGGTAGTGAGAGCCATGCATCACCGCCTGCATTGTTAGGCCAGCGTCGGGCTAGCGTCCTCTTAGCTGTGGTCTGCCGTCGAGAGCTGCCAATTCCTCTCCCAATGTGGCGATCAGCGCCGATACGCGTTTGCGCATCCGCGGGTGTATATTCATTAGAGCTTCGATCAGCCGTCCCCCTTCCGAACCTGTCTATCGCTAGATAACGACTTTGAGCTGAGCCAATACGGTTTGCACGGACCTGAGGCTGCTTTTTCCGTGGGGCGGAGGCAACAATTCGAATTCGTAACAGATCCGAAGACCGTGCCGGATTCCCTGTCAAAGTGGGGGTTCGGCGCGGTCTTTTTTTATGCCTCGAAGTTCGGAAAGGAGCGAATGATGAACGAGGTCGGAAGCGCAGAAGTAGGAGCCGAAAAGGCAGCCCACACAATCTTGGAATTCGGTGCCTCGCACGGCATCGGGCGGTCGCTGGTCTATGAAGAGATTGCGGCCGGTCGATTGAAGTGCCGCAAGGTCGGCCGCCGCACCTTGATTTTGGCGAAGGATGCAGAGGCCTGGCGTGATGCCCTGCCAGACATTGTCGTTCGCTTGTTGGCCTCGGCCGTCGCCAAGGCAGTTTAGCCCGCGAAGGCGTGGACGATGGCGAAGCCAACGCCGATTGCAAGGCCGGTAGCGAGGCTTTCAGCCAAGCGCAGCACAATCGCGCCGTAGCGAGCCCGCAAGCGTGCTGGTGGGGCTCTCAGAGCACTGGAAAGGTCGTCGAAGATCGCTTCCATGGGACCGATTCTAGATCGGATCTCCGGGCTGGTGCGAAGACACCGGTTCTTTTTTAGCGACTCCTGGGAGCGGGACCGCCGGGCGAGGAACCCCAGACCTCAAGCCCGGCGGAAGTTACTCCCGATCCCCATCAGGAGCCCGGTGGAGAAGTACCGGCGATTTATTAGAAGCAAGGCGGATGCCATCATTTTGGTCCCGAAGTGGGACAGGCTCTATGTGATGCTGCTTGCCGAGGGTATTTGGCGAGAGAGCTTGTCGACCGTCGCGACAATCGCCGTTGCCAACGCTTCGGCCTCATGAATCAACTCCGGCCCATAAAGCCCGTTGACCATTTCTTCGGTTGGAAGCACGCCCGGCGGGCAATTTTCTTCGATCGTGCGCCTTATCAGCATGAGCGCTGCTCGGCACTCTTGGATATCGACCGTCGCCATAACGAATTAAACATTCACTTTGGCTAAAATGTTCCGGAACCAAGTTATAAGTCGCGCCTTGATTCGCTGCGCGGCACGGTTCTTAGCATTCACCGACCGCTATCGGAGTTCGCTCCATTCCAACTCCGAGACGGGCCTGTCCGGTTGACCCACGCCGGGCAGGCCTGTTTCCCGCCTCCGCCGCGCGGTGATAGTTTGATTTGTACGAGATCGGACAGAAGAGCCTAGGGCCGGAACCCTTTCTGAGATAGAGGCGTTGCCGGCCGGGGAGACTCATGTATGTCCGACGAGCCTCATAAGCCACAATCGATGGATGGCCCGGTGATTCAACGCTTGGTCAGAGAAACCGGCGTCACCTACGAGCAGGCTCGGGAGCTTGTCAGCCTTTTGGGCAGCTTCCATTGGGCGTCGCTCTTGCGAGAAGCTAGATTGCTAATCCGAAGCCGCTGAATTTCAAACCGACCCACTATCGCACGTTTCCGACCTCTTGATTTTTCCAGAAAGTGCGACACAAGATTGGCCCTTGGGGTTCTGTCTCGGGGAGGCTTGAGATGAACATTCAAGCACCTACTTGGCCCGGAAAGCACGGCCAGGGAGCTGGTTTGTGGGGCCCTCACGGGCTTCCAACCCGGCGACATAGTGTCTGTGAAGGCAACCATTGCGGCGGTTCGCGAACTCTACCCGGACCTGTCTGCCACCAACTGTGAACTGGTTGAGATGATCGTTGAGGAGGCCACCGGAGCGGCACTGTTCGTGGCCTTCGATGTCCGCGAACCTTGACACCTCTCCCATTGCTTCAGTCTTACGTGCTCGCCGGGAACCTACTTGGACCCCGCTCCAAACCACCATACGAATGCCGCCCATAATGCAGCGGCCCGGCCGGCTGCGGGGGGTAGCACGAACCGGGCCTGACCGGCGGCGGGGGGCTCACGACATATGGCGCCGGCTGAAGGCTATTGTTACTCCCGCCATGGCCATTCATACGCTTGCACAATGAGGTACGTCGGACAAATCATGCGTGTATTAGTACACCCTAATTAGTACCTGGGATGAAGTGGCTCATCGCGTCCAAGGTAAGACCGGCGCGCCGCCGCCGAAAGGCCTGGCGAAAGAAAAGACGGAATGGCTGAAGCCTGGACTTGTCGGCCGGGTGAAGTTCCTCAAAGGCGAGGAAAAGCTTCGGCACGCGTCATTGAAGGATTTTCGGGAGCAATGATGCATCTCCCGAGTTCAGCGGTCCGATAGCCCGCTGCGGATGTGCCCCCACACGCGCAGCGGGCTAAGGTGGCCGGCGCCTCTCGTTGGGGAGATTGCCTGAAGCGAGCGCCGGCCTGGCGAACCGTGGATTGCGGTCGTCTCGGCCGGCGCCGCGGCATTCATGGCAGAAGATCACCTTCACCAGATCCCAGTGAAGGCACGGCTGGTCCGGCCCCCATCGCCGGACCAACTCTGCAAGATCAAGAACCGCTTTGCGTTTGCAGG